>NZ_GL870809.1:1346611-1355194 GCF_000190355.1 Clostridium sp. D5 | reverse complement strand
TCGGGCGCCCACGCATTGCATAAGCCGGATACTCCTGCTCAAATTCTTCCGCCCATTTTACATGGACGGCTACCGTTGCTTCAATGCGCCGTTTCCGCTCCTCTGAAATTACGGGGAGTGCCCATTCCAGTTGTTTGTACTGTTCGGGCGCCGTCCTTTCCATCATAAACGCATACTTATAAAACAACAGATTCTTTCCCTCTTCACGGGCCTTGCACAGATCCCCGTAATAGCTGTCCAATACCTCTTCCGGCCAGACAAGGAACTGGCTTTTTCTCATGATATAGAACATCTTCCAGTCATCCTGGCATGATGCCCTTCCGCCCTCATTATTTACCTTTTGAAACTGACTCCATTCCTCTTCGACTATCTCTCTTATATTACTCATATTTTTTACCCTACAAGTACCGGCAATGACCGAATCCGCTGATCCTGTATACAGGACATCACTGCATAACCATGTTCTTCGAGATAATCCGATGTGCTGCTGCTTATACCCTGCCTCCACAGTTCTTCTCTTATCAAATCCGCTATCTGCTCCACCATATCAACCATCTGATCAGCCCGGTTCAGTTTATACCGGCAAGCCTTCCATTTACTCGAATCCCAGTGACTTTCGTCCAAAACTCCGGCTGCCATAATCTTCAAAAGCTCTCTGACCCTGCCAAGCTTTGGCAGCTGTTCCAAGCCTCTCCACATCCATTTATAATATGGACAGTAAACACGATTCAGAAGAAATACTATAGCAATGGTATTTCTCATGAATTCATCGAGAGCAAATTTTGCTGCTACAATATCACGCCGCCACATCATGCGTGCATAATTGCACTGCCCGGAATGTGCCATCCTGACTGCACAGGCTGCAATCTTTTTCAGCCGTACATCTTCGGGATAATAATCAAGAAGCTTCCTGCGCACATCAGTAAACATGCCCAGATTATCCTCGAACACCTCTCCGTTTGTAGCAACCGCATAAAAATGTTCCGGTATCCTCAGCCAGTCTAGCGAACTTTCCGGTATCGTATCCCTGGTAAGAAATTTTTGATAAAAGCCCTCAATCTCCAGAATTCCCCGGCGCCCCGCAGACTGCTCTCTGATAATATTTGCGCTGATGCCTTTGTATTCTTTCGGAAGTGACTCATAGATCTCGGTCATACTCTCCCTGGCCCGGGTATATATATTCCTCGGTAACCATACACAAAAGGACGGCCCGTAATCATGGTCCATGGAAATCTGGTCATCAAAACCAAAGCACTCTGATCCCTCTCCCACCAGGCCTACCGCCGCTTTTCCCATATATTCGGGAAACAGTTCCATCAATATGGATTTCCCCATATTCTCATAATATTCCCGCGACAAATCAAGACCTTTTATCTTAACTTCTAATCCACTCAACTGGCTCATCACCTATCCTCTCCATTCGGCAAAGCAACAGTGAGAGAATAATTTCCCCCACCACTGCTGTAAATACCAGGTATCCTGTCGTCTACTTATCGCCCCACACTTCTTCTCTGGACGGCTGTTTCACAATATTAACAAACACACATGCTACAAGATAGAATATTACAGAAATCCAGATTGCTACAAAGTAACTTCCTGTTGCATCACGAAGTGCACCTGCAACATAAGGTCCCAGGCCTGCTCCGCCGGCCATACCAACCAGTGAGATAAGTCCCCATGCCGGTGGCATCTCCTTGCGGCCAAGCATAACCCCAACATATCCAGCCACTGTTGGGATATACATTCCATATACAAGGCCAAAAAGAATTGCATATACCAGGAATGCCCAGTGACTTTGTCCGCCATTTGCCGTAAGCTTAACACCATAATTCAGCCACAGTGCCATGATCGCACATCCTACATAAGAGAATGTCAGAACTCTCTTACGTGCCTTGACCGGATCTCCCAGTTTCTTTGTAAGATTATCGACATAACCGCCTACAACGATTGCTGATATAATGAACATCAGACCAATGAGACAATAAATATATGTTGCAGATAGTTTATCATAACCAAGATCCTTTGTTACATAGTTAATAGAATGTGAAAATACGATAAACTCGGCAAAATTAGAAAAGAACCATAGCAGTGAAAGCATCCAGAATGTTTTGTGTTTGACTGCCCATTTAAACGGAACATAGAATTCTTCTTTTTTCTGGCCGGAATCAGTTTTTGCCATCTTCGCCATGAAGTTGTCATAACCTAACGGCTTCTGCCCTACTGCCTCTGGTTTGCTCTTAGTAAACTGTGCAGCGATTGTAATACCGATCATCAGGACAATACCGAATACTCTCATCATTACCTGCCATGATGCTGTCGACATCAAAATCATGGACAGGAGAGGCCCAATACTCATTGCAACACCAGCAGCAGCAGTTGTAAGCCCCATTGCAAGACCTAACTTCTCCATGAACCACTGACGTACCATAGAAGTAATAGGTGCCCAGAACGCGCCAGAACCGATACCGGCGATTACACCATAGAATAACCAGTACTGCCATGGTTCTTTTGCGAAACTGCAAAGGAACAAGCCAACTCCCATGATAATACCATGTATACTATAGGTAAGGCGGCAGCCAAGCTTGTCAATATAAGTACCCACAAAAAATGCAAACAGGCCGTACATGACCATGAAAATTGAACTTCCTGCTGATACAGCGGCGGTTGACCAGCCTGTAGCTTCAACCATTCCATTAATTAATGTTGCAAACGAGCCACGAATTGTCATATGAAATAAAACAATTACAAATGCTGCAGATGTGACTGACCAGCCAGAAAATTTTTCATTTTTTCCACTCATTTTCATTCCTCCTCAATGATAATTTTAAAAAGAGGAGGAGATACTCCCCCTCTAAGCTTAAAATTATATTAAAACAACTTATCTATAATTTAGTTTACACTTGGTTGTACTCAGTACGGGCAATGACCTCATCCTGGATCGGCTTGCCAAGTTCACACCAGTAAGCGCTGAATCCGGCAACACGAACCATCAGTTCACGGTAGTTTTCCGGATGCTTCTGAGCATCACGAAGCATATTGGAATCAACGATATTAAACTGAACATGATATCCACCAGTGTTAAAATATGTTTTAATAAAGTCTACAAAGTTTCTGCTTCCTTCGTCACCGCGGATCGCATTTGGATGAATCTTCATGTTTAGCTGAACACTGCGGTACTCTGTAGGATCAAGTTTCACTCCGGAATTCAAAAGTGCTATCGGTCCATTTGTATCTGTTCCGGGTGATGCAGAAAGAATACCGTCACAAAGCGTAACTCCTGACAGACGGCCATCTGCTGTAGCTCCCGTAACACGACCATGAGGGCCATGGGCGGATATAGATAATGCCGCTGTCAGCCAACGATATCCAAGATATGTAATCTCTGATGCACAGACTCTGTCATAGTCATGCCACAGATCCACAAAGATATTGTCTACATAATCGTCATCATTACCGAACTTCGGTGTCTCAAGGATATCCTTATGGATCATCGCATATTTCATATGCAATGCAGGATCAATTTCCTGATTAAGCATAGAGAAGTTACCTGCAACAGCACCTATCTTATAGCCAAAGTTATTATCAATTGCTTCTTTGAACTCTTCAAAAGTGTATTTCTTTTCATCCCAGATAAGCTTCTTCATAGCGGCCAGTCCATTACAAACATTAACTGTACCAGAATCAAGCAGTGTAACAGACTTATTGTAACGGCAGCCATTATCATCCTGCGGCCGTCCAACTGCTACACAGTCATGCATCAGTACGGAGCCTGCAATCTTTGGATGAATCTCACGGCAGATTCCAATAACGAAATCCCAGTAGCGCATGTAAACTCTCATGTAATGCTCACGGATCATAACAAAGTTATCCCAGACATCCTCATAGCATGTTATTGGCTTACAGCCTGTGAAACAAACTTCACCGGTTCTTGGATCAACACCATTATTTAATGCTAATTCAAAAGTTTTTCCTTCATTATAAAATGCAGGATGGTTGATGCCGTGTGCCATACCCTGCATGCCAATCTCAACACATCCGGCAATACCCACGTTTCTTGCATCCTCCAGTGAAATATTCTCCTCAGCATGACACCAGAGAAGATGTTCCACCTGCTTATCATAATTGAACCATGCCGGATATCCGCATCCAGCCTTCGTAGTTTCCGCTGCTTTCATGAGCAGACGGTCTGAAGTCTTAGAGCTCACAAGAATACCAAGTGTCGGCTGTGGAGTTGGAATGTTCACACCTGCCTCGAGGATCATTTCCTCTAATTCATTATCAACACATTTACCAGTCTTAGGATCCAAACCGCCTACTGTCATATGCTGGAAGGAGTTAGACGATGCCATAGCTGCCCATGCAGATGGAGTGATGTATTCTTCAGAACTAAACTTAATCCTCATGATTTCCCAAAGCTCAAGAGCTTCTTCTTTTGTGATTCGTCCAGATGCAAGATCCGCCTCATATAATGGATATAATAATTTGCCCCAATGTGCAGGTGACAACCCGAGAGAGATGGAATCATTCCATACCATCAGATGACCGAGCCATGCAGCCTGTAATCCTTCTCTGAATGTACGGGCCGGTTTTGCCGGGCTCCACTCAAGACCTTCTGCTATCAAAAGCAGCTCACTCTTACGGGGCTCATCTGCAGTCTCTGCCTGGCGGCGGGCATCCTCAGCATAGTGTTTTGCCCATGTAATGATTGCTTCACAAGTATAGATACAAGCCTGCCAGAAGTAGATTTTCTCTGTACCTTCCTTCTTAATCGGCTGCTCTTCTTCCAGATGACGTTTACATTCTGCTATCACATCGTCCAGACCACGCTCTACGATAATGTCATATGCCGGTATCCAGCGTCCGTCACATCCGGATGCAAGACCGGAACCAGGGAAAATACCAACTTTCTGTGCCAGCTTCAGATCTTTATAATATGGGAAGGATTCTTCCATAACCTTCTCGGATACATCCTCTATAGACCGTGTGCTCCAGTATTTCAGACATTCTCTCATTGGTTCAACTTCTTCTTCACGTATGGAGAACAACTGCCCTAATTTTATCCAGCCTTCTTCTTTGATGTTGTGAGCTTCGTCATCACCACTAACAGAAAAGAGTTTTGCTTCCTCGTCCTCTGCCATATTCAGGAAATCAATCATAAATTTAGTGGAGAACTGAGGATACATTGTTGCACCACGGGTAAAACGTGTCTTGGAACCAACAATCACTTCATCTTCTTTTACGGTTGCATCCATATTTTCAATCATATACTTGTATGAAAGACCTCGGCGGATATACAACGGCATACCATCATATTTTTTCCACGCTTCTGTATATAATAATGGCATCTGTCCATCAAAACGGCACTTGGAATCCAGGAAATGATCAAATAGTCTCTGTGTACGGTCAGTAGACGCCTTTCCTTCAACTTCTTTTTTAACGAAGTCCGCTACTTCACTATCTGACTCAACCGCCAGCGGCCATGTTACAGTTTTTCCAGTTTCCAGCATTTCAAGAACGCGTGATTTTTCTTTTTCCATATTATGTAATACCTCCTCATTTTTGCTTATTTGTCATTCGAAAGTCCGGACTCTTCCTGCGCTATAAGCTATGGCCTTAGTATAGAATGAAATTTCATATATGAAAATTAGGATATTTAGCTATTTTTTTATAATAATTTATCATTAGCATTCCAATTGTCTATTCATTTTCTGATTATTACTATATTGTATAGTTACACCGATTTGCCTAGTTAAAAGTATTAGATCGTTCTAAATTTAGTTCTTGTTTACTACTTTTTCATATATATTTTTCCGTATTCATCCCCCTTCATCGGATATCATTTTTTACACATAAAATAGAGTTTTCTTGCGGAACCCGCGCCTGCGGCGGGCGCATCGCGGCATCTGCAGCTTACGCCGCAGTGCGCATCCCACCGGGAAGGCTTTTTTATTTCATAGGACGAATTTTCCTATGAAAATAAAATACGCATCCCTTTAAATAAACAAGTGAAATAATAAAACTTGTCTATTTAAAGGGATGCGTATCATTTTTTCGGCTAACTCTTCTTTTCAGGCTTTTATTTCTGCCAAAACAGATTTTTATTGTTCTGTTTATCTTCCTTTTTCCGTATATTCGGGAAAGTATTCTTTAAATGCCAGCTGCGTCTGTTCATTTACCCGCTGTTCCATTTTTCTGTACCTCGCGGTTAAAGATTCGCCATTTTCGGTAAGTTCGCATTTTCCGCCCTTATTACCTCCGTGTCTGCGCAGCAATAGCTCATATCCCAGTTCTTTCTCCGCCCGGTTCATAATCTTCCAGCCCTTGCTGTATGACATTCCCATGGCGGCACATGCTTCTTTCATTGAACCGGTCTGTCTGAGATATTCCAGTAAAGTTATCAGCCCCGGACCGTATACCAGGTCTTCATTATAAATCTTCAGCTTTATAACCGGATGAAACATTGCAGCACCTTCTTTCCTTCATTGTTTCTGGCTTTTCTGTACACGTATCTTACCTCCGGCCATGTTTTCCATACACATAGGTCACATAATTCATTCCTGTCACTACAAAGAAAGAAATCACAACCAGAATCAGCACATACTGATAGGCCCCGTGCATGTCCCCCGCCGCTACATTTGAGTAGACTGCAAGGGGCAGGGTCCGCGTTTTTCCGGCTATATTGCCCGCAATCATGGCTGTAGCCCCGAACTCTCCCAGCCCTCTTGCAAAGGCCAGGATTCCACCGGATAAGATGCCTGAGAGAGCATTTGGAATCAGAATTCTCCAGAAGATACTCCACTCCGACATTCCAAGTGTTCTTCCCGCATAGAGCAGGTTAAAATCGACCTGTTCAAAAGCGCCCCGTGCCGAGCGGTACATCAGCGGAAATGAGATTACAACCGCCGCAAGGACGGTTGCCCCCCAGGAAAATGCAATTTTTACTCCAAAAAAATCCAGGAGTATTTTACCGATCGGCCGTTTCACCCCGAAGAGATACAGCAGAAAAAAACCGGCTACTGTTGGGGGAAGTACAAGCGGCAGGGTCAGGATTCCGTCACACACCATTTTAATCTTCTCATGCTTCATATTTACAACCCAGTAAGCAATTGCAATTCCGGCAAAAAACGTAATGACAATCGCTGACATTGCTGTTTTCATTGATATCAGTATTGGTGATAAGTCCATCCTGGTCCCTCCACTATCATTTTCTTAGATTATTTGTTCTGAATAAATCCGTATTTTTCAAATACTGCAATTGCCTTGTCGCTCTGCAGGAAATCTACGAATTTCTGGGCTGCTTCTTTCTGTGTGGAAGCGGAGACAACACCTACCGGATAGATTGCTTTTTCTGCAAGGCTGCCTTCCGGTGCTTCTGTGACAACTTTCACTTTATCTGTTGTTGCAGCGTCAGTAGCATATACAATGCCTGCCTCTGCACTTCCCTCTGCAACCCAGTTCAATACTTCTGTTACATTTGTTCCAAGACTTGCTTTCGCAGATACTTCATCCCAGATTCCAAGAGATGTCAGTGCTTCCTGTGAATACTGTCCTACCGGAACGCTTGCCGGATCACCGATTGCGATGGACTCCGCTTTCGTAATATCCGTAAATTCTTTCAGATCCAGCGCAGAGTCTGCGGAGGTAATCAGGACAATTTTATTTTCCAGAAGCTCCACTACAGAGTCCTTGTCCACCATATCCTCATCAACCAGTGCATTCATCTGTTTCATGGCCGCTGACATAAATACGTCGGCTTCAATGCCTTCCTCAATCTGTGTCTGCAGCTTTCCTGAACTGTCATACGTACCTTCTACTGTGATGTTCGGATTCTCCTCCTCGAACATCGGAATCAGCTCGTCCTCATAAGAATACTCCAGGCTGGCTGCCGCTGCAACAAGTAATTTTACAGGCTCTTCTTTCTTCTCATCCTTGGTGTCCTGTGCCTCAGTTTTCGTGTCTTCCTTCGCATCTGCCTTTTTTTCTTCCTTGTTTGAAGAACACCCAAATACCAGAGTACTCATCAACGCCGCCACCAGTAAAACACTTCCTGCTCTTTTAAACTTTTTCATATTCTTTCTCCTTTTTGCTTATTAGCATTTATGTCAAATTTATTTAACATAATGCTGTTGTTATTATTATACATCAAGTTATTTCAAAAAACAATTCGGGATTTAGTTCACGCGCTTTAGTTGCGTGAACGGACGGGGACGCTTACCGTAAAAAATTCATTATTTTAAATTTACCGAAAAAACTATTTTCAAATCTACTGGAGACATAAAAGTTACACCAATTCTATTCCATCCACTGGCCCGGTCTGGGATCCAACCGGGGAAGGAGTTCTTTCCTATCGGCGGATGAACCTAGCTTACCGTGAGCCGGGACGGACTGTGAAAAACACCTGTCCTGTTGGAAATGCTTTTAGCGAGCATAGCAGCAGTTAGAGGAAATCCGCAAAATCAGCGCGAAAAAAGCTGCTTCCGAAGCAGCTTTTTAGAACACCTGAGCCGCTTAATCATCAGATTAAGCGGTGAATGTGTTCGGTTCACGCTGATTTTGTGGATTTCCTCTTACTGCTGCTTGGCG
>NZ_GL870809.1:1327501-1346418 GCF_000190355.1 Clostridium sp. D5 | reverse complement strand
TGGAAATGCTTTTAGCGAGCATAGCAGCAGTTAGAGGAAATCCGCAAAATCAGCGCGAAAAAAGCTGCTTCCGAAGCAGCTTTTTAGAACACCTGAGCCGCTTAATCATCAGATTAAGCGGTGAATGTGTTCGGTTCACGCTGATTTTGTGGATTTCCTCTTACTGCTGCTTGGCGCAGCGGCTGTATTTCCAACAGGACAGGTGTTTTTCACAGTCCGTCCCGGCTCACGGTAAGCGCCCCCCTTCGTCCGCTCCCGAGTCTAAAGCTCGTAAGCTAAATCCCGATTTATTTTTTCTTTGCGTAGGGGGTTCCCTGCAGCGGAAGAACCGTCTGGAATTCTCCGCTTAGTTTATAGTAAGCTCCTGCAACTGCCGGGGCCGTCGGAATGGATGTGATCTCACCAATTCCGATTGCGCCGTATCCCACGTCCACGCCCGGTTTTTCCACGATAAGAGAAACAAGTTCCGGTACCTTATCCGCCTTAAACAATCCCAGTGTACCGAATCTGGACACCGGATATCCGTCCTTAATCTCATATCTTTCCGTCAGAGCATATCCCATGCCCATCACGACACCACCTTCAATCTGGCCTTCTACACTGACCGGGTTCACCGCTTTCCCAACATCATGGGCCGCTGCCATTTTTTTGACCGTACCATCCTCATTCAGGACACAGACCTGTGTCGCGTAGCCATAGGCCACATGGGACACAGGGTTCGGTACATCGCTGCCCATCTTATCCGTCTTTGCCAGATACTCGCCGTAGTAGTCTTTTCCTTCCAAAGCCTCCAGAGACTGCCCTTTCAAATCTTCTTTCAGGTTCTCTGATGCCCGCTTTGCAGCCTCTCCGGTAACCAGTGTCTGCCGGGAGCCCGAAGTTGTTCCTGAGTCCGGGGAATTGGAGGTGTTTGGCTGACAGTACTTTATCCGGTCCACCGGCAGGCCGGTTGTCTCGGATACCACCTGAGTCAGTACGGTTCCCAATCCCTGACCGATGCAGGATGCGCCCGCATGGATTTGTACCTTTCCGTCTTTTACCAGCAGGCGGCACCGTCCCCAGTCGGGCAGTCCCACGCCTACTCCCGCATTTTTCATGGCACAGGCAATTCCAGCATAAGGTTCGCTTTCATAAAGCTCTTTTACGGCTTCCAGTGTCTCCGCCACACCCGTGGAACCGTCGGCAATCTGCCCGTTCGGGAGCACCTGCCCCGGACGGATGGCATTACGGTAACGGATCTCCCACGGAGAAATACCCACCATCTCTGCCAGCAGGTCCAGATTGCGTTCTGAACCAAAGCAGGTCTGGGTTACACCGAATCCTCTGAATGCTCCAGCCGGTGGATTATTGGTATATACTGCTTTTCCGTCTATATCTATCACCTGAAAATTGTATGGCCCGGCGGCATGCGTACAGGCGCGCTGGAGTACGGGGCCGCCCAGAGATGCATACGCCCCTGTATCCGATACGACAACAGCCTTCATGGCAGTCAACATGCCGTTCTCATCGCAGGCCGTTGTAATGTCCATCCACATCGGATGGCGCTTCGGATGGACCACAATACTCTCCTGCCTGGACAGCTTTACTTTCACAATCCGCTTCGTCAGATATGCCAGAAGCGCCGCGTGATGCTGGACACTGACATCCTCTTTTCCACCGAAACCGCCCCCAACCAGTTTGTTTTCCACAATGACTTTTTCTGGCGGAAGGCCCAGCATGATACAGCACTCATGCTGGGTATCGTATGTACCCTGATCTGTAGAATAAATAAATACTCCGTCATCAAATGGCATGGCAACCGCACACTCCGGCTCCAGGAAGGCGTGCTCGGTCCAGGGAGTTTCATAGTGTTTTGTTACCTTATACTTTGATTTTGCAATCACCTCATCCGCATTTCCCCGGACCAGGTGCTCGTGTGCCAGGACATTTCCTGATGCATGGACAAGCGGGGCGTCCTCTTTCATGGCATCAAATGGACTGAGCACCGGTTCCTGCACTTCATAATCTACCTTTACAAGGCTCTTCGCCCGCTCAAGGATCTCTGGTGTCTCCGCTGCCACAAGGCAGATCGCATCTCCAAGGTAATGGGTGGTTTTGCCCACCGGAATCATGGTATCCCAGTCCTGTTTCAAATGTCCGACTTTTACCTGCCCTGGTATATCTTCTGCGGTAAAGACGCCGATTACACCTTCCAGCGCTTTTGCCTCCTCTGCATGAATCGCCAGTACCTTTGCCCTTGGATACTCGGAACGGACTGCGCTTCCATAGATCATGCCGTCAATATATATATCATCCGGATATTCTCCGGTTCCCAATACCTTTTCCTTCGCATCAATCCTCTGGATTGCTTCGCCTACCAGAGCAACGCCGCTGTTGTCCGTAACGGACAGATTTTCCCGGAATATCCTGGCACTGAGAAGGATTCCTTCGATGATCTTCTTATACCCTGTGCACCGGCAGATGTTATTACGGATCGCCGCCGTCACTTCCAGACGGGTGGGATCCGGATTCACATCGATCAGGCCTTTTGCGCACATTACCATGCCGGGAATACAGAAACCGCACTGAACGGCTCCCGCTGTACCAAATGCGTAGGCATACACTTCTTTTTCTCTCTCGCTCAGGCCCTCAACCGTGACGATTGATTTTCCCTCCATCTTGGAAATCATGGGAATACAGGCGCGTGCTGTCTTTCCGTCAACCAGAATGGTACAGGTACCGCAGGCTCCCTGGCTGCACCCGTCTTTGACGGATGTCAGGCGAAGGTCATCCCGCAGGAACCGCATCAGCTTTTTATCCTGCTCTGTCTGATAATCCTTCCCATTTACATGAACTGTAAACATATACTACCTTCCTTTCCCCGGAAACTTCCGCTTCCCGGAACTTTATTCTGAAAGATCTGACCTGAAGTCTATATCTTTTAATTCTGTTTCATATGCCTCTACGTATCTCACTTTGTCCTGCAGACCGGACATGATCTGCCGGCCGCCATTGTCTCCGGAAAGTTCCCTGAGATCCCTGAAAAACTTTTTATCCCAGAGAACCGGATTGCCCGGATGCCCCCTGTGGCATGCACTGATGATCTGCCCTCTGTGCAGATCCGCTGTATTCAGGATCCTCTGGATCGTGGCCGGATTCAGGTTGGGCTGGTCACACACACAGAAGAGAATCCCCTGAATATCTGGAAACTGTTCTGTGCAAGCTTCTGTTCCAAGCCGGACAGAGCGGGAAAGTCCCAGTTCCGGCTCTTTATTACTGACAGTCCTCATACGCTGAAGCTTTGCTTTTTCTTCTATTTCTTTATATCCTGTCACGATAAACGCCGGAAAATCTCCGAATGCACTGATTTTATCCAGCATATATTCAAACATTGGCCTGCCTGCGACTTGTGCAAGCAGCTTGTTTTCCCCAAACCGCACGCTTTTCCCTGCTGCCAGCACAACAATTGCATATTTCCCCCGCATATGTTCATGCCTGGTTACTGCTTCCAGCACCCCGCCGCCAACGGCCCTTGCCTTGTCAGAAATAGTAAAGCAGTGATTTGATTCGCAGCGTGCGTCTATATCTCCTATTTTCAATCCTTCTTTTACATTGACACCGGGCTGAAGCATTCCTCTGACGATTCCGCTCATCTGGGCATATACTTCTTTCCCCCCGGTAACCGCAACTGCCTGCCCCTTCTCCACCACATCCCCAATGGCTGCCAGCGGCTGCATCTCCCCGCCGCCTGCGGCACGGATCAGCCGTTCAGTCGTATAACCCCAGACATTTCCCGGAACTCCGGTGTTCGGGATCGCACTGCCATCATATATGATGTCTCCAAGCGTGTGCCCTCTTTTTGTTTCCACAACACAGTTGCAGTCAATTCCCGCAGTAAATCCAGGACCCACTCCTATGACAAATGGAGCATCTGTTATCTTTGTTCCGGTATTTCTTTTTGCCAGAATTGCATCCACAATTACATCCGGCTGAAAATCAGCGGCTATTTTGGCATCTGCGTCCACTATTACCGCAATATCCCCATCTGCCAGAATGTCTTTTGCCTCCTTCTCTGAATGTACAAGAACGCCTTTCATGTCCTCCACGACAGCCGTTCCTTCATAGACCGCCCTGGACAGAGCCGCCATTCTCCGTACAGTCAGTGGGACTGCAATTTCTGTCATGATGATCTGATGTCCGCTGTGATACAGGCGCGAGGTGATTCCTGTTGCCAGATCCCCCGCTCCCTTGATTAGTATTTTCATCTCTGTGTCTGCCTTCCTCCTGCTGTTACTGTGATTTTTGCAAATCCCTGGTACTCTGCCAGTCTGCAGATCTCCAGTGCCTGCTCCTCTTCTCTCAGGCCATCAGCCTTGTTCAGAACAAGCCTGTAAGACATATGGGGCATTATATTCTTCTTTCCGGCCCGGCTGTCCAGTGCCAGCTTTGCGATGTCTCTTGGGCAGACCCGATCCGTTTTCTGCTTGTTCAGCAGTCCGGCGGCAATTTCTGACCGAAAACATACTTCTTCCAGCGGCTTTCCAAGACTGTCAAGTCCGCAGATATTGATTACATGTGTGGTCTCCGGGAGCAGTACCGGCTCATGGGAAGCCGGAACCTTCATTGGTAATTTTTTTGCACCGTCCGCCTCAATCAGCAGCGGGTATCCCAGTTCCAGAACCCCATTTAGAAATTCACGGGAAGGTGATTTCATTTTTCCATCACTGGCGGGCAGTCCCAGCCAGACCATGCCTTCCGATTCCAGGATTTTCCCGAGCCTCTCTATCGAGGGCTCCAGCAGAAACCAGGGGGCTTTCCCTGCCATCATATGGGTAGTTGTTGTCACAATTACTCTTCTGCCCCCCCGTAGATACTCTCCCGCCATCTGTGTGATCAGGGTTGTTTTGCCTCCGGCGCCTGTGAATGAAATAACCGGATTTGCTGTTTTTTCTATATTTAATGCTTCCAGAAGGGAAGGACACTGCTCAAGTGCGCCCTTCCGATATGCTTTTATCATATGCTGCCCTTCTTATGATTCTAAGATGTTACTGTTCACACCCTCCGGGCGTGCACAGTAACGGAGTGCACGGCACGGTCTGAACAGTAACTCTAAGATTCTTCGTCTTCTTTCTTAACGCCATGCCTTACATACTGACCGGCATTTTCTATTTGTATTTCACCATTTTCGGCTACCAGCCGGCCACGCAGAAATACTTTCTCCGCCCTGCCTTTTATCCTGGTGCCTTCCATGGGGCAATAGTCAATATTGGTCTGCTGTGTCTCTTTTGACAGGGTCCATTCTGTCTCCGGGTTCCATACTACAATATCTGCATCACTTCCCGGAGAAAGCGTTCCTTTCCGGGGATACATACGGTATAGTTTTGCCGGATTCTCGGACAGATATTTACACATCTGTTCTATAGTGATATGTCCTTCGTTTACTCCGAACTGATAGATCAGGCCCGGGCGCTCTTCTCCGCCGGGCATTCCGCACGGTGTCAGAGAGAAGTCTTCGCTTCCCGCACTCTTCTGCTCAAGGTTAAAACTGCAGTGGTCCGTACAGATTGTCTGGATCCTGCCTTCTGAAAGTGCCCTCCAGAGAACTTCCTGATTCTTCTTTCTGCGCAGCGGAGGTGCAATCATGTATTTTCTGCCCTCTCCGTCGGGCAGGGAATATTTGCTGTCATCCATGAGGAGATACTGAGGACAGGTTTCTACATAAACGGTCTGCCCTTCCTCTCTGGCACGCTGGATTTCCCGGTAGCCTTCTGCGGAACTCAGGTGCACCACGATGACCGGTGTGTCCACGCATTTTGCTATTTTCAGCAGGCGGTTGATGGCCTCTGCCTCTGCCGCCGGCGGGCGCGTTCCAGGATAATCCGAAACATCTCTGCGGTTTCTTTTTTTCTGCAGTACTTCTTCCAGCCTTGCATCTATGATTCCCTTATTTTCACAATGTACTCCTGCAATTCCACCCAGTTCTTTGAGACGGGACAGTATTTCGTACATGGTCTTGTCATCAACTATCATGTTGTCGTATGTCATATACAGTTTGAAAGAAGAGATTCCTTCCGCCACAACCTGCTCCAGTTCACGGCTGACGTCCTGGTTCCAGTCGGAAAGAGCCAGGTGGAACGCATAATCGCAGGAAGACTGCCCGTCCGCTTTTCTATGCCAGTTGTCCAGAGCCTCGGCCAGCGTTTCACCCTTATTCTGTGTCGCAAAATCTATGATGCAGGTGGTTCCTCCCGCAATCTCTGCCTTCGTTCCGGTGTCAAATTTGTCTGCCGTTATGGTGTTGCTGACTTCCAGGGCCATATGGGTATGTGCATCAATAAATCCCGGGAAGATGTATTTTCCCCGGACGTCCTCAAGCTCAGCGTCCCTGAATTCCAGATTTTCACCGACTGCCAGAATCTTTTCGCCCTTTACCAGGATGTCAAGTTCTTTCAGCCCTTCGCCGCTTACAATGATTCCGCCTTTAAATAAACGTTTCATAACCATTCCTTCTTTCTGTCTGTCTGTGCAGGGGCCAGTTTTTTGCCCCTGCCTGCTGTCCTGTTACTTTCCTGTTCGTCCTGTTGCTTTCTTTTTTAACTGTATCTGCTTTTTCGTGCGCTGCCCCATTGTGATTCCGCCTTATGACGCAGAGAGCAGGTGCTGATTGCTGAATTATTATTTGACGTACTGGCCCAGAAGGTACGGATAATCTCTGACAACAGTTTCAATCAGCTGCTGCAGTCCTTCCGGAAGTTTTGTCTCTTCTCCCTTAGTCCAGGTAAAGGTATCGCCCAGGTATCTTACCCTGCATACTGCTTTTTCTCTGTCCATAACCGCAAAGCCCTGATTCTTGCTGTCTTCCAGGTCTTTTTCTCCGGCAAACAGGGTGAATTTATCCAGATAAGGTGCGCTTTCATATGGGCAGAAGCTCTTGCAGTTTCCGCATTCGTTGCACATATAGTCTACGTGGATAATCTGATGTTTTGCCATGCCAGGCACCCGGATGGCGATATTCGCACGGTTTGGACATACTTCCACACAGTTTTCGCAGATGGTAGAGCATCCAAGGCAGCGCTCTGTCTCTGTCTTTCTGGTCTCCGTATCTCTCAGGATACCACGGCGGCTGTAAACCTTTTCTTCGTCCGCCTGTTTGTCAAAGTCTTTTGCAAGGCTTTGCCCAATCACAGCCTCTGCTGCTTTTCTGCCGTCCCGGATGCCTTCCACTACCGTTGCAGGGCCGCCCAGGCCGTCCCCTACTACATAGATGCCTTCCAGATTTGTCTCGCAGGTATCTTCCCGAACCATTGCTTTTCCACGCTCATTTACATGGATTCCGTTCGCCTCATACAGCTCACTCGGAACCTTTTCGCCTACGGCAACGATCACGGTGTCCGCCAGAACTTCCCTGGTCTCTTCTGTCTCTGTAACGCCTCTTCTGCCGGAATCATCGATATCTCCCAGTTTCATCACTCTGCAGATCAGCCTGCCGTTCTCCAGTCTGACAGGGGCCAGCAGTTCCTTGAATTCCACGCCGTCCTCCACTGCCATCAGCAGTTCTTCCTCGTCTGCCGGCATATAGCGTTTGGTTCTTCTGTAAACGAGAGAAACCGTTTCAACACCCTTCGTCCGTTTTGCGGCTCTGGCTGTATCCATTGCGGTATTGCCTCCGCCGATGACAACCACATGTTTTCCGAGGTCCAGATCGCCGTCTTTTTCTTTAAATTCTCCCAGGAACTCCAGCGCATTCATCGTCTCGCCGGATTCCAGCTTCAGGATGCCCGGTTTGGATGCGCCGACTGCAAATATGACGGCTTCATATCCCTGCTCTTTTAACTTCTGTGCGCTTTCTATTTTCGTATTATATTGAATATCAACGCCTGCCGCCGTGAGTATCTCAGCATCCTTGTCAATGGAACTTCCTGCAATTCTGAATTCCGGAATCACATGGCGTACGACTCCGCCCAGGGAATCGGTCTGTTCAAACAGGGTCACCTCCATGCCGCCTCTTCTCAGAAAATATGCTGCCGCCATACCGGCAGGGCCTCCGCCGATTACGGCGGCTTTTTTCTTCTCCGTCAGGGGCTTTTTCGTTACCTTTGACAGCCATGCCTCATAGCCATTTTCTGCGGCTTCCAGCTTCATGGCCCGGATATGTACGGGTTCTTCGTAAAAGTTGCGGGTACATTTGCTCATGCAGTTATGTGCACAGATTGTTCCAGTAATGAACGGCAGCGGGTTCTTCTCTGTAATGACCTCCATTGCCTCCTCATATTTTCCGGCATTCACAAGCTGCAGGTATGTGGTAATGTCCTGGTGGATCGGGCAGCCTTCTTTGCACGGTGCAACGAAGCAGTCCAGAAGCGGAACTTCTTTTTTCATTTTGCGGGACGGAAGGGGTTTGACTGCCTTCACATGGTGCGGGCTGACCTTTGCCGCCTCTGCCAGTGCTTTTGATCCCTCAATGCTTACGCCCCCGAATGTACCGCCCTCTGTTTCCAGTATGCGGGCGATCTGGCACATTCGCTGGTATCCGCCCGGCTTCAGCAGTGTTGTGGCAACGGTCACCGGCCAGATGCCTGCGTCCACGATTCCCTTTATATTATAGAAATCGGCTCCGCCAGAGAATGAGATCCTCAGTTTTCCGCCGAACTCTTCCGCCAGCTTTGCAGCCAGTGAGATGGATAGCGGATACAGAGATTTTCCGGACATATACATTTCTTCGCTGGGAAGCTCGTTCTGTTTCACGTCTACCGGGAATGTATTGGTGATCTTTACACCGAATTCCAGGTTTCTTTCCTCACATACTTTCATCAGGCGTGTGAGCATAGGCACGGCATCTTCGTACTGCAGGTCATCCCTGAAGTGGAAATCCCCGAAGGCCACATAATCGTATCCCATCTCGTCCATGGTCTTTCTGGCAAATTCGTATCCTAATAAGGTAGGATTACATTTTATAAAGGTGTGGAAGCCCTTTTCTGTGATCAGATACATCGCAATCTTCTCGATCTCCTGGGGAGGACATCCGTGCAGGGTGGAGATTGTGACGGAGTTGCAGATTTCTGAGGAAATACTCTCTATATCTTCCTTAGTCACTTTTGTAAATCTATCTGCGTGTTCCAGGAGATACGCTTTACATTCGCTGAAAATGGCAGAATCTTTTGCGTCTTTCATGGTATTCAGGAACTGGTCAATCTTTGGAGACTGGATGCCTTCCAAATCGTATCCAACACTGATATTAAACTGGAATCCGTCCATGCTGCCAAGTTCGAACTCCTTGGCCATCACCTTGAGCAGGAACCACGCCTTAATGTATTCCTCCATTGCCTGCGGCACGTAAAGCTCCGTAGACCATTCGCAGTTATAGCACTCATCATCGGCCTTAATACACGGCTTATTCACGCACGCCGCCAATTCAGCGCCATCCATCACCTGCACCGTCTTCAGCTCAAAGAAGCGGCTTCCCGTATAATAAGCAGCCACAATGTTCTGAGTCAGCTGCGTGTGCGGACCTGCTGCCGGGCCGACCGGCGTCTCCAGCGGACGTCCGAAAATCGTCCGGTTATACCGTGCATCTGCCTGATACGGAGCATGCTCTCCGAATACAGTCCCTGACTTCTCGCGCTCCGTCATAATCCAATCTACTAAATGCCCGAAAGACATCGGGGTCATAATATCGCTCATTTGTGTAAACCTCCTAATAATCTGAATATTCTGAAAATGGTAGGCAAAGGGGTCAGACCCCTTTGCCGCTTCACCGTATCTACGCGTTGATCCTTCCCCAAAGTCCAGCCGCCGCCTGTCTGCAGTCCGCCATCACCTTAGCTTCGTCAATATGCTGCAGTTCTCTGTCCTTCATCAGGACCTTTCCGTTTGCCACTGTAGTAACTACATTCCGGCCATTCATACCGAACAGGATATGTCCGTTGCAATTGTCAGCGCAAAGTGGTGTCAGCGGATCGTAATCTACAATGATCACGTCTCCTGCCGCACCTTCCTCCAGAATGCCGAGTTTCTGGTCAAAATATCTGCCTGCGATCTGTGCATTGCCATCGAAGAGCATCTGCGGTACCTCGCCCCATGCTGCCGTGGCATCACACAGGTGGTGTTTGTGCAAAACATTGGCTACCTTATAAGATTCTGTCATATCGTGAGTATATCCGTCCGTTCCCAGTCCGGTCAGGATCCCTCTGTGCACCAGCTCCATCGTCGGCGGACATCCGCAGGCATTGCCCATGTTCGATTCCGGATTATGTACGACCATGGTGTTCGTATCTTTGATCAGATCCATCTCATGCCCGTTGATGTAGATGCAGTGCCCGAGCAGGGTCTTCTCTCCCAGAATGTTCCAGTCCATCAGCCTGTCTACGATTCGTTTCCCGTAATGCTTCAGGCAGTGGTGCAGATCCTCAATCCCCTCTGCAACATGAATGTGGTATCCCGCGCCGTCAGGTTTGTTCGCCGCCGCCAGTTCCATTGTTTCATCCGAAATAGTAAACTGTGCGTGCATTCCCATCATCCCGGCTATCATTCCGCTGCCGTCCTGCTGCGCGTAGCGGATAAATTCTGCATTCTCCATCACAGAGTCCCGCGCTTTGTCCATGCCGTCCCTGTCTGATATCTCATAGCAGAGGCAGGAACGAACGCCGGTCTCCTTGGCCGCTTTTTCTATATGGAACAGAGAACCCCTGATGGAACCGAAGCTGGCGTGGTGGTCAAATATGGTGGTGACACCATTCTTGATACAATCAATATACGTCGCCATGGCACTCAAATATGTATCCTGCAGTGTAAGATTCCTGTCGATTGTCCACCACATGCCGTCCAGGATATCCAGAAAGCCTTTCGGGTCATATCCTTTTACGGAAAGTCCTCTTGCAAAAGAACTGTAAATATGTTCGTGCGCATTAATAAATGCCGGCATAATCACTTTTCCTCCGGCATCAATAAATTCAGCATCCGGATATGCTGCCCTGACCTCTTCAAGGCTTCCCACTTTTTGAATGGTACATCCCTCAATCGCCACAGCGCCGTTTTCCAGATACGGATTCTTCTCATCACGTGTGATTACCCTGCCATTTCCTAAAATAAGCATACTATTCGTCTCCTTTTCTTTTTGAAATAGTCCAAAGATTCCCGGTGCAGATCACCGCGTATACAAATTCTACAAGGGGGTTCTATTCCTTGCACGTCGCACTATATTTTGTATATTCTTTTGTAAAAACAGGCCTTGCTTTTCGCACAGATTTTTTTGGACTGCTTTTGTTGTATATAGAATACCATTAATATAAGATAATTGCAATACAAATCCTCAAAAATATTTAGGTAACCTAAAAAATTTTTAGAAAAAGTATTGATTTAATTTTTTTTTATGCTATGATGAGTTTAGAAGCAAAAAGTTTTCGGGAAAAATTCCCAGACTCACACACGAAAGGAATGGTGACTTTGAGCCAGAAATTAGACTTATTAAAACAGATCGCACACGGCCTCTCCGTACAGTTTGGCAGTTCATGCGAGATTGTCATTCACGATCTGAGAAAGAAAGAACTGGAAAGCTCCATTGTCTATATCGAGAATGGGCATATTTCCAACAGAAAGCTGGGCGACGGGCCTTCCAGCGTGGTACTTGAAACGCTGAGCCGGGATCCGTCACAGATTCAGGACCGTCTCTCCTATCTCACCAAGACAGAAGACGGAAGGATACTCAAATCCAGTACCATGTACATCAGAGATGATGATGACAGCATTGCTTACATATTTTCTCTTAACTATGACATCACCTCACTGCTTACCATCGAATCCGCTATCCATTCATTAATCAGCACTGAAAACAAAAAGGAACAGGAAACTGAAAACAACCAGCCACAAAAAATCACCCACAATGTAAATGAGCTGCTGGACACCCTGATCGAACAGGCGCTTGCACTCGTTGGCAAACCGGTTGCTTTAATGAATAAGGATGACAAGGTCGCAGTTGTACATTACCTGAACAACGCCGGCGCTTTTCTCATCACCAAATCCGGAGACAAAGTAGCTTCTCTTTTGGGAATTTCAAAATTCACACTCTATAGTTACATGGATGCAGGCAAATAGTTAGAAGGAGGTTTTTCACACATGGAAACAATCAAATGGGCAGTAAACCGTATGCCTAAAACAGACGATGCACAACTGAAGGTTATGGCGCTTAGCGAGGTAGAAAAAGCTCGGGCCTTTCATGAAAGCTTTCCTCAGTACAGCATCACCCCGCTTGCCAGACTGGATAAGATGGCAGACAGACTGGGATTAAAGGAAGTATACGTGAAGGATGAATCTTACCGGTTCGGCCTGAATGCTTTCAAAGTACTGGGAGGCTCTTTCGCAATGGCACGCTACATAGCGGGGCAGGTTGGTAAGGATGTTTCCGAACTCCCTTATCAGGTGCTGACTTCCGAAGAACTGAAAAAGGAATTCGGTCAGGCCACCTTCTTCACAGCCACAGACGGGAATCACGGTCGCGGTGTTGCATGGGCAGCCAATAAGCTGGGACAAAAATCAGTAGTACTGATGCCCAAGGGAACGACACAGACCCGTCTCAATAACATACTTGCCGAAGGCGCACAGGCAACTATAGAGGAATACAATTATGATGAATGTGTGCGCATGGCCGCAGACATGGCAACAAAGACCGAAAATGGCATTATGGTACAGGATACTGCATGGGACGGCTATGAGGAGATCCCGGCGTGGATCATGCAGGGATACGGAACCATGGCAATGGAAGCCAATGAACAGCTGAAGGAATACGGCTGCGGAAGACCCACTCATGTATTTATCCAGGCAGGGGTGGGATCTCTGGCAGGGGCTGTACAGGGCTACTTTGCAAACCGCTATCCGGAGAATCCGCCAAAAGTGATCGTAGTGGAAGCCGAAGCCGCTGCCTGCCTTTACAAAGGCGCATCACTGGGAGACGGAAGCATCCAGATCGTGGACGGGGATATGGTAACTATCATGGCCGGGCTGGCCTGCGGAGAGCCGAACACCATCTCCTGGGATATCCTGAAAAACCATGTGGATACTTTTATTGCAGCGCCGGACTGGGTAGCCGCAAGAGGCATGCGTATGCTGGCAGCTCCGGTGAAGGGAGATGCACCAGTTACTTCCGGAGAATCAGGAGCCGCACCGTTCGGCACACTGGCATGCATCATGTGTATGGATGAATACAAAGAATTAAGAGCGCATCTTGGACTGGACGAAAACTCCAGAGTCCTCCTCTTCTCCACCGAGGGAGATACAGATCCTCAGAGATATGAATCCATCGTCTGGGGCGGGAACGACCGCTAAGCAGCGTGATATTAAGCTGATTAATTATTAAGGATACAGAGCATTTAACATAAATATTTTATATTCTAAAAAGGAGAGGTAATAATGGACTTTAACAAAATCAAAGAAGCTGCACAAGGTTATCAGGCTGACATGACCAAATTTTTGAGGGACATCGTAAAATTCCCGGGCGAGAGCTGTGATGAGAAGGCGCATATCGAACGTATTGCCGAAGAGATGAGGCATCTCGGTTTCGACAAGGTTGAGATCGATCCTCAGGGTAATGTTCTCGGCTACATGGGAACAGGCGAGAAAATCATCGGGTTCGATGCCCACATCGATACCGTAGGAATCGGCAATATCGAAAACTGGACTTTTGATCCATACGAAGGGTATGAAAACGACGAAGAAATTGGCGGCCGCGGTGTTTCCGACCAGTGCGGCGGGATTGTTTCTGCAGTATACGGCGCCAAAATCATGAAAGACCTGGGACTGCTGAGCGATAAATACACAGTACTCGTAACCGGAACGGTTCAGGAAGAAGACTGTGACGGACTCTGCTGGCAGTATATTATCAACGAAGATAAGGTCCGCCCTGAATTCGTTGTATCTACAGAGCCTACAGACGGTGGGATATACCGTGGACAGCGCGGGCGCATGGAGATCCGCGTAGATGTCAAAGGTGTTTCCTGCCACGGTTCCGCTCCGGAACGCGGTGACAATGCCATCTACAAGATGGCTGATATCCTGCAGGATGTCCGTGCATTAAATGAAAACGACGCAGAGGAAGGCACCGAGGTCAAAGGCCTCGTGAAGATGCTGGATGAGAAGTTCAACCCGGAATGGAAAGAAGCACGTTTCCTGGGCAGAGGAACTGTCACCACATCCGAGATCTTCTTTACCTCCCCAAGTCGCTGTGCAGTTGCAGACTCCTGTTCCGTATCTTTGGACCGCCGCATGACAGCCGGCGAGACATGGGAAAGCTGCCTGGATGAAATCCGAGCTCTTCCAAGCGTAAAAAAATATGGTGAGGACGTAAAAGTTTCCATGTACAACTACGACAGGCCATCCTACACAGGACTTACCTACCCGATCGAGTGCTATTTCCCGACCTGGGTAATCCCAGAGGACCACGCAGTAACAAAGGCACTCGAGGAAGCATACACCAGTCTCTACGGCGAATCCAGAATCGGAACCGCTGAGACTGAAGCAATGAGAAAAGCCCGTCCGTTAACCGACAAATGGACTTTCTCGACAAATGGCGTTTCCATTATGGGAAGAAACGGAATCCCATGTATCGGATTCGGACCTGGCGCAGAGGCTCAGGCTCACGCTCCGAACGAAAAAACATGGAAAGCAGACCTCGTAGTATGCGCTGCAGTATACGCTGCACTGCCGACACTTTATTGCAAATAATTTAACAAACAGGTGCAAGGGGGTCAGACCCCTCTGCAGAGGGGTCTGACCCCCTTGCGCTCCATTTTCAGAATATTCACAAAATTAGGAGGATTTTATAATATGAAAACATTACAGGATTACATTGATAAGCTGAACGCACTGAACTTTAAGGAGATGTACAACGGGGACTTTTTCCTGACATGGGAGAAGACAGACGATGAACTGGAAGCAGTATTCACACTGGCTGATGCGCTTCGCTTCATGAGAGAAAACAATATCTCCACAAAGGTATTCGAGAGTGGACTTGGTATCTCTCTTTTCCGTGACAATTCCACACGTACACGTTTCTCTTTTGCTTCTGCCTGCAACCTGCTGGGACTGGAAGTTCAGGATCTGGACGAAGGAAAATCGCAGGTGGCACACGGTGAGACCGTCCGTGAGACAGCAAACATGATCTCTTTTATGGCTGACGTTATCGGGATCCGCGATGATATGTACATCGGCAAGGGAAATGCTTATATGCACGAAGTTGTTGACTCTGTAACACAGGGAAAGAAGGACGGCATCCTGGAGCAGAAACCGACGCTTGTCAATCTGCAGTGTGACATCGACCACCCGACCCAGGCTATGGCAGATATGCTTCACATCATCCATCAGTTCGGCGGCGTTGAGAATCTCAAAGGCAAGAAACTGGCTATGACATGGGCTTACTCTCCTTCTTACGGAAAACCATTGTCCGTTCCGCAGGGAATCATCGGTCTGATGACACGTTTCGGAATGGATGTTGTTCTGGCTCATCCAGAGGGATATGAGGTATTCCCGGAAGTGGAAGCAGTTGCTGCTGATAATGCAAATAAATCCGGCGGTACATTTACAAAAACAAATGATATGGCTGAGGCGTTCAAGGATGCAGACATCGTATATCCTAAGAGCTGGGCTCCATTCGCAGCCATGGAAAAACGTACTGACCTTTATGGAAACGGTGATTTTGAAGGCATCGACAAACTGGAAAAAGAACTGCTTGCACAGAATGCAGAGCACAAAGACTGGGCCTGCACGGAAGAGCTTATGGCGACAACAAAAGATGGCAAGGCACTCTACATGCACTGCCTGCCTGCCGACATTACCGGTGTAAGCTGCGAAACAGGAGAAGTGGATGCAAGCGTATTCGACCGCTACAGAGATCCTCTTTATAAAGAAGCAAGCTACAAACCGTACATCATCGCAGCCATGATCTTCCTCGCTAAGTTCGCGGATCCTGCTGATGTTTTAAAGAAACTCGAAGAAAAAGGAACACCAAGAGTTTTCAAGTAAACTCTCCCCGCATCAGGCTGCCGGGAATCGAACAGGCAGCACAGCGGGCTATCACAGACATGAAATGTAGCATACGCAGAGAAAAACTGGTATGATAAAAAGAAAAACATTAGGAGGTATTTGACATGTTAAAATATGTTGATACAAAAAACGCACCAGCAGCAATCGGACCATATTCACAGGGAATTATCGTAAATGATATCGCATTCTTTTCCGGACAGATCCCGCTCTCTCCGGAATCAGGCGAAGTAACAGGCACAACAATCCAGGAGCAGACCGAACAGGTTATGAAAAATGTAGCCGCACTGCTGGAGAGCCAGGGTGCAGAATTCAAAGACGTTGTAAAGACAACCTGCTTCCTTGCGGATATGGCTGACTTTGCCGCATTCAATGAAATCTACGCTAAATATTTTGTTGGAAAACCGGCACGTTCCTGTGTTGCCGTAAAAGATCTGCCTAAAGGAGTTTTGTGTGAAGTAGAAACCATCGCATATGTCGGAGGAAAATAAAATGGCAAAAAAGAAACGGATCGTCATCGCTCTGGGCGGTAATGCCCTCGGCAATACCCTGCCCGAGCAGATGGCGGCAGTAAAGATTACTGCACGTGCCATTGTAGACCTGATTGAAGAAGGCTGTGAAGTCGTGGTTGCCCACGGCAACGGCCCCCAGGTCGGAATGGTAAACAACGCAATGCTGGCACTCACCCACGAAGACCCGCAGCAGCCCAATACGCCGCTCTCCGTCTGTGTGGCAATGAGCCAGGCCTACATAGGCTACGACCTGCAGAACGCCCTGCGCGAAGAGCTGCGAAACCGCGGAATCGAAGATATCCCGGTAGCAACCATGATTACGCAGGTACGCGTTGATGCGGATGACCCGGCATTCGGCAATCCCGCAAAACCAATCGGACGTTTTCTCACCAAAGAACAGTCCGATGAAATGGCGGAAAAATATGACTATGTCATGAAAGAAGATTCCGGACGCGGTTACCGCCGTGTAGTAGCGTCTCCACGACCGCAGGAAATCATCGAAATCGGAACAATCCGGACCATGGTAGAATCCGGTGACCTCGTCATCGCATGCGGCGGCGGCGGAATCCCTGTTACACGCCAGGGAAACCATCTGAAAGGCGCCAGTGCTGTAATTGACAAAGATTTTGCAAGCAGTCTGCTCGCACGTGAGCTGGATGCAGATTTTCTGATTATCCTGACCGCAGTCGAGAAAGTGGCAATCAACTATGGAAAGCCAGACGAAAAATGGCTGGACAATATCACCGCAGAGGAAGCAAGACAATACATGTCTGAGGGACATTTTGCCCCCGGTTCTATGTTGCCTAAGGTACAGGCTGCCGTAGAATTCGCAGAATCCGCACCGGGACGCCAGGCTCTGATTACCCTTCTTGAAAAAGCCAAAGACGGAATTAAAGGAACCACAGGCACCAGAATCAGTCAGGCTTAAAGGGGGATAAACGCATGAATAAAGAAGTAACCCGTTCCACAATATTTGACTTAAACGGTGTGCCTAATTTCAAACAGGCCTTTCCTCTTGCTCTCCAGCACGTTGTTGCGATGATTGTAGGGTGTGTAACGCCCGCAATCATCGTTGCTGGAGTCGGCGGCCTCTCAGAAAGCGACTCCGTTATACTGATCCAGGCAGCGCTGATCGTATCCGCACTGTCCACATTACTCCAGCTGTTTCCATTTATCAAAACAAAATGGATTACTATCGGCTCGGGACTTCCTGTTATCATGGGCATCAGTTTTGCCTACCTGCCCAGCATGCAGTCCATCGCCTCGGATTTTGACATTCCAACCATACTCGGGGCACAGATTGTCGGCGGCTGCGTGGCAATTCTGGTAGGTATATTCATCAAGAAAATCCGCAGATTTTTCCCGCCTCTGATTGCCGGAACTGTTGTATTCACAATCGGTCTTTCGCTGTATCCTACCGCCATCAACTATATGGCCGGCGGAACAGGCAGCGCGGACTATGGCTCCTGGCAGAACTGGCTGGTTGCCATCATTACACTCGCAATCGTAACCGTACTGAATCATTACGGAAAAGGAATCTGGAAACTGGCATCCATCCTGATCGGTATCATAGGAGGATACATTGTCGCCCTGATGTTCGGAATGGTAGACTTCACTCCTATCGGTCAGGCCTCCGTCTTCCAGCTTCCAATGCCGCTTCACTTTGGAATAAAATTTGAAATATCCTCCTGCGTGGCGATCGGCCTGTTATTTGCCATTAACTCCATCCAGGCCATCGGAGATTTTTCAGCCACCACAAGCGGCGGTTTAAACCGTATGCCTTCAAACAATGAACTGCAGGGCGGAATCGTCGGCTACGGAATCACCAACATCATCGGTGCTCTTCTGGGCGGACTTCCCACCGCAACCTACAGCCAGAACGTTGGTATCGTTGCTACAACAAAAGTAGTCAACCGCTGCGTCCTTGGCCTGGCAGCTGTCATCCTGCTGGCAGCAGGCCTGATTCCCAAGTTTTCCTCCCTGCTGACCACCATACCATACAGCGTCCTCGGCGGTGCGACCGTATCCGTATTCGCTTCCATCGCCATGACCGGTATGAAACTGATCAACACGGAAAATATGTCCTACCGCAACACATCCATCGTAGGACTGGCAGCCGCACTGGGAATGGGAATCTCACAGGCAAGCGGCGCACTGGCAGCATTCCCGGACTGGTTTGTTACCATCTTCGGGAAATCACCAGTCGTAATTGCTACATTAATCGCGGTACTCCTAAACATTATCCTCCCCAAAGATAAGGAGGTTCCGCTGGAAGCGGCTCCGGATGATGTGGGGAGTGGAGACGCTAAGTAAAAGGTGAGGCAGACTCCCGGGGGAGCTGTATATGCCATTTCAAAATCCATAGAGAGCGCGGTTAGAATCCGTTGGAGAAAAAACAGG
>NZ_GL870809.1:1322342-1327160 GCF_000190355.1 Clostridium sp. D5 | reverse complement strand
GGGAACATGGAGGGTGCTTGCCGCAGTTGGCCCGAATGCTGATGCATTCGCGCCGCCGGCGGCAACAGAATTTGCCTGGGTGGGCAAATTCTGCCCTCCATGTTCCCTGTTTTTTCTCCAACGGATTCTAACCGCGCTCTCTATGGATTTTGAAATGGCATATACAGCTCCCCCGGGAGTCTGCCTCGCCTTTTACTTAGCTTTTTCCGCGCCGGACAGTTGCAGGAGACCCGCTTATGAATGGCGTCGTGACGGTGCCAGCGGATTTGCCAGGATACGCGTGAGATGATGCCCCCAGTACTTTTTACACAGGCTATACGTATAGTTTTATATAAAGAGGATGGCTTCAAGCAGGCTCAAGTACGGGCGGCTTACAGCGCCCGGCTCTCGCGATCCTTATGAAATCTTCTGGGGAACAAGGTGCTCTGCTTAGGCTGTTCAATACGCTGCTACCGTTTGAGTTCTCTTCTGACTTGCCGTCCTACCGATTGGAGGCACCCAGCCTGTCTGAAACGGGGAGCGTTCTGCCGCCGGGATAAAAGTGAATGGGGGCTGGGAGTATAGAACGCATGGTTAGAAGTACTTGCGTAAAAGACGCCGCCCACGAGGGATGGGAAATAATTTTCCAAAATTACTTCCCATTCCAACTAAGGCAGAAAGCATCAGGCTTTCTGGCCGAATGTTGGATGTGCCCTCGTGGGCGGCGTCTTTTATGCTAGTACTTCTCCATAAGTGGGTTACTTCCAGCCCCCATTCACTTTTATCCCGGCGGCAGAACGCTCCCCGTTTCAGACAGGCGACCTCCCCCCTCTCTCCCGCATTGTTTTCTCTACCGCATTGAGGATGTTTTCGTAGCCGGTGCATCTGCATAAATGGCCGGACAGTAATTTCCGTAGTTCTTCTCTTGTGTATTGTTTTCCGGACTCTAGGATTTCTACTGCGCTCATGATGATTCCGGGGGTGCAGAAACCGCATTGTACTGCGGTTTCGTCTATGAAGGCCTGCTGGATGTCGGAGAGTTCTCCATTGGGACCCATGAGGCTTTCCAGGGTGCGGATTTCTTTGCCGTCGGCCCAGACGGCCAGGTAGATGCAGGAGTTGTAGCATTCGCCGTCTATGATGACGTTACAGGCGCCGCATTCTCCTACTTCACAGCCTTTTTTGACGCTGGTCAGACGGTAATCGTTGCGGAGCATGTCAGTCAGGGATGCTCTTACGTCTACCATGGCCTCTCGTTTTTCTCCGTTGATTGTGCATTTTACCAGTTTGTATTGAATTTCACTCATGATATACACCTCCTGACAGATGGATGGACTCTTTCAGGGCACGTTTGCATAATACTGTGGAAATGTGCTCGCGGAAGGCTTTGCTGGCTCTCCAGCTGTCCCGCGGGGTTACGTCTTCCAGGACTGTGTCTCCAATTGTTTCTATTGATGCTGCGCTGATCTCCATGCCTCTGCCGGCCTGTTCTGCGTGGATGGCACGCATGGGGACCGGACCTGCTACACCGTATGCGATTCTGATATCGTCCAGGTGCCTTTTGTCTTCGGACAGTTTTACGTTTACGGAACAGCCAAGGGTTGCTATGTCCATGGCTCCGCGCATTGCGTATTTTATGTAGTGCCCGCAGTATCCCTCATAGGACTTCCGGGGGATCAGAATTGCTGTCTGTAATTCTGCGGGTTTTAAGTCTACTTTGCCTGCCTTGATGTAGAATTCCTGGATCGGGATCCTCCGGATGCCTTCCGGGCCCGTCAGTTCGATGATTGCGTCCCATGCAAACAGTGTGGACGCGGAGTCTGCCGAGGTGACGCCGTTGCAGGTGTTTCCGCCTATGGTGCCAATATTGCGGATTTGGGGGCCTCCTACCTTGTCTACGGCCTCTCCCAGTACATTGATGTATTTTTGGATAATCGGGTCCTTTGTAATGTGGGAAAAACTGGTCAGGGAACCGATCCGGATGGTCTGGTCCTCCTCCAGCTTCACTCCCCGTAATTCGTCCAGGCCATAGATACTCACCAGTTCTGCACCTGCGCGTTTGCCCTCTCTCATCTGTACCAGAACATCGCTTCCCCCGGCTATGATCTGAGCATCTGGATGCTCCTGGAGTAACTGTATTGCATGAGCCACGCTTTCTGCCTCATACAGAGCTTTCATATCATACATATCTCAAATCCTCCCTTCTCAAACTGCCCTAAATTTTCGATATACTGGTTTATACCAGCCCTTCTTCTCTGAAACGCGCAAAAAGTATGTGCGGCGTCAGAGGAATCTCGTCTACAGCTACACCAGTGGCCTGCAGCACTGCGTTTCTGATTGCCGGTGCTATGGAACAGACCGGCGGCTCCCCGAGCGCTTTCGTTCCGTATGCACTGGTAGGCTCATAGTTTTCAACAAACTGACCCTCCAGATGTGGATGATCCATAAAGGTTGACAGCTTGTAATCCAGCAGGTTATTATTCAGAGGTTTTCCGGTTCTCTCGTCAAAAATCAGCCTCTCGGACAGCCCGTAGCCGATTCCCATGCTCATGCCTCCATGTACCTGCGCTTCAGCCAGAGCCGGATTGATCAGCCTGCCGCAGTCGTGCACATTGACGATGTTCGTCAGCACTGCCCTGCAGGCCGGAATATCCACCTCTACCTCTGCAAAAGTACAGCCAAATGAGTAGGCGTTTGTCTTCGCCTGATAGGTGCTCTCCGCCGTCAGATGTCCGTTGTTGGTCAGGCTGTACAGCTTTTCTGTAGCCAGCTCTGCAAGGCTCATCAGTATCTCCCCGTCCCCCATGCGGACAATATTGCCGTCTATGAGATCCAGGCTTTCCTTTGTATGACGTGTCAGCTCCTGGGCCGTATCCAGTATGTGGCTCTTTAAAAGGGCGGCCGTCTGATTGATCGAAAATCCGGCCATATACGTTTGTCTGGAGGCGTACGCTCCTGTTCCAAATGGAGTGATATCCGTATCCTGCACCGTCATTACATGAACCTGTTCAAACGGGATTCCCAGTGTCTCTGCCGCCATCTGTCCGAACGCGGTGTCTGCACCCTGGCCGATCTCGGTTTCTCCGACCTGTACCTGTACGGAACCGTCCTGGTTTAGCACCATTCGGCACGCGGACGTCTCAAGAGAAATGGGCCATACACCGGTATTGTACCAGAAAGCCGCTATGCCGATGCCCTTTCTTACCTCGCCTGTCTGTCCGGAGTATTCTTTCAGTTTCCTGTCATAATTTATGTATTCTTTTCCCTTTTCCATGCATTCATGAAAGGTATCAAAATAGTTTATATTTTTAGAAAATCCGTCCGTATATCCCTTTGGCATTAAATATTTCCATCTGAATTCATAGGGCGGAATCCCCAGCGTTTTTGCCACATCGTCCGTATGGCTTTCCACTGCAAACATTGCCTGCGGTATTCCATAGCCTCTCATCGCTCCCGATACCGGCTTATTGGTAAATACCGTATAGGCGTCCCCCTCCACATTCGGACAGGGATACAACTGTGGAAATGCACCCATGCCTTTTGCCGCAATACTGTGGCCGTGGGAGGCGTATGCCCCCTGGTCTGAGAAGCATTCAATCTTTCTGGCTGCAAAGCTGCCGTCAGGACGCACATAGGAAATAATATGAGTGCGTATCGCATGCCTTACCCGGTTGGATACAAATGTTTCTTCCCGGGATACATCCAGTTTCACAAGCCGCCCGCCGACTGCCGTACTGAGATAGGCACAGAGCGGCTCATACAGAATATCCTGCTTATTACCGAATCCGCCCCCTATATAAGGCTTGATCACTCTCACCTGCCCCCAGGGAATCCCCAGAGCCTGCCCCACAACTCTGCGGCAGATGTGCGGAATCTGCGTAGAGGAGACGACCACAATCCGCCCCTGCTCCATATAGGCATAGCAGATAAAATTCTCAATGTGGCAGTGCTGTACCGTCGGTGTATCATACCAGCCCTCCACTTTGACCAGTCCGGGCTCCTTTATGGCCTCCTCATAATTGCCATTGCGGATCGAAGTATGCTTCAGAATGTTTCCCGGATACTCCTCGTGGATCAGAGGCGCATCCGCCTCCATCGCCTTCTGGACATCCAGCACAAACGGCAGTTCCTCGTACTCCACCCGAATCGCACGCACAGCCTGGGACGCCGCCACTTCATTCTCAGCCACAACAGCAGCCACATCGTCCCCGTAAAACCGCACATGGTCCGTCAGGATCAGACGGTCCTGCACATCCTGGTGTGCAGGATCCGTGGACCAGGGATGCCCCGCCGTCGGAAAATAATTCTTAGGAATATCAAAGCATGTCACAACCTTAACCACTCCGGGGATCTTCTCCGCCTCTTTCGTGTCAACTGCTTTCACAATACCGTGGGCAACTGTAGAATGCAGGATTTTAGCCACATAAGCGCTTTTATCACACAGGTCATCCGTGTATTTTGCACGCCCCGTTACCTTTTCAAAAGCATCCACACGCTTTACGCTCTTCCCTACGATCTGTTCCCTTTCCTCCATATTTCCACCTCCGCATCATATTATTAATAGAGTAGGGAAATAATGGCTAGCATTATTTCCCTCTCATTGAACCGTACGTACGGGTCTCGTATACGGCTCTACAACTTATATTCCAACTTATCTTAGATAATAATTTAAAGGATTGAGCAAACCAGCTCCGTCCTTTATTTTTGTTTCAAGCACCATTGGGCTAATGATAAAATTAACTACGTTCATTCCACTCTGTCTGTACCATCCAAGTCTTGAGTTTGCAACTTTATAGATTGATTCATGGTCGAATCCACATTCATATTTTCTATTCATAT
>NZ_GL870809.1:1268871-1321221 GCF_000190355.1 Clostridium sp. D5 | reverse complement strand
TGTGTGGGTAGGGCCTCCCAAGGGTAAGGCACTAATCTTTCATTCCACAACCTCTTGATTTACAACTTCGGTTATACGTTTACCTTTCGGGCTTTGGTTTGATGTGCAACCTTACCCACCTCATCGCCTTATCAAGTTTCTGTTCGTAGGCTCGTGAACTTTGCTATGCGCTTCCTTCATCCACATCATTACTGATGCCAACTTGCGCTCCGCTACACTTGGCGGTAAATACCCGTGACTAGACTTTCACTAGCTAGATTAGTGCCATGCCTGGCACACACATTACAGGCTCTCCATTAGAACAGCCTGCTGCCTTCCACATACTTTGCATAGATCTCTCTGTCATCCGAAAAATAGATCATCCTCTCCAGACGTTTTTTCACATCCAGCGGCTGGGGATGTGCAAGTCTTGAATCGTCCAGCACAACCACATCCATCTCATATCCTTCCTCGAAGCTTCCGACCCTGCCGAAGAATTCTCCGCCGCCCTTTGTCGCCATATAAAATGCTTCCTCCACGGTCAGTGGTTTTAAGGAGTCATCCTGCAACCGCCAGCGGAGCTTGGAAGCCTGGATGGCATGGGCCATGGCCGTGAAAATGCTCTCCGTAGAACCTCCTGCCACATCGCTTCCCATCCCCACATGAAGTCCTTCCTCCAGAAACTTTCTCACCGGAGCTACGCCGGAGGCAATATTCATATTGGATTCCGGACAGTGCGCAATATAGACGCCATTTGCCTTCATCCTGTCAATCTCCTGGTCATCTGAATATACACAGTGGGCCATAACCGTCGGGCAATCAGAGCCAAACAGGCCGAACTTATCATAAGCATCCCCATAGAACTCCGACCACGGGCAGAGCTCCTGCACCCAGGCGATCTCCCCCGGATTCTCTGATAAATGGGACTGCAGCGGAAGCTCATAACGCATCTGGATCATCTTCAGCTTCTCCATCAGTTCGTCCGTGCAGCTCGGTGTGAAGCGGGGAGTCAGGATCGGTCTCGTGTGCTTATATTTCTTATGCAGCACATCCTTAATCCATTCCACAGTTTCCGCTGCAGACCACTCTGCAGATTCCTCCCGCAGATAATCCGGGCAGTTTCTGTCCATATTCACCTTGCCGACCATGGTGTTCAGGCCCGCATCCTCCAGCATATCCATTAAAAGAAGTGTTGCCTCCCTGTGCACTGTGGCAAAAATACAGGCTCTGGTAGTGGCCCCCTTTCTCATATTGTCCACGAAAATACGGTATGCTTTTTTCGCATATTCCGTCTCCTTGAACTTCGCCTCCTCCGGAAATGTATTCGTCTCCAGCCATTCCAGAAGCTCCATGTCCATGCCCAGTCCCCGGTATGAATACTGCGGTGCATGCACATGCAGATCCACCAGCCCCGGTATGATCAGGCGGTCCTCATAATCGGTAACCGGAAATCCTCCATATGCAAAAGGCAGAGTCTGGTACACACCCTTCACCAGTCCGTTCTCACAGACCAGATAGCCATGCTCACATATCTCCAGTTCCTCTGCACTCCTGCTGTACACAATATTTCCCTTTAAAATAAAAATAGATTCACTCATCTCCTGACGTCTCCTTCCCGCATCTCTGCCGCACAAGTAACTGCAGAGATACCTCTGCAGATACTTATAGTCAACTATTCCGGTAGTTGGTAGAAACGTCCATCCGATTATGAACCTATATAAGTAGTCTTAAATTTTATTATTTATATATATTATCCTAACATTTCTGAATTTTACTGTCAATATGATTATGTGGAGTTACGAGGTTTAATTTGGGGGGAGGGGATGAAGAGGGGACGCTTACCGGGAACCGGGACGGACTGTGAAAAGCACCTGTCCTGTTGGAAATGCAGCCGCTGCGCCAAGCAGCAGTAAGAAGAAATCCGCGAAATCAGCCAGAACCAAACGCATTCACCGTTTAATCTGATGATTAAACGCCTCAAGCGTTTTAAAAAGTTGCTTCGGAAGCAACTTTTTTCTGGCTGATTTCGCGGATTTCCTCTAACTGCTGCTATGCTCGCTAAAAGCATTTCCAACAGGACAGGTGCTTTTCACAGTCCGTCCCGGCTCCCGGTAAGCTGGTTCATCCGACCGGTAGGAGAACCCGTTCCTTGATGGGGGCCCAGACCGGAACTGCGGATGAGATTGGATTCGTGTATCTTGTATCTTGGTACGGGAATTGAAAAGTTATAATTATAATTTTATTACATATATTTAACTAAATATAATCAATAGGCATACCAGTATATGAAAATACGAAATAAAAGTGCTCTTATTATATCAATACTTATTCCATTAGCCGTTGGTTCAATGTCTGCATTATTTAGCGGAAATATGTCATCATACTTTATGTTAGATAAACCAGCTTTTAGCCCACCAGGATTTATCTTTCCCATCGTATGGACAATACTTTACATATTAATGGGCATTTCCTCATATATAATTTATTCTTCAAATAGTCCCCATAAATCTAAGGCATTACTATTCTATGGAATACAGCTATTCTTTAACTTTTGTTGGAGTATTATCTTCTTCGGATTGAACCTTTACCTATTTGCTTTTGTCTGGCTCATTGCGTTAATCTTTATATTAATTATTATGATAAGGCAGTTTAACATTGTCAGCCCTCTAGCTGCTTATTTACAGATCCCCTATCTGATATGGTGTATATTTGCTGCATACTTAAATTTCTTTATATTCATTTTGAACTAAAGCCCGTTCGCTAAACCCCTTTCCCAAACCCGCAGTTCGGAAATGTACATTGCGGACATGACAGGCACAAACCGCCCTGTCCGAGCACTGAAAAATCCTCTTCTTTCAGCCTCTCTCCCGCCACAACCCGCGGAAGTACCAGATCAAAGATGGTGCGTTTTGCATACATGACGCATCCCGGCAGTCCCATAACAGGTACGTCCCCGGCATAGGCAAGCATGAACATTGCCCCCGGCAGAACCGGCGCCCCGTATGTGATAACTTCATCCGCAGCGTTACGGATAGAAAGCGGCGTCCTGTCGTCCGGGTCCACGCTCATCCCGCCGGTGCAGACTACCAGATCCGCCTCCTGGCCAAGCCACCCCCTGACAGCTTCGGTCACCATATCCGAATCATCATTGCATACGGTATTGCCTAGCACCTCAATCCCGTATTCCTCGAGCTTTTCAATCACCACAGGAGTAAACTTATCCTGGATTCTTCCATAATACACTTCGCTTCCGGTTGTCACGATTCCCGCTTTCATCTTATGGAAAGGAAGGATCTGAAAAACAGGCTCTTCTCCGCAGGCCTGTCTCACCTGCTCCATCTTCTCTTCCTCAATTACCAGCGGTACAACACGCATTCCCGCGATCTTATCCCCTTTTCTGACCGGGAAATTCCCATGGGGGGAGGCAACCACGATCTGCCCCATGCCATTGATCCGGTTCAGCTTCGCATTATCTACCTTCAGAAGGCCGTCACAGGATGCCGTCAGTTCAATTTTTCCTTCTTTCACCTCGGAAGGCTCCATATAGTTTCCCTGGCATACCTGGCGCAGTATCTCGGCGGCATCATTCTCGTGAAGCATTCCCTCCTGTTTTTCCCAGACATACAGATTCTCCTTGCCGACAGACAACAGAACCGGGATGTCCTCTTTCGTCACAACATGACCTTTTCTGAACACTGCATCTTTTGTAACACCGGGGATAATCTGTGTGATATCATGACACAGCACACATCCCTCTGCCTCCTCCGTTTTGATCAGCTTCATCCTTAAAATCCTCCTTATCCCCAATTGTACATACCAAGTATCTCAAACACACTCTAATCCATCAGTGAAATATTTTCCAGATCCTTCAGCCAGACAGCCACGCACGCATCGCTCGGCATCCTCCAGTCCCCCCGCGGTGAAAGAGCTACGGTTCCCACCTTCGGCCCGTCCGGCAGACAGGAGCGCTTGAACTGCTGGGAGAAAAATCTTCTGCAGAACGTCTCCAGCCATTTCAGTATCGTAACATTGTCATAGCTGTCCTCAAATGTCTCCGCTGCCAGACGGAAGATCTTGCTCGGCTCATAGCCGAACCGCACCAGATAATACAGGAAGAAATCATGGAGCTCATAGGGCCCCACCAGATCCTCCGTCTTCTGCGCAATATTCCCATCCTTCGGTGGAAGCAGTTCCGGGCTCACCGGAGTGTCCAGCACATCATAAAGCACTTCCTTCAGCTGCTCATCCGGTGTCACATCTGCCGCATATTTTACAAGATGGCGCACCAGCGTCTTAGGTACGGACGCGTTGACCCCGTACATCGACATATGGTCTCCATTATAAGTTGCCCATCCCAGAGCCAGTTCTGACATATCGCCCGTACCGATTACCATGCCGCCCATCTCATTTGCAATGTCCATCAGTACCTGTGTCCGCTCCCTGGCCTGTGCATTTTCATACGTTACGCTGTGGTCCTTTGGATCGTGCCCGATATCCCGAAAATGAATGCTTACCGCATCGGCGATCCCTACCTCGCGAAGCCCTGCCCCCAGCTGAACCGCCATCTTGCAGGCATTCTGGTAAGTTCTGTCCGTAGTTCCAAAACAGGGCATTGTCACAGCAATGATCTCTTTTTTATCTCTTCCCAGCATCTCAAAGGCACGTGCGGTCACAAGTAGCGCCAGCGTAGAGTCCAGGCCGCCTGAGATCCCCACGACGGCGCTTCTGGCATGGGTATGTGCCAGCCTCTTCTTTAGCCCCATGGCCTGAATCGTCAGAATTTCCTCACATCTTCTTGCCCGTTCCTTTTCATTGACCGGAACAAACGGATGCTTCGGAAAATGTCTGGTAAGAGTTGTCTTCTCCAATTCCATATAAAAAGGCACCCGAATAAGTCTGCGCTCTCCGGTCGTCTTGAATGTGGTATTCTTCCGGCGCTCTCCGGTCAGCCGGTAAATATCAAGCTCAGAATATATCATATCGTTGCGGAAACGTCTCGCTTCTTTTAAGACTGCCCCGTTCTCCGTAATCAGATTGTGGCCGCCGAATACAAGATCGGTGGTGGATTCTCCCTCTCCTGCATTGGCATAGATATATCCCGCAATCAGCCTTGCGGACTGTCCCTGGATCAGTTCTCTGCGGTAACGGCCCTTTCCGATTGTCTCATCGCTGGCAGAGCAATTCACGATCACCGTGGCGCCCTCCATGGCTGCCTGAATACTGGGCGGAATCGGGGACCATACATCCTCACAGATCTCGGCCGATACGATCAGTTCCTCCATAGTTGTTGCCTGGAAAAGGATCTGAGGCCCGAACGGAACCAGGCTCCCGTCAAAAAGAATCTCTCTTGCCGCATCCGGCCCCGGGGTAAACTGCCTCATCTCATAAAACTCGCCGTAATTCGGCAGGAATGTTTTGGTTGTCAGCCCCAGCACCTCGCCGCGGTTCAGTGCAGCCGCCACGTTGTAGAGCTTTCCGTCCACACTGAGCGGAAGTCCCACAAAGACCAAAATATCTTTATCCGCCGTAAACCCGGCTATTTTCAGAAGCGCTGCTTTTGCATCCCGCAGAAGTACATCCTGTGTAAACAAGTCCCCGCATGTATAACCGGTGATACACAGCTCCGGAAATACCAGAATCTTTGCCCTCTCTTGGTCTGCCTCCTCTATCGCCTCACAGATTTTCTTCGTATTGTATGTGACGTCTGCAACCCTGATATCCGGCGTAGCTGCCGCAACCTTCACAAATCCCTGTTTCATGCCTGTCCTCCTTATATCTTCTTTTTATTTGCCCAAGCTTCGGCCTGTCTGTTCTTAAAAAGCTTCTGCTTAGGCCTGCCTGTTATCTTTTACGGCTCTTTTCCTTCTGCCTGTCTGACCCTTTTTAATTCTTTTCCTCTGTCTATCTGCTCTTTTCCAGTAGCTCTTTTAATTCTTCTACCGTATAGTTATAAGCGGTATTGCAGAAATGACATTTCACCTCGATATCCTCGCCGTCCTCAATCATAGACTGAATATCCTTTTTCCCGATACTGATAATCGCTTTCTCAATCCGATCTTTGGAGCAATTGCAGGAAAACTGTACAGGAAGGGTGTCCACAATCTCCAGGTCAAGTCCCTCCAGCACCTGTGCCAGCATGTCCTCCGGGGTATGGCCGTTATCCAGCATTGCTGTGACGGACTGTATATTCTGAATATTCTTTTCCAGGCGGTCCAGCACTTCGTCCTCGATGAAAGGCATCACCTGCACGATAAATCCTCCCGCACATCTGACGGTGTTATCCTTTTCCATCAGAACACCCAGCCCCACAGAAGACGGTACCTGTTCCGAGGTGGCAAAGTAGTAGGTCAGATCCTCCGCTATTTCTCCCGTCTGAAGAACAGTCTGCCCGGAATATGGCTCTTTCAGCCCCATATCTTTAATGACATTTAAAAATCCCGGCCCCAGTGCTCCTCCGACATCCAGTTTTCCATTCTTTGCCGGGAGAATCACATCCGGGTTGTTCACATATCCTTTCACATTCCCCTGGCTGTCTGCGGTCACGGTAAGGCCGCCGATTGGTCCCCCGCACTTCACCTGAAGCGTCAGGATGTCGGTAGGATTCTTCATCATACTTCCCATCATCACGCCTCCCGTCAGAAGACGTCCCAGGGCCGCGCTTGCGACCGGGCTAGTATTATGGCGCTGTCTTGCCTGCTCCACCAGTTCTGTTGTCGATGCCGCAAATGCACGGATCTGCGTATTCGCAGCGGTTGCTCTTACAATATAATCTTCCATGTCTATTCTCCTGTTCTTTTTCCTTTTCCTGCAATCACATAGATTCTTTCGCTCTTAGCCCCCGGCGCTTCCCTGGTAAATGCGTCGTACGCAGCCAGAAACTTAAGCCCGGATGCCTGCACCAGTTCCAGCATCTCGTCTAGGGTATAACCCCGCTGAAAATGTGTCTCCTGATATTTGCGGTATCTCTCACCGCCGTCCGAAGAGGGTACATCCTCCTTTATAAACAGGCTCAGCTCATATTCATTGATCTGCTCCTCTTCATAATAATAATTATCCCATATAAAACTGCACTCTTCCCGGTTCTCGGCGATCGTAGTATCTCCCAGGATTTCCCGGTACTTATATTCTGTGTTAAAATCAAAAATAAAAACCCCGTCCGTATCCAGATAATTATCAGCCCAATAAAACACCCGCTGCAGTTCATCCGGTTCCGTTATATAGTTCACAGAATCACAGATACTGACAATTGCGCGCACCGTCCCATAAAGCTCAAATTCCCGCATATCCTGCTGCAGATACAGAATGTCGTGTCCGGACTTCACCTTCTTCTCCAGCGCAATCTCCAGCATATCCTCAGAGTTGTCCACCCCGATCATGTCATACCCCAGATCCGCCAGCAGCTCCGTCATCGTCCCCGTTCCGCAGCCCAGATCCAGTACCAGGCCGTCATTGATTCCATATTCTTTTAAAAGCCCGTGCAGATACTCTCCCCATTCTTCATAGGGCACATCATCCATAAACGTATCATACACGGATGCAAAACTCGTATAAGCCTCCACGTATAAGCCTCCCGATCTTTCTAAAATCCTTCAGTCATAACTTATATAGTATATCATAACCGTCCGGCACAAGACAACTGTTGCACGGAAGTCTTGGAGGGAATGACAACCGGAATGACAACCTTTTCAAAAAGCACATTGGCCTGATCGCGGAGATTGCCAAATGGAGCGCAAAGGGAAACGGATCCTAAATAAAATAGATCCGTTTCCCTCTCCATCAGATCCCCTACTCGTGTTTATTCAACTCGCGGATCGACAATGCAGTTCTATCCCAATGTTCCTTTGCAAGTACAGAAGCCAGATAACTGTCTTTCATTTCCAGCACCTGGATCATCCTTTCGTGCTCCTCCACAGATGCTTCCAAAGGCGTGTCCCGAAAGAAGCTGTATTCCAATCTTTGAATATGTATCCACAACACATTGCAGAAATCCGTAATGTATTCATTACCAGCAGCCTCCAATATACAGCTATGAAATGCCTTATCCGCTTTTAATATCGGCATGGGCTTTTTCTGTTCTTTTATACACTCTTTGAACACATCACTCAGCTTTTTGAGTTGATTTATATGAGACGGTGTAATCTTCTCTACCGCAAGTGTGATCGCCATCTGCTGCAGCATGGCCATCGGCAGATACCATTTTTCAATATCGTCTGTCTCTAACTCTGTTACAATTGTCGCTTTCCCCGGATAAGATTTCACCAATTTCTGCGATTCCAAAAGCTGCAGCGCCTCACGTACCGGAGTCCTGCTGACTTTAAAATAATCTGCAATCTCAACATCCGAAACCTTTTCCCCAGGTTTAAACTGTCCTTCAATGATCCAGTCTTTTACGGTCTCGTATACCCTCTGTTTGGCTGATGTCCTTTCAAACGCTAACTCTTTGTTTGGCAATGGCATACACAGCACCTCTCTTTCTTTTTCAATCATACCAGAAATTAATTCTACAATCCAGATTTTTATGTTATTTCCTAGCAACGCAGCCAACGTTTTCTTTTCATTCGTTGACACCCCTTTCGACAAATGTTAGAATCTACATATATTACACATAAACAGGGGATTTGATATGTCAATTTTTTTACAAGCCTTAAACAATAATTATAGTAATTTTACTCGCTCTCAAAAAATGATCGCAGATTATTTATCCAATAACCTAAACTCCATTGCATTCTGTACGTTAGAAGAACTTGCAGAACGCATTGGCGTCAGCACTACGACCGTCATACGTTTTTCAAGAGCGCTTGGATACGCAGGATACTCAGAAATGCAAAAAGATATCCAAAGCGGGCTTCAGACAAAAGTCAGCCTTCCAGAAAGATTATCATTCCATAAAGACTATCCGGCAAACACGTTATTAGCCGACTCTTTCCAAAACGATATCCATAACATTCAGTCTACACTGGAGGCGCAAAATGTGGAAGATCTTCAGAAGGTGATCGATCTGGTCTCTGCCGCCCCTACTGTGTATGTATTGGGAATGAGAAGTTCCTTCTCCATATCCTACTACACCGCTTCCCGTTTAAGCGAAATTCGGGAAAACATTCATCTGATTCAATCTGTAGGAATGTTATATCCAGAAGAGATCGTAAGTGCAAAGCCAGGTGATGTCTGCGTTGCTTATCTATTTCCCCGATACTCAAAACTAAGTACCACCGTACTTTCATGGCTGAAAAACGAAGGGGTCACGATCATACTTTTTACCAGCCAAAACTATAGCGCTGTCCAGGGATATGGCGACGTCATCCTGCCTTGTTCCATTTCCAGCCTTTCCTACAAAAATTCTTACGCGGCACCTCTAAGTCTTTCCAATTATCTCATTGCCGCGATCGCTCAGAAGAATTATGCGCAGTCACAAAGAGTTCTCGAACGGACAGAATCTATTCTAAACCAAGGATTTTACCTAGGGTTATGAAAGACGCTGCAGTGCTTGGAATTTTTTTCATTCCAAGCACTGCAGCGTCTAAAAAAGAATGAATCCTTATTCCAAAACCGGCAATCCAGTCTGAGGTCTCGGATAAAAAAGAATCTCGCCTTCTTTCTTCTCTGTAAGCTTAACCGCCTCCTCAATCGCATCTTGGAGTGTTTTACAAGGGGTCATGAACATCTGTCTGATTTCTTCGTCCGAAACATTTTTGCAGCATACAAAAATATCAACATTTTTCTTCAAGATCTTTGAAAGCAACAATACATGATCCATTTGAATTTTATAATGTTCTTTTGTATAAGAAATTACTTGTTCAAGGCTCTCACCACTTCTAAAAGCTCGCAGCATATCTTCCGAATTCACTCCTTCCTGACATCCACAGTATAATATCACTTTCGTCTTTTTATCAAGAACTTCCGTAAGAGCGATCAGTGTCTTTACCGTCTGATAAAAATCGATATCCAATGGCTGCCCCGGTGTAGTTACCAAAATATCCGGAGCCTTCATCTTGACACCAAGATATTTTCTGATATATTCTATCGCCGCCAAATGACTCCTCGTCATATCCCCTGCGAAAACTGCCGAAAGCTCCAGCCGATTGTTGATGATACAGTTTACTCCAAAGTCAATCCTGAATTTTTCCGCACTTTCCACCATGTCCTCATGGACCGGATTTCCTTCCAGCACCCCAATCGCTGCATTTTCCGATAGGATCATTTTCGGCCTGTGATTGATCACGATTGTTTCTTCCGCACTGATGCCCGGCAAAACAGATTTTCGTCCACCTGAAAATCCCGCAAATTCATGGGGTTCCACTTTTCCGATCTGAATATGCAGATCACAATCATATGCTTTCCTGTTCACCCAAATAGGTGTACCGCGACTTGTCTCTCCCAAACAGATCAAATTAGATGTGTCAAATGGTGTATGATTTTCTATGGATATCTTGCCATAAAGATCTCCAAGAAAACTCCTCATCTCCAAATCCGTTGCTTCTCTATGGACACCAATTGCTACAAAAACGTAAATCTGATCATTAGGAATGCCCGCGGCGACCAGATCTTCCACCACATATTTCAACATTCGTGCGGTGGGAACCGCTCTCGTTGCATCCGATACTAAAACACATGCAGATTTCGCATTTTTTTCAACAACTAAATTTTTTACCGATTCTCCATAACCAGGATATTTGATCGACCTTTTTACCGCTTCCTCATCTTGCAGAGCCGGTAACTCCGGCGTCTCCAATTTGACCGCTTTCCAGCCCGGGGGTACTGTAGCCTTTATATCAAGTTCCCGATCCCTATAAATCCACTGCTTTTTCTTCTCTAATTGATACATCTTCCACATCTCTCCAAACAAAAACTGGTACAGCGTTTCTCTGCTATCCGCATAAAAAACCGCTGTACCAGCAACATAAGAATCCGCTTCTGTTTAATCCAGCTTCATATCACTACCACCTGTCAAATCTTCTTCCTGCTTTTCAATTGCCGCATATTTACCTTTTCCAGTCAGATCTACGATCAGATTACGAAGTTCAAAAATCGTTACAAAGACAAATGATACCGGAATTGATGCATATGCATATCCGTATGGCAGACGAAGTGCAGGTGTCGGACGATGTCCGGCCGCAAGTACATATTGTATCCCGACATAGATCACGATCAGGCAGATCACAACTGTAATTATCCGTGTCAGCTTTGTAAGGACTGCGGACATTTTCTTTGGCATATGCTCTTTAAAAACCACGATTGATACATGCTCTCTGCGAACAGCTAAGATCGCCACACTCATCATCCCAAACCAAACAAGCAAAATTTTTAAAAGTTCCTCTGACCAGGTCAGAGAGCTGTTCAGGACATAACGGAAAATAATATGAGCCATCAATATACCAACCATCGCAAGCAGGACGACACACAAAATCACCTTTATAATTTTATAAAGAACCGTTATTACTTTGTCAAATGCTTCAACCATTTCTTACCCTCTCCCGATCAATAATCGCTAATTTCATTAAGTACCTTCTCAACATCAGCAAGATATGCGTCTACCTTATCTTGACCGATATCCGCTACAACTGTTTTCATCGCTGCCGGCTGCGCAACAGCTTTCATCTCTTCACGCGCCGCATCATCCAACTCATTTACTTTCATTCCGAGATTCATCACTTCATCTAAGATCAGTTCTTCTCTCTCTGCATTACAGAACCGGCTGTATTCCATACCAAGTACGGCTCCTGTTTTCACGATACCCTGATATTTTCCAGGAAGGCTTTCAAAAAATTCAAGATTGCAGACTAACGGCATTGCATCATAGATATGCTTTGTCAGTGATAAATAACTCTGTACCTCATAAAGTTTCTTATCTGTAACGTTTGCAATCGGATTCTCCTGAGCATCTACAGTATTTTGAGAGAGTGCCATATAAAGTTCAGAAAAAGCTACCGGAGTCGGGTTTGCACCAAGTGCTGCAAAGAATTCCATGTGGTTATTATTCTGCATCGTACGAATCTTCAGACTTTTCAGATCCGCCATGCCTGTGATCGGTGCCTTGCTGCTCGTCACTTGTCTGAAACCATTCTCCATAAATGCAAGGCCGATCATGTCACATTCTTTTAAAGAATTCAACATGTCTGTACCAATGTGGCTGTCTAATACCATCCACGCCTCCTGATATGTATCATATACAAACGGAATATCCATGACTTCAAATTCCGGATCATAGGTCACCACAGGAGCAAAAGATGCAACCGCCATTTCCAAAGAGCCCTGAGCCACCTGCTCCAGAGTTTCTTCCTCTCCTCCAAGCTGGCCGCTTGCATAAATATTTACCTCAACATTACCATCTGTCTCTTTTTCAATATATTCCTTCATCACCTGGAGACCAAGAGTCGCAGGATAGGTTTCGGAGTTTTCACATGCGATACGGATCACGTAACTTCCGGAAACATCCTCGTCTGCAGCTCCTCCGCCCGATGAACCGCCAGAGCTGTTCGTGGTCTTCATCTCACATCCGACTACTGCAACACCAAAACAGAAAACAAGAGCTATTGCTAAAAATCGTTTCATATTTTTCTTCATAATCTCTCTCCTTATATAACATCTTTTAGATACTAAATAGCATCATGATAATTAAATATCCTATCCTTATCCTGCATACCCCATCAAATTCGGAAGCCAAAGTGCCACCTGAGGCACAAACGTAATCAACAGCAGTACTCCGATCGTCACTGCCAAAAATGGCAGGGACTCTCTGGCCGTTTCTTCCAATTTTACCCCCGCTACAGGGCTTGTAACGAATAAGGTGATTCCAAATGGCGGGGTCGCAAGTCCCACGACCAGATTAACGCAAAATACTACTCCGATATGCAGCGGATTGATTCCAAGAGCCCATGCGATCGGTCCAATGATCGGTGCAAGTATGACCGTAGATGCATAATCATCCATGAACATCCCACAGATCAGCATCACTATATTCACAATCAACAAGAACACCCATGGCGGAAGGGCTGACATTGGCCCGATCAGCATATCCATCACCCGTTCATTGGCGATTCCCCATGCCATTGCAGTTCCCGCTCCTGCCAAGATCAATACTAGACCAGATGTTGAAGCTGCTTCAATAATCATATCCGGTATATCTTTTAACTTCACGCTCTTGTTCACAAAGAATGCAAGAATAGCGCTATAGACAACTGCTACTCCAGATGCCTCAGTGATAGAGAAAATACCACTGAATATACCCCCCAGAATAATCACTGGGAGAACCAGTGCCGGAATCGCCGCCTTTGTCGCATGCATCTTCTCCGCCCAGGTCGTCTTACCATAAGACGCATAATCCCTCTTTTTGGCAACATGATGCGCCACCATACATTGCAACAGAGCAATCAGAATAGCTGGTGTTACGGCTGCCATAAAAATACCTGTAATGGAGGTCTTTCCTACTGCCGTACAATAAAGGATCATCAAAACACTTGGAGGCATGATCGGTCCGAGCAAGGAAGCCGAGGACATGACAGCCGCTGAAAACGGTGCTGAATATCCCTCTTTTTTCATCATCGGAATCAAAAATGCTCCCAGAGATGCTGCCGATGCCACTGCAAGCCCCACGATCGATCCCATCAACAGAGATGCACCGATCGTAACGATCGCAATCGCCCCTTTAAACCGTCCGAACCATGCATTTACAAACCTAATCAACCGCTCCAGCAAACCACCCCTCAGCATGAGCTGCCCTGTTAATACAAAAAACGGAACCGCCAAAAACGAAAAGCTGTTCATTCCTCCATACATTTTGATTGCCATCTGGATTGGATCAAATCCCGCGACCAATGTATAAACCAGCGTTGTGACGATCAAATTGTATGCGATCGGCAGGCCGATTACCATTAACAGTAAAAAGCATATTATCATAATAAGTAAAGATAGAGACACTTTTCATTACTCCCTTCGCACATTATTTTTGATACGGATCATCCCATAACGTTAATTTCGTTCCGATCCCTTCCTTCAATGCAGTATGGTATAGATCATACCCTAGACCCACATCAAATGTAGCCATACCACAAGCAACAAATGTAATTCTTTCTTTCTCATCTGTTCTGCCTGGTTTGCTTCCCATGATCACTTCACCGATACTGGTAGACTCCGCAAGCGGTGGCATTTTGCCTTCATCAATCAAGGTATAAATAGGACCTCCGATCACACCTTTATAATAACCTGCTTTATCCCCGGATTCAATCGCTTCCTGCACATAAGCCTCATGAAGTCTTACATTATCATAGATCAATTTGGTATTCATCCAATAAGAGTCATCTGTCTGCATTGGACCTGTGATCAGCAGTGTAACACCATCCTTCATCCACTCGTCTTTCACATATAATGGTTTTAATCTTGAAGCTGCGACTGTGATCACATCTGCATCTTTCAATGCTGCTTCCAGATCCAGTTCCACAACACCGTCAACTCCTAATTCTTCCTTCTCCCACTCCAGGAACTTCTGTGCTGCCGCCTCAAAAATATCAAAGCACACAACTTTCTTAATATTAGGCAGCTGTGTCATGATCGAACGTAAGCATGAGCGATTGATCTGGCCACATCCAAGTACCATTATCACTTCTGAATCTTTCCTCGCAAGATGCCTTGCAGCCACGCCAGGAACAGCTCCCGTTCTGGCGGCACTCAAAAGATTGGCTGACATAAAAGAAAGCGGTTCTCCTGTATCCTTATCATTAAGGGTTACAGTCAGAACAGATCTCGGCAGCCCCTTCTTTGGATTCTCGGCATTAGATCCATACCATTTATTTCCACATACATCAAAACGACCACCCAGATAAGCTGGCATTGCTACAAATCTCCTGTCCGGACCCGCAACCGGCATATTAGGGAATGGAGTTTCTTTCGGAAATACAATACCCATACCGTGGCTATTATGGTTGCTGCCTCCCATTAAATAATCCCCTTGACTTAATAAAGTAAAGACCTCCTCTGCATTGTCGATACATTTTTCCGCATCAAGAACCCCTGCTGCAATGGTGTCTTGCTCTGATAAATATAGAAATTCTGTTTTGTGTGCCATGTTTTTTCTCCTTCCATTCTTAATTCAATTTGATCTTTCATTTCGTTCTCTTAAAATGTTTTATTTAATACATTTATTTTATATTGATATATTGCATATGTCAATTAAATTATCCTGTTTTTGTTCACTTTTCTCTTTTAACCAATTTTTGCACGTATTTTTTATGCATTTATACTAATATGATTTTGTTTTCTATAATTCATATTGACATATTTAATATATCGCAATATACTTCAAGTATAATTTAATACATTCTTTTATTTTTCTCTTGTTTTTTGTTTTATTTAATATTTTCAAACCAAATAGTTGTCAGAAATAAAGGAGATTCTATCTATGAAAAAAATCAAGAATTATGATACACTGATCGACCATGGAGATGTGGAATCAAGGAAGGTGGTCCTAGAAATCACGGATAGGACATTGCAGCGTCTTGATGCGTATCACCGCATAAAAAGTATTATGAAACTAGATGGCAATATATTGCATATCGGATCAAAATCATGGGACTTATCTAAAAAGAAACATATTTATCTGCTCGGAGCAGGGAAAGCCTGCAACCATATGGCAATGGCCGTAGATGAAGTTCTTGGTGAAAAATTGACCAAAGGGATCGCAATCGTCAAAGTTGCGGAAGAAACAGATCGCTTCCAAAACACAGATGTATATGTAGGCGGTCATCCATTACCAAATCAAGCCGGCTACAAAGCCTGCCTGAAAATCCTTGATCTGGTAGATCATGCCGGACCGGATGACTTATTCATCGTTGTGATCAGTGGCGGTAGTTCTGCACTTATGAGCTGCCCTATTGAGGGAATCACTTTGGAAGACGAAATCAAAACTACAGATGTCATGCTGAAATCCGGTGCCGGAATCTACGAGATCAATTCCATCCGTCGTCACATTTCCGCCATGAACGGTGGGATGCTCGCAAAACGGATCCAGTCTGTCGGGGCAGAACTAATCGGCTTTGGTATCAGCGATGCCGTGGGCAATCCAGCAACCGGTGATATCGGCGTGCCCTATGAAAAGTATGCAAGTACTCCCATGGGACCTGACAAGACTACTTTAGAAGATGCCAGAAGAGTCATTCGAGACTACGATGTCGCTGAACGGCTTCCTAAAAATGTTGTCGATTATATCATGAATGTCGGGCCAGAAGGAGAAACGCCAAAAGCATTTCCGGACAATACCTATTTTCTGCTAAACACACTGCCAGATTCCTGCATTTATGCAAAGGAGATCGCAGAAGAGATGGGTATACCAGCTATCATTCTTTCTTCCTTTTTAGAAGGAGAAAGTAAAGACGCCGGTTCCTTCTTTGCTTCCATCGCCAGAGAAGCGCAGGCATATGGCAATCCAGTCAAGCCTCCTTGTATCATTTTAAGCTCAGGCGAAACCACAACACAAATTCTAGACAACAGCACAATCACCGGACATGGCGGGCCGGGGCAGGAACTGACTTTAAGTTTTTCTATCCTTGCAGCAAAGACAAAAGGGGCCTGCATGCTGTCCATTGACTCCGAAGGAACAGATGGAACCACTCCTGTAGCCGGAGGTATTTGTGACTCCAGCAGCTATCAGCAGGCGCTTGATAAAGGCGTGGATGTATATGCCGCACTTCGAGGCCATGCCTGCTATGAAGCATTAGAAGAAATAGGGGACACTGTATTTACGGGAAATACAGGAACAAACCTCTGTGATTTTAACGTACTATACATTCCGAAAGTTGAGGGTTAAGATTATGAGTTCAAAAATTAAATCAATCCACGCTCGGCAAATTGTAGATTGCAAGTGCAGACCGATGGTGGAGGTGGATGTTATGACCGAGGACGGCTATCTCGGCAGAGGATGTGCCCCCACCGGTTCTTCGGTAGGCATGTTTGAATCTTATGTTCTGCGGGATAACAATCCTGACGAATACCATGGTTTGAGTGTACATAAAGCAGTTGACAACGTAAACAATCTGATCGCTCCTGCTTTATATGGTATGGATGTCACCAAACAACAAGAAATCGATCAGATCATGATCGATCTGGATGGCACACCAGAAAAGAGGAGCCTGGGCGGAAACGCAATTTACTCCACTTCTATCGCAGTATTTCGCGCTGCTGCCGAGGCACTCCATCAGACTTTATACCAGTACATCGCCGGTGATACCATTCAAACGGTGCCAGTTCCGAGCTTTAACGTAATAAATGGCGGTCATTACGCAGACTTAACACAGCCATTCAACGAGTTTATCATAATGCCCTACGGTGCATCGAGCATTTACGAAGCAGTTGAAATGGGCATCAATACATTCCAGGAACTGGAAAAAGTAATCGCAAAGTATTTGGGACATAAACCAGAGGTTGCGCCTTCCTATGGATATGCATCACCATCCGCCGATCCGGAAGTGAATTTGAATCTGATCTCTGAAGCAGTCGAAAAGTGCGGTTACACAGGAAAAATCGGTTTTGCTTTCGATTGTGCTTCCAGTGAAATGTACGACCGGAAGAACAATACCTACCACCTAAAGGGAGAGAGTGTGACTGCCGATGCTCTGATCGACTATGTGAAGATGCTGACCCAAAAATTCAATTTTGTATTTATTGAAGATCTGCTGGATGAAGAAGATTGGGAATCCTATCCAAAAGCACACAAGGAAATTACCAGGACGAATATCATCGGAGATGATTTTATCGTAACAAACTTAGATCGTTTGAAGAGAGCTTATGAGCTGAACGCTCTGGATGGTTTTATCCTAAAACCAAATCAGGTCGGCACGATCACAGAGGCGATGAATGCCTATACCTTCGCAAAGAAACATGATCTGCTTGCTATTCCTTCCGGAAGAGCCGGAGGCGTCATCGGAGATGTAGTTATGGATTTCGCCGTAGGGCTTCAGGTTGGCTTCATAAAAAATGGAGCTCCCCGCTCCGGTGAACGGATTGATAAACTGAACTTCCTGATGCGCGCATGCGATTTGAACCCGGGATGTCAACTTGCAGACATCTCGCCCCTGCTGAAATTTTAAATCGAGAAAGAAGGAAATAGAATGAATGCAAAATATAATCCCTATGAAAATATGCTCTCTGTTGTAAGCAATGCAGCCCAAATACTTGGCTATGCCCCAAGCGACTATGAGGCAGTCAAATACCCGGAACGAGAACTGAAGGTTGCCGTGCCTGTCCGGATGGACGACGGCAGTGTTAAAGTCTTTGAAGGATTCCGTGTGCAGCACTCAACATCCCGGGGCCCCGCAAAGGGCGGCATCCGCTATCACCAGAATGTTGATCTCGACGAGGTCAAGGCACTGGCAGCCTGGATGACCTTCAAGTGTGCTGTCGTTAATATCCCTTACGGCGGCGGAAAAGGCGGTATCATCTGCGATCCCACAAAGCTCTCAGAAAGCGAGCTTCGAAGCCTGACAAGGCGCTTCACAGCCATGATTGCCCCCATCATCGGACCAGATCAGGATATCCCCGCGCCTGATGTTGGTACAAATGCAAATGTTATGGGCTGGATCATGGATACATACAGCATGCTGAAAGGCCACTGCGTCCCCGGTGTTGTCACTGGAAAGCCAATTGAACTTGGCGGCGCCCTGGGAAGAAACGAGGCAACAGGACGCGGCGTCATGATTACTGCCCTGAACATTCTAAAAGCCCTGGGGATGAATCCCAAAAATACCGAAGTCGCCATTCAAGGCATGGGAAATGTAGGCAGTGTGTCCGCAAAGCTTCTTTTTGAAGAAGGCTTAAAAATCGTCGCTGCCAGCGACGTGTCCTGCGCCCTGTACAACCCGGATGGCCTGGATATTCCTTCCATCCTGGAGTACCTGTCCCGGAAAAGAGGAAACCTCCTGGAAGGATATCACGCAGACAATGTGGTCCGTCTTTGCAACGCTGAATTACTGGAACTCGATGTAGACGTGCTGATCCCTGCTGCACTGGAAAACCAGATCAACACATCCAACGCAGATAAGATAAGGGCCAGGGTTATCGTTGAAGCAGCAAATGGACCAACCACCATCGATGCCGATAAGATACTTGATAAAAAAGGAATCGTCGTTGTTCCCGATATCCTCTCCAACGCAGGCGGTGTTGTCGTCTCTTACTTCGAGTGGGTACAGAATATCCAGTCCATTTCGTGGAGCGAGGAGCACGTAAACGGCGAGCTAAAACAAATTATGGACCAGGCATTCCAATCCGTATGGAATATCGCAAGGGAAAAGAAAGTTTCCCTGCGTACAGGGGCATATCTGATCTCGGTTAAGCGCGTCATCGATGCCAAAAATATGCGGGGGATCTGGCCTTAAAACATGAAATATTTCAGTCACCCCCGGTAGAACTTTTTCTTGACACATCTCTTATGTTGTTCTACAATGGGTTAGGATAATTAAATAAAACATTTCGGTAGGTGAGGCTACCACAGGGATTTGGATTTTCCTGAGATTGCTGCCGCGAGATTGTGGAGACACAACAAGCTGGTTAGCAGGCTATGTCGTGAAGGCATAACCTAATGCAATTGATATGCCCTGTGATGCTAAAGCTTGAACGGTGGATTTTTATATACGGGTATACTGGTATTCCGTCACTGTTCAGGCAGTGGCGGTTTTTTATTACAATATATTATTCAGAAAGGTGGTGAGGTTATGGACGCTGGTGCCAGTTATCATTCGCAGAAGCAGCTAGAATTGAATACAGATTGGAGATGTAATTATGATGGACAAAGTTATATTTGTAGAACTCCTTATGCAGCATCAATACAAGGCTGTAAGGAGTATTTTGGATGTCATGAACGAAGTGGACATAGCCTCCCTTCTTTCCGACTTAGATGACAGGGAGCTGGCTCTGGCTTTCCGCCTGATTCCCAAAGACAAAGCGGCAGAGGTATTTGCCAATATGAACAATTCCCTTCAGACTTATCTGGTGGAAATGTTTACCGAAAAAGAATTAAAAGAACTGTTGGATGATTTATATATGGATGATACTGTGGACCTTCTGGAGGAGCTTCCGGCAAATCTGGTCACCAGAATTCTGGATACGGTCAGTCAGTCAGAGAGAAATATGATTAACCTTCTCCTGAATTATCCAGATGACAGCGCCGGAAGTATTATGACAACGGAGTACGTGGGGCTGCGCCAGTCTATGACTGTTGAGGAGTCCATGGCTCATATCAAAAGAACAGGAATTCACAAAGAGACGATCTACACCTGTTACGTGACCGATAAAAGAAAGCTGATCGGCATCGTTACAGCCAAAGAACTGATGACATCGGATGACAACATGCTGATCGAAGATCTGATGGAAACGGAAATCATCTCTGTCAGCACCCATACTGATAAAGAGGAAGTAGCACAGCTTTTCCGCAAATACGACCTCCTTGCGCTCCCGGTACTGGATGCGGAAGGACTGATGGTGGGAATTGTCACCTTTGACGATGCCATGGATGTCATGGTGGAAGAGGCTACCGAGGATATCACGAAGATGGCTGCCATGAGCCCAAGTGAGCAGTCCTACTTTGAAACCTCCGTGTTCAGCCACGCAAAACACCGTATTGCCTGGCTCCTGGTCCTGATGTTCTCCGCGACAATTACGGGAACCATCATCACAAGATATGAAGATGCATTTGCGGCGATCCCGCTGCTTGTTTCCTTTATCCCCATGCTGATGGATACCGGCGGAAACTGCGGCTCTCAGAGTGCAACACTGGTTATACGGGGAATTGCGCTGAATGAGATTCAGTTCCACGATCTTTTCAAAGTAGTTTTTAAGGAATTCCGTGTTTCCCTCATCGTGGGAGTCGCGCTGGCTGTAGCCAACGGAATCCGGATCCTGATCATGTACCATGACACGATGCTGGCGCTGGTAATCGGGTGTTCCCTGGTTATCACGATCGTCCTTTCCAAGCTCATCGGGTGTATCCTTCCGCTGCTGGCCAGAAAAGTAAACCTTGACCCGGCGATTATGGCTTCCCCGCTTATTACCACTATGGTAGATACCTGCTCTATCCTGGTATACTTCAGTATCGCAACCCGGGTATTTAACTTATGACCCCAAGCCCGACTCTATATAATTCTAAAAAGCGGTTGTACTGTGAACAATTCATAGTATAACCGCTTATTTAATCCGTTTTCATGACTGTAATATTTGCATCATCATCTAAAACCTGCACCCGGACTGCAGAATAATATTGGCATATGGGGTTGCTTCCCCCGAACGGATCACCGCCCTGCACGTTTTAAGCCGGATCTTTAACTCTTCATGAGAAATATATTCCACCTCACACTCCCCCTGGCATCTTTCACAGAGTCTGAGAATCTGTTCCAGAACATCCGGATTTTTCGTTCTGATCTCCTCAGCCAGAACAATTTTTTCGATTTTCATATCATCTGACACGGTTTCCAGCACATCCATAAAAGAAGGCATCCCTTCTTTCAGAGCCAGGTCGATCCTTTCCGTCTCCACTGGTATGGGCAGTCCACAGTCTCCTACGGCTATGGTATCTGTGTGCCCCATATACGAGAGTATCCTTGAGATATCTCCGTTTAAAATCCCTGATTTTTTCATGCCGCTCATCCTCCTACGTCTTCCACTGCCTGAGATTAAATATGATGCTCTATTTTTTATTATCTCCGGCTTCTACGCAAAAACTTCTCTTGCCAGCCTGATAAAATTCACGAGGTGTTCATTCGTGTTTCCGCACGTACGGATATCTTTCAGAATAATTTCCACAAAGCAGTCTTTCGTCTTATCAGCAACCTGCTTCAGGTACTTCCTCATCTCATCTTCGTCAAATCCCGTGCAGACTTTGGCCGGATCCGGTTTCCATGAAAAGATTGCCCTCTGTCCGATTTTTTCTGCGGCTTCCTCCACATTAGACCAGGGGCTCACACTCAGCCTCCGGATATTTGTTATGTGCCTGTAAATAGCTTCATACTTATGGTCCAGAGGCTCACAGCAGCCATAGCATCCCCTCCCGAAAAGATTCAGGCCGATTTTCTGATTTGCTATGGCAAACTCTTCAAACATATCCGGAGATACATTGCTGAATTCCTGTGCATCTGCAAATCCCCACATATCTTTAAGCTTTACTTCCTCCGGTTTTTTCCAGGGGGCATTCGTATAGCCAAGGCTTCCGGAGCCTGTATAGATATTGATCCGGTTATCAAAAAGCAGCCTCTTTTCTTCCAGGCGCTTTAGAAGCCTGGCCTTACTCTCACCCATATGCCGGAATACGCTGTTCAAAAGATCCGGCTCGTCATACAGATCATACATAAGATTCTCCAGCCCGCGCAGGTGCACCATCTCGATCAAATGGCTCTGTACCAGCACGCTGTAGGGAAGCTGGAATTCATAACCCAATATTCCATCCAACGTTTCTTCGATGATCTCCTGCATTTCGCCTTTTTTATTCTGATCGGGGATAAAATCCACTTCGTGGTTCAGCAGAAGCTCATAATCTTTCTCTGTTTTCAAAAAATTATCAAGATGATACGCTTTCTCTCCGATCTGCGGTTTTACGATGGAGATTCCCCAGGCCGTTTTCTGCTCCGTATTCCCATACAGATAGCCGGTATAGATTCCGGGATAAGTAAAATACAGGCGGCTTTCAAAAACAAAATCATCTTGAAAGTACCGGTTCTGGTAAAGGTATCTTTTTATTTTATTCTCCATATCCCGCAGTAATGGATCTTCACACCGAAGAGAGGCTTCCGGCACCAGTTCCAGCCATCCTCCGTCATCGTCCGGGCAAATCCATAATAAAGGCTGCTGTCTCGACTTCAGGTCATTGTGGTCTGCCCAGCGCTGCCTTTTTCTGCTATTTTCCTCCGTACCGGGCAGCTCTGCCATACGTTTTGCAAGTTCCCGGATATAGGCAGCCTGGCTTTTATAATCCTGCATGCGCACCTTCCCCCTTATACTATCTCCTGCGGACCGCAGCCGCTTTGGATGTCCTCAGAGCCCGCTTCCTGATCTACATACATTTTCACATCCTCGGTTTCGATGACCGCATCCTGCCTTCTGAATAACGGAATATAGTCCAACGGGCACTCAAATGCATACCACCCGCCGCCTTCGAATACACGCTTTTCTCCAAGCATTTCCACCCACACGCCTTCTGGAAGATATACCTCTCTTCTGGCCATATCTCCGCCAAATACCGGCGCCGCAAGGATGTCGTTTCCGAAGAAATACTGGTCATAGATTGCCCTAACATTTTTGTCATCCGGATATTCCAGTACCATTGGCCGAATGAAAGGAACTCCGTCTCTTACGCATTCCGAAGCCGTTTTCCAGATATACGGCATTAATTCATAGCGGAGATCCACAAATTTCTTCAAAATCACTTTGGTCTCATCGTCATATGCCCACGGCTGTCTTGTGGTCGTGCCGTGCAGCCTGCTGTGGGAGGTAAACAGTCCAAACTGGGACCAGCGGATAAAGATATCCTTCGTTACTTCCCCATAAAATCCGCCCATATCATGGCTCCAGAAGAGGACGCCCGACATAGCCATGGAAAGTCCTGCCCGCAGCGTGGATGCCATTCCCTCATAGCTGGAATAGGGGTCTCCCGACCAGCAGACAGGGAACTGCTGCATTCCTGCACAGCCGCTTCTTGCCCACACCAGGGCATTTCCTTTCCCTTTACATTCCTCAGACACTTCAAATACAGACTGATTGTACAGCCGTGAATATACATTGCGTATCTCCCTGCCCGTCATTCCGTTTGAAAAGACAACATCATAGGGGATATCCTCGCCAAAATCCGTTTTCAGAACATCCACGCCTTCCCGGAGCACTGTCCTGATTTTCCCCTGGAACCATTGTACCGCTTCCGGGCTGGTAAAATCCAACAGGACACACGGCGACAGCAGTCCGTGCCACAAATCGGCCTGGTAAGGCTCTCCGTCTGCATTTAATGCAAAATAACCGTGTTCTTTCCCTTCCAGATACATTTCGGAAGTAATTGTCACGTAAGGATTTATCCAGAGACAGATTTTATATCCGTCCTTTTTCAGCCCTTCCATCATCGTATGACGCTCGGGATACTGTACTTCATCCCACACGAAATCGCACCATTTATCTTCTCTGAGCCAGTAGCAGTCAAAATGCATGACATCACACGGAATTCGCTCCTGGCGGAAACGTGCCGCATCCTCTTCCACATTTTTTCTGGAATTGCCCTTAAAACCGGTAGAATACCACAGCCCAAAGGACCATTTCGGAGGCAGAACCGCCGGCCCTGTCAGTTTTACGTAAGAAGATACAATCCCCTTCAAAGAATCCTTAACAATCAGATAATACTCCAGGGACGTATCAGGAACATGCGCGCTCAATGTGGCGGCGGACTCGCTTCCCATATGGAAATCAAAGATACCGTGATGGTGCACGTACAGCCCATAGCCATAACTGCTTACGTAAAACGGTATGTTTTTATAGGCCGTCTCATCCCGGCAGCCCAGGGTATCAAAATTCCGCATGGTAACGGTCTGCCCCGCCTTATCAAAGGCCGTAAAATGTTCCCCAAGTCCATATATATTTTCATCATAATGCAGCAGAAATCCCAGGTTCATGCCCATGACTTTGCCGTCCTCCATGCTGTATCCCATGGGAGGGATCTGGTTATACCCGTCCCCCACGGAGTCCACATCATTTACACTCTCTTCACAGGCCGGGCTGCCGTCCCCATGGTAAACCTTGAAGGCAAACGGTTCTTTCTCTATTTCAATCTGATAATCACTGCAGATAATACGGTATTGGCCCGCTGTTTCCTCTATTTCTGTCTGTACCTCTTTCAGAGCTTCCTCACAAACTACCGGATAGGCCGGAGGTGTAAACTTCTGCCTGGCAAGCCGGACCCTGATTATCCCGGATTCAAACACAGCAAGCTGTACCTCAATCGGCTCCCCATAATTATCCTCCGCTTCTATTATAAAGTCATTTCCTTTTCTCTGAAGGTTCCGTATCACTGCCGGAAAATGATGCTGATATTCTTTATATGCTTTCTTCATCCCTGTTCCCTTCCATTTTTCTCTACATATCTAATAATCTCTTTTGCCGTCTCGACGTCATCTGCCTCCGTATGTATATACAGGCCCTTTATAGAAAGGTTTTCCAGCAGAATCGGCACATCATCCGGAGGCGCCATGATAATCAGCGCTTTCCCCGCTGACTGCATCCGTTTCAGAACCGGCAGATAGTGTGACGCTGACGGCTGGCCGGCAACATGGGTCCACTGAATGGCTTTCAGCCTGTCGAGTCCCAGAATATAATCCAGATGCTGTTCCTGCTCGATTCCATCAAAATGATATACCGGGTATTCCAGCCATTCCATCTGCTGCTTCAGTTCATCCACAACGAATTCCCGGTACATGTCTTTCGAGAACATGACCGACATGTCGCACTGCATATGCGCCACCCGGCCCGGCGCCAGAATATGCATCCATGCATGTGCCCCGCCCCCGTTCAGCTTTTCAGTCACCTGGTAGAACATTTCATTCGTTCGGATCCAGCCCTCATTCAGAATCCGGATCGCATTCTTTACTGCATCCGGCTCCGCAAGCATATCCATCAGCACATTCTCTGTGCCGTAAAGATGTCCCAGTGCGTCCAGCGTCCCGCTGCTGTCTGGCATCCCTATAAAATAACTGTCCCCAGCTCGCTCCGTCAGGTAACGGGTGATCTCCAGATGCTGTTTCAGCCGCTCTTCCGTGTAACTGTTCTCCGCCTCGGTCAGATCGTCCCACACTGGGTCAAACCAGATGGTATCGTTACCGTAAGAAGGGACAGCTCCATAAAAATTACAGTGTCCGCTGGTTCCGTAATTCTGGAAAATAATCGGGAGCGTCTCCCCGCCGAGAAATGTGTTTTCCAACCTCTCCATATTGTTCCTGTATATCGTTTCCGGGTCTTCCCAGTACTTTCTCAGTTCTTCCGGTTCGCCTGTCATATCTCTGGAATTGTGAAACATGGAAATGTTTTTCCCTTTTTCCTTCGGAGCTATGACGGATACCAGCGCCCGGTCTATAATTTCCCTGTCCCAGAATGCATACAGCCTCTTTTTTACAATCTCTATGTCCTCTTTAAATCTCATCTCCAACCTCCTGTCTCAAACACCGGGACATTCACTCTTCCTCCCAGGGAATTTTCCGTGAAACATACCGTTCTTCCTCTTCGGGAAGCGCAGGGAATTCTCCGTGGGGCTCAATCTGATACCAATAAGCGGTCGACGCAATATCTTCCTGCAGGCAGACATACTGGCTGCCGCACCGCACACCCAGCGGCTGAACGGTAACTTTTATCTTCTCATCAAACCGAATCCGATCCTGGATATGCCAGCGGTATAGCCCAAAACGCTGCTGGCTCTGATACACTCCGTCCGGCTTAATAATCTGCGAAAGCCCCAGGTAAGGCGTGGAATATCCACAGTAACTTCCGGGCGGCTGTTCAAAATTATAGGCGCCGCCAAAATAATCTTCCGTACCGGTTGAACAGATGGACGGATAGTCTTCATCCTCATCCAGATAGAACTTTACTTCTCCTTCTCCCCACCAGTCACAGCTGTTTGACTGCCATGCAAGGTAGGTTCCCACATAGTATCCCCTTCCCTTAACGCCATCCAGAATAGTATGGGGAATTTTATTCAGGGTGGGATTCGTGCGGCGGAACTGGGCATGGAAACACGCCATATCGTCCCCCATATTCCCTTTACAGTAATCTATCTGATAGTATACAATGCAGTTCTTATGGTACAGGTTCTTCAAAACTATTTTTGCCGAGCATTTGAAAGGCATTTTCCAGTAAGAATTAAACCCGCCTTTCGGCGCTGCCACGATCGGCAGTGAATTGACCAGGCTTGGCTCACACCACCCATTGCAGAAGAAATCTCCCACAGGCACCTGAACCGAGGGGGTCTCCTCATCATCCCAGTAGCATTCAAAGATCAGGTCTCTCCATGCGCTTACCGGACATGTCATCCAGATATGGCTGATTTCTCCCATTCCACGGATTTCTCCCAGCACATATTCCTGTCCCGCCTCTATTTCAACACTGGGGGACATTTTAAAGCCCTCTCCCAGGTTCCTTGAAAAATAGGCGCCCGTACCGTTTTTGGCTCTGCACGCCTGATTTCTTTCTCCCGAAGGATTTTCCGGGCAGATAGAATATGATTTAAAATTATCTAAGCGTCCAAGATTCTCCATCATATATGTTCACCTACTCTTTCATTCCCGACATCGTGATGCCTTCTACAAATTGCTTCTGCAAAAACAGGTAAATAACAAGTACCGGCAGAATTGTGATCGCAGCCCCCGTCAGCTGTTTCGCATAGTCCGTGTAGAACCGCCCCTTAAAGAGGGCCAGTCCGACCGGTATGGTATATTTGGAATCGCTGTTCATTACCAGGAAAGGCCACAGAAAATCATTCCAGATCTGCAGGCAGATAAAAATCGCGAGAGCCGACAGCGCGGGTTTGATCAAGGGGAATATAATCTGATGCAGAACACGGAATTCTCCCGCCCCGTCCAATCTGGCCGACTCGATCAGGGAATCCGGGATACCTGCGATGAACTGTTTCATTACAAAGATTCCGAATGTATTAAATACTCCGGTGATGATAAGCGCTTTGTAAGTGTCAATCCATCCCACCCATACCATTTCCTGATACAGGGACAGTATGGTTACCGGAACAGGGATCATCATCGTGGAAAGCACGATCAGAAAAATCCCATTCCGGAAACGGAAATGCAGTTTCGAAAATACATAACCGCCCAAAATACTTGTATAGAGTATAATCAGTGTTTTCACAACCAGCACGAACACACTGTTTAGAAAATAACGGCCAAAATTCATTTCACTCCACACATTGATATAATTTGCGATCGTAGGGTTTTCCGGAAAAAATGTGGGCGGAAAGGCTACGATCTCTTCCATCGTCTTAAAGGAGGATAAGAACATCCAGAAAAACGGGAACAGAATAATGATCGTTCCCAGCAGCAGGAATATGTATATTATTATTTTTGAAATACTTACTTTTTTCTTCATTCTCCGCCTCCTATATTTTCTTTTCCGTTTTCATCTGTATGACCGAAAACGCCAGAGTAATCAGGAAAATCACAAAGGCAATCACCGCCGCATTTCCAAACCTGTAGTTTACAAACGCCTCGTCATACAGCATATATACAGCCGTCAGTGTGGCGTTATTCGGGCCTGCCTTCTCCGTCATCATGAACACCTGGTCAAACATCTGCAGATTACTGATAATTCCGGTAACAGAGATCAGAACCGTGGTGGATGAAAGCATGGGGAGCTGTATTTTAAAGAATTTCTGTATCATATTTGCACCGTCCACATCTGCCGCCTCATACAGCGAAGTGGAGATATTGCTCAGTCCCGCAAGATAAAATACCATAGAAAACCCAACATCTTTCCAGATCGTGGTAATCATAATCGAGGGCAGAGCAAGATGCTGGTCCTTGAGCCAGCCCAGTCCCTGGACCCCGAAAAAGCCCAGTATCTGATTCGCAATTCCGCTGGTCGGCTCAAAGATCCATACCCACACCAGGGAAATAGCAACCATGGATGCAACCACCGGAAGGAAATAAACCGTTCGAAAAAAAGATTTTAAGAACCCCAGAGAATCGATAAGCACGGCCAGAAGCATTCCCAGCACCACTCTGAAAAGGGTTACTACAACGGTAAACACCAGGGTATTGACCAATGCTTTCTGAAAGGCCGTCGAACCAAGCATTGTCTTATAATTTTCCAGACCCACAAAATCCATTTGACCAATCATGGGATTCCAGTTACAGAAACTCCCCACAAACGCATAAATAATCGGTATAATCATAAATGCCAGGTAAAAAACCACCATAAGTCCCAGGGTCCCTGTAATCATTACTTTTTGACTTGTTATTTTTTTATTCGGCTTCACAGTCATTCCTCCATAATTACGGGGCTTAAGTACGCACAGCCCCGTCACTTTATTCCCGCGGGCAGTGATCCGGGATCAGGCCTCCCTGTTCCCGGTGGCTGCCGGGGTGTCAGATCCCCCGCAGCCCGCTGCGACGCATATTTGATGCTTCATATCCTGCAGGAGGGCTTATGTTTACTGATCGGACATTTCATCGGCAACCGCCGCTTTGCGCTCTACTGTCTTGAAATTCCTGCCTTTCAACCCTTCCGGAACCATCTTTGCCGCTTCCTCCAGTGCCTTTGCAGGCTCTGTTTTATTTACCAGGATAGACTGTCCAATATATTTCTGGATATCGCTGAAGTAATTATCCGGAACCGCTCCCGGCCAGATTGATTTATCCAGCATCTCGGCTTCTACCTTTAATACAGGCTCTTCCTGAATAGAGGGGTGATCTGACAGGGAGTATTTGGAAGGAGCCATTCCATCAAAGACATCATATTCGATAATCATATCGTCATTGCACATCTGATATAATACGAAATCAAGCGCGGCTTCTTTTTTTGCGTCGTCCGCATATTTGCTTACGCCTACGGATACATCTCCGTTTGTTCTTCCATATGCCGGGAAGCTGTTTTCATCAAATACCGGAAGTGCAAATGCGCCATAGTTTAAGTCCGGGAAATTGGATTTGAAGTAGTTGCTTGCCCATCCCCAGCAGTAAATCATTGCAGCCTTGCCATTTGCAAAGGCCTCTTCGCCCTTGGGCTGTGTTCCGCTTCCGCTGCCGTCCGTATTATAAATATCGTACATGAGCTGTGCGGCATTCAATGCTTCTTTAGATTCAAACACCGGTGTTTCTTCATCCGGGCCAAATAACCATTTTCCCTGCTGATACATTAGGTCAACCCAGATGTATTCTGCATTATTCGTATTAAAACCGGCTACCTGTATATTTCCTTTGTCATCTTTTACAGTCAGCTGTTTTGCAATTTCGCGGAAATCATCCCAGTTTTTCGGAATGTCGGCATCCGTCAGCCCTGCTTCTTCCCAGATGTCTTTATTATAGAAGATAACTCCTGTCATCAGACCCATATCAACATAGTAGAGTTTTCCATCCACTATATTAGCCTCTACATTACGAAAATCCGCCTTCACCTGGTCAATAGGGAATTTATCTTCAGGCAGGGCCTCCATATGAGGAAGCATGATTTCATTCACACTATTATGCATCCAGAAAATGTCCGGGCCGCTTTTTGACTGTATCGCCATGGGAACCTTCTTCCAGTGATCGTCAAAGGAAGTGATTGTAAATTCAAAGCTCACATTCGGATGTATTTTTGAATACTCACTACTCCACTTCGTATAATACTCCTCCCATGCTGCCGGCACCCAGAAGTTTAAAGTTACGTCCTCTCCGCCGGCAATCTCCACATTAGGATCATACTTCAGGTTATCGCCGAACACTTCCAGCTTCTCTTTGCTGTCCTCTTGTTTTGCTGCGTCTTTTTTTACCGGTTCTTCCTGCTTCGCTCCTGATCCGCATCCTGCCAGACTCCCTGCTGCCAATACGACCGCCAGCAGCATTCCACAAATCTTTTTCATTTTCATATCTCTTTTCCTTTCTCCTGTACATTGTTTTTGGTTTTATGTACACGTGTACATTTGTTATTTCAATCATACCGCACACATTATCCTTTGTCAACGAGTTATTTATGTGCATATTTACCAATTATTATTTCATTTTTTCGTCATTTCAACAAATCAGTAAGATATCTATTGACCAAATATATTACAAATGTTATGCTCACATTAGACATAAGTAACGTTTTTGTAATTCAGTGTAACATTCAACATAAACGGGCTTTAAATATTAACGCCCTGTGAAGTCAAATTTTTACTGTATATTGGGAAAATATGTAATTACTTTTATTAGTTTGATTGATTTTAGAGTGTTTATTTGTTACAATGTAACAAGCAGTATAGTCAAAGACCCTGCAGCAAGCTATAGGGCATCAAATTTGCAGCACATCGAACTGTGGGGTACATGTCTCCCACAGCGGCCGCTAAGATGAAACAAGCTTGACTTTGGCTGGCTGCCCGCAGGAATAAAGAAAAGGAGTTTATGATGACAACCTCAGAAATAGCAGAAAGGCTGGGAATTTCAAGAGGAACCGTAAGCCGGGTTCTCAATAATCATCCAAACGTCAAGCCGGAAACACGGCAGAAGGTACTGGATGCGTTAAAAGAATTGAATTATACACCAAATGAGACTGCACGCTCTCTTGTTATGAAAAAAGAATTCCGCATCGCGGTCATTGTATTTTCCAAACCTTCTTTCTTTTGGGCACAGGTAGAGAACGGAGTCAATACCGCAAAGAATGATTTGGCCTCACAGGGAGTTATCGTGGACTATTTTGTCACAGATATCCTGAAACCGGAAGAGCAGCTCGAACTCATACGCACTCTGCCTCAAAAGGGATATCACGGTATCGCCATCGCTCCCAATGACCCGCAGATGCTGGCCAGTGAAATCGACCGTCTCTCCAACAGCGGATTCCCTGTTGTGATCATCAACGTAGAGATCCCGACCGCCAACCAGCTGTGCTATATCGGATGCGACTACATCCAGTCCGGAATCCTTGCCGGCGAACTGTTTTCCCGTTTTCTTCCGGGTCCTTCAGATATCCTGGTGCTGACGCTCAAAGATTCCGTTCATTCCATCGAACAGAGAATCACGGGGTTCCGCAAGGAGCTCTCTCAGCACGAGAATCTGAATATCAAACGCATCGAACGTTTCAACCGCGATGGGTCCGGTGTTTACGAATCTTTGATAAAACTGCTTTCAGATATGCCGGATTTCCAGGGTATCTATGTCAGTCTCGCGGCACTCGTCCCAACCGCCGATGCCGTGCAGGCGCTGAATTTAACACCTGCCCCTGTGATTATAGGCTACGATCTTAACGAAGATATATTCATGCGGCTGAAGAACAGTTCAATCTCAGCCACTATATGTCATGAGCCCTTCAATCAGGGTTACTTTGCGGTAAAAATATTGCACCGTTTTCTGGATAAAAAAATATATCCATCCAGCTCACTGATGTATAATAAACTGGAAGTTGTCGTCGCCTCAAATGCCAAATATTATATGAACGAAACACTGCAGACAGAACTTTTCAGAGAAATCTGATGATGAAGGAGGACCATATTTTATGAATCACACAATCCGCAACCAATTTTTAAGCGCTACAGTTTCCTCACTGGGCGGGGAACTGCAGTCCATCCGCACCCCGGACGGCACAGAGTACCTCTGGCAGGGCGATGCTGCCACCTGGGCGGATCACGCGCCGAACCTTTTTCCCTACATCGCAAGGCTTACCGAAGGGAAATATGTTTACAGGGAAAACACCTATCATATGGACATCCACGGATTTTTGAAGGACTCCGAGATGCTCTGTGCGGAGCATACGGAAGACAGACTGGTAATGACGCTGGAAGACAATGAGGCAACAAGAAAGCAATACCCCTTTTCTTTTCGATTTTCTATTATTTATGAACTGAGTGGAAACCGGCTTAACATTACATATCTGACAGAGAATACAGGGAGCGAAACCATGTATTTTGGCGTAGGCGGACATCCGGGGTTCAACGTACCATTTGTAAAGAATGAGAAATTCGATGATTATATTCTTCAGTTTGCCCCGGACTGCTCACCAAATCAATTGATTTTCACAGATGACTGCTTTGTAACCGGAAAAGATAAGCCGCTTGAACTGCACCCCGGCAATACCCTTCCCCTCCGTCACAGCCTGTTCGATAACGATGCGCTTATCCTGAAAGATGCAGGATCTAAGATCCAATTAGTATCCGCAGTTTCTGAACGTTTAATCGAAGTAGAATTCGGGGACTTTTCATACCTTGGACTCTGGCATTTTCCGAGGGCTGAGGTGGATTATGTGTGCATAGAACCATGGAGCTCGCTCCCTTCCCGAAAGGAGGTTGTCGAAGACATAGAAAAACAGGAAGATCTGATCTCTCTGGCCGCCGGCAGTTCCTGCAGGAAAGAATGGTGCATCCACATCCGATAGTAATTTAAGGGAACGGCGGACATCCAAAGACAGCAAAAAATCGTATAATAAGTGCCCGTTTCTCTCAGAAAGTGAAAGGAACGGGCATTCTTTTCGTGCCGTAAAAAACACCTGCCATATTAAGAATTACAGGATACTCTCCTGTCTATTCGATCACCCTAATCCAGCCCTCAGGAGCTTCTATATGTCCCATTTGAATACCTGTCAGTGTGTCATACAGTTTCTGAATAGTCGGTCCCATCTTTTCCATACCGCTTGGAAGACAGATTTCTTTTCCATGGTCGATAATCTTTCCAACCGGGGAGATGACTGCTGCGGTTCCGCAGAGGCCACATTCTGCAAAGTCTTTTACTTCCTCCAGATATACATCTCTCTCTTGTACTTCCAATCCGAGATAATGCTCAGCCACATAGAGCAGGGAACGTCTGGTAATAGACGGCAGGATCGTGTCAGAGTGCGGTGTCACAACCTTGTTATCCTTTGTGACAAAGATAAAGTTTGCTCCGCCTGTCTCCTCTACTTTGGTCCTTGTTGCAGAATCCAGATACATATTCTCATCAAAACCATTGGCATGGGCTGTCACGATCGCATGAAGGCTCATGGCATAATTCAGTCCGGCCTTGATATGTCCGGTTCCGCGCGGTGCTGCACGGTCGAAATCAGAAACACACAGAGTGAGAGGCTTTACGCCGCCTTTAAAGTATGGGCCTACCGGTGTTGTAAATACACGGAACTGATACTCGTCAGCCGGTTTTACGCCAATTACCGGATTAATACCGAACATATATGGTCTGACATACAGGGTTGCTCCTGATCCATAAGGCGGAACATAAGCCGCATTTGCCCTGACCGTCTGCTCCACAGCTTCTACAAAACGCTCAGCAGGAAATGCAGGCATCTCCAGCCTTTTCGCAGAATCTACCATACGCTGTGCGTTTAAGTCAGGCCGGAAAGTTACAATATGTCCGTCCTCTGTTGTATATGCTTTCATTCCTTCAAAGATTGTCTGCGCATACTGCAGGACACCTGCACACTCGTTCATTGTGATATTGGGGTCATCAATCAGTCCGCCTTCATCCCATTTTCCATCCTTAAAGTTCGCTACATATCTCTTGTCCGTGGTGATATAGCTAAACCCCAGGTTCTCCCAGTCAATGTTTTTCTTATCCATCTGTAACTCCTCCGATCCTCTGCTTTCACTCAGCAAATAACTGTTTATGAGCCAATTATAATACTTCTCCCGTCAAAATTCAAGAGTGCGCTCTGTTTTTATACTCTTCCCTATGAGCCGCTGCCGATTCAAAGCCCGGCAGCCTGCCGCAGGTTTTAAAGGTTTTAAAGCTTTAAACGCCTTAACGCTCCATTATGTTGACGGATTCTATGCCCACACTGCCCCCGCGCACAACTTCGATATTCTTAAACTCTTCTTTCATGAGCTTAATTACTGCATCATTTTTTGTGGCAGTCTGGACAAATTCCAGAAGCAGGCTGTCTTTTCCGTAGTCGATAACTCTCGCCTTAAATGTTTCCGCAATCTGAAAAAGCTCTACTTTATCTTCCGATGTACATTTTCTGACCTTAACATATAAAATTTCCTTCATCCTGACAAAAATATCTGTAAAATCAATGACCTTGATTACCTCCACCAGGCGGTTCAGCTGTTTTTTAATCTGCTCAAATGTCTCATCGTCGCTGACGGTGGCTATCGTCATTCTGGAAATAGTCGGGTCCTCTGTAGTCCCCACCGTGAGGCTGTCCAGATTATAGGACTTTCCGGAAAATAAGCCGGATATTTTAGACAGGACACCCACCTGGTTTTCCACATATAATGAGATCCATCTTTTTTTTGTATTGTTTTCCATCTGCTTCTCTCCCTTCTCTTTTAACAGTCCACAATCATTTCTTCCAGAGTTCCGCCCGGCTGGATCATCGGGAATACCATTTCTTCCTGGTCAATGATAAATTCGATTAAAGTCGGGGTTTTGGTATTCTTCTTAGCCTCTTCAAATGCCGCAGCAATACCTTCTGTCCCGGTAACCCTGATTCCTTTTGCTCCATAACTCTCTGCCAGTTTTACGAAATTCGGTGTATATTCCGGCATCTCTTTTCCGTCAGATCTTCTGAAAAGTGCTCCGGAACGCAGGTTCGTCATGCCGTATCGCTTGCCGTAGAACAGTTTCTGCCACTGCCGTACCATGCCAAGGTAAGCATTGTTGAATACACAGAGGATCACCGGCAGTTCCTCGAGCACTGCGGTTGCAAATTCCTGGATATTCATCTGCATGCCCCCGTCACCGGAAATTGCGATAACCGGCGTATCCGGATTGCCCAGCTTTGCTCCGATTGCACCCGGAAAACCGTATCCCATCGTTCCAAGCCCGCCGGACATGATGATCCGTTTCTTCTCTGTGATCTCCACATACTGTGCCGCAAACATCTGATGCTGTCCCACGTCTGTTACGATAATCGCCTCATCAAACTGGCGGTTGATCTCATCTATGATATCTTTCGGTCCCATCTCCGCATGCTTCTTCATGTCCAGAGGATGGCCGGTCTTCCATTCACTGATATGATCCAGCCACTCTGCCGTATCGCATGGTTCAACGTATTCTTTCATTTTCAGGATGGCTTCCTTTGCATCCGCTACGATTGGAATATCTACATGGATGTTTCTGGAAATTGCAGCTGTATCAATATCAATATGCACGATCTGTGCATTCGGGGCAAAAGCATGGAGCTTTCCGGTAATACGGTCATTAAATCTGGTTCCTATGGAGAAAAGGAGGTCGCACTCGCTGACCGCCATGTTGGCAGCATAGGCTCCGTGCATGCCCAGATTGCCGATATATAAAGGATGGTTGGTCGGAATTGCACCGCGGCCCATAACGGTCGTAATTACCGGTACATTCGTCTTCTCCGCAACCTCTGTAAATAAATTGTTGGCTCTGGCAATGTTTACACCGCCTCCCGCAAGGAAGAGCGGCTTGTCCGCCTTATTCAGCATCTTGATTGCCTTTTTCAGCTGTCCGATATGGACACTTGTATTCGGCTTGTACCCGCGGATGTTGACCTCTGCCGGATACTCGGGACTGCCCAGCTCGGCAAGCACATCTTTCGGCAGATCTATCAGTACCGGCCCCGGCTTACCAGTGCTTGCGATGTAAAAGGCCTCTTTGATGATCCGTCCCAGATCTTCTCTTCTGCGGACCGTCACTCCGTATTTTGTGATACTTCTTGTAATGCCTACGATATCTACTTCCTGGAACGCGTCATTTCCAATCAAATGTCTGGCCACCTGTCCCGTGAAGCAGACAAGCGGTACACTGTCATAATTGGCCGTTGCAAGTCCGGTTACCAGGTTTGTTGCCCCCGGTCCGCTTGTAACCAGGCACACGCCAACCTTTCCCGTCGTCCTCGCATAGGCATCCGCCTCATGCACGAGGGCCTGCTCATGTCTCGGAAGAATCACCCGGATATCGTCCTGTTTATACAGCTCGTCGCTGAGATCAATTGTACACGCCCCCGGATAGCCGAATAGGGTGTCTACCCCCTCTTCCTTCAGCGCCTTAACCAATAATTTGTTTCCTGAAATCTGTCTCATACATATACCTCCTTCTTTTCCCCAGATTTTGTCCCTAAAGCTAAAAGAGCCCTAAGCTATTACTAGCTTAGGGCGAATATCCAATCCGTGTTACCACCTAAATTCAGAGAATCTTCTCTGCACTCTGCCAGTACGGGAACTGTTGTCCGATACTGCTTCCCTGTAACGTAGGAATCACGTTGGAGCTTACTGGGGTCCTCACCTGTTCGGTCCACTGCTCAAAGGCTACTTCCATAATTCCTTCACGAAGGCTCCCACCTGCCGCCTTCTCTCTTGGCATCCGGAAATTATGTACTCCTCCTTATCACTGCATTTCTCAAGCTTTATTTTGATAAAAGTTATATTCATTATAGTTTCTGCTTCCCACTTTGTCAATGATAAATTATTATGAACTTGCTTTCTGGCGGGGGAGGTGAAAAAAGGGCGCCTGCCGCGGAGCGGTACGTGCTTTACACATCACGTCCCGGTTCTCGGTAAGCGTCCCTCTCTTCAATGCAAGCTGACCCCAAGCAGATATACTGCCAGATAGTACAGGATCAAAAGTACTGCGCTGTGCCCGCGGGATTTCTTTTGACTCAGATGGCTCCAGCCCAGAATCGTATCCGATATGACAAAACAAATACCGCCAGCTCCCCCAATGATCCCCGGCACACCACCGGCACGCATCCCCCAGGCTGCCATCAGGGCCGCCATGATGCAGAGCAGTGCTGCATACACAAAGCCAGGAACCAACAGGCGCCCCTCCAGTTTGTCCAGATGGGGGCGCAAAACAAAAAACATGAGACCATATAATGCTGCGAACCAGATGATTGCCGTCCATGAATTCCGGCCGGCCTGCAGGATTCCCACAATCAGGCAGATATGTCCCATACCGAAGGAGGCAGCCCCTGTCAGAAACCATATTTCCAAAAGCACGTCTGCCGCCATATAGCAGACAATCCCGGCAAAGGTCCACCAGGCCTGAAGGGTTTGGGAGGTCACCGCATAATACAGCGCCAGCAGTACAGGCATAAGTGTAGCCAGTGCCTTAAAGATAAGTGCTTTTCTGCCGCCGCTCTCTTTCCAGAAGAAATAAACGAGCCCGAAAATCGTCATAAAAACTGCCGCTGTTCCTAACATACTCCCTCCCTTTTCATTTGCCTACAGAAAAGTTTTATTCTTCACCGCTCCCGCCACCGTATATATCAGCAGGGCCGCTATATTTACAATTACCACGCTTGCACCTGCCGGAGTCGCCCAGACATAGGAGACGGTAATGCCGACGAACAAACATATAACTGAGATGACCGCCGAGTTTATAATCACGCTTTTAAATGTTCTGCACACTCTCATAGAAGTCAATGCCGGGAAAATGATAAGACTGGATATCAGCAGTGCGCCCATCATGCGCATGCCCAGAACAATGGTAACCGCTGTGAGAACGGCAATCAGAGTATTATATAGATTGGCTCTCACCCCAGTTGCCAGGGCAAAGGTCTCATCAAATGTTATGGCAAAGATCTTGTGGTAAAACAAAATGTATAAAATCAGCACCGCCGCAGAGAGCACGACACTCAGCCTGACATCCGAACTGCTCATGGCGAGAATACTGCCAAACATATAGTTATAGACATCGGTGTTCATCCCTGTCGTCATGGATATCACCATAACGCCTACTGCAAGGGCGCTGGTTGAGATCAGTGCGATGGCCGCATCCCCTTTGATTTTGCTGCTTCCGCTGATTCGAAGGAGAAGGACTGCCGCCAGAATTACCACCGGAATCGCTACTGCCAGAGGGGCTGCATTTGCAGCAGTCGCGATGGCAAGGGCCCCGAATCCCACGTGGGACAGGCCGTCTCCGATCATGGAATACCGCTTCAGCACAAGGCTGACGCCCAGAAGGGCGGAACACAGGGATACCATCGTTCCCACCAGGACTGCCCGCACCATAAAGGGGTAGGAAAACATTTCAATCATTTTGTCAAACACGCTGCTCACCTCCCAGAAATGCCTTTCCAATCTCACTGTTCCTGTATTCTTCGGCGGTCCCGAAGAACAGGGCCGTCTCCTGCAGATGCAGTATATGACTGGCATATTCCATGGTACTTTCAATATCGTGTGAAACCATGACAACGGCAATTTCAGAATCTCTGTTAATCTGCCGAAGCAGCTGGTAAAATTCCTGGGTCACAATCGGATCCAGACCGGTCACCGGCTCGTCCAGAAGCAGCAACTTCCTGGTAGCACACAGGGCTCTGGCCAGAAGCACCCTCTGTTTCTGCCCTCCGGACAAATCCCGGAAGCACTGTTTTTCCAGCTCCCTGATCCCCAGCAGATCCATATTCTCTCTGGCATTGTTTTTGTCTGCCGCCGTATAAAACGGCCGCAGCCCCCTGCTGTTCAGACGTCCGGACAATACCACTTCATAGACACTGGCCGGAAAGTCTTTCTGCACATCGGTCTGCTGAGGAAGATACCCGATCTCGTTCTGCGAAAGGCCGTCTCCCAGAATAATCTTTCCTTTTGCAGGGGCCTTCAGCCCAAGAAGGCTTTTCACCAGTGTGCTCTTGCCCGAGCCATTTTCCCCCACAATACACAGATAGTCATCTTCCCCGACCTGGAAAGACAGATCATGCACTACCGTCTGGCCTTCGTATGCAATTGAAATATTTTCACACTTAATCAGTGCCATCTGATAACGCCTCCCTTAATGTCTCTACGTTCTTTTCCATCAGGCTTAAATATGTTTCACCGTTCTGAAATTGTTCTGCAGTCAAATTGTGGCAGCTGTAGAATACCTTTACTTTCGTGCCGGTCGCCTCGGCAATCGCTTTGGCAATATTGTCACTGCTCAGCTCCATTTTTAAAACAACCGGTATGTTTTCTTCCTTCACCCTGTTAATCAAATATGCCATAGTGGCCGCACTGGGTTCTGTGTCTGAAGCACATCCGGGAAATGCAGCATAATATTTCAGGCCATACTCGTCTGCAAAATAGCGGAAAGGAAAACGATCGCCAAACAGAATGGTTTCTCTGTCAGATTCCTCCACTACTTTTCGAAACTCACTGTCCAGGTTTTCAAGCTTTTTTGTATATACTTCTTCATCCCGCCTGTAGGCATCTGCATTGCCGCTGTCTGCCCGGCACAGCATTTCCGTGATGTTATCCACAATACTGATCGCATTTTGAGGAGATGTCCACACATGTTCATCACTTTCTCCCGTATGGCCGTCCTCTTCCCCGTGATCTTCCTTCATCCCATCGACGTGTTCTTCCTCCACAGTATCAACACAGTCCACCAGCCGCAGCGTTTTCATATTCCCTGTGTCCAGAGAGGACAGGATATCTTCCACCCATTCATCATTTTCCCCGCCCACATAGATAAACAGATCGCAATTCTGAATTGCAATGATATCCTGTGGAGTAGGCTCATAAGAATGGCTTTCTTCCCCTGGTTTCAGAAGCATCTTCAGGTCCGCCCTGTCTCCCGCAATCTGACGGACAAAATCATACTGGGGAAATATAGTCGTAACCACTTTTATTTTTTCGTCCCCCGGACTTGTCCCGTCCTTCGGCTTTGCTTTTGTACATCCTGCCAGCAAACAGAACATCAGAATCAGCAGACACATCAGCAGAGCCGTTCTTTTTCCGTCTGCTCTGTAAATCCTGTCCATGTAACATCACTTCCCTTTTTGCAGCAGCGTACCCGCTGCATTTTTATCCCTGCCGCTGATATTTTGTGAATCTGTATTCCAGGTCAAAACAGGTCTGTTCTTCCCCCTCTTCTGTCATCTTCCACTCTTCCATTGCATCCAGATCAGGCAAAAATGTATCCGCCTGAAAGGCATGGTCGATCCGGGTAATATACGCGGTGTCACAGTAAGGAAGAAGCTGGCGGTAGATTCTTTCGCCCCCGATTACGTAGATCTCATCAGAAGGATATTGTTTCAATTCTTCCAGCAGTTCCTCTAAAGTATGGACAATAACTGCATCTTTTACACGATAATCCCGATTTGCCGTCATTACAATGTTCGTTCTGTTCTTTAGCGGCAATCCGTTTGGAAAGCTCTCCAGCGTCTTACGCCCCATCACTACAACTTTTCCGGTAGTCGTCTGCCGGAAAAATTTCATATCCGTCGGTATGCTCACCAACAGCTTATTCTTAAATCCAATTCCCCAGTTCTTATCCGCTGATGCGATCAAATTCATAAATCATCCTCCTGTCATATCTCTTCATTCATGATGCCGGATTAGCGGCTGTTAATCAGTATCTCTATGGATGTCAGTCTTTTTTTAATTCTTTACCCACCGGTTACACCGCGATCGGAATATTTTTAATCTGCGGATGCGTCTCATAATTGTCCAGCCGCACATCATCCGTTGTAAAATCATAGAAATCCTTCACTTCAGGATTCAGCCAGAACTGCGGCGCCGGAAACGGTTCCCTGGAGATCAGTTCCTCAATCAGCGGAATATGCCTGTCATAGATATGTGCATCCGCAATCACATGCACAAATTCTCCCACCTGCATACCGCATACCTGCGCCAGCATATGGACAAGTACGGCGTACTGGCACACATTCCAGTTATTTGCCGCCAGCACATCCTGCGAACGCTGATTCAAAATCGCGTTCAGCGTCAGCTTATCACTGTTGTTTTCCTTTGTCACATTGAACGTCATACTGTAAGCACATGGATACAGATTCATCTCATGCAGGTCCTGGTGCACATAAATATTTGTCATAATTCTGCGGCTGTAGGGATTGTTCTTCAGATCGTAGATCACCCTGTCCACCTGATCCATCATGCCTTCCCGGTACTGATGCTTCACGCCCATCTGATACCCATAAGCCTTTCCGATCGAGCCGTCCTCATCCGCCCAGCTGTCCCATATATGGCTGTTCAGCTCATGGATATTATTCGACTTCTTCTGCCAGATCCACAGCAGCTCGTCCACGCAGCTCTTAATCCCTGTCCTCCGCAGCGTAAGCGCCGGAAATTCCTTTCTCAGATCATACCGGTTCACAACCCCAAACCGTTTCACCGTATAAGCCGGCGCACCGTCCTCCCAGACAGGGCGTACCTTCTCCCCTTCCGTACTTGTACCATTCTCAATAATATCACGGCACATTCCAATAAAAACTTTATCCGCATAGCTCATATCGCTGCTCCTTTCTCAAAGGGGTCTGACCCCTTTGCTCTCCGTATTCTGAATATTCTGAAAATTATCATCTATAATTATGGATCTGCAATGTTGTAAAGCATCTTCTCCAGACCTCTGTTTAATGCCGCAATCTCTTTCTTCGTCATCCCTCTGGTCATCTCTCTGTCCATCTTCCTGCGGTCAGCCTCCATCCTGCGCTGGATATCGTATGCTTTTTCTGTCAGATAGATGTTTTTTCTCCGCTTATCGGCTGCATTAGGGACACAGAGAATAAAACCTTTTTCATCCAGCCTTTTTAAAAGTCCTGTCACCGTTGGATTTTTCAGGCTCAAATGACGTTCTACATCCCTTTGATTCACTTCTTCTTTATTCGTGTGAAACAGATAATCCAATACTGCACATTGAGATGCTGTTATCCCAATTGTTTTCAGCTTTCCGTTCAGGTCTTTTTCGAAAACGTTATTGATTTGTTTTATAGTAAATCCTATCGGCTGGTTTCTTCTCTCCATGGCTTTCTCCTTTCCGTAATTTCAGGCAATATATAGCTTGCTATATACTGTTATACCATCATAAAAGAGGTGTGTCAACTTCTTCACACCTCTTAATAAGCCGAGTCCCATACTGCCGGTTCTCCTGATATTTTTTTACTCAGTATCTGCCATACAATTTATTGCCTCTATCTAAAGGCCCAAAATGACGGACCGCCAAACAGGGGCATAAATAACCAGAAGTGTACTAGTATTCGCGAATAACACTGCTGATTTCCAGTATACTCTCCATTTCTTTTAATTCTCTGAGAGCATCCTGTAAATGATACTCTTTTACTTTTTCTGTTACAATGACAAGTTCTGCCTGATTATCTGTCACATGCTTCTGCACTACCCTGGCAATACTTACCTTGTGATCACCAAATACCTGTGCTATGCATGCCAAAACTCCCGGCTGGTTTTTCACCTGCATCCTGAGGAAAAACTTGTTCTTTACTTCTCCAAAATCTTTGACCGGAAGCTCTCTGTAGCATGTACAGCTGATTCTTCCCGTACACGCATACTGCAGGTCTCTCGCCACATCGATTATATCTCCGACTACAGCGCTTGCAGTCGGCAGCTCACCGGCACCTCTTCCGTAGAACATAGCGTCATCAACCGCATCTCCGTGTACAAAAACTGCATTAAATGAGTCCCGCACTGAGGCAAGCGGATGTTCTTTGTTCAATAGCATGGGATATACACCCACTTCAATCCCGTTCTCCCTATTATGTGCAACGCCCAGCAGCTTGATAACACTGTCAAATTCCTTTGCGTACGCAATATCTTCAGCTGTTATCCTGGTGATTCCCTCTGTATAGACATCTTTAAATACAACCCTTGAGTGAAATGCAATGGATGCCATGATTGCCACTTTTCTTCCGGCATCAAGCCCCTCCACGTCTGCAGTCGGATCCGCTTCAGCATATCCAAGCTCTGTTGCCTTTGCCAGGGCTGACTCAAAGCTCATATTATCTTCAAACATCTTCGTCAGGATATAGTTAGTTGTCCCATTTACTATACCGATCACTTCAGAAATATCGTTTCCTGCCAGACACTGCTTCAACGGTCGGATAATTGGAATTCCTCCCGCAACCGCAGCTTCAAATAAAAAGTCACATTGCTTCTCTTCCGCAGCATCCAGCAGCTCCCGGCCATATTCAGCCACCAGATCTTTATTGGCAGTAACTACGTGCTTGCCTGCATGAAGGGCCTCCAAAATCATGGTTCTGGCCGGTTCTATTCCTCCCATAACCTCAACCACAACCGCAATCTCGTCATCCTCCAGAATCTCCCGCCAGTTATCTGTAAGAATGGCAGAATCTACGCCCTCCCGCTTCTTATTCATATTGTGAACCAGAATACGGGCTATCTCCAGCTCAGCCCCGATGGTGCGTTCCATCACATCCGCTCTTCTGTGTATTAATTTATAAACACCCGTTCCGACTGTACCCAGTCCAAGCAGGGCTGCCTTGACCTTTTTTTCTTCCATTTTACACCTCATCATTACTGCAGAACCAATCAGCCGGCATATGGACCGCCGTCTTCTTACTTGATAACTTAACAGGCTTTATACCTCTGCATATATTATGTAATCCATATAATTCCGAAAAGCCACTGTAATCAGTGTCCTTCGCTTATGAAATTTTCTGTTCCAAACCTGTCACTCTAGCATCTAACTCCGTATATTTCCGAACAAGCAAATTAATCGAGCTGTACTCAACCTTTATCATATTGACCGTCAGTTCAAGAGAATCCATCCGTCTTTCAAGCTTTTCAAAATGGTTGTTTGCCTTCTCCTGCACAATATCCAACTCTTCGAGAAGACTGTTTTCAAGATTACGCAGACTGTTCTCCAATACTTTATTGGTTGGCATCTCTGACAACCTTGCATCCAGTTCCGCCTTCGTCGGCATCTCTGACAGCCTTGCATCCAGTTCCGCTTTCGTTGGCATCTCTGACAGCCTTGCATCCAGTTCGTCTTTTGTCGGTATATGCGCAAGTCTTACGTCGAATTTCTCATCTATCATATCTGAAATCGCCTTAAGCAGCCGCTTTTCTGATACCTCCATATTACCACCTCACCTTTTGTGTGGACATTATAACACATGCTCCGGTATAAAGTCTATTAAATTATCAAGGTACAACCTTCTGGAGTTTTGTCGAAATCTGAATGCCTGACAGGCAGAAATACAGAATAAAAAGAATTCGGTAAACTAAAACAGGTATTAAAATAACCATCCAATTTACTTAGATAATTATTTTAATACCCATCCATGCATCCTTGTAAAGATGTTGAGAGCGATAGACGGGATTCGAACCCGCGACCCCGACCTTGGCAAGGTCGTACTCTACCAACTGAGCCACTATCGCGTATCTTGTGTATTTCCTGACCGGAACAATAATTACTATACTATATCATGTTCATGTTGTCAACAATTTTTTCAATATTTTTTTATATTTTTAAATTTGTGCCAGAATACGCTATTAACACTCACACTTTATTCGATGGATTTTCGGCTGATACCAGTGTTTTCCAATTGTATTTCTTTACTGCGTAAGATAAACTAGACACATTACGCCTTTTATAAGATACCTGCAGATTCGCCTGGAAGACACTTATTACAGGATCCACTTCCATCTGCAAATACACATGAAATTGAGGGAATGCGATGATTACTAATGATTCGATCGGCCGAAATATACGGCGGCTGAGAAAAGAACGTAATATGACACAATTGCATTTAGCAAAAATTCTTCACCTCCACCGGGCTACTTTATGCTCCTACGAGATCGGAAAACGGCTTCCCGATATATTTATCCTGATATCGATTGCTGACGCATTTGAAGTAAGCCTGGATATACTGGTAGATAGAAATACCTTTATAACAAATCCATCCGCCCAGGTTCCGGGAAATTATATTCCAAACCCTGAGCGGAGAAACCTGAAGTATTTTTAATCATTCCCATGGCTGATTTGCTTTATTCTGAATCAGAACAGTTAATAATCAGATCGCAGTCTTATATTTCTGTTTTTCTGTCTTCATACAGCCTCAGCCCGCTATTTTCCGCAACACTGCTGCTGCCTGTCTGACTGCATCCTCAGACGTTTTCCATAGCACATACTCATTCCGTTCCGGAAGTCCCATGCTGGCCCCTCCCATTCGGAATTTCATAGCGCTCTCCACCTCCTGCTTGCCAGACATGTGATAAGAGGTAATTCCAGTGGACGGAACAAGCTTCTCGATTGCATCTGCCTGAATCCCTCCGGCTGCCAGTATCTCTATCCTGCCCGCACTCTTCTCCTGCAGCTGCGCCAAAAGCTCACGTCCGTCCCATCCGGTCAGGTTCTGCCCGCCGGTCAGAATCGTCTTCATCCCCATTGATATTGCCTGTTCGAGGGCTTCCATTGGATTTACACATACATCAAAGCACCTGTGTAGTGCAACATCCATATCTCTGGCTATTTTCACCAGCTCGGACATTCTTTCTGTATCCAGAGTGCCGTCCGGATTCAACATCCCCACAACTGCGCCTGATGCCCCCAGTTCACGGTACATCTGTACCTCCTCTTTCAACTGTTCGAACTCATAATCATTGTAGCAGTAGTCCCCATATCTGGGGCGCAGAAGCACCCGTACACGAATATCTGTATATTTACGGACCAGATTGAATAACGCCTGTCCGGGCGTTACGCCTCCGATCACCAGATTGCTGCACAGCTCTATTCTGTCCGCACCTCCATTTTCCGCTGCAATAGCAGACTCTACACAGTCCGTGCATACTTCCAGCACATACTTTCCCATTATTTTTCTCCTTTCACTACCATTTCTTAGAATGTGTCTGATTATTCAAATCCAATCCAAATTATTCAGTACAGATCAGCTTTCCGCGGCTGAACGTGCTTTTTAATTCGTATTCTCCGTTCAGAACAAGAATATCCGCATCTTTGCCTTCTGCCAGCCTCCCTTTCTGCTCCAGTCCAAATTCCTCTGCCTGGTTCACAGAACTCATCTGCACGGCTTCCTCAAGCGATGCTCCTGTAAAGTCCATAATATTACGAAATGCCTTGATAAAAGTCAATACACTGCCGGCGATCGTACCGTCTTCCAGCCTGGCCGTGCCATCCTTTACATAAACCTTCTGTCCGCCCAGCTCGCTCAGGCCTTCGGGCATGCCCTTTGCTCTCATAGAATCCGTGATCAGCTCAATCCCTCTGCTTCCTTTTATCTCATACGCCAGCCTTACCATCTCCGGCACAATATGAATGCCGTCACATATGATCTCTGCCTTCACTCCCGGTGTCAGCAGGCCATACCCTGTCACTCCCGGCTCTCTGTGGTTCAATCCTCTCTGTGCATTATAAAGGTGCGTAATATGGCTCGCCCTGCTTTGAACAAGCTCCTTATAAACCGCATTCGAATGCCCGGCGCTTAAGACCACTTTATGTTCCTCACACCACGCCTCAAACTGCGCGTCCGCTTCCTCCGGAGCATAAGTTACAATCCTGATCAGCCCGCCGCTGATTTTATTCCACACTTCCAGTGTTTTCTCGTCAGGCTTTTTTATAAAAGATGCATCCTGCGCCCCTTTATATTTTTCAGAAATAAAAGGCCCTTCCACATGAATTCCCTGTATAATCGGATTCTTTTCTGCCGCAGAAGCTATATTTTTCATTGCCGCTTCTATCTTATCATATGTCTGCGTCATAGTGGTACAAAAATAGGTTGTGATCCCTTCCTCTGCTGCCATTTTATTAACCATACTGCTGATCTCTTCCGGAAGAGCATCCATATTGTCTTTTCCATATCCGCCGTGGCTGTGGACATCAATAAATCCCGGTATCAGGATATTTCCTTCTGTCACAATCTCCTCATCATCTGCTTTTTCCACAAAATCTTCCATATTGCCTACTTCTGCTATTTTCTGGTCGAATCGGATATAACCCTGGTAAATCACCTCATTACCGGTATATATTTCCTTATTCTTTATTAATTTCATATCACCCTCCATTCTGCCGTCGGATTGCGGCATAAATATATTTTAAATGACCCCGCAGCCTGCTGTCAGCACAACAACGGCCGCCGTAAATCCCTGACAGTAAACAGAAAAAGAACCGTAAGAACGGCTCTCTTTCTCTGTATCTCTAAATATGCCAGATTCTGTCCGCATATTTCTGTTCCAGGACATTATTAAACTCCCTGCCGCCGTCGATATTAGCACTCTTATAGACAGGCGCTTCATAGCCTTTTTCAGTCATATCTTTCACAGCCTCGTAAATCGCCTGCTGCAGAAGAAGACATGTGCTGAATGATGATGTACCGCACACACGGCTGTCCAGTCCCTCTATATCCAGAGAGGCATCACCGAATGCAGACTGATTGTCCAGAACAACATCTGCAAACTCATATAACAGTTTTCCTGAAGAATGTCTGGACGTAGAACTGCTGGATACTTCCAGCGCCGTCACTACAATCAGCTTATTGCCCTTTTTCTTAATATGATCTGCCATCTCTATGGTCATAGGATTTCTCCCTGAGTTGGAGATCAGTATAAAAATATCATTGGGCTGTATGTCTACACAGCGCATCAGGAAAGGCGCAACGCCTTCCACGCTTTCGTACATCCCTTCTGCTTTGTCACGTATGACTTTGCTCGGAATCAGACCGCCGGCTCTCCCGCACACTTCAATTGCCCCTGCATAAGAGTGTCCGCTGCCGAATGCCTGCAGAATTCCACCTTTTTGGATTGATTCGGAAATCAAAAGAGCTGCGGCATGAATGTTTTCTGCCTGTGTTTCTTCCAGTTTCCCCATAACTTCTCTTGCCTTATCAAAAAATTCCAGTCCCATAACGTTCTCCTTTGTCTGTCAATTATGCTAATAGTCCGATTGCATAGAATACGATGGATGCCACCATAATGATTAAAATTGCTTTTGTTGAAGTCATCTTTTTCTTACCCAGCAGGAAATAAATTCCTGCTACTACAAGTACCGGTAAAAGGCTTGGCATAATCTGGTCCAGAATTGCCTGTCCTTCCATAGTTACGTCACCCGTTTTAAAATTTGCCGCCACATTTGCTTTAACAACCGTAGGGATCAGCGCGCCGACAACCGTGATTCCAAGCAGGGTTGCCGCATGTGTAAGAGCATCCAGCTTATCCTTTGCAGAGGTAATCAGTTTTGTACCTTCCCGGTATCCGATTGTTGTTGTGAAATATCTGAATATCAGGATTGCAATGTTAACAAGCAGCCAGATGACAACTCCTGTCACATTTCCGTTCTGTCCCATATAAGCTGCAATGGAACCGAAAATGGTCGGGAGCAGCACTCCGAAAATCGTATCACCCACACCGGCAAATGGTCCCATCAAACCTGTCTTAATACCGTTGGCCGCTTCTTTAGCTGTTTTTCCGCCTGACTCTTCTGTCGCTGCATCAATTCCGAGAATAAATCCTCCCATATGCGGAGTCGTATTAAAAAACTGCACATGGTTTTTCATCATTTCTTTCAAGTCCTCAGACTTTTTGTATAACTTTCTCAATATAGGCAGCATGGCATACAGATAACCAACGCCCATCATCTTTTCATAATTCCATGTAATCTGGGATGCCAGGATCCATCTTTTGCTGACCCTTTTTATATCCTGATCTGTAATCTTCTCCTGATTAATCTTCAAATTCTCCATCTAACAATCCCTCCTGAGCTGATCCTGTGTTAACCGCAACTACGTTCTGGCTTTTCTCCAGAAACTGTTTAAATGCTATGACTGCCAATGCTGTACCTAATATTGCCACTCCAACCATAGGAACGCTTAAATATGCAGCGGCAAAGAATCCGATCAGAAGATAAGAGATATAGCTCTTCACCGGAAGGTATCTCAGCAGGATTGCAATACCGACTGCCGGAAGCAGCCCGCCTGCAACTGTAAGTCCGCCCATCAGCCAGTCCGGCATATAGTCTACAATCAGATTTACCAGATTCTGTCCGAAGATCAGCATTAAGAATACTGGAAGCGCTCTGGAAAGTCCCCAGGACAGAGAGCCCAGCCATGTATTTCTTCCAATCGCTTTAAAATCCATTCTTTCTACAGCTGCCTCAACTCTTTTTGCAAAGAAAACGTTGCTGAATCTTGCCAGCACGTCCAGCTGTACCATCAAAAGTCCCACAGGAACTGCAAGGCCAATACCAAAGTCCATTCCTTTTCCGGATGTTACCGCAAATACCGTACCAATAATTGATCCCGTCATGTAGTCCGGCATAGAAGAACCCCCGTAAGTACCGACCCCCAGAATCATAAGCTGCAAGGTTGCTCCCACAGCCAGCCCCATCTTCATGTCCCCCATGATGATTCCGGCAATCGTCCCGATAATAACCGGCTGATTTGCCAGGACTGATGTGGATAAGTTTTCGCAAATTGCAAAGAATGCCAGCGCTGTCAATGCAATGATCTGCCACATTTGAATTTCCATTTTTTGTTTCCTCCTCTGCTATTTTAAATAAGATGCAAATTTCTTTTTCTCGTCGTTCGGCACCATCTGTGCGTAAACAGGCACCCCGGATTTTTCAATGGACAGAATTGTCTGCAGCTCTTCTTCTGTACAGTATACAGATTTTTTAATCTGCTCCCTGCCCTCTTTGATTCCCATATTCCCTATATTTACTTCTTTCACTTTCACGCCATTTTCCAGCAGCTTTACAATCGTTCCCGGATCTTTGGCAATCACAAAGACTCTCTGACTGGAATAAATTCCTGCATTCAGACGTTTAGCAGCATTCTCCGCAGTCAGCACACTCAGCTTCATTCCCGCCGGAACTGCGGCTTTGAGAGCACTTTTACCAATCTCGTCATTTACAATCTCATCCCCAACTACCATGATTCTTGTTGCACCAAGTGTCCTTGTCCAGTAAGTTGCCACCTGTCCGTGGATCAGACGTTCATCCAGCCTCAGGTTTACGATTCCGTTCTTTTCCACAGGCTCAGAGGGCTCCGTTTTTTTCTCGGGCTGACTGGCATTTTTCACACCCTCTCCCATGATGGTTTCTTTCGCCTGTTCCATTGCATTGTACAGGGAATCACCTGTATTCAGCGCGATCAGCATTCCCATACACAGACCGGATACCAGTGCAATGTGCCCATTGTCATGGATCACCGGAGCCGCCGCATTGAACGGTGTACCTCCCGGTACGTCTGTGATAATGGCCTCACACTGATCGGCCCCGTTTTCTGCAAGAATGGCTCTGTATGCCTTTTCCACAGACTCTTTTGTCATATCTTCCGTAAATGTTACCACATGGAACTGCGGTGCAGCCCCTGTTATCATTTCGCAGCTTGCCTTGCAAGCCTTCGCATATTCCCCGTGTGAAGCAAGGATATAATACATATGTCTTCCTCCTCTAGTCTTTCAGGATAAACTCGATGACCGGCACAAGCACATCCGGTCTCTGCACAGGCAGAGTCACCATCAGGGAGTTATCCGCAAACTTGTCTTTAATATGAATCTCGGTTACCTCAGCATTCAAATCTTTATGGGATTTTCTCTTACCGGAAAGTCCTTCATCCTGAATATACTTTATTTCAGAATTATCATTGACCAGCTGTGCATATGCAACCTTTCCGCCCAGCTTTTCAATCAGCAGTGTGCGGTACGGCCATGAGAAAAGGTGCAGATACAGACGATTCCCATTCTGCGTAAAACGCGCATCAGCCGGCGCATCATACTCGCTGGCTCCGCAGCCGTAAATTGCTCTGCCGTGCAGGCGCATCCACTCACTCACCTGCCCCAGAATGTCTTCTGTCTTTGCATCCCATTCGCCTCGGGCATTCGGACCGATATTCAGGAGCATGTTCCCACCCTTGGAAACAGTATCAATCAATAACTTCGTCACCATCTCAGGCGTCTTCCAGTCCAGATTATCTCTGTCATAGCCCCAGCTTCCGTTCAGTGTCTGGCATGCTTCCCAGACGAGCTGCTTTTTACCGCTCTCCATCTTCGCATTGCGCTGATACTGCTCCGGTGTCCCTACGCCCCGTCCAAGATCCAGACGGTCATTCAGAATAATGTCGGGCTGAAGGGAGAGGATCATTTTCTCCAGCTCCTCAGATCTCCAGTCGGCCTTTCCTTTCCCTACGGAATCACCCCAGTCTCTGTTCGCATAGGAAAAGTCAAACCACAGATAATCGATCTTTCCGTAATTTGTCAGAAGTTCTCTGACCTGCCCATGCATAAACTTTGTATAAGATTCCATATCGCCAGGATGATTCTGGATATATTCTTTGTTATTTCTCTCCGGATGATACCCGTCTACCAGAAAATCCGGATGATTCCAGTCAATCAGTGAAAAATACAGTCCTACCTGCAGGCCTTCCGCTCTGAATGCCTCCACATATTCCTTCACCAGATCCCTTCCATAGGCCGTATTCGTAATCTTATAATCGCTAAGCTGTGTATCCCACAAAGCAAATCCTTCATGGTGCTTCGCTGTCAGCACCGCATATTTAAAGCCCGCTGCCTTTGCCTTCCTGGCCCACTCCCTGGCATCCAGCAAATCCGGATTGAAGTTATCAAAATACTTCTGATACCCATCCCTCCCAATCTGTTCCAGTGTCATTACCCATTCATGTCTGGCCGCGGACGAAAATAATCCAAAGTGTATAAACAGCCCAAAGCGGTCCTCCATAAACCATTCAGGATTCCCATAATCATCCGGCCATTCAAAATTTTTATTCATCTCCACACTCTGTCTCCCTTCAAATAAAATTTATTATGCATAATAGATTGTCCTAATTATAAACAGAATATTTTTAAAACGTGTGAAATTTCGCATTTTGGAAACTTTTTTATGCAGATTGTACAAAAAAGCAGGGGGGGCGCCTGTCAGGGGCGGAGGATCTGCGGCAGGGGAGAACTTTGGGAAAACTTTTTGGCGGCGGTCCGTTTGCCAAGTATCACTAGATAAAAACCACAGCGGATGAGAAGGCACCGCCGGCATTCACCCCGCAATTCTGATGAATTGCGCGGCTCAGGCCGGCTTAAACTCTGCTTCGGAAGCAGAG
>NZ_GL870809.1:1225335-1268730 GCF_000190355.1 Clostridium sp. D5 | reverse complement strand
CTGATGAATTGCGCGGCTCAGGCCGGCTTAAACTCTGCTTCGGAAGCAGAGTTTAGCCTTCTCATCCGCTGTGGTTTTTATCAAGTGATACTAAGGCGCTCTCTATGCCCTCAAAAAGTTTCCCCAAAGTTCCCCCCTGCCGCAGCCCCTCCGCCCCTGACAGGCTGGGTCCATCCGGTCGGGAGGTCGGATTTTCTTCCCGGCAGGAAGCGCTGGACGGGAGCAGTGGATCAGAATGGCCGGGCGGATATCTGCTGCACCAGCTCATTACCCCCACCATTCATTCCGCATCCCCCGTCCTCGTACCTTCCAGCGCATCCAGCATCGTCCCCCACCCGGGAACACCCAGCAGTACAGCGCGTAGAGCGCCGTCCGCCGCGGGAAACGGATATAGGGGGCATGGGACGCGTAGGTACGGCTGTTAGCTGGAGTAAAGTAAAAAAGAAGGAAAACCGGGGTAATTTTTGTGATTCCGAATCACAAAAATTCCTGGCCCCAGCGCGCGAAGCCATCAGGCTTCGGGTGATGTGGCCAGGTCTGCCCCGGTTTTCATTCTTTTTTACTTATACTCCAGCTTGCAGCCGTACCCCCGCGTCCCATGCCCCCTATATCCGTTTCCCGCGGCGGACGGCGCTCTACGCGCCTGTACTGCGACCCCCTCCAGTCCTTTTAAACTCATCGACAATCATCTCCATTATGATTCGTTCTATGATTGGGTGGTTCTGTACCCGTGTCGTGAAGTGATAAAGCACCGGATAGCTGACGCTTGGGTCGTATGCCGCCTCCTTATTGGAGGTGATCAGGGCTATTCTGCCCTTGGTTTTACGGACGAAAGACCTGGACTGGTCCAGGGGTTTCATTCCATTTTCATAGATATACTGTCCTGAATTTGAGAAAATGATGATGAGTGTATCCTCATCCGCCTCATTGATATATTGTTCCTGCTTTACATCATAGATATTGGTCTTGATGTATTTTCCTACTCCGGCAATCTCATACATAAAATCCATCGCCACAGTCTCCGAATATACAGAGCCAAAGGCCGCTACTTTTTTATATTCATGCAGCGCTTTTGCGAGTTCCCGGATCTGATTTCTTTCTATGCCCGATAAAAAGTGCTCAATATCCCCGGAAAGTACACCCAGATATCTTTCGATACCGTATTGCTCGATGAATCTGTCCATGGGGACTTTCTCTTCGTAGTTATGGTATCCTGCCCTCTTCTTTTCGTTGCGCGCATTGTCGCGGAATTCCTTGTAATCCTCAAATCCCAGTCTTTTTACAAACTTGGACAATGTGGATTTGGATATATGGCACTTGTCGGCAACCTGGTCGATAGGCATATGTTCAATTTCCGTTATAATACCCAGCAGACTCTCCGCGATATGGGCGTCGGTAGAATCATATTCAGAATCATTCAGTAAATTAATCAGCCGATAAGCAACAATATACATGACTCACCTTCCTATTCAGCGCTTTGCAGTTCCAGACCCAGTTCTCCCAGCTGCTTTTCATCCACGAGGCTCGGTGCCTCTGTCATCAGACAGGAAGCGTCCTTTACCTTCGGGAATGCCATTACATCACGGATACTGTCTTCCTTTGCCATCAGCATCACCATGCGGTCCAGCCCGTAAGCCAGCCCTGCGTGAGGCGGAACTCCGTATTTGAAAGCATCCAAAAGGAAACCGAACTGCTCATAGGCCTGCTCTTTTGTAAAGCCGAGGACCTCGAACATTTTTTCCTGCACGTCATTCTGGAAGATACGGACACTGCCACCGCCGATCTCATTTCCATTCAGCACGATATCATATGCTTTTGCACGCACTCTGCCGGGGTCGGAATCGATATACTGCAGGTCTTCCTCCATCGGCATTGTAAACGGATGGTGCATAGCCATAAAGCGGTTCTGCTCATCACTCCATTCGAGAAGCGGGAATTCTGTTATCCATGCAAATTTATATTCATTTTTGTCCAGGATTTCCATCTGCCTTGCAATTTCCAGGCGCAGATTTCCCAGGACATCCCAGACTACCTTGTTCCTGTCGGCAGCAAACAGCAGCAGGTCTCCCGGTTCACCGGACATTGCCTGCACAAGTCCCTGCATTTCTTCTTCTGTCATGAACTTCGCAAAAGAAGACTTCATACTTCCATCTTCCTGCAGTGCGATATAAGCAAGACCTTTTGCTCCGAAATCCTTTGCAAAATCGACCAGCTTGTCGATCTTCTTACGCGGCATGCCGCCCTGTCCTTTGGCATTAATACCGCGGACTGTACCCCCATTCTCAATGGCGCCCTTGAATACGACAAAATCACAGCCTTTGACCACTTCTGTCACATCCACAAGCTCCATGCCGAAACGGGTATCCGGCTTATCTGAACCGTAACGGTCCATGGCTTCCTGCCATGTCATTCTCGGAATGGGAAGTGCAACCTCCACATCCAGAACCTCTTTAAACAGTTTCACAAGAAGTCTTTCATTTACATCAATCACATCATCTACTTCCACAAAAGAAAGCTCCATATCGATCTGAGTAAATTCCGGCTGTCTGTCTGCACGAAGGTCCTCGTCGCGGAAACATTTTGCAATCTGGAAATAGCGGTCATAACCAGAACACATCAACAGCTGCTTGAAGAGCTGAGGGGACTGCGGAAGCCCGTAAAAGCTGCCCGGATGGACACGGCTCGGCACAAGGTAATCCCTTGCCCCTTCCGGTGTACTCTTGCCGAGTATCGGAGTCTCAATCTCAAGGAACCCCTCATCAGAAAGGAACTGTCTGGTAAGAGTCGCAATCTGGCTTCTCATCATAAGGTTTCTCTGCAGATCCGGTCTTCTCAGATCCAGATATCTGTATTTCAGACGGAGTTCCTCCTTCGTCTTACTGTTCTCTTCAATCGGGAAAGGAGGCGTCTCTGATTCTGAAAGAATCCGCAGTTCCTCCGCCCTGATTTCAATCTCACCCGTTGCCAGGTTCTCATTCACAGCGCCGCTCCGCGCCTCTACTTTGCCGACAACCGCAATTACAAACTCACTGCGCAGCTTCGCTGCTTTGTCAATCAGGGCCGCCTTGTCATCTCCCTCAAAGACAATCTGTAGAATACCGGAGCGGTCTCTCAGATCCACAAACACAATGCCGCCCTTATTCCTGTTCTTCTGCACCCAGCCCATTACCGTCACCATTTCGCCGATATTCGCACTGGATAACTCACCACAGCGGTGAGTTCTCTTTAATCCATTCATTGATTCAGCCATATCCCATTCATCCTTTCTTCATAGGGGTCTGACCCCTTTGCAAAAGGGTCAGACCCCGTTCACACATTTTTCACATTTACAGGTTTTCTATCGAATCGCGATAGCACTCTACGATGTCTTCGTAGCCCTGCTCTGCCAGCTGTTCTTTTTGGAACTTTTTGTTTTTCTTCATATTGACAATCATGACCTGACGTCCTGCTGCCCGCTCTTCTTTCGCCAGATTCAGCACTTTCAGCATGCCTTCCTGGGGCATGTTTTTCTCAAGGAGAAATGCTTTTTTATCCCGGCTGGCAGGCACCTGATAGCCTCTCTCCAGCAGCAGCATGACGATCCGCTCGAAGCCGATGGAAAATCCTACCGCAGGCGTGTTCTGCCCGGTAAATTTTCCGATCATCTCGTCATAGCGTCCGCCGCCGCCCACGGAACCGCCGAATTCGTCCATGGAGATCTCAAATATGGTTCCGGTATAATAGGACATGCCGCGCACAAGTGTCGGATCGAAAGTAATTCTGAAATCCGCTTCTTTCGCACTCTCAACGCTTGTGATAATCATTTCCAGTGAAGCCGCCGCTTCATCCTCGAGAAAGCCTTCCAGTTTCTCTTTGCAGTAACGTACGCCTTCCACGTCCCCCGTAATTTCTTTGAATAACTGAAGATATTTTTCCACCGATTCTTTCGCATAGCCATAATCCTCTAATTCCGCTGCCACACCGTCCATGCCGATCTTGTCCATCTTGTCCAGTGTGATAAATACGTTCTCATAGTCTGTCTCCTGAAATCCGCTGTACGCCGCCATTGCCTTCAAAAATCTTCTGTCATTGATGCGGATGGTAAAGTTTTTAAAATCCAGTTTCCCAAGCAGTGTGGAGGTTGCAAGAATCAGTTCGATCTCGGCCAGGTTGCCCGGTTCCCCGAGGATGTCGATATCGCACTGCATAAACTGGCGGAAACGCCCTCTCTGGGGCCTGTCAGCACGCCATACATTTCCCATTTGAAGCGCTTTGAAAGGGGATGGCAGATCATTTGCGTTGTTGGAATAATAACGTGAGAGGGGTACCGTCAGATCATAGCGAAGGCCCCCGTCCACAAGATCTCCCTCATCCTGAGCCGTATCGATCTTCAGCTTTTCTCCTCTTTTCAGAATCTTGAAAATCAGTTTCTCATTATCTCCGCCCTGCTTGCTGCACAGATTTTCAATGTGTTCCACACATGGAGTCTCAATCGATGAAAACCCAAATGCCTTGTAAGTTTCCTTAATGAGCCCGATACAGTAATCCCTGATTTCCATCTCCTGGGGCATCATGTCCTTCATCCCGGTAACCGGTTTTTTCTTTAACGCCATAACCATTCTCCTTTTCTCTCTATCATCTCATCAATGCGGCCAATATACTCCGCAATGTCCTTTACATTCTCAATTCTCACCAGGCTTGTCTGCCTGCCGTTCTCAAGGGTAATCTTCTCCGGCAGAACGATTTTCGTGGAGGCTCCTGCCCCCGCCGCGAGAATTGTCTGCTTTTCTTCCATAATTAGTATATTGTATATTCCGGCTTTGTCAACCTTTGCATAGCCAACATTCTCAAAATTTCCCGCAATATTTTTCTGTCGGTACAGATAATAGGGTAAAAGCCCCATTCTTTCTGCCGCCGCAGCGCTCTCTTCCATCATCTGTGCAATCTCGGAATGCAGATCTATCTTCCGGTTTTCCTGACCGAATTTTGCCGCTCTTTTGATCGCAAGTGAATGAACCGTCAGGCTGTCCGGCCCAAGTCCTTCAATCTGGCTGAGCGTATCACGCATATCTGCCGCATTTTCACCGGGAAGGCCCGCAATCAGATCCATGTTAATATTTTTAAAACCTAAAGTTCTCGCGAGCCGGAACACGTCCTTCACATCCTGGACACTGTGCCTGCGTCCCACTGCATCCAGCGTCTTCTGCTGCATGGTCTGCGGATTTACGGAAATTCGCGTCACCGGATGCCGCGCCAGCACCTCCAGCTTTTCAGCAGTAATACTGTCCGGCCGCCCTGCCTCCACCGTAAATTCCAGCAAGTCATCAAAAGAAAACTCCTTCTCCAGAAGACTTAACAGCCTTTCCAGCTGCGCTGCATTCAGTGTAGTTGGTGTGCCGCCCCCGATATAAATGGTATTCAGCTTTCGGCCTTTCGCCGCCTTCCCGATTGCCGATACTTCCCTGCAGAGGGCATCCATATACAGATCCATCCGGTCCTCCCAGCGATCCAGAGGCGAGGAACCGAAGGAGCAGTAGGAACATATACTGGGGCAAAATGGAATCCCGACATAGAGGCTGTATCCATTTTTGCAGTCCAGCCTCTTCAGAAGCTTCTTCTCACGGTCCGCGATCTCGCAGCCGAGCCTTGCTTTTAAGGGACTGACCCCATATGTGTCTTCAAGAAATCTGATCACTTCTTCTTCACTCATACCGGCTTCCAGCTTCTGCATTGCCAGCTTCGTGGGCCTGACGCCGGTCAGCATCCCCCACGCAAGATTCCGCCCGGTCATGCTGCTCAGATAATCATAAGTCAATTTCGTAACATGCCGCTTTATCTCCTGCCTGTCCTGGGAATGTCCGGCCTCATCCGCCGGAATGGAAAAGCAAGAGCCCCCTTCCAACACCAGTCTTACCAGAGGTTCTTGCCCGTCATCCACATTCTGCCTGATCTCTTCATTCGGGAAAAAGGCTTTCGTGATATGATATAAATTATACATATATAAAGTATCTTTACTGCTGATTTCAATCATAATATATTAAATTCCTGACTATAGGTTATTTATTTGTAACAGTTCAGACAAGTCTAAACTGTTACATTTATATTCCTACACTATATGAATGGATTGTGTATCTTCTCAAATCCAATCGAAGTCTCCTGCATATGTCCCGGATAAACCTGCGTCTTATCCGGGAGGCACATCAGCTTTTCCTGAATAGACCGAATCAGCTGACTGCAGCTCCCTGTGGGCAGATCATCTCTGCCGATGGAAGTCCAGAAAAGCGTATCCCCGCTGAACAGTACTCCTTCGTCCGGAATATAGTAACAGCATCCGCCGATCGTATGTCCGGGTGTATACAGCACTTCAATCTCCATCCCCGCGACCGTCAGTTTCTGTCCATCTTTCAGATACTCTGCCCTTGAAAATGTGTAGCCTGGTCCATAATTAACAGAAGAATTCATGGCAGGATCATTTAGCAGCAGCTTCTCTTCCTCGTGTGCATAAACGGGAACCTGAAACTCTTTCAGGAACCCATCAATCCCCATAATATGGTCAAAATGTCCGTGTGTCAGCAAAATTGCCTTCAGCGCAAGTCCCTGGCTCTTTATATGGCTCACCAGTTCTGCCGGACAAATGGCCGGATCCACCAGAAAGCATTCTTTTGTTTCTTCGTTCTGTACAAGATAACAATTCGTTCCGATTATTCCGATCACAAATTTCTCAATCTTCATCTCTCTACCCCGCCGTTCTTTCAATATCCATCACGCCTTCGATCTGGCGCAGCTTCTCAATCACACGGTTCAGTTCATCTCTGCCATGGACAATAAATCCCATATCCAGAGAAGCCGTTCCTTTTTTGCTCGTCCTGATATTCATGGACTTCACATCAATCTTAGCCTCCGTGAAAATCTTGGTAATCTCCAGCAAAAGCCCCTGTCTGTCATGGGCAAACATCTTCAGTTCCGCCAGATACTGTCCACCGTTCTCCTCTGCTGCGGTTTCTTCCCACTCCGCATCAATGAGTCTCTCCCTCTCTGTATCAGAAAGGTGGATCATATTAACACAATCTGTTCTGTGAATCGACATCCCACGGCCGCGGGTTACAAAACCAACAATCTCGTCTCCCGGCACCGGATTACAGCACTTGGAAAAACGTACTGCCATATCATCGATCCCCTTGATCAAAATCCCGCTCTTGGACTTGGCAATATGCACCTTCTGGTTATTCGCTTCGGAGATCTTTTCCAGGATTGTCTCGTCCGTAATTGTTTTCTTGTGTTCCTTCTCGTATTCCTCCACAAGCCGGTTTACTACCTGGCCCTCCTTCACACCACCATGGCCAAGCGCCGCCAGCACTGCATCCCAGTCACGGAATCCGTATTTCTGCTGGACTGTCTGCTGGTATTTCGCCTTCATTATATTAGGCAAATTAATGGACTTCGCCTTACAGTAAGAAGCAATCATTTCTTTTCCACGGATGATATTGTCTTCCTTGAACTCTCTCTTAAACCACTGGTTAATCTTATTCTTGGCCTGGGTACTCTTGACAATGTTCAGCCAGTCACGGCTGGGGCCCTTTGAATTCTGGGACGTCAGGATCTCAATCCTGTCACCGTTCTGTATCTTGTAATCAATATTGACCAGCTTCCCGTTCACTCTGGCTCCTACCATCTTATTGCCCACCGCACTGTGGATTGCATAGGCAAAATCCACCGGTGTGGAACCGTTTGGCAGATTCTTGACATCCCCGTTGGGAGTAAAACAGTATACATCTTCTGCAAATAAATCCAGATCACCCTTTAACAGGCTTAAAAATTCCCGGTTGTCAGACATGTCCCGCTGCCACTCCAGAATCTGGCGCAGCCAGCTGAGCTTCTCTTCCTCCTGGGCCTTCGCGCTCTTTCCGGCGCTGCTCTCTTTATACTTCCAGTGTGCGGCAATACCGAACTCCGCGGTCTTATGCATCTCTTCCGTACGGATCTGTATCTCAAACGGCTGCCCGGATGGCCCCATTAGAGTCGTGTGCAGGGACTGGTACATATTCGCTTTCGGCATCGCAATATAATCTTTAAAACGCCCCGGTATCGGCGTGTACATCTCATGAATCACACCCAGCGCAGCATAGCAGTCCTTAACAGAATCCACGATGATACGCACGGCAAACAGGTCATAAACCTGATCCAGTGTTTTATTCTGGTTGACCATCTTCTTATAGATACTGAAGAAATGCTTTACACGACCGTAAACCTTTGCGTGAATGTGGGAATTCTTCATATGAGTGGAAACCTCAGCCACAATCTGCTGTACAAATTCCTCCCGCTCGGTCTTACGTTCATTCAGATCCTTCACCAGATTATTATAAACTTCCGGCTGAGAATACTTCAGCGACAGATCATCCAGTTCCGTCTTAATCTTGGAAATACCAAGCCGGTGTGCGATCGGAGCATAAATGTCCATCGTCTCTCTGGCTTTTTCCTTCTGCTTGGCAGGTGTCATAAATTCCAGCGTACGCATATTGTGCAGCCGGTCCGCCAGCTTGATGATGATGACCCGGATATCCTTCGCCATGGCCAGAAACATCTTACGCAGATTCTCTGCCTGTACCTCCAGCTTATCCTGGGAATAGGACAGCTGCCCCAGCTTTGTGACCCCATCAACCAGAAGCGCAACCTCCTCGCTGAACTCTCTGGCCACATCCTCCAGCGTCATATCCGTATCTTCCACGGCATCATGGAGCATTCCCGCAACAATGGTCTCCTTATCCATCTCAAGATCGGCAAGTATAATGCCTACCCAGAGAGGATGAATGATATATGGCTCGCCTGATTTACGGGCCTGGTCCTTATGTGCGTTCTTTGCCGTCGTATATGCCTTCTCAATCATGGTAATATCTGCGGATGGGTGATATTTCCTGACTCTGGCTATCAGTGCCTGATATAATTGTTCAGGGTCTTGATAATCTTCGGGCGCTTTCACTGCATGCCCATCCACAATCTCCAGATTTTTATTCAGCAATTCATATTCCGGAGTTCCCGCCATATCAATTCCCCCTTTCTTCTATCGTAAGTTTCATACCCTTAAGTATAACATTATTTTAACAATTTTCAAACTATTTCGTCCATAAATAGGCGTAAAAACGCGCAATATGGTTACTGTTCACCCCCTTCGGGGTGCACGGCACGGTCTGAAGCGTAACGTAAAACAGTACTATTGATAATTTACCACCGTAATCTGCAGTGTTCTCTTTCCCATATATTCATTCACAGATGGGTAAAAAGTGAAAGACATCTCCTCCTTCTGCCTGATATACTCCAGGCAGGACGCTGCATCCCCGAAATAAATTGCCTCCATCTGGTTTCCCCGTTTGTCCTGCACCTGAAATTTCAGAACATTCTGATTTTTTCCGATAATTCTGGGCCTCAGCACTTTCAGGTTTTTTTCTGCAAAAAGCGGCTTTGTATTTCCTTTGCCGAAGGGTTCCAGAATCTCCAGTTCCGACACCAAAGCTTCCGTCACATAAGCCAGCGGAAGCTGCATATCAATGGACACTTTGGGCAAAAGGTCTTCCTCGGACAAAACAGCCAGTTCATTGATCGTCTCCCGGAACCGGTCTACATTATCCTCCTCGAGAGACAGCCCTGCGGCCAGTTTATGGCCGCCGAACTTCGTAAACAACGCCCTGCATCTGCACATTTCCTCAAACATATTATAGGATTCAATGGAACGTCCGGAGCCTTTCACTCCCTCCTCACCCTGTGTGAGTACAAAAGTGGGCCGGTAATACCGTTCCTTAATTCTTCCCGCTATAATGCCTGCTATACTTTCATGGCACTCTGGAAGATAGACAACGAGAACCTTATCCTCCTTCAGAGAAGTATTTTCAATCTGATCTACCGCCTGTTCCACGCCCTTTTCCGTCATTTCCTTACGGCTGTCGTTAAGCGCCTTGAGGTCCTCGGCAAGCATTACCGCCTCTCTGCGGCTGGGAGCATTCAGCAGCTCCAGCGCACGTTTCGCAGTGTCCAACCGGCCGCTGGCATTGATACACGGACCCAGAACAAACCCGATATGATAAGCAGACAGCCTGTCTACAGGAACCCCCGTACACTCAATCAGCGCTTTCAGTCCAGGATTGCCGGTACGCTTCAGCATTTCCAGCCCCTGTTTCACAAAAATCCGGTTTTCTCCCTGCAGATCCATGACATCCCCTACAGTAGCTATGGCCACATTTTCCATCAGATAATCAATATCATCCACATCTTTCTGCATCACTTCATACAGCGCTTCCACCAGTTTATAGGCCACTGCCGCTCCGCAAAGCCCTTTAAAAGGATATTCGCAGTCCGGCCGGTGCGGATCCACCACAGCGTCCGCCGGTGGCAGCAGATACTCTTTTTCACCGCCCGCATCCAGATACGGCACCTCATGATGATCCGTCACAATAATCGTAAGCCCCTGCTGTTTTCCATAAGCAATCTCATCCGAAGCCGCAATCCCATTATCACAAGTAATAATCGTATCAATGCCATCCTCCAGCGCCCGGTCAATCAGCATACGGTTCAGCCCATACCCATCCCGGATCCGGTCCGGAATGTCCGTATCCACCACGCCGCCCAGCCTGGATATCCCTTCCTGCAGCACATAAGTCGCATTCACTCCATCAATATCATAATCCCCGATAACACGGATCGCATCCCCACCGCGGATCTTCTCCGCCAGAATCTCCACGGCCTTATCCATATCCATCATCAGCATCCCGTCATACAAATCCGCAATCGTCCCATTCAGATAAAACTCAATCTCCCCGTCCTCCATCATATCCCGGTTCCGTATCAGCCTCGCAAGAATCGGGGAAATATGGTACTTATCAGCGATCCCGTTAAAATCCGCCTTCTTCATACAAACAAACCACTTTTCCACCTTTTATCCTCCTCGTACATCTATTTCTTCATCCAAAGTATCCCTTCAGCACATGAGTTACGAAATCCCCTCTGGGTATATACTATTCTGCCGCTTAGCCGCAGACCAAACCACAGGGCATGCATTACGGGGTGCCCCTTGGCCAAACATAATACTTCAGCTTACCGCGCCCTGCCCGTCAAGTCATATATTACAGACAGCCCCTACAGGCATCCTGTTTTCCATAGTATCATCCGCCCTCTAGACCAGGGAATACACTACGCGCCCATCTGTATTAAACATATCAGTACCATATTATCCACAAACCCATCCCCCTGTCAACATGAACCTGTCGTAATATGCCGTAATATGACGAATTACGACAAATACGTTCGCTCATTAACACCCGTTCCGCCACCCCCATCCCCCCCTCTCCCGTCAAAGAGTCCCCCCTTAAGCTTTATCCTCCCGCAAGGATGCGTCCAGCCTGAGAAAATCGGGATGCTCCGCTGCTGTCCGGTGAGGCTTATGCTGATTCCGGAAGCCTTAAGCGTGCTTAGAAGCGCTTACTGCGAAAAAGCCGCATTTTATGGAGGATAATTGATTCCGAATCAATTATCCAGAGCGTCTGAGCTTAGAAAGCATCAGCTTTCTAAGTGAATACGCTCGGTTCCATAAAATGCGGCTTTTTCGCAGTTAGCGCTTCTTAGCTAAGCGGCCGGTTTCCGGAATCAGCACAAGCCTCACCGGACAGCAGCGGAGCATCCCGATTTTCTCAGGCGCCCCCGCCGCCCCTCTTACTTACTCCTCTTCTTCATCACATACCACAGTGCCCCCGTGATACATACAGATGAGTAAGCTCCACATATAATACCCACCATCAGAGGCAGTGCAAATTCTTTAATTGAGCTTACGCCCAGGATAAACAATACCGCCACCATAACAAACGTTGTTAAGGAGGTATAGATACTACGTGTCAGTGTACGTGTAATACATCTGTTTACCAGCTCTGACAGATCCTCTCCGCGTTTCTTTGTCTTCATCTCCTCACGGATTCTGTCGAAGATAACGATGGTCGCGTTGATCGAGTAACCTACAATGGTCAGCATACATGCGATAAATGTATTACCGACGGATACCCTTGCAATCACATAGAATGCCAGTACGATAAGCACGTCATGCAGCAGTGCCAGTACTGCACTGGTCGCAAACCGGATATCTTTGAACCGGAACCAGATATAAAGCAGCATACAGATTGTTGCAATCAGAACTGCTATAATCGCGTCCTGTCTCATCTCGGAGCTGACTGTTGAACTGATATTTTCAGTCGTAATCTCGTCTTCATTTACTTTAAAGTTATCAACCATTGCTTTATTGAATGCTTCACGCTTGTCCAGTTCCAGTGTCTGTGTCTTGAAGATGACCTGGCTTGTTCCTTCCACCTTCTGAACCTGTACATTATTGTCGCCGGTTGCTTCCTCAATCAGAGGCACGATATTCTTATCAATCTCTTCCAGGCTGTATTCCTGTTCAAAGGTCACATTCGTAGACGTACCGCCCTTGAATTCCAGGCTGTAATTCAGAACGCCTTTTCCCTGTCCTCCGTTGATCCCCATGAATACGAAGCCTACCAGAATCAGTGCGATCGATATTCCGAAGAATGCCTTTTTCTTTCCAAGGAAATCAATTGGCTTGCGCTCCGCTTTCACACGTCCATATACCTTCTCGTTGTGAATGCCTACGGCATAGAATGAATACACGATGAGACGGGTGATAACAAGTGCAGTAAACATAGAAACTACAATACCAAGAGCCAGCGTCTGCGCAAAACCTTTGACAGTACCGCTTCCCTTGAGCCACAGAACAGCTGCAGCGATTAATGTTGTGATATTGCCGTCCAGGATGGCAGACATTGCCTTGTGGAATCCGGCATTCAGTGCTGACCTTACGGACTTGCCGGCAGTCAGTTCCTCTTTTACTCTGGCGAATATAATAACGTTAGCATCCACCGCCATACCAATACCAAGGATAATACCTGCAATACCCGGCAGGGTCAGCGTAATGTCAAATGCATTCAGCAGGACAAGAATCAGCCCTGTATAGATGATCAGTGCGATACTTGCTGCCAGTCCAGGGAGCAGGTAAACAAAACACATAAAGATAAATACAAGGGCAAGCCCTATGGCACCGGCCTTTAAGCTGGTGCTGATTGCCTCTTCACCGAGCTGTGCGCCGACTACATTGGAGCGGAGTTCTTCCAGCTGCAGGCTCAGACCACCGATACGGATGGTAGAAGCCAGCTTGTCTGCCTCCTCGTAGGTCATGCTTCCTGAAATCTGTGCCTCGCCGTCTTTGATCTCTGTATTTACACTCGGAACGCTGATCAGCTCTCCGTCATAATAGATTGCAATTGTCTCCTTTGCTGCAACCGCCGATTTCGTAGCTGCCGCAAACTTTTCTGTCCCGTCTTTTGTGAAGGACAGCTGCACGATGTTTTCCTTATTTTTCAGGTCATCCTGAGTCGTCGCTGCCTGTGCATTCTTAACATCCGTACCGTTCAGGACGATAGAACCATCTTCCTGCAGCTCTTCAATTGTCTTATCCAGCTTATATTTTCCTGAGGAGTCCAGACTGTAGTTCGCAGTGCCCTCACTGTCCTTCTCCCGGATAAAATACAGGGAACCGGGCTGCCCCAGCTCATCGAGTATCTTGTTGGCATCCTTAACACCGGGGATTTCGATACTGATTCTGTCTTCGCCTTCCTGGTATACCGTTGCTTCTGTACTGTACTGTTCTACACGCCTCTGCAGCTTGTAGATCGTGTCATCCATATCAGACTGGGACGGCTTCTCTCCTTTTACCTGATAGGTGATGCTGACACCGCCTTCCAGATCCAATCCAAGTTTGATGTTCTTTGCCGCGCCTGAACCTGTTTTCCCAAATCCAACTACCGTTGTAAAGCCCAGCAGGGCAATCAGGGCAACCGTCAGAATCAGGCTGATTACGCCTTTACTTTTCTTCATGAGTCACATTCCTTTCTTCATCTGCCAATGCAGCCTTTATCATAATCGCGCATTCCACACGCTTACGTTCCATCTCACAGCTTACGTCATAAGTATCGTGGATTGTATTATGGAATTTGTAAGAATTGGCCATACATCCGCCGCTGCAATAGAATCTTGCAAAACAGTTCCGGCACTTTTCTTTGGAATAGACACTGCAGCTGCGGAATTCATCTGCAATCTCCGGTTTCACAATCCCACTGTCCACATTTCCCATCAAAAATGTTTCATCCCCCACAAACTGATGGCACGGGTACAGATCTCCCCACGGCGTCACCGCCAGATATTCGGTTCCAGAACCACAGCCGGACAGCCGCTTGGCCACGCACGGCCCGCCCTCTAAGTCCAGCATAAAATGGAAGAATGTAATCCCTTTGCCTTTTCGCTCCCGCTCCACCATCGTCTTAGCCAGCGTATCATATTCGCTGAAAATCTGCGGAAGATCGTTCTCCTGTATGGCGTATGGATCTGTCTCCTCACCAACCACCGGTTCTATGGATATCTGTTCAAATCCCAGTTCAGCGAAATGCATCACGTCCTTCGAAAAGTCCAGATTCTCCCTGGTAAATGTACCGCGTATATAATATTTTTCCTGATTCCTGCTGTCAGCCAGCTTCTGGAACTTCGGCACAATCAGGTCATAGCTTCCCTTTCCGTTCCGGAAGGGCCGCATTCTGTCATTTACTTCTTTTCTTCCGTCAAGGCTCAATACTACATTGTCCATCTCACGGTTTACAAACTCCTGCACCTCATCGTTGAGAAGAACGCCATTCGTTGTCAGTGTAAAACGAAAATGCTTGTTATGCAGTTTTTCCTGCTCTCTTCCATAAGCCACCAGGTCTTTTACAACCTGCCAGTTCATCAGCGGCTCCCCGCCAAAAAAATCCACTTCCAGGTTCCTTCTGCTCCCGGAATTGGCAATCAGAAAATCCAGCGCCTTTTTGCCCACCTCATAGGACATCAGAGCACGCCTTCCATGATACTCCCCTTCTTCCGCAAAGCAGTATTTACACGCCAGGTTGCAGTCATGTGCGATGTGCAGGCACAGTGCCTTTACCACCGTCTTGCGCTGCTTTACCTCTCCGATATAATCTTCGTAGATATCCTTTGTAAACAGCTGGCCGGATTCCGTCAGCTCAGTCACTGCCTCCAGCACTTCCCGCAGATCCGATTCGCTGCAGTCCTCCCCCAGCTTTTCCTTCAGGCAGCGGTAAGTTGCTTCCTCCTGAAGTGTCTCAACGGTGTGGGAAGGATTCATAGCCTCCAGACATCCGATCACGTCATATGCAATCTTGTCCACTACATGGACAGCGCCGCTGTTCACATCGAGGACAATGTTATACCCATTATTCTGGTACTGATGTATCACAACAGATACCCTCACTTTCATCTTAATTCAGACGCTTCCGGGACAAAATTCCCGGTAACAAGCGTAAGGCAGCGGCCGAGGTCGCTGCCCTGATTGGTACTCTTAAATACTCTTAAAGCACAGCATACACCCGATCATCTGCCGCTGTGTAAATGCTGTGCTTATATTCAGTTTCTCACTTCAGATATGCTATTTCTTGTGCTCGCAGGTCTGGTTTCCTACTGTACATGAAGTCTTGCATGCTGACTGGCAGGATGTCTGGCATTCTCCGCAGCCGCCTTTTTTTACTGTATTGTTTAATGTCTGTGTATTCAGTGTTTTAATATGTTTCATGTTCTCTCCTCCTATATTCATGCTACAGGCATGTATTTACCTCGTAACATTATAGCACAGAGCCTGTAGTTTTTAAAGTGTTTTTTTCGTGAACGAAAATGGCCGCTTTTCCGACATTTTCCGGCTTCATGTCCTTTTTGTATTCTCGGATTGTCAGGATACCATGCCGCCCAGCATCCCGCCTCCTGCACAGAGAAGAAATGTGGTCAGTATATTTGCCCCGCCCCCCTGCATGGAACGGTACACTCCAAGGGAGATCAGAAGCAGCAGTCCGAAATACAGAATTCCAATGGTCAGCCCCCATGCAAACTTCCGGAATTTCGCCAGCTTTCCTGCCACAAATCCGCCCACAAAAGTGGAAACTACGTAAATAGCAATAATACCTCCTGTTACTTTTCCCTCATCCAGATTCAATTTATAAAGCAGCAGAGTCAGTAATAGCAGAAGGATTCCCGTCACCACATAAGCGCTCAAAAGAGCCTTTAAAAGCCAGATCGCCTTTCCTTCAGCCCCCTGCCGCTTATTTGTCTTATTCTCCATCTAATTCCTCCTCGTCCATCTAGTACATCGTAAAACAAGTAACTGACTGTTAATTATTTTACGATGTACTAGTACTAATACAACATATGATTGTCCTTTGCGGAATATACCTTTCTTTGCTGAAAAAATCCGCATTTATGGCGGATCACCCCATACAGAAACAGGAATTCCGGGAATCATCTGATAAACGGAAAAAACCGGCGGAGTGTAAAAATGCTGTCTCCACCGGTTCTGTTTTTTATATTTTTGTTTATTGCTCCATCTGGCGTCCCAGAAAACCTGCCGCGCTCATTGCGACTTTCTGTTCCAGCTCGCCGAATTTTTTCTTTTCATCCTTATTCAGAAAAACAACTGCACCGATGGCATCCCCTTCGCAGAGAATGGGGCAAACGACTTCCTCTTTGAATTCTTTTTCGTCCTGGATAATCGCTGCATATTTAGTGCTGTCGGATCTTGCCAGCAGCTGTTCTCTTGTCTGAATTATCTTCTCCAGCTCTTTGCTGATATACTTATCCTGCAGATCCTTTTTTCCGCTCCCTGAAGCGGCCACTATCTGGTCGTTGTCCGTAATGCATACTGTACATCCCATCGTCTGAGCAAGGCTTTCTGAATACTGTTTAGCCAGCGTCCCCAGCTCCCCGATCGGGGAATATTTCTTAAGTATGACTTCGCCTTCTCTGTCTGTAAATATTTCCAGCGGATCCCCTTCCCGAATCCGCAGGGTTCTCCGTATTTCCTTCGGAATGACCACCCTGCCCAGGTCATCAATCCGCCTTACGATTCCTGTAGCTTTCATAAAGAAACTCCTCCATTTAACGTCTTAGTAATCATTAGCACTTCTACTAGTATTTGTTAAATAGAGGAAAATATTCGTGCTCCTGTCAGTTTTCCATTTCTACATATTGTTCTGCTATGTTTTTAACATGATCACCGATTCTTTCGAAGTCTGTCAGGATCTCTGTGAATACAATTCCGCTCTGTGGACGGCATTTTCCTTTTTTCAGGCGCTGCATCTGCTTTTTAAAATATTTTTCTCTCGTATCATCAATCTTCTGCTCCATTGCTGCTGCCTGATTCATAATAATTGCGGGAAGATCTCCTTCCTGTCTGTTCAAAATGTGCAGGGCATCAAGGCACTGCTTTTTCATATTTTTCAGGTCGTCTTTGGCAATATCCGAAAATTCACCATTCCAGTCTTTCAGGTCTTTTGCATATCCGGCCAGGTTAACGGCATGGTCACCGATCCGCTCCAGGTTGCTTATGATCACGTAGTATCCATTGATCTGCCGCGAATCTGACATAGACATTTCATTTGCCATAAGCGATACAATATAACCGGCTATCTCCTGGTTCAGATAATCAATATAAGTCTCCCGCTCCCGGATTTTTTTCAGTTCTTTTTCGTCATATTTCATAAGAATATCATAGGAATGGGAAATATTTTTCTCTACCATTCCCAGCATTCTCCCCACTTCATTTTCCACCTGGGAAATTGCTACAGCACCCTGTCCAATCGCATATGAAGGTTCGAATCTGGTTATATACTTGAGCCTGTACTCTTCTTCCTCTTCTTTTTTGCTGTCAGGAAGGATCTTTACGGCCATACCCGCCATATACTCTCCGAACGGAAGCAGAATCAGAGTTGTCACTATATTAAATACCGTATGTACATTGGCAATCTGTGACACCGGGTTGCCCGGTGCCAGTGCCTCCATCCATAAAACAAAGGGCGTAAACATACAGACCAGGGTAAACAGCACCGAGCCAAATATATTAAACATCAGATGAATCACCGTTGTACGTTTTGCGTTTACTTTCATCCCAATAGAGGCCAGAACTGCAGTAATACATGTTCCAATATTCTGTCCGAACAGGATATAAACCGCGCTGGACAGCGGGATCATACCTGTCCCCGCCAGCGCCTGCAGGATTCCGACTGAGGCTGAGGAGGACTGTATGATTGCTGTAAATACGGCTCCTATCAGTATTCCCACAAGAGGGTTTTTAAATGTAGTCATGAACTGAATAAATGCCGGTGAGTTCTGCAGAGGCTCCATGGCATTTCCCATCATATCCATTCCCATAAAAAGGATACCAAGTCCCGCAAAAATACTGCTGATATGGTGTACCTTCTCATTTTTCACAAACATGATGGCTGCGACACCGCCTATTGCAAAAATCGGGGCAATGGCTCCAATATCAAGTGCGATCAGCTGGCCGGTAATGGTCGTGCCTATGTTTGCCCCCATAATAACCCAGACAGCCTGTTTTAACGTCATCAGGCCTGAGTTTACAAATCCGACTACCATTACGGTTGTGGCGGAAGACGATTGAATGACCGCAGTAATTCCGGCCCCCACCAATACACCTTTTACTCTGTTGGATGTCAGTTTTTCCAAAATTGATTTCATCCGGTTTCCTGCAGCAGCCTCCAGGCCGCTGCTCATCATCTGCATTCCATATAAGAAGAGCGCGAGCCCTCCCAGCAATGCAAGTATATCCTTAATACCCATCTCTCATGCTTCTCCTTTGCATACCAGAATTTTTACGCATTCTTAACACAGATTAACATGACCAAAAACACATGGTCAATCTGACCGGCCTGTTTCTTAGCACTTTCTTAATATCCATAAGCCTTACGGTAAATCCGGCAGGAAGATATTGAAAACCTCACTTTATTCTGCTAATATTTAATATGTACGAAATATAAAACACACGCAGGATGGAGAAGAACATATGAGCCTGAAAATTCCAATAGAAACTTCCGCCAGGCATATCCATGTCTCCCAGGAAGACTTTGAACAACTATTCGGTCCCGGCGCCCGTCTGAACTATACTAAGGAACTCAGCCAGCCCGGACAGTATGCATGTAAAGAAAGGCTGACAGTGATCGGTCCAAAAGGACGTTTCGAAAAGGTGATCGTACTCGGCCCGTTCCGCCCCGCAACCCAGGTAGAGATATCCGTTACAGATACCCGCCGGCTGGGCATACCGAGTGTCATCCGCCAGTCCGGGGATATTGCCGGCACGCCTGGCTGTACCCTGGTTGGCCCCCGCGGAAAAGTGGATCTGAAGGAAGGGGTGATCGTAGCCAAGCGGCACATCCACATGACCCCCATCGACGCCCTGAGGGCGCATGTCCATGACAATGATATTGTGTTCGTCATAACCACAAGCTATGAGCGTTCCCTCATCTTTTCCGATGTGGTCGTCCGGGTCAGCCCCAAATTCTCGCTTTCCATGCATGTGGATACAGACGAAGCCAATGCCTTCGCTAACGAGGACAACCCAACCGGCGTGATTTTAAAATTATTTGACGGGCATACTTATAATCTGCAGACATGGGCAGATGAACTGCAGTCCGGAATCAACAGAGGGGTCTGACCCCTTTGGCAAAGGGGTCAGACCCCCACGCAAATCCCACACAATTCTGACAATTGAAAAACGGAGGTATTTTAACATGAGTAAAATTGATGAAGTAAGAAGTGCTATGATGGCTGCTATGAAGGCCGGAGACAAGGAAAGAAAGGCGGCCCTCTCTTTTCTTTTATCTTCCCTGAAAAACAAGGCAATCGACAAACGCGCTGATTTAACGGAAGAGGAAGAAAGTCAGGTTATCCTGAAGGAGATCAAACAGACGAAGGAAACATTGGAAATGACTCCTGAAGACCGCACTGATATTATTGAGGAGTGCCAAAAACGTCTGGCTGTTCTGGAGGAATATGCTCCGCAGATGATGGGCGAAGAAGAGATCCGGGAAATCGTGAAGGGCGTGCTTGCTGATCTTGGAATCGAAGCTCCAACGGCAAAGGATAAGGGCAGGATCATGAAAGAACTCATGCCTAAAGTAAAAGGAAAGGCTGATGGAAAACTCGTAAGCACGATTGTGGCTTCCTTTATGGAGTAAGAGGGGCCGCCCGGGGGACCGGGACGTAGGGGATTTTCTGGGGCGGGCAAAAGACGTGAGATTTACTACAAGTCCAAAAAGTCCGATTGCAGGCAGCTTTGACATGCCATCCGAAATCTGATGATTTCGCATGTCAGGTCAAAGTAAAAATATGATTCGGAGATCATATTTTTAGCCTGCAATCGGCCTTTTTGGACTTTAAGTAAATCTAGCACATCTTTCTTGACGCCCCTGAAAATCCCATACGTCCCGGTCCCCCGGGCTTGGTGCATCCTGTCGGGAGGCGGGAGCGGTGGATCGGAACGAATTGGCGTCATGTTTCTGAAAGAGGAGCTGTATAGAAAAGACCTTATCTGTTGAATACAGCTATTGCTAAACCCTCGCCTCTTATGGCTGACCAGTGGGCCTCGTTGATTTCTTCGAGGCGGTAGCGGTGGGTGATGAGGCGGTAGAGGGGGATTTCTTTTTGGGCAGCTTTTTTCAGAAGTTCGAAGCATTCCTGGTAGTCGCGGGAGGTGTAGTATCTGCCTCCTGACGGCATGGAGTCTTCGTAGTGTCTTACGGCTGTTTTGGGCTTGCCGAGAACGTATTCCAGTTCGCATATGCTGCCGCTGTTTTTTGCAAAGCGTTTTGCTGTGCTGCGTCCAAGGGGCGATGCTGTGCATTGGAATACGGCATCTGCGAGGCTTCCGCCGAAGTATTTCTTTATCTTTTCCATCACGGCCTGGATGCCTTTTTTGTCACGGTAGTCTATGGTTTCTCTGGCACCGAACTCTCTGGCCTGTTTGAGGGAACCTTCTTCTCCGTCAATTGCTATGATGTTGTAGATGCCCATACAGTTTAGTATGGCTATGGCTGTCAGGCCTTTCAGACCGCAGCCAAGTACGATGACACGTTTTGAAGAATCCAGGTGTCCCAGCTTGGCGGTCCTCTGTACTGCACTGTTCACTGCAATCACTGTCTCCGTAAGCAGACGGGATTCCAGATCCAGATCATTCACCTGATAAATCTGATTGTCTGCACGGAGCACTACATAGTTGGAAAACCAGCCTGTGGGGCCTGCTCCGGTATTGCTGCGGTTTCCGCCGTAGGCGGATGCTGCCCCGCCGGCCCTTTTTACTGACGTCACTCGGTCACCAATCTTCAGGGGAACGCCCGCCGCATCCTGCAGGGAAGGGCTGCCCAGTTTCACAATCCGGCCGGTTCCCTGCTGTCCCAGAAGGGAAGCCTGTCCGACTCTTTTTTCTTTCATAAATTCTATGGTATCGGAAGGTGACACACAACAGCCTTCCACTTCAACCAGAATCTCTTTCGCTCCGATTTCCGGAAGCTTATATTCTTTCAGTTCATAACTTTCAGGAGACACCAGCACGGCACTCTTTCCCGTCTCATTGCCCGTGAATACCGGCATCCGCTCCAGGGTAAATGCTGTTCTGTTCTCTTTGTGTGTCCCGACTTCAGAGAGAACCTGTTTTACTATATCATCAATCTTTAAATCCATCTTCGTATCTCCTTTACCAGGACATTCGCCTGTGCTGCACTCCGCTTCTGCCTGTATTTACTCCGTGCAGCAGCTTGTCAATCCTGATCTTCACAACCACTTTCCGGTAGGAGGAAGGTACACTCTCATGACAGCAGGGCTTATGTCCGTCCGTTGGATAAACCAGATAAAACATCCCCGGCTTCATCTGAATTCTCTCCCCCTGCCCGGTTAACCATTCAATATCTGCTTCGGGATCATAGGCTGTCTTCACTGTCAGATCCGCTTTGTCAGCATATTCCCACATCTCAGAGCCTTCCAGAAGAATCTGCACGTCCAGATACTTGTCATGGGTTTCAAAATCCGCCTCTTCAAAACTCCTGGTCTGCCCCTCCTGAACAAATGCGAACCCTTTTCCAACCGGGTATCTGCCCGCCGGAAGGCGCTCCTTTTCCACACGTTCCACGAAACGTACTGCATCCCACAATTCAGGCACACACCGCTGATAATAGCGGAAATGTTCCAGTTTATCCATTATCATTTTTTGCTACCTCTCCAATCTATAAATAAGTGCCTTCGGCGGCCGCATCGCTATCTGCCTTTGCCTACAGCAGTTTCAGCTGTCTCATCTTGTTATATACATTGGCCTTAGCCTCTGCATCCAGGGAAAGAGCCGGCAGCCTCTCATGGCCATCCTGATTCAGTACCCGGTAATACATCGCCTGTTTACATGCCAAAAACAGCGGTGTGCTGTAACCATAGATATCCATAGCATTTACCATCTTATTAAACCAGAGGGCCGCTTCATTATAATCACCCCTCTTTGCACTCTGGTACGTGTTAACCGTAAACTCAGGAGCAAAATTGGCGGTTGCATTGATAAAACCATCCACACCGCAGACGAGAAGTCCCATCGCCTGGTTCTCATATGCAGAGAAAACAGAAAAATCAGGATTCACTTCCTTCACCTTCTGCATGGAAAGCACATGGTTAAAATCATTGATCGTATCTTTGATTCCCACAATATTCGGATTGTCCTTCACAAGCTTGGCCACCACATCCGCATTGAAGCAGTATCCGGTCAGATCCGGAAAATTGTATATTATAATAGGAAGAGAAGTGTGAGAAGCCACATATCCGAAATATGCCTCCACCATATCAGAGCTGTATACACTGAAATATGGATTAATCAGAAGTACACCGTCAGCGCCGGCGGCCTCCACATACTTCAAAAGCTCCATCGTATTCTCCAGGCAGGTATCACCGACACCTACAATCACATTCACACGCCCGTTGACGTGATCTATCATCGCCTTAATAAAATTCTTTTTCTCTTCTACCGTCATGATACTGAATTCTCCGGATGTTCCCAGATAAGCCAGTCCGTCCACGCCCTTAGAGATCAGGAAATCCGCCTGTCTCTTGCTCGCCTCAATGTCAATCTTACACTTCTCATCAAATATCGTGATGACAGGTGGATTCACGCCACACAGTTTCTTCATTCTATTATTCCTCCTTTTGATACCCAAGCTCTCTGGATAAGCTCTTTCCTGCTTTCAGCATCTCCTCTATGATTAATTCCTTCTTGTCCATCATGCGCTCTTTTGGGCCTGATACACTGATCGCAGCTATCATTCTATGGTAACCGTCGTACACCGGAACTGCCAGGCACCATAAGCCCTCTTCGATCTCCTGGTCATCTGTCGCATATCCCTGGAGACGGAATTCCTGCAGCTGCTTTCTCAGTTCTTCCACATTCTTTACTGTATTTTCCGTAAATGCAGTGAATTCCAGCCCAGTCATGATATCCCGGCTTTCCTCCGGCGGAAGAAACGAGAGAAATGCTTTTCCCAGACCAGTACAGTAGACCGGCTTTCTGGAACCAATCTGTGCATTTGTATTAATGGTCCGCTCACAGTTTTCCTTCGCTATATACACAATCTCTCCCTGCGAGAGGACTCCCAGGAAACATGTTTCACCCAGCGTCTGCATGAGACGCTTTAAATAAGGTGTTGCCATCCTGCCGATATCAAATCTGGATGCCGCAACTGCGCCAAGACTTACCAGCTTCCCTCCCAGTGAATACCGCTTCTGTTCATCCACCGCCAGGTAGCCGTTCTCCGCCATCGTCTGCAGAAGGGCTATCGTACTGCTTGGAGCATAATTCAGACAAGTGCTGATATCCTTATTCGTCAGCCCATCGGAGCTTCCTTCTAAAAGTTCGAAGATTTTCAAAACTCTTTCCGCCGATTTAACCGCCATATAATACACCTGCTCCTTTCATTTTCAAAGGGCGACTCCCCCCATTTTCAACATAAAATTACCTTACCACGCTCAACTTTTCTTGTCAACTTGGAAGAGCTGTGCAGAGCTTGCTGCCGATGCCATCTCTTCCTATTTAAATACAAATCTCCAATACAAAGTGCGCAAGCCCCTCACTCCTGAGGGGCCTGTACACTTCTGCATTCTGCCGCGGTCTTATCTGACGCGGCCCGGCAGATCAGTCTTACCGAATATTCATATCATACCTGATATATTTTGCACTAGATAAACAGGCATGAAATCAAACCTACTATAATAATCAGTATAATACCTACAACCGAAGCGATCGCCTGCCCCAAAGTATATGTTTTCAATCCGCCGGTAAAATTGAATCCTGTCATATTGGATACAATCCAGAATCCTGAGTCATTGACTGTCGCACCAAACAGAGCACCGTCCAGGCATGCCAGTGCGATAAATACCGGGTGAATTGCTACAGTCGCTGCCACGCTCTGCATAATTGCAAACGTAGTCAGTGAAGCTACTGTACCGGAACCTGTAATCTGTCTGAACAGCAGTCCCAGTATCCAGCCAATCAGCAGGATCACTACGATATTGTTGGAAATATTGGATACCATATTTTTAATCGCTTCACTCACACCTGATGCAGTGATTACAGCAGAGAATGAACCGCCCGCACCGGTAATCAGGAAAACAAGTCCCGCAGATTTCAGCGCTGTTGTAGCCACTTTTTCTGTCTTTTCCAGTCCCAGATATTTAATTGCAATTATCATACCTGCCAGTGTACCAAGAAGCATGGATGTTGTTTTCTGTCCCAGGAAATCAATCCAGGTCGGAACAGAATCCATCATAGCGCCCGCTACTGTATTCAAAAGAATAAAGATAATCGGAAGCAGGATCGGGAGCAGTGACACAAAGAATCCCGGCAGCTTATCCGGCAGAACCAGCTCATCTACATTCAGGCCGTTTCCGTTCTCATCTTTGTCTGCATTCCAGAGTCCTCTGTTCATTAAGAATCCGTGAATCTTGATAGCAATCAGAACCATAGGAATACCGAACAGCAGTCCGGCTGCGATCATGATGCCAAGGTCAAATCCAAAATACTCCGGTGCAACAAGCGGGTTCGGTGTCGGAGGAACCAGGGTATGTGCAACGCCTGCTCCGATGGAGATCGCACCTACAATATAGCCGATTCCCTTGTTCAGCTTTTTCATCAATGCCACACCGATCGGGATCAGAATGACGAATGTTACATCAAAAAATACAGGGATGGAAAGTACAAATCCGGCAAATCCTACCGCGTACATCGCCCATTTGTTTGGAAATACAGATACCAGTTTATCTGCGATCACGCTCGCACCGCCGGTATCACTCACAAACTGGCCAAGGATAATGCCAAGGCCGATCGGGAATCCGATACTTCCCAGCATGCTGCCGAAACCATTGTTAATAACATTTACCAGGCCGGTTGTTACCGCGCCGTCCGCGGCCGTGATATCCACCAGCGGTACTTTTGTCAGAACGCCAAGAAGCAGAGAGCCCAGGATCAGGGCGATCGCCGGATTCATCTTGGCCTTGATGATAAACAATACAACAACTGCGATTGAGATAACTAAACTTATAATTAAGAATGCTGTTGACATATTTCCCTCCTACATAAACGGCAGCTTTTACAGTCTTGTGCCTTTCTTCACTTCAATGAGTGTCTTATCCTTATTCAATTCCACACCGAATCCCGGCTTATCGCCTACTTTCAGCTTACCATTCACAGGCATCGGCTCATCCTTCAGCAGCGGATAGTACTGAGGTACTACCTTGTCAGCCTGAGGCGCCATCATCAGACACTCTGTAATCGGTGAATTCGTCTTAGTTGTAACATAATGATAACTATATGTACCGCTTCCGTGAGGAATTACCAGCTTGCCGTGTGCCTCAGCCATGTTGCCGATCTTGATCAGCTCTGTCATACCGCCGCACCAGCCAACATCCGGCTGAATTACATCCAGGTCGCAGTCCTCAATCAGCATACGGAATCCGAATTTGGACGCTTCATGTTCACCGCCCGTTACCATGATCTGGTTGCCTGCCGCTTTCTTCAGGTCACGGTATGCCCAGTAGTCATCCGGGTTGAAGCATTCTTCTATCCAGTTAAACTTCAAATCCGCGGAAGCCTGCATCAGACGTTTTGCATAGTACAGATCAAGTGCCATCCAGCAGTCCCACATCAGCAGGAAGTCATCCCCGCACTTTTCACGCATGTCGGCTGCCAGTTCGATGCTCTTCCTCAGGCCTTCCATTCCATCGTCCTGTCCGTAAACAAGCGGAATCTTGCCTCCGACAAATCCCATATCCTTTGCAAGATCCGGCCTTGGGCCTGTAGCGTAAAATGTAAGTTCCTCGCGTACTTTTCCTCCCAGCATTGCGTAAACGGGCTCTTCTCTCAGCTTTCCAAGCAGATCCCAGAGCGCCAGGTCAACCGCTGATATTGCATTCATAACCACGCCCTTACGTCCATAGTAAAGTGATGCGCGATACATCTGATCCCAGATGATCTCTATCTCATTGGCATCCTTGCCCACTACAAAACGGTCCAGATGATTCATAACCAGCCATGCTGCCGGATATCCGCCCGTCGTAATACCGAATCCAGTCACACCATTATCCGCCTCAACTTCCACCACAAGTGTCTTCAGCGCATTGATTCCAAAGCTGGATCTTGTCGCTTTATACTCTGGATAAATGCTCATAGGAGTTGCAATTTGTTTTACGATCCAGTGATCGTCGCTCTGATCGTGGTAATCAGCGCCGCCTCCCTCAACTACATAAGCACGGATTGCTGAAATCTTTCTTCCCATTAATGCCATAATAAGTACCTTCCTTTCTTTTCATTAAAATGACACAGTTCAAAATATACTCCGTTCCATTGATTCATATATGTGAATCAGATTCTCATTTCATAATTAGTTTATCATTTCTTTATAATTAAGTCAACATTCAACGTTTTTTTCCACACTATAGTCAAAAACCGCATTCTGTTTTTGTGCATAATGTACAATTCTCAAAATTCACCCCACTTTTACAGGATTGATTTTTAAACAATTATAAAGTATACTAATTGAGTTGTTAACTGACCATTAAGCATGCCGGTGATCTGTCTGCTTCGCTAAAACTTGGTATTGGCTGCCGGAGCTGGAATTTCTGTATGAGAGGGAAAAGAATCTGCTATGTTTCTATTAATTTTTAATCAATTGCTGAAAATGCTCATTATTATGGTTTTAGCTTTTGTCTGCTACAGACGGAAAATCGTAAACCAGGAAGGAAACAGATCCGTATCCAATCTGCTTCTCATGATTGTGAATCCCTGCCTGATTATTACGGTCTATCAGACAGACTATGATGCCAGGCTTGTCAAAGGGCTTCTGATTGCATTTGCAGCCGCTTTCGCAGCCCATGTCATCGCAATTATAATCGCACGTTTTTTGATTCCCGAAAAAAACAATCCAAATTATTATCTCGATCGTTTCGGCTCGATCTATTCCAACTGCGGATTTATCGGAATTCCGCTGATCTACAGTGTGCTGGGAAACGAAGGGGTTTTTTATCTCACAGCATATATGACCATGTTCAATCTGTTTACATGGACTCACGGCCTCAGCCTGCTGGAGAATAAGATTTCTTTCCGCCAGCTGAAGGAGGGGCTTCTCTCTCCTATGATCATTGCTACGTGTGCCGCCATGATTCTGTTTTTTACACAGTTGCGGATTCCTGCAACCGTTCTTGATTCTATGAATTATATTGCAGATATGAATACGCCTCTGGCCATGATGGTTGCCGGTTTTTCTGTCGCACAGGCCGACCTGAAAAAAATATTCAGCAACCTGCACATCTACTGGGTCAGCTTTCTGAAACTGATGGTGGTGCCTCTGGCAGTAACTGTATTCTTATTCCTGTTTCGGATTGACCACGACATTGCATATACGACATTAATCGCGGCGTCATGTCCTACAGCAACCACGATGACAATGATGGCTATTCGTTATAATAAAAACTATACATATGCCTCAGAAATTTTCGCATTTACCACTGTTTTATCTATGGTGACGATTCCTGTCGTCACATTTATTGCCGGATTTTTAATAAAATAGGAATAATAGGGAGAAATTGGATATCCTGTAAAGGAGACTAATCATCAGATTCAGAGAGAGTATTTATGAAGGTATTGATTTTATCATGTAACACAGGAGAAGGACATAATTATGCGGGGAAAGCACTTCAGGAGTGTATCCGCCTTCACGGAGACGAAGCGGATATGCTTGACATCATGCAGCTTGCCGGCAAACGTGTGTCCCGTCTCGTAGGCGGCGGGTATGTAACGATTGTTAAACATGCCCCCCGCTTTTTTCAGTTTTTATATAAACTTGGAGGTCTTGTCAGTTCTTCACACCGCAAGTCCCCCGTATATTATGCAAACGCCCTGCTTGCAAAACCTTTGAAGCGGTATCTGGAGGAACACGATTATGATGTCATAGCCACACCGCATCTGTTTCCGGCGGAGACACTTACCTACATGAAGCATAAGAAAATGCTGGCTCATAAAGTAGTGGCCGTTGAGACCGACTATACCTGCATTCCGTTCTGGGAAGAAACGGATTGCGATTACTATGTAATTCCCCACAAAGAGCTGAAGGAGGAATTTACTGCCAGAGGGCTGCCCGAACGCAGGCTGAAGCCTTACGGAATACCGGTCCGCCAGGCATTTTCAAATCCAAGGGTGCCAAAAGCGGCAAGGCAGATCTGCAATATACCGGACGATGCACATGTGTATCTCATCATAAGCGGCAGCATGGGTTTTGGAAAGATCCAGCTGTTCGTGGCGGAGCTGCTCAGGCGGATTCAGCCGGATGAATATATCATCGTCATCTGCGGCACAAACAAAAAATTATACTGCATCCTGAAAAGAGAGTTTGGCAGAGCTTCCAATGTCAGAATTGTAGGTTATACTGAGCATATAGCCGCCTATATGGATGCAAGCGATGTACTCTTTACAAAGCCCGGCGGGCTGACCACCACAGAGGCGGCTGTAAAGGGAGTTCCACTCGTCCATACAACGCCCATTCCCGGCTGCGAAACAAGGAATCGTGAATTTTTCCTGGCCCGCGGACTTTCCGTAACCTCAGATAAATTCTATGGTCAGATTGCCGCTGGTCAGAGCCTGCTTCGGGATCCCCGACGCAGGGAGGCCATGCGTGCCTCACAGGCCTCAGTGATTCCAGGTGACGCAGCATTTCGAACCTATAAACTCCTGCGCCGTATCTGCAGAAAGTCCGGAGGTGAAGTGTAATGTATTATCTTTTCATACTGCTCGGATATCTTTCCGGCAGCGTACTGTATGCCCTGCTGATCCCGGGATTTCTCTGCAGAGTTGATGTCAGGACAGCCGGCAGTGACGGGAACCCCGGTGCTTTTAACGCTTTTAAGCTGGCCGGGAAAAAAGTGGGTTCCCTTGTCCTTTTGCTGGAACTGGCAAAAGGTTTTGTTCCTGTTTTTGCTGCTGCACATATACTGGACATCCGCAACCCGCTCTTTGGTTTTATACTGGCCGCTCCCGTTATCGGCCACGCTTTTCCGTTCCTGCAGGTATCTAAAGGGGGCAAGGCGATCGCCGTTTCCTTCGGATGTCTGCTGGGTCTTTTGCCCAACCTGTATCCCGTACTGCTGCTGGCGTTTTTTTATCTGTTATTTACCCTGGTGATAGTGATACACCCTCATCTCCTGCGCAGCATTATAACGTACCTCTGTTTCAGCATCACCAGTATACGGCATCTCTGCAGCCCGTCTCTTCGTTTTGGTACACTGCTGATTTCATCTATCGTGATTCTGAAACATGTTCTGAAATATAAAAAAGAACCAGTCAGCATCCGCTTTATCCAGCGCAGCCGTTAACGTACCACTGCATACCATTAGGCAGGCCGACGCTTCCCGTTTCCTGTGTCTTTTCCTCTGCCGCTGCCCAGCAGCTCATGGTGCGCCGCCTGATACGCAATTCCTTCCTTGTCCGGTACCCACGAAGGGCTTACGGCTGTTCCTTCATTTCGCGTCCCCTCTACTCCTTAACCGCCCCGCCCATCATTCCCGATATGAGGAACCGTCGAAGCCCCAGTGCCAGCACCGCCGGAGGCACCACTGCACAGATCCCCGCCGCCGCTGTAATTCCATACTGAACAGCATCCTTTGTCATAAACTCCGAAGTGACAACCGCGACAGGCTTTGTCGCCAGGGACGATGCCAGAATCAGAGGAATCTGGAACTGGCTCCAGGTATTCAAAAACAGAATCAAAGCCGCTGATACAACCACCGGTCCGGAAGCCGGAAGGATAATCCGCAAAAACGCCCGCATTCTTCCGCAGCCATCCACCAGCGCCGCCTCCTCCAGTTCTTTCGGAATCGTGGCAAAATAATTAGATATAAGCCATGTTGTCACAGGAAGCAGTGCGCTCACATATATAACACTCAGCCAGAAAATATTGTCCAGCAGTTGATAATCTGCATATATTCTATAAATCGGTATAATCGTTGCCATGACAGGTATCACCATCGTGATCAGCAGCATATTTTTGATCAGCTTTCTCCCTTGAAACTCCATCCTTGCCAAAGCATAGGCAGACAGAAGCGCAGCCGGCATTCCCAGCAGAAGCGTCAGCGCCACGGCCTTCAGAGAATTCAACATCCCTGTAAAAAACAACTGTCCCTGCCGCCCCCCGCCCAGCAGTATCTTATAGTTATTCCAGGTAATCTGCTCTGGCAAAAGGCTGGATGATTTTCCAAACATCCCATACTCAGGAGTCACAGAAATCAAAAATCCCCAGACAAAAGGTCCGACTGTACAGATTAGAAACAGAATCATAAAGATCCAGTATCCTTTTTTTATTTTCATCCGTACATCACCTCCCTGTTCAGACTGCGTAAATAGAAGATACCAAGAATGCCCGCAAGCAGCATGACCAGATAAGTAATAGCGCTTCCTTTTCCGAAATCAAGGAAGGAAAATGTCGTCAGGTAGCTCTCGACAACAATATTCTTACCCAGGTCCCCCATGCCGGACAGTGCCACGATTTCGTCAAATACGTTCACTGCCGTTACCGATGTGCTGGTGATCCCGATTCCTACAAACGGCAGCATCAGCGGAACCGTAATTTTCCGGAAAATCTGAAAACTGCTGCCCCCATCGATTCTCGCCGCCTCATACAGGCTTCCCGGCAGCGCTTTTCTTCCTGCCAGACACACCAGTGCCATAAAAGGAATGCTCCGCCATGTTACCACAAGCGCAACTGCCAAAAGCAGGAGCCATCGAGAAGAAAGCCACTCCACAGGCTGATCCGTTACGTGCAGCGTGATCAGCAGTTTGTTAAGGAATCCATACCCCGAGCTCATGATAAACTTCCACAGTACCCCATTGACATAGGGCGGAAGCGCCCACGGCAGGACTGCTGCAGCCAGCATCAATCCGGATACCCGGGATTCTACATTCAGAAAAAGCGCCACCGCTATACTGATGATTGTAGTAAACAAAACAACCACCGCAAGGAGAAACAGCGTATTCTGCAGGCTGTACCAGAAGGAAGGCAACTTTAATACACTGACATAATTGCCCAGACCCACAAATGAAATGTCACCGGGCGCGGTCAGCTTCCATTTTTTCAGACTATATGAAAATGTTTCAATCACCGGATAAAATACCAAGACACCCATGATAATCATCATGGGCGCCAGTAATAGATATGGTAATGCTTTTTTCATCATTATTTTCCTGCCAGTTCCGTTATCTTACCGTCCATCTCTGCAAAGGCCTCCTCAGAAGTCAGTTCCCCGAGGGCCATCTTATTCACCGCATTGTAAATAGCATTGCTCATCTCCGAATAATAAGAAGGCACACCATTCGGGAACGGAGAAGAAATCCGCTTAGCCTCCTCCAGCATAGCACCGGAATCAGTAATCGTACCATCGCTTATCAGCTCCTCCAATACGGTATTGTGAGTAGGGATCGCGCTGTTTGTCTTATATAATTCTTTCTGCATCTTTGGAGAAGTATACCACTTCACAAATGTCTCTGCATCTTCCTTATTTTTAGAAAACTTTGTAATGCCAATCGCCTCAGGAAGCGCCATGGTATGCTCAGAATTCCCGATCTTCCCCGGCACCAGAATCGACTCTATCTGCCCCACAACACTACATTCTTCGCTGTTGCTGCTTCTGGCTACAAACGATGTCGGCCCCGTCATAAAACCGGCATCCCCTGACAGAAGCCTCCGATATGCATCCATGCCGGATGACGTTTTATCGGAAGGGTCAATCAGTTCCTCCTGCAGCATCTTCTCCTCATAGTTCAGCGCCGCCAGCACGGAGTCCCGATTCAGCGTTCCATCCCCATTAAACACAACGCCGTTCATTGTATAAGCCAGCCAGATCAGTGATGTAGTGGCAGCTTCCTCCGCATTCAAAGGGATTGCAAAAGGATAATCCACCACCTTTGCTTCTTTCAGTATTTTTGCATTTTCATAAACCTCATCCCAGGTCTTTGGAGGCGACTGAATTCCTGCTTCCTTATATTGCACTGTATTATAGTAGGAGAGCCGGTAATCATTGGCATAGGGAACAGCCAGCGTTTTACCCTCTACTGTAAATGTATCCAGTGTAGGCATATCTGCTTTTTCTTCCTCAGGCAGCTCGATCTCCTCCAGCCAGTCCGCAGCATAGAACTCGCCCACCCAGGACCAGTCCACTTCCACCACGTCCGCAGCCGAAGAACCGCCGGAAGCAGCGATTGCAATCTTATCCCTGATATCATCCCAGCTCACCTCATTAATCACCACATCAATCCCGGTTTCTTCTGTAAACTCCGCCAGCAGTTCATCATTGGGCACTCCCCAGTCCGGTATCATAAAAGTAATCTGCCGGCTCCCTTCATTCTCTTCCTTCGCACCGCATCCGGCCATCATCCCCATAGTCAGCCCCAGGCACAACACAACACTGATTACTTTCTTCATAACCTTCTCCTCCTTAGTAGTACCATGTTCTTTCAAACTTTTTACTCTTTCCCGTAATAAAAAAAATATACTGCCCTGTACAAAACACAGCAAACAACATAATTCGACATTTTCTATATGATACCACTAACAAACCAGAGGTTACAACACCTTTTCGCAGAAACGAGAAACTCTGAAAAGGGGATAACTGAAAGGGGGAACACTGTACGGAAGCACTGCAGGGGGGTTGCGTGGACTGTTACACCGCAATGTCGCCCGCGCAGCCAGTCGCATCCGCCTATCCCGTCCGAAATTCCTCCCGGGATTTGACCTCCACCCGCCTGGATGCACATAGCCTGATTGAAGCCCGGATCCCCGATGAAGACAGGAGGCGGGAGGCTGGCGGGAAAGTATCTTCAGTTTCCGGGGGCTTCAAGCGTGTGATTAGAAACACTTACAGCAAAACAGGAGAATCTTATGGCCAAATCTTGATTCTCAAAATCAAGATTTGAGGCGGCTGAGCTGAGAAAGCATCAGGCTTTCTCAGTGAATCCGCCTGCAGCCATAAGATTCTCCTGTTTTGCTGTTAGTGTTTCTTCACAAAGCGTCCGCCCCCGGAAACTGAAGATACTTTCCCGCCAGCCTCCCGCCTCCTGTCTTCATCGGGGATCCAGGCTTCAATCAGGCGTACCTCCTCCCCCCACGCTCCACAGTCTCAAACTCCCGCAATTTCTCTTTTGCTTCGCTGCTTAAGTTTTGCGGCACTTGTATCTGTACGCTTACATACTGGTCTCCGTGCACCTCCGGATTTTTCATGGAAACGACTCCTTTGCCCCTGAGACGTATCTTTGTCCCCGACTGTGTTCCTTCCCTGATCTTGCACAGGACGTTCCCGTAAAGTGTCTCTACCGTGACTTCCCCGCCGAATACAGCGGTTGTAAATGGGATGGAAACGGTTGTATAAATATCCATTCCCTTTCTTTCGAATCCGGCTTTACTGCCGGCTTTTATCTTCAGAAACAGATCTCCGGGCTGGCCGCCGCCGGATCCCGGCGCACCTTTACCGCGCAGTCTGATGCTCTTTCCGGTTTCAATACCGGCGGGTATGTGAACCTGAAGGGACTGCACGGATGTATCTGCGGCATTCTGATTCTGCAGATTGATGATCTTATCACATCCAAATACCGCCTCGTCAAAGCTGACCGAAACTTCCGCATGCAGGTCTGCTCCTTTTCTGCGAAATGTCTTTCTGCCGCCATAGCTGCCTCCGCCGAATCCATTGCCGGTGAAATTCTGATATTCGAATCCGCCTGAACCTCCTCTGCTGAACATATCGCCGAAAATGCCGCCGAATATATCATCCATATTGCCGTTTTCAAAGTGATACGCTCTCTGCCCACTGTTCTGACGGCTGTACGCTTTTGCTGCGTCCGCATCAAAACCACCTTCGAAAGCCGTATGGCCGAACTCGTCATATAATTTACGTTTTTCCTGATCGCTTAATACTGTATATGCTTCTGTTACCTCCTTAAAGCTCTGTTCCGCCTGGATATTGCCGGAATTTGTATCTGGATGGTACTTTTTGGCGAGCTTGCGGTACGCCTTTTTTATCGTGTTCTCGTCTGCACCTTTGTCAATTCCCAGAATCTCATAATAATCTCTTTTTGCAGCCAATGTCATCACCTCCTGGTCTTTCCTGCTGGCTTTTTTCTGTAGCTTTCTCTTTTAATCCATTTTACATTTATCTGATATAAAAGCTCCAGGCTAATCAAAAAACATCCCCGAAATTGCTTCCGGGGAAAACATGCTGTCCTGCAATAAAATTATTGTTAAGGATCGTTTGTTCTACTTGTAATATAACACACAACTATCAAGCTGTCAAGAAAAATTTACAGTGTCCCCAGACAGTTTTTACAAGGACTGTACCCCTCCTTTTCCAGCTCCTGGATTGCCTTATCCGTTTCTGCCTTATTCTTGTCCGCCATCTTTTTTACACTGCTGCAGGATGGCCGGTGGATTTTCATTGTATTCGTATTTAAAATATATCCTTCGGAGTTCTTTGTCCCCGCTGCGTTTTTTTCAGATTTCTTCTGTACATTGTCAGAATCGCTGCTGTCCCCATCTCCGCGGGTACCTTTAGGCTCTCCCGCCTTCCAGCTTTCATCCGGTGACATGTTCCAGGTAATCTTCTTTCCGTCGGATACAGCCACAATGGTCCCCTGTGCATCCGTCCGGAATACCTTAATCCCTTCGCGGCGCAGCAGATTCAAAACCTCTGCATGAGGATGGCCGTAAGAATTGTCCTCCCCGCAGCTGATAACGGCGTATTGTGGATCCACCTTCTCCAGAAATTCCTCTGATGTCCCCGTTTTGCTTCCATGGTGGCTTACCTTATACACATCTGCACCGATTTCCTGGTTACTTTTCAACATTTCTTTCTCGGAATCCTCCTCGGCATCCCCGACAAATAAAAACGTATTGTTTCCATACTGCAGCCGGACCGAAATGGAATAATCATTGGCGCTGTCAAACTTTTTATCAGCCGGAGCTGTCACGGTAAACACAGCATCCCCCAGCTGATAGGTGTCCCCCACGGAGGGGTAAACTGCTTTATAGTTTTTTGTGTTCATGGTATCTTCCACTTCTTCAAAGGTCTTCGTATTCTTCCGGTAATCCGGAAGCAGCACTTTTTGACAGTCAAATTTATATATGATTACATCCAGGCCGCCGATATGGTCGGCATCCGGATGTGTTCCTATAACATAATCCAACTTTTTAATTCCCTGCTTCTGCAGATAGCTCTGGACTGCTGTACCCTTATTGTTATTCCCCGCATCTATCAGCATAGCGTGCCCATCCGTCATGATCAGTGTAGCATCTCCCTGCCCCACATCCATAAAATGGACTTCCAGCCGGTCACTGCCTCCCGCTGTTTTTGCTGCACTGGTCTGCTGAACTCCTGCCATCCATCCAAAAACCACCAGAAAAACCGGCAGAAATGCGGCCAGTAACCTTTTCTTCCAATATCCTCTGTTCATAAATCCATCCCCTTATTCTATTCGGTCTGTTTCGGTATCCCCATCCATAAATCCGGCCTCATATACAAAGGAGACTCTGCCATATCAGACAGAATCTCCTGCTCTGCATATATCTTAACTCAAATTCGCCGAGGGAATCAATTTCTTTCCATGTTTCTTCATCACTTTCTGCCTTCCCAGGTTTTATAAATTGCTTCCATCGCATCCACAACCCCGTCTACACCCAGCAGACTGGCATTGAACAGCATCTCGTGTGATTCACTGCTGCCCCATTCACGTCCGGTGTGCATTTCATAATAAAGCCTGCGCTCCTTATCTACTTTCTTGATCTTATCCCACGCCTGTCTCTCAGTCAGCTTATAAATATTCATAATTCTCCGGATTCTGTCATCCTTAAAGGCATGTATAAAAATGTTGATACAGTTCGTATAATCTCCAAGCACATAGTCCGCGCACCTGCCCACGAAAATACAGGAGCTCCGGGACGCCAGCTTCTTAATGATCTCCGTCTGCGTCTCATACATCCGGTCGCTTAAAGGCACCCCGTATACTTCCTGTCCCATAAACGCTGTGTAATCCCCGGTACCGACTACATAAGCGGATAAAAATCTTCCCAGTATGGTCTCGTCTACCCGGGATGCCTCCTCATCGCTCACCTTCAGCTCTTTGGCCGCCATCCGGATCAGATTGTGGTCATAAAGCGGGATATCCAGCCGCTCAGCAAGACGGTTCCCAATCTCATGCCCGCCGCTTCCAAACTGTCTGCCAATGGTTATAATCGTGTGATCTGTCATATAATCAACTCCTCATCTCTGACATTGAAACGCCGCCTCATTGTTAACTATATTATACTCCATTGTACCGGAACAGTTCAATCTTTATCAATTATTTCCAGTATAAATTAAACTGTAACGTTACCATACACACATGCTGATGTGCACAGTATCGCCGTTTTTTCACATAAACTCTTCTGCAAAAACCTCCTGCGGCAGAGGACGGCTGTAATAGTAGCCCTGAATCCGGTCCACTCCTATTCTATGGAGCTGTTCCGCCTGGGATGCATCCTCCACACCTTCCACAACGACACTGTTTCCAAAGCTGTGAAAAAGTTCTGTCAGCATCCGGACCATCTTCTCAGAATCCGGATTTTCCGGGAATCCTTTCAGAAGGCTTTTATCCAGCTTCACACATTCAAACGGAAATTCCAGAACGCTGGCAAGGTTGGAGTAGCCTGTACCAAAATCATCCAGATAGAATCTGATGCCTGCATGATTCATTTCCTTCATTACATGTTTCATGTACTCCATATCCTGAAGCAGCACCCTCTCTGTTACTTCTATTTTAATTCTGTCCGGACTCAAATGGTGCCGGTTAAGACACTCCTGGATTCTCCCGGATATTTTTATATCAGCAAACTGCTGCATGGAAAGGTTCACAGATATGCTCTCTATTTTATCGGTTTCATTCTGTTCCAGAAATGAGCACACCTCCTCCAGAACGATCCAGCTCAGTTCGTCAATCAGCCCCGACTCCTCTGCAATAGGAATAAATCTGGATGGCGGAAGGGGATTGCCTTCATAGTCATTCAGCCTCAGCAGCGCCTCGGCCGACCGCACGCCCACTCCCAGATGGTACACTGGCTGATACCAGACTCTAAACCGCTTCTGTTCTACGGACCGCTGCATAATTTCCAGAATCCGCTTTTCCTCTTTGTATTCTTTCAGTAACTCTTCTGTAAAATGTATACTGACTCCCGGCTTTTCCTTCGCTTTTCGCAGCCCGTAGTCCAGATATTCCATCATCTGTGAAGGGGTACATTCCCCTCCCTGGTATTCCAGATACATAAACGCCGTGCGCACATGAGTGTGAATATTCCCCACACTCCAGGTCTCATCACAGCGCTCTTTCACTGTGCGGAAATTAATTGCGGCCTGTTCCTGTGATTGCAAAGGAATGAGCATTGCAAAATCTACATTTCCAAAACGGAACACTTCTCCCCCCGGGATCAGCCGGCCCAGCTCTGTTGCAACCGCATAGAGAATCTCATCCCCTTTCTGATGCCCGTAATTCTGATTGACGATGTCATACTGACGCAGAGACAGCAGAATCAGCTGAAACTCCTGCTCCCCGGCCAGCCGCAGCGTAAGGTGTTCATAAAAACTCTCCCGGTTTCCCACCATCGTCAGATAATCGCGTCTCAATGCCCTGTTCTGAAAAGCAATAAACAGGATTAGATTGGCAACTGCCATAGCCGTTTCATTTAATATAATCTCGGGAAAAAGCACTTGAAAAACACATAATAGAATGGTAACCGGAGGGATCGTACAGATCACTCTCACCATCGATTTACTGACACTTGGACGGTTTTTCAGAAAACATATGTATATCATGCATATTTCCGCTGCCACCGCTGCATATCCAAGACCGTTCCACGTCCCCCTATGGTAGATACCTGCACTGTCAAAATAAAATATGATGCCGGACTTTATATTCCACAGCACAGCTGCCAGATACAGTACATTTACGGCAATCAATCCTGTAAATACACGTCTCAGACAGTACTTCTCATAAACATGCTCCAGCATCATGATAAATACAAACGCCGACACCATAGAGCAAACCACCACGATCATCATGAAATAAATACTGTTCATAAGTACGTTCAGCCAGCGCGGCACCTTATCCGATTGCCGGATCAGTATCACACACAGAACATTTAAGCCGATACAATGCATGGACATCCAGAGACAACTCCGATACAGCTTGTCTTTGGTATTGATTACCGGCCGTTTTTCATGAAAATACAGCATAAGAATAACAATGACTATAAAAGCCCAGAATTCTCCCGCGAGAGACCATTTTATCATAAAAACACCCCATAAACTTTCTGTAAATAAAGATAATTATAGCACGATTTTTTTCTATATTAAACCATTACTTTCCTGCCTTTTATAAGGAAATCTCTTTATAATGTTTATTTATACGCTCATAATGAACTATTATAAGTTTTTGTCATATCTTGTCTTGTATTGCCGAAATCAAAGTGCTAGAATATATACACATTAGCAACTTTATCGCTTTAGTGGGGGAAAATAAAATGGCATTTTTTAATTCTTTAAGCGAGCAGCAGAAACAGCGACTGTTCGGCATGGGCAATGCAACTGCGGGCTCTATCTTGTTTGCATTTGGACTGAATGTATTTATCATACCGCTTTCACTGTATAATGGCGGCTTTATGGGAATTTCCCAGCTGATCCGGACTTTTGTCATAAAAGTACTACCCTTTTCTCTCGGACAGACAGATATTGCCGGTATTATTTATTTTCTGATCAATCTGCCCCTGATATATATGGCGTGGAGTAAGATGGGCAAGGCTTTTTTTGTGCGCTCCATTATAACAATTATTATACAGACAGCGGCGCTCACCTTTATCCCCATTCCATCCAGACCGATCATTGACGATTACCTGACTGCCTGTGTCATCGGCGGCATTATCGCGGGGACCGGTTCGGGCATGATTCTCCGCGGAGGAAGTTCGGGCGGCGGGCAGGATATCCTTGGAATCTACTTTTCCAAAAAGTTTCCCGGATTCAGTGTAGGCAAGGTTTCCATTATCATTAACTGCTTTGTGTATGGCATCTGCCTCATGCTGTTTAACATTGAAATCGTGATTTATTCTCTGATTTACGGGGTTGTATATTCCATAGCCTGCGATAGAGTACATATTCAGAACATCAATATGAGCGTCATGATATTTACGAAAAAACTGGGCATCTCCCGCGCCATTATCGACCAAACCGGACGCGGAGTTACCAACTGGGACGGTGCCGGCGCCTATACTAACCAGACCTCCTATATTCTGTTTGTGGTAATTTCAAAATATGAGGTCAATCAGTTAAAACGAATTGTACGGAGCATCGATCCCAATGCATTTATGATATTTACAGAGGGATGCTCGGTATGCGGCAACTTTGAGAAGAGGCTGTACCCCTGATCACTGAGGCCGGTTCACACTTTCTTCTGCCCGATTCAGTAGATCTGTCTGCCGGAAAATTCCCCCAGGCAGGTTCTTTCAAACTAATTTTGCAGTTTTCTTTTGTATACATTATTCTGCAGCTTGCTGCAGATCCGCCCGCAGGGCATGAGTTACGGTGTGCCCTGGGGTATGAGATTTTCTCCATAAAAATCCCCGGAGCAGTTCACGCTGTCCCGGGGGTTTTTTATTTTTTCCATTTGATATTTTTTACGCTGCCTCTGATTCAGCCTCCTGACTCATCCTGCCGTTTTCCCTCTTATTCAATCCAGCCGACAGCCGCCGCATAGTCAGGAAATATGCTACAGCCAGAGGTATGCACGCGCCAACCCATGCCAGCGGACTTGCCCAGCATGCTCCGGCAAAGCCGACAGCCGCAGTCAAAAAGACGGCTGCAAATGTTCTCATAATCAATTCCATAACACCGGCTACCGTCGGCATAAATCCTTTTCCCAGACCCTGAAGTGTAAACCTGAAGATGTACAGCAACGCCAGCACAAAATACATTGCCCCATTAATCTGCAGGTAGGTCTGCGCCATAGACTGCACCGCCCGTTCTCCGTCTCCCACAAAGAACCCGGCCATCTGATAACCTGCAAAGACATTTACAAGCCCTACAGCAATACTGAAACCGACAGAGATCAGGCAGCACTGCAGCACCCCTTTTTTTATCCTGCCAATTTCCCCGGCTCCGTAATTCTGGGCCGCGTAAGTAGCCATGGTGGTGCCAAAAGAATTCATGGGCTGTCCGGCAATCTGGTCAATCCTCTGCGCAGCTGAAAATGCTGCCACTGCAGCAGAGCCGAGCCCGTTTAGTACAAACTGCAGTACCACCGCCCCGATGGCAATAATTGACATCTGGAATCCCATCGGCATTGATATCTTAAAGTGCTGTTTCATATCCCATCCGGATACCTTCCAGTCGTCCTTCGACAGGTGCAGAATCGGCAGCTTCTTTTTGATATACCACAGACAGAGAAGTCCAGACACCATCTGAGAGATAATGGTCGCCCAGGCCGCACCAGCTACCCCCATTCCCGCTCCGAGTATCAGTCCGAAATCCAGTACTATGTTCAGGATACACGCGATAACCAGGAATAAAAGTGGCGTCCTGCTGTCCCCTAGAGCCCGGATAATATTGGACAGAAAATTAAATAGCATGCAAGCTATAATTCCCCAGAATATTACAATAATATAGTCATATGCACCGTCTATTATTTCCATCGGCGTATTCATCAATTCCAGAATCTGTCTGGCCAGAGGTACGGAAACCGCTGTAAGCACAACTGTCACTCCAAGGCTGATCCACGCCCCCGCCGCTACACTTCTTCTGACCCCCTCCTCATCTTTTGCCCCGAACCGCTGTGCCGTAATAATCGCCAGACCCGTGCTTACTCCCATTGCAAACCCCAGGATCAGAAAGTTGATGCTTCCGGTACACCCCACCGCTGCCAGTGCATCCACACCCAGGGTTCTGCCCACAATCAAAGTATCTACCATGCTATATAATTGCTGAAAGATATTTCCAATCAGCAAAGGAATCGTAAACATCACAATCAGTTTCGCCGGGCTGCCTTCTGTCATTTTTTTCGTCATATCTATACCTCCTGTCTTTTTCTAAACATGTTCTATTATAATCATTAACTGTAAAAGCAGAATGTAGTTTCTTGTACAATGAATGTAGTATTTTGCTCGAAACAGGATATGGGTATGAGTTGTTTTGGGAATGGCGGGTATGGGGACGCCGGGCGGAGGAGGCGGATGGGGCTGGCTTTGCGGGGATGGTATCTTACTTGTATGAATTTTATAGGTGTTATTGTTGCCAGACTGCAATGCCATTTTGTTATTTTTGCCTGCCATACGCTCACGAGGCTAAAGCTCGTGAGCTAAATCATATTGTTAATATAGGGAGCGTGTATTTGGGGGATCTCAGTTAGTCTTTTTTAATTTATAGATATTTTATTTGTAAGGGGATCACGAATATGGTAAGGTGAATGTACCCCGGAAGAGTCGTGTGGGGGCATTTCAAACATTCTTTATATTCAATGATATATGGGATCATCGATCTCGTTCTTTTTGGCAGATTCGCCGGATTATTCAATGTTTGGAAAAGATTACAGCATACAGGGAAGGCTCTGAGTTTATGTTCTTAGGGTTGGAGTATGGCTAAACCGAAAAAAACTATGTAAAAATGCAGGTAGGTGATACGTATTGGAAGAGTGATGCTTGTCGATGGGCACAATTGTTTTCACTTTATAAAATCTGACAAGGAGAAAATTGAATATGGGGAAAAATAATGTGTATATGAAACACTGGCTTTCTGATAAGGACCGTTTTGCTGATTTAATAAACGGTTCTCTTTATCAGGGAAGACAGGTCTTTACGGCGGAAAATATGTCGGTGGAAGATGGAGAACAGGGGCTGGTTCTTAGGAAAACCGATGGGAAAGAGATTGCGGTTCAGAGATACCGCGACATTATGATGAAAGCGGATGACGGCACCAGGATTGTAGTGCTGGCGTGTGAGAATCAGGATGAGATTCATTATGCCATGCCTGTGCGGGAGATGCTGTACGATGCCTTGAGTTATGTGGATCAGGTCAATGCCCTGCGGAAAAATCACCGGGGTAAAAAAGATATGAAAGGATGGGCCGAATTCCTTTCCGGTATGAAGAAGATGGACTTATTATCACCTGTCCTTAATATTGTTTTTTATTATGGCGAAGACGAATGGGACGGAAATCTGGATCTGCATGGGCTTCTGGGGCTGGATCGGATAGATTACCGGATGCTGAAGAAGTATGTGCCGAATTACAGGATAAATTTGATAGATCCTAAGAAGCTGGAAAATCTCGAGTGTTTTCAAACTGATTTACAGATCATTTTCGGCATGTTAAAATATAGAAAAAATAAAGAGGGCATGAAAAACTATGTGCAGAATAACAGGACATTTTTTGCACAGGTTAATCAGGATACTTATAATGCCGTTCGTGCGATGCTGGGATCAGGGCAGCATCTGAAAACGGTGAATGCGAAAGAGGGAGGAACCGTGAATATGTGTAAAGCATTAGAAGATTTGTATCAGGATGGCGTGGAAGAAGGAATCGAAAAAGGACTGGAAAAGGGAATTGAAACGGGAATCATCGTATAATGTACCCATAGATGTGGACACATTAAGAAGAAGGGTTCCCTAAAAATGGACACTAAAAAGAAGGCATAAAACCTTAAAAGTGGACAGTGTAAAGAAGGGGTTCTTTATCTCTGATAGATGTTGATATATAATAAACACATCTAAAGGAGAATGATATGCGAGAATACACCCCAAAAGAAATGAAAGAATTAATAAAAAATCCATATACACTGAAAGTAACGAAGTTTAAGCTGAGCCATACTGCAAAATTTAAGGAGGATTTTTGGATTAGCTATCAGGCTGGAAATACCCCCAAAAA
>NZ_GL870809.1:1196339-1224275 GCF_000190355.1 Clostridium sp. D5 | reverse complement strand
GAAATAGATATAAGCCAGTGTAAGTTCTTTAATGAAGTGAAACCAAGGATTGATGATTGGCTGGATTACTATAATAACGAGCGATACCAATGGCAGTTAGCAAAGCTGTCTCCGAATGAGTATTATCAATATATAACAACTGGGAATTATCCTTTGAAAGGGATAATACAAGAACCCAAAAAGGAAGAAGAAATATAGCGATGTCTATACAGAACATATTATCCCTTCTTCTTAAATTTGTCCTTGACAAAGGGTACACTTCATCGTAATGGTACAGGATTATTTGGAAGAAGGGTACAGTAAAGAAAAAATTTTGGACAAGCTGACAAAGGGATTCTCGTTGAATCAGGACGAATCCAATCGGTATTATGAGAAGTTTTCTAAACAGAAAAGATAATCGGCTGCACCAGCGGGACTTGCAGGCATAGTGGCCGGTGACAAAAAGAGTTTATCAAATTCAAAAAATTATCTTTAACCTGTCACACTGCTTTGGTAATTAATACAACGCAGATCATTTATTTATCTTTAATTTTTCTCTTTTAATCTGTTCAATCATAGAGTATAATGCACCTAAACACTTTTTAGGAGGCTTAAATATGTGCAGACCGGAATATGATCTGACCTACGATGATTTGAACCCTACGTTTCTGTTTTTCTGTGAAATGAAGCGCACGGAGTCTGAAAACAACTACCACTGTCATGAACACATAGAACTGTCTATCGTGAAAAAAGGGCATTGTACTTTTTACATAGATGGTAAGGAATACCCTGTCAAGCAGGGTGATCTGATCATCCTGAATCCCGGTTCCTATCACAAGAGCCTGTACACCTGTCCCGGCGACAGCGCAGTCGAGTACTATATCGCATTCTCGGATATCCACCTGCGCGACCTGCCGCCCAACACCTTTCCGCTTTTGGGAGGCAATGTCATTCTTCCCATGAAGGAAGTCATCAGACAGGAGGTGTTCCGCATCTGTGCATCCATGGGAAAAGAATTCCAGACATACCGCCCTGGACGCTACTTTATGCTGAAAGCCTACCTCATCCAGCTGATTCTCCAGCTGCTCCGTGAGCAGAAAGAAGCTGCCGAAGGTACCAGGAGCACCAAGGGCTGTATCTTTGAATCCCCCAACAAAAAATATGTGGTGAACCAGATGATCCGCTATTTCAACGAGCATTATCAAGAAAAAATATCCCTGGACCAGATTGCCCGAAACATGTATCTGAGTACATTTTATCTGTCTAAAATATTCAAAAGCGAGACCGGCGACACCCCCATCAACTATCTGATTGAGCTTCGGATGGAAAAAGCCCGGGAACTCCTTGAAGCAGCTCCCGGGCTCAGTATCCAGAATGTAGCTGAAATGGTGGGCTATGACGATGCCTACCACTTCAGCAAACTATTTAAAAAACACTATGGAGAGGCACCCACAAAATATAAACAGAGTTAATGTGCCAGGCTCACCTTTTACTTAGCGCCCCCGATAAAGCACAATAGCCTCATAAGCCCGCAGACCTGCCCGATTGCTCTGTGGATAATTAGACAAAATACACCTGCAGTCCTTGGGTATATCCATTGGTATTTCTACATCCTGCGGATAAAAGTTACAGAATACATAAAGTTCACTGTCCGCATTTGTACGCTTATAGGCCAGTATCTGGGGATGGTCTTCTAGCAGCGCCTCAAAGGTTCCATCCGCGATGACAGGGTAGGTCTTCCTGAGCTCTACCAGTTTTTTATAGTACTGGAAGATAGAATCTGCCTCGTTTCGGTCAAGTGTATTGATCTCTTTGTAGTTTGGAATTACTGATATCCACGGGGTTCCATCGGTAAATCCTGCGTTTTTGGTATCGTCCCACTGCATGGGAGTACGGGAGTTGTCTCTGGATTTTTTGCCCAGTATCTCGTAAATCTCCGCTTCGCTTTTGCCTTCCTGCTTCAGGATATTGAAATAGTTCAGTGACTCTATGTCCCGGTACTGACTGATATCCTTGTAACCTGCGTTGGTCATTCCGATTTCTTCTCCCTGATAGATATAAGGGGTTCCCCGCAGGCCGTGAATGGCAGTGGCAAGCATTTTGGCGGATTCCAGACGGTATTCTTTGTCATCTCCTATACGGGATACAATCCTCGGCTGGTCGTGATTACACCAGAACAGCGCGTTCCAGCCGCCGCCTTTCTCCATCTCTTTCTGCCATGTAAATAGATTTTTCTTGAGATCGTGGAATCTGAATGGTTCAACTGCCCATTTATTTCCGGACGGGTAGTCCACTTTCAAATGATGGAAACTGAAGATCATGGACAGCTCCTCCGAATCAGGACGGGAATAGCGTATACTGTTTTCCAGGGTTGTAGAGGACATTTCTCCAACCGTAACAATATCGTCGTATTTACCGAATGTCTCCTGATTCAATTCATGCAGGTAGTCATGTATCTTAGCGCCGTCCGTATAAAATGTATGCCCGTCTCCAATCAGATCGTCTTCGTATACTTCCGGCTTGGAGATTAGATTAATCACGTCAAAACGGAATCCTTTGACGCCTTTGTCCATCCAGAAACGCAGGATATCATAACATTCTCTGCGCACATTGGGATTTTCCCAGTTCAAATCTGCCTGAGTCACATGGAAGAGATGCAGGTAATACTCGTCTGTCCCCGGCAGATAGCTCCACGCATTTCCTCCGAACTTGGAAACCCAGTTTGTCGGCGGCAGGCCGTTTTTTCCCTTCCTGATGATGAAGAAATCCCGGTAGTACGGATCCCCTTCCAGGGCCTTCCGGAACCATTCATGTTGAGTGGAACAATGGTTGAACACCATATCCATCATCAGATAGATATTCCGCTTCTTCGCCTCGGCCACCAGATTTTCAAAGTCCTCCATTGTGCCATAGCGCGGGTCTATTCTGCGGTAGTCCGCTATATCATATCCATTGTCGTACTGAGGGGATACAAAGAACGGGGTAATCCACAGGTAATCCACTCCCAGCTCTTCCAGATAGTCCAGTCTTTTGATAATTCCTGCCAGATCTCCAAAACCGTCTGAATTAGAATCCTGAAAGGACTTGGGGTAGATCTGGTAAACAACTTTATTTCCTAAATTCATATATTCTCTCCTTCTTTACAGTCAAACGCCCGACGCATCCTATTTATTTCCGTAATTTTTCAGCTTTGTCTTTGACAGAAGAATGGTAAAGACAAATGCCAGTACAATGTCAATGACAATACATACAATATATATCAGCATCTTATCTCCCCGCATGGATAAAAATGCAGGAATACCGCCTACTCCCACGCTGTTTGCAATGACACCGAATACCCTGGATATAATCCCCATCACGCCGCTTGCCAGCATGGCTCCGATAAACGGGTATAAATATTTCAGATTCACACCGAACATAGCCGGCTCCGTAACTCCCAGAAAACCTGATACAAATGAAGGGATACCCACTTCTTTCACTCTTGCGTCTTTTTTATGAAGGAATACAAATGCCATAACTGCGGAAGCCTGTGCAATGTTGCTCAGCGCTACAACCGGGAATGTATAGATTCCTCCCATCGTTGCAACTGTCTGAAGGTCGATCGGCAGCATGGAGTGGTGCAGCCCGGTAATCACAAGCAGCGGATATAAGAGTCCGTATATTCCGCTGAACAGCCAGCTGAAAGATGAGTTAAAGCCTGCCATAATCACGCTTGCAAGGCCGTCGCCGATCATTCTTCCGAAGGGTCCGATCACGGTATGTGCAAGGAGAACTGCCGGAACCAGGGAACAGAATGGTACGACAATCATGGAAATCATTTCAGGCACACGTTTTTTCAGGAACCGGTAGAAAACAGCGAAGACAAGCCCTACTAAAATAGCCGGAATTACCTGTGATTGGTATCCTACCATATTAATGTGGAATGCACCGAAATCCCAGGTCTTTATCGCCTCGCCTGCTTCTACTGCGGCAATGTAATCACTTGCAGACATCAGCTGCGGGGAAACGAGTGTGATACCAAGCACAATACCGAGCATCTGGTCTACATTCATCTTCTTACATACGGACCAGGTAATGCCTACCGGCAGGAATACGAATATAGCCTCGCCGATCAGCCACAGGAAGTTGTAGATTCCCGCCCACATCTGGTAAACCTCAGTGATGGATTTTGTTCCATCCTCCAGAAGCTTGATATCGCCGATGATATTTCGAAAACCAAGGATCAGACCGCCGACGATGATAGCCGGAATGATCGGGGCAAATATCTCCGCAAGGTTTGCAACTCCCCTCTGCAGGAGGTTCATCTTGCCTTTTGCCGCCGCTTTTACTTCCTGTTTTCCCACGCCGTCCAGGTTACTGATTCTGGAAAACTCGTCAAAGAAAACGGATACTTTATTTCCTATAATGACCTGGAACTGGCCTCCCTGTGTAAAGCTGCCTTTTACAGAGGGCAGTTCCTCAATCTTTTTTACATCTGCTTTTTTCTCATCTGCGAGAACAAAGCGCATTCTGGTCGCACAGTGGGTAAAAGATACTACGTTCTCTTTCCCTCCGACTAATTCTAACAGCTTTTCAGCGTCTTTTGAAAACTCAGCCATTCTCCCTATTCCTCCTATTTTTGAAGTTGCTCTTCGCCATAACTTATACGTATATGTTGATTACAAGTTATCATATACGTATTTGTTAGTCAAGTAATTTGAAACAAAAAAATGGTGCCTCACTTATTTTCGGCACCATTCATAAATTTCTATTCTTTTCTTTGTGCAAATCCTACAAAGCGGAAATGATCCGGCCTGTGTCTCGATTCCGTAAACTGGAACAAACAATTATCCCGCATATACGTATAACTTTTCACTACTACAACCAGGTTATATTCTCCCAGATCCAGATATTTTTTATCCTCTTCGCTAGCGGTTTCCACCGATATTTCTTTTGAGGCATAACCTATCTGAATCCCCAGTTCTTTTTCCAGATATGCATATACGGAATCCTTGCAGGCTCTAAGGGGAAGGTTCGCTACCACGCTCCGTTTGAAATAGTCGTGGTCGATAATTACCCGCTCCCCCTCGATCTTCCGGATACGCAGCAGTTCATAGACCTCTTTTTCTCTGTCATCCTCGAAAATTCCCGTGATCCGCTTTTTATCAGCCATGATCTCAAGATTCTCCACCTCTGTCTCCGTCCGCCTTCCCAGGTTCTCATTCAGTTCCTTAAAACTGGCGATCTCTGAGAACGGGAACTTGTAGTCTTTCTTCTCTACGACAACAGCCGCCTTTCCCCTGGACTTCTGGATATATCCCTGATTTTCCAGCATCCCCAGCGCCTTGCGCACCGTGTCTCTGGAAACCATGTATTCCTGCATCAGCTCCCCTTCAGATGGAATGAGCTGGCCTACACCATATTCTCCAACCTCAATCTGCTTTTTTAATGCACTGTACACTTTTACGTATTTGCTTGCCATAAAGTAACATCCCAACTTTCCTGTATGTTTATACTTATAAGTATAACTAATTTTCAAAAAAGGACAAGCAGGAATTTGTTTTTATTTCAGAATCGGATCACTGCAGTCTGATTCTGCTCCGCATGCATTCCGGAGAGGAACGATACGTCAGGAAAATCCTCCGTGTTCGTCAGTATAATGACACAGGTTTTTTCGAATCCTCTGTCCTTTATCAGTTCAGCATCAAATTTAAGCAGCCGGTCTCCTGCCTTCACTTTGTCCCCCGCTTTCACGAACAGTTCAAATCCTTCCCCATTCATTTCCACCGTATCAAGTCCTTCGTGTATTAGAATTTCCGCCCCGTTATTGAGTGTAAGCCCCACCGCATGACGGGTGTCCTCCATCACAACCGATATCACGCCATCACAGGGCGCCACAATGATATTCTCTTCCGGTTCAATGGCGACTCCGTCACCCAGCGCTTTAGATGAAAATACTTCGTCTTTCACTTCTGTAATGGGAAGGACACTGCCCGATACGCAGGCTTTCAGTTTTTTTACCGTTTCTTCCTGATTCTTTTTCTTTAAAAATGACAACATAACATTTCACTCCTGACTTTTATAAATCCTCCAGGCACTGCCCGTTTGTCTCTATTACATGCTTGTACCAGTAAAATGATTTTTTCTTATATCTTTTCAGCGTACCACTGCCGTCATCGTTTCTGTCCACATAGATAAAACCATATCTCTTCTTCAGCTGCGCAGTGCTTGCACTTACCAGGTCAATGCATCCCCACGTTGTATATCCCAGAAGCTCAACACCGTCCTCTACAGCCTTTGCCATTTCCCGGATATGAGCATCCAGGTATTGGATCCTGTAGTCATCATTCACCGTCAGTGCGCCATCGTCACCGGTGGTCAGTTCATCCACGGCCCCAAGGCCATTTTCAACGATAAACAGTGGTTTCTGGTATCTGTCATACAACTGGTTCAGATAATAGCGCAGCCCCTGAGCATCTACAGGCCATCCCCATTCGCTTAGCGGCAGATAGGGATTGCTCACGCCTCCCATAAGATTGCCTTCCCCTGATTCCGCCTTCGGGTCCGCAGACTCACAGGTACTTCCATAATAGCTGAAAGATATAAAGTCCACTGTATTTTTCAGAATTTCTTCGTCCTCCGGGCGCATATGTATCTTCACATTGTTTTCTTCGAAATAACGGTCCATATACCGGGGATAATATCCTCTTACCTGTACGTCTGCAAAATAATAATTTTCCTGATCGCGTTTCATTGCTCTCACGACATCGGACGGATCCGGTGTCAGAGGATATGTGGGGCTTCCCAGAATCATGCAGCCAATCATGGCATCGGGCATCATCTCATGTGCAATACTGACTGCCAGGGCGCTTGCCACCAGTTCATGATGGATTGCCTGATACAAATCCTGCAGGGAGAGGGCCTCCTTCGGTGTCATGATTGCACCGCTCATAAAGGGGGCATGCAGGATGGAATTGATCTCGTTAAATGTCAGCCAGTACTTTACTTTTCCTTTATAGCGTGCAAAAATAGTCCGCACATAATTTTCATAGAAACCAATTAGTTTCCTGTCAGTCCATCCATTATACTCTTTTGCAAGATGAAGAGGCGTCTCGTAATGAGAAATTGTCACCAAAGGCTCTATTCCATATTTGTGGCACTCATCAAATAAATCATCATAAAACTGGAGGCCTTTCTCATTCGGTTCTCTGTCATCCCCGTTTGGGTAGATCCTGGACCATGCTATGGAAGTGCGGAATACTTTAAATCCCATTTCGGCAAACAGCCTGACATCGTCTTTATAACGATGATAAAAATCAATCCCCGTCAGTTTCATATTATCTTCTGTAGGTATTTCAGTGGGAGCCCCCATAATACCCTTTGGTGCCACGTCCTGTATGGACAGGCCCTTTCCGTCTTCCAAATAGGCACCCTCACACTGATTGGCCGCCACCGCGCCTCCCCACAAAAATGTTTTCGGAAATATCTGTTTCATTTTTTTAATCCTCCTGATAAAAATACCATTTAACTCGCTGCAGCTCAGGCTTTTCCAGCATCAGCATGCAGTACCGCTCGTCTCCGTTCAGAATGCGCCCTCTTTTAAACATGCCATTCTCAAACCGGCCTTCACTGTACTCCAGTATCCCCAGCTGCCTCTTCTCACTTTTTAAGGGAAGCAGCGAATATCTGAAATTCACACCCGCGGCATAGAACTCCCCTTCGCCGCTTTCTATGATGAACCCCGCCGCCTTTGGAGTATCCTGTTTCTGGTCCAAATAGTCAATCCGTATATCGCAGTTTGTAAGGTGTATGACTGTCCCTTTTTCATGCTCATTTTCCCGCAGAAACCCATACACTTTTCCCAGTTTCTGATATCGGTATATTACCTCCATGGCGGAATCCAGCAGTTGATACGCCCAGCCGAGGAACTCACCTGTCTTTTCACATTCCCATGCATTTCTATCGATATTCAGAATTTTCATAACATCCGGATTGCCAATCCCCGTCCGTGTCTCAGGAGGCATCAGGAAATCTTCGATGCCGAAAGGAGAAAAACACAGCGTCTGGCATGTGCCCACCGCGTAAAACAGATGACTGATATTTTTGATATCCCGCCTGTGCTCCGGAATCAGCAGCGGATTATCCGCCGCCCTGTATTCCCTGCAGATCCCCTGAAAATCAGAGGTATACACATCCGGACAAAGTATATCAATATCCGGAGCAAGCATTTTCCAGAGAGGGCCGAAGCGGGCGATCGGGCCGCCGCTTGGATATCCCCCCGGACGCCATGGAAATTTTTCAATCCAGGCGTTCACACACATCGGCAGCGGGCAGGCTCTTTTTCCAGATTTTGCAATCTGTCCCACAGCCTTTGCGTAGGCATATTCCATAAAAACTTCTGGGGCCTCTTCTCCAAATGCCTGTTCCCAGGTGCCGCTTTTTTCATAAAGGCCGGAAATTCCATCGGGAATCTCTTTCCCAAACAATTCATTTGCAGCCTTGGAGTAGTCTCTGTCACTGCCCAGCAGTCCCACTTCATTTTCCACTTGTACCAGTATAACAGTCTGCTGCTCTTCATTTTTTTCGCCTATGTGTTCCATCAATCTGCCAAATGCCTTTGCATCTGCATCCACAGCAGCCTGGCAGAAGGGAGAAACGACATCCATTTGGCGGTTATTTCTGTCTGCCACCCGAAAAAAACGCTTCTGATCTGTCTTCACCCATTCCGGCGTATAACTGGATATACCGTTTTTCCACAGGCCAAACCAGAGTATCCCTAATTTTACGCTTTCCCGTTCCGCCTGTTTTATAATGGCATCTAAAACAGTAAAATCAAATACATTCTCCTGCCTTTCAATCATTTCCCAATAAACCGGAACCAGAAGGCTGTTGATATGAAGCCCTTTCAGGAAGGGCCAGACCTGTTCTTCCATATATCCCGCATCGGACGCCGAAGAGTTATGCACTTCCCCACATAACATGGTAAATGGTTTCCCATCTGCAAACAGCGTCCATATGCCGTCTTCTTTTCTTAACTCAGGGTTCTTCTGCATACTATGAAAACCTGAAATCCAGCATATCCATAGAGTCCACGTCTGGTTCAAACCGGAAGCAGACCGCATGTATGCCGTCGGAAATGACTGCGGGCGCAGTGCAGGACTGCCATTCTTCGGAAGTGTTTCCCACATGTATCACAGCTGCCGGGCTATTCTTTTCATCATCCAGGCAGACATAGATCTGCCCGGATGCCCCTTTCACGGTGACTGTAATCTCTGTTACTTCTGAAAACTCCAGGTATTTCACACCGCAGACCGCATTTTTCTGAAGATTTTTCAGATATAATTTCCGCTGCTTTCTCTCTGCCTCCCCCGTTTCCCATAGATACGGCACCGTCTCATCATAGGGCGGCTTTGAGGGAATATGGCAGGCCGGTTTGGGGCCGTGCAGATTGCAGATAATGTAAGCCGAATACTGTGATTTCGCAGGCAGTGGGCCGTCATTCAGGCCGCAGCTTGTGATTTCCACCTGAGGGATACTTCCATCCTCCAGGATCTGTATCTTTTCCGCACACCCCTGACGGCTGAAATGCGTTCCGTGGGTATGCCGGTGGTAAAAGATATAGTACTGCCCCATGACCTTCGCAATTCCACCGTGGTTATTGGCATCGTAGGCTGTCTGCCCCTCTCCCAGGCCGATATCGCCATTAGAAACAATCACACCGCCGAAGGCAAACGGCCCTGCCGGGGAATCGGACACGGCATAACACAGCTCATGCCCCTGCAGGCTGGAATATACGAAATAGTATCTCCCGCGAATCTTTCGTATACTGGATGCCTCAAAGAAAGGATGTTCTTCGAAACTGGTTCCTTTAGCAGAAGAATAGCCGTTTGCAATCAATACCGGCCTGGAGATCACTGTTTTCATATCCCGGTCAAGCTTCACCATATAGGCACCTGGCATGATATGTTTATTCATAATCTCAAATTGTCTTTTCGTTTTGTCATCTACTTTGTGTGAAAACCCATAATACAAATAAATGCCGTCTTCTTCAGCCAGAATCCCCGGATCAAACGCCAGCCCCTCCGGAATGCTGCCGTCCTCATATGCGACTCTGCCATAATATTCAAAGGGGCCAGCCGGAGAACCGCTTACCGCAACTCCTATGTATTCCACATCAGAAAGCCCATAATACAGGTAATATCTGCCATCAGGACCCTGTGCAGCATCAGGTGCAAACATCAGTTTCTTCCCTTCCTGGTTGTCTCTGTCCTGATCCTTCCGATAAATCACGCCTTCATACTTCCAGTCTCCCAGGTCCGAAAGCGGGGTGCTCCAGCCCACGTAGTCTTCCTCACAGTAGGTAGTTCCATGTGCCCGGTCGTGGGAGCCATATACATACAGCCTGTTTTCAAATACATGAGGCTCTCCATCCGGTACATACTCCCAGGACGGCAGGTATGGATTAACAGCTGTTTTCTTCATTCCTATTCCTCCTCTTTCACCATAGAATCATTGAATCCAAATAAATAGGTCAAAACCGCAGTTCCGAAAAATCCAATCGCAGATGCAATAGCGACTGATGCGCCGCCCAGACCAATCAGAGCCGGCAGTGTTAAGATACAGGTCGTCATTACAGATGGGAACATCACTCCCGACATTCCTACAAATATGCCGCCCACGCCGGTGCAGAGGCATGCTATAAAAAACGGCCGTTTATATTTCAGGTTCAAACCATAAATTGCAGGCTCCGTCACACCGCCCACAAGTGCCGATATAGCCGCCGGCAATGCAGCGCTTTTCACAGAAGTCTTTTTTGTTTTCAGCCAGATCCCCAGTGCAGCACCCGCCATGGCAAAGTTCGTTGCTACCGTACAAGGAAGCAGCATATCCCCGCCATATACCATAATATTATTCATAACAACCGGAACCAGTCCCCAGTGGAAGCCAAAAATGATCAATATCGGCCACAGTACTCCAAGCGCAAATCCTGCCACTGCCGGAACGGTATCTACCAGCCATCCAAGTCCGTTTCCGATCCCTGATCCGATCAGATCCGTAACAGGTCCAATTACAATCAGAGAAACAGGCACGATAATCAGCAGTGTTAAAACCGGCACAAAAATAGACCGTATGATTTTCGGGAAAACTTTTTTCAGCACTTTTTCCAGTTTACTCTGCGCATATACTGCAACAATAATCGGCAGTACAGAAGAAGTATAGCTGATCAGTACAACCGGAATCCCTAAGAACTGTGTTTCCGTGCCGCTGCTGTACAGCGCTGTCAGATCAGGGTATACCATCGCTGCGGCAATGGCAACCGACACAAACCGTTCCGCATCAAATTTCTTTGCTGCTGTAAATGCAAGGAAAATCGGCATGAAATAGAAAAATCCGTCTCCGATTGCATATAAGATCGTATAGGTCGTATTTTCCGGCGAAAGCCAGCCAAAAGTAGAACACATAATAGCAACTGCCTTCAGCAGCGAAGCTCCCATCATCACTCCCATAAGCGGAAGAAAAATTCCAGCTACAGTATCAATAAAAACATTAATAATATTCTTCGGCGACAGTTTCTCTTTCCATGTTTTCTTAACGTCGCCGATCTCCACATCATCAATTTTTCCGCCATAGGTAACACCAGTCACTTTTTCAATGGCCGCCATTACTTCGTCAACGTGTGTACCGATCACAACCTGGTACTGTTCCCCTGAGACCATTAACTTGATAACACCCTCAAGCTGCTGCAGCTTCTCTTTCTTTACCTTTTCGGTATCATTCAGCTGAAACCTCAGTCTTGTCATACAATGCATCAATGATTTGATATTTCCTTTTCCGCCGACACACTGCACAATCTGCTCTGCCAGCCTGCTGTAATCCTTTGCCATAATTCGTTTCCTCTCTTTCTGATAAATGTATTTACTTAATCCACGTATTTGCTCCGATCATTCCTTATTCAAAGCAAAATCTATCGTCTCTGCAGAAGACCTTAAAACACCATAACAGCGGTATTTCACAAAAATTATTGGATACTCGTTACGTTAATAACAAAAAATGACCCAGAAAACCCGGCTGCAGCTATACTGTCTCCCATGGTTATCCGGATCATGCTGAACTAAATCATAACATTCCTTTTTCAATATTTACTTACGACGCAGCCTTTCAATCTGGCTGCATCCCCTCTTACATCTCACTATTCTGAATGCTTCCTGTTCATAATCTGTACCAGATGAACAGTCAGATACAACACTTCGTCCGCATTCACTTCATAACTGTATTTCTTCTCTATAAACTCACAGACCTTTTTGCTGCAGGCATACTCTTCTTTGTATTTCCTAAGTGTGAGGTTCAATGGCTTCACATCATTCTCCTCAAAATAAGTCTTTGTAAGCACCCTCTGGGCAAAAAACTTCAGATGCGTCATATACCTGCAATAGATGAGGGAATTCTTATCCAGAGCCGTCATCCGCTTACCGAAGTCCCGGGAAATAATCCTGTCCATTTCATCGACTAACGTAATCATTGCCCTGGTCTGATCATTTTCCGAATTAGACTGGGCATTTACAAAATGCATTGCAATAAATCCCGCCTCATCCTCCGGCATCCGGATTCCCAGCTGCTCCTCAATCAATTTCAGCCCCGCTTCTCCAACACTATATTCTTTCTGATAAAACTTTTTAATTTCTAAAAGAAGTGTATTATGCAAAACCACATCATTATTATAATTATCCACTGCCCCTGCAATATGGTCAGGAAGCGAGATATGGATCGACTCATCCAGTTCTGCCCCCAGGCAGTCATACGCCAGTTCAATCAGCTCCTCCGAAAGATTCACAATACAATCCGGCACCCGTTCCAGAAGCTCTGCAAAGCGGTCCATATGCTGCCCGTCCTGCAGCACAAACACCTTATCAATCTTCGACTTGTCCACAGAATCCAAAGGGCGCTTAGCATACCCGATCCCATTTCCCAAAAGAACCAGCTCTTTTTCATTATCATCTAACACAATAACACAACTGTTATTCAAAACTCTGGAAATCTTCATAAACTTTCCCCCGGATTAAAATAAAAAAGACCCGTACGATGATTCCATATAAACTATGAAATAAACATCTTAACGGATCATGCTGAACTGAATCATAACATTCCATATAAATTATTTTTCTTACAAAATGTACTATATCAAATTGTAATGGAAAAAACAATAGTAAAAACCACCTATTTTCCCACCCCAATTTTATGCACATCATACAAATCCCATTTCATCTGACTATCTCTAAAATCCGTTTTAAAAGCACGCCTTACATATACAAAGAAAACCCTAGCCAGTCCAAATACGCCGGCCCGGTCTTGGTCAACCCTCCGGGTTATACCTATCCCTACCGCCTGGCTGCACATAGCTAAGTAAAAGGTGAGACTGGTTCCCTGCCGGGGAACCAGTCTCACCTTTTACTTAGCGTCCCCCCTCCACCTCATCCCGTACCTCCTTGAAGCACTTCACGATATAGTCGATATCTTCTTTCGTGTGCCCCGCACTGACCTGCGTCCTGATCCGTGCTCTTCCCTTAGGAACCACAGGATAGGAAAATGCCACGACATAGACCCCTTTGTCCATCATCTTTGCCGCCATCTCCCCCGCCAGTTTTTCATCATAAAGCATCACCGGCACGATCGGATGTGTACTCTCAATAATATCAAATCCCGCCTCTGTCATTTGTTTTCTATAATAAGCCGTCGTCTCCTCCAGGTGATCCCGAAGCGAGGTATCGCTCTCCAGTATTCTGAACACCTCCAGGCTGGCCCTGGCAATCGCCGGTGCAAGCGTATTGGAAAAGAGATAAGGACGGCTGCGCTGGCGCAGAAGGTCTATGATTTCTCTTCTGCCGGTTGTATATCCGCCGGATGCTCCGCCCAGAGCCTTTCCAAGCGTTCCTGTTATAATATCCACTCTGCCTTCCACACCACAGTGTTCTGCAGTGCCGCGTCCTGTCCTGCCTACAAAACCAGCCGAATGGCTGTCATCCACCATGACAAGCGCCTGATATTCATCAGCCAGATCACAGATACTCTTAAGATCCGCAATAATACCATCCATGGAAAATACGCCGTCTGTAGCAATCAGTTTTATTCTGGCCCCCGCTGCATCCGCCGCTTTCAGCTGTTCCCGCAGATCATCCATGTCATTATTTTTATAACGAAAACGTTTTGCCTTGCACAGGCGCACGCCATCAATAATACTCGCATGGTTCAGTTCATCACTGATCACTGCATCATCCGCTGTCAGTATCGTTTCAAACAGGCCGCCGTTGGCGTCAAAGCAGGAAGAATACAGTATCGTATCCTCTGTCCCGAAGAACCTGCTGACAGCCGCTTCCAGTTTTTTATGAACATCCTGTGTACCGCAGATAAATCTTACTGAAGAAAGCCCGTACCCTCTTTCTCCATAGGATTTCACAGCAGCAGCAATGACACTGGAGTCGTTGGCAAGACCAAGATAATTGTTGGCACACATATTCAGCAGCTCCCGGCCGTCTTCCAGCTTTACTTTTGCTCCCTGGGGTGAGGTGATCAGTTTTTCTCCCTTGAACAGGCCGGCTTCTTTTATATCGTCTACCTCTTTTTTATAAAAATTAAGAATATCCTCTTTTTTCATTACCAGTTTACCTCCCAATTTTAATTTACGATGCACTAGTGTAATGACGTCCAATCTAAAACTACTTTCCCCGAATTTCCGCTGTTCATAACGGCAAATCCTTCTTCATAGTCTTTGATATCAAACCGGTGGGTAATAATGCGCTCTATGTCCAGTCCGCTCTGAAGCATGGTATCCATCTTGTACCATGTTTCCCACATTTCCCTTCCGTAAATACCTTTGATCGTCAATCCGTTAAAGATCACTTTGCTCCAGTCAATCCGGGCATCGGATTTCTGCAGTCCAAGCAGGGCGATCTTTCCGCCGTTCTTCATATTGTTCACCATGTCGTTAAAACCGGATTCAATTCCGGACATTTCAAGCCCCACGTCAAATCCCTCTTTCATACCCAGTTCAAGCATCACGTCCTGCAGGCTCTCTTTCGCAATATTTACCGCCCGTGTGACCCCCATTTCACGTGCCAGCGCGAGACGATATTCATTCACATCCGTGATAACAATATACCTCGCGCCAACATGTCTGCTGATCGCCGCAGCCATGATTCCGATGGGGCCCGCCCCTGTGATCAGGACATCCTCACCGATTTCATTAAAAGACAATGCGGTATGCACGGCATTTCCCAGGGGATCAAAACAGGAGTACAGTTCCTCCTTGATCTGAGGGGAACACTTCCATACATTCGTAGCGGGTATTACAAGATATTCTGCAAATGCCCCGTTTCGGTTTACACCAACCCCCTGTGTATTCCTGCAGAGATGAGGAAGGCCCGCCAGGCAGTTCCGGCATTTGCCGCAGACAATGTGGCCTTCTCCGGAAACTTTTTCGCCAACATAGAACCCCTCTACATTTTCACCTGTCTCAACAATCTCTCCGACATATTCATGACCGGCTGTCAAACCGATCGGAATTGTCTCCTGTGCCCATTTATTCCAGTTATAAATATGTACATCTGTTCCGCAGATGGAAGTCTTCAGGATTTTTATCTTTACTTCATTTTTGCCGACCGGCGGAATCTCTACACGTCTCATCCAAAGCCCTGGTTCCGGTTTTTCCTTTACCAGTGCCCACATTGTATTCTGCTCTGCCATAACCAACCTCTCCTTTTTGTATCTGCCCTAGAGTGTGTTTGAAAATTCATTGCCGCAATATGCCGCCCCACTTCACGGTCTATTTACTGCCAAATCCAGTCAACGTAGCCCACTACGCCTCCTGAATTTGGCAGTAAATACCCCGCAAACTGGGACAACATCTTGCAACAAGCAATTTTCAAACACGCTCTAAGGCAGTACATTCTAAACTTTGTTTTTTTGCTTCAGGCCCGTAATTGCAATCTTTCCCCAGAGTCCTGATGGAAGTGGTTCTTTTATCATCTCTCTTTCACGCCAGTTGAAGAGCCTTTCTTTTCTGCACTGCTCCAGCCCGCCTGTAGCGTATGGCCACTGCGTAATAATCTTATTCAGCTCTATTTCAGGATATTGGGGATCAATCATCCTGTTGATCAGCAGGTTTGTAACCAGAATCTCTATTTTATTCTCTCCCTGCTGCAGGAACCCGGTGATATCCGCCTGATAAGGGTGCTTGATCAGAGTATCGGCAAGTTTACCGTTTATATAGATCTCAGCGGTCTCGCCGATATGCTCAAACTGCAGAAGAATCTTTTCCTGTTTATTCAGATTCTCCCACTGCTCCTCTGTAATCAGGAACCTTTTTTTGTAATTGCCGCTTCCCGAATAATACATAAGCTTTGGTACCTGTTCCCAGCTTTCCAGTTGTTCATAACTTTTCTGTACATCTTTTTTGGGAATTTCCAAATTCCATCCTATGGAGATATCCAGTATCTCACTCTCCACCTGCTCAGTTTCCGCCAGCGGCTGCTCCATCTCTCTGTCAAATACAAAGATCAGGGACTGATATGCCTCAAGATATACTTTTACCTCAACGCTATATTCGTGCTCCTCTGTATACCGCACGGCTTTCTCTTCACCGTTCATTGGATCAAATACGCAGAATCCACCATGCACATTTGTAAATTCAATAGTTTCTTCATATCCCATTTTATTAACATTAGACACAAAATAAATATCTTCCGTGTTTGTCTTGCGGTGTACATATCCTACCATATCCGGGTGGATTCCTATCCTGACATCAGGCTGCTTGGTTCTTCGCAGTTCACCTATCAGGCAGCCGTATTTGTCCTCAGTTACGACAGCTTTACCGCAGCTTAGCAGTTCATTTCCAATCTTTTGGATCTCTTCTGTGTCTTCCTCATAGCCAAGCCGCCCGCAGGATTTCTTCGGAAGACGTCCTGCCGCGATTACTTTGCCGCCTTTTCCTGCAAATTCCCGGATCTTCCTCATCGTTTTTGCAGGAATTCTGTCACATTCTATGAAAATCAAAGTATCATACGGATATGTATTCCAATTTTCCAGTACATCATCATTCACATAGTCGAACCAGTATCCTGCCTTATGCACCGCATCAACACAGGACGCATCCAGCCTTTCATCCAGCTTCATACACATGTGGGTATCCGCAAGGGGTGTCTCCGCCCAGATATCATGCTGCGGAAGATAAATCGCCGTTGTAACAACGGCATCTCCACGCTGCATAAAGTCGCATACACGATTGATATAGACACTGATCTTTTTATAGTATTTCCACCATGTATTCGTGTGGTTGATATTGGTAGATGCGTAAAATGCCAGCATCTCCTCATCGTCCGGCTTACTGTAGCCATATCCGTGATTGACAATCTGATTGATTCCGTCCAGGAAAATACTGTCCGCCGCCGCCTTGATGTTTTCCAGCGTTGCCACAAAGCGTGGAAAACGCAGCCATGTGAAAGATTCATTGGATATAACCGGCCTGTGATATACATGCCCCGCGGAAACCGCCAGCTTTCTGTGCACCGTGTTTACCTCGTATCTGTCAAAGGCTGAGAATGTCTCTCCCTCCGGAATATCTGCCGCACCGTAGGCCTGCAGTATATCCCCCCAGGTTCCATGTGCCTGGATTCTGGATAGAGCACCTTTTTCGTGGCACCAGTCTGTCAGCTCATGGAAGAAGTTCTCCACCGTCAGCTCTGCCATGGTTTTCTGAAAATCATATCTCACCTGTTCCGTCATGCCGCGGATTTCTCCCCAGAGTGCATAGATATACGGTCTGAGTTCGTACCCCCGCCTCGTTTTAAATTCTTCGTACAGAATATCTGTCCAGTTATGCCCGAACACCTCGATTGAATCGCAGAAAAAGTTCTGTATTTTTCCTTCTCCTACAGCCTCCACGATGGGATCTCCGCCATATTCCAGAAATGCCCGCAGAGATTCCTTTCTGTTGTGGTCAATGATCAGCCCGTCACCGCCGCGCAGGGGTTTCAGTACCCGCTGTTTTTTATCGCTGGAAACAAACAGTACGATCTTGTGCAGCCCTTTGGGAACTTGGATCTCGCAGATTTCTGTCCCCCACGGCCAGTTGAACAGATATTTATCCACAATCTTATCCGTAATATCCACAATTGTCTCCGGCAGCATCTGGGCGCCTTCCATCTTTCCAAGTACAGCCCCCACCACTTTCCCATAGATAACAGTAGTCAGATCTTTGGAAAATGTGCATGGACCGTCTACATCGATACTGAAGGGAAGGACACTCTGCCCGCTCAGCTCCTCGGGCAGGAAAGGACCGCCAAAAGGCCAGGATGAACCGAGGGTCAGGTCAAACTGCATATCTCTCTTTGCTGCTTCATCCGCTGCAAACCTTATCATATCGAAGAATCCAGGAGACAGATATTCATAATTATGAATCCCCTTCTCCTCGTTGTCCGCCTGCAGGGGATAGAGAATCTGAAGTTCCACTCCGCCGATCTGTGCATCCAGCATAAGATCTAATTCCCGTACAATTTCCTCTTTATCAACTGCACAGCCATACCACCACCATCTTGTCCGGCCTCTTGCTTCCCTGCGGGGATGGCACAGCTGATCTCTAATCTCCTTTTTGTTCACTACTTAACCCTCCTGGCTGTCTCAGTCATTTCGCAGGTCTGCCCCTGACTGCTTCATTACGTCCTGCAGCCTGCTGATATAGTATCTGTAATATTCCAACGGAGTAGAAGGCGCCACCTGATGGTCGGCCCCCGGTATATATCCGCCCTGCCTGATCACCGGCAGAATTCTGTCAAATTCCCTGTCTATTGCCTCTGGTCCTTCCGCAATCCGCAGCTTATTATAACCGCCGGCAAACTTCAGCTTTGGAAATTCATCCCGTACCGCCACAATGTCCATGCCTGCATTCACGTCCATCGGAAGGAATCCGTCTACACCCGCATCCACAAATTCGGGGATCAGCTTCATAAAGTCTCCGTCTGTATCCACAAACACATTTCCACAGCCATACTTTTTCAACAAAGGAATCAATTTTCTGTAATAATTTCCCACAAACTCTCTAAAACAGTCCGGTGATATCATCGGCCCGTTCTTTCCGCTCAGATCCTCCTGAATATAAATCAGATCCGTCTGTATTACAGACAGCACCTTCGGGAGATATGTTTCATAGATATCCAGAGTAAAACTGTTGATATCGTGAATCAGTTCCGGTTCATCATAGAAAGCATACAGATGCTCCTCAACTCCCAGCAGCTCCCTCGGTATCCAGAAAAACCCCTCAATATTCATACGTACGGAGCAGTCTCCTTTTTCATGGCCTTCACGGAGGCTGCCATATACTTTTTCGATATTTTCGTCTGTAAACCAGCATGCCACCTCTTTTTGGACATTCTCCCGGACTGTTTCCCATTCGCTTTGGGATGAAATCCGTATACCGGAGTCACCGCCGTGCGGAAGCAGAAACTTCGCCCGCCTTACCGGATCAAACCCGAGATAAGACTCATAATCCAGCACCGGCTTTCCAAAACTCACTTTAAAATACTTTTCACAGGCTTCCTCTTCCTGCTGCACAAGCCCTTTCCAAAGTGCTTCCGGAAGACCTTCTTCGTAAAACCGGCTGACAGTCAGATCCCATGGATAAAATGTCTCCTCCACAGAGCCTCGTCCCTCTAACTGCCCGAAATTCAAAGTTGCCTGTTCTCTCTCTCTGTTTGTCATAAACTTTATCTCTCCTGTTTCGCAGACATCCTCTCCGCGTTATACCTCCTGCAGCGCCTGTTCCAGGTCCTCGATCAATACATCTGCACCTTCCAGTCCGCAATGGATACGTATCAGGCCGCTGTCATGGGCATTCAGCTTTAAAAACTCCAGCTCCTCCCGACTGTAATGCATCAGAGGACACAGCGCCAGGCTCTCGAATCCGCCCCAGGAACATCCAATCTCAAATACCTTCAGACGGTTCACCGCCTCCACTGCTTTTTCCGGGGAATCTTTCAGCACAAAGCTCAGCAGCCCGGTATGTCCTGTCTGCTGTTTTTTAATCAGTTCTGCCTGAGGATGTGACTCCAGTCCCGTATAATATACTTTTTCTACTTTCGGATGATTTTCCAGATAGTGTGCCACTGCCATAGCCGTCTTCTGGTGCTCTTTTGCCCGCACCTGCAGTGTACGCAGCCCCCGGATCGCCAGCCAGGCCTCCATCGGCCCAAGAATGCCGCCGAAAAGTTCTCGGACAGTGTCTTTCAGGTATTTTCCAAGTTCCTCGTCTTTAACGGCCAGTATCCCTCCGATAATATCGCTGTGGCCGCCGATATATTTTGACATTGTATGCATCACGATGTCGATTCCCATTGTAAGTGGTTTCTGATACAGCGGTGTACAGAATGTATTGTCAATATAGGTTTTAATCCCATGCGCCCTGGCAATTTCCGCCGTTTTTGCAATGTCCGTGACCGTAAATACAAACGTGGCGGGGCTTTCCAGCAGAATCATATCCGTATTCTCCTGGATCATCGCCTCCAATACGTCTGTATCCATTCCATCCCAGTAAGATACTGTCACGCCCAGTTTCGGTATGAAGTATCGATTCAGTATATTTTTCACGGGCTGATACACATCACGCATACAGATGATATGGCTGCCTGCCCGGCACACGGCCAGTATTGCCGCCGATGCCGCCGCCATTCCGCTGGAAAATGCAATCGCCATGCATCCCTGTTCCAGCGCAGCCACCTTTTCTTCCAGGATATGCACCGTCGGGTTCGCCGCCCTGCCGTAGACATATGCCTCATTCTCCCCATGAGCCGCAAAGGATTCCATGCTGTCAAATACATGGAGAGAATTCAGGAAGACCGGAGGAACCACCGCGTTCATATACTGCCTCTGGTCTTCTCCCAGATGTGTTACTGCCAATCTGTCTTCTCTCATTGGTTCCACCTATTCTTTCACGGCTCCGGCCGTCATACCTTCCACGATAAATTTCTGCATTGCCGCAAACATGAGCGCCGTAGGCAGCAGAGCCATGACACCGCCGGCCATCAGAAGGCCCCATTCTACATTGTATTTTCCGATCAGGGTCTTCAGGCCAACCGGGATTGTCCACATTTCCGGAGTACTGATGAAGATTGATCCCGCAATCAGTTCGTTCCATGCGCCGATGAATCCGAATACAAATACGGATACAATTCCCGGGAACATGATTGGAAATACAATCTTAAACAGCGACTGCATTTTTGTACATCCGTCCACCCTCGCTGCTTCTTCCAGTGTAATCGGAATCCGTTCGAAGAAACTCCGCATCGTAATTACACAGAACGGCAGGTTCGCCGTCACATAGAAAATAAACAATCCGACATGAGTATTGATCAGGCCCATTTTCGAGAAAATGATATATAACGGGATAATTACCAGGATCCCTGGAATCATCTGTGTCACCAGGAAAAAGAGGATGACCGCCTGTTTTCCCTTGAACTTGTAACGGGCCAGTGAATAGCCGCCCAGCATGGAAAATACGGTAACTACCAGTGCAGATGCCACAGATACCAGAAGACTGTTTTTCAGCAGTACCCCGTAGTTAAACTGTTCGAACAGATCCGTATAATTTTTCCATGTAAATGCCTTAGGAAAATAGGTAATATTATTCAGGTCCAAAATCTCTCCGCTGGATTTAAAGGAGGTAACTACGATCCAGTAAATGGGCAGCACAACCAGTAAAAAGAAGAAAATTAAAATCAAAACACGTATGGTACCGCCAATTGCATTCTTTGTTTTTCTGCTCATTTAAAAATCACCTGCCTTATCGTATTTGGTAACTTTAAGGAATACCATCGCATATATTCCCAGAATCAGCATCAATATAACACCCAGTGCCGCCGCAAATCCGAAGTCATAGGATCCAAACGCCTTGGAATACATATACGCAGGAAGCGTCTGTGAGGTATTTGCGGGTCCGCCGTCGGTGATGATGACCACCAGGTCCAGCGAGTTGAATATCCAGATCGTCCTTAGCAGGACTGTTGTAATCAGTGTTGGTTTTATGTATGGGAGCGTGATCTGGAAAAACTGCCTTATCGTCCCGCAGCCATCCACATCCGCCGCCTCATATACATCTGAAGGGATTGACTGCAGCGCTGCCAGTATCATAATTGCAAAGAAAGGAATTCCCATCCATATCATGGCCATAATGACAACCGCCAATGAAAATCCAGGCGTTCCCAGCCAGGCAATGTTGTTGTCAATCAGGCCAAATTTCATAAGAAGGTTATTGACTACACCGTATTCTCCGTTGAATGACCAGCGGAAGATCAGGCCGACAACAAATCCTGAAAAAGCCCAGGGAAGAAATACGATAGACTGATAGATTCCTCTGCCGCGGAACTGCTTTTTCAACGCCAGTGCCAGCGTCATACCCAGCAGAAACTGTCCGAGTACAGATGCAACGACATATATAAAGGAATTCTTCAGAATCATCATGCTGTCCGGATCACCAAACAGTTTGGCGAAGTTCGCAAGCCCGTTAAACTGGATATCATTCGGCGCCGTCAGCTTATAATTCTGAAATGCCATAATAATACTGTTAATGAGCGGATAGCCAAACAACAGAAGCAAAATAACAAGTACGGGAAGTAAAAATAACCACGGTTCCATTTTCTTTTTCATGCAGGTATCACTCTCCTTTGTCGGTTCGTTTTCATGTATGCCCCGGTATTCCTGCTGCGAGGCACAGCCTTTTTCGTTCACAGTTCAAGTACACCCCGGCATAGTTTTAAGATAAAACAGGGGGATTAATGTTTTTAAGTTTCCACATTAAATCCCCCTTTTAAATCTTATCTCACTATACGATTAACTGTTTTCCTTCCAATGTCTACTGCATTGTTTTCGGAGATTCAATCGTAGAGCCTTCATTGTCTGCCAGATATTGTTTCATTCTGGTCGTAAGCTCATCTCCGATATGAGTCAGCACATCCTCTGCGGACTGCTGTCCCAGCAGATATTTCTGAAGTTCAGTATGGAACATATCCTGATGCAGATCTGTGTAGTTGAAAGGTCCATACATTGGCGGTACTGTAAAGTTCGGATCATTCAGTTCGTCTAAGAATACTGCGTAAGGTCCATCTTCACCGTATGTATCATCGTCACCGACATCATTCTTGATCGGAATAAGTCCGCCCATCTTACAGTACTCGATATTGTTGTCAGGTCTAACCAGGAAGTCAATCAGTTCAAGTGCTTCGTCCGGATATTCGGAGGTCTTTGCAATTGTATAGGAGTATGGGCTTCCTGCTGTGTTCATCATCTTTCCGTCAACGGTAGATACCGGCATCGGAAGTACGCCCCACTGCTCCGGATCCATCTTCTCTTCACATGCCATTGCTACTTCTGAGTCATTGGAGATCGTACCTGTCAGGCCGCCTGTAAAGTTGTCGACCATCTCAACAAAGCCCCAGTTAACAGAATCTTCCGGTACGTAACCATCTGTATAGATCTCACACCATTTTTCTACTGCTTTTACACATTCCGGTGTATTCAGGATGAAATTGCCTTCTTCATCGTATACATAACCGCCTGTATATGACTGCAGATAAGCGAGCAGCGGATCAAATGCACCTCTGGCACCGCGGAATGAGTTACCGTAACGCTTCTGGTCTTTATCTGTCAGAGCCTTGATCAGGTCAAAGTATGCATCGTATGTCCAGTCATCCCCTGTCGGAATCTCATATCCAATCTCTTTTACCCAGTCTTTTCTATAGAAAATACCTTTTACCATAAATCCATCAGGAACTGAATATACGTGGCCATATCTTTCTTCTTCCTGTGCCCAGTTAATCTTTCTAACTGCTTCTACGAACTGGTCGCCATTTTCTTTTACATAATCATCAATGGGGATTACCCAGTCTGCCTCTGTGAACTGTCCGAGCCAGAGCGGATGAGTTGTAATTACGTCCGGCAGCTGTCCTGAGGTTCCAAGTACAGTCAGCTTATCCGCTGCATCATCCCACGGAACACTCTCATATTTAACAGTGATGCCTTTCTCCTCTTTAAACTTGGCAAATACGTCCTCATAATATTTCTGGCGCTGAGGGCTGGGGCTGACATCGATAAAACGCAGTGTCACTTCTGAACCGCTTTTCGCGCTGTCGGAGTCGGTTTTTTCCTTCTTGTCGGATGAACCGCATCCTGCAAGCAGTCCGCCTACCATTACCGCTGCCATAATTGCCGCCAATAATCTCTTTTTCATATTTTCCTCTCCTTTTCCTGTTTTTTCAAATCACAATACCGGATGATCTGAACCCTTTTCCTTTTTGTAACACTTCTCCCTTACCTGGCCCTCCCGGTCACTGGTGTGAGGTATTTCCGGTCTGACCACTTATGCAATTATACTAACACCTCACAAAACAGTTGTCAATCAATTTGTGGTTTTTATACTTTTTATCTAATTTTTACCCTGCAATTTTGGTGATTTTTTATCATATATCTTTGCAAATGCGCTTGACAACCTTGTTTAATTTTTATATTCTTAGCTTAATATACTTCCCCTTATCTGCTCTCACTTCTTATTATTTTTAACACTGCTATTATCTAAATTTCAGAAAGGAGCAGGCGATAAACAGTTCTGTACTGTATATTGCTTACACAGCGATGAGTAAAAAATACACTGCCACAAGGCGATGCTACCTGATAGACCATCATTCTCCCCAGCCCCCCGATGTTATACTTAACCATCTGGATATTAAAGAATATGAGGACTTTTTTGAGACCGCTCATATTGATTCTCTCATGGTCTACTGTAAAGACCACTGGGGCGTTACATATTATCCAAGTGAAACAGACGGAGCACAGCAGCATCAGGGAATTAAGGGAGACTGGATCCGGGAAGTCAGCACTCTTTTAAAGGAAAAAGACATTGAATTTGTTGCCTATTATTGTATTGAATATGATGAAGGCGCCGCCAGAAAATTTCCCGAATGGCGTGTAAGACGTCCGAACGGCGCCCCATTAATACGCGATGATGAATTTGCCAAATGGAGTCTCTGCTGTTATCAGACCGGCTACAGAGAGTACTGCCTGACACAATTGGAAGAGATCGTAAGAAATTACTCTCCGGATGCCCTGTTTCTGGATATATTCGGGGCTTCTCTCTGTTATTGCGAGAACTGCCGCAATAAATTTGCTTCTATTTACCACTATCCGCTCCCGGAAACTTCTGACGATATTCTGGCCCACAAAGCAGATATTGTACAGTTCTTAAATCACAATGCAAAAGATTTCCTGGAGGAACTGAAACGGCGTGTGAAGGCCATTGACCCGGAACTGGCTGTTACCATTAATTTTTCCTGCCATTATCCCCAGGAAATCCGCGACATGCTGGATTACCAGTTTTCAGAGCCGCTGCTCAAAGACAACTGGTTCTCATCCGCCTATGCCAGGGACACAGCCATTGGCCAGTATCCAATTCTGGTTCCGGGAGAGGCATCACAGGTTTACAACTACAGTTCCGTGAACGAATACATCTGCGATCTTTCTTCCATCGCAGCTCAGGGCTGCCGTGTCGGCATGTACAGCGGCTCCCAACACATCGACGGCACTCTGGACTTTGAAGAAGCCCGCCGACTCGGCAAAGCATTTACAGAAATCGAAAAAATGGAACCCTACCTGACCGGCCGCACCCCTGTGAAATGTGCCGGCATCCTGCAAAGCGATCTTTCTATGACTGTCAATCTGCCCGAGTTACATCCGGATGCCATCATTCGAATGAAGCGGCACAACCCGCACCAGAATGCCGTGCTGGGTGCCATGCAGCTGTGCGAACATGCAAAAGTACCTTATATGGTTCTGCCTGAGCGCACACTAACCCCGTCGCTTTTAGAGCAATATGACGTACTTCTCTTACCGGAAGTATACGTCATAGAGAACGACACCGCCACGCTTCTGAAAGAGTATGTTGCAAAGGGCGGCCTTCTCATCAGCTCCGGCCAGAGCGGCCTCTGGAATGCAGATTCCACAAAACGCGAAGCATCCTCCATCAGCGGGCTGCTGGGAACAGGCAGCGCCTCTATCCATACCGAGTATGCCGCAAACCGCTGGTCAGCCTACCTGAAAAATACCGGAGACAAGAGCTTTGCAGGCCTGCTTTCCTGCACCACCCCGCCGGTAAGCGAACACTTTATCGAAACGGCCCCTGATGCATCGGCTGAAACGCTCTTAACCTTCGTGTTCCCCTGCGTTGCCTGCGACTCAGAGCACTGGGTGAACTGGTGGAGCCCACCGCCGGGTAAAGACTCCGGTATTCCAGCCCTTCTCCGTCACAACACAGAGAAAGGCCATACTTACTATATGGCATTCGACTTTTTCACAATGGCATCCCAGGAAAGCTACCAATATCCACACGAGCTGTTCCAGGATCTCCTGGAAATGGAAGCGATCACTCCTGCAGTCCAAAACAAAACAAACCTGCCCGAGGCCATAAGAACCGCATACTTCGAAACAGCAGACAGCTACATCATCCACCAGATCTCCATGGTCCCCAAACGTTTCCACGGAGACGCATACCCGCTGAGCGGAGGAACTGTTGAAATAAAAGCACCTGTGAAACAGGCAGAATTAGTTTACCCGGAGGCCAGAATCCTGGAAACGGAGTACAGGGACGGTAAAACAATCGTCATCCTCCCCGAATTCACCCTCCAGCAGATCCTCATATGCAGGAAGGAGGGCTGTAAGATCGATCGTTAGAGGGACGCTGCAGGGGAGCGTGGCAGGGCTCTTTTGGATACGGAATTGCGGCATAACAGCTGCTAATCAAAATGAAAGCCAACATGATGAACACCGCCGACAAACACGGGAATGCCGGATGCATTCCCGCTTGAGTCGGCTTGTCCGCAGGACTGGAAGTCCTGCGGACAGTTCATATGTTGGCTTTCATTTTGATGAAGCAGCTGTAATGCCGCAAAGACGCATCCAAAAGAGCCCTGCCACGCTCCCCTGCAGCTGGTTCATCCAGACGGAAGTAAAAACCCACATCCCCGGAGGGGCCTGCCAGGACGGGTGCAGCGGATTTGTTTTGGCTGCGCGGTATCTGCTGATAACGGATAATTGGTCGTGTAACTAATTCTGTATTCACCTGTCACTGTTCTCATTTTGTGTCATTATCATTTGTGTTCTATCAATATGTATTGCCAACTCACTCCTAATCTCTTTCCGTCTCATTTCACACTTCCCAAGTCTTTTTCAACCTCTCCTTATAGACACACCAGGCTTTCACCATACACTTTATAGACACCAAATGTCCTGCCCAGCCATCCCGATCCATCTCTCCCGTCCCCCACCCGGAACGTTCCACCCAGGAGGCCCCCAGCCTGTGGGGATCGCGGCTTCTGCCGCGTCCCGGAAAACTTCTGTGCCCCTTTCTGGCGGCATAGAGTGCGCCATAGACTCTCTTAATAAAAACGACATCCGATTGGGAGGCTAAATGCTGCTTCCGAAGCAGCATTTAAGGCGGCCTGAGCCGCGCAATTCATCAGAATTGCGGGGTGAATGCCGCCGGTGCCTCTCAATCGGATGTCGTTTTTATTTAGAGAGTCTAGGCAAACGGCCAGCCGCCAGAAAGGGGCACAGAAGTTTTCCAGGACGCGTCAGAAGCCGCGATTCCCACAGGCGACCTCCCCCACAGGCCAATGTCATTAACTTAAGGTATAGTAAAATTGCACAAAGCTAAATCCATACAAAACGATCCACAAGTTTGGAAAGTAATATTACAAATTGCAGCAATGACATATGAATTTTTTGAATTTATGCTCAGACATTTACTTTTTTATTTAAAAGTGGCATACTTTAACTAAGCCTGTTAGCAAACAAACTTTGTGGTAAGGTTCTATGCAATTATAAGGCTGTGCGCTGGTTCATACAGTAAGTGTGCGACTTACCGTACTTGTGCCAGAGCGCTCCTCCTTACGG
>NZ_GL870809.1:1171120-1195628 GCF_000190355.1 Clostridium sp. D5 | reverse complement strand
TTAGAATGGATGAGGTCGCTTAAATCAGAAAAGAAAAAGCAAAATAAGTTTTTTAAAATACATCGTATCATCTCCTAAGCAAAATAATAAAATCACTTATTCGATTTTGGCGAAATTTCCGTTTTGTCAATCGGTATATTTCACAAATGCATAGATGTATTTTTGTACAATATGTATACATATAATATTTTATTAGATTGTGCAAAATGACAACAATAAAAGGGGTGAGAAAAAGAAAAGATAGTATTTACGGTACAAATAGCCATCTTTTCTCTTAAGTTAATGACATTGCCCCACAGGCGCCCTCCCCTCAAAAAGCCTTCTTCCTATACTTCAGTGGAGTCGTCCCCACGCATTGTTTGAAGTTCTGTATATAGATATTTACATTTTTATACCCCGTCATATCCGCGATCCGGCTTACCGAGTAGTCCGTTTCTTTCAGAAGACGTTTGGATTCATTGATACGGCAGCACTTCAGGTACTCATATGGTGACACTCCCGCTGATTTTTTGAAAACTCTAATGAAATGATATTTGCTCATGGATACCTTTTCTGCCAGCAGTTCTATGGTGATCTCGTCCCGAAAGTGTTCCTGTATATATTCGGTTATTTCCAGCATTGCTTCGCGATGAAGGATATAAGCCTTATCCTGCCCCGGATTCAGCTGTTCTACCAGAAGTTCTGCAAATATATTTTCCATGGTACTCGCAATCCGGATATCTGCGGTTCCCCCGCTTTGGGCAGCCCAGCCGCGCAGGTCTTTCAGAAGTTCATTCAGACGAATGGGATCTGAAATATCCATAAATACTGCTCCCTGCCCCCGGAGCATTGCATAATAGTTGTCGGCAGAACTGCCATAAAAATGGACGTATTTAAATTCCCATTCCTCCGACTCCGTACAATAAAATTGATGCGCACTGCAGCTGATCAGCGATACGGTATCTTTTGTCAGAAAATACTCCTGTCCCTGATATTCCAGATAGCCCTGCCCGGATAATGTATAGAGAAGCAGGTAGGTGTCAAGGCCTTCTCTGTCTGTGTAATATCCCGGATACGCGCGATAATGCCCCAGCGAATCCACATGGAAATTCAGTTTTTTTGCCAGAATACCCGATGTGTGTCTTACATCATAGGAATCCCGGGACAGTGCATAGTAATATTGTAATTTCATCCTGTCTCCTTTACGGCAATATTCCTATATTTTTACGCAACATTCAAAAACATTCCCTTTAATATAGATGATATAATTATATAAAATAAAAGAGCATAAATCAAATATTTTTATAGGAGGCCATTATGAACAACCGTAAACGTCTGCATGCAATCATGAATTATGAAAAACCGGACCGTATGCCTGCCGTACATTTTGGATTTACCCCGGAGGTTATCGAGAAATGGGTACAGGAGGGACATGTCAGCAAAGATATCCTGGATCTGGAAGAGTATTCTTTTGAGGCGGAGTCTATCCTTTCCGAAAAGCTTGGGTTTGATTTCGGCTGGCATGCTAACCGCATTACCACCACAGAATTATTTCCTTTTTTTGAGGAAAAAGTAGTCGAGCACCTGGACAATGGCTTTGACAAATATCTGAACTGCGATGGTGTCTATGTCCTCCGGCGAACCGGAGCAAAATCCATCCCCGCTGAGGTTGACCATCTGTTGACCGACAGGGACTCCTGGGAAAAATATTACCTCCCCAGGCTCACCTATACTGAGGATCGTTTTTCCCAGGCCGAATTAGACTTTGCAAAAGCAGAACAGGCCAAAGGAAATCCCATCGGCCTCCACTGCGGCAGCCTATGCGGCAGAATCCGGGATTATCTTGGAATCGTCGGCTTAAGTTACCTGACGGCCGACGATGAAGAGCTGCTTGAAGAAATGTTCCAAACCGTGGGAGATCTCTGCTATCAGTCCGTAAAGCGCACACTGGAAACCGGCGTACAGTTTGATTATGCCCATTTCTGGGAAGATGTCTGCTACAAAAACGGCCCCCTGCTCTCTCCGGCAATGTTCGAAGAATATACCGCACCATTTTACAAAAAAATAACCGATCTCCTCTCTGAATACAATATTGACATAGTCAGCGTAGACTGTGACGGCCTGGTAGACTCACTTCTTCCGGCCTGGCTGGAAAACGGAGTCAATACCATGTTCCCCATCGAAGTAGGCACCTGGGATGCCAGCATAGCTCCCTGGCGCATCAAATACGGTAAACAGATAAAAGGAATCGGAGGGATGAGGAAACATCTCCTCGCACTGAATTACACAGCCATCGATGAAGAACTCAACAGACTCAAACCAATGGCTGAAGAATTAGGGTATATACCCTGTCCGGACCATAGAATCCCCGAAGACGCACGGTGGGAGAATGTGCAGTACTACTGTGAGAGGGTGAAGGTGTTGGTATAGGAGGGGACGCCTGCATGGAGCGGGACAAAGGAGGGCGGTGTGCTGGATGGGGATCTTCTGCGGGGATAGCGGATCAGAATGGCTATGCGTTATATCTACGCAACATGAATTTATCAATGGCCTTTCAATTAGAAGCCTTCTCTTTAATTCAATGGTCTCCTAAACATATCTTAAACCACAATGCTTAATCCTTCCATAACACTCCCCAGATACTTACCCAGCCAGCACGTCCCTTCGTACCCAATACACAACCGCTGCACCCTCCCGCCAGGAGGCACCCAGCTGTGCGGAAGGTGATTCATGCTCCCTGGGGAACTGTGTATGCCGTTTCAAAACCCTCACAATGTGCCATAGAATCAGTAACAGAAAAAATGTGAAAAATAGAGGGCAATATTTGATGTCCGCATCAAATATTGTTGCCGCCGGCGGTGCGAATGCATCAGCATTCGGGCCAACTGCGGCATGTCCCTCTATTTTTCACATTTTTTCTGTTACTGATTCTCGGCGCACAGTGCGGGTTTTGAAACGGCATACACAGTTCCCCAGGGAGCATGAATCACCTTCCGCACAGCGTCTCTCCCCTACTCAATCCGCTTATAAATCTCCAGATCCAGCGCCACTATTTTGTCATATCGTTTCAGCGCTTCTTCTACGTTTCTTTCTTTCATCATCTGTACCATTTCCAGATGATAAGGAAATGTATTCAGTAAAATAGGAAAATAATCAAAGTCTTTTTCTTCAAAGTATCCGTACAGTTCGTCGTCAAAGGTTTCATACATCTCGATCATATTACAGACCAGGCTGGTCATCTCCTGATTGCCGTAGCACTCAAGGATGTAACGGTGGAAATGATGGTCCATCTCTTTGGGCATGATTCCGGTTGATGCTATGGCATTCATCTGTATGGCCATATCCTCCAGCTCTATCAGACGTTCTTCTGATATGTTTGGTATCGCCTTTTCCAGGCTGTAACGCTCCAACACTGTCTTCACTTCAAATAATTCAAGAAAATTTTTTAATGCCAGGTGGATGCTGAGCTGCCTTCCTTCCACATAATCTGTCACAAATGTCCCTTTTCCGACTTCTGCATGGACAACGCCCTGGTTCTCCAGTTCTCTGATCGCTTCACGCAGACTTGGACGGCTTACTTTCCAATCCGCTGCCAGCTTCCTCTCCCCGGGAAGTTTATCTCCGGGACGCAGGTTTTCCTCTTTTATATATTGATATATTTTGTCTGACAATTTAGAATATAATAATCTTTTATTTTCTATTTCTCTGTTATAATCCATATTGCTCCTTACCGGTCTGACCGCTTTTTATTTGATTATAAGACAGCCTTGAAGCCGAGTCAAGCAATATTCATTTATCCGTTCATATAAATCCTATTAAAATGGCTGCCCTGAACTTCCCACAAAGTGTATATTAAAATTTATGCCCCCGTAAGACCACTGAATGCTGTGGCCTTACGGGGGCATTGAATCATCTAACATACTCTACGCCATATCAAGAATAATCTGCCTGCGGAGTTCTCTGGCATAGGATAACTTTCTTTTCCGCTCCATACGGATATGGAAAAGGAAAAAGCCAAATCCCATAATCATACAAGCCGCTGCTGCAGATCCTGCTAATGCCGGCACCGATATACTTCTGCCGATTCTTCCGGAATGCCCTTTGGAAACTACAGCCACCGGCTGAATCTTTGAAAATGAAACCTGAATCTCACAGTCCTGACGGATGTTATTCAGAGTGTATCCCTCCTGATATTTTTCAATATCCTCTTCCGCCCCATTTACCATGAGTGAGGACAATTCATATCCATCTTCGGGCTGGTATGTGACAGGGAAACTTTCTCCTCTCAGTACCTTTCCGCTCTCGCAGACTGTCCCGTTTTCCCCCCTGACCGTCACCTGAAAATAGTATGGTATTTCCGTTTTATAAAAACGTATCTTTCTTTCACCGGCTGTATTTGTCACATTTACTGCAACGAGAAATACGCCTGGTTCAATCTCACATATGGATTCGGGCTCGTCCTCACTAATATCTTTAAAATTAAAATTCAGCTGTGGATCGGCAATCATTGTTTTCTTAGAAATAGAGTACACATGCATGAAATCTCCGATTCCAAGATTAAGTGTTAGCGGGAAATTAATAATATAGTCTCCAGATACCGCTAAATCCTGAAAATTATTACCTTTCGCGGTATCCGCATATTGCCCAAGATCCTCAACAATCTGAAAATCTGAATTTAAAATCTTAAAGCTGTAACCGCCTTCTATATTGGTTTGGATGACGTACTGATCCGTATCCTCTTTATAATCAATTCCCAGGATATTATAATCGTCACTGATTTTGATCTTGCCCTTGTATCCAAGTGTATCCGGGTCCATCACAAAAAGACATCCCCTGTTCTCGGGATCAATATCGGTATACAGAGCAACATAGATCTCATTCTTCTCCGGGTTGTAGGCCATTCCATTGCCATGTTCCCAGTTCATATCATTCACCCGTTTTGCCAGAGAATACTGTTCCACCGGATTACCATCCGGGTCCACATCATTCTTATAATATGCAGATACAACATCCGGGTCCTGGTTCTCTCCCGTATTCTCAATACAGATTATATAATCATCTGTAGCACAAATAGACTGGACCACTCCCACAGATCCAATCAGATTTTCCTCATATACCTGCTCCCAGGTAAGGTTGGAAAACGCATCGTCTCCTGCGATCTCAGCCTTACATTCCATACCAGAAAAGGTAAGGAGGGCGGCAAGTGCAAGAAACCCCTTAATTAATTTGTCTTTCATTCAGTTTAACTCCCCTTTGTAACTATTTCTCCCGTTGAATTATAATTATACCAAAATTGCAAAAAAATGGCTACTGATTTTTTACAAAAAGCAGCAAAAAACAGGAATATGTAAATTTTCAAAGTAAATGCAACCGGTAATGGACATAGGGGTTGCATTTACTTTGAAAATTTACAAATTTGTTATTATACACGAAATGAACTAAATACCGATTGTTTTAGACATATAATTTGTGCTATGATAAAAAGGTATCATTAAATTTACATAAGTACACTGCTCAGGAGGACACTATGAAAATTGATGAAACGTTGTCTGTACTTGATAACACTACAAAGGAGTTCCTAAGCGATAAGATTCTGTATCTCGTTAATCAAATTCCTGATTTAGAATATATTATATTATTTGGCAGCTATGCCCGAATGGAACAGTCTATAAAAAGCGATATTGATTTAATGGCAATTACTTCCTACATTCCTGACCGATTACTTCGGGGAGATTTATGCAGTAAATTTGAGGAAGAAAATATAGATTTAGTATTTTATGATGCAGATACATTTCGGAACTCAGACTGTCTCTTAGTATCTCAGGTAAAAAAGGAGGGCATTGTATTATGGAAAAGAAAATAAATTCTTACTACGGAATGGCATATAACGATTATTGTTATGCAAAAGCTGGCATGCAGGTAGGGGAACAGCTTGGTAACTACAATGGAGTCGCTGCTTTATGCGCACAGTCTGCTGAAAAGTATTTGAAGGCAGTTCTGGAAATAACTTTTGCCAAGGACGCGCTTGGGCTTATGCATTCCCACAATCTCCGCGCTATAACCAACAAGCTAAAAGAAGCATACCCTGAATTAGAACTTTCAACAAAAGACATGAAGTGGCTCGGCGACTTTTATTTTGATGCAAGATATCCCGGCGACAATTTTGTAGAGGTGAATAAAGAAGATGCTCTTGAATGTATACGGATAACCGAGGATTTGCAGCAAAAGGTAAGAAATCTTCTGGAACAGAATCAGATTGAGAGAGAAAATAAAAAGGCGCAGATTCAAAGCCTGGATTCCTTTGACCTGTAAAGTCCTTCTTGCAATACCCCAACTAAAATGCGATGAGCTTTTTGCTGGGGTATTATTTCTGCTTAGGTTTATCTTTGGTACTGACTTGACCGAGGCGGGGCCTAAAAAATCCGTTATGTCCTTTTAACTCTATCAGATATTCTCTTTCTGCTTTATACCTTTCTTTTTTTAATTATTAATCTGGGATATACTACATTATCAGCGTCTGATCTACAGCAGTTCCACGTTCAATGCCCAAATGTTCAACTTTAGTCTTATAATTATTACCTAAATAGTAAAATCTAAGACTATCCACCTTCTCATCAATAATTTCAGATAATAGTGCCTTCAGTCTGACACACTGTGCATTGTCTAATATACACTCAAATACCGAATTCTGCACCCGTCTCCCATAATTAACGCATTGTTTCGCCACTTTTCGTAATCTGGTTTTTCCGGCAGCTGTTTCAGTATTCACATCATAGGTAATCAATACTAACATACTCCACCTCATTTCCACAAGAACACTGGATATCCGTCCAAATCGCCTCTGAGATACCGTGCAAGCAGCATCGCCTGTACATAAGGAACCATTCCCCATTCAACCTTTTCTTTCAAATATGGGTGGGTTAAAGTTTCTTTCTTTTTATTTTGCCATTCTGTTAATACGGTTCTCCGAAGTTCATCATCCATAAGAACCGCACCATTTTCTTTTTTGTCAAAATTCTTTCCGCTGATAATCTTTTTATTGATCAAAGACAATACAAAACGATCCGCTAACACAGCGCGCAGCTCTTCTATTAAATCCAATGATAATGATGCCCGTCCCGGGCGTTCTGTGTGCAGGTATCCGACACACGGATCTAACCCTACTGTTTCCAATGCTGAAGTAATAGTATTTGTTAATAGTGTATATACAAAAGAAAGCAAAGCATTTACATTATCCAGAGGCGGCCTCTTATTCCTTCCCTGAAAAACGAAATCCTTTTTCTGTTGTAATATCAATTCATCAAATACACCGAAGTAGACGCTCGCTGCTTCTCCTTCAAAACCTCTCAGCTGTTCTTTTGATTTGCACATCTGAATAAGCTCTATTGAATTTTTCAAATTATCAGATGCACTCTTAACTTTTTCAACATTGATTTGCATGCCATGGTCTCTTGTTGCCCGTTCAAGTACCCAGCGGGCATTATACACTTTTCCGATAATACAATTTTTTGCAATATCGAGGCTTTTCTCCTCGTTTTGGCTGCTTGCATATTGCTGCTCTCTTAAAATTACATTTCCTTTTACTTTTCCTGTAACTCTGGCCAGGAATTTTCCCTGTGGGGTTAAATAACACAGAGAAATATTCCTGTCTGCGCATGCCCCCATCAGAGCAGGACTTGTACCGCGGTATCCAAAGGAAACAATTCCTTCCAGATTATGCAGAGGGAGCCTGCCAACTTCTTTTTCTGAATCCAGCACTACAATGTTTTCACCATCCAAAGACAAATAGCTGTTTTCAGATGTAACGTAAAGTGTATTTAGTAGTTTTTTCATTCGGCTCCCTCCTCCAGTATCTGATCCATGTAGTCTTTCACTGAAACAGCTTTTCCCAATTTAGGAAGACAGATATCTTTAAGAGAACATGCATTACATGCTTTGCTATACTTCACTTTAGGAGTATACTGCCTGTCATAATACTGATGCATCTCCAGAAACATATCTTTTACTTCTTTTCGAAGTTCTTCTGTTATTTGGATAATATCACGTCTTCTCGTCTCACCATAGAATATCGCCCCCTCCGGCACTGATATGGAAAACATTTCCTCCAGACAGAGCGCCTGTGCGGCAAGTTGAAGCCGGTCTTCCTCCGTTACTTTCGGTTTGCCTTTCTTATATTCAATCGGATAGACTTCGTATAGTCCACGATGTCCATATAGCTTAATCCCATCTTCACTTTTATGGAACTCCACCACATCACACTCTCCGCTTACTCCCATGATTCTGGATGATACAGGGAGTGCCCTTGTAATCAGGACATCTTTCCTTTTCTCAGTTATATACGGGTCATGGACTTTTTTGTGCATCAATTCGCCTACAACTGTATGGACATTTTCATCCCATTGCTGCTCAATATGAATCAAAGCCCACTGCCGCCGGCAAAACTTAAAATGCTGTATTCCCGATATCATCAAACAATCTTCTTCTGTGTATTCCATTATATCTTCCTTGTCACTTCTATAGAATCCGGTATCAGCTCCTTATGTATCTCTACCGTATAATCCTTATACTTTCTCGGATACTGAACATCCGCCTTTTTATTCACTTCCACTGCATCAAATAATTTGTACGCAGGACAATCCCCCAATTCTTTGCTGTGTTTAAATACAATCAGCTCCCGAACTGCCATCTTACCTCTCGCGGCAGAGTGGTCATGCTCAAACATATTAATAATTGCCTCCCACAAAAGTTCGAGATCTTCTTCGGAAAATCCAGTCACCTTTCTGGCAAGGTTCGCAGAAATATACCCTTCCACACGATACAAAGCATACGGCACTATATTTTTTCTTCCCATTTCTGTGCTCTTATTTTCAGCATCTTTTTCGGTTGTAATAGCAACTCTTGTAATTGTTACTTCCTGGCTGATAATAGGGTCAATACTTCTTGCAAATCCAAGCTGTACCGGACCTCTGACCTGACCACAGTTCAGTGCAGCTTTCACAAATGTAGTCATAACAGCTCCAAAAGTTCTGATATCATAAAATTTTTCACACATAAAATCCCGGATTTTCACATCTGCTTCAGGATCTTTCTTTTTCAGCTCTTTTATTGTTTTATCATTCACGCCCAAATGAGTATAAGCTTCATTATCGCTTCTGTTTAATGGTACATCTTCTTTGATATAAATCCGATGGCCTTCTGCATCTTCTTTTACTATCTCTACATAATTCCTGATTTTCCTTTTCAGGCAGACATCTGTTACAAGGCCATATCCGCTTTCCGGATCTATTCTGGGCATATTCCCTGCATCGGGATCTCCGTTCGGATTACCATTCTCAACATCAAATAATACTACGAATTCATACCTGTTTTTAATCACTTCGCTCATTTACTTGTCCTCCCTTTTCTCATATCTTTTCTGTACCTGATGATAGTAACCTAACATAAATCTGCCCTGTTCTTCCAATGTCAGGCGTTTTGGATACTGATCCAACTTTCCCATAAGAGTTGTCAGAAGTTTTTCATAGTACACTTTTGCTGCTTCTTTCGTTCTATCTATTTTTTTAATATGGCTGTTTTTCAACTTCATTAATATAGGAAAAACTGATTCAGGCGTAGTACACGCTGCATTGAAGTATCTATCCCGAATGGTTGCATTAATTCCCGGATTAGCCTCTTCCTGAACTGCTTCTAATACAGAAAAAATTCGCCCCAATACATATGCGGCATCATTACTTTCTTCGTTTAATCCCATAAACTCATCTCCTTTGCCCCATGCACAATTTCTTATTAAATAAGCCTTTACAATTGCTGCCCTTCCCCATGTCACCTTGCCCTGCTCTGCTCTTATCCGAATCATGGTATTACTATATAAATTGGCCGGATATCTTCCTCCTGATAAAACAGCCTGCAGCACCAGCGCCGCCATATTCGGAACAGGTTTTTTATCTTTTGATTTTTGATTCACCGTCTCCTGAAGCATCTGGCCTATTCCTAAATATTCACGTTCTTCCCACGAAGGCCTTACAATTTTCATCCTTTCATAGTGCCTGGCAATATTCTTTAAAATATTTCCAAAAGAATTTTGATAGAAAAATCTAACAGCCAGCCGGGCAGCATTTGGAGCTAAGCCTAAAATATAGAAATCCTGCTCTGTATTTAATTTAATTCCGCCAATATCAATTGCTTCCTGTTTTTTTACTGCATCAAATATCCCACGTATGGTCTCCTGATTATCCGGTTTAGGATCCACCGACCAGCAAAATAAATCCTGATAAACTTCTTCCCCATCTTCTGCCCAAAATACAACCATTGTATCACCAAACTGAAAGGTATAATTCCTCTGAGCCAGCAGGTAATTCAATGCTGTTGTATATGCAAATGCAGCATATTTTCCTACCGGAGCATTGTAGCTCTGCTCCTTTCCATATGATTCAAATGCCGGGGCATTAAAAGAGACCAGTGCCGCCCCACTGGACTGCGCTCCTGGCACACCTTTAATCGTATTATGTATTCTTGATATTTCGGCTTTCTCTCCTGTAACCAGGCATGTCCCGGTAACCTGTTCTGAACCGGCTTCCAGTGCCTGCTCCCATACCTTCTTTATTTCACAATCATCTTGCGCATAGTCTCCACTCATGCAAAATATTAAGTTGCCGCCTTCCGTTATTTCATCCCAAACTTCCTGCAATTCTTGATTGTCCGCTGCATTTTCAGGTTTCCATTTTTCGAAATATCTTTTGACTGCCTCAGCCATTTCATTATGTACATTGGCCAACAATGACAAGTGTTTTTCTTTAGCTGCCTGAAAGCAATTCAATACCCTTTGACTCGTTCCCTCGGCATCAATTCCCAACAAATATTTTGAATTGTCACACAAAAAATTAGCTGATACACCTGACGACCTTGCTACCATCTCCGGAACCTTAATCTGAGAAGGAAGCCACACTGTTTTCTTGCCTCGTTCGTCTTCACGTTTTAACGGGATAATCCCTTTTATATCGCCATCTTTTGAAAGGTTAATTCCAAATGATACCTTTGCATGACACCAGCCCTGCCTTGTAACTTTGTCTTCATCCGCAAGGGTCTCATAATGCTTCACCAAAGCCTGTAAAATCATCGAATCACCTCACAGTCTCTTAAATCTAACATACCTTTCTTCATAACTGCCCGGAAAAACATGGGTTGTATCTCTCCGCCCTCCAAATACTCCATATCAAACAGCATAAATCCCAGATCTTTTTCATCCACTTGATCATAGGCCGTTGAAACTTCGTCTTCTTCACAGAGACTAAATTTAGCGGGAAATTCTCTGCATCCCAAATAGGGATTGTGAAAGCATTCTCCCTTTTTCAACCGTCTCATGATATTATCTTTAAATTTACCAGGATTATCACTTGCATTTGCTGCATTTGTCATATCGAAATGCGCCTCAATCACATATTCTACATCTCGCAAAAGCAGCGATGCTCTCTGTACAATCTCTTCCCTGCTGCTGATAAAAAGCGGTTTTTTCCCACCGTTATATGCTGCCAGTGCATTACTTGCAGATAATTTGCTTTTCACCTCATTCCTCCGTATGCTGGTAAACTGTATGGGGTTTACCACATAAATCTTGTCAATCACCCAACGCATTCCGGGATGCCAGTATACGGCCTCTAAAATCCCCCTGGCCGCCGAGGGTGTTATGACATCGTAGGAGCATCTTTCCACCTTCATCTCTGGTCTGCTGAACAGTGCATACTCTCCCCAGACCTTTACTCTCACGCCTATCCCCATACTTTTTCCTCCTTCCTGTCTCTTATAAAACTTCACCCGAGCGATAGCATGCAGCAATATAATCCCTTGGCTGGTAATAAAAATCCGTATTATAATCAGACAGATGTTCATCAATCCATGAATGATAAACCGCCCAAATCCCATCTGTTATAGATTCATCCGAATACGAATCTTCTACCAGACGCTCATACACCTCCCCCATAGTCCAATAATCAGGAACTTTATATCTGCACTTCTTTTCATTGTCAAAGTCACCCTGTGTTATTTCATATTCTTCTATAAATTCCATTGCCACCTTTTCTATCGGCTCACAATGAAAAACATCTGCATACTCGTAGATCCTGTCAACAGCTTCCTTTCCGAGTGCCTCAGTTATTTCTTTTCTCGTTCTTTTCATTTTTCTTCCAATAAATTCAATTAAACTGCATGTAAAAAATAATTTATTATTATTTATTGTTCCCATACGCTGCCTCACTTCCAATAAAATTTAAAGTATCAAGCGCAGAAATAGTATGAAAACTGATTTGGTGGGTCGGATAATTGAACTTTACAAGCTCCCAAAATGCTGCCCTTGTTATCTTTCCATCGATAACGTTCTGCACATAATTAAATATTGCATCATCAGCCATAGGACCTTCTACAATATCATAACTGTGAGACTCTCCGTGTCTGCACGCGATAATAAAATCTAACCACTCTTCGGTCATCATACTAAAGCTTAAAATCTTCAGTTTATCATTATAATTGTATTCGTACTTATTAATATATCCATTTTTCCCAAAACGTGTTGCCCAGCGCTCAGACTGTTGTTCATATTTTGTACAGTAGAAGCCAAAATAGAACTCCTTGTTATATCGGGCTTTTCTTATTTCTGGATATTCTACAATTTCTTTACTTCCATGGTATAAAATCATACAACTCCACCTTCTTAATTAATGATTATTAATCTCATGACACCTCCGAAATCAGAACTAATTATATTAAACTTATTATGAAAAACTAGCTCCCCTTTTTTTCTAAAGTGTGTTACAGCATTACTGCACACCCAAACTCTACATCCAGTACCAGTCCCATTTCTTCCGTATACTGATCTTCAGTACGCAGCAAGAAAAAGTCTTCATTCATATCTTCCGAAATACCCCCAAGCATACCTGCTGCATATAATTTCTGAAATTCATTTTCATATACATTTATACAATACTGCCCTGCTTGTCTCATCAGTTTTTTAGTAAAACCTTCATATTTCAGTTTTATCAGAATCTCATCTGCTTCTTGCTCTCTATTGATAAAAATTGTTTTTGTATTCTCCTCAATAATTTTAAATTCTTTGCTTACTTTAGCAAAAGGATATCTTCCTTTCCTAAATTCGCTCAAAATATCTTTCTTATCCAGACTTTCTCCACGAAAATGATACAGCATCTTAAAGTATTTAGACACAGACTCCAGCGAAGATATATCAGCTTCATCATCCAGCAAATCTTTAGTCACAGCTATCTGCTGTTTCTGCCCCGGAACATACTCTCTTTCATCAAATCGGAAAATATAAGTCCTGCTTTCCTCGACATCTCTTCTGCCCTCTCTGTTGCATCGTCCTGCTGCCTGAATTATGGAATCCACTCCAGCCAGCTGTCTATAAACTGATTGAAAATCCAGATCCACACCCGCCTCTACGAGACTGGTTGATATTACGATACATCTTTCGCCTTCCTGCAAACGCCCCCTTATCTCTTTTAACACCCGTTTTCTATGACAGGGGTACATACACGTGGAAAGATGATATATACCTACGCCATCCAATTTTTTATAGATGTTTTGTGCTCTCTTTTTTGTGTTCACTATACAAAGTGCCTGATTTTCCTTTCCCAATCCGACAACTAATTCCTCTTCCGATATAGTTTTCAGGTTGTGAAAAGATACACGTCTAAAAAAACGGAACTGTTCCTCAAGTCTGGGGCACAGCTCTGTTGATGCTATGTCTTTCTGAAAAAATTGTGATAATGCGGGCTGTGTTGCAGTACACAGAACAATACTTGACCGATATCGTTTTAAAAGTTCTTCCATCATAGCTATACAAGGCTTTAAATAATCATTGGGCAGCATCTGCGCCTCATCAAAAATAATCACACTGTTAGCAATATTATGAAGTTTCCTGCATTTCGATGATTTATTAGCAAACAGGGACTCAAAAAACTGGACATTTGTTGTAACAACCACTGGCTTGTCCCAGTTTTCTGCTGCCAGTTGCATTGGCTTCAACTCTTCTTCACTATCATAATCTACATTACAATGATTTTCCAGGACATTATTTTTTCCTAGAATCTCACTAAAAACCTTGGCATTCTGTTCAATAATACTGGTATAAGGAATTACATAAATAATTCGATCCAGTTTATTCTTGACGGCATGTTGGAGGGCAAAGGCAAGAGATGCTACTGTTTTGCCGCCTCCCGTTGGCACTGTAAGACGAAAAAGCCCTCTTTTTAAATCTCCCATTTCCAGGCAATTTTTAAGAATTTCCGTTCTTCTTCCATTTACAGTATCCTTATCAGTATTAGAGAGCCAGCCTGAAATATGTTTCTGCAGTCTTCCAAGCAAAATTTCTATAGAATCTCCGGAATCTCTGTCTGTTTTCCCTGCTTTCATAAAATTTTCAGTATCCAGAAAATCGGCATCTACCAGACAAGAATAGAGCATTCTGATAAAGGTGCTTAATGTAAAGTCTATATCCTTAGCCTTGCTTAGATCAAACGGAGGCTCCGATAAAGGCGGCACACAAATCTCACTTTTATATGCCTGATAATCTTTTACGCTTTTCTTTAGCCGTCCCTTAAATGTAGGCGACCTGCTTGTGTCTGAATCCTCCCCCGTATCTGGCAGTCCTGCATGATGCCCTGCTATACAATAACTAAGAAATCCATACATACCGCCTCTTTCATAACACAATTTTGCCCCGGCAGTTGAATGATCAACACGTATATCGCTTCCTGCCAATCTCTGCTGAAATTCTATGGAATATTTTCCAATATCATGCAACATACCACAACAATACCCCCAATCATAACAACCAAAGACTTTCGCAAATTCTGCTGACACATTAGCTACATTTATTAAATGATCCTTTAACTCCTGTTCTCCCGCTTCCGCTTCAATATGAGCTAAATATCTCATTCAATCCACCCTTTCTTCTCCTGCCTTATTCTACTCACGCAAAAACATCATTTCGCCCAATACTCCCACGTAGGGAGTGACATAGACATTATGATATGTGTTCACCTGCACCCGGATTTCAATCCACACTCCCACGTAGGGAGTGACTCTTCTGGAGTATAATCCACCTTATCCATACTCTGATTTCAATCCACACTCCCACGTAGGGAGTGACTTGATTTGATCATGCGGAATGTGTATCAACAGGAATTTCAATCCACACTCCCACGTAGGGAGTGACGAGAGTGTTTAGCCACATTCTCTCGAAAGGATAAATTTCAATCCACACTCCCACGTAGGGAGTGACCACACCTGCAGAGCAGCTCGCAGGTGCACTGAATATTTCAATCCACACTCCCACGTAGGGAGTGACGAGTTTTTGAGAACAGAATAAAAACAAGCAGTGGAACATTTCAATCCACACTCCCACGTAGGGAGTGACTTACTGTAGATTGGGTATCAAAAATTCCTTTGATATTTCAATCCACACTCCCACGTAGGGAGTGACGCCGTATAATGTGTATACGCCGCCGCCAAAATAATTTCAATCCACACTCCCACGTAGGGAGTGACGTCGAAATGGCCTCAGAAATGAAGCACACGAACAAATTTCAATCCACACTCCCACGTAGGGAGTGACGTATTCAAACGCTTCTGCGGATTCCTGAGCCGAATTTCAATCCACACTCCCACGTAGGGAGTGACGTCCCCTTATTATACTCGCTTCCGACTACCACCGATTTCAATCCACACTCCCACGTAGGGAGTGACCTTGAAACGAATCAGGCAAAAGTAACAGTAGCGGATTTCAATCCACACTCCCACGTAGGGAGTGACATCGTTAAAAACTTATTATAACTGGGTAAACGGAATTTCAATCCACACTCCCACGTAGGGAGTGACGTTGCTGCAATCAACGAATTAGTTACATCATTAAATATTTCAATCCACACTCCCACGTAGGGAGTGACGATCATAAATTGAGCGATATTCACTATCCTGTGATTTCAATCCACACTCCCACGTAGGGAGTGACAGCAAAATTGCACGATTTTTTCACAGAAAAATTATACTTTTCTTCTAAATTTTAAACTATTTTCTAATAAATTACAATTCTTTTTACTCTGATCCACATTTTTTCTCGCCATTATTTGACATTTTGCACTTTTTTCAGGCGCGAATCCCCCCGGAATTTTATGTCCACTTCACATTCGCACCCAATACATTGTGAAATAAATAATCTCCATTTTGCTCTACCCAGCTTATATCATCTTGCTATTTACTTTTCAGTCTTTAGTTTGAATCACTTCTTTCAATTTGTTCCCCTTCATTTTCCAACCCAAAGCACACTAAAACGATTTTTACAATTCGGATATCATTCCTTAGCCAATTATTTATCACTTTTACATAGTCACCATGATACGGTGCTGTATAGTACACATATCTATGTCCCCAACTGCCTGACGATGCAGGTTCTGTATATGCTGTCAACGCCCTGCATAAATGCGGCAATAACTTCCGATAATTCATTAAGGTATATAAAAAACCCTATATCAACCTTAACTGGTCAATATAGGGTCCTTTATAATTATTGTCAAAGAAAAATACCAAAATCACTGATAAAATTCTTAATCCTATCTATCAGCTATACTAGCCTATGCATTCTTCTTAGCAATTGCAGCCTGAGCAGCAGCCAGTCTTGCAATCGGAACACGGAATGGTGAGCAGGATACATAATCCAGACCAAGTGTGTTACAGAATTCTACTGAGCTTGGATCTCCGCCGTGCTCGCCGCAGATACCTACGTGCAGGCTTGAATTAACCGGCTTTCCTAACTTCAGGGACATTTCCATTAACTTGCCGACACCTGTCTGGTCAAGCTTAGCAAATGGGTCGTTCTCGAAGATCTTGGTATCATAGTAAGCATCTAAGAACTTACCGGCATCATCACGTGAGAATCCGTATGTCATCTGTGTTAAGTCATTGGTTCCGAAGCAGAAGAAGTCAGCTTCTTTTGCAATGTCATCAGCTGTCAGGCAAGCTCTTGGGATCTCGATCATAGTACCAACTTCATACTTGAGCTCGATTCCTGCTGCTGCGATCTCAGCGTCTGCAGTCTCAACAACGATATTCTTAACAAATTTAAATTCTTTGATATCTCCAACCAGCGGAATCATGATTTCCGGGCAAACGCTCCAGTCAGCATGTGCTTTCTGTACGTTGATAGCTGCGCGGATAATTGCCTTTGTCTGCATCTTTGCAATCTCTGGGTAAGTAACTGCAAGACGGCATCCACGGTGTCCCATCATCGGGTTGAATTCATGAAGGGAATCAATGATTGTCTTGATCTGCTCTACAGTCTTGCCCTGAGCATCTGCAAGTTTCTTGATATCTTCTTCCTCTGTAGGAACGAATTCATGAAGCGGTGGGTCTAAGAAACGAATCGTAACCGGGTTTCCTTCCAGTGCTTCAAATAAGCCTTCAAAGTCTCCCTGCTGTACAGGAAGGATCTTCTCAAGGGCTGCTTCTCTTTCTTCTACTGTATCTGAGCAGATCATTTCACGGAATGCATCGATTCTGTCGCCTTCGAAGAACATGTGCTCTGTACGGCAGAGTCCGATACCTTCTGCTCCAAGTTCACGAGCTTTCTTAGCATCTTCAGGTGTATCTGCATTGGTACGAACTTTCATTGTTCTGTACTTGTCAGCCCATCCCATGATTCTTCCGAACTCACCAGCGATTGTAGCGTCTACTGTCGGGATTAATCCGTCATAGATGTTACCTGTAGAACCGTCCAGAGAGATTGCATCTCCTTCGTGGTATTCTTTTCCGCCAAGTGTGAACTTCTTGTTTGCCTCATCCATAACGATGTCGCCGCATCCGGATACACAGCATGTACCCATTCCACGTGCAACAACGGCAGCGTGAGATGTCATACCGCCACGTACTGTCAGGATACCCTGAGCAGCTTTCATACCTTCGATATCTTCCGGTGAAGTCTCAAGACGTACAAGTACGACTTTCTCTCCTCTTGCAGCCCACTCTTTTGCATCGTCAGCTGTAAATACAACTTTACCGCATGCAGCTCCTGGTGAAGCTCCGAGTGCTTTGCCAACCGGTACAGCAGCTTTCAGTGCAGCAGCGTCAAACTGTGGGTGAAGCAGTGTATCTAAGTTTCTAGGATCGATCATAACAACTGCTTTTTCTTCTGTGATCATTCCTTCATCTACTAAATCGCATGCAATCTGCAGAGCAGCCTGAGCTGTTCTCTTACCGTTACGTGTCTGCAGCATGTACAGCTTTCTGTCTTCGATCGTGAACTCCATGTCCTGCATATCTCTGTAGTGGTCTTCCAGTTTATCACAGATTGCTACAAACTGATCATAAACTTCCGGCATAACTTCATGCAGCTGAGAAATCTTCTGAGGTGTACGAACACCGGCAACAACGTCCTCGCCCTGTGCGTTCATCAGGAATTCTCCCATGAGCTTCTTCTCGCCTGTAGCAGGATCACGTGTAAATGCAACACCTGTACCTGATGTATCTCCCATGTTACCGAATGCCATCATCTGTACGTTAACAGCTGTTCCCCATGAATACGGGATATCATTGTCACGACGGTATACATTCGCTCTCGGGTTGTCCCATGAACGGAATACAGCTTTGATAGCGCCCATAAGCTGTTCCTTCGGATCAGCCGGGAACTCTTCACCGAGCATGGTCTTGTATTCATCTTTGAACTGTCCGGCCAGAACTTTCAGATCATCTGCTGTCAGATCAACGTCCTGTGTAACGCCTTTTTCTTCTTTCATCTTGTCGATGAGTTCTTCAAAGTATTTCTTACCAACTTCCATAACTACGTCAGAGTACATCTGAATAAATCTTCTGTAGCAATCCCAAGCCCAACGCGGGTTGCCTGATTTTTCAGCCAGTACGTCTACTACTTCTTCATTTAAACCAAGGTTCAGGATCGTATCCATCATACCTGGCATTGAAGCTCTTGCTCCTGAACGAACGGAAACAAGAAGCGGGTTCTCTTTATCACCGAATTTCTTTCCGGTTACTTCTTCCATCTTTGTGATAGCGTCCATGATCTGAGTCATAATCTCGTCATTGATCTTTCTGCCATCGTCATAATACTGGGTACAAGCTTCTGTTGTAATTGTAAATCCCTGCGGTACAGGAAGACCCAGGTTTGTCATCTCAGCAAGGTTAGCACCTTTACCACCAAGCAGGTTTTTCATGGTTGCATTACCTTCCGTAAACATATAAACCCATTTTGCCATTTTTTAATGACCTCCTAAATAATTTTTTCAAATAAAATTGCACTAAGTCGCATATAATATATTAATGGTTTTATTTATGCTCGTCAAGCATTTTGTCCGTAAATTCGCACAATATTTACAGGTTTTTTTTGTCTATTATGCCCTTTTACGGTTTCTTTTCATTTTTTCTTCGGAATTATTCACAATTTTCTTTTTAGGATATGTTGAAAACCGGGCAAATCTCACTGTAGAAAGGAGTTTTCCCGGTTTTCCTGTTTTCTTTTTGTACCTATTATTATACGTGTTTTACATAATATGCCTTTCAAAAATTATGCATCTTTTAAAAATGCAAGATACCCTTTTAGTGCCTCATAAAGGTCAGCCTTGCTGGATACTTCCCAGGGCGCATGCATGTTCAGCACCGGAATCCCGCAGTCGATCACATTCATTCCATAGTCTGCCATCAGGTAGGCGATCGTGCCGCCTCCCCCCTTATCTACGGCTCCCAGCTCTGCGGTCTGGATGACTACTTTATATTTGTCCATGATCTGCCGTAGCTGTGCCATATACTCCGGATTTGCATCGTTTCCGCCGGATTTTCCACCACTGCCGGAATATTTGTTGAAAACCAGACCGTTCCCAAGATATGCGGAATTCTTTCTTTCATAATACTCTTCAAACATGGGATCGTAGGCCGCACTGACGTCTGAAGAAAGCATCTGGGAATTGCTCAGCGTCCGGCGCAGCGCCAGTTCAGAGAATCCGCCGCACAGCTCCATAATCTCCGCCACTGTATTTTCAAAGAAATGAGAGCGCATGCCTGTGGCGCCCGTACTGCCGATCTCCTCTTTATCCACCAGAAGACAGCAGGATGTGCGTCTGGACATTTTCAGTTCCAGGAGTGCGAGCAGTGAAGTAAAGGCACAACTTCTGTCGTCCTGCCCATATGCCAGTATCATACTCCGGTCCAGGCCGCAGTCCCTGGCTCTGCCGGCCGGCACGATCTCCAGCTCCGCGGATATGAAATCTTCCTCCTTTATCTGATACTGCTCCTGAAGCAACTTTAAAATTGTCTGTTTTACCAATTCTGTTTCTTTTTTATCATCATCACTGTTGATAAATTCCAGATGTTTCTTTGTGGCACTCTTTTTAAGCTCCGTTTTACTGCATGGCAGATTACCGATCAGAAGATCCAGTTTTTCGGCATCAATCAGCTCTTTTACCTTTTTTTCATTCTGTTCTCTCCCAAGATGAGGCAGAAGGTCTGTGATTACAAATACCGGATCCTTCTCTTTTTCTCCGATCTTGATCTCTATTTTCGTGCCGTCTTTTCTGATGACAACGCCATGAATTGCCAGAGGCAGCGCCAGCCATTGATATTTTTTGATGCCTCCGTAATAATGAGTATCCAGATATACATGCCCCTGTTCCTCGTAGAGCGGAACCTGCTTCACGTCGATACGCGGGGAATCAATATGTGCTCCCAGTATATTCATTCCTTTTTCAAACGGCTCAGAGCCGATCTGAAAAAGTACCACCGCTTTATCCATCTGGCAGGCATATACTTTATCTCCCGGCTTTAGCGTCTCCTTTGCCTCCCGGATCAGTTCCAGATCCCGATACCCCTGTGCTCTTGCCAGTTTAATTGCCGATGCGGCACATTCCCGTTCGGTTTTGCTGCAGTCCAGAAAATGACAGTATGCGTGGCAGATATCCTCCACGCGTTTTCTCTCCTCCGCACCGTAATAGTTCCAGGCATTTTTTCTCTCCATAACTACTTCCTCTTTCTACTTTTATATTCTGCATCGCTGCTTTCACTAAAAGATAGTATGGATGATTCTGCCAGAATCTATTCTTTCCATATGGCAAAAGCTTTCTTCATTTATTAATATTGCTAATAGATACTGCTTTCTTTTATTATTTCATATCTCTCAAAAATGCACAGTAACCGCGGTATGCCTCATAAACATCCGCTTTGCTTGACACTTCCCATGGAGCATGCATACAGAGCACCGCGACTCCTCCGTCAATCACTTCCATGCCGAACTGGGCCAGTATGTATGCGATGGTGCCGCCACCGCCGACATCGATCTTGCCCATCTCCGTCATCTGGAAGGCAACCTGATTCTCATCAAATACCCTGCGCAGCTTAGCAATATACTCCGCATTTGCATCGTTGGAACCGCTCTTTCCTCTGGAGCCTGTGTGCTTTTTGATCACGAGTCCATTTCCAAAGAAGGAAGAGGATTTCTTGTCATACACGTCTGCATACATCGGATCAAACGCGGCGCCCACATCTGAGGAAATCATGGTTGAATTCGCAAGTGCATGGCGAAGTTTCAGTTCGGAAAATACACCCATCTTATCCATCAGATCTGCGACTGCATTTTCAAAGAAACGGGAATGCATCCCGGTTGCACCCACGCTTCCGATTTCCTCTTTATCTACAAGGATACAGCAGGAAGTACGTTTTACGTCCTTTACCTCCAGCATGGCTGCAAGTGAAGTATATGCGCATACACGGTCATCCTGTCCATATGCCATGATCATGCTTCTGTCCAGACCGCAGTCTCTTGCTTTTCCGGCAGGTACTACCTCCAGTTCAGCTGACATCAGGTCTTCTTTTTCAATATCATAAGTCTCTTTAAGCAGTTTCAGGATCTGTGCGGCGGCAGCATCCTTCTCCTCACCGGCAAGCGGCCTGCTTCCGATCAGAATATCCAGATTTTCACCCTCGACTACTGTCGTCGCTTTCTTTTCCATCTGCTTGCCGGAGAGATGGATCAGCAGATCTGTCACAACAAAAACAGGATCGTCTTCCTTTTCTCCAATTGAAATGTCCACGGTCGTACCGTCTTTGCGTACTACCACACCGTGGATTGCCAGCGGAAGCGTCACCCACTGATATTTTTTAATACCACCGTAATAGTGAGTATCAAAATATGCAAATCCGCTTTCCTCATACAATGGATTCTGTTTCAGGTCCATGCGCGGGGAATCAATGTGTGCCCCGAGAATATTCATGCCATCTGCAACAGATTCTTCTCCGATGTTAAAAAGTGCTATTGACTTGCCCATCCATGCGGCATACACCTTGTCTCCGGGTTTTACTTCCCCCGCTTTTGAGAGTTCTATGTAGCCGGCTGCCTCGGCCTGTCTGATGACTTCCGTAACACATTCCCGCTCTGTTTTACCAGTATCAAGAAACTTTTTGTAATCACTGGTCAGAGAATCCAGTTCTGTTAATTGGCTTTCCGTATAAACTTCCCACAAATTTTTTTCCATGTTTTTTCCCGCCCCTTACAGATGCATTCAGCCTGATATAATATACAGGTACGATGGTATCCGAAGGGCACAGACACAATAGTAAAATGTGTGCCTGCATTATTCCTTTCCATTTATTTTTTTCTTTTACCGCACGGACACATTGCCACGGCGTTCTATATCCTATTCTGCTTATAGCAGATTAGGACGCAGCTCTTTTTCTAAAGAGTACGCCCTAAAAATATTAAAATCTTAATTTTTCCTCGAAGTATGCTTTCAGATCTTCAATTTTGATTCTTTCCTGTTCCATGCTGTCTCTGTCACGCACAGTTACAGCGCCGTCTTCCTCAGAATCAAAGTCGTATGTTACACAGAATGGTGTTCCGATCTCATCCTGACGGCGGTAACGTTTTCCGATATTTCCACGGTCATCGAATTCGCAGTTGTAATGTTTGGACAATTCTGCAAATACTTTTTCCGCGCCCTCGTTCAGCTTCTTGGATAATGGCAGGACACCGATTTTCACAGGTGCAAGCGCCGGATGGAAATGCATAACAGTACGCATGTCTCCGCCCTCCAGCTCTTCTTCATCATATGCACTGCAGAGGAATGCCAGTACCATACGGTCTGCTCCCAGTGAAGGCTCAATAACATACGGGATGTATTTTTCTTTCTTCTCATCATCAAAGTAGGACATATCCTGCTTAGATACTTCCTGATGCTGTGTCAGGTCATAATCGGTTCTGTCAGCAATTCCCCACAGTTCACCCCATCCAAACGGGAAAAGGAATTCCACGTCTGTGGTTGCCTTGCTGTAGAAGGAAAGCTCTTCCTGATCGTGGTCACGGTATCTGACTTCATCGTCTTTAAGTCCCAGTGAGCTCAGCCAGTCAAGGCAGAACTGCTTCCAGTATGCAAACCAGTCCAGATCGGTGCCCGGCTCACAGAAAAATTCCAGCTCCATCTGCTCGAATTCTCTTGTACGGAAGGTAAAGTTACCTGGTGTAATTTCGTTTCTGAAAGATTTTCCGATCTGTCCGATACCAAATGGGATCTTCTTTCTGGATGTTCTCTGGACATTTTTGAAGTTTACAAAAATACCCTGGGCAGTCTCTGGTCTGAGGTAAACTGTATTCTTCGCATCTTCTGTAACACCCTGGAAGGTTTTAAACATCAGGTTAAACTGACGGATATCTGTAAAATTATGCTTTCCGCAGGAAGGACACGGAATCTGGTGCTCTTCAATAAAAGCTGTCATCTGTTCCTGAGACCATGCATCAACTGCACCCTCAATGGCAATATCATGCTCTGCACAAAAATCTTCTATTATCTTGTCTGCCCTGAAACGCTCATGACATTCACGGCAGTCCATCAGAGGATCCGAAAATCCACCCAAATGTCCTGATGCAATCCATGTCTGAGGATTCATAAGAATCGCACAGTCCACGCCCACGTTATAAGGGGACTCCTGAATGAACTTCTGCCACCATGCTCTTTTCACGTTATTCTTCAGCTCTACGCCGAGATTTCCGTAATCCCAGGTGTTGGCAAGTCCGCCGTAAATCTCAGACCCCGGGTAAACAAATCCTCTTGATTTAGCAAGAGCTACAATTTTATCCATCGTTTTTTCTACCATAATACTGCTCCTCACATTCTATTTCATCTCAATTGGTAACTATTATAACGGGTGGAGCACACATTTTCAAGCCATTTACTCAAAAATCGGGATTTAGGCAACGAGCTTCAGTCTCGTTGACGGACGGGGACGCTTAATGACAGGGATACCGGGGAGGTACTGGGGCTGTATATGCCGTTGCGAAATGCACCCGTGCGGTCAAGTGCTTCTAGAACCCCCGCTGCCGGACAGACGGGTACGCTGAACACATCACGGGAAATCTGATGATTTCCCGCGCTGGGTTCAGCAAAAACTTGATTCGGTGATCAAGTTTTTCCCCGTCTGTCCGGCAGCGGGGGTTCAAGAAGCACTAAACCACACTCTCAGCATTCTCGCAACGGCA
>NZ_GL870809.1:1089627-1170706 GCF_000190355.1 Clostridium sp. D5 | reverse complement strand
CTGTCCTGTTGGAAATGCTTTTAGCGAGCATAGCGGCAGTTAGAGGAAATCCGCGAAATCAGTCAGAAAAAATCTGCTTCCGAAGCAGATTTTTAGAACGCCTGAGGCGTTTAATCATCAGATTAAACGGTGAATGCGTTCGGTTCTGACTGATTTTGCGGATTTCCTCTTACTGCCGCTTAGCGCAGCGGCTGTATTTCCAACAGGACAGGTGTTTTTCACAGTCCGTCCCGGCTCACGGTAAGCGCCCCCCTTCGTCCGCTCCCGAGGCTAAAGCTCGTGAGCTAAATCCCCATTTATAGGAGGGTTTCCAGGATCTCCAGTGATTTGAATTGTTTATCCACGTATACTTCCCGGTACCGTTCCAGCACCCGTGCCAGCTGATCCAATACTTTATCGGTCACATTAAACGTATATAACTTCTCTATTTTACTGCTTTCTATATATTGCATGCTATATAATGTCGAATTATCCAGGCGGATACCGTCAATGATATCTCTGTCACACTCGCTGCATACCAGGCCGCCTTTTCTGACACTAAAAACAGCGGGGCGTTCCTTATCCCCGCACGACACGCACTGAAAGACTTCCGGGCCCTCGCCGTTGATGCAGTAAGCTTTCAGTTCAAATATGTATCGGATGAGTCTGTCGGGAATGTGCGGATTGGTCAGTGCACGCATGGTCTGATATAAAAGCTTCAGCATTTCTCTTTCATCATTCGATTCTTTTGTATAATAATTCGCAAACTCGAGAAAATAAAAACCGTAATATGCGCCCACGATGTCTTCCCGGAGTTCTGCAAAATAATTCAGAACATTGACAGACTGTATCGTATGGGAAGAACGGCCCTCGTACATGGTGAACTCCCCGAACGTAAACGGATTAACTGCGCCTACCAGGGGGCTGTTCGGACGCCTGGAGCCCTTGGCAAACGCAGCTAACTTTCCCTGTTCTTTTGTCAATATCACTACTCTTCTGTCATATTCCCCAATGGGCGCTGTAGACAGAACCATACCTGTCAGCACAATCTGATTCACAACTGCTTACTCCCAAACTTTTTTCCTTTATCCGTCCTTTTTCTGCTGCTGGTTCCTGCATTTTATAGGACAGATAATCTTCCACATTTCCGGTTGCAAAAAACTTATCCCAGTATTTCTGTTCCATCAGATCACCTCTTCTTATGTGTTGCATTATTCTGCGGCTAAGCAGCAGAACCGTACACAGGGCATGTATTACATGGTGACCTTTATACATTGTTCTGCAGCATTGCAGCAGACCCGCACGCAGGACATGTATTGGATCATGCCCTTTGGGTATGTTATTAGGTTCTCCGATTCAGACAGCACTATACCTCGTAAAATCTGCCAGCACATTTTGAGCAAAATGCCTTGACACCTGTATTTATTCTTTATCTTTCCTCTTCCCTGTAACCAAAGTTCTTCATCAAAAAATCGCTGTCACGCCAGTTTTTCTGCACCTTTACCCAGAGCTTAAGGTTCACTTTGCAGTCCAGCAGACGCTCGATTTCGTACCTCGCCGTACTGCCGATCTTTTTCAGCATGCTCCCCTGCTTTCCTATGATGATTCCTTTGTGGGAATCCCTTTCACAGATGATGGTCGCATCAATATGCATGACCCGCTTCTCCATTTTCATACTGTCTATGGCAACGGCTATCCCATGAGGGATCTCGTCCTGCAGACAGTGCAGGGCCTTCTCACGGATCAGTTCTGCTACGATCTGGCGTTCGGGCTGATCCGTTATGGTATCTTCATCATAAAACTGCGGTCCGCAGGGGAGATACTGCATAATCACCTTGACCAGCTCATCCGTATTGTCCCCGTTTCTTGCAGATACGGGCACTATGGCTGCAAAATCATACGCTTTCTGGTATGCATCGATAAAAGTCAGGACTTCCTCCTTTTTTACCATGTCCGTCTTATTAATTACCAGAATAACCGGTGTCTTCACACGGCCCAGCTGTTCAATGATATGCTGCTCTCCGGCCCCTATGAAAGTAGACGGCTCAACAAGCCATAGAACTACATCCACTTCGTTCAGGGTGCGCTCTGCAACGTTCACCATATATTCACCCAGCTTATTTTTTGCCTTGTGGATACCCGGGGTATCTACAAATACAATCTGGCCTTCCTCAGTCGTTAGTACGGTCTGAATCCGGTTCCGGGTAGTCTGCGGTTTATTGGATGTTATCGCAATCTTCTGGCCGATCAGATAGTTCATCAACGTAGACTTTCCCACATTCGGACGCCCGATCAAAGTAACAAATCCTGACTTATAATTTTCTTTCATTCTTTCACCTTTCATTTTGGTATGCTTCGGAGTATGTACATTCATTCACTGCACGCGGCTGATACGCTACTGTTCACACCCTGGGGGCGTGCACAGTAACACTGCTCCTGCCTTACGATCCGGACCGGACTGTGCATTCTCTGCACAGCATCGCATCCATAGCGTAAAACAGGCGGTCAGCCGGACACAGGATGAATCAAATACACTCTAAAACAGTGTCTTTACCTCACCAAACATATCTTTCTGTTCTTCTATTTTTTCTTCATTTCCAATCACACACAGCTGGTCAGCTGCAAGTACTGCCTCCACAACGCCTGCCAGTGCACGGATATCCTCCTGGCCTGCGCTTAGTATATCCATACGTTCTTTCTTTATCATGTCCGCTGTTACACGGTTCATATAGAGATTCATTGAACGGTCTCCTTTTGACGATGGAGTCATCGGGCGGTCAATATTGCTGATGGTGCCGATGATATATTTCGTCATATCTCTTTCATCTACAGTAAATTTCCTGAGATAATCTGCAATTCCCTCATAAGTCTCCATGGTTTTCTTCAGGTTCGGGTCACGGTAGGAAATAAAGTACCCTTCCCCAATCCGGTTGAAGCTGCTCATGCAGCCGTACGCCCCGCCTTTTACACGCACATTCTGCCACAGATAGTCATAGCTTAAGATGACTTTCAGGATCTGGAGCGCTCCATTGTAATCTGCACCATGGTCGATAAAGTTCCCGACTCTGGCGACATACTGTACTTTGGAAGATGTCTTAAAGCCTTCGTTCTTTTTATCGCAGTGAATAATACAGGGAGTTTCTTCTGATTTCGGCTCCTCGTGAAGACCTGACTTTATCTTACTGATTCCGGCACTGATGGATTCCAGTCCTTCCTCTGCGGAAGTATAGCTTATCATCATATTATCTGCACGGAAGATTTCCTTAACTATGGCTTTGAGATTAGCAATCAGTTCTGCCTTTTTCTCTTCAAAGTTTTCTTCTATATCTTTTACAGCCTGATAAAAACCGATACCGTCTGTATCATCCTTGAACTTTGCAAGTGGTGAATCATAGGACAATGCACGGAGCGCAGCTGTAGTATGGCCGGAAGACTGGAAGCTCATCTGCATTCTGGATTTCAGCATAGCCAGAATCTCTTTCAGGCGCTTCTCATCATCTAGTTTGGACTCCATCAGAATTTCGCGCATCATGGCAAGCAATATATCCATCTTAGGATAGAGGGCCTTCCCTTTGATCTCGAATGTGGCACGGAAATCCTTTTCCTTTACTTTTGTAACATCTGCATACAGTTCCAGGGATGTTCCGATCCCTCCGGTGTGGACATTGATCTCATTAAATAATTCCCCGTATCCATAATGATTCGTATCAATCATCCCGAGCACCGCCTGCAGCAGTCCTGCATAAACTAACTTGTCCTCCGGTATACCGGATAAATCAAACATCAGTGCGATGTAGCCGATGCCGTTCGTCTCCACATTGTGATGGATCATTTTAATGCCGTCTATCTCTTTTTCTTCGTTGCAGATCGGTGCAATCTCTTTTGAAATATCTTCCCGGCTCAGTACCGGTATCTTCTCCATGTCCTCTTTCGAGGATTCTGCCTCCTGATACTCGAGCAATTTTTTCGTGTCTTTTATTAAATTATTTATTTCTTCTTCGCTCAAATTGTTTCTATACGCTTCCAGTTTATCGGCTAGTTCTTTATCCTGCCGCGCTGTCCGTCCCCTCTCCGGCTTCACGATTACAACAGAAGCATGCGTATTATCCAGAAGATATGTCTGAATCAGGGATTCAAAGTATCCTGTGCCCGTCTGCTCCTTCAGGAACTCAAACGTTGGAATTGCCTTCATGTGGATAAATGGCTTCTCCTCATCATACAGCCAGCTGTCAAATATCTGAAGGCCATACATGAGTCCTTTCGGATAATTTCCGAAATCAGCTTCCCGGAAACGGAATTCATGATAATTAATTCCGGCTTCCAATGCCTTTTTATCAATGCCCTTTTCTACAATATCCTTCAGTGTGCCTTCAATGATAGACAGGAATTCTTCTTTTTGCTCCAGATTGGCATTCTTTGCAACCACAGAGAAAATAGGCTGATATATGCCATTATCATAGGAGCCCATGATATCTTTGCCGATTCCGGCATCCACAAGCGCTTTTTTCAACGGCGCCCCGGGAGCGGAAAGCAGAGCATAGTCAAGGATCTGGAATGCCAGATACAGCTTTTCATCCATACTGGTGCCAATCACCTTATTATAGGAAAGATAAGTATTATCCTCCTCGCTCTCCTCACTTGAAATTGAATACTCCATCTCAAGTTCCTTCACTTTTTCAAAGGGCTCCTGATATTTAATCTCAGAATCCACTGAAATCTTGTCAAACTTACTCAGATATTCCTTATCCAGCCACAGAAGCTTTTCTTCCATGTCCATATCTCCATACAGATAAATATAGCTGTTAGAAGGATGATAATACTTTCTATGGAAATCCAAAAATTGCTCATATGTCAATTCAGGAATAAAATCCGGATCTCCGCCCGATTCATTTGCATAAGAGGTATCCGGGAAAAGAGAATTCAGGATCACGCGGTCCAGCACACCCTCCGGTGAGGAAAAGGCACCCTTCATCTCATTATAAACCACGCCGTTGTATTCCAGTTTTGAATCCGCATCGTCCAGCTTATAGCTCCATCCCTCCTGGCGGAAGATTTCTTCGTGTTCGTAGATATTTGGATAAAATACTGCATCCATATATACGTGCATCAGATTCTGGAAGTCTTTGTCATTGCAGCTGGCAACCGGGTAAACAGTCTTATCCGGATAGGTCATGGCATTCAAAAATGTGTTCAGTGAACCTTTCACCAGTTCTACAAAAGGATCCTTTACCGGGAAATCCCTGGAACCGCACAGTACGGAATGTTCCATAATATGCGGGACGCCTGTGCTGTCGGACGGCGGGGTGCGGAATCCGATGGAAAACACCTTGTTTTCATCGTCATTTTCCATCAGCAGAACTCGCGCCCCACTCTTTTTATGTCGCAAAAGGCAGCCCTTCGATTTTAAATCTGATAAATCTTCTTCCAGTACCGGTTCATATGCATCTAAGTCAAAAATACTCATAGTACACCTCTCTTTTTATTCGATGTGAACATTATAGCATCTAAATGGGAACAATAAAAGGGGGCGGTTTGCGGGGAGGAAAGTTTTTTGGCTGGGTGTCCGCGAAGCGGCAGTCAGAATGCAAAGCCCGGTGCAGATACACATGCTGCGGGAGAATGCGGGCGCTGCGCTAAGCGGCAGTAATGAGGAAACGGACAGAAACGTATGGCATCGAAAGCATTCACCGTCCAGGCTGATGCCTGGACGGCTCAGGCTTTCTTGAAAACTGATTTGGAGATCAGTTTTCAGCCATTCGTTTCTGTCCGTTTCCTCCTAACTGCCGCTAAGCTCGCTGGGAGCATTCTTCCGCAGCATGTGTATCTGCACCGGGCTTTGCATTCTGACTGCGCTTCGCTGAGTGCATCAGGGCGGGAAACTTGACTCCCGGAGAAGGGGACCGCTGTGGATGATAGGCGGATTGGGTTGAAATTTGATTATTTGTTTTGGCTGGGGAAGATCATGGTTGCTTAGGGCATGGATTTTAATAACGAGAGCAATTACTATATTGAGCTCCTTTTTGTAAAATATGGAGTTTAGTTTTGGTTGATTAGGACAACGTTTATAATTTTGTTTTTATTACTTTTGACCTGCCTGGAATAGGATGTGTTTTTGTCCGGTTTCGTCTGTGTATAGTTTTGCGTGAACACCGTATACTTGGAAAATGGTTTCTTCTGTCAGGACTTCATGGGGCAGGCCGTGTGCTGTTATTTGACCGTCTTTTAGTACGTAAATGTAGCTGCAGTATAATGCTGCTATGTTTAGATCGTGGATTGCAGCTATGACTGTTTTGTTTTGGTCTGATACAAGATTCATTAGTTCTAACTGGTATTTAATGTCCAGGTGGTTTGTGGGTTCATCCAGGATCAGGCATGGGGTGTCCTGGACAAATGCGCGGGCAATTAATACTCTTTGTTTTTCTCCTCCGGACAGGGTGAGGAAGCTCTGGCTGCGTATGGAGTAAAGTCCAATCTTTTTTAGTATTTCTTCCACTTGCTTTTTGTCATTTTGGTCTTCAGATTCCATCATTTTTTTTCTTGCGTGGCGGCCCATCATTACTACTTCTTCTACGGTAAAGTCAAAGCTTGCTTCCTGCTCCTGTATCAGGACTGACAGTTTTTGGGCCATTTCTCTGTTGCTCATGGAAGTTAGATTGTCGCCCATGAGAAAGATTTCGCCCTGCTGTGGTTTTAGGACTTTATAAATATTTTTCAGGAGTGTGGACTTTCCACTTCCATTGGGGCCGATAATACCTACGAATTCTTTCTTTTTTATGTGCATCTCTATCTGGGAAAGGATCTCTCTGTCCCGGACCTGGTAGGAAAGTCCCCTGATTTCTAACATTTCGTACTCATCCCCCTTATTTAAACTCATAATGGCGCACCTTTATCATCCACAGAAATAACGGAGCACCGATGAAGGCGGTCAGTATTCCTACGGGAATTTCTGTCGGAGGATGCAGCATTCTGGCTCCTACATCAACCCAAATCATGAATAAAGCTCCCGTAAGGACGGAAAGCGGTATCAGCTTTTTATGATCCGCTCCTACAATGGAACGAACAATATGAGGTACTACCAGTCCGATGAAACCAATGCAGCCGCTTACTGCAACTGCAGAAGCTGTGAGCAGAGTGGAAACTATAATAAGAATTCTTCTTACAACATTTACGTTTACGCCAAGTGTAATTGCCGAATGCTCTCCCATCAGTAATGCATTTAAAGCCTTAGACAGATACATCATACACAAAAATGCCGGTATAATGAATATTCCCAATAAAAGTAAGTCTTCCCATTCCGCGCTTCCCAACCCTCCCAGCATCCAAAATGTTGCCTCTCTAACTGCCGCATCATTCGGGGCTGTATACACAATATAATTCGTCAAAGCACTGAACAGGGAGGAAACTGCAACTCCAACCAGAATTAAACGAATTGGCGTCACTGTATTTCCTGTTCTTGCCAGGGTATAGACAAAGAGCATCGATACCAGGGCTCCGGCAAAAGCCCCTGCAGATACAGTCAGCCTTCCGCCCCATGGGAGCCAGACTCCGGCAAGCATTGCCAGCACGGCTCCCAGAGATGCCCCGGATGAGATTCCCAGGACATAAGGTTCTGCAAGCGGATTTTTTGTGAATGCCTGCATACAGATTCCAGAAAGCGTAAGTCCCGCTCCCACAAGGCCTCCCAGGAGCACTCTTGGAACCCTTAAAAACCAGACTATATTCTGTGTACTGCTTTTAATATCTTCTATAGAAATCAGATGTTCCAGCCCGACGTATTCGGATATGTTATGCAGCACGATTTTCCAGACGGAAATAAAGTCTATGGTAACCGGCCCTGTTCCGACGGCCAAAACAATAGAAATTATCAGCAGTATACAAAGAATAATTGAACATCTAACGCTGTGGTTCTTTATAGTCATGCAAATATTCTTCATACCTGTACATCACTTTCATTCAAAGCAGTCCGGATGGAAAGCTTTTGCAAATTTTTCTATAGTATCTCCGGTCATTGAACTTGCGAATACCTCACAAAGATTTACCGATATTATTCTGTCATTTACTATTGCCGGCACGGTTGCCAACGCCGGATTTTCTTTCAGTTCGGATATTTTCTGCTCTAAAGAAGTATCACCGTAATTGTTTATAACAATGACTTCAGGTGCACGCTCTACAACTTCTTCCCAGCTTACATTCGCCCATGTCTTATCCATATCGGAGAAAATATTTTTCCCTCCCGCGTGTTCAATCAGTTTTGCAGTAAAATTATTTCCACAGGTATAGGCCCCTCCATCCTGAGCCATATCATAAACAAATACTTTTACAGTTTCCTGATCTTTTACTGCTTTTTCTGCGGCCTCAATCTGAGCCTTCATTTCCTCTACAATTTCGTCTGCTTTCTCTTCAAGATCAAAAATACGTCCCAGGTTATAAAAATCTTCATATACAACATCTACGTCTGCCCCGATCGTATAACCTTCAATAGAAGCAAGTGACATGATATCATAACCGCTTAACGTTTCATGCTCCGTATTATTTTTTTCAGAAAAAGCACTGGAACGCCCGTAAATAAAATCCGGCTCCTGGGCCAGGATTGCCTCTAATGACGGCGCTGTCTCTGAAAGTTCCGGTATCTTCAAATATTCATCATTCCACTCGGGGTTAATTACAGAATTTGTATATGCTCTTCCGATAATTTTGTCCCCCAGCCCCATTGCCATCAATTGATCACCAGCATTTGCATTCGCTGCAATTACTCTTTCCGGCACATGCGTGAATGTCACCTCTATATCATCCTGTGTTGTTAATGTAAAAGGAAATTTCCCCTCTGACCCGGATTTCTCTTCCTGTGCCGGTTTTGCTTTTTCTTCAGTTAATGCTGCAGCGTCTGAAGCATTTTTCCCACAGGCAGTAATACTCAGCCCTAATGCCAGCACCATCATCATACTGATCAGTTTGTTTCTCAATTTCATACTTTTGCTCCTTTTTTAAGTAATTTTTTAAAACTATCCTCATAAAAATTAAACTTCATTCTTTCGATTCTGCTGAAACAATGCAAAATAAAAGACATCTGCCCGTTTTAAGCAAATGTCCAGAATATGTATATACTTTAGATACACACAAATAAAGTTGTCTTAATGATCACAAATAACAACTCCAAATATTCAGACAGGCAGCTTTTAACCGGAAGTTTCCTCTCTCTTTCATTAAACAGGTTTCCTGACTTCCAGATTATCGCTCATGCTGTGCCTTCTCACAAAAATATTGATTCTGCAATGGCATATTACAGCTTTCACTCCCTGGATACAGTGGCCGGACCGTTCAGGCTTTTCACCTGATTCCCTTTTACCTCTTTCGAGCATTTAATGAATATTATGATTCAGTTTTACTAAACAAACATACATTAGTAAAACAAAATTGTCAATAATAGAATTATTTTAGATAAAATAATTACAAATTGTTCTTATATTTTTCGTAACCGTATGATAGTATCATATATCCATACCGCTCCCTAATGCAGAAAAACAGCAAAATGCCCGCCCCGGTGCATGCACACATGCTGCGGGAAAGGCATTCTGACCGTGCTTTGCCTGGAACATCAGGACGAAACACTTGACTTTTGTTTTTTATGCTGTCTTGCCTCGTAGATACCTCTTACAACCAAATTGATGAAGAGGAGGAGCATGCACATGGCTACTGCGGGGGCGGTCTGGCCGGAGCCTTCGAGGCTGACTATGGCCACGGAAGCTATGGGGGCGGTCGGGGTGAACAGGAATACGACCGCGGATACGGTTACCAGTGAGTTTACGAAAAAGTATACCCACATTTCGCAGATTGCCGGTGTACATAAGGGGAGAGTTACCCGGCGCAGGGTTTTGTAGAAGGGGACTGCGAGGGACTCGGATACGGTTTCAAATTCTTTATCCAGCCTTTTCAGGGCGGTTGTGGCGGTGGAAAAGGGGACGGAGTAGAAGTGTATCATGTTTGCCAGTACGATGATCCAGATGGTTCCGTATATGATGTGGAACGGGTTCTGTAATACGTAGCCTTCTATAAATGGGATTTTGAAGGTTGGCGCGTTGAAGAACATGATAAAGCTTAAGCCTACTACGGTCCCTGGTATCGCCAGGGGGGTAATGGAGAGCAGATATGTGATTCTTCTGCTGACCTTGAATTTCTGGTTTTTCTCAATCAGGTATGCTCCCAGGAATGTGACGAATGTTCCCAGAAACGCCGATATGAGTGCTATGAGTATGGAATTTTTGAAAGCGGTGATTCCATTTCCTGAGGATATCTTGCTCAGGTCGTAGTTGGACAGGGTAAATGTCAGGTTGTAGGGCCAGAATTTGATCAGGGATGCAAACAGGGCGACTGCAAAAAACAGCAGCATGGCCAGCGTGATCACGAGACAGAATATGGTTGCTGCCATATCGCTGGGCCTGTGTGGTTTGATCTGGTATGGTATGGATTTCGCACTGATCGCCGCATTCTGCTTCTTGTTTATGATCCGGTCCACTGCAAAGGACAGTATGGCAGGAAACAGCAGGATAATTCCCACGACTGCTCCCATGTTAAAGTTCTGCTGCCCGACTACCTGCTTATAAACGTCTGTTGCCAGCACGTTGTAGTTGCCGCCCACAACCGAGGGAGCGCCAAAGTCGGTAAAGCTGTATGTAAATGCTACAAATATGGCGCTGATGAGGCCATACTTGACGTTCGGTATGGTGATCGTAAACATTTTCCGGATTGCGGAAGTTCCCATGGTCTCGGCCGCCTCATACAGACGGTTGTCTGCGGCGGAAAATGCCACCATCAGGATCGTCGTCGCAACCGGAAAACAGTAGATGCTTTCTGCGATAATAATTCCCACCTTCCCGTATAAAGGTACCTGCAATCCGAGGGCCGTAAAGATTCCTTTATTTCCGAACAGGTAGATCAATGCAATACCCAGAAGCATGGTGGGTGCAAAGATCGGAATCATTCCGATATATCTGAAAAAACCTTTCCACGGCACATTTTTTCTTGACAGAGAATAAGAAAAGAAAAAGGCCAGTGTCACTGATATGAGCGTAGATACGGCTGCAATGAAAAAGGTGTGGGATATGGAATAGACCATGGATTTGCTCTGAAAATATTTTGCAAACTGAGCCAGGCCTGCGAATTCACCGCTTTTGTCCTGAAATGCCTTCAGGAACAGGGTGCACAGGGGAAGAACCAGGAAGAGCACCAGAAAAATCATGACCAGGTAAATCGCGATCCCTCTTACAACGTCTTCCTTCTCTCCTCTCCTTATTAATTGTTTTATACGATTCATGTTATGTTATTTTCTCCTTCAAATGTTTTACCGGAACTGCTGCCCCCCCGGTATGAGCCGCATCATTCACTGCACCTGCCCGGCCTCTCCTCTCATCCTCCGGATGAAAAGGGCGGCGCAGTCAGGTGCATGAATAAGCTGACGCACTCTATGCGGATTCAAATCCCAGCAGTTCCTCTTTCGGCATATTCACATACACGATCTCGCCCACTCTGAATTTCTTTTCTTTTGCTGCCTGGAAGGGCACATCCACATACAGTACCATGTCGCCGTATACCACATGGCTCACCTGTACGGATACCCGGTTGTAAAATCCTCTGAATTCAATGTCTGCAATCTTTCCGCGCAGGCTTTCCTTGTCCGCAGTTCTTTCTATTTCTATCTTCTCCGGGCGTATGGCAACCCGTTCATAATTACCCAGGTTGTATACCCTGCTCTTTTCACGGTCTATAAAATTAATGGAGCCGATGAAGTCGGCCACAAAAGGATTTTCCGGATGTTCGTAGATTTCTTCCGGTGTTCCCTCCTGCATGACAACGGCCTTGTTCATGACAATGATTCTGTCCGCCATGGTCAGGGCTTCATCCTGGTCATGGGTTACCATGATCGTCGTAAGGCCCAGTTCCTTCTGGATACTGCAGATCTCCTTGCGCAGAGATATCCTGACCTTCGCGTCCAGCGCAGACAGCGGCTCATCCAGCAGCAAAAAGTCCGGCTCTGTCGCCAGCGCCCTTGCCAGTGCAACACGCTGCTGCTCCCCGCCCGACATCTGGGACGGCAGGCGGTCCTTTGCATTCGTCAGTTTAATCATCTCGAACAGGCGGCCCACACGTTCTTCGATATCTTTGTTTTTTATTTTTTTATTGCGCAGCCCGTACGCTACATTCTCAAATGCTGAGAGATTCGGAAACAGTGCATAGGACTGGAACATAATTCCAAAGTTTCTTCTGGCCGGCGGAAGATTGGTTACATCTCTGTCGTTAATGTATATTCTGCCGTCACTGGGCCGGTCAAGACCCGCAATCAACCGCAGTAATGTGGACTTACCGCACCCGGAAGGGCCGAGCAGGCAGACAAATTCGCCTGCCCGGATCTGTAAATTCACATTATTTAATGCCACGTTTTTCTCAAAAACCTTAGAAACACCGCTTATTTTTAAACTTACGCTCATAGTATGTACCTCTATTACTCTTTCGGAGCACTCTTGGAATCATAGCGCTCTGTCCAGCTTTCCAGGATGGATTCTCTGTCCTTCGCCGCTTTGTTAAAGTCCATATCCGGGATCAGCTGATCCAGCGGGTTCTCTGAGTAACCTTCCGGAATATTATCGCTGGCGCCCGTTGCAACGATCGGATAATTGGTTGCATATTTTTCCATTATATTGTCAGAAATCGCCCAGTCCAGGAACTTTTTAGATATCTCTTTTTGATTGTCCTTTTTGATCAGGGCATTTGCCTCCATATCCCATCCTGAACCTTCTGACGGGAACACTGCCTCGCAGATCTCGCTTCCTGCCTCTTCGGCAGACTGAATGCAGCGGTATCCAAAGGAAACGCCGATGCCATATTCTCCTGCTGCTGTTGCCTTTGCCGGCTGAGAACCGGAGTGCATATAAACCGCTACATTTTCATGGAGCTTATCCAGATAGTCCCATCCTTTTTCATCACCGTAGAGGCTGAGAATTCCATTGACTGTCAGAAGTCCTGTACCGGATGATGCCGGATTGGACATGGCAATCAGTCCCTTATACTTCGGATCCAGCAGATCTTCATAAGATGTCGGCACGGTGTCAATCCCCTTTGACTTCAGGACTTCCTTATTTACAATAAATGCGGTTTCCCATGCGTCGATTCCCACCCATGAAGGTACATCCGCATCATCCTTGAATTCCGGGAGAATTCTGTCCACGCCTTCCGGTGCGTAAGGTTCCAGCATATCGTCCTGCGCCAGTACAAGCAGACTGGTAGCTGACAGCCCCCATACCACATCTGCAACCGGATTATCTTTCTCTGCAAGCAGTTTTGATGTGATGATACCTGTGGATTCTCTTGTTACGTTTACCGTAACATCCGGATTCTGCTCCTTAAATTCTTCCAGATAATCTGTCACCTGCTCGTCCTCCAGAGCAGTATATACATTAATTACATTCTCATCTGCTTCTGCCGAAGTGCTGCTGCCTTCCTCTGCATTCGCCTTTGTCACGCATCCTGTCAGTGTACTCAGTGTCATTAAAGCGATCATTCCCATTACTATAATCTTTTTCATAATTACCTCCAGATTTCTTTTATTATCTTCATTTCACAAGGCAATTATATCGGCCGATTATTGAATATTTATCATCTGTTCGTTGGAATTCTGTAAAATTTTTCCCCGGATATGTTAAATAATTTTACATTTTAAGGAAGAAAAAGTATTTCGCTGCTGTCATGAGCCGGATATGCGCCCAGTACCGTCTTCCCGTTTTCATACCTGCCGTGGAAGTCGCTGCCGCCGGTCATAAACAGCCGATAGCTGCGGCAGTACTCCTCGACTCTGTTTCTGTCTGACTTTCCGTGGGAAGGGTGGTTCCACTCGATCCCATCCAGCCCCGCCTCCGCCAGCCGGTGTATCATCTGATAGTTCCCCTGCTGCCCCGGATGAGCCAGTATCGCATACCCTTTATCCGCCTTAATTGCCTGAACAACGTCCTCCGCCGCAGGATATTCAATGTCAAAATCACAGGGCCCCTGGTTTTTAAAGATATGTTGATAAACTTCACCGAACAGTGCTTCACTCTGCCCCGTCTTCACCAGATAGTCCAGGATATGCTGCTTGTAAATGCAGGATCCCGCCATCCTCTGGATTTCCTCCAATGATATGTGGTATCCGATGCTCTGAAGAATCTCGATCTGCTTCAGGCAGTTTTCATTTCTTTTTCTCAGTGTCTCTTTTCCAATGGCCTCAATCTGCCTGTTTGTCTGATACTTGTATCCAAGTATGTGAACTTTTTTATTTCTTTTGAAATCATATGCAGACATTTCGATCCCTTTAATCGCCTGAATCCCCTGCTCCCGGGCCATTGCCTTATGCTTTTGGGCATCCGCGGTTGTGTCATGATCTGTAAAAGACAGGTGCGTAATCCCTGCCGCTTTTGCCCCGGCAAGGATGGCCTCTGTCTGGAGACTGCAGTCAGAAACTGCAGTATGTATATGTAAATCTGCCCGATACATCACAACGCCTCCTCTGTCTGAAAGCTGCCCTGTGAGATGTTGTACACGCGGTCACACAGCCCTTCCATAAACTCCAGGTCATGGAAAATACCGATCATGGATGTTCCTTCTGCTTTTAGTTTCATCAGCAGTTCTTTCACCAGAAGCTTTGTGCTGTTGTCCAGCGATGCCGTTGGTTCGTCCAGCAATAACAGCCTCGGTGCCTTAACCATGGCATGTGCCAGGTTCAGGCGCAGCTTCTCCCCGCCGGAAAAGGTATTGGGATAGATATCCCAGAGCGTCTCGCTCAGTTTAAAGTAACGCAGCATCTCCTCTGCTTTTTCTTTTGACACTTCATATGAAAATCCGGCGTCCAGTGCACCGTTAATCACATGTTCCCTGGCAGTTGTACGGGGAAGTATGGTCAGAAACTGGGAGACATACCCGATCTCCACTTTCCGCAAATGAATGATTCTTCTCTCCTCTGCCGTTGCCAGATCCAGTCTTCCGTAAGAGAGCGAATCATACATTACGCTCCCGGTAGTAACGGAATAGGTTCGGTAAATACAGCGCAGGACCGTTGATTTTCCGGCCCCGGATGTCCCTACGATCCCAATAAACCCGCCCTTGTCCAGTATAAAATTGATATCTCTGCAGCTCTTAATTTCTCTGCCCTGTTCATGCAGATAAAACTGCTTTGAGAGTCCCTGAATTTCCAGTATGTGCTCCATATTTCCTCCTAATCTGCCTCACGGTAACGGCATTCCATGATACATTCTCCATTCACAAACACCTGCTTCACCGCAGGCTTTCCCTCTGCTGCATCCACAACAAGCAGGTCTGCTCTTTTTCCTATTTCTACAGATCCCAGCTCCCGGTCGAGTCCCACAGCCTTAGCCGGATTGACCGTCACATACCGCACGGCCTCCCAGAGCGGGATCCCATGTTCACGGTGCAGGCAGAAAGCCGCCTGCAGCAGCGCCTGCGGATAATAGTCGGAAACCAGGACACTGGCCGCACCGGCACGGATTGCATCCAGAGCGGACAGATTCCCCGAGTGGGAGCCGCCCAGCAGTATATTCGGTGCTCCCAGCACGGTTTGAAATCCCATCTTAACGGCCGCCTCTGCTACTTCCAGCGTAATTGGGAACTCGCTGATCCTTACTCCCAGCTCCCGGTTGAGCTCCAGTTTGTTTACCGAATCATCGTCGTGGCTTGACACGGTGATTCCCCGCGCTGCTGCGGTCTCTGCCAGTCCTTTGAGCTGTGAAAATGTCACTGTCTTTTTTTGCATTTCCCGTTCTACCAGCTCCCCAAATTCTTCTTCCGTCAGATTTCTGCCCTCGTCTGGCTGATGCTTCCGGTAAACATTCAGATTTTTATACTGCCCCTGCCCCGGAGAATGATCCATAAACGAAAGCAAATCTACAAGACCGCTTTCCAGCATGGCTGCCACGTCCTCATAGCAGTCCAGATTGTCAATCTCGTAACGCAGATGATATCTGTGCCGGATCAGTCTTTTTTTGTGCCGGTACTCTCCGATCAGACCGGCCAGCTTCTTTACCTGGGAGGACTGGCGGATCTCTTTGACATCCCAGGAACCGTCCCTGAACATGGATATGGAGTGGAACATGGTCGTAATACCGCAGGCGGCCAGTACCCGCTCCGCCTCCTCCAGTGCCATCTCAAAATCCATTACCGCGGTACTGCGCGGCTGTATATATGTTTCGATCATATCGGAATGAATGTCTACAATTCCAGGCATGATATAACAGCCCCGGGCGTCAAAGATTTCGCAGGAATCGGCCTTATCCGCCGTTCCGGCCTGCTGTATCCCTGTAATCCTCCCATTTTCCATGATGACATCGTGTGCTGTCAGCACCTGTTCTTTCAGAATAATCGTTCCGTTTTTTATTATTTTCTGCATAAATTTTTCCTCACATTTTTATTCGGTCCTGTCAGAGTTCGTTAGATAATTCATGTGCCCGGCTGTCTATTCTACTTATGAGGACGTCCACCGATCCTATGGATTCCAAAACGTACACTACAGCAGAGAATGCACCAGCTGTTGGGTATAGGGCTGCTGCGGGTCATCCAGAATCTGATCTGTCAGCCCCTGTTCGATGATTTTCCCGTCCAGCATGACGATGGTTCTGTCTGCCAGCATGCGTATGACCGCCAGATCATGGGAAACCAGCATGATAGAGATGTGGAATTCCTGCCGGATTCTGCGGATCAGTTCCAGTACTTTTGCCTGTACGGACAGATCCAGCCCCGTAGTAACCTCATCCAGCAGAAGGATTGCCGGGTTGTTCGCCAGTGCCTTGGATATCTGCACTCTCTGCTGCATGCCCCCGCTGAAATTCTTCGGCGGTTCTTTCTTTCTGGACTGCAGGATCTCCACCGCATCCAGCAGTTCCTCAACGCGGCTGTTCATCCCTTCAAAACTCCGCTGGCCGGCGGCAATCAGTTTCTCCGCGATATTGCCGGCGCTGGAGTAGTCCATTCGAAGGCCCAGCAGGGGATTCTGGTAGACCATTCCCATGATGTGGTTCTTCATATATTTTTTCTTCTGCAGGCTCTGCTCAAAAATATTGACCTCTCCGTTTTCAAAATCCCGGAGATATCCTTCCCCCTCCGTAATTCCAAAGTCGAAATACAGGCTTTTCATGAGTGTGGATTTTCCGGAGCCCGACTCGCCTACGATACCCAGAATCTCCCCCTCATACAGGGTTACATTGACATCACTGCACGCCCAGACCGTTTTACAATGGGGACAGGTGTTCTTAACTAATGTTCCCCCGTTTCTGCAGTAATCACAGGTCTTCCCATAGCGCACGGTCAGATTTTGAATATCCAGTACAGGTTTTTCCATTATGCTCCACGCTCCCTTCTTCCACGGCAGAATCCGGTATCACTGCACTCGTATACCTTTTCCCCGGTGCTCTCATCGATCATTTCATCCAGATATACCCCCTGTGCCCCGCAAAGTCTGCATCGTTTTCCTTCAAAATCTTCTGTCTTAAACGGCACATCCTCAAAACACATGGATTCTACATCCGTGTGCGGGGGGATGGCGTAAATTTTCTTTTCCCGTCCTGCCCCGAACAGGTACAGCGTATCGCTGTTGTTCAGCTTCTGGTTGTCATAGCGCGGGATGGGGCTTGGGTTCATGACATAACGCCCCTCCACCATGACCGGGTATTCGGAACTGATGCTGATCTCTCCGTATTGGGTCAGGTCCTCGAAAAGAGAGAGCCACATGCCGCTGTACTCGGCCTCCGCGTGCATCTGTTTTGTCACAGACTCTTTTGGCTCTACAATGCGCAGAGGTTCCGGCGTGGGAACCTGGAGGACAAGGATCTGGTCATTTCTCATCGGAATCTCCGGTATTCTGTGGCGACTCTGAATGATAGTGGCCGCTTCCGAATCGGTGGTGAGTTCCACGCCTGTACATTCCTCCACCAGTTTCTTTATATTTACCGCGTTGACGCTGTCATCGCTGCCCTGATCGATTACTTTGAGTACATCTTCTTTTCCGATAATGGACAGGGTGATCTGGATACCGCCTGTTCCCCAGCCTCTGCCGATGGGCAGCTCTCTGGAACCAAAGGGGACCTGGTAACCGGGGATGGCCACTGCCTTCAATATGCTCCTTCTGATTTCCCGTTTAGACCCTTCATCCAGAAAGGCAAAATTATAGTGTTTTGCATCGATCATTTATTCATCCTCCTTCTCTCTGACTCTGTCCAGCTTGGACTGGAATGTTACATAATGCGGCAGCTTCAGATGGGAAATAAATCCGCTCATTTCCAGGCAGTCACCGTGGGTCAGTACGAATTCCTCGTCCTGGGAAGGGGTGCTGCCCTCTGTTTCCAGACCTGCATCCGCAATGGACATGGCAATGGCCTTGTTTTCATTTCTGCCGAATATCAGTCCATATCCGCCGGAGAGCGTCATTTTGTCGAACTCCTCATCCGTCTCTGTGTGGGAAGGCACCAGTGCTTCCACTTCTGTCACGAGAATTTCTCCAATGCAGATTTCTTCTTCCTCATCCAGTGGGTAGGGGATGCACACCTCTGCGTATCCGCTTCGCAGTTCGGATACCGTCGGGTGTACCGCACCGTATCCCCGCATGGAACTGTATGCCACCCCACCCAGAAACCCTGCATCGCTTCTTGCAAAAGTCTGCAGCCTTGCACTGCGCGGCGCCGGAAATGTCAGCAGGCTGCTTGTCACATCGAAGGGCGGGGTATTATCCTCCGCCACATCCTCCAGTAGGTTCTCCTCTTTTAAAAGGTCTGTCACGCGGCTGCAGTGAATATCGGAGCCGTCGGCTTTCTCTGCTTCTTCACTTTCTTCCTGTGTCTTCTGCATTTTATTGCTTTCCATCAGGGAAAAATCCAGCAGACGATGTGAATAGTCATATGTAGGTCCGAGTATCTGCCCGCCAGGGATATCTTTAAAGGCAGCGGAAATTCTCCGCAGAATCCTCATTTTCCCGGTATCGACCGGCAGTGAATAATAGTTTCTCGGCAGAGTGGAACGGTAGGCACGCAGTAAAAAGACCGCCTCCTCCACGCTGCCCTCGCATTGCTTCAGTGCCAGCGCCGCATAGTCTTCGGAGTAGAATCCTGCCTCGCTCATAATTTTATCTACAAGGAGTCCCATATTTTCCTTTATACATGACACGCTGATATCTTCTTTACTTTGTCTGAATATTTCCAGCAGTTTCAGAGACTGTTCGATTGCCTCTTTCCCGCCTGTAACAGCTACATAAGCCATTGATTTACCTCCTCTTATTCTCTAATTATTCTTTAAATCAGGCTGCACAGCCTGGGGATTCCCATTATATTTCCTGCCAGATCGGCAAAGACCAGATCCACCCCCAGAGGATACTCAATCTGCAGGCTCTGGCGCAGGGCGATCACTTTTTTTATATAGGGATATACACTGACGGTAAGGCTGTCTTTGATGCCGGGGCCTTTCAGTGTCATCGTTTCGTTCCCCGTCAGCTGTGTGCACTGCAGAAAAACCGTGGCTGACTGCTGGGGATCGGCATACGTTCCATGCTTTACATTCTTCAGGATCTGCTCCATGGAGCCGTAATTCATCTCAGAGGAAAGGAAGATATAATCCGCCTCGTCCAGATCCGCCTCATGACACAGCGTCAGACTGTGCAGATCTGCAGAAAGATTCGGGTTCTTTTCCACATACATTTTTTCCTCATTATCCAGCAGCGTGCATCCCAGTGCCATCAAAGCCTGGTGGTTTCCCGCAAATTTTCCGGCCTGATGTGCTATGCTCCCAGTCGTCCCCGGATTCGCCAGGGCGTGGAGCAGTTTTCTGAATACGTTCTGTCCGTCAAACACAAAATCAAATTCATATGCAAGCTTTAATTCTTTTACCATTCTCTATTCTCCCATTACATTGAAATTTACTTTTGATTTTCTAAGAGCCCCGTTTAATTCCGCCCGCTCAGCAGCCTGCTGTCTGCCCAGTCTCTGGATCTGCTCCAGGACCTGCTGCTGTTCTTCCTGTCTGTCCGGAAGATTTAAAAAGCCATCAATAACAGCTGCCGCCGTGACCTTATCAAAATCATCACCTGCAAGCACTGCCGCTCCTTTCACGCCATCCACCAGCACCATGCATTCTGACGCCAGCACTTCCCCAAGATAAAACAGGGACTTTTTAACAGACTCTCTGGCCTTCACCATCACAAGCGTTTTCTGCGGCGGCTTCATCATCTGAATTTCACAGTTTACTTTAATCGCAGCGGCAATCTCCACAGCCTCCGTTTGGGAAGCTGCTGCCAGAATTGCAGTTATATCCCGTTTCGTCATAATATTTCCTCCTGAATTGAGTTTGCATAAATTGTTATTATTTACTTCTCTGAGCATCTTATGGGAGGAATGTAAAGTTGCCAACTGAGTTGTGTAAACTCTTCGTAAAGTTGTCTGATTATTGTTGTGGGTGTGGAAATGTATTGCTATAATCGAGGGGAAAACAGACGGAAGTTCATGGGGGTCAGACCCCTTTGGCAAAGGGGTCTGACCCCCATGAACTCCATTGTCAGAATACAATAGGAGATGTATACGTATGAAGAAAAATTGGACATGGGAATCCATCGTGGATGTTCTTATTCAGGAATTTCAGGAAAATATGTACAAGAAGGGCGACAAGATGCCCAGTGAAAATAAGATGGCCGTCCGCTTCGGCGTGACCCGCACCGAGATCCGAAAGGCTTATGAACGGCTGAAGGAGCTCGGCTATGTCTATGCCATGCAGGGCTACGGCAGTTTCTTTTCCGGCAGACGTGATAAGATCAGGCTTTCTATGGCCGACAGAAGCTTCTCCAGCAAGATGGCCGCGCTGAATCTCTCTTATGAGACTCAGAATATGGGGTGCCAGATGCTGCGGGGGGATTCACTGATTCATACAATGCTGGGCGTGGAGTTCGAGGAGCCGATCTATAAAATCACACGTCTGCGTATTCTGGACGGGGAACCTGCTGCCATACATATCAGCTATATGGCGGAAGATCTATTTCCCTGCATCCAGGAGGACGGCGCTTCAGTCACTTCAGTCTATGACTATATCCATAATTGCGGCTATTCCAATCTGCATACGGAGAATCGGCAGCTCACGGTCTCTTCGCTTAGCAAAAAGGAGCGTGCCCTCCTGCAGATTAAAGGGTACGCTCCCAGTCTTGTTCTGACCTGCCGCTGTATTACACTCCCCGCCGGAACTGTTGTGGAGGTGGCGAGGACAATATACCGCAGCGATAAATTTATATTTGAAATCTGATATTAAGTGCCAGTGTACTGTACCATTGAGCTTTAGTCTAAAATGCATAATTATCCGATATTTTCTATAGCACGGCCTTAGTCGCCACCACATTCACACCGGTACCCGCTGCGTTCTCCAGAATCACGTCACCAATATGAACAGGGGCCATCAATTCCACATCTTTCAGCTGCTTTACACACTCAAATATCTTTCCCTTTGGAATATCGGTCTCCGTCTTCACAGAGACCATTTTTTCACGCCCCTCCCTGACCCTGACCGTTGTTGTAACAATTCTGGTCGGATTGGTGACTTCCTTTCTGGCATAACTTTCCCCGCGGGGACAGGTATTACCGGTCACAGACAGAACTTCATTCCCCTCTGTCTCCACTGTCAGGGGGCATCCCATAGGACAATTGATACAAATCAGCTCCTTTTTCTCCATTTTCAGGCCTCCTCTATCTGAATTCTAACGGTTTCATAATCCCTGCATCCTATCAGCCGGGACTTCTCCAGCTTAATCTCTTCCATCTCTCCCGGGGCCATAACAGGACGTTTCTTATGGATAATCCTCTCCTCCCCAATATATACGCTGACATAGCACTTTTTGTAAACGCTGCCCACACGAAACCGGATCGTCAGCTGATCTGCCATGTTTTCCGGCCGTATAAATGAGGGAACCGTATAGCGGACCCCTCCCGTTGGCTGTATGGAAATCACTTTTCCATATCCGCTGCTCTTTTCTGTGCACTTTTCCACATAATCCTTAACATAATGTGCAGCATTTTTCCCGGCCATCGCCGCTTCCTCGGACACAAAATCCACCAGGTCATGGACATGCAGGACATTCCCGCAGGCAAACACCCCGTCCACACTGGTCTCCAGACTTTCATTTACTACAGGCCCGGACGTAACTGAATTCAATTCTACGCCCATCTGTCCTGATAACTCATTCTCCGGAATCAGCCCCACAGACAGAAGGAGTGTATCGCATTCATAATCTTCCTCTGTTCCGGGAATCGGTTTTCCTCTCTCATCTACTGCCGCAAGAGTAATCCCTTCCACCCGCTCTTTTCCCTTAATATCCGTCACCGTGTGACTCAGCTTCAGAGGTATACCGTAATCGTCCAGGCACTGTACAATATTCCTCTTTAACCCGCCGGAATAAGGCATCAGTTCCGCCACCACTTTTACCTCTGCCCCCTCCAGTGTCATTCTTCTCGCCATAATCAGCCCGATATCCCCGGAGCCCAGTATGACAACCTTCCTGCCAGGCATATAGCCCTCCATATTGACCAGCCGCTGCGCCGTCCCCGCAGAGTAAATCCCTGCCGGCCGGTATCCCGGTATATTCAAAGCACCTCTGGACCTCTCCCTGCATCCCATGGCAAGCACAATGGCTCCCGCCTGGATCTGATACATGCCCCGTTCCCGATTCATGGCCGTAATCAGTTTTTCTCTGCTGATGTCCATAACCATAGTATTCAATCTGTACTCAATTCCTAATTCCAGAACCTGAGCCTCGAAGCGCGCCGCATATTCCGGTCCGGTCAGTTCTTCCTGAAACGTATGCAGCCCAAATCCATTATGGATACACTGGTTTAGAATTCCTCCCAGTTCCCGGTCCCTCTCCAGGATCAGGATGCTCTTTGTACCGGCTTTTCTCGCCGCTACCGCCGCCGCCAGTCCTGCGGGGCCTCCGCCTATAATCACGATATCATATTTCTCCATCTTTATATCCTCCCGCTGTCCGCGAACTTCCTGTAAATGATCTCTGATCTCTCTTTTTTCTGGGAATCTGTCTACAGTACATCTTTATTGGTCCCCACAATCAGTCCGGATCCGCCGCCTGCCTTTGTGATCTCCTCCATAGACACCCCCAGTTCCCTGGCCAGTATCTCCATCGTCCTTGGAGAACAGAACCCCGCCTGGCACCGTCCCATTCCGGCTCTCGTCCTGCGCTTCACCCCATCCAGAGAGCGTGCGCCCAGCGGACGGTGTATGGCATCCAGGATTTCCCCTTCGGAAATCATTTCGCACCGGCAGATAATATGTCCATAAGCAGGTTGTTCCTGAATCAATCTGTTCCTTTCTTCCATTGAAAGTAACGCGGGATTCAAAATCCCTTTTCTTTGCCCCTGAAAATCTGGTTTTTGCTGCAGCCGCATCTTTTCCCGCAGTATCTCAGCTATCCGGAGTCCCACCGCCGGTGCACTCGTAAGTCCCGGTGATTCTATTCCCGCACAGTCGATAAATCCCGGAGCGTCCTCAGCCTCCTCTATGATAAAGTCATGTCCGTCCTCATGAGCACGCAGCCCCGCAAAACTGGTGATCACCTTTTTCAGAGGCAGATTCCTGACATTCTGCCCCGCCTTCTCAGAAATCGCTGCAAGTCCGTCTCCTGTCGTATTGGTTCCCTCTTTATTTTCAATATCCGCAGCCGTCGGTCCTACCAGCAGGTTTCCGTGCACAGTGGGGGTGACAAGCACACCTTTCCCCAATTTCCCCGGAAGGGCAAATATCGTCCTGGATACGTGGTCTCCCGCCCCTTTGTCCAGCAGGAAATACTCTCCCTTTCTCGGAGTAATATGAAGTTTTCTGCTGCTGACCATATTATGGAAAACATCCGCATAGACCCCCGCAGCATTTACCACATATCCCGCCCTGTAATCCCCGGAATCCGTTTTCAGAAGAAAACCGCGGTTCACTTTCTCAATGGACTCAACCTCGGTATCAAAATGAAATTCCACGCCGTTTTCACAGGCATTTTCAGCCAATGCGATATTCAGCCCGAAGGGACATACAATTCCTGCTGTGGGTGCATACAGAGCCGCTTCCACCTGTTCCGTCAGATTGGGTTCCAGAGCAAGCGCCTGCTCCGGATTCAGAATCTCGAGGCCTTCCACGCCATTTTCCTCCCCCTGCTCTTTCAATCTCATCAGAACAGGAAGCTCCTCTTTACTCCTGCATACGACCAGAGACCCTTTCCTCTGAAACGGGAACTCCAGCTCCTTAGACAACTGCCCCATCATCCGGTTTCCCTGCACATTCAGCTTTGCCATCAGGGAACCCGGGGCCGCATCATATCCGGCATGGACAATCCCGCTGTTTGCCTTCGATGTTCCGCAACATACGTCCTCTGATTTTTCCAGGACGCATACCTTTACGTTGTATCTGGACAGCTCTCTCGCCGCCGCTGAGCCGGAAACACCGGCACCGATAATTATTACATCATACATATTTTATTCCTCCCAAAATTAAGAAAAAAGTCCGCCGGGAAACCTGCCTGATCAAGTATCTGTCTCTTACACCACAGTGTAAATCACACGAAGGTGCTTTATGATACAGAAAGTCCAGAAGGATTTCCCATAACACAAAAAACAGAGTCTGCAAATAAACATATCTGATGATATGTCATCTGCCAGGCTCTGTTCTCATCGGCACAAAATATTTATTTCTTTCTTATATTATACAACCGGTTTCAAAAAATTACAACCGGGATTTAAGAGAACCAGGGATTTAGCTTTTGACTTGTGTTACTGTTTACACCGTGCTGTACAGGTGATGCCGTTGTCGTATTGGGAAACACATATGATCTGACAAATCCGGCAAATGAAAAGCTCACATGCAGCTGAATAAAAACTGCACGGGAGTTTTTCGTTTACTTATTTGCGGATTTTCTTACGATGGCTTCCATCTCACCCCACTTCGCCTCCATATCTTCTATGAGCTTAAACTGTGTTCTCGCCCTGTCGAGATTATGGTTTTCACGGTGTATTCTGAAGTAATGGTCACCCTCAAGGTAATCCGTAAGGAATCTTATTCCGCATTCATACGTCATGACCTTTGCCCCCATCGGCAGCAGGCGTATCTCTGTCTCTGTCAGGCTTCCCTTACACCCTTTGAGGAATCCTTCCACGTAGACCTCAAACAGTTCCAGGTCACAGGAGACTTTCGATAGATCTGTTTCGTCCTCGGCAGCCGTATTGGCCCCGAACCGTATGGAATCCCCGAAATCGTTCATGGCAAACCCCGGCATTACCGTATCCAGATCAATCACACAGATTCCTATTCTTGTTGCATTATCAATCATAATATTATTCAGCTTCGTGTCATTGTGAGTCACGCGCAGAGACAATTCCTTTCTCTCCAGCATATCACCGAAAATATCTGCATTTTCTTCTCTTTTCATCACGAAATTAATTTCATCCTGAACAAGGGCCGCTCTTCCCAGCCTGTCTTCTTCCACAGCCCTCAAAAAGTCATTGAAACGCTTTCTCGTATCATGGAACTGCGGAATCGTCTCATGAAGTGTCTCAGCCGGGTAGCCGGCAAGGAGATGCTGGAAATTACCAAACGCAAGGGCACTCTGATAAAAATCTTCCTTTGTCTCCACCTGCTCATAGCAGGTCGCATCCTCTATGAACAGGTAGGCTCTCCAATATGCCCCTCTGGAATCCACATAATAATCTTCCCCATCCTCCGCAGGAACAACGTTCAGCGTCTCTCGTTCCGGATCTCCGCCATTTTCGATGATTTTCCCTCGAAGGTAGGATGTAACCCCGATGATATTCTCCATCAGCTCCTTCGGCCGTTTAAATACTTCACGGTTCATTTCCTGAAGGATAAGCCTTTTATCCTGCCGACCAGGAATTTCATATGTCAGAAGGAATGTATTGTTGATATGTCCGTTCCCGTATGGTGTCATTGATTTCAGCGTTCCGATATGCCGGTATGCGTTCAATACCTCTTCAAGTTCTGTTTTTGTAATATTTGTCATAGTGTCTCCTTAGCCTGTTACTTATATTTCTTATTATAGCCGTACAGAAGTGCCAGAATTCCCACAAGTCCGACAAGCTGGAGCAGGAGGTTTTTAATCCCGACCGTCTTCTGTCCTATGATTACCAAAACAATGCAGATACAAAATACCAGAATGCACAGTATCATTTCTACCCATTTATTCATAAACAATACCACCTATCCTTTCAAACCGCCAAGGCTCATGCCCTGTGTCAGCTTCTTCTGTACAAGGATATACAGGATCAGTGTTGGCAGCATGACAATGATCAGCCCGGCATAGAGCCGCCCGTAATTAGCCGCTGACTTCTGCGCCTGCATCAGCTGCATCAGTCCGACCGGCAGTGTTTTCAGTTCCTTTTCCGTCAGAAGTGTCATGGAAATGATATATTCATTCCAGAATGACAGGAAGTTAAACAGTATGATTGTGATGATACTAGGCCTTGCCATCGGCATCATGATTTTCACCATTGTATAGAAATATCCACTCCCGTCTACAAATGCCGCCTCCTCATAGTCCTTCGGAATGGAAACAAAGAACCCGGACAGAAGGTAGATTGTAAAAGGCAGTGCCGTCGCCGCATAGATCAGCGCGACCATAAACCTGTTGTTGATCAGTAATCCGGAACCGAACAGCTGCTTCAGCATCTTATCCCCGTCTACCAGCATCAGGAAGATCGGAACAACAATGTAGTTCACATTGATAAACAGACCACCCATGAACATCACATTCAGGAACTTGCTGCCCCTGAACTTATAGCGTGCCAGCACATATGCAGAAGGCAGCGCCACAACCAGCAGAAGAAGCAGTGCAAGAACTGTTACAATAATCGAATTCAGGAAGTAATCTCCCATCTTCGCTTTTGAAAAGGCATCCACAAAGTTCTGGAAATAAAAGCCCTTCGGCAGTGTCCACGGGTTGCCGTAGAACTCAGAGTTTTCCTTGATTGATGCCAGGAATACCCAGCCTACCGGAACGATGATGCTGACTGCCAAAACAATCAGCAGGATGTAAACAACGATTCTGGAGGCTTTACATTTACTTTTTTTCATTATCCGCACCTCCTAAAATTCAAGCGGTTCCCGCTTCGTAGCGAAGTTGACTACTGCGGACAGACCGAATGAGAACAAGAATACTACAACGCCGATTGCCATACCATATCCATAAGAGGAATTGGTGTATGCCTGACCGTACATATAGCTTAAGAATACTTCAGTTGAGCCATCCGGACCGCCGTTTGTAAGAGCTTTTACAAACAGGAAGCTTAAGTTAATGGAACTGATGATAAAGAATGTAAGCGTTGTACGGATATTTGTCCAGATCAGAGGAAGTGTGATGCTGAAAAACTGTTTCACCTTTCCTGCCCCTTCCAGGTCCGCCGATTCATAAAGACTCTCAGGAACGCTGGTCATACTTGCCATATACATAACCATGTAATAACCGATTGCCTGCCACACCATTGCAATCACCAGACTGTAGATGACAATACTCTGATCACCGAGCCAAAGGATCGGTGCGGCGTCTTTCCCCCGGAAGATCCCAAGGATGCTGTTTAAAAGGCCATTGGTCGGATCGTAAATAGCAGAGAATATTGCAGAAATTACTACTACTGATAAAATATTCGGAATGTAGAAAATAACCCTGAAAAAATTCTGACCCTTCAGATTTTCGCGTGATAGGATCGCCGCAAATACGAGTGCAAAGAAAAGTGTAATGATTGTAACGAGTACAATCAGAAGGATCGAGTTCTGGAAGGACCTGAAAAACTTCTGATCCTCAAATAAAATTTTAAAATTATTAAAACCGACAAACTTCTTGTTATTCGAGAAGCCGCCCCATTTATAGAGTGACATCTTAAATACATTGATGGTCGGTATCACCATGAAAATAACAAATAAAATCACGGATGGCAATACACAGGCTGCGATAAATCCGCTTCTGCCCTTTTTGTGCCGCATATATATTCCTCCTGTCCCCGTGTGTGACTGTTCAAATCACATTTTGATAAAGCGCAGGGAACACGCCCGGAATACTTCCTTCTTTGTCCCCTGCCGCTTATATATCTCTCATTGCTTCCTGATTATTTAGTCATAGCATCTCTTAATTTGTCGCTTGTAGCCTCAACATCTGCCTGCCAGTCTTTAACAGTCTTGTCGCCGCTCATAACACTGTTAACTGCCTTGAACAGAGAATCTGCCATTGAAACGCCCTCTACAGGCTCTGTTGCTGCAAATCCGCCCATAACTGCAACTGCAGCGTCATTGTCATAAATGTGGTAGTATAACTGGCTGTCTGCATCCAGTTTATCTGCCATGCCGTTGATTGGCTGTACAGCGCCTGATTTTGCAAAGATGTCAGCTGCTTTGTCAGAATACATAAATGCTATAAATTCTTTTGCAAGATCCTGGTTCTCAGCTTCTGCCGGAATCCACATCTGTTCGAAGAATGTGAAGGATGATGGTTTGGCGTCTTTTGCTACTGCCGGAACTGCTGTGAAGCCCCATTCGAATCCGTCCGCCTTCGGAGCGTCTGCCATTTCTCCCGGAAGCCATGTCCCGTTCGGGCAGAAGATTGCTTTGTTATCAAGAATCAGCTGCTGGTTCTTTGTAAAGTTATCATCGTTTGCGTTGGCAACTGTTGTCGGCTCTGTGTAATCCGCAAGCTTTCCAACCAGGTCAAATACTGCTGTTGCTTTCGGAGACTCCCAGATACCGTCTTTGTATGTCATTGCTTCGTTATAGAAGTCAGCTCCGCCTGATGATTCCAGAAGTGCATATGTGAATGCATCAAAATATCCAGGTGTCGGATATGTAAATAAGGAGATTCCCTCAGCTTTCGCTTTATCGCCTAATTCCCACATCTCATCCCATGTCTTCGGAACTTCCCAGCCTTTTTCTTTCAGCAGTCCTGCATTGTAGAACAGGCCACATGGGCTGTAGAACATTGGTGCATAATATGTCACGCCGTCAGCATAAGGCATCGTTCCTAATGTATCAAGGAATCCCGGAAGTATCTTATCCTTTACAGTAACATCTTCACCCGGAACTGTCATATCCAGAACATCTGTCAGTTCAAGAAGACCTTTTTCCTTCGTCAGAGTCTCTGTAAGTGCCGCTTCACGCCCTGTTGCACAGTGTACAACATCCGGATAGTCACCTGCTTTCATGCTTGGGCTGATGACATCCTCGATTTTCTTGTCGACTGTCAGTTCCACCTTTACGCCTTTGTGTGTCTCTTCGAATGCCTTTGCAACCTCATCCCACATCTCAGCACCGTAACCGCCTTCAAATGCAGCCACCTTCAATACCTGCCCATCCCCTGAGCCGGAATCTTTGGCGTCACCGGAATCAGAGCCTTTGTCTTTGTTTCCGCATCCGACTGCCAGTGTACCGATCATTGTTGCACACAATAAAACGCTCACCAGTTTTCTTTTCATACTTCTTACCTCCCTGTTATTAATAAAGTTTACTCTGCCGGGAATTCACACCGGCAGATATATTTTAAGAACGGTACAGCTGTTCTTAAATTTCATACCAAATGATCTCGTTTGCTTCCAGGTGGAGCGGGAAGCTGCCTCCGTCACCCTTATACACGATCGTATCCTGTTCTTCATATGTATTATTAACGACACAGTACTTGCCATTAGCCACATATGCGTGAACTTCTACATTATAATTGCTGCTGAACCATCTTTCCAGATTATCTTCATCTGATGCAGACCAGATCACGGCCCTGTAAAGAAGCCTGCTGTTCTCGAAGCTGTACGGTAGTCCGCTGATATAGACACTTCTCCCCCTGCCGAATGTGTTGACGGCCAGCTGCACTTCTTTCTCTCTCTGGCAGAGAATCGTTGTTCCGTCTAGGGCATAAATACTCTTCTGGCCCTCGCCGAAATCAATCTCATCGTTACAGTCCGCGGTAATGAAATGTGCATGTTCTTCCCAGTTATACTTATCCCTGTTCAGTGTCATGCCGTTTTCTTTTTCCACTCCCATCACACCTGCCAGCTGAAAGAACCTGCCCTGCCACTGGTGTGCCGTCGGTTCCCCAACGCCGATGAATCCGCCGCCTTCGTATATGAAGTGCTTCACTGCTGTCACAATCTTCTCGTCAATCCAGTTTTCTCCACCAGTGTAAGCGGTATCGGCATCCCCGATATTTAGGATTACATCAATGTCTTTTAAGATATCGGGATTCTCCCTGATGTCGTCAAAACTGATAAACTTCACATCAAACGGCGCACCGCTCAGAGCCTCGATGATACCTGCATAGGAATAATTCTGTTTATGGTAGATCGCATGATGCACCATGTGGTTGCCCCATGCACGCATCCGACCCCAGCAGTTCAGTACGGCCACACGTTTTACGCAGTAAGGTGTGGTGCCTGTGATGTTATCATATAATACCCGGAATTCATTGCATACTGTTTCTACATAATCAATAAACTCCGGAAACTCCAGTGCAAGCTTCAGATAACCGCCGTAACCGATCCTGTCAATGGGGCTTCTCAAAATTGCCCGCCTTGCAGTCACCCAGTTATATTTTGCTTCCTTTACCGGATCGCCGCCTTCGTGGAACACATCCGGGAAAAAGTAAGGCAGGAAACGCCCTTCTGTATAATTGACACCTTTGATATCACTAATCAGCCGGAGTGTGGAGCCATTCCCCACGCTTCCCACAACCGCATCCAGCCCGATTGACCGGAACTCATCCATAAACGGTTCCATGCCAATCCAGTGGTCGCCCAGAAACATCATGGCCTCTTTGCCGTACTCGTGGGTGATATCTACCATTTCCTTTGCAAGCTTTGCTACTTCTCTTCTCTGGAACTTCTGGAAATCCTGAAATTCCCTGGAAGGTATCCTATATGTATTATTCATGTATCCCTGGTCGATAATGAACTCCGGACGGAACCTGTATCCCATCTCCTGTTCAAACTGTTCCAAAATATATGGACTGACTGAGGCGGAATACCCGTACCAGTCCACGTATTTTTCTCTTGCCAGTTCATCGAAAATCAATGTAAACTGATGGAAAAAGGTCGTGTACCGGATGACATCAACATGCGGGCTGCTCTCCAGGAAGCGGCGCAGGCGCTGCATCGAATATGCCTTTGTCTTCGGCTGCCTGACATCGAAGGTGATCTGTTTCTCTACATCCTTCCATCCGTTCGTCACTGCATTGTACATATGTACCGGATCCCACATGATGTAAGCCAGAAAGCTCACAGTATAATCATGGTACAGCCAGGCGGGGCTGATCACCACGTCACCGGATTCCTCATCATAATTCCAGATACCATACGGGATGACTTCCCCTGTCGTGCGGTCAATCACTTCCCACCAGCGGCTGATGTCATCACGTGTGTTTACCGCAAGCATGTCCGGATAGAGATGGCTCATCAGGTGGATACGCAGTGTCTTTTCAGAAGCATAATGGAAATCTGTCATAATATACATCTGCTGCACTTCGTCCATGTTTGCCTTTGCCCATTCGTTGTCTTTTCTCGTTGTATAATATGTAGAATATACCTTTGCATTCACATTGCGTAATTCTTCTGGAAAATCCGTACCGTCGCAGTCCCTTATTGCATCTGCGCCCCATCGCTTCAGAATCTCTTTAGTCTCATTCACCACGTCAATATCTGTCGGGATTGTCACCCGTCCAAAAGATAAATTGCTTTCCATATTTTGTCTCCTTTTGCTATTCGAGACTGTGCATGTGTGCTTTTAAGAGTTTCACTTTATACAAATTACATTTATTATCTTATTGGTTTTTATAGCATTTGCACAATTCTTTAATTCAAGTATATGGATTAAAGCGGCTTTAATCAACTTACTTATTGCTCTAAAAGTTATATATCTTGTCTTTATTTCTATGGGATGGTATGATGATATCAGGAACCGCATGTCATGTTCAGCATGACACGCACCTGGCAACAGGTATGCTAAGGCTTACCTTGATTCAGAGAGGAGTGTTCTTTATGGCACATATTCAATATTCGATTACTGATCTTTACAGTCAGGAGCCGCTTGAAAGGCTTCTGTATATCTCTTCGGCCACTTATGGGAATGACTGGATCAGTATGTTTCATTCCCATAGTTTTGCAGAACTTTTCTATGTTCTGGACGGACAGGGGCATTTCTGCACAGAATCAGAAGAAGTCCCCATTGAAAGGGACTCCCTGATTCTGATTAACCCTAATATCCGGCACACGGAAAAGTCCTCTGTTACACATCCGCTGACTTATATCGTGCTTGGCATAGATAATCTCCATTTTCAATTTTCAGGTACTGAATACGGTGCATACCGTGTCCATGATTTTTATAAACACAGGGATGCCTGCCTTCCGATTATGCAGATGATGCTGGACGAGGCCAGAGGGCGGCGCACATCCTCGGAGCTTATCTGCCATCATTTTCTGAGCATACTGCTCTTAAAGATTCTGCGCATAAGCGGGGACCAGTTCACGCCGTATTCGTCCAAGAACATCCCGGGGGAATGTGAGACGCTCAAGTGCTATATTGACACACATTATCAGGAAAATATAACGCTGGATAAGTTAGCCGAAGTATCCCACCTGAATAAATTCTACCTGTCACACCTTTTTAACCACGCATTTGGGATTTCTCCCATCACCTATCTGCTGGAACGCCGGATCCTGCACAGCAAGGAACTGTTAAAGTCAACGGATTTCAGTATCACGCAGATCGCACATACGACCGGGTTCTCTTCTGCCAATTACTTTTCACAGTCGTTTAAGCGCTACACAGGACTGCCCCCGGCGTCATACCGCAAAAACCACCAGGATACATAAGAACAGGACTTCATCAGCCGGAACAAAACTGCCAGACCTTCACCAGCTGACAGTAATGAAAATCCATCGCCACTACTTTAATCTTCCTTCGCCCAGCCATAAGAATACCGCACCGCCTTGTTCCATCCGCGGAGCATCTTCTCCCGAGCATCTGCCTCAATGTCCGGCTCAAACACCCTGTCAATTGCCCAGTTCGTCAGCACTTCCTCCTTGCTCTTCCAGTATCCCACAGCAATACCGGCCAGATAAGCCGCCCCCATGGCCGTTGTCTCCACACACTGCGGACGTTTTACCGGGGCATTGCTAATATTCGCCTGTGTCTGCATGAGGAAATTATTTGCGCTGGCGCCTCCATCCACCTTCAATGCAGAAAGTCTGATCCCGGAATCCGCCTCCATGGCCTGAAGCACGTCGTTGACCTGATACGCCAGAGATTCCAATGTGGCGCGTATAATATGGTACTTATTCACGCCCCGGGTCAGCCCCACAATCGATCCTCTTGCATACTGGTCCCAGTGCGGAGCACCAAGCCCGGTAAATGCAGGAACCACGTAGCATCCGTTGGTATCCTCGACTTTCTGTGCCATATACTCTGAGATCTGAGACGAATCGATCAGCTGCATCTCATCCCGCAGCCACTGGATAGCAGCACCGGCTACAAAGATAGAACCTTCCAGTGCGTAATTGACTTTTCCGTCCAGTCCCCAGGCAATGGTAGTTACAAGCCCGTTCTCGGAAAAGACCGGTTTCTCCCCGGTATTCATAAGCAGGAAACAACCTGTCCCGTATGTATTCTTAGCCTCGCCTTCTCTGAAGCATGTCTGTCCGAACAGTGCCGCCTGCTGGTCCCCCGCCGCCCCTGCAATCGGAATCGGCGCCCCGAAAAATCCGGCATCCGCCTCCCCGTATACACAGCTGGACGGCTTCGCCTCCGGAAGCATGCAGGACGGTATCCCAAGTTCAGCCAGTATTTCCGTATCCCACCGCAGCGTATTGATATTAAACATCATGGTTCTGGAGGCATTGGAATAATCCGTCACATGAACCGCCCCTTTTGTCAGCTTCCAGATCAGCCATGTCTCGACGGTTCCGAATAAAAGCTCACCGCGCTCTGCGCGCTCCCTTGCCCCCTCCACGTTATCCAGAATCCATTTTACCTTAGTCCCGGAAAAATAAGCATCAATCACCAGTCCGGTCTTCTTCCTGAATTTATCTGTCAGCCCTTTTTCTTTCAGGCTGTCGCAGTACTCGGATGTCCGCCTGCACTGCCATACAATCGCATGATAGACGGGTTCTCCTGATTCTTTATCCCAGACGATCGTTGTTTCCCTCTGATTTGTAATTCCGATTGCCGCGATATCGGCGGCTGTAGCATTGATATTGCTCATCGCCTGATGTGCCACTTCAAGCTGGCTGGACCAGATTTCCTCCGCATTGTGCTCTACCCATCCCGGTTTCGGAAAATACTGGGTAAATTCTTTCTGTGCCATACTGCACATCTCACCCTTTTCATTGAAAAGAATACACCTGTTGCTGGTTGTCCCTGAATCCAGCGCCATCACATACTTTGCCATTGTAATAACCTCCTTTTATAATTCCCAGACACTCTGGTCTGTTGACGATACCGCCATAGCCCCCGCCTCAAGCGCCCCCATTACATCCTCTTTATCGGCTATCAGGCCGCCGGCGATCACCGGAATCCGGCTGCTTCGGCATATCCTGCTGATGACCTTGGGCATCACACCCGGCATCACTTCTATAAAATCCGGCTTTCCGCCTCTCTGCCTGTCTAGATTCTCTATACTCTTTATGGCCATGGAATCGATGACGAAAAAACGCAGTACCGTATACATGGACAGTTCCTTTGCGCGCTGGATCATCAGCGGTTTGGTTGACAGAATCCCATCAGCTGAGGTGTTGCTTCTTATATAATCTACCGCAGCCTCCTTTGCGCTCAGACCGGTAATCAGGTCTATGTGGACCAGTGCCGTCTTTCCCGCATCTTTAATCCGCTTCACTATCCCCGGAATGGAACAGATATCCCCGAAAAGCACAAAAATAACCTTCATCTCCTCCATGGAACAGCACATTTCCAGCCCTTCCTCGTCCTTCACGGCTGCTATCACCGGATTTGCTTCTACCACCTCATAAAATTTCCGCATTCTGTCCGCTCCTTCCGGCCTAGGGTGTGTCTGAAAATTGCTTTCCGTCAGCTGTGCGTCCCACTTTGTGGTAGATTTGGCCCAAATGAGCGCGGCGTAGCGGGCTACGTTAAGTGAATTTGGGCCAAATCTACCGCGGAGTGGGGCGTGCAGATGATGGGAATGAATTTTCAGACACGCCCTGTCCTGGCTAAACATTATTCCTCGTCTTGATGACAATGTCAGTATATAAAAATTCTGACTCCGGCTCTCTGCCCTTCTGCAGAAGATCAGCCAGAATAAACAGGGAACGGTACCCCTGGGTATACCCGTCCTGATCAATCAGAAAATCCACAAGCCCGTCTTTCAGAAGCCCAATATTTCTGGGAGTCAGATCATATACAATCACAAACGGCCGCTTCCCGGGCGCCATCTTTTCAAACGCGCTGCGGATTCCCGCCTGGCCGCCTGACACGACGATAATCCCCTTTAGCTCCGGGAACATGGTCATTGCATTGATAACAAGCTTCTCTACCTCGGCGCTTTCATCAAAACTACTCTGTACACCGACCAGCTCAACCCCGGGATAAGAGGCCTTTAATTCCTCCACCACGCCATCCACACGCATGTTATTCACACTGTTTCCAAAATATCCGGTAATAACCAGCACTTTTCCACATCCGCCGGTCATCAGCCCCATAAGTCCGCCTGCAGTATATCCGCTTTTCTTATTGTCCAGCCCCACAAAGCAGCTTCGTTTTGTCCCGACAATATCTGAGTTAAAAGTCACAACCGGAATCTTTTTTTCATCAATCAGCCCGTTGATCTCATCCCGCACTTCATTGCATTCAACAGGCATGATTGCAATGCCGGATACCCCCCGTTCCACAAGCCTTTCCACAGCCCTCAGCTGTTCCAGCTCGTCTACGTTCCTGCAGTCTTCCAACAGCAGTTCTACACCTCTGTTCTTCAGTTCCCCGGCCGCATCCTCGATGCCCCGTTTCACCTGGATCATAAAAGACGCCTTCGAGAGCTGCATCACAACCCCGATCTTTATATTCTTCGGCCCCTTCTCCAGTTTTCTGCGTCTGGGTACATATCCCATCTCCTGTGCTATCTCCCGAACCCGATCCGCCACCTCCGGATTAATCCGGCCCCGGTTATTAATCGCCCTGTCAACGGTACCTCTGGACACCCCGGCCGCCTCCGCGATATCCTGAATTGTCACTGCCATATCCGTTCTCCTTTTTCATGATCTGTCACTTCTTATATTTTATCATACGATGTGCCTGCACGCAATAAAACGCGTGCGTTTTTGCACATTAAAAAGATAAATCTTTTTTTCTTTCGAGTGATTAGCCCAGCTTCAAAATGTTAATAAATAAATATAAGTAAATTTAATAGATAATCGCTGGAAAACAGCGGCTTCCCTCCTTTTCTAACCTATAAAAGTGTGATATGATGAAACAAATTCCATATGGCAAATTCTACAAGATACATTCGCAGGACGGGAAACCTGTTTAGCCGCTCTCTGCGGCCGATGTATCTTTTTTATTACTCAAAAAAAGAGTTGTTTCAAGAGTGAAGGAGGAACATGTATGGAAAGAACAATCGAAAATCTGAAAGAAATGATTCGTGCAGGAAGAGGAATTCTCCCCGCAGACACTGTAGTAAAGGGAGGTCTCCTCGTCAATGTCATGACCAGTGAGATTTATCCTGCTGATGTTGCAATTTACAAAGACATGATTGCCGCAGTCGGTAATGTGGAAGACTATACGGGACCTGAGACCGAAGTAATTGACGCTTCCGGAAGATATCTGGTACCCGGACTCATTGACGGGCATATCCACAGCGAGTGCAGCAAGCTCAGTATTACCAGTTTTGCCAAAGCCGTCGTTCCCTGCGGCACAACAAGCATGATTTCCGGGTTGGATGAATATATTTCCGTATCCGGGCTGGAAGGCCTGAAGGAAGTCCTCGCAGAAGTAAAGAAAAGTCCGCTCAAAGTTTTCTGGGGTGCACCGTACAAGACACCTTATACAATTCCCGAATCTACGGTAGCATTCAACTTCAATAAAGAGGTTCATGCAGAAGTGCAGCAGTGGCCGGAATGCTACGGCGTCTGGGAAACAGTGCGTGAATTCCTGCAGGAAGAAGATGAAGATACTCTGGGTGCAATCGAACAGGCATTTAAAAACCGCATTCCGGTATTCGGATGTGCACCGATGGCAAGAGGGAACGACCTGAATGGCTATCTCTGCGGAGGAGTCCGTCTGGACCACGAAAGTTATGACCACGAAGAGGTTGTAGAGAAGATGCGCAAAGGAATGCATATGCTGATCCGCGAATCCTCTGTCACACATTTCCTCGCAGAAAATATCCGTGCAGTCACCGAAGTCAATCCTATGATGGCACGCCGGGTAAGCTTCTGTACAGATGACGTAACCGCAACAGATGTACTGGAAAAGGGCCACCTGGACCATGTTGTCCGCCTGGCAATTGCCGCAGGTGTAGAGCCGATGACCGCCATTCAGATGGGAACGATCAACAGTGCGGAAGCCTACCGCATAGACCACCTTGTAGGCTCCATCTCGCCCGGAAGAATCGCGGACATTCTGCTTGTAGATTCACCCGAAGAATTCCATGTGGAGGCCGTCATCTCCAACGGCTGCCTTGCAGCGCGTGACGGTAAGCTGGCTTATGAACTGAAGGCACCGGAAAGAAGCTCGGTCCTGAAAAGCGAATTAAAATGCGAAAAAACAACGAAAGCAGATTTCGAGTATAAGGTAGAGATTCCAAATGGTACTGCAGATGTACTGGCAATGGACGTACAGGGTCCTTTTGTTCGCAAGAGAAGAGACGTCACCCTGAAAGTAGAAAATGGTATCGTTCTTCCCGATCCTGATCAGGACGTTGCTCTTGTCTCCGTCCTCGAGAGATTTGGGCGAAACGGCAACCGTTCCCTCGCTTTCTGTTCCGGCTGGAATCTGAAAAAAGGTGCCATGGCCTCTTCTGCCGCACCGGACGATAATAACCTGATTGTAATGGGTGTCAATGCAGAAGACATGTCTCTCGCCGTCAACTATCTGATCGAACAGGGCGGCGGACAGGTCGTTGTTTCAAGTGGGGAAATTATAGAGTTCTTACCGCTGCCGGTGGGCGGAATCGCCAGTGATGAAGAACCGGAAGTTATTGCAGCACAGGAAAAACGTCTGAACAAAGCAGCACAGGGCCTCGGTTCCACATTGCCTGAACCGCTGATGTATATGTTCTTCCTCCCCATCACAGCAATTCCGGATTATGCAATCACGGATGTAGGACCTGTTGACTATACGAACCTGACTACATTTAATCCGATTTTAAATCTGAAGGAACAATAAGATTTTCAGTAAGGAGGAATATCTATGAGTAAAATGAGCAAAGATAGCCTGAAGGAACTGATTGAAGTAGCGGCAGGAAGAAAAACTGCGGATACCGTGATCAAAAACTGCAGGATTGTTGATGTCTACAACGGAGGCATTCTGGAAGGAGATATCGCACTGTGCCGGGGAATGATTGCCGGAATCGGAAGCTACGAAGGACGGGAAGAAATTGATGCAGAGGGAAAATATGCTGCCCCCGGATTCATCGACAGCCATATCCATATCGAATCCGCCTATGTCAGCCCCGAAGAGATCGGACGGCTCCTGGTTCCCCACGGCGCCACAACCATCATTGCAGACCCCCACGAAATTGTAAATGTATGCGGGATCCGGGGACTGGACTACATGCTGCAGGCCGCCGAGGGTACCGCGCTGGATATCAAATATATGCTCCCCTCCTGCGTCCCTGCCACTCCCTTTGAGCATGCAGGAGCCAATATAGACGCAGAGGCGATGAAAGGCCCGATTAAAAACGAAAGAATCCTGGGCCTGGGAGAATATATGAACTTTCCCGGTCTGATTAACGCATGTGAAAGTGACCTTGACAAAATCATGACAGCAAAGGAAAACGGCAAACTGATTGACGGCCACAGTCCCGGAGTCTCAGGCAGAGATCTGAATGCCTATGCCGCAGCCCTGGTTCACACAGATCACGAATGCTCTACCGTGGAAGAAATGCTGGACCGTATTTCCCGGGGCCTGTATGTCCTTTTGAGACAGGGCTCCGCCTGCCATGACCTGCGGCCGCTGCTCAGGGGTCTGACCCCTATGAACAGCCGGCGCTGCCTGCTCTGCTCGGACGACCGCCAGCCCAAGACGATTCTGGAGCTGGGACATCTGGACAATCATCTTACCATCTGCGTGGAAGAAGGCGTGGATGCAATTACAGCAATCCGCATGGCAAGCCTGAATGCGGCAGAATGCTTCCGCCTGTATGACAGAGGAGCCATCGCTCCGGGGCTGCGCGCGGACATCGTACTGCTCGATAATCTAAAAGACTTCTCCGTATCAAAAGTCTGGATAGAGGGAGCGCTTGTAGCAGAAAACGGAAAGTATCTGCTTCCGGTTGAAAAATGGGATATCTCATCGGTAAAAGGCAGCTTCCATGTAAAAGATTTTTCGAAAGAGAAACTGAAAATGCACCTGAAATCAGGGCATGTCAATGTGATTGACATCCTGCCCGGCGGTGTCGTAACCGCAAAAGGTGTTACGGACATTGAACTTGATACATCCGGTGATTTTGTAAGGAACCCGGACGCTGATATTGTGAAAATTGCCGTTATTGAACGCCATCAGGAGACCGGCAACGTTGCCACTGCGCTTCTGCGCGGCTATGGAATCAGAGAGGGCGCCGTAGCTTTATCCGTTGCCCATGACTCACATAATATCATCACTGTGGGCGTAACCGATGAGGAGATGGAATTTGCCGTACAGAAACTGATCCGGCAGAACGGCGGTATCGTACTTGTAAAAGACGGCCGTGTAGTAGAATCCATGCCGATGCCGCTTGGCGGACTGATGAGCGACCAGAGCGGAGAATGGGTCGATGAAAAGCTGACCCGCATCCACGATGCAGCATACAGAGAACTGGGGATCAGCGAGAATGTAGAACCGGTTATGACACTGTGTTTCATGTCGCTGGCGGTCATTCCGGAAGTGAAGCTTACAGATATGGGATTATTTGATGTAACAAAGTTCGATTTTATTACTGTGGAAGCAGAATAAAGAGCTGGAAAAACGGAGGTACTAAGGAGATGAGAGAAAAAAGGGCACTCGTGCCTTTATTCCAAAGAGGGGATATTGGGGGGATGGCTTATTCCATCACCAACAATATTGTAAACTATCTGATTGTAATTGCCACTTTATCCGGTGTTCTGGGCTGGCCTGACGAGATCGTATACGGAAGGGTCATTCCCGGAATGTCGATCGGTTTGATGCTCAGCGGATTATACTATGCATTCATGGCCTACAAGCTGTCCAAAAAGGAAATGCGTGCGGATGTAACCGCACTGCCCTCCGGGGTTTCTACACCGGCCATGTTCGTCATGCTCTACGGCGTAATCATGCCGCTGCACTACGCGCTGGAAGATCCCGAACTCGCCTGGTCTGCAGCCATTGCCGCCTGCTTCATCGGAGGCGCGGTCGAATTCTTCGGCGGCATTATAGGACCATGGATGAAAAGAAAAATCCCAAGAGCCGCACTGCTCGGAACGGTTGCCGGAATCGGCTTTATCTGGATGGCAACACAGGGCGTGTTCGACGTATTCAGCGACCCGATCATCGGTATGCCGATCCTGATCGTTGCCATGATCGGTGTCTTCGGCGGCTATCTGTTTCCAGGAAAAATCCCGCCGCTTGTGGTTGCAATCGTAGGGGGCATCATCTATGCTTTCTGTCTGGGACGTACCAGCATTGATTTCAGTGGAATCGGCTTTTATTTTCCAAATCCGGTAAACGGTATCCAGCACCTGCTAAGCGGTTTTGCCGTAGTAGCGCCTTACCTGACGATTGTCATTCCGATCGAAATCTATAACTTTATCGAAACAATGGACAATGTAGAAGCTGCCAATGCAGCAGGCGACAATTACAATGTGCGTGAAGCACAGTTCGCCGATGGTGTCTGTACCATGATCTCCGCCATCTTCGGAGGTGTTGTACCGAATACTGTATGGCTTGGACACGCAGGTCTGAAAAAAGCAAAAGCCGGGATCGGCTACTCCATCGTCTCCGGTCTGGTACTCGGCCTCGCCGGACTCCTGGGCCTCTTCACTTTCCTGAGCAACCTGGTTCCACCTGCCGTATGCGCCGTCACCTATCTGTGGTGCGCCATCGTCATGGTCTGTCAGGCATTCAAAGACTGTGACAAAAAACACTATGCAGCAGTCGGAATTGCCATGATCCCGCCGGTTGCCGACTACCTGTTCACACAGATTACCGGAGCCGCAGGTCTCGCCAATGTCTGGACCGAGACACTGCCGGTCGGATATTCCGGATACACCCCGGAGGTAACCCAGTCACTGCTTGACGCCGGAGTCATGTGGAATGGGGTTCCGGCGGTCAAGCCCGGGGCAATCATCATCGGTATCCTGCTCGGAACCATGACTGCATTCATCATAGATAAAAAGCTGAACCTGGTAGCCATAACGGCGCTCGTAGGAGCCGCCCTCTCCTTTTTCGGGTTCATCCACAGCGCATCCCTTGGCTTCTACCCCAAATCCCCGTTCATGATCGGGTATATCTCAATGGCAGTACTGTGCTTCATATTACACCTGGGGCGATCCAAGTGGTTTAAGGCGCCAGACGATTTCGATTATGTGTAGAGGCTGGTAAGTAGTGGCTGGTATGGGGGCCGCTGTGCGGAATTGAAATATGCCTCTCACGGATGCGGAATCTGGACATAAGTGCCGCTAATCAAAATCGGAGCCGGCATGATGAACACCGCCGACACTCGCGAGAATTCTGATGAATTCTCACTGCGGGTCGGCTTGCTTCCAGGCCTTGTGGGCCTGGAAGCAGTTCACATGCCGGCTCCGATTTTGATGAAGCGGCACTAATGCCCTGATTCAGCATCCGTGAGAGGCATATTTCAATTCCGCACAGCTGGACGCATCAAGGCAGGACATAAGACCCGTCTACACGGGGGGATCTCAGACGGGAGCAGCGGATTGAGTCGTTCTGGGGAAAGAAACTTCTCCAGTTCTGCTTCTATATCCTCGAATACACGAATCAGGTAAATCATCCCCCAACCACCCCGTCGCACCAATCCAACCTAATCCACAGCTCCCGTCCCGGACTCCCCCCGATTAGCGACCCTACCGCCCTGATGCACCCAGCCTGAGGAAAGCGGGACGCGCCGATACCGTCCGGGGAGGCTTATGCTGATTTCGGAAGCCTCTAAGCGTGCCGTAGAAGTTCTTGCCGCGAAAAAGCCGCATTTTATGGGGGAAAATTGATTCCGAATCAATTTTCCAGAGCGTCTGAGCTTAGAAAGCATCGGCTTTCTAAGTGAATACGCTCGGTCCCATAAAATGCGGCTTTTTCGCGGCTAGAACTTCTTGGCTAAGCGGCCGGTTTCCGAAATCAGCATAAGCCTCCCCGGACGGTATCGGCGCGTCCCGCTTTCCTCAGGCGCCCCTCATCCACCCCCACGTTGCTTACCGAACCTCCGATATCTTGACCGGCCGGTGTTCGTTTAATGATTTGCGTGCTGCAAGTCCCATAAGTACTGGCTTAAGTCCATCCTCCACTCCCAGTGGTGTTTCGATATCTTTTTCAATCGCCTCAATAAAGCAGTTCATTTCTTTTGCAAAGGAATCCATATAGCGCTCCAGGAAGAAGTACAGTGGTTTTTCTCCTGTGACGCCGTTTTCTGTGCTGATTACGGCTGAGGATAAGGTATCGTTGGACGTTGCAACCATGCCTTTTGAGCCGAATACTTCTGCCCTCTGGTCATATCCGTATGCTGCTTTTCTGGAATTGTCGATGACTGCGATTGCGCCGTTTTCCATTTTCAGTGTAATAACAGCTGTATCCACGTCTCCCGCTTCTCCGATGCCCGGGTCTACGAGTACTGCTGCTTCTACGTATACTTCTTCTGCGTCACAGCCGGCCAGGTATCTTACCATGTCAAAATCGTGGATCGTCATGTCCAGGAAGATTCCGCCGGATACTTTTACATACTCCGGGCTGGGCGGCTCAGGATCTCTTGACGTTACCTTTATGATGTGCGGATCTCCGATGGAACCGTTTTGGACTGCATTTCTGACAGCCTCAAAATTGTGGTCGAATCTGCGGTTGAAACCTACCTGATATTTTACTTTGCTGCCTTCCAGGGCGCTGATTACTTCCTGAATCTTCTCGATGTCGTGGTCGATCGGCTTTTCACAGAAAACATGCTTGCCGGCTTTGATAGCTTCCACTGAGATTGGAGAGTGTGTGTCTGTTGAGGAACAGATCAGCACCGCATCGATCTCCGGATCAGCCAGGATTTCCTTGTAATCCTTCGTTATGTTTTCTACGCCCATTTCTTTTGCCCATGATGCAGTCTCCTCATTCATAAATGGATCCGCAATTGTTTTGATCTCTGCATTTTTCACTCTTGTACAGATACTTGTTGTATGTACTTTTCCAATTCTTCCAGCTCCAATAATCCCTACTTTTACCATAATGCTATCCCTTTCCGCGGTCTTCACTGCCGCCCGTTCCTTCTATTTCTTCTGTCCTGTTATCTATTTCTATGGTCTTGTTTTCAATTTCTACAGTCCTGTTTTCTCTGCGATAAATTTTCTGGCTTTGATGGCATATTCCAGTGGATTAGCCTTTGCCGGATCCTGTTCTGCCTCTACCAGCATATAGCCTTCGTAGCCGTTGTCTTCGAGTACTTTAAAGATTGGATCAAAGTCGATGCAGCCATCCCCGGGTACGGTAAATGCCCCCTGGCGCACACCTTCCAGGAAACTCAGATTCTCTTCGCGGACTCTGGCAACCACCTCCGGGCGGATATCTTTTAAGTGCACGTGCTTAATTCTGTCCACATATTTTTTCACCATCTCAAGGGGATCCGCACCGCAGTATGCAAAATGTCCGGTATCAAACAGAAGGCTTACGTACTCCGGATCTGTGCCTGCCATCATCCGCTCCACCTCATCCGGATTCTGGACTACGGTCCCCATATGATGATGGAATGTCAGGCTGATGCCGTATTCCTCTTTTGCAATTTTCCCGAGCCGGTTCATCCCCTGGCAGAATGTATCCCATTCCACATCATCCATCACGTATTTGTGCCCAAAGATCGGTGTGTCCTGCATTCCCTGCACGCTGTGGCTCTGCTCCGATGCTCCGATTACTTTTGCTCCCATTGCCTTTAGAAATGCAAGCTGAGCACGGAACTCTGTTTCCACCTCTTCAAACGGCTTTGTAATCAGGAAGGAGGAAAACCACTGATTGCATATTTCCACGCCTCTGAGATTCAGGGCCTTCTTTAATACCTCCGGATCCTTTGGATATTTATTTCCCACCTCGGAACCTGTGAATCCTGCAAGCGCCATTTCGCTTACGCACTGTTCAAAGGTATTCTCCCTGCCCAGGTCCGGAAGGTCATCATTCGTCCATGCGATCGGTGCGATTCCCAGTTTTACTTTACTCTTGTCAAACATAATTGTTCTCCTTTCATATGCGGTCCGCTCTGTAAGCTTCCTCTGTTTTCTTTCTGATATAAGGATATCATTTGGAGCAAATAAAAAAATCGGGAATAATTTTAGATTTGTTGTAATGTAATAAGTTTCCATCACTATCTAATAATTACTTCCCGATTTTGGGTTTTATTTTTAGGTCATATTTTTAGGTCGCTGTCACCTGCTTCCGGTACTCGGCCGGACTGCATCCATTTTGTTTCTTAAATGCCTTGGAAAAATAATGATAATCATTGAAACCGGAACGTGCGGCCACTTCTTTGATCTTCTCATTTGTCTCCTTCAGCATCCCCTTCGCACACTCCATGCGCAGATCCAGTAGATAATTAGAGAACCCGATCCCCATCTCCTGTTTAAAAAGGTAGCTCAGGTAGGCCGAATTAACCCCCGCAGCGTCCGCCGCCTCTGTAAGTCCCGTCTGTTCTCTGAAATGTGCGTGAAGATAATCAACAACAGTGCAGATAACCGGGCCCGTTCCCTCCGGCACCGCCCTTTTCCTCTGCTGAAATATCTTTTTGCAGTCCTCACGGAACACTTCCTCAAGCCGTTCTATTTTTACAATGGCGCCGTATTCTTCCTGACTCCGTTCACATCCCGCTTTCTGCTCCGTCTCCTTCAGCCAGTGCAGTACGGTTCTGCTGTCCGTGTGCAGCTGTTTAAAGTCCTCCAGAATCTCCCCGAGAGCCTCCTCGATCTTTTCAATATTCTGGCATTTTATACAGGTCTGTACCTCCTCCGTAAAACGTTGTGCAGACTGCGGCAGTTCCCGTCCCACGGATGGCTGGTTTTCGTAATACAGAATCCCGCCGTCCTCATAAAAATACAGGCGGACGACTTCTCTGGCCTGCTGGTAAGCCTGCCTGAGCCCGTCTGCGCCAAAGCATATCCCGCTCACTCCGATAGCAAATATGTAAGACTCCTGTTTACTGCATGTATAGCATGCCGTAGCCACGCTGGTAAGCCGCTGCTTCATCAGACTGTCTCTGCGCATTTCAGAGAGATCCAGAAAACAGCAGAATACCCCTTCTCCCAGATAGACCGCCTCCACATACCTGCGCTCCTCACCTAAAAGGTCCTCCAGCCTGTCCAGAAGCCGCTGCAGAAACCGCTGGCTGTACTGCTCCATCTCAAGGGATGTGGACCCGCTTTTTAATGCATTCCAGTCCGGTATCACCATATTGACTACCGCACTATTAACGAACCTGCCCTGAATCCCGGCTTCCTTTTGTTTTTCCTCCCGTTCCTGTGCGGTAAAAGAGCCGGACAGCAGACCGTTAAAAAAATGATATTTCAGGGAATGCCGACCCATTTCGATCAGACGCTTTGTATCATCCTCTTTTTCATTTTCACTCAGCCTGTTCATAAGCTGCCCTTCCACATTTTTCAGCATCTCATAAAGGCTTTCTTCGTTGAGAGAATTTTTCAGGACGTATTCGTCCGCCCCCAGCTTCATTGCTTCCTTCACATATTCAAAATCATCGTGGCAGCTGAGCACAATGAGATAGATACTCTGGCTCATCTTCCTCACACGCCGTATCAGTTCAATCCCGTCCATCAGCGGCATGGAAATATCGGTAATCACCACGTCCGGCCGCTCCCGTTCTATCACATCCAGTGCTTCTTCCCCGTCTCTGCAGTCAGCGGTGATCTGGTAGCCTGCCTTCTGCCATGCGCCTAACTGTTTCAGATAACTTCTGACCAAAAAATCGTCGTCCACAATCACTGTCTTATACATCCTAACGCTCCTCTACAGTTCGTATTGATTCCTCTCCTTATATGCCGGCAGATATATGTGGGCTGTTGTCCCCTGTTCACCGCTCGTATAGAGCAGCCTTCCCTCTCTGCCGTAATACAGTTCCAGACGTTCCTTCACGTTTGCTACTCCGATTCCGGAGAGCCCGCTCGTCTTATTCTTAGGCACTGTTAACAGTACTTCGATCTGCTTTTCTGACATACCGCGCCCGTTGTCCCTGACAGACAGATGCAGCGTCCGGCCTTCCACCTCCGCGCCCACAACGATACAGCTGCCGCCCCGTTTCATATCGACACCGTGAAGTATGGCATTTTCCACCAGCGGCTGCAGCAAAAGCCTCGGCAGATAACACCCGGCCGCCTCATCCGGCACCCGATACTCTACTTCAAAACGCTCCTCGTATCTTATCCTCTGCAGGCTGACATAATTCTCCAGAAAATGAATTTCCTCTGCCACCGTCACAAAATTCCCCTTCTTATTGATACTGGCCTGCAGAAGCTCAATGAAGTCCTCGATCAGTCCGCCAATCTCCTGTTCCCCTTTCAGCAGGGCCGCATATTTAATCGAGTTCAGTGTGTTGTACATAAAATGCGGTGTAATCTGGTACTGCAGGGCCTCCAGCTCCGCGTCCTTTTTCAGCATCTCTTCCTTGACCAGCTGTTCAATCAGCGCCTGTATGTGTTCCAGCATGTTGTTGAAATCTTTGGAGAGCAGGCCTATCTCATCCCCCGTGGTGATTTCCACGCACTGGTCCAGATTGCCGTCGCTGATCTGTCCCATCGTCCGTGTCAGCCTGCTCAGCGGCCGGTACATGGCTCCGGTAATAAAATAGGCAATTACAGCCGATATTGCACAGCAGATCAGCAGAATCAGCGCCAGAAAATATCGGATCTGCCTCATATCTCCCAATATCGTGCGCTTCTCCACCTCCATAAAGAAAAGATAACCGGCAAAAGAAGATTTATAGGAAATCTTCAGGCTGGATCCCCCTTTATCATCCTGCACGCCATCCGACAAACGTACGCTGCCATCCCCATATTCGGCGCCCGTCAGTTCCTTATTCCTGGCAGCAACAATCCTGCCCCTTGTATCCAGAATCACAGCGCTGGAATCCGTCCCCTCATTCAGACCGTCCAGATATTTGTAATACAGCACTCTCTCTTCAATGTTCGTCATGATATAGGCTAAAGTATCGCCCTCCTGATTCTTCATTGCCGAGGCAAATGACAGGACAGAGGCAGTTCTTCTCAGCGGATCCTGCAGCATAACCGGCTCCAGGGCGGTCTCAGAAGATGCGGCTATCTGTTTTATTTTTTCATCCGGAATGCCCTTCTCATAGACCGGGTAATCCTCGGATGTGATAATACAGCCATCCCCGGGAAGCACAAGGTATACAGAACCTATATCACTGTATCTTCTGGAATAGACGCGAAGCTGGCCGGCAATTGCTTCCAGCTGATCCGCATTTCCAGAACTCAGGTAGTCTTCTGCCATATCCAGCAGTTCCTCATCACAGGATGCCTCTGCGGTCAGAAGATAAACGCCCTTCAGAAGTTCGTCAAAGCTGTCCCCCATCTGCCGGATACGTGCATATAGATTTTCCCCGTAATTTTCTTCGATCATAGCAGAGGATTTCTCGTAAAATACAATGGTAATCGCCAGTGCGGTGACCAGGGTGATACAGATTGTCGCCACCAGCACTTTGCTTCTGATACTACGGAACATTCTTTATCCCTCCCGCCTTTTTCTTCCATTATACAGTATGGAATACCGGCAGTACAATATCTCTCTCATCTCATTATACCTCTTCTCACGCCTCTTCCCATCTGGCTTAACTTTGGTTAAAGGTGCTTTTTTTTAGCAATTCGCCCAAAATCTAAAAAAAGACCACTCTTTTTCAGAAGCAGCCTTTCTTTTTGGGTCTTATTTTTAGATTCCGCCTAATTTTGAATCTGATATTCCTCCACATTATCCTTTGTTATGATTTCCACATTCAGAATCTTATCCAGAGGAAGGTCCTCGCCGTCCCTCTTCTCTATGATATATTGAATTGTCTCATACCCAATCTCGTACCCTGACTGCGCCGCCAAAGCCTGGATTCCGCCTTCTGCCACGGCCTCCAGCGCATCCTGCTGCGCATCCACTGTCACAAGCACAACCGGATGCTGTTCCATATACTTCATAATTCCCAGCGCTGTCACCGCACTGGTGGCAAAGATCCCCTTCACATCCGGGTGCTCCTCCATAAGACGGGTGATCTCTTTTTCAGACATCTGAAGGTTGCTGTATCCGCTCTCTACAAACGCGACTTCCATGTTTGTATTCTCTTCTATATAATCCGAGAACCCCTTTACCCTGCTGGCATGCCCCGATTGTTCCAGATTCCCCGAAATAATCCCAACTTTTCCATTGCCGCCAAGCGCCTTGGCCATATATTCGGCCAGTCCCCTTCCCGCCTTTTCATTATCAATTCCAATATAGGGAATATCCTGGCTCATAATCCTGGTGTCATAGGAATAAACCGGGATTCCGTTTTCCTTCGCTGCTGCCAGATACGCGTCCGCACCAAAGGACTGAATCGGAGAAACCGCCAGCGCGTCCACGCCCTTCGCGATCAGGTCATCAATCATCTTCTTCTGCAGACTGTCGTCCGTCTCCGAATCCGGTGACAGTGTAATCACTGTGACGCCGTAATCTTTTGCAGCCTTCTCCATTCCAGAATAAACAGACATCCAGTATTCACTGCTTTTGGACTTTGTGACGACACCAATTACATATTCTTCCTTCTCTTTTGACTGCCCGGCACTGCCTGCGCATCCGGACAGCACCAGTACACAAAGTACAGACAGCAGTACTTTCCCCATGTGTTTTCTCAGATTCCCGCCCCCGTACATCCGTACACCTTCTTTCCACTGCTTTACAGAAAACAAGCGTCTGCTTTTAAAAAAAGAGAGGGATCGTCTCGCCTCTCCTAAGATTTCTTAGTTCATTATAATTGTTTCTTCTTCCCCGTGTCAATAGTGCCCCGATTTCTCTTCTATGTTTAATCGGCAGCCACTGGTCTCGCCCCATGCATTTGTGCACGGCTTACGCTGACAAAAATATAACCCCGATAAAATATTGCTGAAAGCGATCATGACTAATCAGATAAATTTAAAAATTAATGTAATATTCAGATAAATCTTTGAAATGCATTGATAATTATAAGCATTTGATATAAAATACTTCTATCAGATTCACTTAATACTATTGATTCTTAATAAAGATTACAATGGTTCAATACGATAGAAGTGCAATTTTACACTTTAGGAAGTCTGGTGAGATTCCAGTACAGTTTTATCCCTACTGTAATGAGTTACGAAAGCTACACAACCACTGGTTGATCCGGGAAGGGCAGCAATTAGGTCTGAACTTTAGTCAGGATACAAGTATTGAATCATTAGAAAGCGTCTGAAGGCATAGAGCAGAGGTTTATTTTTTATGCTCTTAAGAATCAGAAAACCATTTAGTATTGGAATAGGAGGAGGTCAGTAATGGGATTGGAGTTTGTTATTTTATTAGTTGTTATAATAGTAATAGCTTCTCAAATATTGAGAAGAATGTATGAGATAATTTCGCTTTTAAAAGAAATACTGGAAAAGATATGAAAACAATTTATGACATCATGCACTGCGAGAGTAAAGCCATCCTAATGCGGCCGCAGCTGCTTCCACTCATTATTTATCCGGAGGAAAACAAATGAATGAACTAAAAGGTAAAAAATTCGTTGCATCCTACAGCAGCGGAAAAGACAGCACCCTCTCCATCTACAAAGCAATACAGTCCGGCATGATTCCCATGGCCCTGATCATGACCTACAACACGGACCGGGAGCGAAGCTGGTTCCACGGAATCAGCTCCCAAGTCATCCAAAAACTCGAGACATCCATGAACCTCCCCATCACCCTGATCAAAACAAGCGGTGAGGATTACGAAAAAAACTTCGAAAAAGAACTCCTGTCTCAAAAATCAGCCGGAGCAGAAGTCTGCGTCTTCGGCGACATCGACCTGGAAGAACACCTGGCCTGGTGCAGCACCCGCTGCCAAAACGCCGGCCTTCAGCCATCCTTCCCACTCTGGCAGAAAAGCCGCAGACAAGCCGTCCTGGAATTCCTAGAGGCAGGCTTCACCACCCACATAACCGTAGTAGACACCGAAAGAATGTCCCCCGACTACCTGGGCCAGCCTCTGACTCCCGCCCTCATAGCCTCAATGGAAAAAGACAACATAGACGTCTGCGGCGAAAACGGAGAATACCACACCTTCGTAACAGGAGGCCCCCTCTTCAAAACCTCCCTGGGCATAAAATTCTCCGCACCAATTCCCCGCGGCAAATACCTGACCCTGGAAGTCGAATAGCACTCCTTTAATAACAATATTTTTTTATACTCACAAGCCCCCGCTGCACATCCCGCGCCGCCAGCCCCATCCGCCTCCCCCGTCCGTGACTCCCCGTTGAATTTTCACCTGCCGCCCAGAAAAGCCCAGCCCGCTGAAAGTCTGCCGGGGAAGGTACGGCGGGACGCAGCAGGGCATTTTGGCAGCGTAAGAATGCGCTTACACCCTCTTATATCAAAATCGGACTCTTATATGGATGTGATCTGCTTCCGAAGCAGATCACAAGCCGGCCTGAGCCGCGGAATTCATCAGAATTCCACGGTGAATGCCGGTGGTTCCATATAAGAGTCCGATTTTGATATTAGAGGGTGTTAGCAAATGGCCCGCCGCCAAAATGCCCTGCTGCGTCCCGCCGTACCTTCCCCGGCAGACTTTCAGCGGGCGCCCCCTTTCCCAAAGCCTCCCCATGAAAATACATACGCTTAAAAGATCCCATGTTTCACCTGAATCCGGTTCATCTTATCTCCAATCGGCCTGATAGTCAGCATCAGGAATACTACATTGGACACACAGTACGTAATTGTCACCGGCACCGCAGTCGCAAGCGCCCCCAGATACCTGTACCAGTTCCAGCCTCCCTCGAAGCTGAGCACCGTCCAGATATCCATAAGCCCTGAATAAGCGATCCCCGAGAATATACCATATATAATCAGCGGTATACGGTGACGCAGGAGCGCCCGCAGCCCCGGGAATCCGGCGATCATCCCGATGATTCCCCAGGAAAACATCTGAAAAGGTGTCCATGGTCCCTGCCCGAAAAAGATATTGGAAACAACTGCCGATAGTGAGCCTACCAGAAATCCGGATTCAGGCCCCATATAGATTCCGGTCAATACCACGATAGCCGTCACGGGTTTAAAAAAAGGGATCGGACCAAAAATAAATCGGCCCACCACGGAAATTGCTGTCATCACTGCCAGCAGCACCATCCGACGGATACTCCCCTCCCGCTTCTCATAGGCGAGATAAAAGGCACCGCATGCAATCAGTACGATCATCATGGAAACCAGATTGTACTTCCGGTCTGACAACAACCGGATACCCAAAACAATCAAAAAGATCACCCCTGCCGTCAGACAAATCCAGACTGCTGCTCTCTTTTTTGTGTAAGGGAGGGTGTTCTCCAGCAGATTCTCATCTATGTGCTCGGTTGTATCTATACTTTTTATGCTGTCTCTTTCCTGCATGTACGCTTTCCCTCCTTCTGTATCCGCACATTCTGCCTGCACAGTTCAATGACATCCTCGCAGGTCACCGCATTCTCGTATCTCTGTCTGGAAATCCTGTTTGCCGCAGTGGTATAATAATTATTATTGCAGAAAAATTCTTCCGGAGTGTCCACAGATGTAATCTCATGGTCGAAAAACAGTCCGCACCGATCCGATACCCCTGCCGCAAATTCCACATCATGAGTCACCATTAAAATCGAAATTCCCTTCTGCTTCAATTCCTTTAAAAGCTTCTGCAGCTGCATCTTTGACCAGGCATCAATTCCCTTCGTCGGCTCATCCAGAAGCAGGAACCGAGGCTGAAGAAGAAGCACTTTTCCGATCGCCGCCTTCTGCTGCTCACCGCCGCTCAAGTCATAGGGATGCCGGTCCAGCAGATGACCGATTCCCATGAGCTCTGCTGTTTCCTCAATCTTTTCCTTCATCTCGGCCTCGCTGTATCCCATCACATGACGAATTTCATCGTAGTCCTCCCGGACAGTCATCTTAATGAACACGGTCTGCGGATTCTGCGGAAGGGAGGCCAGATTCTTCACATATAATTCCTTACCGCTATATTTATGTATTCTCTTTCCGAATACCTCAATCTTTCCCCTGTATGGTTTATAGGTGCCTGAAATCACACTTAACAGAGTCGTCTTCCCGGATCCGTTGCCGCCCAGAATACTGACGATCTCTCCCTCGTAAACTGCTAGCTCTACTCCGTCCAGCACATCCGGCAGGTCTTTCTCATATCGGAAACACACATCCTTCATGCGCATAGTGATTTTCTTCCCCTGGGTACTGTCCGTTTCGCGGTGCAGCCTATTTATCTCATTCCCATAATATTCTTCCAGAAAGTTCCTGCCGTCCCGCACGGTCAGAGGACATTCTGCATCCCGGGCATCCAGCCCGTGGTATATTCGAAGGGCGCTGGGCAGTCCCAGAAGCATCTTGTGGTCTGCGTTCAGACACTTCAGGTCTCTCCCCGCTTCCCTTGGGGATTCCATCAGAAGCATCTTCCCTTTGTCCATAATAAAAGCCCTGTCCGCCACAGGGAACACTTCTTCAAGACGGTGCTCAGTAAGCAAAATCGTCAGGCCCAGATCTTTATTGATCTTCACCAGTGTATTGATAAAGTCTGAAGCCGCAATGGGATCCAGCTGGCTGGTAGGCTCATCCAGAATCAGAAGCTTGGGCTGCATCGCCATGATCGAGGCCAGATTCAGCAGCTGCTTCTGCCCGCCGGACAGTTCCGTCGTCTTCTTCCGGTACCAGTCATCTATTCCAAAAAAGCAGGCCATCTCAGCCACCCGCCTGCGGATCACAGGCGTCGGTACACCCATATTCTCAAGGCCAAATGCCAGCTCATGCCACACTTTATCCGTGACGGTCTGGTTCTCCGGGTTCTGGAGAACATAGCCGATATCACAGGCAGCCTCCCGCTCAGAGAGCTGCTCCTGCTCTACACCGCAGAACCAGATCTTGCCTGTTATATCCCCGGCAGGTGCCAGTTCCTTCTTCAAGAGCCGAAGCAGAGTCGTCTTCCCGCATCCCGACTCCCCGCAGACAACTATAAACTCCCCTTCCTGTATCTCGAATGAGACATCTTCCAGTGCCGGAGCTATCCTGCTGGTATCCTTTGCCTGCTTTGGATAGGTAAAGGTTAGATTTTCTACTTTCAGTAATTCCATGTTACGCTTCTCCTTTAGTTTCGTCACCCCTGTTGGACAAAGCAGGGCCGTTTGTGTACTCTTTCAAGCTTTTAAAACCGGTTTCTTCTCTTTTATAAAATGAATTTTTTCTTATTTAGAAAGACAGATGGCTGGTTAATAAGTAAAAGTCCGTAATTTCTTATTAAGCGGCTTTTGCGCTCCATAAAGTCAGATCTTCGACCGCAGATATTTTCCGGTCAGTTTCCCCCTGGCCTCTATGATACCCGGTATAAGGTAAAATACGAAAATGATCAGATACCTGGCGATATCCTCCGGGTTTAACTGCAGCTGCGCCACATAAGGATAATAAAAGAAATCAAATCCACCCACTGCAAAGCAGGACAGGATCAGAACTGTAAATCCCCCCATAATTCCAAGAAGAATACCGTCCCTTCTTTTAAAACGGAACAGGGAAAAATTAGTCCTCCCATGAAGGCCGTAGCCCCTGGCCTTCATCGCATCCGCCGTGTCTATGGAGTTCTCCATGGACCAGGAAACAAGACTGTCAAATACACGTATCCCGCCTCTTATCCGATCAGGCACACTGTCCGTAGCATAAAGCCCCATCGTTTTCTGGGACTGGTTGATCTTTCGTATCTGATGTTTAAACAGGGGAATAAAACGGAATGCCATGGAAAGAATCAGCCCCAGCTTAGGAATCACCTTTCCAAACAGATACAGGAATTTATCCGTGGTCAGAATGGCACTGTAGCACCTGCACCACAGCAGGACACATACAATCATCAGCGATGCAGCCCCGCCATAGATCATAGCCTCCAGTGTAACCGGATTATCATTCATGAAAAATAAAATCGTCTCTCCATTATGGACAAATATCGGATTGGTCACTGCCATTGGCACAAACAGGCAGAACGAAAATAACAGTTCATTAAGCGTTTTCCGAAGACCATTTAAGGCCCCGAAGAACAGGAATCCGCCGGCCAGAGACGCAAGTATGACCACCGGATGCCTGCTCACCATAGAAAAACAAACTACCAGAATATAATATATAAACAGCACTGCCGGATGAAAACTTTCAAATCCATTCATGATTTGTCCTTCTCTTTCTGCATATCTGCACCATTGTATTCGTTCCCCACATCTCTGCCCAGGTCGCAGGTATAGATCCACTCGATTTTATCATGATTTTTCATCTCGTAGGTACTGCATCCCTTTCCCGGATATTTTCCGTTTACCGTGAACATCCATCCGGACAGCTTTCCGCAGGAAAACTCATAGAGATAATTGATCCCCTTAATGTAGGCGCTGCCATATGCATTGTTCTCGATCCCCTGATACTCCATATGAATCTTGTTGTAACGGCAGACCCGGTTCAGGATATCAAATGCCGTATCCCCCGGCCGAAGGACATAAGTAGTCTCCGGCAGGATGACCCCGTCTGAGGGCACATACTTTTCATCACGCAGCTGTGGATCCAGCTTGTCCCAGTTATCCAGGACTGTGTCACAGCGGATACTGATGGTCACAGTCTCTGAATCCTCTTTGATGTCCTCCATATGGGTCAGATAATACTCATCTACAGACTGAAATTTTGTGCCGGAAACCAAAATCGCCACCAGCAGTATCACAACTCCAATCATTATAATATTCTTTTTCAAATCTTTCCCTCACTTCTCCCGCCGCTTCTACCAGTCATCATCATCGTCTTCATCTGCACTCATACCGCTGTCAGCATCAGGACCCGATATCATTTTCTTCTTTTTTCGATTATTGAGCATCATAATTATAAAAATGATTACAATCAGCACAACCACTGCAGCGATACCCACTGTTATAAGAGCCGTACGGTTTTTCGTATCCCTCAGCGCCTCTTCGCCGCTTTTTTCCCTGTCCGCTTTCAGCTCAGGCAGAGATTCGCCTGCTTTCTCTATCTCCTCCTCAGAAACCGTCGGGGCATCCGACAGATCGAAGGTGTTACATTTCCCTTCCTTCAGGCGGCAGACGGCTTCCAGACCGTACAAGGCCTGATAGCCGGCCATATTGTTTCCTTCAGTTTCCGCTTCCTCTGCATCCAGACTGTGAACGATACTGCCGTCTTCCAACTGGAATTGTCTCAGTCCGTCCAGCAGAGTATTTCCATTCTTTATAAACTGCTCATCTAAGTCAGGATCACGTCCCCATGAAGCCAGGGCCATCAAAGCCCAGCTGGTGCTTTCGGATGTCTGCTGCTCATAAGTAACCATACCGCCTGATTCATGCTGCATACCGGAAATACATGTAAATGCCGCTTCTGCAGCTGTATCCACGGTTTCTGTGACTGTCTGGCCAGTTGTTTCACTAGTAAATGTATACTGTACTTCTGAACCTGCATAGGGTGCCAGCGCCGTCAATGCCATGGAGGTCAGATCCACATCTGAAGCATCGGTCTTAATCAAGCCAAAGCCCCCGTCTTCCAGCTGCCTGGATAAAATGGAGGTCACCAGTTTTTCTCTCGTCCACTCCGCATCCTTGGGTTCCTCCCATGCTTTGCTGTCAACGGCCATCAAAGCCCAGATATAACCGTTAATCCCCTGCTTTCCCGGGTCTCCCCATATACTGTTCCAGATGCCGTCTTTTAACAGATTAATGGAATTACCTTCCGGGTCTTTACCGAACGCTTCTGGATTTCCGCCGCACGCTTCGATCGTGATTATGATCCTGTATATGTCCGAAAGGAGGTACTTCTTGCCATCACTGTTTGGATCCTGATATAGTTTTTCCACCACATCCTGCAGCCGGCTCAGATATGCCGCCTGATTATCTTCTATGCCAATCCTGCTGATGTTAAAGGCAATCCAGTCGCTGCCTCCCTCTCCTGCACCATCAAGCAAATCTCCGGATAAAAACTTGCTTTCTCCGCCTTTTGCATATTTCCAATCTAAAATCATATCCTGCATCCCACGCAGTTCTGCCGCTGAACTCTCAGCCGCGTAAGCGGTTACAGCAGCCGGATAGGCCGCGGTAACCACTGCTGCCAGGAGCAGAAATACCGCCAGTGCCTTATGAAGCACCCCTTTTGCCATATTTCTGTACATTCTATTCATCTTTAGAACACTCCTTCTCTTCTCAGAAGCCATCAATAATGGACTCTCTTTTCTTTTCGCTTATGTGCTGATTTGCGAAGTGCAACAGCAAAAGTTCCTGTGGTTATTATACATACAGCAAGGATAATACCAAGAACCAGCAGAAAACGCTTCCGTGCCTCTGTCTTTTTTTGTTCAGCTGCCAGATTCGCTGTCTCTTCTGCGTTTGTTTCATCCAGTTCATCCTCCAGCCAGGAGGGCAGTCCCCTATCCTGTTCATTGTTATCGTCTTCTCCTATACCGGCCTCTGCTGCCTCTTCTTTGTTTTCTTTATCGTCTTCCCCGCCGGATTTTTCTCCGTTCTCCGTCCCGGAGCCGCCATCCCCGGAGTTCTTATTGGCCTCTTCCAGCGTTTTGTCATTGGTTGGTATCTCCTCCGGTGTATCGTTATTATCTACCTCAGGAGTTTCCAGGGCCGCAAATGCCGCCTCCGCATTCTCCAGAACAGACAGGTTGGTGACTCTTCTCTGCTCATCCGGTGTCAGGTTATTATAGGCGCTGCGTGCAGCCTCCAGCTGCGGACCGCTTGCCGTACTCACGGTTCCGATCTGATCAATCATTTCTATCACCTGCTGGATTGCCGACAGTGAGTCATATATTGATGCTGCCGCTTCCAGCATGTCATAATTATGTACAAGCGCCTGCTGTGCTCCGGTCAAATTATTATAGGCATAGATTGCGGCTTTAATGCTATTGCCGGTCTCCAGTGTTACATCTCCAATGGCATCAATCATTTCTATTACACTCTGTGCCACTATAAGGTTCTGGTAGGTTGCTATTGCATTTTGAAGAACCGGATAAACATTCACAAGGACCTTCTGGTCATCTGTTAATTCGTCATATGCCCTCTGGGCCTCTGCTATCATGTCCCATTTGTCCATGGTAATATCCCCGATTGCCGCAATCATCCCTGCAACGGCGGATGCACACAGCTTATTGTATGCTGCCTCTGCTGCGGTCAGCTTTCCAGGATAGCTGACAAGTACTTTCTGGTTTTCTGTTAGTGCATCGAATGCATTGCGTGCCGCTTCAATGGCCTCTTTGCTGTCCACGGTTACTTCACCAATTGCTTCAATCAGTTCGTCAACTATAGCAGCCATCTTCTTATCCATTTCCGTAGCCTCATGCTCTTCCTCCAGCCTTTCCCATTCAGCTTCCGCATCCAGCAGTACCTGGTAATTCGTTACCAGTTCTTTCTGCCTGTCGGTCAATTTATCATAAGCACGTCTTGCATCCTGAATCTGGCTTTTTATGTATTCAGCATATCTAATCTCGCCAAGCCCTGCGATCTCTGCTATAACTTCCTCTGCGGCTTTCTTGTTTTTCTCCTCTTCATGTTCAAATGCGGTAAGCTCATAGTCAATTTTTCGCTTTGTTTCATTCAGCTGACGAGAAACCTCTTCCAGATCATACGCCTGCAAAATAAACTTTTTCGCTTCGCTGATATACTTCAGGATCTTCGTCTTCTCCTCATCACGATATTCATCGAGATCTACATAATTTTCAAGCTCAAAGATTGCATTATCTTTCGCCGCCTGCAGCTCTCTCTCTTCGGTCTTGTCTTTTGTTTCGACCTCGTCAATCATATTCTTTGCCTGAGTGAATGCTGCGTTGATTGACTCCATATCCCCCGCTGCCTGAATCTGGGCCGCTCCTTCTGCAATCAGTTCCTGGATAATATTCCAGTTTTCCCCGCTATAATCCTCTTCCTTTTTATAGTTCTGAAGTGCTGAAACCGCTTCTGTCTTAAAATCCTCCAGATTCATCTGCCAGCTCAGGATTGGATAACCGTTCTGATATCCCAGGTAATCCCGGATAAAGCAGCTGCCTCCTCCGTTCAGCGCATTCAGAGTGTCGTCACTGAGCAGCTTCTCCGACTCCAGGAATCTTCCCGATGCCGAGAAATCCCCAGACCCTCCCACCAGTGGGATCTTTAGGGAGTCACTGCGTTTCAACGCATATAACACCTCATAATCTCCAGGATTGAAATCTCCAAATATTGCCCCTATTTTTAAGCCCGATTCATTTAGATTTACAGGACCGGAAGTGTAGCACCACTTTATACTTGAACCTGTAAAAGCGCCTCCCACCAGACCGCCGGAATTATGCTCAGCCGAAACTTCTCCGCAATTATAGCTTGAATAAATTGCTGAGCCTCTCCCCCCAACTGCTCCGGCCAGACCGCCTGCCGTATGGCTGGACTGTATCATTCCCGCATTATAACTGGTCTGTAATTTGACAGACGGGCCGATCTGTCCAATCAGACCGCCGGCTGCATAACTGATCCCGCCTTTTCCCGCAGGACCTATAACAACAGATCCGGTGTTTGAACAGTTTGATACAGCTGCATTGGCCGCATAGCCCGTGATACCTCCGGATCCGCCTCCTAATAACGTTATCTGATCCTGTCTTATACTGACACTACTGTGGCAGTTTATTACCTGGCTCCGATTATCCGAATCAGCACCGTACACATAAGCGGCAACCCCTCCGACAAAATCCACTCGCGCGCCTGCCTGAATCGTTCCGGAAACTGACAAGTTCTGAATCACCTGGTTTTTACCCCGCAGCTGACCAAACAGCCCCGCATAAACGTCTGCCCACTCGATAAACAGTCCCCTGATCTGATATCCTCTGCCATCAAAGTCTCCTGTATACGCCTTCGCGTTCCCAATCGGTCTCCAGTTTTTAAATCCCAGGCTGATGTCGTTGCACAGCTCGCCGCTGATCCCATCTGCATCTTCCACGGTGTTTACCTGATTCGCGAACCAGGCCAGCTCGCTTCCACTGGTAATCTGGTAGATCCCCCGCTCATTTACCGCTGGCTCAGTCAGAGTCTTTCCGTCCCATGCACCGGCTTCAGGAATCTGATCAATGACCGCATCAATATTATTTTTTCCTTCTTCCAGACCGTTTGTAACCTCCGCTGCTGTCTTAGCCTGCTCAATCACTTCCAGGGCCTTCTTGCGCGCTGCATTGATCTTATTCATCCAGAGACTGTCGTAACTTTCATCTGCACGGTAAGCAGTCAGCTCCTGGATGGCGTTCTCCCGTATTTCCTCCAGTCTCTTATCCGCCTCAAAGCCTGCAATTCTTGCATCCAGTGCGTCCCGTCCATCCCGAACCAGCAGGCGCACGGCCTCCGGTGTCTCCGCAACATTCATTTTCTTGATATAATCACTCACAACAGAATCGAGATTCTGCTTCTGCCCATCTGTCAGGTCAGGATGCTGGTCAACGAGCCTGTCTCGGTAATCCGACAAGGACATTATTCCGTTATCAATCGCTTCCATCAATTCATTATCCGCATCGATTCCCGGTTTTACTTCTTTCAACTTCCCACGGGCCTCCTCCATAAGTGCATCCAGATCCTCCTGTTTTGTAACTGCCCCCAACTTATCCTTATAGTCTTTGACAATCTTTTCAAGCAAAGGATAATTTCTCCCATATTTTTTCCGGTTTGCCGCTGTCAACCAGCCGTTAAGCTCCATCTGCGCATCATCGATTGCAGACAGTAGCACGGACGGTAGCCCCTGCCATACCAGTTTTGGATAGCCGTCATTCTGTATATCATAAGTATTGGCCATGGTAAATGCACCGCCGAGTTTATCAATCATTCCGGCACTCTTCAGCTCTTCTTCTTTTAGCATGAGCGCCTCACCTAAAATATGAATCCCCTTATCACTGGTTGCTCCAACCGGTTTCAGACCGTTATCCGGAGTTGCAAGCCCATAAACCGTACCATAATCACCGCTGATCATATACCCAATAATACTTCCGCGTCTGTCATTCAGGTTATTGCTGAACTGCACAGTGGCGTACGCATTTTCAATCACAGGCCTTGGCGGAAGTTTCTCCTGTGTCCAGTTGTCATAGCCAGCCTGCCCTACGATACCGCCCATCTGAGCCCCTGTTCCGGTTCCATATGTAGTCATATCACCCAAGCTGTAGACATTCCGTACGGCACATTCTTTTTCTGTTCCATCCGAGTACATACCTGTAGTGGATACACGGCCGGCAATTCCGCCGGCAGTGGAATTAGCTTTTATTGTGCCATAGTTGCAACTTGCATTGATCTCTGCACCACTCTTTACTGCCCCGGCAATTCCGCCTACACAAATATATCCCTGCACAGTGGCACTATTCACACAATTCATTACCTGTGCATTTGCTCCGTAAACCAGACCGGCAATTCCGCCCACATGATTCTGGGCAAAACCGATGATGGTAGACAGCTTTCCTTCATTTGTGCAGCGCATCACTATCCCTTTACAGATTCCAACAATGCCGCCCGAATTACGGTACATAGCTTCTCCGTCCATCGTCGTCCGCGCATAATTTGTGCAATTCGTAATCTGCCCGCTCTTCAGGTAGCCTGCGATACCGCCGCTGCCAACGTATAGCTCATCGCTCCCCCCTACCAGTCCGTAATTTCCATAATTCTGCAGTACTTTTCCCAGAACAGTCACATTTTTGACATTTCCTCCGTCAATGACTCCAAAAAGCCCCGCATAACGGCGCTTTGGATCCTTTTGGGTAATTTCGGCCCGCATATAGACAACTTTCTGGCCGTTTCCGTCAAAGTTTCCCTTGTAAGGATTCTCTTCTGTATCTCCAATCATAGTCCAGGTATGATTCGTATTATAGTCATTCAAATAAATGTAGTTTTCCAGCCTTCCGTTTATCTCACCGTTCCCGCGGTTTACCTCTGCTGCAAACCAGGCCAGCTCTGCCCCCGTGCGGATCAGATACGTTCCGTATTCATCCAGGTCCGGAACCGTCATCGTTTTCCCGTCCCATGGATTCTCAATGGATGCAGCCTGAACTTCCGAAGGAAACGGGGAAATCGGCGTAACAGACATCGTAAATATCAGGATAAGCGCCAGTAACCGTGCCAGAACCCTTTTCTGTGATTTTTTCTTTTTTTCCCTCATTTCTTCCTCCTTACAGCTCCCTTTTCTTCATGCCCCGGCATATTCGTTCTATTACAGGAAATAGATATATTTCAGACGGAACTTCTGTATGATATTTCCATTCTTATAGATCCGAATCCAGATTTTATTTTTAAACGATTCCTGAATTTCCCGCTGTTCCTCTGTAATCTCATGTTCACTGTAGACTGCCTCCTGACGGATTCTCACGATCTCCTCATATTCTGCCGCTGTTTCCTCGTCAAACATATCCCCCACCGGTTCTCTGTAATCGTACAGGGACGTGTTCCTTATATCCAGGCCGGCCACGGACAGAATATTCATGCTGTACTCAAAGAGTGCCCGGATCGCCAGCCTTCTGTCCGCAGAGCCGAACAGCTTTTTCGCCTTCCTGCTTTTGTGTCTCTGCAGCAGAACCCAGATTAGAAATACAAGCATAATCAAAAGCATAAGACAGATTCCCGTTATCAACACAATCTCCAGAATCAGAAGCCAGTCAATTTCGTCTTCCTCTTCTTTCTTCTGCTCTTCCTCTTCTTCCTCCGGTTCATCGGGCTGGTTCTCCGATCCCTGGCCTGAAAGCCCGGAAATATCCTGGAAATCCTCTGCTTTGTCCATCGTACCTATGTACGATGGGGTAACCTCAAAGGGCAGCCAGCCAACCCCGTCCTGGTAGTATTCCACCCAGGCATGGGCATGGGTATCATCCAGAATATACGGTTCCCCTGCTGTCATTGCTTTGACATCCTCCGGCGTAACCAGATATCCTTCCACATAGCGGGACGGAATTCCATAGTAACGGAACATCATAGCCGCTGCACTTGCAAAATGTACAGAATAGCCCTTTTTAGAATAATTCAGAAACTCCTGTATGAAATCCGAACCGTTCCAGCTACCGTCCAGCTTCTTCGTATCCGTATAATCTGCCGTCAGCACATACAGTATATTTTGTTTCGCCTCTGCATAGTCCACATGCTTCTCGCCCTGTTCCGTCTCTCCCGTATCGATAAGCTCATGCAGGGCAGACGTAAGTTCAAATGGGATATCCAGATAGGTTGCATAAACAAATTCATTGTAGAATTCTTCGTTTCGCTTGTAAGCCTTCCCTGCTTCCGTGAGATTTTTCTTATCCAGCAGCCTGGCATCGTAAACCGGGTATTTGGTAATCTGGTTAGAAAGCGCCTGATATACATATTCCCGATCTCCATTCCAGCCCCCGGCAATCAATCCGGCATCTCCTATTTTCTGGGCATCCATCCTGGTCTGCAGGTCCGCTTCCTTCACCGACTGTAATTCATATGGCACATAACAGTACTTGGAACTGCCAGCTAGATTCCTGACCACAACAGTATTCCTTTCTTCTGCGGCAGTCTCTTCATCCAGTGCAACTGCTGCATCCCCCAGGCACTCCTGTCCGTAAAATCCCCCCTGGTGGAGCCAGTAAAACAAATCCCTGCCCTCCCAGAGTTTTTCCGACGGAATATCCGTCCACCCGGTGCCTGTATACTGACTGCCGGTATACCCTCTCAGGTAATAGGATTCCGGTTTTGTCATCGTCACTTCCAGTACCGGCTTATTTTCGGTTTCGAGAGAACCCAGCCCTGTAAACCGGCCCTCCGGAAGAACCTCTGCGTCCCCGCTGTAGCGTGACTCTTCAATCATAGACTTCCAGGTTTCTTTCCACCCTGCAAATAAATCATTCTCTGTAACAGTGGTCTTCCCAAGTACAATGCTGCCCCCAAAAAGCAGGAGAGCACTTCCTGCTGCCACGAGGGCGAATACCTGGAGAGAAGCCAGACGCTGTTTTCCTGCCGGAACCATCTCCCCATGTCCCCGTATCCACACGGCAAGCAGGCATAAGAAAGAACCTATATTCCATAACAGCTCCGGAGCGATCCCGGCAGCCATCTGCACCAGCAGAATAAACACAATCTGTATGCCCAGAAGAAGTCTGTTTCCGGTCCGGACCAGATATTGCCCTAACACTGCAAGCATTCCGGACATCCAGGCCAGTGCAGCATACATGCAGACCGTCTCCATTGTCCCCTCTGCCGCCACATGATAAACCGGCAAAAGATAGGGATACTGTTTTCCCAGTACATCTACCGCATGATTATATAAAATATGTATGCCGTCGTTCCAGATATCCCCAAACAGCAGGATCGTAACCGCCAATAGGCCGCACCATGCCGCGATCTTCAAAAACCGGGCTTTTCCCCTGCCCGTTCCGGCCAGGATCATCAGCAGGGAAATGGCTCCCTGTATGCCTGTGAATGCTGCCGGACTGACCGGAATCTGAAACGTCGATACCAGCCATCCCGTGCTTCCTGCCAGATACAGCCACAAAAAAATCCAGTCTACAAGATAAGCCGCTGCTCTGTTTTTCTTATTCCCCTGTTTTTCAACGCTGTACAGATGAAATGCATTCTGTTCAGCAGCCTCTGCTTTTTTCGTTGTTTTCTCTACCATTTGCTTATCTTCCGCCACTTCTCTTGATATATTCTTAATATGCTTTCATTTACAACTGCAGATGATTCTATATTTCTATATAAGAAAGATATTCCGTCATTGTCTCAGGCCCTGTGCCAATCATGGATATCCCATCCTGCCGGTCATAACCTGCCCCGCCTTCTTCACACAGAACTTCCGTCAGCAGACACTGGTCTGCCAGAAAGCTTAATGCCGAACGATGCTGCGGGGTAAACAGAACCACATGGGCAAACTCCAGCTGTTCACGGGTCTTCAGATAATGTTCTGCAGCAGACATCTCATCTTCTCCCGGAACTGCTCCAAGAAGCCCCGGAAGCACAATATTCAGATCCTCATCTGTTTCAATTTCCATACTGGAAAACGTATTCTCCTCATGATTCTGCCAGCCAATCGTATGTACAATCTGCTGGCTGATCAATTCCTGGGATACCGAGAGAATAGCCTCTGCCAGTGCGTCCAGACAGGACGGATCTGTCTTCTCTGTCCCTTTTATTCTTCCGGTTTCCAGTAGCAGCAATATCGTGTTCTGAATCGGCAGGCCATAATCTCGTACCATAAGACTGTCGAACTTCTCTGTCAGCTTCCAGTGGATCTGCCGGATCCGGTCACCCGGCTGATACTCACGGACCGCAAATGTCTCTGACGGATCATATCCCGCCTTTTTCATGGAGTATTCATCACTGTCCAGATTTGCATTCTCCCCATAGGCAATCTGCGTTTCCACAGAAAATGTATGAGGGGCAAACATCGTCAGCGCCGAGATCTCGCGGCCTAATCGGATACGAAACCGGAACAGGCCGAAGGGATCAAAAAGTGTGAGCTGCCGCAGCGTCATTCTCACCCGGCCGGAATGCCGGCTTTTTATCTCTATTTCCGTTGCCGCACGCATCTTTCCTGGTGCCGCCATCCGCAGTGTTGTATTCTCAGCTTCTCCGGTCAGCAGATTCTCACAGCTGACCCTGCACAGCAGGCGGTCGGCCGGAAGGAAACTGGTATTCGTAACAATCACCTGGCCGGATGCCGCAGCTCCTTTTTCACTGTAGGACTCTGCTGTAAGCTCTGCCTTCAGTCCGGACGCTGCCAGCCTGGTCAGCAAACCTGCCAGAAGCGGCAGCACCACGGAAACAGCAATCAGCAGATATCCGGCCGTGCCGCCTGTCATAATACAAAAGCATACCGTAAATAACAGCCATATAGCCCACAGAACTCTGGATTTTACCATCTCTGCCTCCTCAACGTCCGCTGTCCGGAGATTTTGTTCTATTCATAACCTGTTTCAGGACATCCGACGCCGAAAGCTCTGAGACCCTTGCTTTCGGGTTCATAATAAGCCGGTGTGCACAGACATCCACAAAGACCTGCTGTACATCTTCCGGCATCACAAAGTCTCTGCCGTCCAGATAGGCGTGGGCTTTTGCCATCCTTACCACCGCCAGTGCGCCTCGGGGACTGACTCCCAGACGGATCATCTCATCATTCCGGGTTTCCATAGCCAATGCCGTTACATATTCCAGAATGGAATCTTTGACATGAATTCCACGGACTTCCTCCTGCATTGAAAGGATTGTGTCTCTGTGGATAATTTCATCCGTTTCGTCAATGGGGTTTGCCGTCTGGCGGTCCCGCAGGATATTCACCTGGCTTTCAAAGTCCGGGTACCCCATCTCCAGCTTAATCATAAAACGGTCCAGCTGCGCCTGAGGCAGGAGCTGGGTACCTGCTGACCCCACGGGGTTCTGTGTGGCGATCACCACAAATGGCCGTGGAAGCAGATGGGTTGTGCCGTCTACCGTCACCTGTCCCTCTTCCATAACCTCCAGAAGAGCAGACTGAGTCTTGCTGGAAGTTCGGTTAATCTCATCTGCCAGCAGGAGATTTGTCATCACCACGCCGGGCTTATAATCAAAACTTCCATATTCTTTATTATAGATAGAGAATCCGACAATATCGGAAGGCACTACATCCGGAGTAAACTGGATTCGGTTATAATCCATCCCCATGACTCTGGAGCAGGCAACTGCAAGCGTTGTCTTTCCCACACCAGGTACATCGTCCAGCAGGATGTGTCCCTCTGAAAGGATTGCCATGAGCACCCTTTCTACCACCTCCCTCTTGCCGATGATTACCTTTTCAATCTCCTGTATGACAGAATCCGTCTGACTATTCATTTCTTCTTCCTCCTCGTACCTTGTCTTATTAGCTTTTAGTAGTCTCCACTGTTGGGATCCACGTTAATATCAGCCCCATTATTAATTGTAAACATCACTTGTATTACATCTCTATCTCTGATTCCAAATACCCCCATACTCTGTCCGATAAAACGATTATTTTGTGTAACCATCCAGCCTGAACTGCCGCTTGCGAATATATTTTTCCCCAAACTGTCATTGCTGGCGGGATCTTCAATAGTTATTCCCTGCCATTCATACATTTCCCGCTGCTCATCCGATATTGACCATCCATCAAGAATACCCTTTTTTTCAATGTAATCCAAGAAATATGATGCATCTGTAGGAATGCCCTGATATATTGGTGTATATCCATAGGCTTGCAGCCGGTCATTCACAACCTGAGCAACCGTCTGATCGGCCGGAACAGTTACATATTCGTCTATCATGGTTCCCAGCCCTAGTACATTAGCCGAAAGAATCATATGCACCTGTGCACTCTGTTTATCTGGAGAAAATGTCACTGTTAGGTCTTTCGTGGCTTTATACTGTTCGTAATCAGTTAGTTCAATCCTGATATGATTGATTCCCTCTGTCAGGTACAGTGTAAATTCAAAATCACCACCTGATATACCGGAAAATACCAGAGGCTCTCCATTCAGATATACCTTAAACTGCTTGGAATCTCTAATCACAGCACCATTATGATCAGAAAATGCTACAGCGAAAGTATATGGGCTTTCGTGCACTGTTTCGTTATCCCCTAGATTCCTCGGGTCAATATACGGCACCTTTTTATTGTTATCAGGTAGATTGCCGTCTTCATTACGTACATATTCAATTTCCCAAATATAATGTTTTTTTTGGTTGTTAGAATCCATAAATGTTACTTTAATCTGCGTATTCACAGATGCATCCAAGTCACATTCGATATATCTGTCCAAAAGTTTCTGGTCAGTCTTATCGATCCAACCAATCCGATTTCCCACTTCTATTTTGGTTATTCTATCCTGACCAGTGGAAAGACTGATACGAAAATAAAATTTAGTTGTAGAAGCCGTGTATGTTAATACCTTACTTCCTGTAAAACTGGAGCTTTCAACCGTATCACTTAATTCATTGCCGTCCCCCCCATCTGGGCCTTTACCTTCGAATTGTAGGCTTTCTGTCTCCGTCTTATAGGTAATTGTAAAGGTAATGTCCGGATGGCCTCCACCTGATCCAGCTTGCACATTCACTGTATTTTCACCCACGTTTAGCTGCTCCAAGTTGCATACTCTGTCAGAAGGATCGAGCTCCATGTAGCTCCCCCTATTCAAACGTACCCGCGCTTTAATATCCTTAGTCCCCTGTTTTGCAGTAACCAGCAGACTGATATTGTTCTTATTAACAGTGTAATTGTCTCCATCTTTAAGGATTACAGTAGGGTCCGCTGAGACTTGAACTTTAAGATAATATTCTTCTTCCGGTACGTAAATAATAGTATACGTTGGTGTAAATGCATTAATCTGATTTTTCTCGTCTGTTTTATCACTGAAACGGAGTGCAACAGAGACTTTATTGTCCCCTTTTTTGAGTTTAATACCCATACCATTCTGATATAGGGATGAGGAACCATTCAGTATTACTTTCTGGCTGACTAAATTCAATTGTTTTCCCTTTTCCGTCAACTTAATCCTCAAGTCATACTCTTGCTTATCTACGATTTCATTCTTAAGGTTAGTCGTAAACAATAGACTGGACTGCTCCGGATTCAAGGTAATAGCCTCTCCGCCCTCCGTAGGCTTATTGCCATTCCCCCCCGGCCCTCCGTCCCCCGGATTGCCGTTATCCCCCTCTCCCGTGCCTGGTCCTTCCCCTCCCTGAGAAGGATTAGACGGGTCATTCTTATGCTTATCAATCAAAGCAAGCAAGCTGTCTCTTGAAGGAGCGCTCAAAGACGGATCTGAAGTATCCGCATTTGCGTGTTCCCGCTGGTTCTCCTGGGCATTATCATCCTCCTGCTGCATCTCCCCCTGCTCTGCCTGATCTTCTTCCTGTTCCTTTTCTTTTTCCTCCTGGGCTTCTTTATTCCCTTCTTCTCCGGTATTGATGTTGGCATTCTCCACATCTGCCAGCTGCGTCTCATCCATAGCAAGTGTGGACGATGTCAAATACATACGGGATGCATCCGCATCTTTGTCTTCCATGGGATTCTCCGGAGCTGTATGGCCAGAAACCGCCAGCATGATAAAAAACAGTGCTGCGAGACACACTGCTGCGGATGCTGCACCTTATTTTTTTTAATGTTTCTTTCATCTTATGTCGCTTCATACTTCAAACTCCACTCCCAATTTACTTAAAATATGATCCTGCCTGAAGGCCCTGATCCCAGGACCTGAGGCCGAATCATTTTTTCAATCATAACTCTGCATATAACTGCACTTAAAATCTCGTTTATTCCCGCGAAGGCAGCGAGCCAAGTGAACAAATTCGCACGTACATTTGGTGACTGCCCGTGGGATTAAATCCCCCACCGCTTACTGCGGGGTTTTCAACTATTTGTTCTTCTTACGGCGTCCAGCTGCAAAAACAGCAACTCCGCCTGCTGCTGCAAGGATCAGAACCAGATATACAACATTCAGGGTATCCCCTGTTTTTACAGTAGATGGCTTCGTATTAGTCTTATTTGTTGTATTATTGTTTCCTGGTTTTGCAGGATCTGCAGAAAGCTTAGCGATCACAGCCGTCTCTTTTTCTCCGCATATGGAGCATACTCTCTCTTTGCTTCCTTCTTTAGAAGTTGTCGCCTTCGTTACTACTTTCCATCCGTCTTTGTCGGTATCATCGCTTACAACCCATTCATGTTCTTTCACTGCGATCGCTTCTGTTTTTGTATCTCCGCAAACTTTACAGGTGTATACTTTCTCACCTTTTTCTTTACAGGTTGCTTCCTTTGTTACTTTTCCCTTATCCCATGAGTGCTCTTTCACTGCGATTGCTTCTTTTTTTGTATCTCCACAAATACTGCAGGTGTAAGTTTTCTCGCCTTTTTCCTTACAGGTTGCTTCCTTTGTCACTTTTCCCTTATCCCATGAGTGCTCTTTCAGTGCAATTGCTTCTTTTTTTGTATCTCCGCAAACTTTACAGGTATAAGTCTTCTCACCTTTTTCTTTACAGGTTGCTTCCTTTGTTACCTTTCCGTTGTCCCATGTATGGTCAAGAAGCGGGATGTCCTCTGATTTCAAAAGGGCATTGTCCCTATTGCAGCGTAACTCTTTTACACCTTTTTCTTTACAGGTTGCTTTTTTTACTACTTTCCATGTTCCGCCGTCATGTCCCAAAGCCGGAGTATCTTCGTCAGAAAGGACCTTGCCGCAAACACCGCAGGTCACTTTCTTGTGTCCCGGATCCGTACAGGTTGCTTTCGTCTCTTCTACCTGATTCTGGTCAGCCGGATGGTTTACCGTAACATTTGCTGACACAACTGCTGCATCGCTGTCTAAGTAATCATGGCTGCTGTAATATAAATTATTAATTGTTACAGTAACCGGATCAGGAGTACATTTTAAAACTTTAAACTTCACATTAATTGTACCATTGCTGAAATTTCCTGATGTTACATATCCAAAATTCCCACCTGCCTCAGAGGTCATTCCTCCTGGAAGCCCTACATAATCAACGCCTTCATATTTTAAAACTGACGTATCAAAAGAAGGTTCTCCATGAATTGCACTCAGATTTTCACTTTCACTGGAAAATGTGATAGGTACTACAATCGTATCTCCAATATTTCCAGTTGCATTTGCCGCACTTGAGGAAACTACAGGTGCGCTCGCCGCTTTAACGACATTTCCATCAGACAGCATTGCGCATGAGGCTGCCATAACTACTGCACCTAACAATGCCGCCCACTTTCTTTTTACTTTCATAATAATTCTCCTTTGCTTTGAAATTATATTGTTTATATTGGATTATCATGGTCTAAAACCATGTCGTCCACCCTTTCGCTGGTAGCTTAAGAGCTTTAGCTGCCCTTCGTTACCAGATCCAGCAAAGCACTTACATCTGCATTGCTTACTTTTCCGTCATTATTCATATCTGCTATCTCCGGTGAAAGCGGCCGTCCCGCTGTGACTCCATCCAGCAGAAAACTCACGTCTGAATTGGTTATCTTGCCGTCTCCATTCAGATCACCTTTTCCTGACGGGTCGACCGGCACGAATGTATAAGCCGGTACATCAATCTGCACGCCGCTGCTCCAGCGTTGTGCATAACTCATTTCGTAAAGATACAGGACAGCGGCCTCCCGGTCAAAACCGTCAATGGTAACGGTATTTTCCCCTGCCCTAACGGCCATCCTTTTCCCATTCTTACGTATTTCGGCCGCCGTCGGCATCTTTGTGCCCGCCGACTTTTGTTCGGACAGATAGTATAGGTAACCGTCCATACTCGCATTCACACGAACCGTCACACTTTTCTCCGCACGGGTTATGAGCGCGTTTGAACCGGCCGTTATCTTAGGCTGCTCGTTGTTCTGAAATAAAGTGATTCTGTATACCTTTTGAGTGTTTCCATCCTCAGCCGTTACTGTGACCGCAACCTCGGTCGGCGCCAGTCCCGATGCATATAAGGTGTATCGCTGCAGTACCTCCTTGCCAAGATAAATCGGCATTGGTTCCAGCTCCATTCCCGCACTTGATCCGCTTTCGACCGTAACCTTCATTGTAGACGAAGACCCCTCCGGCAGCCTCGGCCAGATATAATAAACTGCCTGGCTGTTGTCTCCATAAATAGAGGATTTATAATCTGTATGGTCCGGCTCGAAGACCGGTTCCATTTCCATCTCCATAACCGTTATCATTGGAGAAAAACTCACCTGCAGATTCTCCAGTGATACATCAGTGTTTCTCTGAACGATAGAGAACTGATAGCTGCGTGTCTGCTGCCCGTTAGTCAGTATGACTGTCACCTCCGCACGGCCGTCTGTTAATGTAATTTCCTGTACATTTCCTTCTTTGCCGTCCACGGAGACCGTTGTCCCCTCGTTTGCCTTCAGGGTAAGTATAATCTTATCTTCTCCTGTATCCAGCAGAATACTGTGCTTTTCCGCCTGTCCATCAAATTCCCGGCCGCCATCCAGCACCGGGTTGCCACCGGCAAGCTCTACGTCCTCCAGATATACCCCCGTTGGACGCAAGGCATACAGCCATGCGGATTCATAACGGATGTACATGTGCCCATCCTGATCAATCAATACGCTGCCGCTTCCGGCCCCTGACACCTCCCTCTGCTGATAAAATAAACCGCTTCCCTCTCCCGGTGCATCTGCACCGGCCTTGTCCTTTAACAGATACACTATTCCAGTGGGACTGTCTGTGGTGAAATATACATACACATATCCATCCTGCTGTTCATAAGCTGTTGTCAGGGTGCCAGGTCCTTTTGCTCCATATTCGGTCTCCATCTGATAGGCCAGTGTCAAACTTCCGGTCGCTTCATCCATCTGTACAACATTCAGATAATACGGTCCCTGAACGACACCATACTTATCTTTTGATGCACTGCCCACGTAGATCCGATTATGATAGACAAGGGGCGTTCCAAATACTGCGCCTCCCAGCTTCAGGGATACACTGCTTTCTGTATCCAGCATTCCATTTTCAGCCAGGGCATAGCTATATAGATAACCATTCTCTGTAGCAAAATAAATTCGTCCGCTTTCATAACTGATTGCTGTTGAAGCTGCCCCGGCCTCTAATGGCAGAGAAATCTTCTGGACCATCTCCCCTGTTTTTTTATCCAGACAGTACAGCGTGGTGGAGTGGCTGCAGGCAAACAGATATTTTTCACTGGTATAAACACCGGTTCTATAATATCCCCTACTGTCATACTGTTTCCACACTGCCAGTTTCTCTTCATTGGTACTGTCCGGTTTCTCATCATTTATAGAGATACACACCAGATTGCCATTTGCAAATGCGGCATATATATAGCCGGAATCGTATCGAAGCGCTGATGCTGTATTTCCGCCCACACTATCTTTATAGATCCACATAGACTTCAGCGTCCTCGCATTAAACGCCTGCAGCTTTCCATCGCTGAGTGGGACAAAGATCATCCCCGCTGCATATAGAGGCTTTGTAAAAGAGCTGTTTCCCCATGCTGCCATCTTTACGCTTTTCGCAATCTCACCGGTATCCTTATCCAAATACATGAGTATGTTGCCGTTAAAGCAGCAGATATAGTTCTCTACAAGAATCCCGTCACTGACACTCTTGCCATAATCAGCATTCTCACCATACTGCTTTTGCCATGAAACCTCCGCCTCCAATCGGGCAGCCGGTGCCATGGCATCCACTATGTTCTGATTGCTTTCAGTTTTCCAGTATCCGCCCCACTGCGCATCCAGTTCCTCAAGCCCGCTGCCGGAAGATTTCTGCAGGGTGAAAGTCCTCTCTTCATCTTCTATTAGTTTGATTGCACCTCTCTGGGTCTGATATCCCTCTGCGGAAACAGTATATGTATACTCGTCCCCACTGATCAGTTCATAACCTCCGTCTTTTTGGGTCAGTCTCACATGTCCGGCATCATATATGGCAAATACCGCATCCTTCGGTTCCAGATTCACCTTCAGGCGGCAGACCGGATCCACATACACGGAAAGTTTGTATTCATAAGGCGATGACTGGAATCCGTCTCCGGCACTCAAAACTGCCGTTGTATCCTGGCCCTGCAGCGGTAAAATGTAACTGCCATTCTCTGCCGGCTCTCCATTCACCATCAGGCTTGTACTGGTTTCTTCTGCCGGCGACAGGTCGATCCTGATCTGTCCGGTAGTAGAAGGCACATGCACGGCATATTCATAAACGGTCTTTTTAAAAACCGGGGTATATGGAATCTCTTCCCCCTTATCATCCGTAAGACTAAAACCTCCCAGATAGGTACCTCTTACTATATGAACCTGATAAATTTCCGTCCAGTCTTCTGCCGTCACTTCCAGTACAAGCTCTTTTGGTTCTGTGTCATAGGCATTGATAATCCGCCCGGTAGTATTATTGGTCAAAGACGTGGATTCATCCACCGGCATGTCAACCGCAGTTTCCTGCCCGGTATTCAAATCCACGAATCTGGCTGTAATCGTTCCCATTACATCATCTCTAAGCTGAGGCCTGGCATATAGCACATTGGTATTCTCCGGAATTCTGAGCGTATACTCATTGCTGCCCGGAACTCCCTCTGTGAGTTCATACCGGTTACTGCCCGAACTATTCTGCATAAAGATGATACTCTCAAGCAACGGCTCCCGCACGGTCACCAGGACAAGGCACTCGGCTGAAAAATCTCCCGCCGTTGCCGTTATGACAGCCGTGCCTCCGCCGCCTTCTGCTGCTGTTACAATTGCCTCATTTCCGTTTCCTTCCACTACTGCAACTTCCGAATCATCTGAACTCCATATGATTTCCGGCTGCTCAGTTGTATTTTCCGGAAGCAGACGTGCTGTCAGACTCTTCTGGTCTCCTGTCTTCATCACCAGGCCGCTTTTGTTAAGCTCAATCCCTTCAAGAGGAACGCTTGTTTCCCCGGGTTCTTCCACAGGAACGGGGGCTTCCACAGGAACGGCTTCCTCCGCTTTCGTGTTTAATGGCTGCCAGACAACGGCTGAAAAAGCAGTCAGTATAGCCAATATTCCCGCCATCCATCTTTTTTTCTGTTTTTTGTATTCTGCTATTCCAGCCTTCATCTTATCATCCCTCTAAATCATTTTAGTTATTTCCTGCTGTTACCTTATCTAAAAGCATGGATACATCTGCATTCGTTATCTTTCCATCTCCGTTAACGTCTCCTGTTCCCAGATCCACGTTTTCACTTGCTGTCACTTTATCCAGCAGCATAGATACATCCGCATTCGTTAATTTTCCATCGTTATTCATATCGCCGGTTATAATCGCAGATGCAATATCCAGAGTACGTACTGCAGATTCGTTACCTGATGCGTCTTTCAGAATCATATAAAGCTTCTGCGCGCTTCTTTGCAGGCCAGTCAGTTCAATCGTGTTCTTGCCTTCCACTGCATCTGCTTTTGTTCCCTCTGCCATAAGCTTCGCACTGTCCGGTGCTTCCGCGTCTGCTGCCTGAACCAGATAATACAGCTCTCCTGCTTTATTTGCTGTTAAATTAAGCTTTGCACTGCTATCTGTACGTTCTGAGATAGCTCCATCATCGGTTGTAATGATCGGAAGTGCATTTCCGGAATATACGGTAAAGTTATAATCCTTAGACTGTGTTCCGTCCTCCGAACTTACTGTCAGCTTCACCTTTCCTATGGTTGAGTTGTCCGCAAATCTCACATTGAAATACGTATTCCCCTTGTAGTTCGTACTGCCTTTAATTTCGTCACCTTCGTTTTTACCAGAAATACCGCTTATGGCAGTCATCGTCATCTTATCTTTTGAACTCATACGCGTGGGCCAGATATAGGCATTGTCCTTATCAGCCTCAATCCCTACCGTGTACTCAGTCGTCATTGCATCAAATGCAGGATCTAATGTGTAAACGACGGTGCTTGCCATTCCCTCATTCGGAGAACTGTCCACTCTGAGATCTTTTAAAACAGGTCCTGTTACAACATGGAACGTAAATGTTCTGACTGTAGTACCCTTTTTCAGCTGTACTTCTACCTCTGCCCTTCCGTCAACAAGCTTGATATCCTGCATTGCTCCGGGCACTCCATTTATCATAACTTCTGTACCTTCATTTGCAGTCAAATCCAGTTTGAAGCTCTCTGTTCCGGGATCCACCTGAATCGTGTGAGAATTGATACTACCGTCAAATGGTTTCCCACCGTCTATAATTCCGTTACCGCCATCTATATTTACCTCTTTCAGATAAACGTCTGAACGCTTTAATACGAACTGCCATGCGGAGTCATTCTTTAAATACAGATTGCCATCGCTGTCAGCAACTGCACTTGCGATACAATACTGTTCGTGAGTCGGCGTATAGAATAAACCGGATGCCGGATCTGCTTCCTTCAATCCTGCCTTGTCTTTAATCATATATAACTGACCATGAGCTGAATTGGCAAGGAAGTATACATATACATATCCGTCTTCTTTTTCATAACCTGTAACAATCAAACCAGAAGTCTGGCAGTAACCATCTGTCGGTACTGCATATGCCGGTGTCAATGCTCCTGTCGTAGGATCTATATCCACTACCAGGAGTGCATTTCCCTCTACACCAAACATCTTTCCTGCATTAATCCCTACGTACAGTCGGTTATTGTAAATAGCCGGGGTACTTGTGCTCTGACTTCCCAATTTCAAAGGTTCAATCAGATTTTCTTCATCAAGTTTTCCGTCCTTTGTCAGGTTGTAAGAATAGAGATTACCGTTTTGGCTGGAAACATAGACTCTTCCATTGTAGTAAGAAACATCACAACGAACCTGTCCGCCTAAATCTACCCGCTGCATAATCTCACCGGTTCGTTTATCAATACAATGTAATACTCCATTATTGGTACATAGAATAACATAGTTTTCATTTGTCCAGCATCCGTCCCAATAGAAGCTGCCAAGGTTTTCATCTCTCCAGGTTGCTGCCTTTCTTTCCGTTTGCTGAGATGGATCTTCATCAGTTACGGAAATACAAACGAAACCTGATTTCTTAGTTGTAAAGAATCCAACATAGATATATCCATCGTCATAACGAATCGCACTCTCACTCCGTCCGCCCGCAGGATCTTCATAAACCCAAAGGGATTCCAGTGTTTCTGCATTAAAGCACTGAATTGTTCCATTCCCCAGCGGTACAAAGAGCATTCCCTCAGCGTATGTAGGAGGCATCAAACCAAATGTGGTTGGTGTTACTGTCTCACTTGTCTTCAGGATCTCTCCTGTTTCCTTATCCAGAACATAAAGTTTGTTTCCGGAAAGTGTGTAAACTTTGTTGTCAACAATAATCGGTGTTGTTCCGCTGGTCGGCTTAACATATTCACCTGTCTGGCGTTCCCACTTCACTTCAATGGAATCTGAAGTTATGGGAGTCTTTGCATCAACAATTGACATATTGTCACGGCCGGAACGGAAGCCCGGATAATCTGCATCCAACTCCGGAAGCGTGATTTCTGCGGCCTTCTCCAGTTTAAATTCTTTTGTCTCGGACTGGCTGATATTCAGAATACCTGACTGGCCCACATATCCGAGTTTTGTAACTGCATAGCTGTAATCGTCACCTGGGAAAAGGCTATACTTGCCATTCTCCGGCCATAGACGCTTATTCTCCCCATCATAGATCGTAAACAATGCATCTTTAGGGTTCACCTGCACGGATAATTCAACTATCTGTACTCTATCGACAATGACGGTATAGGAAGTTTGCTCTGCTCCCCCTTTTTTCACTTTAATAACAGCCTTATTCTCACCATCAACCAAATTCATCTTATAGGTTGTGCCGGTCACTTCTGTTCCGTTAACCATTACCTTTGAATTACCAGTATCCGGATTCTTAAATGTAATGTTGACTGCATCCACATCACTCAGAACCTTCGTCCTATACTCTGTGGTTGATTTATTAAATGCAGGATCAAATTTCAGTGTATCTCCATTTTCATAATTCAATTGCAGGCCTGTCAGAATTGTGAGCTGTTTTATATGCACGGTATAAACTTCTGTTACCCCGCCTTTTGTAGCAGTAATGGTAATATCATTTGGTTCACCATCAGCTCTTATCGCACCTGCCATAGACTCATACTGATTTTTTGCCGTAGATTCAACTTTTACATCCTTGCCTGTGCTATCCGTATAAGTATAAACGACCTTCATGTCTTTATCTGTCGTGCCTTCATGCAGCTTGACTCTTAATTCAACGGCTGTGGATGTATCATATACCAGTGTTGCCTCTTTTGTTGTTACATCAAATTCAACATTTTGAGTCTGATATCCTTCAACACCTTTCAGAAGAAGCGGTGCTTCCTCAGACTCCAGTGTGAAGTTTTTGGTCTCTGACTCTGTCAGATTAACCGTCCCTGTCTGGGTTACAAATCCTTCTCTTTCAATCTTATAGTTGTAATCTTTTCCGGCTTCCAGACTGTAAACTCCATCCGTTCCCTGAACTGCCGCTCCCTCACCGTCTGTAATGGTTACAGTTGCATCTGCAGGGTTCGTTGTAACGGTCAGGTCAGCTTTTTTAATATCCTTGATGATATTAAGAGTATATGCTTTTCCGACAGTTCCTTGCTTTTCTGCTTTTGCGACAATTGTTGTTTTTTCTTCCGTTAACGGAACCTGGCATTTCGGGTAGGAAGCTCCTTCTTCTAATACAGCAGGCTTACCATTAACAGTGTATACATTATCATCAATATCGCCCCAGTACATAGCCATCAGGCTAACTTCAACTGATTCTGTCCCCCCCGGAACTGTAATCTCATACTCTGTTTTGTCCTCAGCAAAGCCGGTCAAATATGAAATATTTCCATCACTTACTTGGAGCTCCATAAGGGGCGTTAATCGAACCACGTGTACTGTATATGTTTCTACCTTGTCGCCTAATGTAACAGTGATTTGAACCTCTCCGCCTTTGATCTCTCCATACTCGAGCAATGTGTCTAACACCAGTACTTCACCACTGGTCATTGTTGTTGTCACGCTGTCCTTAAAAGTATTCTGGTACTGAGCCTCGATTGTGGCTCCTGCAGCTTCTTCCTTCAGAACTGCACATATGCCCAATTCGTACGCCTCTTCAATAACACCTACTGTGCATTCTTTTGTTTCAGGGTCAACCTCTGATATTAGTTTGACAGGATCGCCCACTTCGCTTGGATCAGAAAAGCTGATCCCAGACAACATATTCGTGTCCGCTGTCGTTCCTTCTGCCAGAACCGGCATTCCTCCTGCAAATACAGTAGTCACCATCACAACCACCGCTAATAACCAGGACAACCCCCTTCTTGTTTTTTGCTTTTGTTTCATTCTTTTTAATCCCTCCTGTTTCTCCTCTTAGGCCATAGGCCTGAATTGTTTTATAGAAACAGCCAGCATTCTGTTTCATGCATTGACCGTTAACTATCTTTAAGTAAATGCATTTTTCTGTTCATCCTTTCTCCGTATCTATACTGTCTGTTTCAATTCAATACGCTATAATTAAAAATAAAAGCTCTTCCATCATTCCGATAGAAGAGCTCATCTTTTTTACTATATTATATTTTTAGTATACAAAACGGACTATTTCTTCATCCCAGAAATACATCGTAACAATCATCACGGCAGGTCTTCTGACTTCGCTTCATCCTCCGAAACACCTTCTCAGCATATAAATGCCAATGGTATAATCGTTTCTTCGTCCACGTTACAGTAGAGGTGACTGTACCGGCCTCGCACCGGTTTCCCTATTATCATTCCCCAGCTGTCCAGGAAATGCACCGCAATATAAATATTAAATTAATTACTAACAACAACGTTCCGTTTAAACTATGTAGTTCATTATAAAGTATGGCCCAGCAAAAGTCCACTGTTTTTCACATAGTTTCCATACGGTTTTCACAAAATATTCACAACACTATGAATCATTTATGTCCTGTATCATTTTACCAGTTTTCTGATATAACTTAGGTAATTTTTATAGATAGATGCGTAAAAATTTCTGATATCACTCATCCGGCCATTTTTACCTTCTGCTTCTTTCGCCAGCTGCTTATCATCCTGCTGGAGATCAGAACGTCTTCCATTTGACTGCACTCAATTGTATATTCTGCATCCGGCATGTATGTGTTAAGCAACTCCAGCGTCTCATCTACGGGTATATTCCCGCGTCCCAATCCCAGGTGTGCATCCCTGTCCCCACAATTATCGTGGACATGCACATGTCCCGCATGCTTCCCAAATGCCTGAATCCACTCGCTCAAAGGCCTGGGCGAGTAGCAGTGCGCATGGCCGATGTCCAGGCACAGTTTAAAATCCGGGGACTCAACCTTCTGCTCCACTTCAATCATGGGCGGTATTTCCTGGTCATATACATTTTCCATAAGAATCTGGATACCGCTTTTACCTTCCATAAACTCATTCCAGAACTCGGCCACTCGATCTGCCCAGCCAGTCAGATAATAAACTCCCGGAAGAAAACCCGTATGGAAAATTATCTTTCTGGCCTCCAGTCTTTTGGCAGCCTCATAGGTCTGTGTAAAGCGGGATTTCGTCACCGCCCTTATCCTGGAATCATATGTCATTGGATTCAAATCCAGAAATGGACCATGCAGCGTCAGGCTTCCGGCGCCTATATATTTTAACCGTTCTCTGTAACCGGCGATTTTCTCATCCAGGCAGTCCAGGTTTTCAGAAATAGAGAATTCAATACTCTCAATCCCAACCCCAGTTTCTTCTACTACCTGTCTCATTTCTTCATCCTCAAGAAGATGACTTGCATATACCATAATATTTTATACCTGATCCAGGCAGTTTCCCCTGAAATATCCCTTTCGTCTGGTACAGCAGTGCACTCATCTTTCAATTATGCAATGCTGTATTAGATATACTCTGTTTCGAATCCGGAATCCCGGCAGTATTTTTCCACTGCCCCGCCTTTTTTACATCGGATCTTTGCACTGCGGTTAATGATCCATGCCCCGATTTCTTCAGGATCATGCCCGATCTCAAGCACCTTCAGTCTGTTGCATCCATGGAAGGCCCACTTTTCAATTATTTTTACCGTTGAAGGAACCGCTGCATATTCTAACCTGTTGCATTTTAAAAAGGCGCTGTCTCCAATTTTTAACAGCCCTTCCGGCAGCTCCAGGGATGTCAGTGCGTTCTGATAAAAAGCCTCTGCCTCAATCTCCCTTAATCCATCCGGCAAATCAATGTGCTCAAGGGCTGTACATTTGTAAAATGCCTGCCGCTCTATCCTGGCAATCGTTGCCGGTAGGGCAATATGTTTCAGGTTAATACAACCGGCAAATGCCTCTGCCTTCACTTCTCTGCAGATACTGCCGTCATCAATCTCTACCCGCTCCAGACTTTTGCACTGTGCGAAGGCTCTTCTTCCAATAAAATTAGTTGTTCCGGGAAGTTTTACCTGACCCAGCTTTGTACAGTTATAAAAGGCTTCCTTGCGAATCAAAACTGTACCTTTCATCTCGACTTCCCGCAGCGTCGTATTGTAAAAGCTCTGTGCTCCAACTTCTACGACATTTTCAGGCAGAATAACACGGCGGAGTTTTGTATTATTTTTAAAGGCCTTCTCGCCAATCTTTCTGTAATGTGTGTCCGCAATCCATTCTTTTATATTTCCGTTATTCTTCACCTGCACCTTATTCAGAGTGTCTTTCTCATTTGCTTTCCAGACGGATACCTCCCCTGCCATATGCTTCCCTTCCTTTCAAATAAACTAAAAACTAGGCGTTTGCGAAACGCCACAACCCTCATAAATACGGCATTTTTCTGTTACTAAAAACAAATAACTCCTCACTGGATATGGTATAATAGAGTTGCCTAGAAACTATAAACCACTACCCAGAAAGGAGTTATTCTGATATCTATGATACCATACAAACAGCTTTCTTTGGCAGATATTTTTCAAGATTGCCAAGATAAATTTGATAATGACAAGCCTGCGTTTCTGTCTCTACTGGAAAACCATATCGACATGGATGAAATTATTCCGATTTCTTTTAGAAATCATTTTTAT
>NZ_GL870809.1:1072219-1089208 GCF_000190355.1 Clostridium sp. D5 | reverse complement strand
ACGTACACAAACGAAAAAACTCTGCATGCTGACTTAATCCTTGCCGGTATCACCCAGCTCATAACAGTTGTACTTGCTGATAAAATCAAACATCACGAATATATTCGCAGTTTAAAACCGCTAATTGCTTAGGACTTACCAACTTCAAAAGCTGTTAAGCTTATTAAAGTGCGTCAAAAATCTTTGAACATCACCCTCTATCTCTGAAATCGTGTAAAGCACGATTTCTACCTTGTTTTGAATCAAGATTGCGAACTTGTTTCGCAATTACCTAAAACTAAAAACAAAACCTGGCATACGGAACCGCTGTCTTTTGTACCACTATTTTACACCGCATTTTCTCCCCTGCCTTAAGAGTTTTTTCTATTACTGACAGGTGATACTCACCGGCAATATAAAAGACGCAGTATCCTGCTGCGTCCTCTGTCTGCACCCATTATGAAATGGATGCTTTCCAACAGATTACCGACACTGCCACTGTATGCTTACATACAAATAAAAAAATTGCCCAACAGTAAAAAATCGTACTATAACTAAGACAATTCCCACTCCATTTATTATTGCGTGTAATAACTGGCAGCAGCTCTAAGCAGGTATCCTGACTTACGCATTCACGACTCTCCCCTTCTCATACACTCTGTGTACAATGGTTATGGAAAGACTACACGCATACAGTAGCACGACTGTCAGGGATTCTCACCCTGTTCCCTCTCAGCCTGACGCCTGTACCCTATTGTACATAGCATCAGGAACTTAAAACCGGTAATTGTTTTTATTTATTTTTTATCAGTTTACCACAAATATTGACAAAAGATTGGAAATTATTTCAGGTCTTTATGTTCTTTTTTTAGATATCCTTTCCTCAATCCTTCTGAGCGCTTCTTTTTTTTGCCGGTAAAAATCGCTTCGGTCTTACGGAACAAATTCACCCTGCACATCGCTCCAGTTCTTTTCTGCATAGTCCAGGAGCGTCTCCGCCTGCTCCATAGACATTTCAGGGAAGAGCAAAAAGAGGCTGTGGGAGCCATATTTCTTCACAATCCTGTCTACATTTTTAATCCAGTCCTCAAATTCTCCGGAATATACTTTGATCCACAGGGATTTGCCCGCTCTTCTCACCTTGTCATATATCACATCCCACTCTTCCAGGGTCCCGTCCGGTCCCGCGTCACCGCTGGTCCACTGCAGCGCATCTATCTCCTCAATTTCCATAATTGCATCCAGATGCCGGATCGCATCCGGACCGTCCAGATGATACAATACCTGATCTGCTTTTTTTGCCTGCTCGCGCAGTGATTCCTGAATGAAATCCCGGAAGTTGGCGGGCGACATCATGGCCGAAAAATCACACTGCAGCTTCACGGTTCTTCCCGGCCCCCAGATCTGGAATACGGTATATGCATTTCCGCCGTCCCCATCGCTGATAATCTCATGGAAACGGTCATAATATTCATAATAGATATTCCCAATCTGCCGAATCCGTTCTTCCACCTCTTCCGGTTCGTCAATCAGATCATACAGCATATCCTCAGCACCCCGAAGAGACACGAGAACATCAATATTTTCCATCAGATCCGGCATATCTACCGGAAAATCATCTCCAACCAGTTCTCTGCATTTTTCCACCAGTTTGATGTGCTTTTTAAACCATTTATTCTCCGGGTCAAATTTAAATTCCGCAGCCTCCGTCAGATCATCCAGGCACGGTTCAAACCAGACCGTATCCTCTTTAAAGCCAATCTCTGATCCCAGATATGCCGCCAGTGAACCGGGGCCAAAATCAACATCCAGATTTGGAAAGCTCTCGCCCATGAACTCATGGGTCTCGCAGAACTGCCTGTATCTGGCAACAATCCGCTCCGCATCCTGATACTTGTCTTCCATGTCTTTCCACTTTAATTCTTCCGGCAGGTTATAATATTTTCCCTGACAGATTACGTCCATGCATCCCCCCTGCGCAGGTTTTCCATCCGAATACTTTTCGATCTCCGGTTTGCGGGCAATCACACACATAAGCGGCCTTCCGGTGTTTTGATGTTTCCAGTAATTTGTCCATTTTTCCCGGGCCTCTTCCCAGTTTTCTTTATACATCATGGTTCTGTTCCTCCTGTTTTGAACTATTTTATAGGCTTATCCATTTCTCCCGGGTATCCATATCTATGATCCTCAGGACAATGATATCTCCATGTATTCTCCCTGATATTCAACCACTCTTTCCGATTCAGGTGTGGTAACCCTGCACTTTCTTCGGCGTATGCTCTGGGGGAAATCATATTTCGCACTCCCAACCTTTAATTTCTTTCCCGCATCCTCCCATGTAACGGAAATCCTGTTGCATATGCCCTCCTCGTATCCATAGTCATCCCCGGCATCCTCATACAGAATAAATTCTGCGTCTTTCCCGGGATAAACCCGGAACTCGAAAGGTGCATCCGTCTCCTCACAGGCATATTGGAGCGATTCCTCCATCGGAATAACGGAACCCGCTTTTACAAACACCGGTATCCGGTCTATTTCAGCAGAAACAGCAATCCACTGGCCGCCATCCCACGTCCTGCCGGTATAAAAATCTACCCATGTCTCGCCTGCCGGAAGATAACATTTCCATGTTTTTTCTTCATCCAGCCGCCGGTTTCCCGGTCCATAGTACATTGGCTGTGTTACCGGGCAGATCAGCAGGCTTTCCCCAAACATAAACTGACTGTCCATGCCGGCGGCCGTCTTATCATCCGGGAAATCAAACAACAGGCTCCGCAGCATCGTGTAGTCCTCCATGCAGACCTTCCCTGCCAGGGAATAAATATATGGCATCAGCCGATACCGCAGACGGATTGTTTTTTCCAGCGCATCGTAGAACATCCCTCCCGGTTCCCCAAAATTCCATATTTCTCTGGGCGTGTCAGTTCCGTGGGAGCGGAACATGGGAAGAAATGCACCGTATTGAAACCATCTTACATATAACTCCCGGTAGCCCGAATCATGGATGCCTTCCTCAAAATCTCCCTGCCAGAACCATTTCATGGAGGGGTCCTGATTGCATCCGCAGCCCCTGTTTTCCCATTTTTCTTTCACAGTGAAAAAAGCTCCTATGTCCAAGGTCCAATATGGCATTCCGCTCAGACACATGTTCAGCCCCTCTGTAATCTGTTTCCTGAAATTTCCCCATGTAGCGCAGGTATCTCCCGACCACAGCATCGTTCCGTACTTTTGCGAGCCTGCATAACCGGAACGCGTCAGATTCAGTACACGTTTTTTAGGCGCAGCTTTTCTCTGATTTTCATAAATTCCTCTGGCATGTGCCACGGCATAAAGGTTTGCTCTGTCCGCACGCAGAAACTTCTTATGCTCGCTGCCTACCAGCTGGAACCTCTCCCATGGCTCCCGGAGGTACGCCCCGTTCCAGTCCGGACCGGAAAACGGCTCTGTTGAATCGCACCACCAGGAATCGAAACCTCCGGAAAACAGTTCTTCATCGGCCTGTTTCCAATACAGCTCTCTTGCCTTCTCATCGTAAGCATCGTAGGTTGCATAGTCATTGAGCAGAAATCCGTGCTCCTCCATTTCATCGCAGTCCCCGGTTCCCGAATTCATGTTGGGCCATACAGACACCATCGTATGTACGTTCATTTCGTGGAGCTGCTTATTCATCCCTTTCAAGTCGGGATAACGTTCTTTGTCTACCTTTTTATTTCCCCATTCTCCGTCCTTCCATGTATTCCAGTCCTGTACCACACAGTCCAGGCCAATCTTTCTCTTCCGGTACTCCCTCGCTGTATCAACCATTTCTTCCTGATTATGATATGCCTCTTTTGACTGTATATATCCGTAAGCCCATTTCGGCAGCATGACTGCTTTTCCTGTCAGCCTGCGGTATCCGGCTATTATCTCATCTGCCCTGTCCCCCGCAATAAAATAATAGTCCAGCTGTTCCACGGCATCCAGATACAGGTAAGAACCTCTGCTGTCATCGTTAAATGTCATCAGGCTGCCGCAGTCTGCCAATATTCCATATTTATGGTCTGATAAGAAAAACGGAATCGGAATTCTCATATTATGCTGATAGAGATACTGGACATTTTTCCGGTAATCATAGATGCCTTCCTCTCCCTGCCCCAGTCCGTGGATCTGCTCATCCGGATCCCACTGAAAATACAACTTGGCCCGGTATGCCATGTGGTCCACAGCAGGCTTCAGGTTTTCCACAAAATTTCTCTCGCCATCGACAGTCTGAACCCGCCGTATTACCGGCTTTTCATTTCCCGTGGAATAAACCATGAGAGGAGACTCTGCCAGCTCTTTTCCCTCTTCCCGCAGAAGAAGGCTTCCTGTCCTTTTTTCTATCCAGGTAAATCTTCCCGTCAGTTTTTCTACTTCTATGCACAGCCGGGCCGTGGATATACAGACAGCAGTCTCGGTTTCCTCTATGTCTAAATCCGCCTCCGGTTTTGCTTCAATTTCAAGAGGCGATACCGGGCATACCTCTTTTTTTGTATAGACACAGCGCACAATATTGCCGGCTATACCGTATAAAACCAGTTTCCCCTGATCCGTAAGCAGCTCTGCCGTTTTTTTATCCTGGCTGACTGTATATGATTTTATTCTCATCGTCCTTCACTCCTTTTCGTTTTCTTATACCAGCATCGTATTGCAGAGAACCCGCTATCCCTTGACGGCACCCGCAGTCTGTCCTCCTACGATATATTTCTGGCACACAAGGTACATGATGATAACCGGCAGACAGGTCAGCAGAATGTCCGCACATATCAGATTCCAGCTCTTCGCATACTGTCCGAAGAAATTATAAACCGCCAGCGTCATCGGCCATTTTTCCGAAGAATTCAGGAAATACAACGGCATTACAAACTCGTTCCACGTGTTAAGGAAACACAGTACAGCAGCTGTTACCATACTGGATTTCAGCATTGGCAGAATGATATTAAAGTACAGCCTGAACGGCCCGCACCCGTCAATTACTGCCGCTTCGTCGAGGTCAACCGGAACCTTGGATACAAAACCATAGATCAGGAATACCGTAAACGGAAGCTGAGTAGCCACATACAGAAGTATAATCCCGGGAACGCTGTTGTTGAGATGCGTAACCTGCATCACCTTCATCAATGCAACATAGTTAATGGGAATTACGATTCCCAGCACCATGTACATATAGACATGATTGCTTTTTTTGTCACTTCTTCTTGAAAATACATAGGCCGCCATAGACCCGAAAAGAACCGCTATGAAAGTTGCGCACCCTGCATAAAGCAGACTGTTCAGGAAACTTCTAACCAGTTTCCCCTTTTCAATCACCGTTGCAAAATTGGCAAATGTCCACTCCTTTGGAAGAGAAAGGGTCATCGTCAGTGCCTCCGCGTCCGGTTTAAATGCATTTATGACAATCAGTGCAAGAGGGATCAGCATAATAATTGAGATTGCCCATGCGAGGACATTTTTCAGGATATTAATGGCTGTTTTCTTTGTTTTATTATTCATTATTCCTGCACCTCGTCCTTCGTCAGAATTTTAATCATAAAGAATCCGATGATTACCATGAAGATAAACATAACGGAACTGATGGTTGTGCCTTCCGCATACAGTCCCTGTGAGAACTGTTTAAATACCGCAGTATACATAACCTCTGTGGTGTGTCCCGGCCCGCCGTTCGTCAATGCGTATACCATATCAAATACCTTCAGTCCATACAGTACGTTCAGTACAATCGTAACTGCGAGCGTCTGCCGCAGCATGGGCAGTGTTATATGTATAAATCGGTTCCATCCATTCGCCCCGTCAATACTGCAGGCTTCGTAATAGTCCTTTGGAATCGCGAGTATTCCGACGATCAGCATGGTCATGATGTAACCAGTTCCTCTCCAGATATCAACGGCCATAACCGACCAGAACGCAATCTTTGGATTAGTGAGCCACTGCTGTGTCAGGCTGTCCAGACCAATCGCTCTGAGTCCCTCGTTTAAGATCCCCATCTTGGGATTCAGGATAGATGTAAATACCAGGCCAATAATCAGGATCGACAACACAGACGGCATATACATAACTCCTCTGTGGAAGTTCTTTGCCTTAATATTTTTACTCAGTGCCAGCGCAAATAATAGTCCCAGGCCGGTTTTCGCCACAGTTGTTACAACCGTAAACAGCAGTGTATTAGTGATATACTTAAAATAATTCGTATCGGCACTGAATATTTTCCTGAAATTTTCAAGTCCCACAAAATGAATCTCTTTTGAGTAGGCCGACCAGTCCGTAAAGGAATACCCGATACCTATGATTCCCGGTATCACGCATAAGGCCGTATAGATAATCAGTGCGGCCGCCGCAAAATACCATGGATACAACTTTGATTTTTTCACTTTATTTCTCCTCCTGTCATGTCCTTTTTATTTATTTTATACAAACGCCTCCTGAATTCACATGCACACTTCAGGTCATTTTATGTGTTTTTTTAACCTCTCTGTGATTCTATATGTACAATATGCTATAATGATGGAACTACTAATAATTATAAATAAAGTCTGAGGAGTCTTACATGAAGCACAGATCAAAAAACATACAGAAAATTCTTTCTTCATACTTTCTACTTACGATGCTGGCTCTTCTGGTTCTGGCGACCATGATATTTTCCGTTGTCCAGTATCTGAACCTCCGCTCCAATACAGAGCGGGATATCCAGCGTACATGTGCGGCCATTGCTGCAGATATTGATCTGCAGATTAACCAGATGGACAATGTCTGCCTGAACACGATCCACTCCACTTTGATCAAGCAAACCTTTTCCGATTATTTTCACAGCCCGGATGCCGCTCCATATGAACAGAGCCAGCGCAGGAATACTCTTGCGAATGCCCTGACGGCAACGAAAGGGGTAGACACTTCCATTCGTCAGGTCAACCTGTACGGCTACGAGAAAGGGGCTTACGGCACCGGTAATCTTACGGGAATCCTTGACACTGCTGCCCCGGGACAGTCCTGGTATCTGAATGCTGTTGCATCAAACGGACGGCGTTATATCCCTGCCGCTTCACAGAACGCCCTGTTTTCAAAGGGGTCCGGCACAGATTCCGACAGATATTATCTTTCCCTGTACCGCATGTATTTTGATGAATTCCAGAATCCGGCCGGCTTCGTGGAAGTCATGAAGTACTATGATATTCTGTTCCAGCGCGCGTATTTCCCGGAGAGCGACTATGATATTGAGGTGGTAATTTACGATTCCGAGGGAAATGTTATCTTCCCGCTGGATACGTCCGATCTCTTTCCTTACTATTCTTATAAGAATTCTAATGGGAAAGAACTTTATAATACATCCAGGGACTGCCGCGAGTATGTATACTTTTCAGAAATGGATTATTGTGGATTCACTGCCGCTGCCGCGATCAAAAGCACGGAGTTCTTTGCTCCGGTATATCGTTCGCTGTCCTGGACGATATTTATCTTCCTTCTGGTACTGCTGCTGTGCCTTCTTTTCGCCGCCGTTCTGTCAAGGAAGTTAAGCGCTCCGTTGAAAAAGATCTATCACTTCCTTTCCTGCATTGATCCTAAGGATCAGTTCCGGGAGATAGAAATGGAAGACTCCGGGATCATTGAAATAGATAAGCTGCGTAATTCTCTGAATGAGGCGCTTCGTTCACAGAAAAATGCGACCAATACCATGCTGGTATTAAAAGAACAGGAACTGCAGGCACAGATGCTCGCGCTCCAGGCACAGATGAATCCGCATTTTCTCTACAATTCACTTACCACCATAGGCGCCATGGCGGAAGACGGGCTGACCGGGCCTGTCTCACAGATGTGCCAGGATATCACCTCAATCCTCCGCTATATTTCTTCAAATAAGGAGCAGGTATCCTCTCTGGAGGAGGAACTGGAGCACTGTGATTTATATTTAAAATGTATGAAGCTGCGTTTTGGCGATTCTCTGCAGTATGAGTTCGACGTGGATGACGATATGCTGGACCTTCCCGTCCCCAAGCTCTGTATCCAGCTGCTTGTAGAAAACGCAGTAAAATTTACTGCCAGCATCTCTCCGCCGTGGCATATTGTTATTTCGGGCCATATGGATCAAAACTGCTGGTACGTCGAAGTCAAAGATAACGGTCCGGGCTTTGGGGATGAAATCACTGCCCACCTGAAGAACCAGATGGATGAGATACTGGAGAACGGCCTGCTGCCAAGCCTGGAACTGGACGGTATGGGTATCCTGAATATATTTATACGTTTTTATCTGATTTATGGAATCACATTTATATTCGATTTTGGTAATCTCCCGGATGGAGGAGCTGCCGTAAAAGTAGGAGGAAGATTTGATGACGAAACTAAAGCATTATAATGTTTTACTTGTGGAAGACGAGCAGCTTTTGATGCAGTCTCTGTCACGGCATATTGATGCCCTGGACGCCGGCTTTAAGGTAGTCTGTCAGGCTTCAAACGGACAAGAAGCTCTTGCCCTTTTAAAGAAGGAAAATATACACCTTGTTATGACGGATATACGGATGCCCGTCATGGACGGGCTTGCACTGGCCAGGAAAATCCACGAAAAATATCCTCATGTCCTGACCGTAATTCTGACAGGTTATGCAGATTTCGACTATGCTCGCGAAGCCCTGAAACAGGGAGTTTTTGACTATATGCTGAAGCCGGTCGTGCAGGAAGACCTGGAAAACACCCTCGGCCGTGTGCGCCTGCATCTGCAGAAATTTTTTGAGCTTCAGGAGGACCCTTCGCTTGTAGGAAGACATGCAGAGGAAATCGTTGAATACACCGTGCTTTATATGCGTGAGCATTACATGGATGATATTGATATCAGCTCGTTCTCCTCATCCATGGGGTTTACATCCGCATATCTCACAAAGATTTTTAACCGCTACAAGGGAGACACTCCGCTGAAATATCTGACTGATATCCGGATCCACGAGGCCCGGCAGCTTCTGACCGACACATCGCTGCCGATACGTGAAGTCGGAGAACGCGTAGGATATCCCGATCAGTTTCACTTTAGTAAAACCTTCCGGAAGCTTACCGGACTCAATCCCACGGCTTACCGCAAACAGGAACAGGAGAAAAAAACAGGAGGCACAAATTAATGTGCCTCCCTCTTTTTTCTTACTGTAACAGTTCAGACCTGTCTGAACTGCTACATCTTACTGCCATGCTTCATCACCTGCTGCACCAGCCTGTGTTGCTCTCCTCGAATCAATCTGTTTTAATACTTCCTCCGAAGTCATATCTCCAATAAACATAGAAACGATGTCCTGTCCAAGCTCTGTCCACTGGGGATTCAAATACTTAATCGAATCCTGGAATACGACACCTTTTTTCTCGAAAGAGTCCAGGAATTTCTGTGTAGCCTCGCTGTAGGCCGGCTCCTGTCCCGCTTCGTACGGAAGATTCTCCACTTTTGGCTCATTGTCGATCATATGCTGAATGCTGTCTTTTGTTGTTATGTATTCCAGATACTGCTTCGCCTCATCTATATGTTTCGATCCGGAGTATATGAATCTGGAAGGCCCGCATGGATGTTCATTCAATACATCATTGTCCAGTGTCGGAATCAGAAACATTCCAAAATCATCCTCTGTGTATGTACCGCCTGATGCCTCCACAATCTCCGCGATTGAGCCCGGTTTTGCTATGGTCATAGCGTATTCACCGCTGCCCATAATGGCCGGGAGGTCTGCATACTCATCGGATAAATAGTTGTCGCCGAAATATCCTTTTTGTGCCAGATCATTCAGCTGATCAAGCGCCTCTTTAAATTCCGGTACGTCTGCAAAGTTTACTTCATTATTATTAAGCTTGTCTACGATATCAGGCACAAGCTCTTCATACTTACCGCCGATCTCACAGAACCACATCACATGATGCCATCCATCTCCCACCGGTTCATATACCGGTGTAATACCTTTGTCCAGAAGCTTCCCGCATGCTTTTTCAAACTCTGCGAAGGTGGCAGGCTCTGTTACACCATTTTCTTCAAAGATGCTCTTATTGTATATCATATAATAATCTGTCGTTGTATCAAAATATGTTGCTCCGTACAGTGTACCTTCCGCAGATGTCTGTTCTTTTGCAAATTCATTGTAGTACTCCGCCCATGGCTCACCGGACAGATCAATGGCGTTTTCCGTAATATTATACTGGGAAAGAAGATCATAAGTGCCTGACTGCCCGCCGAAAATATCCGGGCCTTCCCCGCTGTTCAGCTTTGTCATCAGTAGATTATAATACTGATCAGATGGTACAATCTGATAGTCAACTTTGATTCCTGTCTCCTCCTCAAACTGTTTTCCAAGCTCCATTTCCGCATCATATATCCAGTCCTGGCTTGCCAGTATGGATATGGTAGTTCCTCCTCCTTTGCTCCCGCCGTTGTCTGCCGAAGTTTCCTTGGAGTCAGAGCCGCATCCTGCTAATGTACAGACTGCCATAGCTCCGCTCAGTAACACTGCTGCGATACGCTTTTTCATATCTGTTGCCCTCCCTTTGTTATTAAATACAGCTTTGCTGTTAATCCGCCCACAGGGTACATATTGTTCCTGCCCTCCAGGTATACATGAATTTTATCAGTAATATTATCCAATCTCCATGTATCTTTCCGCCATGTTTTTGTCATTTTTTAACTTGCTGTATTTTAACAATTAAAGATATCCGTCAAATTGCATAGTCTCCGTTTTTATCTTTCACTATTTTCACACTTATCTGTCATATTATCTGCCGATTCCTGCTGCAGATCGGTGTGCGCCAGGACGTTACATGGCCGGATTCCCGGCAATGTGCAATTGAATGATCTTTCCTATAATTAATTTAACGGATCGAAGGGAGTGAGTATTATTATAAGTTACGCTCCATTGTGGAAAACTCTGAAAGAGAAGGGCATCACACAATACAAACTAATAAATGATTGTCATTTTTCCAATGGGACACTGGATTCCCTAAGGAAAAACAAGAGCATTACCTTAAACACACTGCAGGACATCTGTAAAATGCTGAATTGTAATATCTGGGACGTCGTCGAATTCACAGATATTGATAAGGATAACTAATCATGGTTCTACCTTTTTTATTTTAGCAAAATTTGATATTCGTGTCCAGCAGGTCAAAACAGACTTTTCGATGGGAACATACTCCCACTCGGAAGTCTTTGTTTTTATGCAATAAAACAGCGGGTTCCGACTTTCCGTGCTGTTTAAGATTATGGACTGGTTCGATCAGCTGGCCGTGGACCCCCATTTCCCCGTCTCCAGAAAACCTTCGACCATCTTCTCAGCACCGGCTGTGATATCCGGATCATACCCGAGAATTTCCAGCAGCCGGATTGCATTTCTGGAATTAGATCGTCCTTCATAGAGCAGATAGTCAAAGACAACCTCCTGCTCAAGAACCTGCTCCTGGAAATGATAATTCCCGTACTGCTCTTCCAGCAGATAGGTCAGCTCAATATCATGAGTCGCTGCAAAACAAAGTATGCCGCGCTCGCTGAATTTCTTCAGCACCTGCGCGGAAGCGGCAATTCTTTCGACTGTGTTGGTACCTCTGAGTACTTCATCCACGAAGCAAAGAACCGTCTCTTCTCCCTCCCAGTCAAAGATTCTTTTCAGGGCCCGGATCTCCGCGATGTAATAGCTCTCTCCATTATACAGATTGTCCCGCAGGGCCATGGATGAAAATACACGGAACCAGCGCCCGTGTACTGCCTGGCGGAACAGGTATGGATCGACTGCCCCAGTACCACATTTAAGGCAATCGTCTTCAGGAATGTAGACTTTCCTGATGCATTGGAACCTGTAATCAGAATTCCCCGCTCTGCCCTGACAGAATTGGGAACCGGTTCGGATAATTCCGGGTGATATGCATCCACGATTTCCAGCACAGGCTCTTCTGTAAATTCAGGAGTACAGTAATACGGCAGCGACTCCCTCAGAGAACCGATGGATATCAGACTCTCCAGAAAGCCCATGGTGCTTATGATATCTTCCACCACATCTATGGATTTTTCCAGCCTCTTCATACATTTGTAAAACTGAATGCAGTCTATATGAGAAATCATCCGGATATAATCCAGCACGATTTCCGTTAAAGACTGGCTGTCCGCATTTGCCGACTTGATAAAAGCCATATTTCCGATCTGCTTTTTCAGTTTCTTATAATTCTGCTCCAGCCGCTTCTGATATGCTTCACTGCAGACCAGCTTTTTCTTCACGATTTTCCCTGCGCCCTCCTCCAGCTTCAGAAAGAGATGAAGCGCCTGTATAGAAGCGTCCAGTTTCCTCCTCTGGGACATATACACCGCAATATTTACACCCATACAGAGAATTAGAAAGCCGATGCCTGCTGCCGGTGCTGCGATTACGCATATGACTGCCGCGATCAGAAGCAGCAGTGCCGCATAATGCTGAACCGGAACAGTCTTGCTGAGATCAATACTGTTCATGATATAGGAGTATGCGGAATAATTATGGTTCTTACCAATCCTGGCAAATTCCATCTGCATCTCAAGACGCTCCTTCTCATGAGTTTGGTAGTATCTGATCATCTCCTCCTGTTCCTCACAGGATACAGGCCCTTCCGCCGGAATATGCATCAGATAATACAGATAATCCTCGCCGGCAAAAGACCATGTATGATTAATCTTCATAAATACAGAATCCAGACCCAGATCGTTCCAGGTGATATCGTCCACCATGGTGTCTTTCGCCTCCGTATAGGCACCAATCACTGAAAGAACTTCGTCCGAATATTCAATTTCTCTGTCGCGCCCATAATAATAGAGCATTCTCCGCTTCATTTTGCGCAGCCTTCTTTTCTGGTCAAAGAAAGAAATCAGGCCGAATATAACAAGAAGCCCGACAATCAGCAGTGCGACAAATATATTTTCATTCATATAGACTCCTCGCCGAAGGCGGCTTTAAATGAGCCGGCCATATCGAAAAGGCGGTACACTGTAATAAGTGTACCGCCCCTTTTATAACCTGCGGCTCCCCGTGGGAAAACCGTCCTTCTTATTCCTCTCCGTAAAGAGTAACCAGTTTCTTCAGGTAAGCATATCTTTCCATAGCTTCTTTCTCATTCAGAGCGAAGAGTTTAGCAGCTTTTTCCGGATTCGCTCTCTTCAGGGCATTGTAACGAACTTCTCCGTCAAGGAATGCCTGATATTCTTCCTGTTTTGGTTCTTTGCTGTCGAGTGTGAACTTCGCACCCTCAGCTTCAGGATTGAATCTGAAGTTATTCCAGTATCCGCATTCTACTGCCATCTGCTCCTCAGTCTGAGCTTTGCTCATACCTTTCTTGATACCATGGTTGATACATGGAGCGTAAGCGATGATGAGTGACGGTCCCGGATAAGCCTCTGCCTCTGCAATTGCTTTTACTGTCTGGTTGTAGTCAGCACCCATAGCAATCTGTGCTACGTATACATAACCATAGCTCATAGCGATTCCTGCAAGGTCTTTCTTCTTTGTTTCTTTTCCGCCTGCTGCGAACTGTGCTGTAGCACCTGTCTTTGTAGCCTTTGAAGACTGTCCGCCTGTGTTGGAGTAAACTTCTGTATCGAATACCATGATATTGATGTCTTTTCCACTTGCTAATACGTGGTCAACACCGCCGAATCCGATATCGTAAGCCCATCCGTCACCACCGAAGATCCACTGGGATTTCTTAGCGAGGAAGTCTTTGTGTTTCAGCAGTTCTGCCTTGTCTGCGCAGTCACAGTCACATGCCTCTACTGCTGCAACAAGCTTGTCTGTAGCTGTTCCGTTTGTAGCGCCGCTTGCAAATGTATCCAGGTATTCCTGTGCAGCTGCTTTAACGTCTGCATTTTCTGCGTTCTCAGCGAAGTTCTCTACGATGCCTTTCATTCTCTCTCTGATTGTGTTCTGAGCGAGCAGCATACCATATCCGAACTCTGCGTTATCTTCGAACAGAGAGTTGCACCATGCCGGTCCTTTTCCCTCTGGTGTTACTGTATATGGTGTAGACGGTGAAGAGTTACCCCAGATAGAGGAGCATCCTGTTGCGTTTGCAATATACATTCTGTCACCGAATAACTGTGTGATTAACTTAGCGTAAGGTGTCTCACCACATCCTGCACAAGCTCCTGAGAATTCAAGAAGAGGCTGTTTGAACTGGCTTCCCTTAACAGTTGTTTCTTTGAACTTTGTAACAACCTCTGGTTTTACAGGAATCTCTGTACCAAAATCGAAGTATTCCTGAATTCCTGCATTTGCTTCCATGTTCTCCATAACAAGTGCTTTTTCACCCTTCTTACCTGGGCAGACATTCGCACAAGATCCGCATCCTGTACAGTCATATGCTGATACAGTTATTGTAAACTTCATACCAGGCATTCCGACCATATCGATTGTCTTAAGTCCTTCCGGAGCTTTTGCCATCTCTTCTTCAGTCAGGGCAACCGGACGGATAACTGCATGCGGGCAAACATATGCACAGCGGTTACACTGAATACAGTTCTCAGGCTTCCACATCGGAATATCAACTGCGATACCACGTTTTTCGTATGCAGAAGAACCTGACGGTGTAGAACCATCTACATATTCATTGAATGCAGATACCGGAAGTGAGTTACCTTCCTGAGCATTTACTTTGGCCTGGATATTCTTAACGAAATCAACAACGTCTTTCTTACCGTTCTCATCAACATGAGGAGTTGTCAGACCTTCATCATCCGCATCTTTCCAGCTGTCCGGTACTGTGATCTCTACAACCTGCTTAGCACCTGCATCGATTGCATCGTAGTTCATCTGTACAATCTTGTCACCTTTTCTTCCGTAAGTAGCTTTCGCTGCTTTCTTCATAAGGTCGATTGCTTCTTCTTCCGGAATGATTGCTGCAAGTTTGAAGAATGCAGACTGAAGTACTGTATTGATACGTCCGCCGAGTCCGATCTCTTTACCAATCTTGATACCATCGATTGTATAGAACTTAATGCCGTGATTTGCAATAAATGCTTTTACCTGTCCCGGTAAGTGTTTGTCAAGTCCTTCTGCATCCCATGGGCAGTTCAGCAGGAATGTTCCTCCGTCAACCAGCTCCTGAACCATGTTATATTTGTCAATATAAGATGGGTTGTGGCATGCTACAAAGTTAGCCTGTTTGATCAGGTATGTGGACTTGATTGGCTTCTTACCAAAACGTAAGTGTGACATTGTTACACCGCCGGACTTCTTTGAGTCATAGTCAAAGTAAGCCTGAGCGTACATATCTGTGTTGTCACCGATGATCTTGATGGAGTTCTTGTTGGCACCTACAGTACCATCTGCTCCAAGACCCCAGAACTTACAGTTGATCGTTCCTTCCGGAGTGGTTACAAGCGGAGCGCCTGCATCCAGGGACAGATTTGTCACATCATCTTCGATACCGATTGTGAATTTCTGTTTTTCTGTGTTGTTGAATACAGCTACGATCTGAGCTGGTGTTGTATCTTTGGAACCTAATCCGTAACGTCCTGACAGTACAGGTACTGCATCAAACTTCGTTCCTTTGAGTGCAGCAACAACGTCCAGGTATAATGGCTCTCCAAGAGATCCTGGTTCTTTTGTTCTGTCAAGTACAGAAATTGTCTTAACAGTCTCAGGAATTGCATTGATCAGCGCTTCTGCGCAGAATGGTCTGTAAAGACGAACTTTTACAACACCAACTTTTTCGCCTGCTGCAAGCAGGTAATCAATTGTCTCTTCGATTGTATCACAAGCAGAACCCATAGCTACGATAACGCGCTCTGCATCTTCTGCTCCATAGTAGTTGAACAGTTTATAATCTGTGCCGATCTTGGCATTCACTTTGTCCATGTAATTCTGAACGATTCCCGGAAGAGCATCATAATATGGGTTACATGCTTCTCTAGCCTGGAAGAAGATATCAGGATTCTGAGCGGAACCTCTATGGCATGGGTGGTTTGGATTCAGTGCGTGTGCACGGAATTCATCGATAGCGTCCATGTTTACCATATCTTTCAGGTCTTCATAATCCCAGGCCTGGATCTTCTGGATCTCGTGGGATGTTCTGAATCCGTCAAAGAAGTTGATAAACGGAATCTTTCCTTCGAGTGCTGCACAGTGTGCAACTGCTGTCAGGTCCATAACTTCCTGAACGCTTCCTTCGCAGAGCATAGCAGCTCCGGTCTGGCGACAGGCATATACGTCGGAGTGATCACCGAAGATTGACAGTGCATGGCTTGCGATTGCACGTGCTGATACGTTGAATACACCTGGTAATAATTCTCCGGCTACTTTATATAAGTTAGGGATCATTAAGAGTAATCCCTGAGATGCTGTAAATGTGGTTGTCAAAGCTCCTGCTGCTAATGAACCATGTACGGCTCCGGCTGCACCCGCTTCAGACTGCATCTCTGTTACCTGAACAGTTTGTCCGAAAATGTTTTCTCTGCCCTCAGTAGCCCACTCGTCGATATGTTCTGGCATAACAGATGATGGGGTGATTGGGTAGATTGCTGCAACTTCCGTATACGCATAGGAAACGTGAGCTGCCGCCTGGTTACCATCCATGGTCTTCATTTTTCTTGCCATTTCTTGTTCCTCCTTAAAATTACATTGTAAAAGTTTATTTTTTCACATGTGTTTCCATTATATCGCCTAAAGCGGCAAAAGTCTAGTCGGGGCACCCCATTTTTTGTTTATTTTTGAATACAAGAAGGGGGGAATTGGGCTTTTTTTGCGAAGGGGGGACGCGAATGACAAGGCGAGTCCGGTGGGGGACGGGGCAATGTCTGCTGGTGAAATGTCCTGACACTTCGCGAAGAAGCTGTAGAAGAAAGCGGAAGTAAAATGGAGGTACATGCCGCATTTGGCCCGAATGCCGATGCATTCGCGCCGCAGGCGGCATCAAAATTTGCCTGGTAAGGCAAATTTTGCCCTCCATTTTACTTCCGCTTTCTTCAACAGCTTCTAACGCTTGCTTTATGGACTTTTCACCAGCAGACATTGCCCCGTCCCCCACCGGACT
>NZ_GL870809.1:959929-1071747 GCF_000190355.1 Clostridium sp. D5 | reverse complement strand
GCGGCATGTACCTCCATTTTTCTCCCATTTTCTTCTACAGCTTCTTCGCGAAGTGTCAGGACATTTCACCAGCAGACATTGCCCCGCCGCGCGCCAGACTCGCCTTGTCATCAGCGTCCCCCCATCCGCAAATGAGACTAAAGCTCATCCGCTAAACCCACCTTAGTAGCCGGTTTATGACGCGTTTCTGCTGTTCCGGATTTTTTTCATTCATACACAGATAGATTCCCTTCGGGGATACTGCATCTATAAACCCTTCCAGTTCCTGCAGTTCCAGGTCAACGACTATGCTTTTGCCTGCTGCCTGAATCTTTTTGATAAACGGTACCCACTGCATGATGGGCTTATCTGCACCTACGCCCTGTACCCACTGGATAGCCTGGATCTGATCGATTTTCAGGATTTCGTCGATATGGTTTGCAACGCCTTTTCCGTCCAGATGAAAGATATTGTGTTCAAAGTGTTCACTCTCTTTTTTGATGTAAGGCAGTGAGATCTCATTAAAAAAATCTTTGGAGATCATGGCCCCGGTGTCACAGCTCGGGATATGCATTGTCCCGTAGGAGGGGATATCCATCCAGGAGACGGACAGCTGCCTTTTTGCTTTTAATTTTTCGTGGAATACTTCCATCATGGGGAAAAAAGGTTCAAAACATTTTTGTACCATTTTTTTTATAAAGTCCATGTCATCGTACATATCCATGCACAACTCCTGGGTCCCCCGCAGGGCTGCGGCACAGTCCAGGCTCGGATGCATATCCGTATAGCCCACCATAAACCGGCCCTCACACCGCTCCAGAGCATAATCCATCATCTCCAGCATTTTCTGATAGTATTCACTCTCCGGATGGAAACGGATCTTTTCAAGATCTTCCTCACAGAAAATCTGCGGCTCGCACCAGGAAGTTACTTCCCCGAATTCCAGTTCGCAGCCGGCAAGTACTGCGGCGAAAAAGTTGGGCCCCAAATTCGGAAAGTATATGGGGAATGTTTCGCCCAGCCACTGGTTTGCATATACTTTCTTTTCAAAGGCTGACACCTGATACTCTGTATCGAACCACCTTTGTTTCAGGCTGCTCCAGCTGCCTGTTGAATCGTCTGTATCATATTCCTCATTGTGGGCTGAAAACCTTATGGGCACACGGTCCAGAATTTCGCCGTCATACCATGCATATATGCGCTTCATACATTCTACAAAATCCGGTTTCGTTTCCAGACCCAGATCATACATTGTTCCGCAGTTTACTGCGGACCCGCCCGCAGGGCATGAATTGCGGCATGCCCTTTGGGTATCAAAATTTGTATTTTCCATAAAATCGACCTCCAAATTTATGCTGCCTTCAGCTTTGCTTTCTTTTCTCTTGACCGGATATCCACGGCAACCGCCACGATCAGTACGATTCCCTTCACAACCCTCTGCCAGTATTCGTTAATATTCAGCATCATCATACCGTTTGCCAGGACTCCCATGAAGATGACTCCCACAATAACCTTTGAAAGCTTTCCCTCACCTCCGCTTACGCTGACGCCTCCCAGCACTACCGCGGTGATGATGTCCATCTCGTAACCGTCTCCTGCACTGGGCTGTCCGCTGTTTACACGGGACATCAGGATCAGGGAGGCAAGTGCGCCGAGCATACCAACCATTATATAGATTTTATAAATCTCTTTTTTCACATTCACGCCTGAAAGCCTTGTCGTCTCCTCGTTTCCGCCTATGCCATAGATCCGCCGGCCAAAGACAGTCTTATTGAGCATGATATAACCGAATATAAAGACAATGACCATAATAAGCATGGAAATGGGCACCAGTCCGATGCTTCCCTGCCCCAGTATTTTAAAGCCCTCCGGAATCCCGTAAATAGGCATGCCGCCGGAAATTAAATATGTTGCTCCCCGCAGGCTTATCATCATACCAAGAGTGGTTATAATCGGGGGGATTTTCAGATATGTAATGCAGGTAGCGTTGATTAGTCCGATCACTGCTCCGATGATAAATCCAACGAGAACAACCAGAATCGGATTTACCCCGCTGCTCATCAGCGTCGCACAGGTAACAACGACAATCCCGATCAGTGAACCAATTGACAGGTCGATTCCCCCTGTCAGGATCACACAGGTCATCCCCACCGCACAGATACCTACGATCGAGATCTGCCTTGCAATATTTGCCAGATTATTTGGTGTTAAAAATGAGGTCGTAGAGATGGAAAAAAACAGGATCATAGCCGCCAGCGCTATAATGATGCCCATATTATTCCATTCTATCTTCTTTCCTTTTTCGCGTATCCATTCTGTCATCTCGAAACCTCCTGTGCTTTTGAAGCTAATTCTAATATTTTTTCCTGATTAATTTCCTCTTTCTCTAATTCACCGGATATTCGTCCCTCTGCCATGACGATTACTCTGTCCGACATGCCGATCAGCTCCGGCAGCTCCGAGGAAATGAGGATCACCACTTTCCCCTGGCTGGCAAGCTGGTTGATCAGTTCGTATATCTCCTGTTTTGCCCCCACATCAATTCCGCGGGTCGGCTCATCAAAAATGAGGATATCGCAGTTCATCAAAAGCCATTTTCCAAGAATTACCTTCTGCTGGTTGCCTCCGCTTAAATTTTTCACCAGCTGTCTGTCAGACGGAGTCTTGACTGTCAGCTTTGTGATCTGCTGCCTGCAGATTTCCTCTTCCTTTTTTCCTTTAATAATTCCTAGCGCGTTCGTCAGATGAGGTGCATAAGCAAAACTGATGTTATCCTTGACCGACATGTTCAAAAATAATCCCTGCTGTTTTCTGTCCTCCGGAATCAGTGCAATTTTGTGGCGGATCGCATCCTCGGGCGTCTGTATTTTGACGCGCTGGCCCTGAATCCATATCTCCCCTTCCAATGTCCGGTCGGCCCCATAAACCGCCCTCGCAGTCTCGGTTCTTCCCGCTCCCACAAGACCTGCAAATCCCAGGCGTTCCCCGCGGTACGCCGAAAAGGAAACATCTCTTAAAAGCTCTGTGGACAGATGCTTTACTTCCAGCACTTTTTCGCCTCTGTGTGAAATAAACTCCGGAAAAGTGTCTTTAAGTTCCCTGTTAACCATCAGCCGGATCAGCTCCTCCTGATTCGTGTCCTTTACATCCATAGTCTGGATATAGTGTCCGTCCCTGAATACAGATACTTTGTCACACAGTTCAAAGATCTCCTCCATGCGGTGGGAAATATAAAGGATTGCCATCCCTTCTTTTTTCAGTGTTCTGACGATCTCGAACAGATACTCCAGTTCGTTATTTGTCAGCGCCGCCGACGGCTCATCCATGATCATAACTTTCACATCCTGGGACAGCGCCTTTGCAATTTCCACCAGCTGCTGATACCCTACGGAAAGCTCCTTCACAAGCACTTTGGGGTCTATCTTGACACCAAGCCTTGCTATCACCTTCGAAGCATCAGACTCCATACCTCTGAAGTCGATCATTCCATGCTTTTTCCTGTAACGGTTATAATAAATATTCTCAGCAACAGACAGGTGTTTCAGAAGATTCAGTTCCTGATAGATTGCCGTGATTCCCAGCCCCATCGATTTCTGCGGCGAATTGTCTTCGATTGCCCTGCCTTCAAACACTACTTCCCCGGAAGTCGGCTGGATGGCACCTGTGATCACCTTTATGAAAGTAGATTTTCCTGCACCGTTTTCACCGACAATGGCATGCACTTCTCCCCGGGCAAAACCCAGGGAGACATCATCGAGGGCCACTACTCCGGGATAAAGCTTTGTAATATGTTTTAACTCCAGTATGTTCTGCTCCATCATTCTGCCCTCACCTTATACTATTTAATATCGTAATCTCCAATATTTTCCTTTGTAACCTGGCTCATATCATACACGATCATTTCGGATTTCGGCCCGTTCTTAATAACATCCTGTACCAGATCCAGCACATCCGCGCCTTTCTCTGCCGGTTTGATATCTACCGTTCCCTTGTACATCGTATCCTGTGAGATCAGCTTCAGTGCCTCCGGAAGCGCGTCCAGGCCGATGATACATGTATTGTCCGGTGTATGTTCCTTATGCGTCAGACAGGATTCGTACACACCGAGCGCAGAGGAATCGTTAATGCAGATAAACATGGATACTTTCGGATTGGAAGTGAGCGCCGTCTCAGACAGATTGTATCCTGTATCCGCATCCGCAGCATTCTGCTCATATACATAGTTGATTTTTTTATCTCCGGTATATGTATCCTCCAGGCCCTTTTTCAGACCGTCTGCACGCTTGATGACCGATGGTATCTGGTCGTAACGTACAACAACCACTTCGATTTCGTCCTTATCATTCACAATCTCATCGATTGTTCCGTCGCTTTCTTTTTCATTCAGCCACTGTCCTGCCAGTTCACCGCCGAGTCTTCCGTATTCTGACTCATCGATTCCGAAAAATGCATCCGAGCCCTTTACTTCCTGATCCAGGCTGATCACCGGAATCCCTGCATCCTGTGCTTTCTTCACCGCATCTGCAGGAGCTTCCTGGTCAACAGGGCTTATAATGATTGCGTCCACACCCTGGGAAACAAAATCCTCGATCTGGCTGATATGTTTGGACGCATCTGCCGCTGCATCCGCAACCACCAGGTCAATTCCCTTTTCCTTTGCTGCCGCTTTCATTCCCTCCACGATGGAAACAAAATACGCATTCTCCATACTCTGTACGGTATAACCTACCTTCAGGGTTTTGTTCTCCCCGTCTTTCTTGCCCGCATCCCCGCTGCTCTGGGAATCATCCGATGTTTTCACAAGCCCGCAGGCCCCCAGTGAGAATACCATTACCGCTGCTACCAACACACTTAAAATCTTCTTTTTCATACTTTTTTCTCCTTCCACTTAAGATACTCTTATTATAAATTTTGTCTTCCTTTTTGATAATCCAATATCATACGATAACCTTTAGAAATCATACGGTCTTTTAATCATTCATATTATTTCTAAACCTTAAACTGCAGCTCACATCCCACGGAAATAAAAACCGGATGAAATCACAGGTTATACGCCCCACCTGTCTTTTCATCCGGTACCAATCCGGCTGTGAAGCCTTCATACCGCGTTTTTCCTCAGTCGAATTCCCGTTTTATCATATCCTTATACCTTGACACACTGACACCCGTAAACTTCTTAAAGGCCGCACTGAAATAGGCAGGATTATCATAACCGGCCTTATAGCCAATCTCCTGAATCTTATAGTCCGAATTCATCAGAAGCAGCTGCGCCTCCTTCATTCTCCGTTCAATCAGATAATCCGTAAAACTCTCCCCTGTCACTTCCGTGAAAACAGCGCTGAAATAGCTCTGGCTCAGCCCCACCTCCACAGCCACCTCCCCGATTCGCAGCGCCGGGTCAGAAAAATGTTCTTCAATGTAATTACATGCTCTCTGCACACTCTGCCGGACCGTAATACTCTCCTGCCCTCTTGCCGTTTCGGCCAGCCTTTGCAGCTCCGATTCCAAAAGTTCCATTGCCTCATCCAGTGAATTCTGCCTGATAATTCTATAGTACAGCTCATCCAGGCCATTTTCTCCCTTATCCGCAAGTCCGGCCGTTCCTTTCAGCTCCCCCAATATGGCGCTGAGGGAAAATGAAAGCATCAGAATCGAATCATTTCCCGCATATTTCAGGTTGTTTTTCAGCTTGTCCACGTACTCGGGAAGCATGTCCGTATTCCCCATGGAGACCAGCTTTGCAAGATACTCCGCCAGCGTTTTATTTACGGTATGATTTTCATTAAAATACCTGTCCAGATCCTTTTCCGATAAGTCCCCGTTATTTTTGCCGTCAAACTCATAGCTCCTGATCTGCAGGATTTTCTCGTAGGAGAGGCTCAGATAGTAAAGTTCTGATACAACAGAGCCCTTGATAAACGTGACTGATGCCGAGGGTTCCACTATTCTCAACTGTTCTCTGCACTCCTCTTTAAAGCGTTCCACCTTCTCTGGAAGTTCGTGCTCCGTCCCATAACAGCAGATCAGATGATATCCAAGGCTCCGGACATATCGGTAATCCCACTGACTGCTGACCTCTGTGAGTACCTTATGCTTTCCGGTGCTTTCCTCCAGACCCTCGAACACCGCTTCCAGCACCATCCATTTCTGCCGCGGGCAATGCAGGTATGGAGTCTCCAGCCTTTTGCATGCCTCCCTGGAATACGTCCTGTTCAGAACATTCTGGAAAAAGGTCTCTTCCAGTATCTCCTCATCCGCTGGCACCATCTCCCCCAGTCTTTTGCTGCGCTTTTCTGCTTCTGCCCGTCTCTTCTCTTCTTCTTTCTGAAATACAATCTGATGCATGGTCTCTCTCATCTGATGCAGATCCACCGGCTTCAGCAGATAATCGTCCACGCCAAGCCTCAATGCTTTCTGGGCAAACTGAAAATCATCGTATGCGCTCATAATTACAACCCGCGTATCGGGACTGAGGCGGCGTATCTGCTCCGTCAGGTGCAGCCCGTCCATATTCGACATTTTTATATCAGTCAGAAGGATATCTGCGCGCATTTCCACCACTGCTTCCAGTGCCTTATCTCCGTCATCCACTCCCGCCGCGACCTCTATATCCAGTTCCGCCCAGGGAAACGCGCAGCACATTCCCTGGAGCTGGATCTCATCATCATCAGCTATCACGATTTTGTACATATACCTCTTCCTCTCTTATCTCAATCCAGACTTTAGTGCCTTCATTTTGTGCGCTCTCCACGGACATCGTACAACTGTCCCCAAAGAAAAACTTCAGACGCTCATTCACATTTGTAAGGCCGTAGCTCTCAGATTCCTCCACAATCCCTTCCGACAATTGCTTCTGGATCTGTTTTCTTTGCTCTTCATCCATCCCCAGCCCGTCATCTGATACGCACAGCACGATCACACCGTCTCTCTTTCTGCAGTCCACTGCAATACTGCCGCCCTGCTCTTTTCCTTTGAGTCCATGGTATACAGCATTTTCCACCAGTGGCTGAAGGATCAGCTTTGGTACCTTAAAGTCCCGGATCTCTTCATCCATAGCAATCGAAAACGACAACTTTTTCTTATACCGCATAAGCTGTATCGTCAGATAACTTTCCACGTTGGAGATCTCCTGTTTTACTGAAACAATCTCCCTGCCCTTATTCAGGCCGGTTTTAAAGAACCGCGTCAGCGCTTCCAGCATCTTTTCCGCATCTGCATGATTTTCCATACGTATCAGCCACATGAGGGAATCCAGCGTATTATACAGGAAATGGGGATTGATCTGGGCCTGAAGCAGAAGCAGTTCATAGTGGCGCTGACGCTCATGCTCTGTCTGTATGCGGTCCATCAGATTCCGGATTTCCGTGACCATCTCGTTAAACTGCTGGGCCAGCTCTCCAATTTCATCCTCCGATTCACAGGACACCACAATCTCAAAATTACCCTCCTGCACTTTCTCTACATCTTCTTTCAGCGAAAGTATAGGCCTTGTGATACTGCCCGATACGCGGCATGATACCGAATATGCGATGAGAATCAGAATGACCGTTACTAGCACAGATACAATTAGCACACTAATCAGAAGCCGGTAATACTCTACCTTAGGCATACTATATGCCAGAATCCAGTCATTTGCATTGAGCTGCTGATATGCCGTGACAAATCTGGCAACCTGGCCAAACCCCTTTTCCTGGAAATCCTTCTTCCAGTATGTCAGAAACTTTGCCGTCTCCAGGATTTCCGGCTGTTCCGCCTCCACCTGTTCGTGTCCTGCTATACCATCTTTCTGTATCAGGGTAACCCTGTCATTGTCATACAGTTCCACCTGACCGTCAATGATTTTGATATTCGTGTCGGGATAGAACAGATAAAGATTTCCCTGTTCCTCCTGAGTTTCCGCGGTGTGGAGTATGTCAAAGACTCCGATTTCCACCATGACACAGCCCAGAATACGTCCCGTTTTTTCTTCACTCACCGGTATCCCCAGTGAAATAAATTCTTTTTCTTCCGTTTTCACAAAATACGACTTACTATGTAGTTCAAACCAGCTGGGCTCCCCGGACTCCTTGATCTGTTCATACCATGCTTCTCTCTCATACTCTTTTTCTTCGAGGGAATAAGGGCTGTTTTTATATACTCCCCCGTTTTCCCCCACTATATAGACCTTGATATTCTCGTCAAAATATCTGGAAATACCCAGTAATTGGCTGTTCAGTCTGATTTCACTTTCATAGCGTTGTCTTTCGCTTTTGAAGCTGCCCGCCAGTTCCTGGTTCACCATCTCGTCTTCTGCAACCGTCTGCCCGATCTGGTAGGCCTGCAGCAGGACCTTGTCAAGCTGGGTGGCCTGATGTTCCAGATCCGAGCAGACAGAATCTTTTCTCTTCCCCTGAACATTGGAGGCGATATAGATCAGCATGACAATACAGAAAATGATGACAGGAATCAAAGAGAACAGCGAAAAATTTTTCAGCAGTTTATCCCTTATTGATTTTTTCTTCATAAGCTAATACCCCTGCATCTGACTCAGGTTTTCCGCCGTATAGACGGTACCTCTCAGTATGTTTTCATCGTCCTGCCGTGTCTTTGCCTGATCTTTTTGAATCACTTCCATCAGCGTTTCGCCAAGATAGGGAACAGCCTCCACACATCCAAGATAACCTCCGGCGCCGATTGCATTCTTCACGTCCTTCACTCCGTTGATTGAAACAACAGGCACCTCTCCCCGAAGTCCCAGCTCCTCCAGTGCATCTATAGCGCCGATTCCTTCTTCATCTGTATTGGCAAAAACGGCATTGACAGTACCAGGGCTGCTTAGAAAGTAACTGAGCACATTATTGCGCGCAGTCCCTCTGTCACCGCCGCCCTCTGTAATTCCAGCGATCTCCAGGTTTTCATAATCTCTCAGCCGGTTCCTGAAACCGGTACTGTGCATCTTATTAATAGAGGATCCCTTCTCCCCGCTGATCTCCAGAACGGCCCCTTCCCTGCCGTCAAAAAAATCGGCCAGCAGCCGGGCGCACTCCTCGCCCTCCCACACGGCATCTGTCCGCACCTCAGCCAGTACCGAAATATTTTTAAAATTATCGATGGTCCGGTCCAGTAATATGATCTTTGTCTTTGCCGCTTCTGCCTGAAGCAGTTCCTCCTCCAGCCCCCGTGTCTGGACCGGCATAACGACCAGGTACTCGGGGCTGTATTCCAGCAGCTCCCGGACATCTTTCTTCTGCTTGTCCGCATCGGCATCGGCACTTCGCCACTCAACCGACATTTCTGCTCTCTGGATGCTGTCCAGCACGTCCTGCCAGATCGCTGTCGTCCGGGAATTGGCAGTATCACAGAAAGACACGGCAATCTGGACAGGTTCCTTTTTTTCCGGTTCGTTTTCGTTCTGATATAATAAAAAAATACCTGCAAGGGCACATACGGCTATGAGGACCGCTGCCCATATACTTTTTTTGCCCATAGACACCTCCTTAGTTAAAATCAATTATAACATATGTGAAAGGGCTGTTGCAGATAATGATTATTCATCATTTATTGCAACAGCCCTTTCGCTTGTTTTGTTTAATTTAAATGGCAGTTTATATTCCCAGTTTATTTTGTTGTTTACAGGATTAGAGCGCCTGAATTGTTTTGTGCTGTACGGTCAGGCCGGTTTGAGCCTTTATTTAAACAGCCTGTCTTTTGCCCGGGGTCTTTTTTTGCCTACCGGTTTGTCCGGCTTTGGTTCGTATGTTTTGCCGCTTTTCATAAAGGGGGCCCTTTTATGATTTTTGCGGAAGTAAATCAGCATTGCTCCGGTCACTACAACGATAATTCCTGCAAGCAGCTGAGAAACAGGGAAACCAATCCCCGGTATTAGGAGCTGATCTGTTCTCAGGCCTTCAATCCATGCTCTGCCAAGACCATATCCGAAGAGATACAGCAGAAACAGTTCTCCCTCATATTTCTTATGTTTTCTGTAAATGAACAGGAGAATAAATATTGCCAGGCACCAGAGAGACTCATATAAAAAGGTTGGGTGGACCTGAATATAGTTCACCCCGTCTATCACCTGTATATTTGCTCTCATGGTCTCTGTTACATCGCTGGTCCGTACTGCATCTAAGGGCAGCTGCATGGCGAACAGACTGTCCGTATATCCTCCGAAAGCTTCACGGTTGAAGAAATTTCCCCAGCGTCCCAGCATCTGTCCGTTCACAAGAGCCATCGCGACCGTATCAAAGATCTGGGGCGCACTTAATTTTTTCACCCTTGCAAAAACCAGCACTGTAATTACCGCTGCTATCACACCGCCGTATATCCCCAGTCCACCCTCACGAAGGTTCAGAATATCAAGGAGGTTGTCCTTATACATATCCCAGGAGAATGCTACATAGTATAGTCTTGCACCCACAATACCACAGACAACGCCGATGATTCCCATATCCAGATAGTCTTCCGGATTTTGCCTCGTCCGCTTCGCCTCGGATGTGGCAATCAAAAAACCGATCAGAATCGCACATCCAATAATAATCCCGTAATAAGCAATGTCAAATCCAAAAACAGTAATCGATTTACCCACATGTTCCAGATGAATCCCCAAATGCGGGAAGTTTATATTATAATGCATATCCTATACTCCTTTTGTGCTCCCTTTAGGGGTCTGACCCCTTTGGCAAAGGGGTCAGACCCCTACGCAATCTATACGTTAAAGCGAAACAAAATAATGTCTCCGTCCTGTACTACGTATTCTTTTCCTTCCAGTCTGACAAGTCCTTTTTCTTTGGCTGCTGCATGTGTTCCACATGCCATCAGATCATCGTAGCTTACGATTTCCGCCCGGATGAACCCGCGTTCAAAGTCGGAATGTATCTTCCCGGCAGCCTGGGGTGCTTTTGTACCGCGCTTGATTGTCCATGCACGGACCTCCGGCTCTCCTGCCGTCAGGTAGCTGATCAGGCCAAGGAGATGGTAACTGGCTTTTATCAGTTTCTCCAGTCCTGACTCTTCTAATCCTAAATCTTCCAAAAACATTTTTTTCTCTTCATCATCCAGCTCTGCGATTTCCTGCTCTATCTGGGCACAAACTACAAATACTTCACATTCTTCCTGTTCGGCATATTCGCGTACCGCCTTTACACCGGTGTTGGACGCGCCATCGTCTGCCAGAACATCCTCGGTTACGTTTGCCGCAAAGATCACCGGCTTGCGGGTCAGCAGGTTATAGCTCTCCAGCCATTCCTGTTCGTCATCATCATCTGTGCTGAAGCTTTTCCCCATTTTGTTCTCTTCCAGATGCGCTTTGATCCGCTCCAGAAGTCCCAGTTCTTTTGCGGCTGACTTATCGTTTCTTGCCACCTTCACAGTCTTTGCAATTCTTCTCTCCAGGATTTCCAGATCTGAGAAAATCAGCTCCAGGTTGATTGTTTCTATATCCCGCAGCGGGTCGATGCTGCCGTCCACATGTACGATGTTGCTGTCCTCGAAACATCTTACAACATGTACGATCGCGTCTACTTCACGAATGTTTGCCAGAAACTGGTTGCCCAGACCTTCCCCTTTGGATGCACCTTTTACAAGGCCCGCTATATCTACAAATTCAATGGCCGCAGGAACAATCTTCTTCGTGTGGTACATTTCCCCCAGCACATCCAGTCGCTTGTCCGGCACTGTCACAACGCCCACATTCGGGTCTATCGTGCAGAACGGATAGTTCGCTGATTCAGCTCCCGCCTTTGTTAAAGAGTTAAACAACGTACTTTTCCCAACATTGGGTAATCCAACAATTCCTAATTTCATAAGTCAAATCCTCTCTGTATCTTAATCTTTTTTCCTGCAGCTTTGCTCCAGATCTGTCCGAAGGACACGTCTTACAGACCACCCTTCGGATATATTTTTCTATTAACCAGATTACATGATCAGCTCCGCCAGCATCAGTCCCGTGTCTCCATCAATACAACAATCCCATACGGAAATGAGATCTTCACTTCATCGTCCTCTATCTCATTGCTGACACACAGGCTGTCAAAGGGCGTCAGTATATGATGGCTCAGCGGATATTTGGCTCCTGTTATGTTAAAGTCCTCCACCTCGCCGCCCAGAGGAAATACGGAAAAATACGGACCATAGGCTTCCTCTTTTTTTAGAACCAGCCCCTCTTTCAGAAGCCGTATCCGATTATGCCCGTCCACAATCCTGGCATCCGCACCGGCATCCAGCGCCACTTTCAGGGTCTGTACATTCGCCCATACATGATCCAGCCTGGTGCCGGTTCCGCCCAGTATCAGAATGTTCTGCCTGCGCAGATCCAGGCACAGCCTCAACGCAATTTCTGTATCAGATGCATCCTTCACGGGATTAAATTCCCGGATCGGTACCTTTGTCTCTTCTTTATAGTAAGCAATGACTTCCGCAGGCGCACTGTCAAAGTCGCCTACAATATAGTCGGGGAGGATATTATGCTCGTAAAGGAAGATGAGTCCTCTGTCCACGCCGATAATAAATTCCGTCTTCTCATCCTTTAAGATAGCAGCGGCAAACTCTTCCTCCAGAACCCCGCCGCTGACGATCACTGTTCGTTTATTCATTTTCTTTTAAAATCTCCATTAATCCTGTAACATTTTCTGCAATCCCGCCTTTAAATACCGCAGAACCTGCAACAATTATATTCGCACCGGCATCCAGAACTTCTTTTACATTGCTCTGGTAAATCCCGCCGTCAACCTCGATGTCTGCATTCAGTCCACGCTCATCCAGCATAGAACGCAGGTTTTTAATCTTCTCCAGTGATTCCGGGATAAATGCCTGTCCGCCAAATCCCGGCTCCACACTCATGATCAGAAACATTTCCGCCTGATCCAGAACAGGAAGCAGCTCTTCCACCGGTGTAGCGGGCTTGATCGAAACCCCCGCCTTTATGCCGCATGCATGGATTTTGTCCAGCACGGCCTGCACATCCTCACATGCCTCCAGATGAACCGTCAGAATATCTGCTCCGGCTTCCTGAAAATCCTCCACATAGCGCCCCGGATCTGTTACCATCAGATGCACATCCATCACCTGAGAACTCACTCCCTGGATTGATTTCAGCACGGGCATTCCAAAAGAAATACTGGGAACGAACATCCCGTCCATAACATCAAAATGCAGATACTCTGCCCCATGATCTGAAGTGATCCGTATCTGTTCCCCTAAAATTTTAAAATCCGCCGATAAAATAGATGGTGCCAAAATGTTTTTCATAAGCTAATACCTCTTCTTTTCCTGTAATTCCTGATACATTTCCAGATAATCCTCATACCGTATGGTATGGATCTCTCCATTTTCTACCGCTGCTTTTACGGCACAGCCAGGCTCGTGCACATGATCACACCCGTTAAACCGGCACTTGCCTTCATATGGGGCAAACTCTCTGATATAGTACTTGAGATCCCCCTTTTCAAAATCATTGACATACAGGGAACTAAAACCAGGCGTATCCATAATGTAGGAATTCCCGTCTATCGTTATCAGCTCCGAATGCCTGGTCGTATGCTTTCCTCTTGCAATCTTCCTGCTGATACTGCCCGTCTCCATCTGGATCTCCGTCTGGAGCAGATTGATCAGGGAAGATTTTCCCACACCGGAAGGCCCGGCAATTACTGTTGTCTTTCCTAAAAGCACGTCTTTTACAATCCCGATATTCTCTTCATTCAGGGCGCTGGTAAATATCACCTGATATCCGCAGGCCCTGTAAATCTCCTGCAGTTCTTTCAGTTCCGGCTGTGTGGCTATGTCCTTCTTATTAAAGCACAGAACCACCGGAATCTCCTTGCTCTCCATCATAACAAGAAACCTGTCCAGCAGGTTAAAATGAGGCTTCGGCTCAGTCACCGCAAACACTACCAGCGCCTGGTCAACGTTTGCCACTGCGGGACGGATCAGTTCGTTCTTTCTGGACAGTATCTGAACAATATTTCCTGTCTTTTCTGCCGCATCCAGAATCTCGATGTCCACATCGTCTCCCACCAGAGGTTTGATCTTTTCTTTTCTGAATACACCTTTTGCTTTACACTCATAAATACCGGATTCTACTACGTGTACGTAGTAGAATCCGGCAATTCCCTTTATAATCTTTCCCTGCATAAATTAATAACCTTCTGTGGTGCCGCCAGTACCATTTCCTGTTCCGCCTCCGTCACTCGGATTCTCCGGATCCGGAGTTGCTTCAGGACCTGAACTCACAACAAAATCAACGCTTGAACCTTTTTCCATCTGACTTCCGGATGGTGCAGACTGATAAATGACATAACCAGCCATTACAGTATTGCTCGACTCTGATGTAACTGCCCCTGCCTGTAAGCCCTTCGCTGTCAGTCTCTGCACTGCATCTTCCTCACTGTATCCAATCAGCTGTGGCACCGTCACCATCTCCACCTTCGGCCCCTTGCTGACAACATACTCAACCGTTGTCCCCGCATCCACTTTCTTATCGGCCTTGGTTTTCTGCGACATAACAATACCCGCTTCATACTTATCACTATAATCTTCGGTAGCGCTTCCAACAAGTCCCACTGCCGTCAGTGCCGCTTCTGCATCCTCCTGGCTCAAATCAACCAGATTCGGTACCGCTACCTTTTCGGCGCCCATGCTGACGATCATTGTCACCTTGCTGCCTTCTTTCACTTCTGTGCCGGAAGACGGATCTGTTGATATAACCTTTCCTTCCTCCACGCTGCTGTCATATGACGCTTTGGAATCCACCACGAGATTAGCGTCATCCAGCATTTTCTGTGCCTCGGCCTCATCCAGTCCGACTACGCTCGGAACCATAACCATCTTTTCTTCTTTTCCGCTGCTGACCACTACGTTAATCTGTGTATTCTTATCCACCTTTGTCTTGGCATCCGTCTCCTGTCGGATAATAACACCCTTGTCGTACTTGTCGGACGCCTCCCGCCCGGACACGTGATAGCCCAGATTCTTCTTCGAAAGTGCCGCCTTTGCTTCATCTTCAGTCATGCCAACCAGATCAGGAACCGACACCTGCGTGTCCGTCTGTGTAGTCTTCGTTCCGGTGCCGCCCTTAAACAGCCCCGCAGCCTTTCCTATCATAAAAAGCAGGATAAAAGCAATTATAACAGCCGCCACGATCATCAATATCTTCATGATCTTCTTCGTATTCGGATCTACATCGTTTTTCTTCCTGCTGTCCCGCCTGTAATCATCGTCTTCATCGCTGTCGTACTCATCGCTGTCATAATCGTAATCATCATCGTAATCATCATTATCATAGTCATCGTTATCATAATCGTCATCATCATAATCAGCGCCGTAATCGCGGTCCTGTATCCGTTCCATCTCTTCCGTCGACATCACAACCGTCGTATCCGAGCCGGCACCATACGGAGACATGTTAACAAAATTGCCCTCCGGACTGACAAGAGAACGCTTCAGATCCAGGATCAGCGCCTGACAGTTCAGATATCTGCGTTCCGGATTCTTCTGCGTACATTTCATGATAATGCATTCCAGGCTGTACGGAATATCCGGCACTTCCTCCGCGGGAGATATAATCTCCTCCTGCAGATGCTTGATTGCTACGGATACGGTAGAGTCCCCATCAAACGGTACATGGCCGGTGATCATCTCATACATGGTGATGCCGGCCGAATAAATATCACTTTTTTCATCTACAATGCCACCTCTGGCCTGTTCAGGCGAGGTGTAATGTACGGAACCCATGACATTGGTGCTGATGGTATTGGTGGCTGTCGTTGCCCGCGCAATCCCAAAGTCCGTCACTTTGACTTTTCCTTCTTTGGAAATAATGATGTTCTGAGGTTTGATATCACGGTGAACGATATGCTGATTATGCGCAGCCTGAATACCTGTCACCATCTGTATAGAAATGCTGATAGTCTCTTTCGCGGTAAGTTTACCCTTTTTTTCAATATATTCCTTTAAAGTGATTCCCTCAACCAGTTCCATGACCATATAGTACAGACCCCGGTCCTGCCCCACATCGTAGACATTTACCACATTGGGGTGCATCAGGCCTGCTGCTGCCTGGGCCTCGCTTAAAAACTTCTGGATAAAAATCTCATCTGTACGAAAATCACTTTTTAATACCTTAATCGCCACATAACGATTCAGTTTATGGTCTTTCCCCTTATACACATCCGCCATTCCGCCCGAACCAATACGGCTCAGTATTTCATAACGTTTCCCTAAAAATACTCCTTCTTTTAACATATACTCACCTCATCCGCAAACGGTTCTACCAGGACAATCCCTATATTGTCCGTACCGCCGTTTTCTTTTGCTGTTTCTACCAGAGACTCTGCTGCTTCCACAATGTCTCTGCCCCCCTGTACGATGTGGAATAATTCCTCATCTTCTACCATATTGCTGAGACCGTCTGTACACATCAGAATGATGTCTCCCTTTTTCAGGCGGTGCTCATAAAAGTCTACCTCCACGCTGTCCTTGGCTCCAATAGCCCTTGTAATAATATTCTTATCCGGATGGTGCTTTGCCTCCTCCGGCTTGATGCCGCCGAGACGTACCATCTCTTCCACCAGTGAATGGTCCTTGGTCAGCTGTATAATTCCCTGATTGATCAGATAAAGCCTGCTGTCCCCTACATTCGCAAAAAACATCATCTGATTTACAATCGTTGCAACGACCACTGTGGTTCCCATCCCCTTCAGGTGAGAATCCTGGGAAGCCTTTTTAATGATCTCCCGGTTCGCGGTCTTGATCGCGGAAATAAGCGCTTTTTCCACATCTTCCTCGTCACTCTGCTTCAGTTCTCTCTGCAGAACCTCCACCGTATATTTTGAAGCATAATCGCCGGCCTGATGTCCGCCCATACCGTCAGCTACTACAAACAGGTTTGGGAGAGGTCCTAACGGATTATCTGTAGTATAGACATAATCTTGATTCACTTGTCGTACCATACCAACGTCGGTAATGGAAAATGTCTTCATAGCATATCTCCTTTATTAGTTGTTTGTCTGCACATAACGTCGTCTGAGCTGCCCGCAGGCACCATCGATATCTGCACCCATTTCCCTTCTTATAGTAACATTTATTCCACTTTTTTCAAGTTTATTTTTGAAATTAAGCGCATTTTTCCTGCTTGGTCTCACAAATGACCGTTCCTTGACCGGATTCACCGGTATCAGATTCAGATGGCAGTTTCTCGGCTTAAGGATCCGGATCAGTTCCCCTGCATCTTCGTCCGTGTCGTTCACACCGTGCACCAGGCTGTACTCAAAGGTAATTCTCCTGCCCGTTTTCCGGAAATATTCATCGCAGGCATGCAGCACATCCGAAAGCTCATATTTGTTTGCAACCGGCATGAGCTCTTTTCGCTTCTCCTGGGTAGTTCCGTGCAGGGAGAGCGCAAGTGTAATCTGCAGATTCTCCTCTGCCAGTTCCAGCATCTTCGGCACAATCCCGCATGTGGAGACCGTTACGTTCCGCTGGCTGATATGGAGCCCGTGTTCATCAGTGAGCAGCCTGATAAAGCAAAGAAAGTTCTCATAATTATCCAGCGGCTCTCCGGTTCCCATGATCACCACGTTGGACACTCTCTCCCCTGTGACCTTCTGAATCTCATAGATCTGGCCCAGCATCTCCGAGGGGGAAAGGTTCCTCACCAGCCCCCCTATGGTGGATGCACAGAACCTGCAGCCCATGCGGCAGCCCACCTGCGAAGAAATGCAGACGGAATTCCCGTGTTTGTATCTCATAAGCACGCTCTCCACCACATTCTGGTCATGAAGCATAAAAAGGAACTTGTTTGTTCCATCCATCTGCGACTCCTGGCGCTCCAACATCCGGACTGGAAGAATCTCGTACTCCCTGTCCAGCTTTTCCCGGAGTTCCCTGGAGAGATTCGTCATCTCGTCAAAGCTGCCCGCCAGTTTGACATGAAGCCATTCATACAGCTGCTTTGCCCGGAACTTCTTTTCCCCAATTGCAGCCATCTCCGCCTGCAATTGTTCATATGTATATGCTCGGATATCCTTCTTCATTATCTACGCTGAACCTTTCTTTCTAAATCTGGCAATAAAAAATCCATCGCTGTCATGTACTCCCGGCAGGAGCTGCAGACAGCCGCTGTCCCGGACATCATCCTGAAGTTCAGTACACAGTCTGTCCTCCAGCTGCTCCGGGGCAAAGTCCGGATGCGTCTCCAGAAACCACTTTACATTTTCCTGGTTTTCCGCCCGGTTGATCGTGCATGTGCTGTAAAGGAGTACGCCGCCCGGCTTTACATAACTGCACACCACGTCTAAAATCTTACGCTGAAGGAGTACAAGTTCTTCCGTCTGTTTTTCTGTTGTTCTGTATTTCAAATCCGTCTTTCTTCCCAGCACTCCAAGTCCTGAACAGGGAAGGTCCGCAATCACAATATCCGCTTTCTCCACAGATGCGGCGTCCAGCACGGATGCGTCCATCTGTACAGCGGAAATATTCTTCATCTGCATACGGTCAATGTTGTCCCTGATCAGTGAAGTCTTGTATTCCGTCAGGTCCCTCGCATCCACATGCCCGGTCCCTGACAGGCGGTCTGCAAGATGTATGGACTTGCCGCCCGGAGCGGCACACACGTCTATGATATAATCCCCCTGCTTCGGGTCCGCAATCTCCCCGACCAGCATGGAGCTGACATCCTGCACTGCAAACAGTCCCTCCCGGAAACTTTCCATATCGCCCAGATAATCGTATCCGGTTATGCGGTAAGCATAGGGCAGATAAAGGTGACGTACTGCCTTCACCCCTTCGCTCTCCAGCCTCGCCTCCAGTTCCTCTGGCAGACACCTGTTTATATTACAGCGGATCGTCACCGGTTTTTCCTTCTGGAAATCCGCCAGCATCGTCTCCACGGTTTCCCGGTCGTACTCCGTAAGCCACTTCTTCAGAATCCACTCCGGCATGGAATACCGGACGGATAATGCTGCCAGTGCATCCTTTGGATATTCTACGGTGTCCAGCCCCCGTGCAACATTTCGAAGCACTCCATTTACAAATCCACGGAGTGAACCAAAGCCTTTTTTCACAGCCAGCTTTACCGCCTCATTGCAGACGGCAGAATCCGGCACACTGTCCATATATTTCAGCTGGTATACCGCACTCCTTAGAATATTGCGGATCACCGGCTTCATTTTTTTTACCTTTACTTTTGAGAACTGGCCGAGAATATAATCCAGCTCCATCAGATGCTCCAGAGTCCCCTCCGTCACCCTTGTTATAAATGCACGTTCTTTCTTATCCAGATACTGATATTTACTCAGCACATTCCCCAGGGCAATGTGGCTGTATACATCATGCTCCGTGATATCCAGCAGAAGTCCCAGCACAATTTCTCTGTCGCTAAGCGGCTTTGTCATCTTATTTCCTCCTGTTAGTCGCGTCTGCGCCCGCTGATCATTAGCAGCCTGAGAAGCTGCAGTATCATGGATGCCGCACTGGCCACGTACGTCAGGGCAGCCGCCCCAAGCACTTCTTTTGTCGCGCTCACTTCTTCCGGATATAACATACCGGTATTCTCCAGGACCTTCACTGCCCTCCTGGATGCATTAAACTCCACCGGCAGCGTCACAAGCTGGAACAGAACTGCCGCGGAAAACAGTAGAATTCCCAGATTGATCAGTAACAATGAGGTATCTCCGCTGATAAACAGCCCGATGATGATCAGCGGCCATGCCGCCATGGAACCAAAATTCGCGATCGGCACCAGCGCCCCTCTGATCTTCAGCGGTGCGTATCCCACATTGTGCTGTACTGCGTGGCCGCACTCATGTGCCGCGACACCGATGGCCGCGACCGAAGCCGACTGATACGTTGCATCCGACAGTCTGAGCACCTTATTCCGCGGATCGTAATGATCCGTCAGATTGCCCGATACATGCTGTACGGTCACATCGTTTATTCCATTTGCCCGCAGGATCTTTTCCGCCGCCTCTTTCCCCGTTATCCCGGAATGGCTGCGCACCTGGGCATATTTATTGAACACCCGGTTCACACGGCTGGATGCCACTATACAGATAACAGCGCCGATGATTACCAGTATATAAGTTGGATCATAGAAAAAATACATGATACTCCCTCCATTTCGAATGATGCACGCGCATTGCCTGTACAGGCTCTCTGATCCGATTCTCCCGGGAGCCCGTAATATAAAACTGCTCTTTTTATGAGCCGCAGGTAAATAGTGTGCCGGTTTCCAGTGTATAACCCCTCAGAAATGCACTCGTCTCCATTCGTTTTTTCCCTGGAATCTGCAGCTCGCTGATGCGCAGAATCCCTTCTCCGGTCTGTACTGTGAAGCAGTCTTTCCCCACTTCCAGAACGGTTCCCGGCGCAGCCGTACAGGCCTTTTCTTCCTGCGGCACTGCTTTTGCCCTCCAGATCTTCAGCACTTTATCCCCCCAGTGCGTATAAGCGCTGGGCCAGGAATTCAGTCCCCGCACCAGCCTCTCGATCTGAACAGCCGGCTGGCTCCAGTCAATATTACCCATCTTTTTATGCAGCATCTTTGCATATGGAGTCGGACTCTCACCCTGATGTTCGAAAACCGCAGTTCCGTCCTCCAGCGCCTCCAGCGTCTCCACGCAGAGTGCCGCTCCGGCCGCCGCCAGCTTATCGTGCAGGCTTTCCCCTGTCTCCTCTTCTGTAATCAAAACTTCGCTCTTCAGTATCATGTCTCCCGTATCCAGGCCCTCATCCATCTGCATTGTCGTGACACCCGTCACCTCTTCCCCGCAGAGTATAGACCACTGAATCGGCGCTGCGCCTCTGTACTTCGGAAGGAGTGACGCATGGACATTGATACAGCCGTATGGTGTCATATCCAGGATTTCTTTTGGAAGGATCTGACCGAATGCCACAACAACAATCACATCTGCCTTGTATCCCCTAAGTTCTGCAACGCATTCCGGCTGTCTGACCTTCACAGGCTGATACACCGGAATCCCATGCTTTTCTGCCGCTTCTTTTACAGGCGTAAACTGCATTTCTTTGCCCCTGCCCTTTGGCTTGTCAGGCTGTGTCACAGCCAGGCAGACGTCATGACCGGCCTGAATCAGTGCTTCCAGAGTTCCGACAGCAAAATCAGGAGTCCCCATAAATATTACTCTCATCTTACTCTTCTTCCTCCTCATACGTTACATCATGAAGTCCGTCTAATACTCTGTCTACATATAACTCCCCTGATAAATGTGCAATTTCATGGCAGAAAGCCCTTGCCAGAAGGCCCTCGCCCTCCATCTCAAACTCTTCCATATCTTCATTCAATGCCCGTACCTTCACATGGTCCGGTCTGGTCACTATCCCCCATTTACCAGGAACGCTCAGGCAGCCTTCTTCCCCTGTCTGCTCCCCGGAAGCCTCTATAATCACCGGGTTGATCAATACAATCGGCCCCTCTCCCACATCAATCGTCACTATATTCTTGAGTACGCCAACCTGAGGGGCAGCAAGGCCTACTCCCATCTTCTCGTACATCGTGTCTAACATGTCTTCAATAAGCATCTTCGTCCGCAGAGTCACCTTTGTCACTTCTTTGCACTGCTTCGTCAAAATTTCGTCCCCAATCATTCTTACTTCTCTGATTGCCATAATATCCTCCCTGTTTCTATTCTGCTTCTTTTTTCTTTTCTCTATTCTCCGATTTCCGAAACTCAAAATACATTCATAGGATTGAAATCAAACTGGATCCGCATTTTCTGAAATCCCGTATTCACCTCGATGTACTGTTCCAGATAATTTTTCATCTTTACCAGTGTATCATATCTTTCTGATTTCAGGTAGAGGACTTTACGATACACATCGTTGACTTTTCCGATCCCCGGGCTTGCCGGGCCGATGATCTCCATGTCCCCGTCCTTTTTGATGCGCAGCGCATATTCCTTGAGATACCTGCAGCCCTTTTCCAGAAGCGGCTCATCCCCGCAGCTCACCAGCACGGCCAGCAGGTTCTCCGCCGGCGGGTATCCCATCAGCTCACGGTAGCGGATTTCTTCCGCATAGAAGGCCTCATAATCCTGTGCTGCCGCGGTCGTAATTCCATAATGTTCCGGGCTGTAAGTCTGGATCACGGCCTCGCCTTTCTTCTTCCCACGGCCGGCTCTTCCAACGGCCTGGGTCAGCAGCTGAAAGGTTCTCTCGCCTGCCCGGTAATCGTTCGCATACAGGGACATATCTGCCGCCAGCACACCCACCAGCGTCACATTCGGAAAATCATGCCCCTTCACGATCATCTGGGTTCCCACCAGAATGTCTGCCTCTTCATTGGCAAATGCAGCCAGAATCTTTTCATGGCCGTCCTTCTCCCGGGTGGTATCCATATCCATCCGAAGCACCCTTGCATCCGGAAACTGCTGCTTCACCATCTCCTCAATCTGCTGCGTCCCTGCACGGAATTCGCCGATATGCCGGGAGCCGCATTCGGGGCAGACAGGCGCTTTCGCCTCTTCATACCCGCAGTAGTGGCATACCATCTTCCCGTTTCGGTGGGACGAAAGCGACACATCACAGTGGGGGCACTTGATTACATGTCCGCATTCTCTGCAGGAGACAAATCCTGCATAACCCCGCCGGTTCAAAAACAGCATAATCTGCTCGCGCTTCTCCAGGCGGTCCGCTATCATTTCCTGCAGTCTTCTGCTCAGTATTGAGCGGTTGCCCTCCCGGATCTCTTCCCGCAGATCCACAGTGAATACCTCCGCCATGTCCTGCATCCCGGAACGGTTGGGCATCTCCAGCAGAGCGTATTCCCCGCTTTTGGCGCGGTACATTGCCTCCATGGAAGGGGTTGCCGAACCCAGAATCACACTGGCGCCCTCCATGCCTGCCCTGGCAATCGCAGTTTCTCTGGCATGATACCTGGGCACCTGTTCACTTTTATAGGTAGTCTCGTGTTCTTCGTCTATCACGATTAGCCCCAGGTTGGGAAACGGCGTGAACAGTGCAGACCGCGGACCGATCATCACATCGATCCCGCCTTCTTTTGCCCGCATCATCTGGTCATAACGCTCCCCTGCCGAGAGCCTGGAATTCATGATCGACACCCTGTCGCCAAAATTCCTGTAAAACCGCATCACCGTCTGATAAGTCAGGGCAATCTCCGGGATCAGTACAATCGCCTGCTTCCCCTGAGCCGCCACCCGCCGTATCATTTCTATATATACTTCGGTTTTGCCGCTGCCCGTCACCCCGTATATCAGATAAGTACCGTACTTCTCCTGTTCATAGTCTTTCCAGAATGCATCCACGGCATGCCGCTGATCCCCGGTAAATGTAATACTGCACTCTTCTTTTTTCCCTTTCACCGGATTGCGGTAGACCTGCTCTGTCTCCAGGGCCAGAACCCCCTGTTCTTCCATGGCCCGCACGACAGTGAGCGTAATATTCAGCTTCTTCGACACCAGCTCATAATCCAGCACGGAATCATCCAGAAGCGCCGCCATCAGCCTGGCCCTTGCCCGCTGGTTCTTCTCCAGATAAAATTCCAGTTTTTCCTTTCCTTCCTCCTCATTTAGAAGAAGACGGACCCGTTTCTTTACCCTGGCATTCTCCTTCTGCTTGATGGGAAGCACAGTTTTTAAAGACTGGATCATCGTGCCGCCGTACTGCTCCTTCATCCAGGCGGCCAGGGCAACAAGCTTTCCTTCTATCGCCACACCGCTTCTGGAGATATCCAGGATCTCTTTTACTTTGGATTCCACGTAATTGCAGCTCTTTGTCAGCCCCACAACGTACCCTTTTGTCTGACGGTTTCCCCTGCCGAAAGGCACCAGTACTTCCATACCAACAGAAAGTTCCCCTTCCAGACGGGAGGGGACTCTGTATTGGAATATCTTATCCAGTTTTTCATGTGTAATGTCTACGATAATGTTCGCATACATGAAATGTATTCACCTACTTTAATTCTTCCAGTATTTCCCGGATCAGCACGCGCTCATCCATGGGATATTTTACACCCTTTATTTCCTGATAGTCCTCATGGCCCTTACCCGCCAGCACGATCACATCGCCCCGCTGTCCATGCTCTATTGCATACTTGATTGCTTCTTTTCTGTCACAAATCTCCACATACTTTCCATCTGTCTTGTGGATTCCTGTCTTAATATCATCGATGATCGCCTGTGGTTCTTCAAATCTCGGATTATCAGAGGTTATAATCGACAGGTCCGCCAGACGCCCGGACACTTCTCCCATCTCATACCTGCGTTCCCTGGAACGGTTACCGCCGCATCCGAACAGACATACAAGCCGCGCCGGCTCATATTCCTTCAGAGTCGTCAGAAGGCTCTCCAGGCTCATGGCATTGTGTGCATAGTCAATCATCAGCGTAAATTCATCCGACACCGGAATCATCTCGATACGCCCCTTAACATTTGCCACCTTCAGGGCCTTTTTGATCTGTTCCACCGGCACCTGGAAATGCCTGCACACCGCGATGGCCGTCAGGGAATTGTAAACACTGAACTTGCCCGGTATATCGATCTCCACATCAAAGTCCATGAGGCCGCTCACATGGTATGCGACTCCCAGATACCCCGGTCTGGACACAAGATGCGTATCTACTGCACGCAGATCTGCCTTTTCGGAAAAACCGAAGGTCTCCACCCTGCAGGTTGCCCGGGAGAAAACATCTTCAAAATACTCATCGTCTACGTTGGCAATTCCAAGCCTGCACTGCTGAAACAGCAATCCTTTGCATCGCTTATAGTCCTCAAAATCCTTATGCTCATTCGGCCCGATATGATCCCTGCCCAGATTCGTAAAAATCCCGATCTCAAAAGGAATTCCCGCTGTTCTGTGCAGCATCAGCCCCTGAGAGGAGACTTCCATAACCACGCTGTCACAGCCGGCCTCCACCATCCTTGCGAAATACTGATGGATCGTATAGGATTCCGGCGTCGTATTCGCTGCCGGGATCTTCTCATCCCCGATAATCGCCTCAATGGTTCCGATCAGCCCTACTTTATGGCCGACCCCTTCCAGAATGGATTTGATCATGTAGGTTGTCGTGGTCTTTCCCTTTGTACCGGTAATTCCGATAATCTTCATCTTATCCGCCGGATAGCCAAAGTAAGCGGCAGACATGAGCGCCAGCGCATAGCGGCTGTCTGCCACCCGGATAACTGTCATGTCTTCCGGCGCTTCCACCTCACGTTCTACAATCACGGCGGCAGCTCCTTTCTGGGCCACCTCTTCTACAAAATCATGTCCGTCCACAACTGCTCCGCTGATGCAGACAAATGCAGATCCTTTCTCTACCTTCCGGGAATCATTGATGAATGTGGTAATCTCCGCCTCATCGCTCCCCTGAATTACTTCATATTCTAAACGCTCTAATAACTGATTCAGCTTCATGTATGCTCCTCCTGAATGGAAATACTTTTCTACCATAGGATAACACAAACGGCCCCCGGTTGCAAAATTCTCCTATGAATTCTTCGTGAAATCTTTATGAAATATATTTTCCGAACGGCAGCTTCCGTATAAAATAAATGCACACAAAGGAAGCCAGCAGAAGCCCTGCCGTCAGTACAGGCACGGCAATCCATGCACTGATCTGCTCCGGGTCCACATATTTTTTATAAGTGTCCAGAAACAGAATATGGATCAGATACACACCAAACGAGCAGGCGCAGCAGATATCAATGACGCCTTTCGTCCTCTCCTTCAGCCGGATGCTTCCGCCTCCGGCCTGCATCATCAGGGCAAAGAACGATGCTCCCGCCGTGATCACCAGAGGGCAGCCATATTCCAGGAATCTCTCGTAATGCGCTCCCGCGCCGAATGTTTTCCAGGCGGTAAGAGCTATATTCAGGGCAGTGCTCCCTATAAAAATTCCGAAGAGCAGCGGCTCCTTCCCCTTTAGTTTTTCCCGGTATCTGTGGATAAAATATCCGAGAAAGAAATAAAACGTATAAACTTTGTCCCCAATGATCGGCACGTCATAATAAGGCTCCTCATGCATCAGCGAAGAAAAGTACATAAAGACCGCGGCGAGGCTGCCCATAAGCAAAAATGCTTTATCCATCCGGGTATTCATCCCCCTGCACATGATCTGAAAAAAAGGCAGTACCAGATAGATCGGGATCGTGGCATACAGGTACCACAGATGCGGTTCCGTCGGAGTATAGAACAGGTCCCGCAGATCATAAGGAGTCCCCATATAATATATATTAAAGAAATAATAAACAATGCTCCAGAATGCCAGAACAATCAAAAATCGCAGCAGACGCTCCCCGTTTTTACGTAAGCTTTCCGTCCGCCCCAGCAGCAGGGCCCCGCTGAGCATGAAAAAGCAGGGTACACTGACTCTGGCCGCAGTGTCCAGCAGCAGAGAAAACAGATATTCCCCTCTGCCAATATCGGTGTATGCCCTGCAGAAATAATTAGTAACATGTATGACAATGACCATCACAAATGAGACGGTTCTGATCAGCTCCATATTGTAATTCTTTTTCTTCATCGTTTTCTTCCCATATCTCTTTTGCGCAGCGGCGCTCTCTCTGTTTCCGCCGCTACTGTCTTTTTTTGTTCTTCTCAGTGCGTCCGGTACCTTTTTTCATCAGGCTGGCCTTCACCACTGCATCTTTCCCGTATTTTGCCCGGATCTCCTCCATGGCCAGATTCAGCTTCTGGTGTTTTTCATCCGGAGGCTTCGGCATCTCTATATCAAAAATAGAAAGCTGTACCGGTTCTGAAGCCACCACAAGCTTTGCCGTGCGGATTCCCAGCAGGCGGATCGGCTCCCCGTCCCATGTCTCATCAAACAACTGACAGGCCGCTTTATACAGCACCTCATCCTCGCTGGACGGCTTGTCCAGCTGTTTCTGGTGGGAGACGCGCTGAAAATCATGATATTTGATTTCCATACTGACCATATTGGCCTTCTGCCCGGCTTTTCTAAGCCGCCTCCCTACGCTTTCTGCCAACTCATGCAATACTGCTTTTGCTGTCTCCGCTGTCTCGGCATTCTCCGACAGCGTCGTGGAATTGCCGATCCCCTTAGCCTCCGCCTGTTCGGACTGGACGCGGGAATCATCTATCCCGTTGGCAAATTCCCAAAGCATCCGACCATGGCTTTTCATATGGAGGCTGATCAGCCCCTGATCCGCCTGCGCAAGATCCCCGATCGTATATATTTCCAGTTTTTTAAATGTCTCCACGCTGGAACGCCCTGCCATATACAGCTCCCCGATAGGAAGAGGCCACATTTTCACCCGGATCTCCTCGGGAAACAGCGTGTGCACCTTGTCCGGCTTTTCAAAATCCGATGCCATCTTAGCCAGCAGCTTGTTGGAGGATATCCCGATATTTACCGTAAACCCGAACTGCGCTTTTATCCCGTCCTTTATGACCAGTGCCGCATCCACGGGAGACGGGTATTTCCATGCAATCCCGGTAAAGTCCATATAGCACTCGTCCACGCTGACCTGCTCAATCTCCGTGGTAAACGTCTTCAAGTACTCCATGAGGCGCGCGCTTTTCTCCCGGTACATCTTATGGTCAGGGGGAGCCATCACCAGGTTCGGACACTTACGAAAGGCATTCGCAACAGGTTCCCCCGTGCGAATGCCGTATTTTTTTGCAGGAATGGACTTGGCAAGCACCACGCCCCGGCGCGCCTTCTGGTCGCCGCCTATGATGGCCGGTACGAGCCTCATATCCTGCTTTGCTCCGTTTTTCAGTTGTTCTACCGCTGTCCAGCTCAGATAAGCGGAATTGACATCTATATGGAAAATGATCGGCGTCATAAAACCAGCTGTCCTTTCACCCTTGCTTCTAATTTTCCGTCAACAACATCGATTAGAATGATATCGCCTCTTCCCACATTGCCTGCCAGAATCAGTTTTGCTGCCAGTGTTTCTACATTCTTCTGCAGATATCTCTTCAGTGGCCTTGCCCCGTACATCGGGTCATATCCACCTTCTACGATATAATTTCTGGCCTCTTCTGTCAGCTCAATAGAAAGCTCTTTATCTGCAAGCCTCTTGTTGACGTCTGCTGCTAATAAATCAATAATTGCATAAATATTGTGTTTCGTCAACGGTTTAAACATAATGATTTCATCCAGACGGTTCAGAAATTCCGGCCTGAACCGGGCGCGAAGCTCGTTCATCACCATATCCTGGCTTGCCGCGTCTATGGTCCCGTCTTCCTCAATCCCCTCCAGAAGATAATTGGCCCCAAGGTTGGAGGTCATAATCAGGATCGTATTCTTAAAGTCCACGGTACGCCCCTGTGAGTCTGTGATACGCCCGTCATCCAGCACCTGAAGAAGCACGTTGAATACATCTGGATGTGCCTTCTCGATCTCGTCAAACAGTACAACAGAATATGGTTTCCTTCTGACCGCTTCTGTCAGCTGGCCGCCTTCATCATATCCCACATATCCCGGAGGCGCTCCGATCAGCCTGGATACGGAGAATTTCTCCATATACTCGCTCATATCGATACGCACCATGCTGTTCTCATCATCAAACAGACTCTCCGCCAGCGCTTTCGCCAGCTCCGTCTTGCCGACACCGGTAGGTCCGAGGAACAGAAATGATCCGATTGGTTTTGATGGGTCTTTAATACCCGCCTTAGAACGGATAATTGCCTCTGTCACCAATTCCACGCCCTCATCCTGTCCAATGACACGTCTGTGCAGCTCATCGCCCAAATGCAGCGTCTTGCTTCTCTCGCTCTCGTTCAGCTTTGCCACCGGGATTCCCGTCCATCTGGAAATGATCTTGGCGATCTCCTCGTCTGTAACGGCTTCATGAACCAGTGCCAGTTCTTTCTCCCTGACCTTGTCTTCTTCCTCCTCCAGCTGTTTCTGCAGCTGCGGCAGACGTCCGTACTGCAGCTCTGCTGCCAGGTTCAGGTCATACTCCCTCTGTGCTTTCTGGATATCTTTGTTTACCTGTTCTATCTCTTCGCGGATCTTCTGGACTCTTTCAACAGAAGCCTTCTCGTTGTCCCACTGTGCCTTCTTGCCCGCATACTCTTCATTTAAGCCGGCCAGCTCTTCCTGAAGGTGTCCGAGGCGCTCCTTGCTCAGCCGGTCTTCCTCTTTTTTCAATGCTTCTTCTTCAATCTCCAGCTGCATGATTCGGCGGCGGAGTTCATCCAGTTCTGTAGGCATGGAATCCAGTTCCGTCTTAATCAGCGCACAGGCTTCATCCACCAGGTCGATTGCCTTATCGGGCAGGAACCGGTCGGATATATAACGATTGGATAGCATTGCCGCCGCGACCAGCGCGCTGTCAGTGATCTTGACACCATGGAATACTTCATAGCGTTCCTTTAGCCCCCTCAGAATAGAAATCGCATCCTCCACCGTAGGCTCTTCTACCATGACCGGCTGGAAACGCCGCTCCAGCGCCGCGTCCTTTTCAATATACTGGCGGTACTCATCCAGTGTCGTAGCACCGATACAGTGCAGCTCGCCTCTTGCCAGCATCGGTTTCAGCATGTTGCCGGCATCCATAGCGCCATCCGTTTTTCCTGCGCCTACTATTGTGTGAAGCTCATCGATAAAGAGAATGATCTGTCCGTCGCTGTTTTTCACTTCCTCCAGAACCGCTTTCAGACGTTCCTCGAATTCGCCTCTGTATTTTGCGCCCGCAACCAGAGCTCCCATGTCCAGAGAGAAGATTGTCTTATTCTTCAGACCTTCCGGCACGTCACCTCTGACGATACGCTGTGCCAGCCCCTCTACAACTGCCGTCTTTCCGACGCCCGGCTCACCGATGAGCACGGGATTGTTCTTGGTCTTACGGGAAAGAATCCGTATCACATTGCGGATCTCCTCGTCTCTGCCAATGACAGGATCCAGCTTCTGATCCCTTGCACGCTCCACAAGATCCTGGCCATACTTATTCAAAGTATCATAAGTAGCCTCAGGATTGTCGCTGGTCACCTTCTGGTTTCCGCGCACAGTGGACAATGCCTGCAGGAAATCGTTGCGGCTGATGCCGAATTCCTTATACAGCGCCTTCAGTTCTCGGCTTGCATATTTTAACAGGGCCAGGAAAAGGTGCTCTACAGAAACGTATTCGTCTCCCATCTGCTTTGCCTCATCCTCCGCATGGATCAGAACGTTGTTCAGATCCTGCCCCACGAATACCTGGCCGCCCTGCACTTTCGGACGCTTAGCCAGGGCCTCCTCCACACGGTTTGTAAACAGGGTTCCCTGTATATTCATTTTTTCAAGTAATTTTAAAATCAGGCTGTCATTCTGCGTTACCAGTGCATACAGCAGGTGCTCCTGTGCAATCTCCTGGTTGCCGTAGTCGTAGGCTACTTTCTCACAATTCTGGACTGCCTGGAGAGAATTCTGGGTAAATTTATTTATGTTCATAGAAAGACCTCCTTTGTCATTTCAATGTCATTGTTCTATTAACACTATAACAATACCACTCGTTATTAGCACTGTCAATAGATGAGTGCTAATTTTTTTTTAGCAAACTGTTAAAATAGTATTAAATACATGCAGAAATCATGACCACGGGCAGGGGCAGACTAAAACTTAAAATACCCCCAAGAATGATCTGACCGTTTATTTCCTGTCAGGATATTGATTCCATGAACTGCTCAACATAATACAATGCTGACCCGACTGCCGGTGTATACTGTCCTTGCATTCCTACGATCAAATGCCTTCTTTCAAGTTTAAAGGGAGTAGAACTATTAATGCGCTCCAGTAAATATTCGAGATCCTCCTCCGTGAAATAAGGCGCCAGATATCCACTTATAATAATAGGGCCGTCGATAACCAGATTCAAATTTCTTATGGCAAAAGCCAAATACTGCAGATAGCCTTCCCAAATTTGCTGCATACCGCCATCATTATCTTCTCTCAACAAAGTAAAAAACTTTTTCACAGGCATCCCTGCGGCGGCTTCCAGTGCATTTACCGAGCAATAAGTCTCCAGGCATCCTCTGTTTCCACAGTAGCACAGGGGTCCATCCGGATCAATACACATATGTTCGATGGCGCCGCTGTGCATAGACATTCCCTTCTGAACGCAATGGTTCGTTATAACGGCCCCTCCCAGATTCCTGTTCAGAAGAAACACCATCGCATTATCAAATTCATTATGATTCCATAATTCCAGAAAGGCGGCGGCCTTAGAATCATGTTCCAAACGGCACGGATATGGCAGGCGGGAAGAAAAATCAGTAAGTTTCATATCTGAATTATCCATGATTGCGCCATAAGTTACAGTAGCGCCATCCGTAGATATAATCCCCTGGGTTGCAATGGAAATACCCAGAATCCGATCTTTTGTATAATAATTCTCCGAGATAAACTGTTCAATCTTATCTGTAACCTGGTCATAATATCCCGGATCACTGCTGTAAGGTACATTAAAAGTTTCCATATTTACTGCTTCTCCATATAAGTTTACAGAAGCAATATGAAACATATTTTTCAAAATCCCTGCTCCTATGGAAATTTTTGCATCAGCAACAATCTGTATCGCCTGTGCCTTCCTTCCCCCGGTCGAATCAAAAAATCCTTTTCTTTCAATCAGCCCCTCCTGTTCCAAAACATTCAGATTCTGGCTGACCGTGGACAGCCCCATCTGCAGATCCCGGACAATCTGCAGCTTGGCGGTAATCCTTTGCTTATAAATATAATGGTAGACCTTTGACTTATTTATTTTTTTTAATGTAATAGTGGTTACACCTTTCTCATTCATATGAAACTCCTTATAAAAGTTATGTGTAGATCATAAAAGTAAGTTCTGGTTTTATTCTAATACAGTGAAAGTAAAAACGCAATTAAGAAAAGCTCTTCTTTACGAAACTCTTAACCACGGCATCCCCCACTCATTGTGAAATGTGCATAGAAATAAAGTATAAATCTTGGTTTATTTGTCAATAGCTTTTTCAAGCTTTAAGTTTTATACTCTACTTACAACTTAGATATAAACTTAAGTAACAATCAAAACTTTCAACATGGAGGAATTTAAATGAAAAGTGCAGTATTTTACGGAAAACATGATTTACGGGTGGAAGAACATGAGATGCCGGCAGTTGGTCCAAAAGATGTCCTGATTCAGGTAAAGGCCTGCGGCGTATGCGGAACAGACGTACATATCTACGAGGGTGACAAAGGCGCCGCAGAAGTTACCCCTCCCACTATACTCGGACATGAATTTTCAGGCGTCATCACAGAGACAGGCGCAGAAGTAACGGATTACAAAGCTGGGGACAGAGTATGCATTGATCCCAACTGCTACTGCGGTTCCTGCGAGCCATGCAGAAATGGGATTGCACACTACTGCGAACACATGATTGGATACGGAACAACCGTCAACGGCGGATTTGCAGAATATTGTGCGGTAAATGAAAGACAGGTTTATAAGCTTGGGGAAAACACCACTTTTGAACAGGGCGCCATGACAGAACCGGTTGCCTGCTGTCTGCACGGAATCGATATGTGCGAGATTCAGCCGGGTCATCAGGTCGTTGTAATTGGCGGAGGAATGATTGGCCTTCTTATGTTACAGTTGGCTAAACTGGCGGGAGCAGCAAAAATAGCCTTACTCGAACCTGTAGAAAGCAAAAGAGAAGTTGGAAGAAAATTGGGTGCCGATGTCTGCATTAATCCGCTTCGGGAAGGTGTAAAATCACGCTTAGAAGCTGCCGGTATGACATGGGTTAACACAGTCATCGAATGTGTCGGACGTCCTTCTACGATTGAACAGGCAATCGAGATTGCTGGAAACAAAGCAATTGTCATGATGTTTGGCCTTACAAAACCGGACGAGGCAATCTCTGTAAAGCCATTCCAGATCTTCCAGAAGGAATTAGAGCTGAAGGCATCCTTCATTAATCCTTATACACAGAAAAGGGCATTGGATCTGATTGATTCCGAACGATTGGATGTCAGCAGCATGGTTTTTGACGTATGCGGACTTGAGAAACTGGAAGATGTATTAAGCAGACCGGAACTTCGCACAAACGGAAAATATATCATTTCACCGGAAAAGTAAAAGCGCTGAAAAGGGGAATGAAACGATATGACAGCGCCAGTATTTACAGCAGAACCAGTCAGATTATTGATTGCAGCACCCTTTTGCCTATTCTCTTGGCCTTTCTGATTACCGCTCTAGTCCTGCTCCTCCTCAGGATACTTCATCCCCCATTGATTACGTATGCTGGTCATAATATCCATAACGTCTCTCGTGTAATCCAGATGCATGACATTATCTTTTCCTGAAACCGCTGCTTCCATATCTTCCACTTCATATACAAGTGCATTTTCTTTATTGCCTGCTTTTATAACTTCTTTGGTTCCATCTTCTGTAAAAGTGATGACTGCTTCTACGCCTCGGGTATATTCATAAATCTCGATATACCCCCTGTCGAATGACACCATCCCCCGTTTCGGCTGCTGGGCATGCAGGGACAAGATGACGGCCGCCATTTCCTCTTCCCTGTTTTTCAACAGAATACTGGCCTGTTCGTCCACTTTGGTAGGTGCATACTTCACCTGCGATACAATTTCATCCGGCTTTGATGACATAAACCACCTGACAAATGAAAGCGCATAGACTCCAATATCCAGCATCGCTCCCCCCGCCAGGCTGGGATTGAAGAAACGGTTGCTCATATCATATTCTTTGTAACATCCAAAATTCATCTGTATTAATTTCAAATCCCCAAGTCTGCCGGAGGCTATGATCTCACTAAGACGCTTATAAATGGGCATATGATAAATTGTCATTGCCTCCGCCAGAACCACATGATTATCCTCTGCCAGCTTTACCGCTTCTTCCAGTTCCCCTGCATTTAAAGTAATCGACTTCTCGCAGAGCACATGTTTTCCGGCCCGAAGCGCCTTCCGCAGATATTCACTGTGTGTATTATGGGGAGTGGCAATATAAATAATATCTACATCTTCGTCTTCAAATATATCATCTATCTTATCATATACCTTGTGAACCCCATATTTTTCTGCAAATTCTACCGCTTTTGCATATGTACGGTTCGCTGCGCCATATAAGTTTCTTCCCTGGCGACTCATTTCCTGAGCCAGCTGACCGGCAATATCTCCGCATCCCAGTGCAGCCCAATTATAATTTTTCATCCTTGAATCCCCCTTCATATTGCTGTTCATTCATTTCATATTTTCTCTGCGGCTGCACAGATCCAGCCGTTTTCCTTTTTATCTATCTTAATATTGGAAAACCCGGCCTGCTGTAGTAAAAGCCGTAACTGATCCGAATTATAAATCGTCATTCCTTCAATCTCATCAAGCCATTTTTCCCCCTCAGGATCTTCACCGTTGGATTCATTACAAATCAAAAAGATTCCGCCATCTTTCAGAACTCTGAACACCTGCTCAAACGCTTTGGAAATGTCAGGCCAAAAATAAACCGTTTCAAATGCAGTTATTACGTCAAAGGAGGCATCTGAAAATGGGAGTGCCATTACATCTCCCTGTATGATTTGGCACCGTCCGTCCTTGATTGCGTCTGCATTCATCTTCGTTGATTCTTCAACACTGACTTCCGAATAATCTATGCCTTTTACCTTTCCATGAATACTTTTTTCCAGCAGAGTTCTGACATTTGCCCCTCCGCCGCAGCCAATATCCAGCGACAAATCATCTTCCTGAATTGTAATGTGATTGAATCCCCACTCTGCCATTGCAGCATGGCTGTTGTTCATCCTGTTAAGCATCATTTTTCCATCTAAACCTTCCGGTTTACATGCATTCTGATAATATCCCATCGTTCTTCTCCCTGTCATCTAAATATAATTCCTGAATACTAAATACTTAGTATCAACTAACTAGTTTTAGTATACTCAAATACTCTATGAATGTAAAGATGGTCTTGTTAAACGAAGGTTAACTGGAGGAGGGGGGACGCCAGGCGGATGGTTGTAGGCTACGCGTTTTTTTATCCTGACAGTATGAAATTCTTCGGGCAGTTATGATATAGCCACTGCTTTTTATGATACCAAGAGGCCCGTCTGTAATAGATACTCTCCTATTGTCAGGCTTTCTTCCTGGGGTTTTATATCTACATACAGCTGTGCTGATTCCAGGGGGCAGTATCGGAATAGTTCGAGGACGTCATCGGCTTCCAGACACATTCTGTCTCCTTTTATGAAACCTTCGAAACTAAACCGTTCCAGCAGGTCTGCGTATTTTTCCAGATCAGTCAGATTTCTCAGACATATATTATATTTTTTCATTGCATCTTCTCCTTTATCAAACTTTTTTAACTTTCATTCTCTTTATTATACGGAAATAGCTGCTTAGATTAAATCCAGATTCTGTATGAAAATGCAATAATATGGACTGGTTTATTTTGGTCTCTATTTTAATATATTTTTTTCTATATCAATAAAATCGGGGGATTTCATATACATAATTTTATACAATGTAGCTTTATCCACTCAGATATTTTAAAATATGGACAATAAATATAAAAATCTGGATGTTTTCTATAAATATAAGATTGCGAAAAAGCTGGAAAAGCGATATGATTCGAGTAAGTATATCGCTGGGCACGCTGCTGCTCCTGCCCTGCGGACGGATCTGTGGCAAAGCTGCAGAATAAGGTACATAAAGGGGGAAGTGTTTAGTGATTATTAAATCTGGTGTGAATCTGGGAGATAACAGTGAAGAAATCGTACCGACACACTCTGAAGATTTTCCATATGTCTGCATGTATGCAGATCTGGACAGCCATATCGGACAGTGTTTTCCATGGCACTGGCATGCTTTATTTGAAATTGACTATGTGAAAGAGGGGGAAGTTGATTTCTGTACATCAGACAACATTTATCATCTGAAGAAGGGGGACGCCATTTTTATTAATTCTAATGTCCTGCATACTGTGCGGGCCAGAGATGGGGTTTCCGGCTGTAAGATCTATGCCCATTTGTTTGATATGCATTTTTTATCCGGTATGTATAACAGTATTTTTGAACAAAACTATTTTCTGCCTGTTCTGAAATGCAAAACACTGCAGGCCGCTGTAATTCGTCCCGATAGCCGCAGAAGGCTCCATATGATCGAGCAGATTCTAAACGCACTGGAACTAAACGAAAAAGAAACTTTTGGATATGAATTTGAAATCCGGACGGAATTATCCAGATTCTGGTGTATGCTTCTGGAAGAAACAAAAGAAATACGAAGCAACGATAAAAATACCAGCGAAACAGATGCAAACCGTATTAAAGTCATGATACAGTATATCCGGGAACATTATGCGGAAAAGATTACATTGACAGATATCGCTCATGCAGCCAGTGTCAGCGGACGTGAATGTACCCGCTGCTTCAGCCGCTGGCTCGGATTGTCCCCCATGAATTATCTGAACGACTACAGAATCCGGATGGCAGCAAAGTTACTGCTGCAGACAGACAGCAGCATTATCACGATCAGCGAAAGCTGTGGGTTCAGCTCTAACAGCTACTTTGGAAAGGTATTTCACGAAATAATGGGGTGCACGCCAAAAGAATACAGACGAAGATGAATGGCTGTTTTTTATAGCTATTAGCACTTAGTGACCGTACTTTGGTCACTTACGTGCGATGCATGAAAAATAGTTGGTGAGGTTTTCCCGAGCCTTATTATTTTTTATAGAATGGTTTTATATTCCTTACAAAAAGTGTTATAATAATCCGCATGAAACAGTAAAAGGAGATATGTCATTATGAGAGCTTATGAAAGACTTTTGAAATACGTTGTTATCCGCACACCGAGCGATGAAAACAGCGAAACCGTACCGTCCAGTGAATGCCAGTTCGATCTGGCCCGCCTGCTGGTTCAGGAGCTGAAAGACCTTGGGGTATCTGATGCAAAAGTAGATGAACAGTGCTATGTCTACGCACATCTCCCAGCCACACCGGGCTATGAAGACAAGACAAAGATCGGTTTTATTGCCCATATGGATACGGTTTCCGATTTCTGTGACCACGATATCGTCCCGATCATAACAGAAAATTATGACGGGAAGGATTTTGTACTGGGGACAAGCAAAAGGACAATCCGTACAGAGACTTTCCGGCATCTGCCGGACCTGAAGGGGCGCACTCTGATTACCAGTGACGGAACAACGGTGCTGGGAGCGGACGATAAAGCCGGAATCGCAGAAATCATGACTGTGGTTGAGCGCCTGATCACGGAAAACATTCCCCATGGACCGCTTTCCATCGCATTCACACCGGATGAGGAGATCGGATCCGGCGCCTCCCATTTTAATGTAGAAGAATTCGGCGCAGACTTCGGCTACACACTGGACGGCGACACCGAGGGTGAAATCCAGTTTGAAAATTTCAATGCATGCAAAGCCGATTTTATAATAGAAGGCGTCAATGTGCATCCAGGTTCAAGCAAAGATACAATGGTGAATGCCAGCCTGGTGGCCATGGAGATCAATGCCATGCTTCCCTCCGGTGATACCCCCCGTGATACAGAAAATTACGAGGGCTTCTTCCATCTGGTTAATATGTCCGGCGAGGTGGGGCATGCAGAGCTCCATTATATTGTCCGCGACCATGACGCAGCAGCGTTTGAAGTGCGTCAGCAGATACTCCGTCATATAGAGAAACTGATGAATGAGAAATGGGGCAGCGGCACTGTTAGTCTGACCATTACACAACAGTACCGCAACATGTCCGAGATCATTGACGGATGCAGGCACCTCATCGACAATGCCAAAAAGGCATGTGAGAAAGCCGGTGTCACACCACTTATTCTGCCCATCCGGGGAGGTACAGACGGTGCCCAGCTCAGCTTTAAGGGTCTTCCCTGCCCCAATCTTGGAACAGGCGGACATGGTTATCACGGCCCTTATGAGCATATTACCGCAGAAGGTATGGATCTTGCTGCGGATGTGGCCTTTGAACTTGTCAGGATCTATGCAGACAGCTGATCCTGTGTGCCCTGCCTTTTGCGAATGACCGTTTTTTCGGACTGCCGCATGCTTCCAGCATCATAAAAACCACGGAGATGCCGCTCCACAGAGGATTTTTTCATCTTTGGAGCGGCATTTTCTACAAATGAGGTCTCAAAAATGAGTACAGTAGGATATATTAATATTTCTTTAGAAACTTTTGGTGGTATGCTTTCACTTATTTTCATCCTGTGTCTGATTCTGACCGGCCACAAAAAAGAGCGGTCCGAGAAACTGTATATCTGTGTCCTTTCCATCAACACCATCGTACTGTTCTGCGATGCTGCCGCCTGGCTCTTTAAAGGCAGGCCCGGTGACTGGAGTTTTTATCTTGTGCGGATCGCAAACTTCTGTGTGTTTTGTTTTAGCTATATACTCCTGGCAGTGTTCACGGAATACCTCGTCTGCATTGTATCCTCGAAGGGGTCCATCATATCAAAGCTGCCGTCCCGTATCATGTGGGGGCTTTCTTTTGCCGCCATTCTCCTTGTTGTTATCTCTCAGTTTAACCATATGTATTATATCATTGATGCTTATAATATCTATCACCGGCAGCATCTGTTCTGGCTGTCCCAGATGTTTGGAATTCTGTGTATGCTGATCGACGGCAGTGTTCTGTTTCTTTACCGGAAGCGAATGGAAAAAAGAGAACTTGCAGCATTTGCGGCCTATATCGGCATGCCGATAATCGCAATGTTTATACAAATGCTTATATACGGGGTTGCCGTGCTCTATCTGGCAACTACAGTTTCTGCTATGTGCATCTATATCAGCATTCAGATAGAACATTCCCGGAACATGGCTGTGAAAGAACTGGAGCTGGAGAAAACACGCACCATTGTCATGCTTTCACAGATACAGCCCCATTTTCTGTATAATACGCTGTCAGTTATAAAAGGATTGTGCCGGACTAACCCAAATCTGGCAGAAGAAGCAGTGGACCACTTTTCAGATTTTCTCCGCGGGAATCTCAAGTCACTGACTTATACGGAACTCATCCCCTTCGAGCAGGAACTTGCCCATACAAAACATTATCTCCAACTAGAACAGATGCGTTTCGGCAGCCGGCTCCAGATCTCTTATGAGATCCCCGCCGTGCACTTTCTGCTGCCGCCCCTGACACTTCAGCCCCTTGTAGAAAACGCAGTGCGCCACGGCATTATGAAGCAGGAAGAGGGGGGTACCATCACGATTGCCTCCTCAGAAAATGACGATTCCTACACCATTACCGTCGCTGATAACGGCATTGGCTTTGATGTAGATATTCCGCACGAATCCGACACAGAACATGTCGGGCTTAACAATGTGCAAAAGCGCCTGAGCGCACAATGCAATGGCAGACTGGCAATTACAAGTACCCCCGGTCTGGGCTCTTCTGTTACAATAACCATACCCAAGGGCACCCCGTAATGCAGGCCCTGCAGGTGGATACGCAGCAGAGCTGCAGAAGAAAGTACACGAAAGGAGTAAACGATATGATAATCATAGCTGTAGATGATGAACCGATTGTACTTGGGGTTCTGGCAGAGTCGATCCTGGAGGCCGCGCCCGGCTGCACAGTACACCGTTTTGACCATACCAGAGAGGCGTACCGTGCCATAAAAGACGGTCTGCGTCCGGACGTTGCATTTCTGGATATTGAAATGTCCGGCATGACAGGGCTGGAACTTGCCAAGAACATCCGGGAACTTTCCTGCCGTACTAAGATCATCTTTGTCACTGCTTATTCCCAGTATGCAATGCAGGCATACTCCATGCATGTAAGAGGCTATCTGCTGAAACCTGTAAATGCACAGAAAATCAGGGAAGAACTGGAAGAATTAAAATCTGTGCCTCTCCAGGATGACTCTCACGTACGGGTACAGACATTCGGCAACTTTGAAATCTTTGTGGACGGTAAACCCATGCATTTTGGGCTTTCTAAAACTAAAGAGCTGCTGGCCTACCTTGTTGACCGGCGCGGTGCATCCGTAAATACCGCGGAACTCTGCGACATTTTATGGGAACAAAAACCTTACGGAGCCTCCGTCAAAAGCCATCTCCGCACACTTCTCTCCGACCTGTCCCGCAGTCTGTCCGCTGCCGGTGCCGATGACATTCTGCTTAAGAGCCGCAACAGCTTTGCCGTAGACTGCAGCAAACTGGACTGTGACCTGTACCGCTTCCTCCGCAGAGAGCCAGACGCAGTCAATAAATATATGGGTGAATATATGAAACAGTATACCTGGGCAGAAATGACCCTGGGAGCACTTGAGCAGCAGAAGTAGGTTGAATTTCTGTCTGCCACCCTCATGCCCGCACTGGCCGCATCACAGCATCCGGCTCTTATGAATCGGTCCGCATCCAGTATGCACTTACAGGCTTATTCTCTTTGCGCTTTCTTTGCTGTTATATTGCTATATTAAATGAACAGTAAAAGGATAGTTTCCATAGAGTAAGGAGAATTTTTATGAGATCAATACAGACAAAGTTTATCGCTTTGATTTTAGGCTGCGTCCTGCTTTCCTCAGTCATCATCGGAGGAGCGGGCATCCTCAGCGCCCAGAAAGTTGTGGACAAGGATTCTGCACAGCTGATGAATCTTATGTGCAGTGAAAAGGCCCGGGCACTGAACGGTATCTTCTCACGCATCGAGCAGTCCGTCAACACACTGGCCGTTTATGCGGATCAGGAACTCCCGGATGTCGAACAGTTTAAAACTTCCCCCGATGTCGTCAGGGAATATACACAGCGTCTGCAAAGCGTGGCTGTTAACGCTGCCAACAACACAGAAGGAGCGCTGGCCGTCTATGCCAGGTATAATCCTGACTTTACAGAACCCACCTCCGGCCTGTTCTGGAGCAGAACCGCTCTGGAAGGCAGGTTCCAGCAGCTGACTCCCACTGATTTTTCCCGCTATGCATCGGATGACATGGAGCATGTCGGCTGGTACTATATCCCCATAGATAGCGGAAAAGCTACCTGGATGAAGCCCTATATGAACAAAAATATCAATGTGGAAATGATTTCCTATGTAATTCCAATTTATGCGGACAACACGGCAATCGGTGTGATTGGGATGGATATTGATTTCAGTGTGATCAAAGAAATTGTGGAAAACATAAAAATCTACGACACCGGCTATGCCTTTCTCACCGATGAAGATGCAAATATCATGTACCACGAAGAAGTCGATTCCGGTTCTTCCATGGGCAGCCTGGAGAAAAGCCTGCGGCCGATTGTGGATGAGCTTCAAAACGGCAGCAGCGGTAATTATCTTTTTTCTTATAAATGGCACGATGTCAAAAAAGAAATGGCTCTCTGCACGCTCAGAAATGATATGAAGCTGGTCATCACAGCCCCCTCTTCGGAAATCGACCAGGCTAAAAACACCCTGATACTGCAGAGCTGTATCGCAATGCTGCTGATCTCCTTCCTGTCTGTCTTTCTGACCATACATATGACGCGGCGGCTGATCCGGCCGCTGAAAGAATTAAATGACGCAGCCAGGAAAATTGCAGACGGAGATCTGACTGTCTCACTCTCCAACCAGACAAAGGATGAGGTCGGCATGCTGGCCGACAGCTTTCAGCAGACGGTGAACCATCTGCGGAAATATATAGATTACATCAACGGTCTCGCCTACCGGGACGCATTGACCGGTGTCAAGAATAAAACAGCCTATCAGGAAGCTGCCGACAGGCTGGAGACAATGACCCGAACCGGCAAACCTGAATTTGCATTATTGGTATTTGATATTAACAACCTAAAAACCGTAAACGATTCACACGGCCATGATTTTGGTGATATCCTGATTATCAACGCCTGTAAAATCATATGCAAGGTATTCAAACGGAGTCCTGTTTACAGAATCGGCGGTGATGAATTTGTCGTAATCCTGGAGAACTCAGAGTTGGAAAACTATGAACAGTTGTTGGAACGTTTCCAGGCCGCCCTGGATGAGTTTAATGGCTTCGCCGGTAAGGACGGAAAAGTCTCCATCGCACGTGGAATTGCAATTTACGAAGAGAATGTAGACCTGACCGTAAACGAAGTGTTCAAGCGCGCCGATGATGCCATGTATCAGAACAAGATCGCCATGAAGAGAAAGGAAGATACAGAAAAAGAGGAGTCTGGAAGAGTAGTTTAACTACTCTTCCTTGAATCCTTCTCCCACTACCTCATTAGACTCCATAATTACTGTAAATGCGGTGGGATCCACTTCCCTGACCATTTTCCTTATCGTATACATCTGCTTATTATTGCACGCGCACATCACGACTTCCTTCTCAATACCGGAATAGCTTCCCCTGCCTTTCAGCAGTGTAGAACCTCTCCCCGAATACTTATCAATCTTATCCGCAACCTCCTGCCCCTTGTCTGTCACAATCAGGGTCATCTTTCCGGCATCGATGCCGTACATAATCTTATCAATCACAAACGTCAGCAGATAAGTAATAATGAATCCGTAGATTGTCCCGTCCACATCTTTAAACATGTATCCGCCGACCGCCACAATAATTGCATCCGTGATAAACACGATCTTCCCCAGTGTCAGATGCGGCCGTTTCACTTTAATGGAAACGGTAATAAAATCCATCCCCCCGGTAGAAGAGTTATTCATAAATATCAGTGCATAACCCAGCCCGGAAAAAATCCCGGTACAAATCGCCGCCAGCATCCGGTCGCCCGAATAAACCGGGAGCAGCGGAGCCACATAGTCGATAATCAGAGACGTTATAATAACCGTCCTCACCGACCGCACAAAAAACTCCTTCCCCAGCGTCCTATAGCAGGCGATCGCAATCGGCACATTCAGCAGCATAGTCACCCACCCGATAGGCATCCCGAATAAATGATAGAAAATCAATGCAATACCCGAAATTCCCGCCAGCGGAAAAGCCGCATTCGCCGCAAAATTGTAAATCCCGACCCCAATCAGAATACCGCCCACAACGTCAATCATAATATCATAAGCCAGCTTCTTAAAATTCATTTTTTTCATAAGCGTCACCTCTCTAAAAATAGCATTCCCCAAATAAGCACAAAAAAGAACACCTACAAATTATAAAATATAATTCGCACGTGCTCTTCTCTAATCTTCAGTCTAATCCATCCGAACTGATTTGTCAACACCCCCGGTTAAAACTTTTGTGGCTGTTCACAGGCGGTGTTAATGTTCAGACCGTGCTGTGCATTCACTGCACAGCATCGGAGCGATAACAAAAACAGTCCCTAACTTTATCCCTAGAGCCGTTCACTGTTTGCAGTCATAAACTTGTACTCTGCGACAGACCTGTCAAATCCCTTAATATGGCGGTAAAGCCATTCGATCACGTTCTTATTCACCTGCTCCACAAACGCATCGGAAGGACCTTCCTCTTCTTCCAGCATCTCATACAGTTCCTTTACCACGGTTCTGAGCTTCTCATGCTCCTTCTTGTGTTCTGTAATCCCGGGATACTCAATCTCTTCCTGAAGCTTCTCTTCCTCAGAAAAATGGAAATCCGTATAATCAGCAAGATAATCCAGCGTCTTTATAGCCACCAGTTTATCCCTGCCGCTCTCACAGCTGTCCAGAAGCTTATTGATCTTATCAATCAGTTCCTTGTGCTGCGTGTCAATCATCTCATTTCCAGTTACCAGACTGTCATCAAATTCTGCTCTCATCTTATTTTCCTCCTAAATCTCTCCATTTTTAAACTTCATAATCATCTCATTTGTCAGGCTGTCTCTTAAGGGACCGACCGGGATATCTTCCCGCTCAAACCATTCCGCCAGTGCCAATTCTTCTTCATCCAGCGTAATGGTGTCGTCTCCATCCAGATCACAGTAGAATCCCATCAGCACCGTCTCACTAAACGACCATGGCTGACTCTTATAATATCTGACATTCTTCACCTTCAACCCTACTTCTTCCATGACTTCTCTTTTTACCGTTTCTTCCAGCGTCTCCCCGATTTCAACAAAGCCTGCAAGAAGAGCATATCTTTTATAGGCCCTGCCGGCATATTTGGACATCAGCAGCCTGTTTCCATCGGTTACACCGATAATCGTTGCCGGACAGATCTTTGGATACTCCATATTATGGCACTCTTCACAATAGAGCATTCGCTCTTTCTTATCTTTTTTCATCAGGGAACCGCAGTGTCCGCAATACCTGTGATTCTTATACCAGTTAAACAGCTGATACCCCGTAATCCCTGCAAATGCAAGGTGCTGGGGATCAGACCTGCGGAAGATCTCTGTATTCTCCATGGTAAACACAGACAGGCGCTCTCTGTTGATCTCCTCTACCAGATAATAACGTTCCTCATCTATTGAAAATAAATATGTATACTCTTCATAAATATCCTCATTCAGCCGTTCCAAATCTTTAAACCTGGGCAGCTCAATTCCTTCAGGCGTATTCTTTACAAGTGTGGTATGTTCCTCATAATATAGGGCAACGCTGTCTCTGTCCGGGGGAGCCGGGGTATATGCGTTATCATAGCGATGTGGTGCAATATCCTGTATCATATTCCTTACCTGCTTTCTCTGTGATCTTCTTTATCATAGCACATTTTCCCCTTTGCTGCACCCTGGATATTGACTTATCCACAAAACTATTGAATAATGAAATAGAGTTTCGCTTAGGAAACCCGCGCCTGCGGCGGCCGCATCGCGGCATCTGCCTCGTACACCGCAGTGCGCATCCCGCCCGGAGGGCTTTTTATCTTGCAAGTTCAACGAACTTTCCTATAAGATAAGAATATTGGTATTGCCAACAGAAAAAGAAAGGAGTTCATTATGAAAATTGTATTTCTGGATGCAAAGACGATCGGGGAGGATATTGACCTGTCCTGTTTCGACAAGTTAGGGGATGTCGTCAAATACCCTTTTTCCACCTCCGCAGAAGTACCGGAACGTGTTAAGGATGCGGATGTACTCGTAATAAACAAAATAGATATCAATGAACAGACCATACACACCGCAGGACATCTGAAGCTCATCTGTGTAACAGCTACCGGGACGGATGTTCTGGACAAAGAATATCTTGACAAAAGAGGCATAGCCTGGTGCAACGTTGCGGATTATTCCACAGAATCCGTCGCCCAGCACACTTTTGCCATGCTTTTCTATCTCCTCGAAAAACTGAGCTACTATGACAATTACGTAAAAAGCGGCCGTTATGTGAATGATACTGCATTCTCTCATTTTGCAGAGGCCTTCCATGAACTGAAAGGGATGACCTGGGGCATTATCGGACTGGGGAACATCGGCCGCCGTGTGGCTTCCATAGCAGAAGCTTTCGGTGCTCATGTCATCTACTGCTCGCCCTCCGGTGCGCCGCCGCAGGCTGGTTACCAACAGGTCGACTTTGACACGCTTCTTTCTTCCTCCGATATCGTGTCCGTGCATGCCCCGCTGAACCAGTACACCGAAGGTCTGATGGACGGGCCGGCCTTCCAAAAAATGCAGCCGCATGCGATCTTCCTCAATCTCGGCCGCGGCCAGATCGTGGAGGAAAATGCGCTTGCTGCCGCATTGGATCAGAAACTGATCGCAGCTGCCGGACTGGACGTGCTCTCCCAGGAGCCAATGTCCAAAGACAGCCCTCTGCGCGCCTTTTCGGACAGCCGGAGACTGCTCATCACCCCGCATATCGGCTGGGCGAGCGTGGAATCCCGCACCCGCCTTATGGATATCATTGCCGGACAGATCAGTTCTTTTTTTTCTTAAAATTGAAAATAGAAGACAACATCATAAGCACGGCTCCGGCCGCCAGGAAAAAGTCACCGAGATTATACGTAATCTTTGTGATTTTTTCCCATTTTGTCTTAAAACCGACATAATCAATCACATAACCGCGTATCCATCTGTCAAAGGTATTGCTCCACGCCCCGGCCGTCATCAGGGACAGACCTGCTTTTTTGAGGTAATGCCTTTTTCTGACCAGGGTGATACACTGATAGATCGTAAGCAGCATCGTCACTATGGCGGATGATATCTTCACAAAATCCTGATGATCCTCAAACAGGTTCAGGCACATCCCTTTATTATATACCTTGCGTATCATAACCCTGCCTTTACATGCCGTGCGTTCCTCCCCCTTTTTCATATATCCTTCTACGTAGGACTTAATCGCAATATCGGCAAGCGCAAGACTTAGCGTCAGACTCATTAAAACCAAAATAATCATGGAGTTCCCCCTACTCTTCTGTCATGGATTTTATTTTTTCTTCCGCTTCTTTTGCTTTTTCCTTCACTGCCTCTGCCGCATTCTCTGCCTTTTCCTTTACGGTCTCCACTGCCTCTGCCGTCTTCTCCTTCAGAGCATCTGCCGCTTCCGCAGTCTTTTCTTTTACAGTATCCGCTGCGTTTTCCGTCTTTTCTTTTACGGTATCCGCCGCGTTTTCCGCCTTTTCTTTTACGGTATCCGCTGCGTTTTCCGCCTTTTCCTTTACGATGTCAGCTGTATTTTCTGTCTTTTCCATTGCAGTATCTGCTGCCTCTTCTGTCCTTTCCCGCACAGATTCCGCTGTTGTTCCAGCTTTTTCTTTCACGGTCTCCGCGGTGGTTTCTGCCTTTTCCCGTACTGTATCGGCTGCAGCTTCTGCTTTCTCTTTCATCTTCCCGGCCATATCCACAACTTTCTCCTTCACGGCATCTGCGTAGTCGCTCTCTTTTGATTCGGTCTGCTCAGGAACCTTAGATCCGCAGTGCGGACAATATGCCATCTCTTTTGCTACGGACTTACCGCATCCGTCACATGTAACATCGCCCTTCACATCCGATATCTGCTGCTCATATTTTTCGATGCTTTCCTCTCTGTTCTGAATCGCATCACAGATGCCGATGGCCTCTGAATCTACCACTTCGCCTTCTTTATAATGGTCATAAACCATCTTACCAAGTTCAGCATAATCTCTCTCATTGCCCCGCTCCAGCGCTCTGATCTGATTGCGCAGTCTCTGAATCTCAACTGCCTCCCCCGCCTTATTCGTTACTGTTTCCGCTGTTTCACCGATTTTTCTGCCCAAGTCCTCAAAAAATGCTTTCATATCTGTGTATCTCCCTTCGTATTTAAATCCTGTCACATACGGATTCATTATTTATAATACATTATACCCCATAATATGCCAACTTCAACCGATTTTCCTTTATTTAATATTAATTTTAGCACTGGTCTGTCCCATGGCAGACAGTTAAGAATCCCCGCATATTCTGCTACCGGGTATTCATATACTTATTAAAAAACAGAATGGATATTTGAAATGGATTCTAATATATGCAGAGAACGTATTATATCTGAAGATTTCCGCGATTTTGTCATAACCGATACGCTTCCACCTACGCTGTCCAACATTCCAATGGAGCAGTTGTGCGAACAGACAGGTGATTTCGATTATCACTGTATTTATGTATCCGCTATCCAGGCAGATCCCGTCAATCTTGGGAGATATCCTTACCGCGCCATCCCAAAATGCTATTCCCTTCTAAGCATGGAAGCCCTGAACCAGGCCGGCATCCTGGCAATCCAGAACTATCCCACCCTGCAGCTCAAAGGAAAAAACGTCATGATCGGATTCGTGGATACAGGGATTGATTATACCAATTCGATTTTCCGAAACCTGGACGGTTCAACCAGAATTGCAGGGATCTGGGACCAGACAATACAGACCGGCGCGCCGCCGGATAGCTTCGCCTACGGAACTGAATATACACAGGAAATGATTGATGAAGCGCTTCAGTCTGATAATCCCAAATCAGCAGTCCCCTCAGAAGATGAATTAGGACATGGTACATTCCTGGCCAGCCTGGCGGCGGGCAGCGGCAACCCTGAGGAACAGTTTCTGGGGGCAGCTCCGGAATGTACCATTGCAGTAGTCAAGTTAAAACAGGCCAAACAGTATCTTCGTGATTACTATTTTGTTCCGGCCTCGACCCCCTGTTACCAGGATACCGATATTCTGCTGGGCCTCCGGTATTTAAATGACCTGGCAACGGCCAAAAATATGCCGCTGGTGCTGTGCATCGCGCTTGGAACCAATATGGGCGGACACATCAGCCTGACACCGCTCTCTCAGATACTGGAGCATTACAGTACCCTCAACAGCCGCATACCAGTTATTGGCGGCGGTAATGAAGCAGACCAGAGGCATCATTATTCCTATGACCTTCACAATGGCTCTTCGACAAATACGGTAGAAATCCGGGTTGGTGAAAATGTGCCCGGCTTCGTAATGGAGTTATGGACGGATATCCCCAATATTCTTTCCCTCACCCTGACCTCACCCTCGGGTGAGACAACAACGCCGGTTGCGGTAGAAACCAGCTCCACTTCTGTGTATGATTTTATCTTTGAGAGGACACGCGTCACGGTTAATTACCGGCTGATTGTGGAAGGAAGTACTTCAGAACTGGCCTTTTTCAGTTTTCGGGCCCCCGTCCCCGGTATCTGGAAGGTAAATGTCATACCGGTACAGACGATAGACGGACAATTTCATATCTGGCTGCCTGTCAAAGAATTTATAGGGGGTGAAGTATACTTTTTAAACGCAGACCCTTACTACACGCTGACCAATCCGGGTAATACCATCAGCACAATCGTTGTTTCCTATTATAATGGTGCCAACAACAGCATTGCCTTAAGTTCCGGCAGAGGATACACGCGATATGAACAGATCAATCCGGATGTTACCGCACCGGGAATCGATGTAAAAGGCGCTCTGCCAAATGGGCGTTACGCTGTCAGGTCCGGCTCCAGTATATCCACAGGTATTACGGCAGGTGCAACGGCATTGCTTTTGGAGTGGATCATTTACCAGCTTGGAAATCCCCGCATTGATTCTTACCAGATCAAAAGCCTGCTGATCCTGGGAGCCGTGCGTCCGCCCAATATGACATTTCCAAACAGAGAATGGGGGTATGGGCAGCTGAACCTGTATAACACATTTGAGCAGGCTCGTAAGTTCTGAGAAATAACATGTACATAGCCCGGCTCTTTTTTCGGTACCCCCTTTTTATACGCAGGAAGGACGCCTGATCAGCGTCCTTCTCCACGTATTTCATTTGCATTTTCATAGTAGCTTGTAACCATCTCATTTTCAGGAACAGGCTGCTCCTGAATCTGTGCCGTACCCGGCCTGAATACAACCTTTAACAACACAGGCGTAATTATTGTTGTGATCACTACAACAATGATAACCGGCCCGAGAAACGCAGAACCAAGCAGCCCCAGGCTGGATCCCTTGCTGGCCACAATCAGCGCAACCTCGCCCCTGGATATCATTCCCACACCAATACGTTTCGCCTGGTAATTCTGATATCTGCACATCTTGGCTCCCAGTCCGCATCCTACCACTTTTGTAAGAATCGCTACAATTGTCAGAACAACTGCAAATCCAACAATCGCCGCGGACATCTCAGGCAGTACAACTTTCAGTCCGATACTTGCAAAAAATACAGGTGACAGCAGCATGTAAGATATGGTATCAAACTTGCTTTCCAGATATGTAGAACGTTCCACGTTCGAGATAATCAGTCCCGCTATAAACGCACCTGTTATATCCGCAACGCCAAAAACTTCCTCCGCAATATAAGACATCAGAAGGCAGAACACAAATGCAACGATCGTATGGCGGTGCATTTCCTTCCTGGCCTTGTCCACCCAGTTCTTGTACAGCCGGTAAAAGAGAAATCCAACCACGCCCGCAAAAACAAAGAAACCGACAAGTTTCAGCAGAACCGTCCCCAGCTTCACAGAAGAGTCTGCCAGACTTGTTACAATCGTAAGTGCAATGATACCCAGAATATCATCTATAATAGCCGCCCCCAAAATGGCATTTCCTGAACGGGTTTTCAATTTCCCCAGTTCTTTCAGTGTTTCAACTGTAATGCTTACAGATGTGGCCGTCAGAATCACTCCGATAAAAATATTCTGAAGAAACACACTCGTATCCACATCCGATGTGATCATCCCCGGCCTGTTAAAAAAATAAGCCGCTCCAAAACCGCCCAGAAGCGGAACAATCACACCGCAAAGTGCAATAACAAAAGATGCCTTACCACTTGCTTTCAGCTCCTTAATATCCGTCTCCATCCCCGCACAGAACATCAGTACAATAACCCCGATCTCGGCCACCGCATGAATAAAAGAAGTCTCCCCAAGAATCCCAATCCCGGCCGGCCCAAGCAAAAGCCCCGCCAGAAGCGCCCCCACAACCTGAGGCATCTGGACCTTCTTCGTCAAAAGCCCGAGAACCTTCGTGAATAACAAGATAATTGCCAAATCTAGTAAAAAACTGTAGCTGCTCATAATTTTCTCCTCACATTTCTCACACTTATTAATCCCGAACAGATACAACAATACACCTTTCAAAAAAAATTTTCAAGCATTTCCCCTCTCCCCATACAATTTTTTTATAAAAAACGTGCAATATTTACTTTTTATCCTTCTCAAATTTCCGACTCTCTCCTCCAATTCCCAGCCCAAATCCTCACCTGCCATTTTATCCATACACATCTCCGCCAAACACTCCCTGTTTAACCGTCACCATATATATCTCTCACGCACCGCCATCCCCATACGCCACTCGCACCTAACGCCTTCCCCCATACCAGCCGTCTCCCGCCAGGATGCACCCAGCCTGCCCTTGATGGAGAATACGGTGCCGGCGGGGATGCCTGCAGGTGCTTTTGGATACCTAAAGCGTGCCGTGTTTCCGTTAGGATAAAATAGAAAAATCTGATGAACAGACTTTGCTTTACCAAGCAAAGTCTGAGACGACTAAAGCCCCAAATCATCAGATTTGGGGCTGCATGTCGTCGGTTCCATCAGATTTTTCTATTTTATCCTTACGGGAACCAGGCTAAGTGTCCGGTATCCAAAAGCACCTGCAGGCATCCCCGCCGGCGCCGTATTCTCCATCAAGGGCAGGCGTCCACCCCCTAACTCAGCATCAGCGTCTCCTGTCCTCTAAGCTGTATAATCGGTCCCCCAGTCCCTTCGATATATTGCCTTGTAATCGTTACCTGTCCGATGTTATCATCCTTCGGTATCTCATACATAATATCCAGCATGAACTCCTCAATAATTGCACGCAGAGCTCTTGCGCCGGTATTCTTTTTCATCGCTTTTTCGGCAATCGCTTCCAGTGCCCCTTCATCGAACTCCAGGTTCACTTCATCCAGGGCCAGCAATTTCTTATACTGCTTCAAAATTGCGTTTCTTGGTTCTTTCAGAATTTGGACAAGCATCTCTTTGTCCAGCCCCTTCAGTGTAAAGATGATCGGAAGACGGCCGATAAACTCAGGGATCATACCGAATGTCCTAAGATCCTCCATTGTAACCTTGGATAAAATGTCCTTATCCTTCTCGTATTTATCTTTTAATTCTGCGTTAAATCCCATGGATGTCTTATGGGACAGTCTCTCCTTGATGATATCTTCCAGATCCGGGAAGGCTCCTCCGCAGATGAACAGGATATTCTTTGTATTCACCGTGGCAAGGGGCACCATGGCATTCTTGCTGTTAGCCCCTACCGGCACTTCAACCTCACTGCCTTCAAGGAGTTTCAGCAGGCCCTGCTGTACAGACTCGCCGCTTACATCTCTCTGGCTGGAATTTCTCTTCTTTGCAATCTTATCTATCTCATCGATAAAGATGATTCCACGCTCTGCTCTCTCTACTTCATTGTCCGCAGCAGCAAGCAGTTTGGATACAACGCTTTCAATATCATCGCCTATGTAGCCGGCCTCTGTAAGAGAGGTGGCGTCTGTGATCGCCAGCGGCACATCCAGGAGCCTTGCAAGCGTCTTTACCAGATACGTCTTTCCGCTTCCGGTTGGCCCGATCATCAGCATATTGGATTTTTCGATCTCGATCTCGTCCATGCTGTCTGTAGCAACTCTTTTGTAATGATTATATACAGCCACTGACATTGCTTTTTTAGCATATTCCTGGCCAACCACATACTCGTCCAGCTGAGCTTTGATCTTGTGCGGCGCCGGAATGTCCTTAATATCAAGCTTTTGTGGTTCCTTCGGCTTATCTTTTTTCTTTTTTATCTTCTGGTTCTTTGGAATCTTATCTTCCAGGTCGGACATCTTCATAAACTGTACGCCCGGCATATTCATCAGCCTGCTGTAGTCAATAGCGCCATTGGTCATGGCATCAAAACTTTTCTGCATACAGTCCTTGCATACTGTGATATGGTTCGGAAGTTCAATCATCTTCCCTGCAGCGCTCTCCGGACGGTGACACATCAGACAGTACTTTTCGTACTCCTCATCATCGCTTCCGTCCTCTTCCTGAGCAGCTACGGCTGTTTCCTTCTTTTCTTCCACAATGTCCGTTCTATCTTCTCTGTGCTCTTCTTCATCTATAATGATAAAATCTTTATCTGACATAGCTCTCCCTTCTTTCGCATACGGATTTCTCAGTTGTAGGGAATGCTTATCTAAGCATTGTGCTTTCCCACATCCCTACTAAATGATTATAACGCAGTTCTATATGATATACAAATGAACTTTTTCTAAACCATCCCCCATTATCCAAGCATTTTCAGGAATTCTTCCTCCGATATGATCGGGATTTCCAGATCCCTTGCTTTTTTATTTTTAGAAGAAGCTGACTGCACATCATTGTTAATCAGATAATTAGTTTTTGATGTGACGGATCCGGTTACCTTACCGCCCCGGGATTCGATTAACTCTTTCACCTCATTCCGGTTGGCAAAATGTTCCACGCTGCCCGTTATTACAAAATTCATATTTTCAAATATCTGAGCCTCCGCCTGTACTTCTTCTACGGGGATTTCTACTTCTTCCAGAAGCCTGGCGAACAGTTCTCTGTGTCCGGGATCTGCAAAATAATCTACGAAAGTCTTTGCTATGACGCCTCCCACTCCCGAGATTTCGCTCAGTTCCTCTACAGTAGCCTCCGTAAGTTTTTGCGGATCATTTCCAAGCGCCCGGCAGATCATTTTTGCGTTCGCCAGCCCGATATTGGCAATTCCCAGACTGTACACCAGTTTTGGCAGCGTCGTATTCCTGGAGTTTTCCACACTGTTGATCAGATTTACATAGGATTTTTCACCAAATCCATCCATTGTTTTGATTTCTTCCTCGTATCTGTCCAGATGAAAAATATCTATATAGTCTTTTATAAATCCTCTTGCAATGAACTTTTCCAGTGTGGCCTCGGACAGGCCTTCCATATTCAGGGCGTCCCTGCTGACAAAAAGAGCAAAAGATTTGATCTGTTTAGCCTGGCACTGAGGATTGGTGCAGTACAGTGTCTTCGTGTCGTTTTCCATAGATATCCTGGTATCATGTCCGCACACAGGACAGGCGGAGGGTATGTCCTTCACGCCGCTGCGGGTCAGATTCTCTGCAATCTGCGGGATAATCATATTGGCTTTGTACACCTGGATCTCATCCCCAACCCCCAGCTCCAGTTCTTCCATAATACTGAGATTATGCACACTGGCACGGCTGACCGTGGTTCCTTCCAATTCCACCGGCTCGAAGATGGCAACCGGATTGATCAGTCCCGTCCTGGATGGACTCCACTCGATCTCCAGAAGCGTGGTGTCACGAATCTCGTCTGCCCACTTAAATGCATAAGAGTCCCTTGGAAACTTTGCGGTTGAACCCAGAGACTGCCCGTAGGCAATATCATCGTACACAAGCACCAGACCGTCCGATGGAAAATCATTTTCCGCAATCTCTCCTGCGAACCACTCGACCTGCTCTTCAATGGTGTCCGCAGTAACCAGGTGATGTTCCACTACCTCAAATCCCTGCTTCTCCAGCCAGTCAAATTGTTCGGTTCTGGAGTTCTTAAAATCCACCCCCGCCGCACTCACCAGGCTGAATGCAAAAAAGCGGACATTCCTTTTCGCCGTAATCTCATTGTTCAGCTGGCGCACAGAACCGCTGCAGAGATTTCGGGGATTTTTGTATTTTGCATCCACGTCCTCGATCTCTGCATTGATCTTCTCAAAGTCTTTATATCCGATCACCGCCTCCCCTCTGAGGATCAGCTCGCCGTCAAAAGGAATATGCATGGGGAGATTCTTGAAAACCTTCGCATTATTTGTAATAACTTCCCCAACTTCTCCATTGCCTCTTGTAACCGCTTTGACCAGTGTTTTATCCCGATAGGTCAGCACGATTGTCAGGCCGTCCAGCTTCCAGGAGATCACGGCTTCCTTATCCCCGAGAAATGTCTTCAGCTGCTCCACATCCTTCGTCTTATCCAGTGACAGCATTGGCCGCTCATGCCTTTCCTTGGGAAGCTCGCTGAGCACCTCATACCCTACATTAATGGTAGGACTGGATGCAAGAGTTGTTCCCAATTCCTGTTCCAGTCCCAGAAGTTCATCGTACAATTTATCGTATTCGTAATTACTCATGATCTCCGTGTCTTCCTGCTCATAAGAGCGGCGCGCACGGTTCAGAAGCTCCACCAGCTCCTGCATTCTATTCTTCTTGTCTGCCATACATACTCTCCTGCCTGTCCTTACAATATTATGCGCTCTCCCGCATGCGGGCAGCGTCTTCTGACTGATCACTTTTTCTTTCAAAATCGTTACTTATGAAATATTATCATTTCTTTTGACCAGTCACTGTATCATTAGAAGAATCTTTAATCTGCTCATAGAGACAGTCCAGCTCTTTGTCCGTCAGTTTTCGGTATTCCCCTTCTTTTAGCTTTCCCAGTTCTATATTCATAATTCTGGTTCTCACCAGATCTTTTACTTCATATCCAAGAACCTCGCACATCCTGCGTATCTGCCTGTTCAGCCCCTGAGTAAGAATGATGGTAAATGTATACTTTCCGATCTTCTGCACCCTGCAGGGCCTCGTGACCGTACCCAGGATTGCCACACCCGATGACATCTTTTCCAGAAACTCCGGCGTCAGGGCTTTGTCCACTGTCACTTTGTATTCCTTTTCATGGCGGTTTCCAGCACGCATCATTTTATTAATAATATCGCCGTTGTTTGTCATAAGAAGCAGGCCCCTGGAATCTTTATCCAGACGCCCCACATAGGTAACCCTCACGGGGTAATTTAAAAAACGTACAATACTTTTTCGTTCTCTCGTCTCCTCCGTGCAGACGATCCCCGCCGGCTTGTTCACCGCCAGCACAATCATCTCCTCACTGCGGGAAACGATCTTCCGGCCGATTCGCACCTCCTGGCCGGGCGATACCTTCATACCCATGCCAGCGGCTTTTCCGTCAACCTTTACCTTGCCGCTCTCAATCAGGCGGTCGGCTTCCCGTCTGGAACAGACTCCGGCCTCACTCAGATATTTATTGAGTCTGACCGGTTCCTTCTTCCGTACAAATTCCTGTTTTATTCTATTACTCACTGCTCAATACTCCGCTTATATTATTATCCTGAAAAAATGTATTCCCACTGTAGAGAAACAGTACATCCGTAATCTGATATGTTTCCATAACGTCCTGGATATTTCCGGTGTAATACCTTGGATCTATCATGACAATTTCCCGGAAATACGGTGTCAGAAACGGAACAAAACAGTTAGCATAAGAATCCTTGATTATCAGTAGCCTGTCCCTGTTTTGCGCCATGGTTCTGATATCGATCACCGATGTATTGCCGCCCAGAAAAACAGCATACTTGTCTCTGGTCTTCAGCTGCTCCTCCTCATACAGTGAGGTCGTTTTTTTCTGCTCATCCACATAATTCACTGTCACATCGTTATCTGCATCTTTGGGCACATAGATGTCTATCTCTTCTTTTACGTTCATACGACACCCGCTTTTTGCCGCCAGAGTTCCATTAAAATCTGTGGCCACGGGATATGTTGCATACACACTGGATACATCTGATGTGATGCCGAGCGGCCCCGCTGCTTCCTGGAACGCATAAAATGCTCCCAGTGTCGTCCAGTGATGGTCTGTCTTATAGTATATCTTTTCATCTTTATGTTTATTCAGCGCCTTAACCGCATCCACCCACTGGACAGAATCCCCCAGTTCCTTTTTCACAAGACCGATGCTGGTGCTCTGATCCGCAACCGTTGCAAGGGATGGAAGGCTGCTGCTGAGTACATTGGCCGCATCCGGCACAAGCAGCATGCTGACCGGTATATCGCTGTAGTGTTCTGAAAAAGCCTTGATCGCCGCCACATTGCTGTTTAATGTATCGTTATCCGGCACTGCAATGTCTTCCAGAAGCTGATTATTCTTTCCGATAAATACACCGTTCTCCTCTTTGCTTCCGCCGAAGCGGTTCAGCGTAACCTTCAGCTTTCTCCACAGATTACGCCCGATAAACTGGTCGGACTGATAGTTTTCATACTGTTCCATATAACTGCCCGAAGTCAGCGCACCCACTGTCAGCTTTGGCTTTTCTGAGAGCATGCGGTTCTCCTCGTCCGACTTCTTTTTATTCGGAACAAGCAGGTTTCCAATAATTAATATCAGCAGACAGATGATGAACGCTTTTCCAATAAAGGCATCAACCCATCTCTTCTTTTTCCTTCTGTTATTCTTCATATTCCCACCTAGAATCTAAAATATAAAAATGGATTAAATGACTCCGTCACCAGATATGCGATGGAAATCAAAAACATTCCAATATAAACCACTCCTGCTGCAGCCCTCTTTGCCCTGTTGTTATCAAAGCTTCCGACGATCCGGCGGATCAGTGAATAGCCGACCGCAGAGGATCCAATCACAGCAAGCAGATACAACAGCCAGTGGGTCAGTATGTAGTACAGCGCCTGCTTATCTGCAAATGCACTTGCCCCTGCACCAAACATGGCACCCAGATATTTCATCGCATAGCCCAGGCTCGGGCTGAAGAAAAAGACCCAGCCAATCAATACAAGCACCATAGAATAAATATGCCTTACAACAGACGGCAGCCTCTCCAGCGCTTGACCCCAGACATACTTCTCAAGTACAAGCAGGATTCCATAATACAGTCCCCAGAGCAGGAAGTTCCATGCCGCCCCGTGCCAGAGCCCGGTCAGCATCCACACAACCAGCAGGTTCATAATATGCCTGGACTGTGTGCAGCGGTTCCCGCCCAGCGGGATATAAACATATTCTCTGAACCAGGTGCTTAAGGATATATGCCACCGTCTCCAGAATTCCGTGATACTGGAAGATGTGTAGGGATAGTCAAAGTTTCTGCGGAATTCAAAGCCGAACATCTTGCCCAGCCCCACCGCCATATCCGAATAACCGCTGAAATCAAAATATATCTGGAAGGCATAGGAAATACATCCGATCCATGCCGTCAGGACCGAAAAACTTCCCAGCTGAAGTCCCGCGATCTGGTCAAAGACCTGTCCCACGGAATTCGCCAGAATCACCTTTTTTGCCAGGCCGATAATAAAGTATTCTGCCCCCTGCCCAAACTTACGCATGGTAACCGTGCGGTTCTTGAGCTGTTCTTCTATATCAATATATCGTACGATAGGCCCGGCAATCAGCTGAGGGAACATGCAGATGTACATCGCAAAATACAGGATATTTTTCTGCGGCCTGACCTCTTTTCGATAGACATCCATGATATAAGACAGCGCCTGAAATGTATAAAATGATATACCGATCGGCAGCGGCAGCTCGCGGTAGGGAATATCCACCGGCAGCACTGCATTCAGGCTGTCCAGGAGAAAACCATAGTACTTGAAGAATCCCAGCAGCAGCAAATTGGCCACAATCGCAAAAATCAGGCTTCTGTGCGCTTTCTGCGGATCATCCTCCTTTTGGCATATATCCAGCCCGCAGACATAATTCAAAAATATGGAAAGAAGCATCAGTATAATATAAACAGGCTCCCCCCACGCATAAAAGATCAGGCTGGCAATCAGCATGATAATATTCCGGAACTTATGAGGCACCACAAAGTACAGTACCAGCGTTACCGGCAGAAATATAAACAAAAATGTAATACTGCTGAATAACATTTTTTTGCTTCCTCTCCCCGTATTTTACAGACTTTTTGCAAAGGTATCTTTATACTCCGCCGCCCTGGGTGCTATGGCCAGAAAAAGGAACTTTCCCCTTACCGTCAGCTGCGACTGTTCCAGCAGCTGGACCTCCTTTGGCGCATAGCCCTCGAAATCGTTCTTTCTGTTCGCAAGCCTCTTCTCTACCGCTTCCTTTACCCTTTTCATCTGTCCTTCATTCTTTACCTTTATCAAAAGTACTTCTTCCGCGGACATGCTGCTCTCCGAAGTATACAGCATCACGCCCTCATAGTCGGCACTGTTGAGTCCATAGTAGCGCTTCAGTCCCTGTCCCTCCGCTTTTTTCAGATTGTCCGTATCCAGGACTGACTCCACTGCCTTTTCTATCTCATTAAAAGATCTGGTACTTCCGCTCGCATAAATCATAAGCAGTACAATATAAACAATAATTACGGCCATCACCACGTACTTGGCAACCTCTGCAATCCCCGGGCGGTTCATGCGTCCTGCGGCGCTCCTGCTCCCCGTGCCGTTCAGCTCTCTATCCATCATAATGAAGCCACCTCCGCCATCCTGTTCAGCCAGAAGGGATAGAAAGATGCCTTAAAATGCACACCATCCTCCTCATAATAACTGTCTGATACAAGATCTGTATTATCGATGAAGGCGATCTGCCTTTTATCACACAAAGTATGCAGTGCCTCGTTATACTGGTCCAGATTCTCAAAGACCGGTTCCCTTTCAATTTCCTGTTTCTGCACCGGGAAGATGGAATTCACAAAGATCTTCGCATCCGGCAGCTTCTCCTGAAGCTTCTTAAACAGTCCATCGTACTGTTTTACAAACTCATCCGTATCTCCTCTGGTCGCAATAATATCGTTCATTCCATAGGCGAGAAAAATAACCTGGGGATTAATCTTTTCCACACTGGCAATCTGCTCATCCAACTGATCCAGTTCTACACCGATCTTGGCCACAACACTGGACGCATTCAGAAGATCGTATTCCGTAAATGCCTCTGAAATAGAATCCCCCATAATTACGGCATTTGCAAATACAGCCTTATAATTTCTGTTTTTAATCTCCTCCTGCACTTCCTGGTTCTCTCTGTCCTTCTCCTCCAGCTTATCCATCTTATTCTCAATACTGGTCACATCCGTGGATGACGCCTGCTGTATAATCTTCAGACCGTCAGAGGTATCTACTTTATTCCTGCTCAGGCTGCTCAAGCCCTCCGCTGCCAGAATCACAATAAGAAGCACCCCGATCACTGCGCAGCAATATATAACAGACTTTCGTCTTTTCATTTTCATCATATGTCTCTAAGACCTTTCACTTTATCCTCTTTACGTATCTTTTATAATACTTTTTTTGCCCCTAAAAGTCAATCATTCAGCCCCATTCGCCTTATTTTTCTGCTACCCGCCGCCCATATTTTATGGTACAATAGTCAAAGACCCCTGAGCGACGCGGAGTATTCAACCCCCGCGGCAGCCTACGGGGTCAGATAAGTCTGACTCCGGCTCACTGCCTCAGAGAATAAACAGGCTTCATTTGATTATCATTGCGGAGGAAAAAACATATGATCGCACTGCGTCTGACCAGCATCAAAGACTGTATGTCACACCTGCTATTATCCGAGACATTCGACAACTTCCAGTTCATCGAAGGAGAAATAGTAACCTTCAACACATTCACAATAGACGGTTACATCCAGAAATCCTTTTACCCCGAAGAAGAAGAGCTCCCCCAATACTCCCTCTGGAAGTCCCTGAGAGAGTACTGCTTCACCCTGATCAAAGGCAAAAAAACGCCCTTAAGCTTCAAATTCATCTTCAGCCTGTCCCCCGAAAACACAGCCCGCCTCATAACCCAAAACCACCTGGATTTCCACCCCGACCAGATCCAGGGCCTCTACCTGAACATCCGCTACGACGGCACCACCCTCCAATGCATAACAGGCACCTCTCTAAAAACCTTCACCATGGACAAATCCCTAGAACACTCCTGGGACACCATGGTCCAAAAATTCTTCACCCAAAAACAAATCGCCTACGACCTTGAATAACCTTTGCTGACTTGTCTCTTACATGGGGTACAAATCTGTCCACCCCTCCCCGCCCCATCTCGTTCTTCCACAGCCTCCCCCACAAGTAAGAGCCGCCCCATTTGATGCAAGCAGCCATTCCCGTCCGGCAGAGGGGCTTTTGCGGGACAATTGGATTCAGAGCGTAGATTTACTTAATGAAAAAAGAACCATGACTGGGGTCAAAACTGTGATTCCGAATCACAGTTTTGCCTGGACCCGCAGTGTGAAATTCATCAGAATTTCACATTGCGTGTCCAGGTTGCCCCAGTCATGGTTCTTTTTTCATTTAGTAAATCAAGCTCCAAATCCCGTCCCGCAAAAGCCCCTCTGCCGGACGGGAATGGCGTACCTTCTTCTCCAATCGCCCTTACTTAGTAAGCAGCATCATGATCTCATTACTACGCTGTACGAATGCCGTCATTTCCGCCGGACTCAATGGTTTATGTGCCAGCATTGCAAGATCGTAAAGCTGTCTGCAAATAATCGGCACGCTCTTACTGCGCTTATGCTCCAGAACGAACTGTACAAGAGGATGGCTGGCATTCAGAATCAGCGTTGCCTGGCTTCCGAACATCCCTGCATCCATTCCGCCCATATTGTACATCTTCATCATCTCTTCCATACGTCTGGACTGTTCCGGAAGCACTGCCATGGAAGCCACGTTGTCATCTTTGAGTTTTTCAACCTTTACATCCAGCTTGTCATTGTTCAGCTCTTTGCGGAAGATCTCAATCAGGTTATCTGTTGTTTTCTTAAATTCTTCTTTCTCTTCCTCAGAAACCTCATCCTTCAGAGAGTCATGTACTTCTGCGTCGATTCTCTGGAATCTCACCTTCGGATTGCGCTGCTCCAGATAGGTAATAAAAGCAGAATCAATATTGTGTGTCAGCAGAATTGCATCCTGGTCATGCTCTTTGAACATATTGATATACTGGCTCTGCTGCTGTTCATTTGTTACATAATAAATGTCGGTCTTAATCTCTTCTACTTCATTTTCATCCGTATTCTCTGCTGCATTCTCGTCTGCACTGTCTTCAGATTCTTCTTCCTTGTCATTCGTAGTAACGACTGAACCGCCGTTTGCCTCAATGCATTCTTCCAGTGTCATATACTTGTGATCCAGATTTTTAAAGAGAATAGAATCTTTGATCTTCTCACCGAATTTTTCATCTTTCAGGCAGCCGAACTTGATAAACGGGCAGATATCATCCCAGTATTTTTCATAATTTTCTTTGTCAGTCTTAAACATTCCGTTGAGTTTGTCTGCAACCTTCTTGGAAATATAATCAGCTACTTTATTCACAAATCCATCATTCTGCAGAGCACTTCTGGAAACATTCAGTGGAAGGTCCGGGCAATCGATCACGCCTTTTAATACCATCAGGAATTCCGGAATAACCTCTTTGATGTTATCTGCGATGAATACCTGATTGTTGTACAGTTTGATAGTTCCTTCGATAGAATCGTATTCTGTATTGATTTTCGGGAAATAGAGAATTCCTTTCAGGTTGAACGGATAATCCATGTTCAGGTGAATCCAGAATAATGGTTCCTTATAATCCATAAATACTTTGCGGTAGAAATCAATATACTCTTCTTTTGTGCACTCGCTCGGATTCTTTGCCCAGAGCGGATGAATATCGCTGATGGAAACCGGGCGCTTCACAATCTTGGCCTTTTTCTTTGGTTCCCCTTCATCGCCTTCTTTTGGTTCTTCTGTGATATGTTCTACTACTTCGTCTGTATCCAGCACATCATCTTCATCTATTGTCTCATATTCAGGTTCTGCATTTGCCTTGGAAAGGAAAATCTCTACCGGCATGAAGGAGCAGTATTTTTCCAGTACTTCTCTTGCTCTGTATTCATTTGCAAACTGAAGGCTGTCCTCATTCAGATACAGGGTTATCTCAGTTCCCACTTCTGTCTTGCTTCCGTCCTGCATCTCATATTCTGTACCGCCGTCACTTACCCAATGTACCGGTACCGCGCCGTCCTGGTAGGACAGTGTGTCAATATGCACCTCATCCGCCACCATAAATGAAGAATAGAATCCCAGTCCGAAATGGCCGATCATCTCATCTTCTGTTGTCTTGTCCTTATACTTCTCCAGGAACTGGGTTGCTCCGGAAAATGCGATCTGTGTGATATATTCTTCCACTTCACCGGCGGTCATTCCCAAACCATTATCGATAAATTTTAATGTCTTCTCCTCCGGATTCACAATGACCTGAATCTTTGCCTTATAGTCATCCGGCAGTTCATATTCCCCCATCATGTCCAGCTTTTTCAGCTTTGTGATGGCATCACAGCCATTAGATACAAGTTCCCGCATAAAAATATCATGGTCAGAATATACCCATTTCTTTATGATTGGAAATATATTCTCGCTGTCAATGGATAAGTTACCTCTTTTTGTTTCCATGTATAACACTCCTTTTCAATTTAATAGCTGTTTTGTGATCCATAATTATCATCTAGAAGATATTCTAATACACTGGTTTTCAAAAGTCAATAAGAAATTAGCACTCTTTAAAGTTGAGTGCTAATAAAATTATTAAAAAAATTAAATCTTTATAAAATCTTGCCGATTTCATTTATATTAAAAACCACATCATTCTCTTACATATTCAATATCATTCTACTATTTTCCAATTCCCATAATAGTGGTATACTTAATTCCGTACCCATCGGTCATAGCGTAACACACGCCCTGGCGTATGGGTACGCAGTGAACTGCAGAATAAAATGTACCCAGAGGGCACACCGTAACTCATGCCCGGCGGGCGGGTCTGCACTTATACTGTAGAATAACGTTTTAGGATACAGGGAAATCTCAGGGAAAAGGAGTATGATTATGACTGACACATTTGAAACGCTCAAAGTAGACAATGACCATCAGATTAAAGAAGTCGCTGAACTGGCCGAGATTATCTGGCACGAACATTTTACCCCAATCATCGGAACCGTCCAGGTAGAATATATGGTAGACAAATTCCAGTCTGTTCCTGCGCTGAAAAAGCAGCTTGCAGACGGCTACGAATACTATCAGCTGTTTGACAGAGGGGAATTCTGCGGATATTGCGGCATCCATCCCGATAAAGGCAGACTTTTTCTGAGCAAACTCTATATCAGAAAAGAATGCCGCGGACGTCATCTGGCAACAAAAGCCTTTCACTTTCTAAAAGACCTGTGCAGTAAGAGGGGACTCTCGGCCATCTGGCTGACCTGTAATAAACATAATGATGATTCGCTGGCTGTATACAGCCATCTCGGATTCAAGACAATAGATACACAGGTGGCAGATATCGGAAATGGGTTTGTAATGGATGATTATATTATGGAGTATACGGTCTGAAAGGGGACGCTAAGGAGAAGGGGAGTGTGGCTTCCGCAGGGGATGTGCATGCCATTTCTAGATCTGCATATCCACCCCCCATCCGCCTCCCCCGCCTGTTGCCCCAACAGATTTTTCCTACCTGCCGGATGAGCGCAGCCTGCCCGGGATGGTGTGCGCGGCGGCAGAGGGGATGTCTGCAGGTGCTTTATGATGCCTAAAGTGTGCCGTGTTTCCGTTGGGATAAAATAGAAAAATCTGATGGACAAACTTTGCCTTACCAGGCAAAGTTTGAGGCGACTAAGGCCTCAAATCATCAGATTTGAGGCTGCATGTCGCCGGTTCCATCAGATTTTTCTATTTTATCCCTACGGAAACTAGGCTAAACGCCCGGTATCATAAAGCACCTGCAGACATCCTCTCTGCCGCCGCGCACACCATCCCGGGCAGGCGTCCCCACCCCCTAAGCCAAAATCTCCCTCAACATCTTATTCACCAAGCCCGGATCAGCTTTCCCTTTCATTGCTTTCATGCTCTGTCCGACCAGGTATCCTATTGCCTTTTCTTTCCCGCCTTTATAATCTTCGACAGACTTTGGATTGTCTTTGACCACTTTGTCTATGACTGTTTTCAGGGCTCCTTCGTCATTGACTGTTTTCAAGCCGTTTTTCTCCACGTATGTCTCGGGATCAATATTTTCAGCGAATATTTTTTCGAAGACTTCTTTGGCTACGGAACTGTTGATTGTCCCGGCCTCGGTGAGATTTACCAACTTTGCAAGATTTTCGGGGGAGAATCTGATATCCTCTGGTTCCATACTGTTCTCTTTGAGCAGACGGAGCGTTTCTACCATCAGCCAGTTGGAAACTTTCTTGGGTTTTCCACAGACAGAGGCTGCAGCCTCAAAGATATCCGCCATTTTCTTGGACTCTGTGATGATTTCTGCATCGTACTGCGGTATGTCAAATTCTTTTTTGTAGCGCTCCAGTTTTTCGGAACGAAGTTCGGGCTGTCTGGCTTTGATGTCCGCGATCCATACATCACTGATGACGATCGGTACCAGATCCGGCTCAGGAAAATATCTGTAGTCCTTTGCATCCTCTTTGGAACGCATGGCGTAGGAATGCTCCTTGTTGTCATCCCAGCGCCTCGTCTCCTGAATCACCGGCTTACCTGCTTCCAGCAGCTCTATCTGGCGCTCACGTTCCGCTTCGATCGCTCTTGCAATGGCTTTGAAAGAGTTCAGGTTCTTCATCTCTGTTCTGGTCCCCAGTTCCTCACTGCCGGCTTCCCGAACAGACAGATTGACATCTGCCCTCATGGAGCCTTCCTGTAGCTTGCAGTCGGATGCGCCCAGATACTGAATCATCATACGCAGTTTTTCAAGGTAATTGATCACGTCTTCTGCAGAGCGCATATCCGGCTCAGATACAATTTCCACAAGGGGGACACCGCTTCTGTTGTAATCTACCAATGAAGTATCATCCCACTCATCGTGAACCAGTTTTCCGGCATCTTCCTCCATATGCATTTCATGGATGCGTACCTTCTTTCTGCCGGTGCTGCTTTCTATTTCTATATATCCATTTCTGGCAATTGGAAGATAAAGCTGTGATATCTGATAATTCTGCGGGTTATCAGGGTAAAAATAGTTTTTCCGGTCAAACTTGCATATTCTTGTTATTTCACAGTTCGCAGCCAGCCCGATTGCCATAGCGTACTCTACGACCTGCTTATTCAGCACAGGCAGAGAGCCCGGTATACCAGTACATACAGGGCAGGTATGCGTATTGGGGGCTCCGCCGAATTCCGTGCTGCATCCACAGAAGATTTTTGTTTTTGTCGCCAGCTCCACGTGGACTTCCAGTCCGATCACTGTCTCATACTGCTTTGCCATCCTCTACACCGCCTTTCCAATCACAGCCGCTGTCTCATATATTTTCTCTGTTGCACATTCATATGCATATGCGGTGCGCAGCAACGTTTTCTCCTGGAAGCAGCTTGCGATAAGCTGCATGCCTATGGGCAGTCCCCTGCTGTCTTTTCCTACTGGAACAGACATACCGGGCAGGCCGGCAAGGTTGACTGCTACCGTATAAATATCGCCCAGATACATCTTAAGCGGATCACTCAGTGATTTTCCAAGTTCCGGTGCCGTCGTTGGAGCCGCCGGTCCCAGAATCACATCGTAATTTTCAAATGCGCGGTCAAATGCCTGTTTTATCAATGCTTTTGTGCGCAGTGCTTTCAGATAATATGCATCGTAATATCCTGAGCTCAACACGAAGGAGCCAAGCATGATTCTGCGTTTTACTTCTGCCCCGAAACCTTCTGATCTCGTCTTTTTATACATATTGTGAAGCCCGTCATAGTCTTGTGTACGGTACCCGTATTTTACACCGTCGAAGCGCTCCAGGTTGGAGCTGGCCTCCGCAGAAGCTATGACATAATATGCCGGGATGGCGTATTGCACAAGGCTGAGATCAAAGGTTTCTACAACAGCTCCTCTTTCTTTCAGCACATCAGCCGCCTTCAATACCGCATCTTTTACTTCTTTATCCAATCCTTCCCCCATATAGTCCGCCGGGATGCCGATTTTCAGTCCTTTCACATCATCCACAAGAGCGCTGCAAAAATCATAATCCTTCCGTTTCACGGATGTACTGTCCTTAGGATCGTGTGAAGCGATTGCCTCCATTACCGCGGCACAGTCGGATACATCCTTTGCCACAGGTCCGATCTGATCAAGCGAGGAGCCATAGGCAATCAGGCCATAACGTGAAACAGTTCCGTAGGTCGGTTTCAACCCTACCACACCGCAGAATGAGCTGGGCTGTCGAATGGAACCACCGGTATCTGACCCCAATGCATACCAGCACTCCTGCGCCGCAACAGCGGCACAGGAACCGCCTGATGATCCGCCCGGTACATGGGCCGGGTTGTGGGGATTTTTAGTAGGACCATAAAAGGAGGTCTCCGTCGTGCTGCCCATCGCAAACTCATCCATATTCGTTTTCCCGATGATCACCGCACCTGCTTTCTGCAGATTCATCACCGCTTCCGCCGTGTAAACCGGTTTAAAATCAGACAGAATTCTGGAGCTGCAAGTCGTAAGCTGCCCTTCGATACATAGATTATCTTTCACCGCAACCGGCACTCCTGCCAGCGGCCCTGTAAGATTACCGGTCTCAATCTGTTTCTGTACCTCTGCCGCCTGTCTCATCGCTCCCTCTTCATCCAATGTTACATAACTGTGAATCTCCAGCTCTGCAGCTTTTGCACGTTCAAGCGCTGCTCTGGCAGCCTCTTCTGCAGTAAGTTCTCTTTCTTTTATCATTTTCCCCAGCTCAAGAGCTGTAAGGCTTAATATATCCATATTCTGCGTCCTCCTATACGATTGTCTTAGGAACCTCAAAGCTGTCATTCTTCCGTTTGGGAGCATTTGCAAGAATCTCCTCTTTGCTGTCACCGTTCGTAACCACGTCCTCACGGAATACATTATTTACAGGGAACACATGGGACATTGGTTCAATCCCACTTGTATCAAGTTCATTCAATGTATCAATATAATCCAGCATCTTCTCCATATCCTCCCTGGCCGTCTCCTTCTCTGCCTCCGACAGCTCCAGCTTGGCGAGAATGCCAACATACTCAATCGTTTCTTCCGAAACTTTTTTACACATCACAACCTCCATTTCTGCAAAGGGGTCAGTCCCCTTTGCCGTAGGGGTCTGACCCCTTTAATATCTGTACTCATCGTAATAAGTTTCGTAGTCCTCTGATTCAATCATCTGGCTTGGAACCATTCTGGCATCAGCGTCATCCGCGCACACGGTTGCGCCCTCCGGTAGTACTACATTCTGAAAAACAGACTCTATCGCATTGGCTGTTAACCACTTGGTTTTATTCATGAAGTTTAACTCTTCATCCTCATAGTCAGTATTCAGCGGGATGCTGTAGCTGATACTGGTCCATTCCGAAATAGCATGGAAATCATACACACCCGCGGGGAAGTCCTTTCCTGCAATCAATTCTCTGCCCTGAGTAAGTGCCACTTCTTCCTTCAGTGGATTTTGAACCGCTGCCATAGTATCCGTCTGTCCGTTTTCAGTGACGGCGAGTAGTCTCGTATTGCCCGATACTTCCAGAACCGCCCCCTCATAGAGTCTTACGTCGTTCCATTCTTTCGTCTCTCCGGCTGTCTCATCATCACCGAAGTACTGCCACATATAAATAGAATTCTCATAATCATCTATGTAAGCGTCTCCTTGTCCCTCCTCCAGATATATTTCATATCTGCCTTCCGGCAGGTTAACACCCGCTTTATACAAACCCGGTTCCAGGATGTTTTCAAAGTGTTCACCAGTATCAGACAATTCCCTGGTTACAAACTCATATGGATCTGATGGCTCGGTAACTTCCACGCTTCCCGTGTTAACAGTGTTGAATTCATCTTTTGAAAAGTCAGCGATAAAACCAATAAAAACGATCACTGCAACTATAATAACCCCAATTGTTTTTCCCTGGTTTTTGGAAAAGGGAACCGTGTTCACTGCTCTTTTTTTCATTGCTGGTTTTATATAACCATGCATATAATCATTTCGGTGTTCGCTCTTCCGGGCTTCCTGCCTTGCCGTAACCTCATGATAATTCCCCGTTTTCTCTGACTTTTTTCGTTTTGCCATCGAAGACGCCTGTTTTATAGTATCCTCATCATGATTTCTGCGATCCCATGTGTCAATTTCTTCTACCCGGCTTTTGATCCGATTTTCGGTCGCACTGTAATTCAGACGGTAAGTTTTTCTTTCACGCCTTGCATTATCCAGACCACAGTCCTGACAGTATCCTTCCGATAATTTTCCTCCACACAGATAACATCTTTTTCCTAACATAGGCCCCTCTCACTTCCGCACCCGGGATTGTAGAAATCTTCACAATCTCTGCAAAGGGGTCTGACCCCTTTGCAGGTATCCCCCTTCCAGGCGACACTTTTCCGTTTCTTTCCGGATGCTATATACGTTTATGGTTCCAGCCTGCTTAAGTCTCGTGGGAATAGTGCAGCCTCGCGCACGTTATCCTCTCCCAGTATTTTCATGGTCAGCCGCTCCAGCCCGATTCCCAGGCCTCCGTGGGGCGGCATACCGTGTTTGAATGCACTCAGATATTGCTCCATTCCTTCCTCTGTCATGCCTCTTATCTCCATCTTTTTCTTCAGCTCATGATAATCATGTATTCTCTGGCCTCCGGTTGTTATCTCCATCCCCCGAAACAGTAAGTCGAAACTCAATGTAAAGGTTGGATCTTCCGGATCATCCATTGCATAAAACGGCCGCTTTCTGGATGGATAGTGAGTGACAAAAACAAAATCTGCACCCCATTCCTCTTTTGCATATTGGCTGATCAACTGTTCTTCCTCTGGCTCCAGGTCATATGGATTCTTTATCCCCCGACCGTACTTTTCAGATACTTTTCTTTTTATATCATCGAATCTGACTGCCGGTATCTTTTCCGCCTTTGGAAGTTCGATCCCAAGAATTCTTAACTCTCCCGCATACTCTCTCTCTAGCAGCTTCATTGTGTACTGAAGAAATCCTGCCTCCATCGCCATGATATCCTCGAACCCGTCAATGTAACCCATCTCAAAATCCAGGCTCGTGTACTCATTCAGGTGGCGTTTTGTATTATGCTTTTCAGCCCGGAATACCGGGGCCGTCTCAAACACCCTGTCAAACACCCCTACCATCATCTGCTTATAGAACTGAGGGCTCTGCTGCAGGATGGCCGGCCTGTGGAAATACTCAAGCCGGAAAAGGTTCGCCCCGCCCTCCGCGCTTTTTGCACCAAGCTTAGGTGTGTGAATTTCTGTAAATCCTTCCTCATACAGAAAATCACGGAACCCCCTGACAATCCCTTCCTGTATCCTGAACTTCGCCCTCTCCCTGATATTGCGCAGTGAAATCGGCCGATAGTTCATTTTGGCTTCCAGTGAAGTATTGAGCCTCCACTTCGATACAGGCAGCGGTAGCGGTTCCGCCGGTTCGCTCAAAACTTTTATCTCTTCAATTCTGATCTCAATGCCATGAGGCGCTTTTTCCGACTCTGCAGGAATTCCTGTTACTTCGACTGTATCAGCTTCTTTCAATTCCTTCAAGCTAAACTTTGAAACTCCCTCCTCAAACACACACTGGATCAGTCCTTCCCGCTTTCTTAAAATCACGAATGCCACCGTCCCCATATCCCGGATAGCATGGACTGCACCATTTACTCTGACACGATTTCCAGTCATTCCCTCTCTCAGTAGTTCGCTTAATTCCATTGTGTCCTTCTGTTTTACTCCTGTTACAAATTCCATGTTTTTTCTCCTTTCTGCTCCTTTATGACTGCATCCCGGGTTTTGAAACAAATGGAATATACAGGAGGTCCTGTACGACAAAAAGTCCCGGGATGCATCTGCATCCCGGGACGGATTCGTAAATTAATCCGCGGTACCACCCGCATTGAACAGACATCACGAAACTCTGCCTGCCCCACTTTTGTGCATGTAACGTATGCCTTACGTACCAGCCTACTGAAAAATTCAGCTGATCAGCTCCCAAGTGTTCCCTTGATTCTCTCCGCTGTCCGGCGCTCTCAGTCGGTGACGCCAACTTCCTGTCAGTTTCTGAAAATCAGAGTCTTGTTCACAGCCTTTTTCTGTTTCACAGTTTACTCTGTTAAAACTTGTTACCAATCATAGCACAGCTCTTTTTCGATTGCAAGGTATTTTTTTAATGATTTAAAGTGATTTCAAGTGAAGGAGCTTTAGCTCATGAATGAATGGATGGGGAGAAGAACGCTCCATGAAACATTCCCGTCCCGTTCGACGGCAGGCGTCCCCCTACTCCCCATTCACGACTTCAATAGCCTTCTCCAGCTGGTTATCCGCATTTTCATCATTAGGATCCGCCTCATACTTGACTTCTACATCAGGCGTTATCCCCTTTTTATTAATGCTTCTCCCTGCCGCTGTAAAGTATTCTGCTATGGTCACTTTCAGGCAGGTTCCGTCACCCAGATCCATCAGCTGCTGAACGACACCCTTGCCATATGTGGTCATGCCCACAATCTCTCCTACACCGTAATCCTGGACCGCTCCGGCAAATATCTCGGAAGCGCTGGCGCTGCCCTGATTTACAAGAACCGCCAGAGGCTTCGTAAATTCATGATCCTCCTCGTTCTTTTCCTCAATAACATTGCCTTCTTTATCTTTTGTAGATACAATCGTTCCCTCCGGGAGAATCAGCTTCAGCATATCTACCACGGTATCCAGATTTCCACCCGGATTCGAGCGCAGATCAATAATCAGCCCCTTCATACCCTGACTTTCCAGATCATTAAGGGCCTCCTCAAACTGTTTCAACGTTACCGTATCAAATTCCATAATACGCAGATAGCCAATCTGGCCTTCCTTCATCTCGTGTTCCACGGTCTGTGCCTCAATCATGCGCCTGGTGGCCGTACAGGCAACTTCCTCCGCATTCTCGCCTCTGTAGACATGCAGAGTTACCTCTGTCCCTTCTTCACCCTTGATCCAGGATACAATCTCCGTCAGATCCTCAGACTCAATTACATGGTCATCCACCTGATAGAGAATATCTCCGGTTTTAAGGCCGGCTTCCTCAGCAGGTGAATCTTTGTAGATATTACCGATCGTCACTTGCTGAGTCTGATAATTCTTCAGTATACCCGCACCGATCCCGCTGTACTCCCCGGTTGTTGACTCCAGCAGATCCTTCGTCTGTTCTTCATTGTAGTACACAGTATAAGGATCCCCCAGACCACTGGCATATCCGTTGTAAATACCGTCCTGCATAGCCTGTTCATCAATGTCATCCGCGTACAGATAATAATCATCTATCACACCACTTAACATCTTCAGCTTTTTATCTGTTTCGCTCTCAGCCGATACCTGCGCCGCTTCCGCCTGGCCCCCTGCCGTCTTGACTGAAATTGCTTTCCATACTCCTGAGCCTAATATTGTAATTAATAGCATAACGAGGGCGCCTGAAAGCGCCCCCTTGATAAAACTCTTTTTATGATCCATATTCCATATCCAACCTTCGAGATTATTCGCTCTAAAGTCCTGCGACTTTACTTTATCCCACTCATATACAGTAGACTTACAGATATCCCTGCGGATCTACTGCCACCCCACCAACCTCTACCTGGAAATGCAGGTGCGCACCGAATGAATTTCCGGTATTCCCAACATATCCGATCTGCTGGCCCTTCACAACCGTTTGACCCGGAGACACGCAGATATTCGAATGGTGCATATACTTTGTAGTCAGCCCATTGCCATGATTGATGACGACCCAGTTACCGGCGCTGTCACTCCATCCCGCTATAACTACCGTACCGTCAGCCGCTGCATATGTAGGTGTTCCCTCGCCAGCTGCAAGATCCAGCCCCTTATGGAAGGCACCGTCAAAATCACGGTAACCAAATGTACTGGATATGTATGCTCCCGGACAAGGATTGGTAAACTGACCGTTTCCGCTGACAACCGGTGATGAACTCGGCGGTGTATAACTGCCTCCGCCACCGGATGACTGCTGTTGCTGCTGTTGCTGCTGTGCTGCCAACTGAGCCGCCAGCTGCTGTTCCTGCTTGATACGCTCCGCTTCGGCTTCCTCAATCAGCTTCTGCAGGGTTGCTGCATTATCCCCAATCTGCTTCTCCAGATCGGCAAGCTGTATCTGTTTATTGTCCAGTAATGCCTGTACTTCATTCTGCTTCGCAACCAGTTCATCCTGCAGACCGGAAAGTTCATCATACTCTCCCTGCAGAGACGCTTCCTTCTCCTCCACATCTTTCACTACATCCTGGAACTCGATAAGCATATCTCTATCATATGCAGAAATCTGCGAAACATACTCTGCCTTGTTTAATAAATCCCCTATACTGTCGCTGGAAATCAATATTTCCAGAAGCTGCGAATTACCGTTCTCGTACATGAACTTAATCCGCTTCTTCATGCTTTCATACTGGTCGTTTTCATCCACTTTTGCCTGGACGAGTTCATCTTCTGCTATCTGGATCTCTTCCTGTTTCTTTCCCAGCTTTTCTTTTGTGACTTTCATATCTGAGACAATTGAGTTTAGCTGTGATGATAGGGAATCCTTCTCTTTCTCTGCAGATTTTTTCTGGTTCTCCAGTTCGTCCGCCTTTTTCTGTGCTTCATCCACAGTCGTTGCATTTACATTAAGCACCATGCCCATACATAAAACAATAACCAGTACCGCACTTATTATACTCCTCTTTCGTCTTTTCATAGGCGCCACCTATACTTTCAAATGTTTACGTACTGTAAAGTAACTTCCGACAAAACCAATTCCCACACCTAACAGCAGCCCGATTGGGAGCAGCAGGCGGTACACCGTTGTTACCGGCAGGAAACTGATAATATTATTCAATATCTGGAACTTGGTCAGTACATATTCAACCGCCTTGCCATAGAGTCCGTACAGCAGAACCAGAGGGATAATCGCTCCCACGAGTCCCATGAGCAGGCCTTCTATTACGAACGGTGACCGGACGACAAAGTCCTTGGCGCCAATGTATTTCATAATGGCAATCTCTTCCTTACGCACCGTAATACCCATTGTGACCGTATTGCTGATCAGGAAGATAGATACGCCAAACAGTATAATGATGATCGCTATGGAAACATATCCTACCAGAACGTTGACACTGGAAAGTGTATTCGCCACAACATCAGACTTATTTACCTTCCGCACCCCATCCAGGCTCTTGGCAAACTTTACAAGATCCTGCTGGGTGGAAGCCAGCGACTTGCTCCTGACTGACAGGCTGGCATCATTTTTTTCTACTGTTTTCATATATACTTCATAGTTATCGGAGCCGGCCAGCGGGTTGTCGTTCTTAAATCCGTCCGCCAGGTCTGCATTATCTCCGAAATAGTCGTTTTTAAACTTATCCCATGCGTCATCTGATGACACAAACTTTACTTCTGAAACATCGTCCCTGCTGCTTAAAGCTTCACCGATGTCATCGATCTGCTGCTGCGTGGCATCATCATCAAAAAATACGGTGATCGCCACCCCTTCCTCTGCTGACTTTATAATATACTGAAAGTTAAGCAGAATCGCAAAAAACAACCCAAACAGGAAAATACAAGCTGACATTGTCGCAACTGATGCGAGCGAAAACATCTTGTTTCTCCCGATATTCTTAACCCCTTGTTTTCCTACGTATCCTAATGTACTAATTCTCATCGAAATACCCACCTTTTTGTTCATCACTGACGATAACGCCCTGTTTCATCGTTATGACGCGCTCGTTCATCTCGTTTACGATCTCCTGGTTGTGAGTAACAACCAATACTGTTGTCCCTCTCTCATTCGCCTCTTTCAGCAGACTCATGATCTCCCATGAGTTTGTTGGATCCAGGTTACCAGTCGGCTCGTCGGCCAACAAAATAGCAGGTTCATTTACAATCGCCCTCGCAATCGCAACACGCTGCTGCTCTCCCCCTGACAGCTCTTTTGGAAATGACTTGTACTTCTGAGCCAGTCCCACCAGCGAAAGCGCCGCCGGCACCTTCCTCTTGATAACTCGTGTCGGTGTCTCTGTCACACGCAGTGCAAAAGCAATATTCTCATAGATATTTCTGTCCTTCAAAAGCCGGAAATCCTGAAAAACAACTCCCAGGCCTTTTCTGTACTTCGCAATGTGACGATGTCTCATCCTGTTCAGGTTCTGTCCGTTCACAATAATCGTTCCTTCTGTCGGATCCAGCTCCTTCATAATGAGACGAATCAAAGTAGACTTACCTGAACCGCTGTCTCCTACGATGAACACGAACTCCCCCTGTTCAATCTTCACGGAAACACCGTTCAGGGCGGCATTGCCCTTAGAGTACTCCTTCGTTACATTTCTTAATTCAATCATATGCTCCTCCTAATTATTCATACTCTTTAGTATTCCAATGACTCCATATACTTCATGTATTTTACCACCATCAGAGCAATCTTGAACGTAATCGCATCCTCAAAGACGCGCAGGTCAAGCCCTGTGCTCTTCTGCAGCTTATCCAGCCGGTATACCAGAGTATTTCTGTGAATGTACAGCTGTCTGGACGTTTCTGATACATTCAGACTATTCTCAAAGAACTTGTTGATAGTCGTCAATGTCTCCTCATCAAAATCGTCCGGAGATTTCCCCTCAAAGATCTCCTTGATAAACATCTTACATAACGGGATCGGCAGCTGATAGATCAGGCGCCCGATACCCAGCGTGCTGTATGCCACAATATCCTTTTCGTCAAAGAAAATCTTGCCCACATCCAGTGCGAGCTTTGCTTCCTTGTAGGATTTTGAAACTTCCTTGATATCATTCACGATGGTTCCGTATGCGATATGGATATGTTCCTCTCCGCATTCATTGCGCAGGATCTCCAGCATATCCTTAGCCATCTTCTCCAGCTCTTTGCCGCCGTCTTTCTCAGAAAGTTCTTTGACAACAATAATATTCTTCTCATCCACAGCTGTAATAAAGTCCTTGGACTTTCCTCCGAGAAGGTTCCTTACATTGTCCAGCGCAACACTGTCCTTTTCGTGAGATGTTTCAATAATAAAGATAACACGTTTTACTTCTGTGTCAATATGTAATTTCTTGGCCCTGTTGTAAATATCCACTAAAAGCAGGTTATCCAGCAGAAGATTTTTGATAAAATTATCTTTATCAAATCTCTCTTTATACGCTACCAGCAGACTCTGAACCTGGAACGCTGCAATCTTGCCGACCATGTAAACTTCTTCGTTCTCCCCGCCGGCAAGCAGGACATATTCCAACTGCTGTTCATCGAATATCTTAAAAAACTGATATCCCTGAATGACCTGGCTGTCAGCCGGAGATTCCACAAATGACAGGACTGCACTTTCATAATCCTTTGTATCTTCAAATGTGGCAGCAAGCGCTTTACCCTCCGTATCTAATACACAGAAATCAATTCTTGAAATCCCTTTAAGGCCCTCAATTGTGTTTTGAAGTATCTGATTTGAAATCATACTTTCTCTCCTCCGCTCGTTGACTCTTTTCATGTGCATTTTTCACAAAGTCTGACTTCGAAAAATGTGTAGAACGCACATATATAAATTATATATTAATGCATAACGTCAAAAAAATAAAGAGGAAATCCACTATTTTTATGCATTTCCTCATATATTTTACAAAAAATTCATATTTTAGACATTATACATAGTTCACAAATCTTTATCTACGGGGAAAAATCCTTCGCCCATAACCTCGCGGGCATCACTCACAATTATGAACGCATTTTCGTCAATTCTGCCCACCAGTTCCTTCAAATGCACCAGTTCTTTCTTGGTAACCACACAGAAGAGCAGACATCGGTCTTTTCCGGTATACATACCTTTCGCATAAATGCCGGTGAGTCCGCGGTCCACTCCGTGCATAATCGCCTTTGATACTTCTTCATACTGATCCGTAATAATATACGCGGCCTTTGCGAACTTAACACCTTCGATCATCGCATCCGCGATTCGGTTGACTACCACAATGGTAATAATTGCATAAAGAGCACGCTCGATTCCAAACATATAGCCGCCCGCAATTACGATAACAGCATCTATCACCATCATAATCTTTGCCACAGAGAACTGACGGAGATAATTCTGGATGATTGCCCCAACCATATCTGTGCCGCCGGTTGTTGCCGCGTTGGAAAATACCAGTCCCATACCGATGCCCTGCAGTGCCCCGCCAAACACAGCGGCCAGCAGGATATTCCCTTCAATAAAGGAAAACTCAGGCAGAATCCCCAGCCAGACCGAAACCATGGCCGTTGCAAACAAGGTCCTGCCGATAAATGACTTGCCTTTTACTTTCAATGCTACCAGAAAAACCGGCACATTGAGGGCGATATTCGTAAACCACAGCGGAATACCACCCGGAAGAAGCCCTTCTGTAAGACTCTTAATAATGATAGCCAGGCCGGAAAATCCTCCGACTACCAGGCTGTTGGGTTCATAAATACATTTGATAGCAAAAGATACGATACCTGTCCCCACAGCAATGTATGCATACTTCATATACACGGGTTTTTCCCGATATCCATGCATGCTCAGTTCTCCTTCTTTTGTTTTCCTACCCTGTAACGGAATATCTTTTTCAAAAAGAAGCGGCGTACGCCGTCTCCGCTTTTCTCACTGAAGCTCTGCTCCAGAGCCCTGCCGCATCCCAACCATACCCTGGCGTTTAAAAGTGCGGCATTTCTTACTATAAAATCCTCCTGCTGCGGTGAGGGGAGTACAGAAAGTATACAATCAATCTCTGCACCGTTGATATTGTTAATCACATCCTCCTCGGACTTTCCTTCCACGTCCAGAGCGCCATGCCCTGCCACAGTAATACCTCTGTTGTACTTTTCCACAGCCTGTTTGAGGCCTGACATTTCCTGCTCAGACTGCACCATCAGAAATATCTTTTTCCGATTCTTTTGAAGGTAACGCAAAAACATTTTAAGAAACATTTTATTTGCTACGTCCTTCAGTAAATATCTATCCTGTACTTCTGCTGCCTCAAGTATCTCCTTTTCTCCAGGAAGCACCATATCCATTGCTTTCGTATTTTCCTTCCATGCGGGGTTGTCCTTTCCCTGCATGAGCATATCCAGCGTGACAATCTCAATCGTATTGATGGATTCACTCTGCATATACTGCACAGCCGCCTGCATGGCAGCTTTTGCTGTGAAGCCGTCAATCTCCACATCAAAGATATTAATCTTTTCTTTCATCTACATCACCTGTGCTTCTTCTCCCCAGTCGTACAATTGTATCAAAAATCCGAAGATTTTTCAACTCTTTCGTTTTCTTTTCGTAATCAGCCCTCCAATCCTTCCAGTCTCTTTCGAAGATAAAGAGCGCCAGCCCTCTGCCATAACTTTATCTAAAAGGCCCAGTTCCTCTGCAATTTCATACTTCACCTTCTCTTCAGGCTCCAGATTTTTCAAGTCGATTGGTTTTAATTTTTTTTCAGACATATTGATACCTACCTTTCTTTTTGGTAGGAGTATTGCCTAAAATACGTACTGCATTCAATATAAGGGAGAATTTGTAACAGTTCAGACAGGCCTGAACTGTTGCGCATCCATATTCGGGCAGCACAGATGTGATAAGATATTTTTTACTTTTCCCGGATCCATACACGCATTTCCCCTGCCTGCCGGTTGCCCCACAGGAAATAGGGAACCGCACAGATTCTTGTATTCACTTCCCGTGGCGGAGTTTCACTGTATAAGGCATCACGATTGTCTTCCAGCCTCAGCCCGTCGGCTTCCAGTCCCACATAATCCCCCAGAGCACCGTCATATTTCCGGTATTCTCTTACTTCAGAGCCAGCCGGAAGCAGGAGCGCGTTCTGTCCTGTTCCATTATCGGCCTCCTCTATACAGTAGACCAGGGGGCCCCGCATCAGTGCTATGCAGCCCGTATCTTCCCGCACCATAAGATTCGCATAAATCCGTTTGATTTCCATGGACAACTGCAGGCAGACCGTATCGCCCTTTTTCCACGCTCTCTTTATTGTTATATAGCCCTGTCTATTCTCATGCCCGTTTGTGCATTCCTTCCCATTTACAGACAGGCTGTAAGACGGACACCATCCTGGTATCCTGATAACCAGGGCGGTCTGTTCTTCATTTTCGCTGTTATAAACTTCATAAAGAATCCGGCCCTCCCATGGATAATCCGTGACCGTCTTCCAGCTGATTCTGTTTTGTGCCGCATGAAAAATGCCTCCCAGATAGAGATGTGAGTATACAAAGCCCGGTGCCTCTCCCCATGCATATTTTCCAAGTGATGCAAGCAGCCGTGCTATATTGGGCGGACAGCATGCGCAGGCATACCACCTGGGCCTTACCGGCCGTACATGTTCATATCCTGGCACTTGCCCGGATATTCCTGGTACCACCTCTAACGGATTCACATAGAAGAAATGCCGGCCGTCCCGCCCCATTCCTCCTAAAACACCGTTATACAGCGCACGTTCCATCACATCGGCATAATTCCCGTCCAGAGCAATGTTCAGCATTTTCCTTGCCCAGAACACAAGTCCTACGGCCGCACAGGTTTCCGCGTAGGCCCTGTCATTGGGAAGGTCGTAATCCACAGTAAAAGTCTCTCCTTTTGCGCCGGAACCAACGCCGCCCGTTATATACATCCGTTTTTCCGTCACATTTCTCCAGATCTTCCTGCACGCAGCCTTTAAGGACTCATCGTCCGCAGCGGCAGCCATGTCGGCCATTGCCGTATAAAGATACATTGCACGCACGGCATGTCCTTCGGCCGAATCCTGATCTCTGACCGGACGGTGATTCTGGGTATAAGTACGCTCCTCCGGATCCATCTGCCAGTATACCCAGTCTCTCTTTTTCTGTTCTTCTGCAAAATAATTAGGTTCCGTACCCCGTTCCGCCAGAAAATATCCGGCCAGATCAAAGTATCTCTGCTCCCCTGTCGCCCTTGCCAGCCGCAGAAGCGCCAGTTCAATCTCTTCATGCCCCGGGATTCCCCGCACTTTACCCGGCCCAAAACGGGAGTCAATCAGATCCGCCAGGCGGATCGCCGGGTTTAAAAGCCTGCACTTCCCTGTCATTTCATAATCCGCCACGGCAGCTTCGATCAGATGCCCTGCACAATAGAGCTCATGGCACTCCAGAAGATTCTGCCATTTATGATCCGGTTCCTTAAGCTGAAAATAGGTATTCAGATAGCCGTCCTCTTCCTGTGCACGCTCTAAAAGGCCGATTATCTGCTGTGCGCCCTCCTGGAGATTTCCAGTTTCTTCCATATTAGATATGTAACTGACTGCCTCCAGCCATTTCCATATATCACTGTCCTGGAACACCTGTCCATAAAATACGCCTTCTTCCATACCTGCTGCAATACGCAGATTCTGTATCGCGCCGCTTTTTTCCGCCCCCGGGATCTCGTCTTTCAGTATCTGTTCCTGATACGGAAGAACTACATCCCGGATTAATTCCTGATAAAAAGACCAGAAGTTGTCTTTTACTTCTACACGTTTCAACTGCGGCTCTGCCTCTTTATAATTCATCATGCTTTCCTCGCTCTCCCCGCTGCTTCACGGTACTGTTTGGGGCTCATGCCTACATTGTCTTTAAAAAAACGGCTGAAATACGACACATCGTGGAATCCTGTCATTTCCGCAATATCTTTCAGCAGATAGTCCGTGCTTAACAGTAATTCCTTTCCCTTTTTCAGCCGTATATTGGTCAGCAGCCTGCTCGGTGAAATATGCTGCTGGCTGGTAAACTGGTTTGAAAGATAAGTAGGATTGTACCCAAACTGACCGGCAAATTCCTCAAGTGATAAATTGCTGTTGTAATGCTGACAGATATGCTGTTTCAGAAGTTCTACCACGTCCTCGATTTTTTTATTTGCCTTCCCCTCCATGATTCTTCCGAAAATCTCCTGCAGCAGATCCCGTATTCCATCTTCAAATTGATCAAAGGTCATTGCTTTTCCAATAACCTCCTCGGCCCGGTAAAACAACTCTTCTATCGCCGTTTCTGTTTCCAGGACCGGATTGCGCTGATAAATTTCCATAAGAATATATTTCACACTGAATTCGCAGCTCACCTGAGGAATTCTTTTTTTCTTCCATTTTGAACACAGGCGCCCGAAAAGGGAGCAAAGGCCTTCGCCGTCCCCCTGTTCCAGCAGAGAATCTATCTGGCATTTTTCACTTTCATCAATCCCCAGCTCCTTTTCCTGATTCGATTCCTTCTCCAGAAATACGACATCACTTTTTCCGATCAGTACCTGCCTGGCAAGACTTCTGTGCATTTTTGCGTAGGTCCCCGGAAGCAACCCGATATGATCCATTTGATCTGACAAAATGGCATGGACAGGCATGGAACACTTTTTTTCATAAGCCGAGAGTTTCAGAACCGCCCGCTGAATGGGGTTAATTTCCTGCCTTTTTACAGAAAGGAGAATCAGTTTTTCATTCTGCTGCTTCATGTCAAATACCAGACAGTCTTCCCCTTCCCTTAATCCCTGGCAGAGCTGGTCCTGCAGCTCTTTTGATGAAAACCCGCTGATTCCCACCTGGATCAGGTTTTCTGTCCGGTTGGTAAACGGACCAATGCAGAACAGGATTAAATAATAGCAGCAGCCCTCCATTTCCAGTACCCCAGAATCCGTCTGTACTCCATTTACCAGATAATCGTATACCTGCTGCCTCTTGCCGGCTTTTTTTGTATTCTCCAGCCTGGTGTAAATCTTTTCCAGTGCACTGCCGACCTCCTCTTTTCTGGGAGGCTTCAGGATATAATCCTGCACACCGTATTTTATTGCCTGCTTCGCATATTCAAATTCTGAATATCCGCTGAGAATCACATATTCCGTGTCCGGATACAGCTTTTTCGCCTTCCCAATCAGCTCAATTCCACTCATCCCCGGCATCCTGATATCGGTAATCAGAACGTCAGGCTTTGTGGCCGCCATCAGTTCCAATGCCTCCATACCGTCCTCTGCGGCACCTGTAATCTCGACTGCAAGCCCCAGATTTCCAAGCAGGGAGATGATTCCCTGACGGATTGCCGGTTCATCCTCTGCAACCAGTATCTTCATCAACATTGTTTTCTCCTTTTTTCAACCCCGTTCCTGCACCGCTCACGGAATACTCCTCCTCAGCAATTTCTTCATCCGCCTGCTGCCTCAGACATACCCAGGAACCGCCCTCCGGCCGGTTTCCTGCCTCCAGAGTGATCCTGCCTTCTGAATAAATCGCCAGCCGCGCATACGTATTAGCCAGTGCCATTCCACCGATCCCCATATCCGGTATGGAATTTCCTTCCCTGATATTCCTGTCTATTTCTGCAAACTGCCTCTTGAGCTTTGCCAGAGATTCGTCTGAAAAACCAGTGCCGTTGTCCAGAATCTGAATCTGCCATTCCCTGCATGTTCCACTGCCCAGCACCTGTATTTCATATTGCTTCTGCCTGCTGTTGGCAAAGCTGTGCTGAAAACAATTCTCGGCAATCGGCTGCAGTATAAACTTAGGCACCAGTATCTCCTCCATCGCCGGTTCTACTTCTATTTCTGTCTGCAGACGGTCCAGATAACGGTATCCCATCAGCTTCAGATAAGTTGCAGTATGCTCTATTTCTTCCTTCAGTGATACCGTTGAATTACCGGTATCCGTTGTATACTGCAGCATTTTTGTAAGGTCCGAGCAGATATCCATGATTTCCGGTGCATCTTTCTGATATCCCATAAGCCCGATCACGGATAATATATTGTGCATAAAATGAGGATTGATCTGTGCCTGAAGCACCTCGTACCTTGCCCGGACCGCCCTTGTCCTGGCTTCTACAAGTTCATTCCTGGATATCTTCATCTTATCGAGCATGTCATAAAAGGCCGTCGTCAGCATCTGGATTTCATCATCCGTATCCTCTATCTTACGGTTCAGGGCCAGTTCCCCATAATTCATGTGCCGGATGCTGTCCCGAAGCTGACGGATCGGCCGATACAGGTTCTCCGAAACAAGTGTTACCAGCAGGATCATAATGCAGAGCAAAATAACTCCCAGAACAATAATCCATCCCAGATTCTGATAGATAATGCCCATATAGCTGTTCACATCTACATAGAGACAGAACTGCATCTCAAAAGCAGGATTATCCGCCCCGTATACCAGATACTTGCGGCTACCTGCTTTTACTTCCTGTATGCTTCCCTCTTCCGTAAATTCTATTTTCCGCTGTATCGATTTCAGACTCTCCTTATTCTTCAGATCTTTGCTGTAAAAAAGTTCGCCCCCATGGTACACGGCCACCTGTACTGGATAGTTATTCATCTGCAGTGTAAAGATATCATCCAGAAGTTTTTTCTCATACTGGATATCAATATATCCCAGTTTCCTGTATTCATCCCGGATCTGCCGGACATAGGAAAAAACCGGCTCCTCCGTACGTCCATATCCATCCTCGGTAAAGGGGGTAATATACTTGATATACTGCTCTGCCTTCATCTCATCCTGCCAGGACAGCGCTTCAATCCCTGCTTTATTCATATAAGCTTCATTATATATATCCAGATTGAGCCAGTCATTTCTTTCTGAGATCACATGGAAACTGCGGTTGCGAAAATCCTCTCCGATCAGGTTCATCAGCACCATCTGTATGGTCTTCCGCTCCTGGGGATATTTTTGGAAATAGTTTTCCTCCCCATTATAACTGCCCGCCTGTTCCAGCACCCGAAGCACGTCCTTATCGGATGCCGCACCCAGCGAGATCCTGTGCATATTCTCCAGCATTTCTCCGAACTGAGTAACCGCCCTGACGGAGAGCTGTTCCATCGTATCCTGTTCCTTTTCTTTGATGGACCTGCTCTGGGAGTTCGTGTATATAGCGAGGAATACAAGGATAAGCAGGCTGATTAAAAGAGAAAATAACAGGACTGCCTTTTTCTGATAACTTAGCTGTCTGACTCTGACCCTCATACCTGTTCCCCTTTCTTTTTAATTTTCCGTAACATTTTCCCCACTATATCACACCGCAATTCCGTTATCAACCTTTCACTGCTCCGGCCACCATTCCCGAAATGATATATTTCTGTCCCATCAGATAAACCAGGATTACCGGCAGGGAAGAGAGCAGAATATATGCACAAACAATATTCCAGTCGCTGCCGAACTGCCCGATGAATTTGTACACGCCGAGCACAATCGTCCACTTTGAACTGCTGGACAGCAGATACAGCGGATACTGGAAATCATTCCAGATAAATACAAACTGTGTGATAAACGATGTCACAATTACGGGCGTCAGCATTGGCCGTATAATATGGAAAAAAAGCTGCAGGGGCTTTGCCCCGTCCATTACCGCAGCTTCATCCAGTTCCTTAGGGACAGAACTGACAAAACTGTATGCCAGAAATACACTTAACGGCACGAACATCGCGATATAGACAAATATGATCCCCGCATAGGAATCCATCATCCGAAACTTCTGCAGAACCTGTATTAACGCAATGACCTGCACCGGAACTACCAGCCCCAACAGGAAATAGGAGTACACTTTCCGGTTAATCTTATCCCGGTTCCTGCTCAGGGAATATCCTGCCATGGTTCCTAATATGGAAGATGCAAAGACCGATACCCCTGTGATCAGGACGCTGTTCAGAAAGGTACGGAAGATATTGGACTCCGCTACCGCCACTGCAAAGTTTGCAAACTGCCAGACTTCCGGCAGCGTCAGCGTCATGACATCGGCCTCTGCCGAGCTTTTAAATGCATTGATGATAATCAGCAGCAGCGGAATCAAAACGATAAGACTCAGAAGCCACATGAATACCGCCAAAACGGTTCGTTTTATTTTCTGTGCTCTCATTAGTGGTCCACCTCCAGTTTCGCAAACAGTTTATTCAGGGCAAAGAATACAACAATGACAAACACTGTCAGCACGACATTGGCAGCACAGCCCGTGGAAAGTGCGCCGCTTCCCAGGTAAGAATATATGGTCGTACTCAGAACCTGCGTGGACATTCCCGGTCCGCCTCCTGTCAGTGCGATGATGATATCAAACACTTTCAGCCCGTTCACAACGCTGAGAAGCACGTTGATACTGATGGACGGCACAATCAGCGGCAGTGTAATGCTCTTAAAGCTTGTCCATGCTGTGGCACCGTCGATAGAGGCCGCCTCGTAATATTCTTTTGAGATCACCTGAAGACCCGCCAGATAGATGACCATGCAGTAACCGGCCCCTTTCCAGATCTCCACAAGGATTACCATCCACATGGCCGTATTGGGATTGCCAAGCCAGTCAAAGCTTAAAGCCGAAGAGCTGAATACGGACAGAATGTGATTAATCAGCCCCGTGTCCGGCTGCAGCATTGCCTGAAACACCTGTCCGACAATCAGGGTGCTTAAAATAACCGGCAGATAAAAAATGGTGCGGAGTACATTTCGGGATCTGATGCTGGTATTCAATGCAACCGCCATGGCCAGTCCGATCAGATTTTTAAATACGGTTGTCAGCACGGCAAACAGCATTGTATTGCCCAGGCCTACCCGGAAACGGTTCTGTGAGAACATTTGTATGTAATTGGCAAACCCCACAAATTCCTTTGAATCGTTATAAATCGTATAGTTCACAAAAGAGTAATAGATGCCCAGAATCCCCGGTAAAATGTAAAATAAAGTGTAAATAATCAATGGGATCATCCAGAGATATCTGGGATACATTTTCTTATAATTCATTTACGAGCCTTCCTTTCTTAAAGTAACGGGGCACAAAAACCATCCCGTTTTTGTGCCCCTAATGTAACGGTTCAGGCAAGCCAGAACTGTTACCCCCGAATCCCACGTATGCTTAAAACCCTTCCAGACCAAGGGACTGGCAGATTCCCTCACGGATGCCGTCATATTCGTCGCAGAACTGTTTCGGCGTATACCGGTTCATTACCACTTCCTGAAGCAGCTGGCAGAAGCTGTCCCAATCCTGTCCCTGAATCACGGAATTGTGTGATACATGCACGCCATAAGTTCCATCGCTTAATTTATCCAGGAGATCTTTGGTTGGCGCCGTCATTTTGCTAGGCTCTATATCCTTAAACGGAGAAACGGCTCCGATGGAATCATAGAACGTCTGCAGATTCTCGTCTGATGCACACCAGTTGATAAAATGCTTGCTCACATCTACATTTTTCCCGTCCTTCGGAATATAGAACTGTGTGCTGGTTGACTGATAAATAGTATCGTTTGTTCCTATATAATAGGGGATCATGGTCAGCTTATCGGCTGTGCCTTCCCCGTATTTTGCATCAATCTCATTGAACCAGGATGTCAGCCCGATCAGAACGCCGCATTCATTGTCCGCAACCGCCGCAAACTGTCCATCCCAGGACTGTGCCATTGGGTTCTTCCCGAAATATCCGTCTTTCGACCAGTCATATAAATCCTGCAGCATTGCGTTGAAACTTTCGCTGTCACCATAATTCATCTCATTTGTGTTAAACTTCTGAATCAGATCTGAATCCTTCTGGCTGTCTGCATAGACTCCTGAGCTGGTGATGTTGCCGCACATCCAGGAATCTCCTGCTCCGAAGTAAAATGGAGTATAGCCTTTTTCCTGCAGCACCTTAAAAGCATCTACAAGGTCATCCTTGGATTCCGGGATTTCCAGCCCGCATTCCTCAAACACCTCTTTGTTCACACAGAAGCCCCAGTAATCCTGCGCCGCCAGCGGACAGCCGTAAAGCCTTCCGTCTGTATCAACAAAACCGTCGATGCTGTTCAGTTTTTCTACCCAGGGCTCGTCCGTCAGATCCTCCAGATTCTGTGATGCATTCATATAAGTCAGCTCGGCCGGAGATGCAGAGTTCATGATGATATCCGGCAGTTCCTTTGTCGTAAATTTAGATTTAATGACCTCTGACGCGGTATCGCTTGGCAGGATCTCCACCTGTACCTTTACCCCGAATTCCTCTTTGTACTCGTCTACCAGAGCCTGCATCCCATCTTTCCACCAGTCCTGTGACGTTACCAGTGAGATGGTCCTGCCGTCCAGATCCTCTTTGGTATACTCGTAAATGTCTCCGCCCGATGCCTCCTGCTGGCCGCTTTCCTTCCCCTTCTGTGCATCTGTCCCCTTATTGTCTCCGCCCTGGGCGCATCCTCCAAGGATTGCTGATACTGTAAAAATCCCTGCCATCAGCATTGGCATTACTCTTCTCTTTTTCATATACTTCTCCTTTCTTTTCCTGTAACCTTTCCTTTACTGATGATTTGATTATAATAGAATTGTTTTCTCTTTCACATGCACTTTTCACAGAAACAACTTGGACTTTTCAAATATCCTCCCGTATAATGTCATATTCCGCGCCTGCCCTGATGTCAATCCCGGCCTCCCAGCCCCATTGCGTCCGCACTGCACGCTTAAGAGGAACGCCGCCCTTACCGCCGAGTGAAAAAGGAACGGAACATACAATAACCGCCCGGCCGTCTTTTCGGGCACGCAGACATCCTTCCGTAAGGACTCCGTCTTTCCAGCTCATGGACAATTCCATCTGCCCCGGTGCAGCGATTCCTTCTGCCCGCCCGCTTTTCCATGCTTTAGGCAGGGCCGGCAAGAGATGAATCTTTCCCCTGAGATATTGGAGAAGGAATTCCGCCATTCCCGCTGCGGCTCCCAGGTTTCCATCAATCTGGAAGATTTCGCGCTCCCCTTCATTTTCGCCCAGAGGCGGATGCAGATCAAATAAATTATCATACACCGAGAACTTCAGCATCTGCTGCACATATTCCCATGCCTGCTCTGTATCTCCGAGCCTTGCCGAAAAATTAATCAGCCAGGCGCAATTCCACCCTATATACTGTTTTCTTCCTTCCAGTCTGATTCCCAGGCTCTTCTTTACGGCTTCTACAAGTTCGGGTGTTTCTTCCCCGTTTATCTGGCTGAACGGATGAAAGCCAATCAAATGTGCAAAATGCCGGTGCCCCGGATCTGCTTCACGGTATTCTTCCCGCCACTCCAATAACTGCCCTCTGCTGCCGGTCTGAAACGCAGGAAGTTCATTCAGCACACGCCTGGCTTCTCTGCACTGCCCGCTTTCAGGCCGTGTTCCCCGTATGATCTCATCGATTTCCAGCAGATTACAAAGAACTTCCCGAATCAGCGCAATATCCATCGTGGGAGAAACACAGGCGGCACATTCTCTTTCCTGTTCATCATAGAACGTGTTCTCCGGAGAAGTGGACGGACACGTCTGATAAGCGCTTCCGTCATGATATAAATAATCTAAAATAAATGCTGTACATTCCTGAAATACAGGATAGATCTTCTCCAGATATTCTTTATCCCCGGTATAAAGATAATGCCGGTACAGATGGGTTGTAAGCCAAAGACCGCCCATCGGCCAGTAAGCCCATTTCACTTCTCCAAGTGCCGGAATGCACTGCCGCCACAGATCCACGTTATGGTGGACCACAAAGCCCCGGCAGTTCAGATTTGCCGCCGCTTCCCGACCTGCATCCGAAAGTTCTTTTACCATCCGGATCAGCGGGATCTCACACTCCGGCAGATTTCCAGGTCCGCAGATCCAGTAGTTCATCTGGGTGTTGATATTCACCGTCCAGTTGCTGCTCCACACAGACCGCACATCCTCGCACCAGATCCCCTGCAGGGTGGCGGGCTGCACCAGACCGTCCAGCGGCCTGGAAGAAGCAAGTATCAGATATCTTCCGTAATGGAATAACAGCGCAGAAAGTCCCGGATCTTCCTTTCCGCTTCTCACCATCTCCAGGCGCTCATCCGTTGGCCTTTGTTCCTCTTCTTCCCCTCCCTCCAGTTCTAAAACAGTCCGCAGATAGAGTCTCTGATGCTCTCTTAGATGCGCCCGAAAATTCTCTTCCCAGGATTTGAGCTTTGCCCGATGCCCCCTCTCTCTTAAATACCGGATAATGGACTCCGCCTGTCCGTTTAAAGGTTTTCCATAACCCTCGTACTCTGTTTCTCCGGATAAAAACATTGTCAGGCAGGTAAAGTTTTCCACACAGATTCCTTCTTCTGTCCTCTTTATTCCCCCATCACACTCATTTATCCCGAGAAACAGTCCATATATCATCCCCGGCTTTTCCTCATCATATTGAATCGGCTCCCTGCTCGGCACATAGTTCGGCTCCACATGGGAAGGAGCCTGCGCCACGAGCAGCAGTCCGTCTGCTTCCGCAGCACTTTGAAGCACCCTTAATTGGGTTTGCAGGGAGATTGCAACAGAAACGGGAGCTCCTTCTGTAAAAATCCTGATATACATTCCGTTTTGAACTGCTGAGACAAAAACGTCTTCTCTCACCTTCTGGCCTTTTAATTCCCAGTCCGTCCGGGTTATGGCTTCTTCCAGAGATAAACGTCTCTCACATCCCTCATAATCTGCCTCTGTATCAAACTGAAGCTCCAGACTCCCTGCCGACAGGTAAGATTCGTTATTGCATCCCAGCATATGTTTCTGTATCTGTTTCTGTGCCTCCCAATACGCACCGGCATCTATAAGGCTTCGAACCCTCTCCATCGTCCCCTGCGGTATCTTCTGCTTCCCGTGCCAGTGCCCGGGATGACCGGACCAAAGAGTATCCAGATTCAATGAGATGCGCTCCCGCGGAAATCCTCCATATACCATAGCCCCAAGATGTCCGTTGCCGAGCGGTAATGCCTGGGTAAAATCCTTTGCAGGATGCGTATACCATAAGGTCTGATTTTTATTTCTCATAGCGCCTTCCTTTCTCGCCTTTTTACAGACAGAACCGGTTCTTCCTGCAGTCCAAATGGTTTCAGCATTGTCAAAGCGGACCACGCATCCCCACTTTCATAAACCGGAGTAACCGGAAAATGGAGTTCCAGGACATTTTCCCCTTCTGCAAGGTCGATTTCCGCCGCATAGGGGGGACCGATCAGCTTTTCCACCGTTTGTCCATTGAGCCGGATCTCACATACATCCGCCGGCTGAGGTATCGTTATTTTACTGTGCATGGCCATCTCTGAGGAGATAGCGGTGCGATAGATGATCTGCCCGTTAAACTTGTTAGCCGCCAGCCATGGATTCAGATCTGCAAGCACCTTTGTATCGCCTTTTTTTATCAGGACCGGTTCTCTCCCCCTGCTGTCTGCTGCATAGATTTCCCATGACCCATTTATTTTTTTCACTTCTTCCCATAACGCCGGAGTATCTGCTGCAATGTTTTCCTGCAGGAAAAGACAGACTGTTGATTCTCCAGGCTCCAGGCTTACGGAGATTTTATCCTCTGCATTCTGACCGTACCCATAACATTTATTTTCAAGTCCATCATACCGTACCACACAAACCGGCTCATCTTTATTCCAGCAAACTGTAAAATCCTGTCTTTTTACCACATCTTCATTAAAGCAGAATACAGCTGTCCCGTAATCATTTTCATAAGTATACGTTCTAAGCTTCCCGTCTCCGCCCTGTACATTTAAAAGGGGATGGGTCAATTCCAGAATTCTTTTGGGAAGCTCTGCCAGAGAAATTTTCTCCGCCTGGCTTGTGAATGCTTCATCCGCTGCAGGCATCCGGTCAATACACAGCACTTTTCCGCCCAGATGCATCCATTTTTCCAGTCCCTTTAACGTCTCTTCGGGCAGAAAACTCAAGGCCGGGATCACCAGGCATTCATATTCCTGGGAACCGACTTTTAGTGTTTTCCCATATTCCGTCCCATATCCTCCTGTCTCAGAAAATACATCGCATGGTATTACGTCCGCATCGATCTGATGCTCCATCAGACTCCGCAGCGGTTTCTGAAACAGCTGCGCTTCCTGCCCGGTCCATTCTGCGTCTGCATGATACAGAACCGCCGCACGCGCGGGATAATGTCCTGCACTTAGCAGATGTCCCATACGGTTAATATATCCCATCAGTTTCTGAAAATACGGATACTGCATATGTTTTCCGCTCGCATAGAAATGCGGGGGGCAGTCCGGATCCGGGTATTTTTCCGGTGAAAATGCATGAGGTACAAAATAGTTAATCCCCCGGACCAGCATATGATCAGCCAGCCATTTCATCAGGGATACCCCCTCCTGCCAGCCGTATGCGCCAAAGATCTCACACATTGCCCTGCCTTTATGAAGAGGATTAATATGTGCCATAGAACTTCCCAGCTTTCCAAGCCCGTAATGGAAGAACTCCCCGTCCCGGTCGGAGGCCACCCACTGATGGGTTTCCTGATCCATCCCAGGCATCACCTGCAGCAGCACGACATCAATTCCCGCCATATCAAAAGAAGACATGGTCCTGAAGTAATGTCCGGTACTGCACCCCAGACGCCCATGGGAATTATCATCCTCTATGATGTGCCCCACATGCAGGACACCCCTCTCACTGCACCAGGCATGAATCTGGTCTGAAAAGGATGTTTTTAACTGTTTTGTAACTGCATCCATATACTCATACCGTATGATATCTGTCCTCTCACCGCACAGATACCAGAGAGCAGGAAGATTTTCGACAAACTCCCCGCCCCATATTTTCTGAAGCTTCTCCGAAAGCTCCCGGCTCCACGGAATGAATTTCATCCTCTCTCCAAGTCTTGCCTGGAAGTCATACCCCGGGAGATTGCCGAATTCCGGTTCATCCGAAAAGAATCCTTCAAAAGTCTTTCCAAACTCCTGCCCATAATGCCGGTAATGCGGCTCATATACCTGCTCTATAAGGACTCTTACGGATGTCGAGTCCAAAATATTAAAATAATCCAGTTTTCCGTCCCCTTCGTGGGTTGTATAGAATAAAATTACCCGGTAAAGTCCTTTTGGAACATCAATCCTAAGCCATCCGTCCGTAATCTTATCTGTCACGTCAAGGCATCCGGCCAGATTCAGTTCCGTGCTTCCAGGGTCCGTTCGGGGCACCAGCACCGCCCCGATCAGCTCCTCCCTCTCTTTCACCACCGCTCCCACGGGAAGCGAAGCCTGACCGGCAGGGCCTAAAACATCCGTGGACCAGCAGGTAAGAAACAGATTCGCCAGTTCGTTCTGTCCGTCTTCGAATGCACCGTTTGCATGTCCCGTGGGAAAATGGTCGTCATCCAGAAGCCATACCTTCATGTCATGTCCTTTTGCATATTCCATGATAAAATCCATATCCTCCCACCAGGACGGGCCTCCGAAGTCCGGATGAGGCCTGGCTTCGATACAGATGCCCCGTATCTGGCAGTCATAGATTTTATCCAGTTCTTCCTTTAAAATCTCGTGTTTCTCTCCATGCATCCAGAAAAACGGATAAATTGTGTTTCCTTCTTCCCCATGCAATACCTGCTCCAGCCTGTTTTTACTCATTTTCCCTCTTCCTTTTCCATATTTTTACTTCATAGGGGGCCATACGATACTGTCCCTGTGTCCCCCATTCCGCTGGTATATCCGCGGTCTGTTCCTGGGCGGAATGATTCATGACAAATAAAACTGCTTCCTCCTCATTTTGCCTTACCGCATATTCAACCGGCCCGCCCCAGTTCTTTTGGGGAGTAAAACCACATTCCCGGCAGATCCGCTTCATCATCCACTGTCCGGCCTTCTCATCGGGCACACAGCCAATATACCAGGCCTTTCCCCTGCCATATGTATGAACGGTGGCTGCTGCCTTTCCTTTGTACATCCCTGTTTCGTACATTAGAACCGGTTCTGCGCCATCCGGGCAGATACAGTCGCACCAGATCGTGCCTTTTCCAATCGGAGCCTTTTCCATTCCTTTCCCGTCTTCCTTTTCATAATCCGCCTGGTCTGCTTTTACCAGCCCGGCCTCTTCTGCCCACATACAGTCGTACTCTGGAATCGTGATGCCCAGAACCTTTTTGAATGGTCCCGGCAGCACATCCGGAAGGCACGCATTATTTTGGTCCTTCACGCCCGAACGCACTGACATGACCAGATTCCCGCCTGCTTCCACATAGCGCTCCAGCCTGCCCGCCTGTTCCTTTGAGGAGAGGAACTGCAATGGCGCAAATACCAGTGGATACATTTCCATGGGCTCGCCGTCCCGGAGGAAATCAACTGCAATTCCGGCCTCATAACACCACCTGTAAAACTGCTGTACCTGGTATAGATATGAATAGTCCGGGTGATGGGGCTGTACCTGGAGCGCCCAGTCCTGTTCATAGGAAAAGAGCACAGCCGCCTGTTTCACCGGCATGCTGCCCTTCATTTCTTCCATGACCGGTTTCAGGGTGCGGATAGTTTCCTGCAGTTCCCGGTAAGTCCTTCCGGGGATTCCGCTGTGCGGGAGAATCCCATGCCAGTATTGTTCGGTTCCGTAAAGACAGTTCCTCCACCTGAAATAAACAATTGCATCCGCCCCATGCGCCACGCTCTGCGAGGTCCAGAGATTCAGCTGCCCCGGTCTGGGCGTTCTGCCGATCAGTTTGCCTCCCGTAGCCCCGGCCTGCATTTCCAGCATCCAGAAGGGCTGTTTTTTGACGCTTCGTATAAAATCATAGCAGGCCGCCACTTCCCAGGCAGGCTGCCCCGGCTGTTCGAAATAATATCCCGTGGGATACTGGTCGTTGCCCGCAACATCCAGGTTTTGTGCCATTTTAAAATAGTCGGTTTTATCATAAAATCCCATCAGATTATGTGTAATCAGCTTATCAGGAGAAATTTCCCGGATAATATCTGCCTGCATGTTCAGAAAATCGTTCACCAGGTCGGATGTAAATCGTTTCCAGTCCAGCTCCAGGGAAGGACTGTGCATAGTCGGCACCGTTCTTGGCGCGGGAATCTGCGAAAAGTCGTTGTATTCCTGGCTCCAGAATACGGTTCCCCATGCGGCATTCAGATTTGAAACAGTATGGTATTTTTCTTTCAGCCAGCGCTGGAAACTTCTCTCACAGCTCGGGCACATACACAGATCCTCATGGCTGTTGCCAAGCTCATTATCGATCTGCCAGCCGATCACCCACGGCTCACCGGCGTAATGCCCCGCCATTTTTTCCACGAGTATCCTGATCGCGCTCCGGTAGTGATGGTTGCTCATACAGTCATGGTGGCGTCCACCAAATCCCTTGCGCTCCCCATGGGAGTCCATGGGAAGTATTTCCTGGTCCTCCCTGATCAGCCATGCGGGTGGCGCCGCAGTGGGGGTGCCCAATATAGTATAGATTCCCGCACTTTTCAGCATTTCTATGATTTCGTCCAGCCATCCGAACCGGTATGCTCCTGGCTCCGGCTCAAAACGGCTCCATGCAAACTCTCCCATGCGCACCGCCTGGATTCCCATCTCCTTCATCAGTCTGATATCTTCGGCCCAGCGCTCCTTCGGCCAATGCTCGGGGTAATAATCCACGCCAAAAGAAATCGGGGGTATACTTTTCTTTTTCATAACTTTTCTCCTCTCAACTTTTCCTCCGGCACAAAGATCAGGCCAGATATTTTTTATCTTTCAGGATAAAAATATTAATTCTAGTATATACATAGCTCTGTGGAATTCACATGTAGAATTCACAGATCGTTTATGGAGAAAATTTATAAGAAAATGCCAAGGCCAAAAAGCCCGTTGATATCCCATATTAACTGATACATATTCTAAGGACATAAAAACTGCCAGTGATCCGGAAAAGATCACTGGCAGAAATTGTGTTAACTGTCTAAGCAAATGGCGGTGTCCACACAAGAGTATGAAATTATTCTATCAAACAGTCCAATCAATCAACCCAAAAAGTATTACTTTTCTAAATAGTCCCTGAGTAAAATCATAAACACACTGGCCGTCCATGTAAACCCGGAATCTCTAAGCCCGCGTCCATCTATTGCGCTGTAATTTTCATAGAATCCACGCTCAGCACACAAATCGCAGAAACTTTCAGCATTTTTTAGGGCTTCTTCTGTTTTGCCATTTTTCATTAGCAGCTCAGTCATAATAAAAGCTGTCGGGGGCCATATCGCTCCGCGCCAGTAGCCATCTTCAATGAAATATTCACTGTCAACCGGCTCTGATGCGATGCCGTAATCTGTAATAAACTTTCCACTTGTAAGTAGTTTGTCCAGCATATTTTTACGTAAGTCCTCTGGCAGCCGCTCACCTAATATCAGCGGAATATATAAAAGCAATGAATTATTTTCAACTACTTTGTGTTCAGGCTCTTTATATGCGGCGAAGGTATGATCTACTACAAAATATTCAAGCATTTTGGCCAGTAATGCTTCTCCTCTTTTGGCCCAGTCTTCGCTCTCTTCTATAAGACCCAGGAGCCTGGCTGTCCGCGAAAGAAAGTACATCTGCTCTACTAACCAGGCGCATAAATCGGGTGACTTCACCGGATAGCCGCAGCGAAAAACCGTACTATTATCCCACCCCGAATCATTCCCGTGATTATATTCGGGAATTCCATCTTTCCTGCCGCGAAAATCAATCCACCAGTTGGTTAATTGTGTTACACTTTGGTACAATCTTTTTAGAATATCATTTCCCGGCATCTTAATCTCAAACATTTTCTGTAAGATAAACCCCTGTATGGGTGGTTTTACATAACTCCTGATCATGGTTCTGGCCTGAAAGCAATCAGGATAAGTTCCATGCGGATCCTGACACTCGATCATTGCCAGGAATTGCTGGTATGCTAATTCCGGGTTCTTATCAGCCATAGCAAGCGCATTAATCGCATAATCCCAGCTCCATACCTGATTCATCACATTTTTTGTCATCAGCATAACCGGATACTTTATATATCCATTGGGATTGACAATGGCATGCCAGTTAATATATGCGGCTTCTGCCATTGCCTCCTGATATTTCTTACAAGTTGTTGAAATTGTTTCTGTAGCTGCCTTGTAGCTTTTCACGGTTTCACATAACGCCTCTTCATAGGAGCATTGGGGAGGCCGTTTATAGTTCAGGCCTGTCAAAGTGAGTTGTCCTTCCAGCCGATCCCCCGCCGGTTTCAGCAAAACCTTTAAAATCGGATTTTCTTTTTCATTAAGAACCGAATGATCTGTAAAACTGCCTTTGCTGATTTCCAGTGCCAAAGACTCTTCGTCCCCTGCTATCTCGCACATCCCATAGTCATGTACCATAACACGTTCCGAACCAGACAATCGGCGTTTTGTAATTACTACCTGAGTATTCGCCCTGAATATAATGGTATCCGCATTCTGAAAACATATTTTCAAATAGTACTTTCCATGGCTCAGGGATAATTCTGTTTCACAGGCGGTTACGTCTCCATCAAGTATATTTCCCTCCGGATCCCGGAGATAGATAGGAAAGTTTTGCTGGTCATCAAACATTCCAAAAAGAGTTCTAAGTGTCAGATTTTTTTCATACCCCCTGGCTTTATCCTGAGGATACGAAAATGCCATATAAGATCCTGCATAACTAAATGGTACTGCTCCAAAATTCAGCTTCATACGATTCATTTTCTCCTTATTTTCAGTACATTTGTCTAAGACTATCCTAAATCAGGTGCATCACAAAGCGTTATGTTTTTATGAACCCGTCCCTCTGTTTCAAATACAAGAATTTTATTTTCTCCTTTTTGCAGTAACGGCGCTGGTAAATAGAGTCTCTTCTGCGGCCCGACTTCCCAGAACCTGCCAAGATTAAATCCGTTGATAAAAATGCAGCCCTTACCCCAGCCTTCACAATCCACATAGGTATCTCTTAATTCTGTTACGTGAAACGAAAATTCATAAAAGCCTGGTGTATGTTCTTTCCATGTATTTGTAAAGTTAATATTATTAATATCAGAAAGTGGTAAACAGTATGCCTCCCAATAGTAGTGATTGTGGCCATTTATAACCACACTTTTATCAATTCCTTTCCGCTGGTTTTCTAAGGTAGGCCCATAGTTCACCCGCCCCATATTTTCAACGAGAATTGATATTTCATGATTTGCTGTCACTTCTTTGTCAAATGCTTTCTCCGCCAGCAATTCTCTGTCATACAGAATTGCTAATGGTTCACCATCGACAAAAATACTTGCCCGGTCATTGGCTCCGTACAGCCTGATATTTTTTATGCTGACGGGTTGTTTAAGCTTCGTTTTGTATAGTATGTAACCATACCCCTGACCGAGCTTTTCCATAGATTTTGGACTTCTCATCTCTTTTTTTTCTGACAAATTATCCAGATTCATGAAGAGTCCTGCTTTTTTCCTAACATCTAAGGTACCATAAGAGAATGGTCTTTTTCTGTCTTCTATGGGAACGGAAGGGATCTCCGTATATTTAGAAACCACATTCTTCAGCAATTCATATTTAGGTGTCAGGTCACCAGCTTCTGTCAGAAGTGCATCATAATCGTATGACGTTACATCCGGTGTCAAAACATCATAATAATTTGAGCCGTTCATAAAGCCAAAGTTAGTTCCCCCCATGAACATATATATATTTACATGCCCTGATTCCAGAATTTCATCCAAGTTCTCTGCATTTTTATTGGGATCTTCCTGTTTATGTTCTGTCTGCCCCCAGCTGTCGAACCAGCCGACCCAGAATTCCATGCACATCAGAGGCTTATTTCCTATTTTATCGCGCATTATCTGCAATTGCTGCCTGCTTTTAGATCCAAAATTTCCGGTCTGCAGTACTCCTTCAAGCTTCCCGCAATCAAATGCATCTCCCCATGGTCCATCGGATGTAACTAATGGAACCTCACAGCCATATGATACCATAAAATCCTGCAGAGTTTTAAGATATAATGTATCGTTCCCATAATAACCGTACTCATTTTCAACCTGCATCATAATGACCGGACCGCCTTTTGTATACTGAAGCGGTGCAATGACCTCAAACAATCTATGATAATACTCTTCAACATGTTTTAAAAATGGCTTGTAACTGCAGCGTAAACGCATCCCATCTTCTTTCAACAGCCAGTAAGGCAGTCCGCCAAATTCCCACTCCGCACATATATAAGGAGACGGGCGCAGAATCACATAAAGTCCCAGGTCTTTAGCAATATGAACAAATTTTGTAATATCTAAATTACCTTCAAAACAAAATTCACCTTTTTCTTTCTCATGAAGATTCCATGGAATATAAGTTTCTACTGTGTTGCATCCAAACGCCTTCAATTTTAACAGGCAGTCTTTCCAATATTCTGCCATAATGCGGAAATAGTGTACTCCGCCTGATATTATTTTTACTTTTTGATTGTCTATATAAAAATCTTCTCTGATTTCAAATTTTCCCATAGTAAAACACGCTCTATAACATTAGCATGTATCCTTTCTCTTTATTCATTGGATAATACAATATGAATAACGCCGCAATCAGCCTCTGTCCATATGCCATGTCTGAGTTCGTCTCCTGAGCGCTTTCTATTTACTTTGTATTGGCCATCTTCAAAATATCCTTCTTCTACCGTCAAAAATCCTGTGTTATGAGCAAGATGCATTAAATTAACCTCATTAATGGGGATTGATCCGTCAATGGGCAGCGGCCTCTGGAAAAACAGGCGCACCCCGCTTCCAGCAAGATAAAACTCGTTGTCCGCTTTTTGAAGCAAAAGACCACGGCCCGGAATATCCTCCAGGCTGCTGATCGGCCTATTTTGAATGCCTTCTTTTTCATGTCTGTAATCAGTGGCTACCCATCCAACATAGGAGGAGTCTACACCACAGTAGGATATCTTAATATCCCAATGATCCAGATTTAACAGATCCGATTCCTGACCGATTCTTTGATAAAAAGTATGCAGGTTTCCCTGTTTATACCCTTCTAATATAAGATCCTGAGAGTGATTGATAATAACAGCGGTATCCCTCATTGCCGCCGCCTGAGGTATAAGTTCCCCATTTTGGTCAAGGCAGCTTTCAACTCCAAATACGTGATATCCAATGCAGTGGTGCCTGCCAATTGCACGAAATATCATCGCAGAATTCAGATTCCCCATATGCGACTCCGATACAAAAAGAGGCCAATTTAGAGTATCCCCTGCATATACATCCTGCGTCTTCCTGAACATATCGGGTTCTTCTTCGTAGATATCCGGAGCTATGGCATCGAGTTCATAAGCAGTGCTGTAGTAAATCGGTAAAACCTTAGAAACCGGGCCCCCGCATGGATAGTCAATACCGCCTATACTTCTCCCCCGTTCTCCATTTTTATCGGTCCAGGCATTTGTATACATGAAAATATCATATATCTTTTTACCCGCAGCCGCTATTTGATTTATATATTTTGCAATCGCCCACGCCGTACATGCTTCTGCCCCTGCATTGCCAAATGTATCACACCAGTCTGCGCCTTCTTTTTTTCCGGATTGTTCCCAGCATTTATACAGATATGTTTTTGGATTCTTTTTCACTTCGGTCAGGATTTCCGAGGGTACCGCTGCTTTAAAGTCTTCTTCACCAGCCCTGCCGAAATCTCTTCTGGTGGCAGCATAATATCCCGGCTCATTTTCAACCTGAATAGCGATAACTGTGTTTTCTTCTCCATCAAACTCTTTCACAATTGAAATCATCCTGCAGAACGCCTTCTTATCTGCGTCAAGATTATTCTGGCAATGCGGAGATAAAACGGTTGTTTTAGTTTCGTCTTTACAAATTACCCTGTGATATTTTTTTGTATTGCTTTTCACCCAATTGGGTGTATATTCCATCTGCCCATTTTTCCACGTACCAAACCATAACAGTACAGCATGCAAGTTGTTTTTCCTTGCAAACATGATACAGTTTTTTATATATGCTTCATGAAACTCGCCTTCCTGCGGCTCAAATATCTCCCATCCTATTGGGATCGCCACAGTGTTTGCGCCAATTGCTTTAATACTTTTTAATGCGATCTCCTGATCTTCCAGATACTTATTATTATTTTCAGGATCTCCAATTAAATAGCCTGACGAATTATGCAGCTGTGCTCCCAGTGAAAATACTGGAATCTTTTTTGCTTTAAACTCACTATGCCTCATATTTCCTCCTAAAGTGATTAGAGCCATCCCGGAAATCGGATAGAGCCTCAATTTCTGTGCTTACCGAATGCTCAGTATTCTTCTTATTCAATTTCCGGGACCGCTCCAGAACTACTTATAACTTGATATGCTAATGCCCTTAATGATTCTTTTCTGGAATACTATATAAACAATGATAACCGGAATCAGCATTATCGTTGCTCCTGCCATCATCAGGCCATAATCGAGCTGAAATTGATCCTGCATTAGTGTCAGGCCCACCGATAATGTATAATGGTCCTCACCGTTTGACATAATTAAAGACCACAAAAATGTATTCCAGCCAGTCACAAATGTCAGTATTACCTGAACCGACAAGATCGGTTTCGAAAGCGGCAATATCACCCTGAAAAATAAATATAATTCATTTGCTCCATCCAGGCGCGCCGCCTCAATAAAGTCATTCGAAATATTATTGATAAACTGCCGGAAAAGAAAGATTCCAAATCCAGTCGCCAGTGAGGGCAGCACAATCCCTAAAAATGTATTCGTCAAATTCACCTTACTTAAAAGCAGGTATAATGGAATCATTGTAACTTGGGTCGGCATCATCATAGTTGCCAAAACCAAAGCGAATAACGGCGCCTTAAATTTAAATTTAAACTTTGCAAAGGCATAACCGGCCATTGCATTGAACAGAACGCTTAACATCGTAAGCGCTGTGACTATTATATTGTTTTTCAGATATAATCCAAACTTCATGCCGTAAAACAACTTATGAAAATTATCTAATGTAAAATTCTTCGGCCAGATCGAAAAATCAGTACTTGTAATTTCTAAGGTTGTTTTAAATGAAGACAGAATCATCCATATAAATGGCAGTACCCAGATAACTCCAATCACTGATAGCAATGCTATGATAAAAACAGTTCTTTTTTTTCTACTCTTTTGCATATCCTGCCTAGTCCCTCCTTGCCTGAATCATTTGCTGAAATAACGTAACGACAAAGATAAGTACAAACAAAACGATGGACGCCGCTGCTGCATATGCAAACCTGCTGCTGTAAAAGCCCGACTGGTATACAAACTGTGCCATTGAAATTGTACTGTTTAAGGGCCCTCCGTCCGTCATTACATATGGTTCCTCAAAGTATTGGAACCACCCAATGAGCGTTGTCACGATTACAAAGAAAAATGAGAATTTCAAATTAGGAAGTGTAATTCTAAAAAGCTTATTTTTCCCATCTGCTCCATCGATCGCCGCCGCTTCATATAACTCTTTTGGTATAGATTGTAATGCCGCCAGGAAAATCAACATATTAATACCCATATTCTTCCATATAGAAAGAATCAAAAGCGAGTTTTTAGACATTTCCGGATCTGTAAGCCACTTTACAGGTTCCATTCCAAACAGGCCAATTATATGATTTAGTAATCCTATGGAAGGATTATATAAATATAACCAGACAATTGCTATTGCTACCATAGTGGTTATAGATGGTGAATAGAAAACCGCCCTTAAAACAGAAAACGCCTTCCGTTCTCCACCCGAATTTATTAACAGCGCCAGCATAAGCGAAACTAAGACAACAAGCGGAACTCCAATTACAACATAGTATAGTGTATTTTTAATCGACTGAATAAAAACTGTATCTTTAGACAGTTCTCTAAAGTTACTTAGTCCGATAAATTGCACACTATTCAAGTCAGCCAATCCCTTCATATCCATATTGGTTAAACTGATACCAAAAGCCATGAAAATAGGTATTATACAGCAAACTGTCAGAACAACAAGTGCCGGAGCCAAAAATAAATATGGAACTATCTTTCTTTTCATAATGCTTCCTTTCATTTTATGTGCTTACATAATCCCCGTATCTTTATCTGCTATTTATTTCGATCCAATATTGCCTGTGCCTTTTCATTGAGATCATCCATTACGGTTTGAGGATCTTCTTTACCAACAGAAATTCTTTCAAACTCCTGCGCAGCTAAAATCCCGATTTCCTCGATTTCGGGAACCATAGGAAATTGCTTGGCATTCGAAAGCTGTTCATTAAATACTGTATACTGCTCATTTGACTTAATCTTTTCATCTTCCCAGGCAGCTATACTTGCCGGCAGTGCCTTTGTCTGTTCATAATACTTCACTTCACTCTCTGCACTTGTCAAAAATTCTATCAGTTTAACCGCGGCATCTTCATTTTTTGTCCATGTAGGTATCACTAAGTTGGATCCCGCATAAACAGAATCATTAGTCGCTGGTCCTTCCGGCCAGACTGACATTCCCCATTTTCCCTCTGCCTCAGGAATCTCATCCAATGGTGTTATGACCCACGTTGCCCCAAGTACTGCGGAAACGTCCCCATTGGCTAGTTTAATCCAGCGATCGATCCCATCATTATCTCTATCGGCTAAACCTGCATCATAAAACGAACTTAAATATGTAACCGCATCCACAAACTCCGGTTCATTAAAGACTGCTTTTCTATCTTCTGTTATAATTTCCGATCCACTCTGATATGCAAATGTAAATAAGAAGTTATAATCACTTGCCCCTAATATTTCAAAACTATACTTTCCTGTCTCTTCTGTAATCTTTGAGCAGGCATCATAAAACTCGTCCCAGGTTTTCGGAAATTCCTCATAGCCTGCCTCCTCAAATAAATCCGTTCTGTAAAATGGCACATATACATCTGCAAACCATGGCACTCCATAATATTTATCTTCTATTTTTAAAGAATCATATGATGCCTCAAAGAAATTGTCGACCGCGAAATTATCAACTGAATTCACATACTCCGTCATATCAATAATTGCATCTGCATTTACTAACTCAGCCGTTCTTGACACTGCTGTCTACATCACATCGGGCCCGCTCTGCGATGATATAGCAGTCGCTAATTTCTCGCTTAAAGATCTCCAGGGCACACTGATAATTTCAACCTCGATCCCAGTTTCTTCTGTAAACTCATTGATTAGAGGCTCAATATCCGTATTCCCGTCCCCCATATACCAGAAACTAATCTTTTCACTGCCTGAACCCGTACCTGCTGTTTTAGCTCCATCTTCATCCGTCTTCGTTTTTCCTTGGCCGCAAGCTGTCATTGACATAACCATAACTAAACACAGTACGGCACTAATCACCTTTTTTTTCATACATATTCCTCCTACTGGTTATTTGTTTGAAATCGCTTTCATAAAATTCAGCATTTTGCTATAGTGCAGGGCACTTTCTCGTAATTTTTTATTGTATTTTAAATTTTTCTTCCCTTTTTTTCTTTTTTCATCCACTATTCATATTGTTTTTTATGTTTATTTACCATTCATCAACTTTCAAAAACAAAATGCATTCCATTTATGAAATCCCTTTCACAAGTTATAATAAATGATTATTACTGCCGTGTCAATATCATTTCTTTAATATGCCGACATCCTAATATAAAACTTTCAAGCTGTTTTTTGTGCATTTTCACCAAACCATTTCATTATCTAAACATACTCAGCCAATAAAAAAGGTCTTGATTCTACATATTCCAAGCAGAATCAAGACCTAAAAACATATATATATTCTAAACCTATTTTTATTTTCATTTGACAGACACCGGGCCTGCTGAGCATTTTTCTACTAACTTGGGCTGCAGAAGCTTTTTCCCTTCTACGGATTCTCCTTCCAGTACATTGACAGCAGATGACACTATAGCGCAGCCATATTCTGTATAGCTGTAAGATATTCCGGTCACCTTGGGTATTAATATATCTGCTATATACGTATTATCATAACTTACAATGGATGCATCCTTGGGTATATTGATTGAAAGCTCATTCAGAGCTTGTATCATCCCGGCAGCGGCGAAGTCATTAATAGCAATAATTGCTGTCGGAAAGTCTACCTCCTTTTTCTTAATAAGCTTTTTTATTTCACTGTAACCCGCTTCTATTGTATAATCGCACTCTATCACATAATCTTCGCAATATTTTAAACCATATCTTTTTACGGCGCTTTTATAACATATCCTCTTATCATATGTTGACTTATACTTTTGAAATCCCCCAACCATTGCAATCTTCTCATGGCCCAGATTCACTAAGTATTCCATGAGTAAATCCGTGGCTTTTCCCTCATCAATGCTTATCGAATAGCATCTTGCACCTTCTACCTTGCCCGTTGTTACTATAGGTATTGTATTGGAAATTCTGTCCACCAGCACGGCATAATCCGGATCGGTCTCCATCTCATCACTTTTACCACCCATAAGGATTATGGCATCCATGCGCATATCATACATTTTTTGGAGATACTTTACTTCAAGCTCGTGCCTGTTATTCGTAGAGCATGTCATAGGGACATATCCCAGATTATCAATCGCTTTTTCACAGCTTGTCGTCAGCATAGAATAATATGGATTCGTTAAATCAGATACGATGATTCCGATTGTGTAAGTTCTGGTTTTTATCAACCCCCGTGCCAAAGCATTGGGCCTGTAATCATATTTATTTATAACAGCTTCTACTCTTTTTCTTTTTTCCTCACTTACGGGAACACTTTTATTCAGTACACGCGAAACCGTGGCAGGTGAAACCCCAGCCTCTTTGGCAATTGTATATATGTTGTTATTTTTATTCATGTCACCTCTCCAAATGCAAATTATATTATTATTTGTTATAAGTATACTTTGTTTTTTTCTAAAAGGCAATAAACACTCTCACTATTTAATAGGTCCCCAGTTCATAATAAAATTCATATTTGCAGAACATAGCCATTACTATAATTTTTACGTACCACCAACCGAATTAATCCGCCGCCACGGTTCGCAGCCGCTCCCGTAGATGGGATTTTCCTACTGCCCGGATGCACCAGTTAAGAAACCGGGAAGCCTGCCCCCTGCCGGTAGCATATATGCTCCCGGCAGGGGGCAGGCTTCCTGGTTTCTTAGCGTCCCCCTTTAAATATCTCGCACTACTGCTCGTCAGGAATTATGATTGCAGCTATGAAGTATGCCACAATCCCGCTGCCCGTGCAGCCTAAAAGTACTAAAAGAAGGCGTACCAGAGTTGCGTCTATATTAAAGTATTCTCCGACTCCTCCGCAGACTCCGCAGATCATACGGTTGCTTCTTGAACGGTATAATTTTTTCTGTGCCATAATGATTCCTCCTAATTTTTCTTTATTCTATTACCAGTTTCCGGCATGCAGGCCGCGGGTTTCACCAGATTTTAAGATTCGCCGTTGAATTTAACCTCGACTCTTCCGATTCCGCAGTCGATCTTCATTAATCTTCCAGTTCCATTATCCAGGTTACGTTCACTTCCAAGACCAGCGTAACTGTAGTCTCCTACTGTGAGTTCGCCGATTCCACATTTCAGTTCATAGTCGTAATTATCCTGATTTCCACTCAGAGACATTTTGAGTTCACCTACTCCACAGTGAATATCCGCAGACTCATTTACTTTTCCGCGAAGTGTTGCCTGGCCGGCTCCGCATTCCACATCCAGGTCACCCGCTTCAAAATCTTTTATCACGGCCTGGCCTGCTCCTACATTGATATCCAATTCTCCAGCCTTAATGTTTTCTATCTTCAGCAGGCCTGCTCCGATATCAAATGCTGCCTCTGTAAGACCGGTATTTTCCGGAATCTGAATCACAATAGATCCGGAATCGTGTCTTCCAATCTGTTTCCATATACTGTGATCTCCTGTATCTATCCAGAGCTCATGGTCCTCTACACCAAATTCAAGATCGTCTCTCAAACGGCTGTTCAGTTGGCTTGTATCAACTGTTACGGAATCCCCGTTGTAGGTTCTGATGTCAATCTCCACGTAGGTTGCTTCTATATCGATTGACTGTATTTCTTTAAAATTAGAAACATACTCATCACTTCCCTGGGTATAATTCTCTTCTGCAGCCGCTATTTTATCCAGATCTTCAATATCATTATATTCATATCCGGAATCATTCCTAGTATGCCAGTCATCCCAGAGATACCAGTGGTCTGCGGCATATACCTCTCCGATTCCAGAAAGAGTCGCTCCCATTCCGGCGCCGGTAACACACAGCACCAGTCCGATTCCGGCGATTGACGCACATACGATCCAGAATATCTTCCACCCTCTTCTCATAATTTAGGACACCACCCTTCTGTGAAATGGCCAGCGGCAGATATTTACAATTATTCTGCACATAGCCGGGTAAATAACCATGCAAAGTCTTACAGTTGCTACGGTAGCAATGAGTCCCAGTACAAAGATAATCAAACCGGAACCACATGTTAAAAGTGCCGTAGGCAATGCAACCAGCAGTTTGAACAGGCCAAATACAAAAATCGCAACGCCTGCAAGCATGAGTGCAACGGAACCCACAACAAGACCTGCAAACAGCCCAAATGCTGCACAAACAATTCCAATAATCAAAGCCACGATCCCGATCAGTACAGGGAATGCAAACGGTATCACTACCAGGCCGATCAGAATCACCAATATAATCTTGAGTGTCTTACTGGTCCTTGGCTTCTCACTGCCGTCCTCATAATCTGAGTAGGAAGAACTTCCATAAGAATCGTTCTCCGTAGTACTGCGATAGCTGTAGCCGCCTTCTGCCTTTTTATAAGTACTCTCTCTTGTTGCAGGATTCTCTCTCTTTTCAAATCTGGAATCACTGTAACCATTCTCTGTAAACTCGCCATTGTCGCTGCTTCCGCCTTTTAAATCGGCCTTGATCGTAGCCGCAACCTTTTCCGGGCTGCCCAGCTCACTGATCACTTCCGCTTCGTGCTCCACTCCGGCATCCTCAAAATAATCGGTATAATACTGCAGCGCTTCTTCCCGCTCATCTACAGGAATGCCGGTGAGTAATCTCTCAAGTTTTTCCATAAATTCTTTTCGATTCATGCCGTAACACCTCCCTCAAATATCTCGTTAATCTTGCTGGAATAATTCTTCCACTCCACCCGGTATAAATTCAGCTGAGCCATTCCTTTTTCTGTTACTTTATAGTATCGCCTGTTTCTGCCGTCAAATTGCCTGTCATATACTTCCAGGCATTCATCCTTCTGCAGTCGTCTGAGTACAGGGTACAATGTGGACTCTGATACTTCAATAACACGCCGTACATCCTGGGTTATCTTATAACCATAAGTACCTTCCTTCTCCCGTGACACAACCGCAAGCACAATCGCATCCAGCAGTGCTGCTCCGGTGTTAAATACCATATTATCACTCCTTTTTATAATATTATGAAGTTGTTAATATTATGAAACCGTTAATATTACTATCCCATCAATATTATTTACTTTTCTATATTATATTCTATATAATATGGTCTGTCAACCATTATTGTATATTTTTCTAATATCTATTTATCTGAGCGCCTTATCCAGTATGTTTTCCACCTGTAAAATTCCATTAGAAAATAAAAAAATCCCTCCAAACTTCAAAACGAAGTCAGAGGGCAGTCAGCGCACGGCAATACAGCCCGCCGAACATCAGTTTTTTATTTGGCGGGCTTATCCTACTTACGGTATTAATAGACATAGCCTATAAATTATCTGAAATAAATTTTTAACATATGCAAAATAATATTTGTAATATCAGTCGTTTGAATTTTCATCGCATTTCTCTTTTTTTTGTAACTATATAGTATACAGCCCCTATAATCATAACAATCAGTTCTGTAATAGGAAATGCACACCATACACCCGTCATTCCCATAATTGCAGAGAATAAGAAAGCGACTGGTATTATAATGCAAAATCCCCGAAACAGCGAAATAATCTGGGCAGGGTGTGGGCGTTCAATTGAAATCAAATAAGTAGAAATCAAAATGTTGAAGCCCAAAAATGGACAGGCGGTAAAGTATAATTTCAATCCTTTCATCGCCATACTTTGTAAACTCAGATTCTGCTCATTATTGAAAACATTGACTATTGGTGAAGCACAGGAAAAAATAATGGTATAAATAATGCCCGACAAAAGAAGCATGGTAATTAAGGCATACCGCAGAAGGGCCTTTACATTATATACGTTTTTTTGACCATAATTTCGGCTGATAATTGGCTGAATACCCTGTGACAGCCCCGTATACATAGCGACAACAACAAGGGAGATCGCTGCCACTACGCCGTATGCTGCCACGCCTACATTTCCTTCTAACCGAAGAATAATAAAGTTAAATACAAGCATTACAACCCCCGAAGACGCTTCCGTAACAAACGACGGTATGCCGCTTGATGCAACAATAGCCATTCTTTTAACGGCAGGGGTACATTTTGTCAAGTGGAACTGATTATTTCGCCGAATGAGATACGGAGATAAAACAATAATACTGACGACCGGTGCCATGCCTGTTGCCAAAATTGCACCGAAAATCCCCATTTTAAGCGGGAAAATAAAAATATAGTCCAAAACAACATTTGAAAGGCTGCCTGCAATCATGGCTGCCATTGAAAGCGAGGGCTTTCCATCATTCCTTACAAAGCACTGTAAAAGATTATTTATCAAAAATGCGGGAGAAAAAAGCAGCATAACCCGCAGATAGGTATTTGTCATAGGGAATATAGTTTCATCCGCCCCCAATATTCGTACAATCCTGCCCGATAGAAATGCCCCTGTTAAAACAAAAAGTATCGAAAATCCTATCACAAGATATACTGCATTTGTAAATACATTATTTGCCTGACCATGTTCTTTCCTGCTTTTCAGTAAAGAATAATTTGTTCCGCCGCCCATGCCAATCATAAGTCCTGTACCGTTAATAAGACAGAAAACAGGAAATGCAAGATTAAGTGCCGCCAGGCCATTTGTTCCCAAGTCGGCAGATATAAAAAAAGTGTCCGCCAATGTGTAGCAGGAATACGCAATCTGTCCCAGTATATTTAAGGACACATATTTTAAAAATTCCCTGAAAATATTTTTGTTACTCATTTTCTTCCTCCTGAATCGAATAAAAGGCGTCCTGAACTGCCGTCAAAACCTGAAAGGATAGCAGTATCAAAACACCTTTTAAATATTACTCATATGAACTAAAGTTTCGCTTACGAAATACGCGCCTGCGGCGGCCGCATCGCGGCATCTACAACCTACGCCGCAGTGCGCATCCAGCCGGAAGGGCTTTATATTTCACAGGAGTAATTTCTTATGAAATATAAAAAACTCCCGTATACAAGATAGCCTTGTATACGGGAGCGTTTCAAACCGTTATTTTCACTTTAACAGAAATTATAATCAAATTCAAGCCCTAAAACAAATTTTTACATAGTGTTCATAATTTAAACATTTTCTCATTCACAATTCAGCTGTTAGCTGTTTCTGTACCCTGTGCCTGCTTCATACCCTCTATGAGTCGTTCGACGCGTTCCTGTACATGCCTGGCTTTCCATACTTATGAGCATTTTGGGCCAGCCAGCTATATAATGCATCGCTTCTTTTATTTTATCTCCGTTTTCTTATAGGCCTTGTACAAAACAGGCTGAAGAATCAGGCATACCGCTGCATACACCGGAATGATAACCATCACTGTGGTCATTACTTTTCCACCTATCTCCACAAGTCCAGATTCCTTAATATCTAAATATATCTCTAATAACTGGTCAGGAAAAAAGGAACATATTTCTGGTAATGTAATGATTCTGCTTAAAAATGGAAATGCACATAGCACAATAAACGGCATAACGATTGCGGTTGGTGTAGAACGTGTAAGCGCCGATACCAGCATTGCAAGTGTGGACGCAAATACTGTCCCAATGTACCCGCCGAAGATAATAAAAAGATACGCTTGTAAAAACGTAATATTATAAACACTTCTCCATAAATCTAATTGGATTGGACAATTTGCGCCATCCGCGGCACCTAACACAAAGAGTACAATAAAGGTGTACAAAAGTACAAATATCACATAAAATCCAGAAGTAATACAAAATCCCGCACCCACTTTTGATAAAATTCCTTTGTTTCTTCCTAATCTGGTGGAGAAGAAAATAGAATCCGCTTTCGTCTGAAATTCATCGGAAAAGATACCAGATACAAGAAAGCCTATCACCAATGCTAAAATCAGAAGAAAAGTAGATATATTCTGCAATAATGCCGACCATCCGTCTGCATATTCATAATAAAAAGGCGTTTCAAGATTTTCATATTGCCTAATCAAAAAGTCTTTCTCCTTTTCTGTATAGGTTTCTTCGCCTGAATCAATCCATTCCTTTAATGTAGAAATCCTGTTTTCGTAAAGATTTTTTACTTCGTCGGCGGATACGCTGTCAGCCGCATAAGAATTGTAATCCCTGTATGAACTGAATGCACTGTTTATCACATCAACAATTCCAGAAATTCCCTGTTTTTTTGCATAAGCCTTGTCCTGTTCTTCTATATAGTCTGATAACGCTTCTTCCGAATTGTTAATCATATTGTTTTCCTCAAGGACTTCTCTGAATACATCTTCGGTCAGATAACCCGCCCATTCATTTCGGACTTCTCTAAGGTTCTTCGCCGCTGAAATCCCTACAGAATGATTCCCGTTTTCATCCACATATTCTACCCTGTTAATCGTCAGAATACTGGTCGCAATCAGTATTACAAACAAAACAATGATTGTGATTCTGTTTTTCGTTTTAGAAAACACCTTTTTTATTTCAAATCGCAGCATCTTCGTCACCTGCCTTTTCTCCAAAATAGTATAAGAATACGTCCTCCAAGGACGCTTCTACACGTTCTGCATTGAGAAATGGCTTTTCATGGGAAATGATTCGCAGCAAAACTCCATTCGGCTCTGCTTTCATGTTGGAAATTTTATACTTTTTCATAAAGCCTGATACCATATTCTTTTCAACAAAACATTCCCATACTGCCTCAGGCATAGCGTCTATCAGTTCGTCAGCAGTTCCTTTGTACATCAGTTGTCCGTCTTTCATCAGCCAGATCTCATTGGCGATATACTCAATATCAGACACAATATGCGTAGATAACAGTACCAGTCTTTCTGCTGATAATTCGCTGATCAGATTACGGAAACGGATTCTTTCATTTGGGTCAAGCCCTGCGGTTGGCTCGTCCAGTATCAGAATTTTAGGATTATTCAGCATCGCCTGTGCAATCCCCACCCTGCGCTTCATTCCACCAGACAATTTTTTCATCTTTTTATGTTCCGCCTTGGAAAGACCAACCCTGGCAATCAGTTCTTTGACTCTTTTCTTTGCAACAGCCGGGCGGATACCTTTTAATGCCGCAACATAAAGGAGATAATCCTGCACGTTAAATTCAGGATAAAATCCAAACTCCTGCGGCAGATAGCCTAACAATCCGCGGTATTCGCTGTCCATTTCAAAAATGTCTTTTCCGTTACATCGTATTGTTCCACTTGTGGGTTTCAACAATGTACATAACATTCGCATCAAAGTTGTTTTTCCTGCCCCATTTACACCTAAAAGACCATACACGCCATTTGTCATAGTAAGATTCATATGGTTTACGGCAGTACAACCTCCAAATTTCTTTGTTAAATCATTTAGCTCTAACTTCATCAAACGACACCTCCAAATAATGATCGCAACTCTTTAAAATACGGTATACTGTAAAAGTTAAATAGAGTATTGCAATACCTAATAAAGCAAACCAGACTGGAGCAGCAATCACTGGATAAATGCTTTCATTTAAAACAATAAACAGCCACACAACACTCCACAGAATGCATAAGATAATCGCAACCGTTTCACTGAAAAAATACTTACTGCACAGTATCCCAAAACAGATACAGGCTGTTACGCAAAGTGGAAAAAGAAATTGTATCAATAATTCCAGGAACTCAAAATGCAATCCTGCGGAAGCTGTTCCTAAAAACAAAGTGATGAAAAAAAGGTCTGTTGTTCCAAACAGCAGCATACGTGCTGCATATACCTGCTTGAGCGAATAGTAGGAAGCGGCTTCTATCTCCAGGCAACTGCAGGACCTGTTTTTCCACAGTTCAGGAATCACCAGAATTACAAACAGCGTGGCCACCACGCCCATACTTCTTTGTATATAAGCTCCGTCATCCACAGAAACCAAAGCAATCCACAGTGCGAATAAAATCAGAACTTGAAGAATCCACCATCTTTTTTTTATCACTTTCAACTGTGTCCATAAAAATTCACGGTAAGACAGTATCTTTTCCTGTTCTGCCGCCCAAAAAGCATTCTTAGCTTTCAAGATTGTTTCCTGTATTTTTTCCTCATGCGGCTTGACCTGTGCCACTTCCTTATACATCTTTATTTTTTCTTCCCAGTTCATCGTTCTCCTCCTTTCTCAACACTTCTTTTAATTGTTTTTTTGCCCGCCCCAGACGATACTTCACAAGCGGAAGCCCTATCTGCAATACACCAGCGATCTCCGTCAGCTTCAGCTCCTGAAAGTAATAAAGTGTAAGTATCTCGTTTAATTCGCCTGGTAACTGTTTGAGCGCCGTTTCGATGAAAATTCTGTTCAGCACATTTTCAGTCTGATATTCTTCCTGCTTTCCTTTTTCCACAGAGTTTATTTCTTCCATTGGTATTTCTTTCACTTTTTTCAGATAATCTTTACACAAATTTCCTGCTATTGTGTATAGATAATTCAATGTTTTTCCCTTGTAATGATAGTCGGATAATTTTGCGAGAAAGCGTACAAAGGTTTCCTGTGTTAAGTCCTCTGCATAGGTTATATCAAAACAATGATAATAACAATAGGTTAATATTTCCCGATAATACCTACGGACAAATATATCAAATGCCGCATCATCGCCCTTTTTCATTTTCCCGATTAATAGAAAATCACTGTACACAAAATCCTCCTTTCTCATCATTGGTAATTCAGAATCGTTATCCTCTCTATTATGTATAACGATAGGCGTTTGCGAAACGCCACAACCCTCATAAATACGGCATTTTTCTGTTACTAAAAACAAATAACTCCTCACTGGATATGGTATAATAGAGTTGCCTAGAAACTATAAACCACTACCCAGAAAGGAGTTATTCTGATATCTATGATACCATACAAACAGCTTTCTTTGGCAGATATTTTTCAAGATTGCCAAGATAAATTTGATAATGACAAGCCTGCGTTTCTGTCTCTACTGGAAAACCATATCGACATGGATGAAATTATTCCGATTTCTTTTA
>NZ_GL870809.1:928425-959270 GCF_000190355.1 Clostridium sp. D5 | reverse complement strand
AAGACGTACACAAACGAAAAAAACTCTGCATGCTGACTTAATCCTTGCCGGTATCACCCAGCTCATAACAGTTGTACTTGCTGATAAAATCAAACATCACGAATATATTCGCAGTTTAAAACCGCTAATTGCTTAGGACTTACCAACTTCAAAAGCTGTTAAGCTTATTAAAGTGCGTCAAAAATCTTTGAACATCACCCTCTATCTCTGAAATCGTGTAAAGCACGATTTCTACCTTGTTTTGAATCAAGATTGCGAACTTGTTTCGCAATTACCTAATGTATAACGAATCAAGGCTGTAAAAAGATAGTCTGAAAAGAAATTTTATTTTCAGGGAAAGGAAATCGACAAAGCGATTATTCTTTGCCGATTCTGGACACTGTTTTAAAATTGACCACCAAAAGAGCAGGGAACTTGAAGCATCTTCCCTGCCCTTTACTGTGGCTATTCTCTCCCCGTCCGGCTCCCGCCGTTTCAATACTGTTGTGCGATGCAACCTGACGAACTGATGCTCAGCCTCCATGCGGACTGCTTTATTGCCAGACAGGATTATGTAAAGTAATTTTCATGAGACATCTATCATCCCCCATCTTTATACTTTCCAGCAGCTCCACATCAGCATTACATTCAAACGCCTTTTCAAAAAGTACTTTGCTGTAGCCGGTAGTACACTGGCACCACGTATTGCGCTCTAATCTTTCCACTTCTGCAAGCATGGGGCAGGGACAAAAACCAAACTGTAAAAAAAGTTCACCGTCTTTACAGAAAAGCCCGGCAGCCCTTGCTTTCTCTGAATCCGCAAATTCTTCTATACTTGCTGCATCTGACATCAGTTCCTTTACAATGGCAAGTTTTTCGTCCATGCCGTACCCGCATTGACAATTCATCCGTATTGTCTTTGCGGTCTCCAGATCAAATTTGCTTTCCAGGCGGTTCATGGCAGACTTCACCCACTCAGGATTCTCCTCGTCCTTAGCCTCACGTCCCTTGCCATACACCACTTCATCGGCTGTTTCTGCATTGCTTTTCGCTTTGACAGATTCATAAATTACTTTCTCTTGAATTTTTCTTATATCAAACATCGTATCTTCCTTTCTCCTGAAGTATTTCTTAGTGACAGTTCAGGCCTGCCTGAACTGTTACATTTCTTAACACTTCTTATTATAGAAAGAAAGACAACTTATTGACTTCTGAATTCTTGCTTTTATGAAACGGGAATGCATAAATCCATAACAACTTTATGACTCTCCCTGTTAATGTTATGATAGATATTCATTCCATACCGCTCTGCCATTCTGTAACCGCTCTCCGGCATCCAAACGCTGAAAATCCCCTGCAATGTCTCAAAAATATCTTTGATATCCCCATCGAAATGGTACACAATCCCTCTGCCGCCTCTGATCCACATCACATTTTCCAGGTCACAATCCTGTTCCACTGTCATACAAATATCGCAAATACACAGCGACGGTTTTGTAATAGCCGGGTCATTAAAAAAGCGCTCTATCAGAACCGTTTTCTCATTCAAATATGCGTCGTATTTATCTAAAAACAGATACCAGTTTTTTTCAATATCCACATAGTTCCCAATAAACCGCTCATAGATCACAAAAAAGTCGCCAAACTCCTGAATTTCAATATTAGCGGCATATTCCTCCGCCGTTTTAAAACGGGCAACCCGCTCCGGTGTAAAAGGAACCGGCATACTATGAGTTGGGATCGATTGCTTAAACAAAGTAGGGGAAGTATTATGCTGCTTTCTAAACACAGAACTATAATTGGAAGAACTATACCCGTAATCCAAACCAATATCCGTAATTGCTTTCGCCGGATTCAGCTTCATATCTACTGCACTTTGGTCGACCTTACAGCGTTTAATAAAAGCATAAATGCTCTCCCCCGTTTCTTCCTTAAACATCCGTTCAAAATAGTATTTTGAAACAAAAAATCGGGCAGATAAAGTATCAAGCGATAAATCCTCATCTAAATGCTGCATAATATAATCAATACTCTCATTAACCAGTTTTCTCCTGTCCATATCTCTCCATTCGTCCATCGCGTTATCATACTCAGACCTTTAAGTCGTCTCTAAAATACTTCAATTGTGGATTTTTTCCCTCCCCCTTGCACAAAAACTAATGAAAGGCGCCCCCGTCCCCCCACAAAACCAACGCCCCCACAATCTGCAGCACCAGGATACAAGGCACTCCAATCCGAAACAAGTTTTTCCTTGTCTTATGCCGGAATACCTGCATCCCCACCAATGCCCCCGGGGCTCCTCCCAGCAGTGCCAGGAGAAGCAGTGTTTTTTCCGGGATTCTCCATTTATTTTTACGCGCCCTTCTCTTATCTTCCCCATATACAAGGAATGTGATAACGTTGATGATAATGATTGGTAATATAATGTAAGTATATTTCATGACACACTCCTCTTAATCTGATTTTTTTGCTTTATACCTGAATTTCTTCTTCCAGGGTAAATGAATAAATGATTTTTTCTTTTACTTTTTTCTCTGTCAGCTGCTCCAGCGCCTGTGCATAGTAGTCCAGCTGGGAGTGATATTTTTCCTGGAGATCCCGGGCTGTCCTTACCTTATCCGTCTTGTAGTCCAGCACAACCAGCTCCTCATCCTCCTCAAAATATACATCTATGATTCCCTGAACCAGAATTGTCTCTGCACTGTCTTCCCCCGGATATATTTCCCGTGCGTCCACTCCCAGAACAAAGGGCTGCTCTTTTTTTAGAAGCTGTTTCTGCGCCGCCCTGTGCATGCGCTGTCCGCTTTCGCAGTGTAAAAAGGCGAGTATATCACGGATACGGATGCACTCTGCCATATCGTCAGAGAGTTTTCCTTCTGCCTGCAGTCGGACGATCTCTTTTTCCAGTGCAATTTCGTCGTATTGTACGGAAAAATCCAACAGCTCCAGCAGTTTATGGTAGGCGCTTCCCCTTGATGCTCCTGTCAGCTCGATTTCTTCCTTCAGAAATTCGGGCAGAAGAGGCACTACCTCCGGTTCTTCGTACAGCTCCTCCCCGGATTCTTCCGACAGGTAGGCGCGCTTTTTCAGCTCGGATACCGTGAACTTTAGTTTTAATTTCCCCTCCTGTTCATATGGATACTTATATTCCAGCTGCCCGGGCAGGCTCTCACGAAGCTCTTTGTCATAGATATTTTCCGTATTCCAGTGCTCCAGTACATCCCGTGCCAGGCTTTCTGCCTGCTGCCCGGCCGTTTCTGCGGCTTCCTCTGCAAAACAGTCTGCGACCAGAACCTCCAGCGGAATCTGCTCCGTCAGCCGCGGGATCAGAGGCAGCAGCCAGTCCAGATAAGTACGTGCACCGGAAAGCACATAATAGGGAAGAGGTTCTTTCCTTCCTCCCGTTGTCTGGCCTGCCCCGTTTTGTTCCAGCACTTCCAGGGCGTGTGGCAGTTCGCCGGTCATGATCAGTTTTTCCTTCGCTCTGGTCAGTGCCACATAAAGCACCCGAAGTTCCTCCCCCAGATTTTCTCTGGTGATTTCCTCCTGGATGACTTTCTTTAATATAGTAGGAATCCTGGTTCTTTTTTCCAGATCGATCGCATCAATGCCCACGCCCCACTCGGGATGAATTACAATACTCCCTTTGGTGTCCTGGGTATTGAACTGTTTGCCCATACCACACACAAACACAATCGGAAACTCCAGGCCCTTACTCTTGTGGATCGACATAATACGCACCGTATCCGACTGCTCATCCGCGATATTTGCCTCGCCATAATCCACATCATATTTTTTTAACTGCTCAATATAACGTACAAAGTTAAATAGTCCTTTATAGCTTGTGCCCTCAAACGCTGAGGCCTTTTCCACCAGCATTTCCACATTTGCCTCGCGCTGCGCCCCTCCGGGCATGGATGCGATATAGAGGCCATAGCCGGTATCTTCTATGATATGCCACAGCAGTTCATGAATGGCCGTGTAGGGAACCATTTCCCGGAAGTGTTCCAGTTCCTGCAGAAATTCCCGCAGGAGCCTCTGCAGAACGCCCCCGCCTTCCGCGGCATCCGCATATTTTTGAACCGCTTCGTAGAACGGTATGCCGGGAAATGCATTGCGGATATCAGCCAGCTGCTGTACGTTCAGCCCTGCAAAGGGGGACGTCAGCACAGCGGTCAGGGGCAGCTCCTGCATAAAATTATCCAGGATTCTCAGGTAATCCAGCAGAACGCTTACCTCGTATGTCTCGAAATACCCCTCTCGGCTGCCGGCATAGGCCGGTATCCCCTCTTCCCCCAGTACGGCGGCAAAAACATCCGCCCAGCCTTTGATGCTCCTGGTCAGAATCACCATGTCTTTGTATCGGGGGGCCCGATAGGTCCCGGAAGCCTTATCCAGCACCCGGCCGTACTTCAGAAGTTCTTTTATTCTCCGTGCCACAGCCCGCGCTTCACGCTCTCTTCCCGTTCCCGCCGAGGGCCTGGCCGCCTGAGTCTCTGTTGTGCGGCCCTCTTCTGCACCTGCATCAGCGGCCTTGTCTTCTCCTGTCTGACTGCTCTCCCCGGCTTCGTGATCATCCGATGTATCCACCAGAATCAGTTCCGCCTGATTGATGCTTTTTCCCTGTTCGTCCAGCTGCGGCTCATAGGAGGCTCCTGGATACAGCGCGGCCTGTTCGTCATAGAGAATGCCGCCCAGCTCTTTTCGCATAATCTGCTCAAATATAAAGTTGACACTCCCAAGCACCTCGTCTCTGCTCCGGAAATTCCTGTGCAGGTCTATCCGCTGCCTGTCGCTGTCTTCCTGGCTGTAAGTGTCATATTTCTCCATAAACAGTTCCGGTCTTGAGAGCCGGAATCTGTAAATACTTTGTTTTACATCCCCCACCATGAATATATTGTTTCTGCCTCTGCTTACCGTAGAGACGCTGGTCAGAATTGCTTCCTGAATCAGGTTGCTGTCCTGGTATTCATCAATCATCACCTCCAGAAACTGATCCTGATACTCGGCCGCTGACAGCGAGGGGACAAGCTTCCCATCCTCTTCCACAGTGAGAATCCGCAGGGCAAACTGTTCCATATCATTGAAGTCAATCATATTTTTGCTCTGCTTTTTCCCGGAAAATGCTTCCCCAAACTGTTTGACCAGATCTATCAGCACCTGCATGGACACCGCGGATTCCTTCATGTCCTTCAGGATTTCCTCCGGCTCCTCGTAAAAGTACATACCAGTGATATCCTTCACCATTTTCTTGACTTTTTCACGCAGCGCCTTCACCTGGTCTCTTTTTTCCACATCCACGGACTCGTCTTTCTTTGCAGAAAGGCGTTTCCAGGCAATCCCCTGTACGGACTGGTACATGCCTTCAAAGGTTTCCTGCCTCACCAGGTTTTCCAGAGCCGCTTTGTCTGAATCCAGCATTTCACCATACATATAAGGGCCGTCCGGCAGATCACAGATTCTCATCCCCTCTTGCAGAATCCAAAGCATGTCCTCCGTTTTCTGCCGGACCAGCACTTTTACGCGCTCCATGCAGGCCGGCTCACTGCAGGCACATGGAGCATCCCCTCCTGCCGGTCCGGCAGATTCTGCTTTCTCAGTTTCCTCCGTTATGCTTAAACTACCGGTATCTGTTTCTCCATCCCGGCATGCCTCCTGCCCCACTCTATAGCTCCTGGCACATTCATCCAGCCATACATCCGGCTGTGGATAACTTCTGGAATATTCATACAGCTTTAAGATAATTTCCTCGATCTTCTTATCATTTCTTCCCGTACCGAATTTCTCCACAAATTCCAGAAACGGTGTGTCTGCATTTACATAGCATGCTTCCAATAATTCATCGAGAACATCCTGCTTGAGGAGCTTTAGTTCTCCCTCTTCTGCAATACGGAATCCCGGATCAATATCCAGCACATGAAAGTGTTCACGGATGACAGACAGACAGAAACTGTGTATGGTAGTTATCTGCGCGCTGTGAATCAGCGTTGCCTGCCTCTGCAGGTGCACATCCTCCGGGCGCTCTTCCAGTGACTTCTCAATCGCCTCCCGGATACGCTCCTTCATCTCTGCCGCCGCGGCCTCCGTAAAAGTCACAATCAGAAGCCGGTCCACATCCGCCGGTTTTTTGGGATCTGTCAGCATCTGGATAATACGCTCAACAAGAACCGCAGTCTTTCCGGAGCCTGCCGCCGCTGAAACCAGAATATTCCTTTCTCTCAAGTCAATTACTTTCTGCTGCTCACTGGTCCATTTTACGCTCATCGCCCTGCTGCTCCTTTCCATTTTGTCTCATCCTCTCCACGGCCTCATCCCGGTCCAGTTTGTCCATGTGCTGGTACTCGCATCCTTCAAGGCGGTCGTCAAAACCACAGATATCCCGGTATGCACAATAATCGCATCCCGTCTCTGTACCCAGTTCATAAGGCCACGCCCGCGTCTCGCCGGACAGAATCCTTTCTTTGAGTTCCCGCTCTTTCTTTTTGGTGTATGCCAGAAGGGTGCGGAAATCATCGGGGGCAAGCACTCTGGAATATCGGTTCAGACTGCCGTCTTTGTTTTTCCCTACCGGTATGAGGCTGGAGTTTCCCGTCAGCCCTCTCTCCAGATGCTGTATCACGGCCTCATCCGCATTTACAAGCCCGTCCAGTTTCAATTCCTTCAAAAGTTTTTCCTCCAGCAGGGCTTCATTTTTCTCTTTTTCCACAATCGGATCTTTCATGCGGTAATAAAAAATGCCTGCGGGCTGAATTTCCTGTCCGGGATGTTTTTTCTGTTCCATATCCATAGCGGCGTTCAGATATACTGGCAGCTGCATTTGGAGTCCGTGGTAAAAGGCCGTGATGTCGAAGCTCCTGGATCCTGTTTTATAGTCTGTAACCTTAACATAGATCTTTTCCTCATCTTCACAGGTGTCGATTCTGTCGATCTTTCCGCTGCCGAACTTCATCTCATAGCCGCTCGGCACAAAGTCCCCTTTTCTGAGCTGTTCTGTCAGCGCCCACACGGAGCGGTGGATCAGCTTCTTAATACGGGTAATCATATATTCGTTTCGCGCGGTGCTGTAAAGAACGGTATTTCCGTAGTCCACGATGCTCTCCTCCACACTCTCTTCAATCAGCTGTGCGCGCATTTCCTCCGGCATCCCGATCCAGGATACCTGATTGATGTCTGCCTTTTTTGCAAATCGTTCCATAGACTGGTGGGCTATATTTCCCAGGTCCATGGCCTCAAACTGGTACGCTTCCCGATCCGAAAGCCGAAGCCCGTAGGTCAGGAAATGTGCATAGGCACAGGAGGCGAACCGCTCCAGCCTCGTTACGCTGAAACGGGAGGCATCTCCGTACATCATCTCTGCGGCCGTTTTTGTAAGGCGCTCCGGAGTTTTTTTGAAAAATGCAGCATCCAGTATCTTTTCCGTTCCGGCTGCATGTTTTACGTACCAGGTATATAGTTCTTTCCACTCCTCATTTACGCCCAAGGCCCGTTCCCTAAGCCCCTGCACCAGATAGTTCATGGCCGTTTTTTCGGTCAGCTCTGTCTGTGCCAGTCCTTTTGTCTCTTCATCCCTTATCTTAAGCAGCGGAAAAAGCCTCCGCAGGTCCTGCACCAGATAAGCGGGCCTGAGTGTTTTTCCCTCCGCGGAAACTCTGCTGAATGAGATGGACAGATATTTCGTCGGTTTTGTCAGATTCATATATAAATAAAACTTCTGGATATAGGTCTTTTCCTTTGCCCCGGGAGACAGGCTGATCTTCTGCCCCGCAAACTGCTCTCTGTCCCGCTCAGACAAGAGGCCTCCCTGCCCCAGACTGCCGGGAAGAAGTGTATCATTTGCCCCCACAAAGAAGAGCGCCTTGATGTCTTTCAGACGGGTTCTCTCCACGTCACCGATCACTACCTGGTCAAGGCTCGGCGGAATCACTCCTACCTTTGCCTCCTCCATTCCCGCATCCAGCAGCTCGCAGTATTCTTTCAGAGAGATCCGCTCATCTCCCAGCAGTTCAACAAATTTATCAAACAGCTCAATCGTGATGCGGTATACCTGTGCATACTCTTTCGCAAGTGCCAGCTCTCCCTGCTCCTGGAAACGGACTTCCATCTCTTTCAGGCGGACCTGTGCCTGCTGCTTTGCCAGAAAATCATATACCGCAGCCGTCACGTCCTTCACGGTCTTACTTGGCTGCTTCAGAACGTATACGAGGGCATCCAGCTGTTCAACAAAACGGACTCTGAGGCCGTTTAATTCGGACAGCGCCTCTTCCTCCATACCGGATGTACGCCGCACCCAGGCAGCCTGCCATTTTTTATAACCCTTCAGCCCCAGCGCCAGCACATAATTCTCCATCTGATCGATTTCCCGGCGGGTGAATCCCGCCATCCCCGTGCGCAGATAACGGAACACACTTTCATAGGAAAAGTTCTGTTCCGCCATTGCGAGCAGGCTTCTCACATATTCCACGAATGCATTGAGCAGGATGCTTTTTTTATGATCCATAAAGATGGGAATGCCATAGGTATCGCATGCTTTTTCCATGCAGACCGCATAGGCATCCATATCACTTGCGATTACCGCAATATCCCGGTACCTGAGCCCCTTTTCCCGGACCAGGTGCCGGATACCGGACGCCACATATTCGGCCTCCTGTTTTGGATTGCGCACCACATGTACAGAAAGTACATCCTGCTCCCTTTCATACTGTTTTTTTGAATAACGGAAAAGCTCCGCTTCCAAAAATCCCAGCACCTCGTTATCTTTGAACCGGTAAAACGGCCTGCTGTACAGGCAGACTGCTTCTTCCACCTGGGCCCGGTTCTCCCGTGCGGTCTGCACAAGGCTCGTTACCATCTGCCGGCTCAGTGCAAACAGCTGATAGGGATGTTTATATACATAAGGGTCCTCCCTTGAATCCATCACCGCGGTAACCACTACGTTTCTGCACACCCGCATCAGTTCTCCCAGCAGCTTATTCTGTACCGGAGTAAAGCCGGTAAAGCCATCCAGCACCACGACACTGTTTTTCAAAAGCTCCGAGTGCGGCACCGCATCGCTGAGCACATCCAGCAGTTCTTCTTTCGTGATATACTTGTCCGCAAGATAATTTTCAAATCCCTCATACACCCTGCGGATATCCTGCAGCTTATAATACAGATAGCTTTCCGGTGCCAGTCCCTCCATAAACTCATCCAGCTTTTCAAAACCAATTCCATACTGGGTAAACTCAGAGATCACGGACTTCACCTCGCTGATATACCCCTGCTTCTTCAGATTCCCCCGCAGTACCTTCAGTTCATTTTCATAGTCCCCGGCGATCTTCCGCAGAATCAGATTTTTCCCCTCATCATCCAGGACACGCTTCGTATCCTGCCCGGTCTCCTCAAAAATCCGATGCGCAAGCCGCCCGAAGCTCAGAACATCAATATTCATAATCCCATGCCGCGGATGCAGCATGCACAGATCCTTCTGGGTCTGCATCGTGAACTGTTCAGGAACAAGAACCAGATAATTCATATCCGGATGCTTCATGGAATCTTCAATCACTGTCTCATATAAATAATGGGATTTTCCCGCACCGGAATTCCCAAAAATAAATTGTAATGCCATTAATACCTCCCACTGTTTCTAAAGAAACGTATTCATATCTCTACGTTCAAAGGGGTCAGACCCCTGTGCCAACGGGGTCTGACCCCTTTGGACCTATACATTGATTCCAGCTTTCCTGGCCTGGCTCCCCAGGTCTTTTACGGCCAGTTTATACTGCTTCCCATCTTTGATGAAATAGGTCCCACACTGTCGGAATTCAAAATGTGTCCCAGTCCGGATACACTGCTCCCTCAGAGAAAGGACCCACTCATAATCCAGCGGCCGTGCATTTTTGTCGGATTCTCCGCCCGCGACTACCAGCTCCACTCCTTTCAGGTGCTGCTCCAGCTCTATGGCTCCGATCAGCGGCTGGCAGATGATGTTCCTGTGTTTTATGGGAAGCTCAGAAAATACTGCAAGCCTGGCATCGGCCATTTCCTGATTTTCTATGGTACATCCCACCGTAACATTTTCATATCCATCTCCCCAGTCTTTCGGAATACACTGCATAAAGCGGTCAATCCGCTTCGTCAGAAACAGAAAATGCAGATCCTGCCGCTCCCGAATCATGTCCCAGCATTCTCCGCGCCATTCGTCTGCATCCTCCAGCAGAAAATCCGACGAAAAACAGACGTAGACCGTCTGCCCTGGTTTTATCTTATAATCGCCGGACGTCTTCTTTTCAACCGGCGCATAAAACTTTTCTGTCCGTACGATCTGATCCGTATCGATCCCTTTTCTGGCATCTCCCTTATGGATGTAACAATATCTGCATCCCTCACTCTGCCTGTGGCACCCCCGCCACGGATTCCAAATTGCCATCAAACTGCCTCCTGTTATTTCCCAGAATAATTAGAGCAGGAATACCCGATTTCTTCTCCCGGTTTCATATCTCTGCAAATATATTATAAAGCCTTTGCAAAACAATTGCCACTGGAAAGAGTTTCGCTGGAGAAACTTACGCCTGCGAAGTGCGGCAGTGAGCAAGTGAAGATCCCGCCCCGATGCACGCCAAACAGGGCCGGAAGTCATCCTCCCGGCCCTGTTTCCTGTCTCCTTATAAATAGATCTTCCAGTTCATAATCTCAAACGGCTTTATCACAAATTCTGCTGCACCGCCTTCCTGCGCGCATCCGGTATCTTCCTCCAGCAGATTGCAGGGGACGATCTTTTGCACGCAATAATCAGAAGACAGCCTTACTCTATGCCTTCCGCCGCGGCATTCATGCATCCTGACAACCAGGCATTCCTCATCCTCCGCCTTCTTAACTGCATCAATCTGTACGCCATCGTCCGATACTTTGACAAGCCGGCGGATATCAGTAAAGGTCCCTGGCATTGTCTGTGCCGGCAGATTCAGGGCGTTTGCCGCCTCAATCACGCCGCCGTCCTGTGCCCTGCCTGTATGTGGAAGAAACGAGTAGGTAAAATCATGCTCCCCCATGTCAGCAGACGTATCCGGGAATTTAGCGCTTTTTAAAAGGCTCAGCCGCATAATACTATCCTTGATACTGTACCCATATTTGCTGTCATTTAGCAGTGCGGCTCCATAATCCTCTTCTGAAAGATCAGCCCACTTGTGTCCGCAGACCTCAAACCTCGCCCAGTCCCAGCTCGTATTCCAATGCGTCGGACGTTCCACATGCCCGAACTGTATGTCATACGTTGCTTTCACCGCCCTGATATCCGTATAGAATGCAGTTTTTAACAGCTTGTGGTCCTCCCGCCAGTCCACATGTGTTACAAAATCAATCCTCCTGGAATCCCGGTATACCACCATATCCTGCGTAATCTCTGATTTGTGATAGCTATGTACAAAACGAATCACAGCCTTCAGCGGTCCCTCTTCGATTACCGTCTTTTCCCCGCATCTCTCTATAGTCTCCATTTTACGGGTATGGTAGATGTCAATATCCCAGGCATCGTATTTTAGCGGCTTATCCTCATAAATCTCCAGAACATTGCCCTTTTCACCATCTTTTAAAACCATCCGGCCGTTTTCCCTGTCAAAAAGTTTTACCAGCTGACCGGCTTCATTCCATTCGATAATATAAAATGGAGTTTGGATACAATTCGTACCTGTTTTAAATACTGATTTTTGTTCCAAAACCACCTGTTCTACCGGCACAAAATCTCCCGGCACAAAAGTAATATTCTGCATAGAAAACGGCTGTAAATCCACAAGCACTTCATACCCTGCATCCGTACGCTGTGCCTCCAGCTCTGTTCCGCCGGCATCCGCAAAATATCCGGCCTGACTCACCGGCACCTGCACCAGTTCCTTTCCGCTAAAACTGTTTACCGTATATATCCCAAAACAATTCTCCCCCGCACGCATAAGATTCTCAAACGCTTCCTTCTTAACTCCATCAGCAGCTTTTTCTGCCATGCCATAGGATATCTTTGAATCCTGATAGACTTCCCCGATAGAAGAACCCGGAATAATATCATGGAACTGCAGCAGCAGAACCTCACGCCAGCACGCGTCTATTACCTGATGCGGATATCCGCCGCCTTTTGCAAAGGAAACAGATGCCAGCCATTCCGTCCGGGCCAATTCCTGCTCCATATGGCGGTTTGTCTTCTTATTATAGGCCTGCGATGTATACGTGCCCCGGTGATACTCCAGATAGAGCTCCCCATCCCATGTATGTACATATTCATCACTGTTTTCCATATCCTCATGAAGATTTTGGAAGAACTCCCCGGCTTTCACGGGCTTGACCCAGGGCAGTCCGGGCAGTCTGTCCATGGCCCTGCGCATTTCCAGCATATCCCGGGTCACTCCGCCGCCCCCATCTCCATAGCCATAAGAGATCAATGTATTCTTACTTAAATCTTTATTCCTGAACTTCTTCCAGCTCCCCGCTGCCGTACGCGGATCCATCATCCCGCTGTAAGTCGAATATCTCGTATCCAGCTCCCGCCCCGCTTCCGGTGTGTTGACAAAATAGGTCAGTATCTCGCTGCCGTCAATTCCCCTCCACCAGAAGACATCATCCGGTATCGTATTAAACTGATTCCAGCTGATTTTAGTCGTCATAAATGTCTCAATACGGCATTGCTTCAAAATCTGCGGAAGTGCCCAGCTATAGCCAAATACATCAGGCAGCCAGAGGTATCCGCATTTCTTTCCAAACTCCTGTTCCATAAAGCGGATTCCGTATAAAAACTGCCTTACCAGTGACTCTCCCGAAGGGATATTGCAGTCTGCTTCTACCCACATACCGCCATCCGGTTCCCATCTGCCGTCTTTTATTTTTTCTTTTATCTTCTCATACAGAGCGGGCTGGTCCTGTTTTATATACTGATACAGCTGCGGCTGTGTCTGAAGAAACGTAAATTCTTCATATCTGTCCATCATTCGAAGCGCTGTTGAAAAAGAACGGACCGCCTTCTCCCTTGTATGCTTCGTCCGCCATAACCATGCCACATCGATATGGGTGTGTCCCACTACATTTATATTCACCCTGCTGCGTTTCTCCAGCCGTGCAATCCCTTCCATTAATACGCCGTGGGCAGCCTCCGCGGTTTCATAGAAAAATTCTTCATCCCAGTCAATATAGTCAAGTACTCTTTCAAACAGCCGTTTCAGCTCAATATAGTCATCATCCTCCGGAGACAGCAGCTGTAAAGTCTCTGTAATTGCTTTCCCATAGTAATACAGCTCATCCGCTTTCCTGTGCAGGTACCCAAGATCCGCCTCCTTCATTCTATGGTAGAAATCCCGGTGCACACCGCCCCCCTCCAGACCGGTCCAGAGCATAAACGTAAGCCTGACCGTCCTGCCCTCCAGACCGTCAAATAAGACTTCCCTGTGATTGGTATCTACGCCCTGGAAAGGTTCGCCGTCAACATAGAGCAGGGATTCAAACCCACTGTTATAACAGTCCCCCGTTTCTCCAAAATCAAACAAACCCACGGCTCGGCAGCCCTCTTTTATTTCCGGTATCTGCACTTCCTTTTCCAGCCACAGATAGCGGTCTCTCCCGACAAAGGTATCGTTCAGCCCAAAAGGCTCCCCTTCTATTTTATCCGGCGGGGTAAGATGTACTTCATCATCCGCCCCCTCGTCCGGCATAGATACGAAAGGAGCGATGCACCTGCACTGCAGATACCTTCTGGCCTTCAGCTCCTCCACCCTTTTCTGAAACTTTTCGATTGTAAAAAACATAGCTCCTCCCTTGAATTCAAATGACAGTCATTCCCTCTTAACCTCGGGGCATCCATCTTTGGATTTTTATTTTTCAGCCTCGAACATCAGAAATACTTCAAGCTTAGGCAGAAATACCGTAGAACTGCCGCCCTCATACTCCACCGGAAGAACTTCGTTCGTCTCAAGCAGATGTGCGCCTTTGATGTGATATGGAACCGTGACCGTGATGTCCTTCATTGGAACATAAGGAGCCTCCTCCTGCTGGTTAAGAACTGCAAAGTAATTCTTCCCGTTCTTTTCCCAGTTCACTACCTCTACATAGCTCGGCGCATCTGACGTGAACACCGGCGCTCCCATCAGGCTGCGGATGATGCGGGCAAAAGCACGCCGGCTCATCAGCGGTCTGCTGCGCTCAATCGGTGCGGCTGCATATAAGATTCTGCCCTTTCCAACATTCCCCAGAATCATGGCCGGGAAATCCGTCCGAACTCCCGGCGGGTCGGAATGGATGGCAGAGAATTCCCGTTTGCCGGTCATCGTATAAGGAAGCGTAATCGTGGCCAATACCTGCGCATCCCCGGTCACTTCGATCAGCTCCTGTCTGTCCTGGACCGCCATCGGGCTTTGTTCTGAAAATCCCTGGAACAGTTCCTGGCCTTCCGGTGTATAACTCATATAGGTAACATTGTGTTCCGTCTGGCCCAGATGCTTCACACCAAGCAGCTCCAGCAGGCGCGGATGCCCAAAATGCCCGGACAGATAAAGATTGCCGCCGTCTCTGACAAACTTCTCAATCTGTTCCATCTCCTCATCACGGATATTCACGACCTCTGAAATAATAAGCAGATTGTTCGGTATTTCATCGAGCTTCTTGCTGGGAATAACATCAAAGGGGATATTCTCCGTGCGCAGAATCTTGCAGACATCCAGCTTATCATAGATAAATCTCTTGTCCGGCTCCTTATAATCCTCTTCCACACACACATCATCGCCGTTTTCCGCCCAGTCATATTTGGAATGGGTCGCAAACCAGATGGATGCGTTCGTATTCAGCCTGCCTCCCACATATTTTTCATAGTTCTTCGAGACAGCCCAGGCACTCTGGACCGGACCGCCCACCGCGTATACCTCTTCCGAAAGAGTCCCGTCCGGATTCGCTCCGTCACAGATTGACAGTGCACCGTCATGCACCAGCGCTGTCATGGCATGGAGCAGGAACTCCTCCATGGTCTTGGTTGTCGTATGGCTCTGCAGACCCGGATCACAGCGGGATGTAATATATACAAAGGGCAGTGCCTTCGTCAGATTCCGGAAATACTTACAGATAAAGCTTTCCTCCAGGATACCGCCGTACAGGTCCCCGCCGATATAGTCGCACTCCTCCCCCACCAGGTCACTGGTACCGTGTCGCCACGGTGAAGTATTTACACACATATTGTGTTCAATTGTGACCTCCGGACGTACATCCTTAACCGCTTTTGTACTAAGGGCACAGAACTCGGCCATCCACTTTTCACGCAGGTACTGATATTCCCGGAACTCAGAATCGGACCAGTCCACTACACGCGGCAGGTCATCTTTCCCCGTCGCATCTTTATATTTCTTCCGGCAGCTCGGGCAAAAACATACTTCCGGCCAGAATGGCATATCCAGAAAAATGCTCTCAAATTCATAATTTTCAGTAATCTCTGTGAGACAATCGTGCACGTATCTGCGGTATTCTTCATTGTTCGGGCAAACGATGCCGTAACGTCCTTTGCGGAACATACTCTCGGCCGTATACTTTTCCTCCTCCCGTGAGGTCAGACCCTTCCCGTTAATCATGCGCCATTCCGGATGGGCATCATAGGCATAATTGTCATAATTCTGTGAAAAATACGCCTTTACTGCAATGCCGTTTTTGTGGCACAGCTCAATCATTTCCTTCACATAGTCCCGCCCATGGAGGCCCTTGTGCATCAGGCCTATCTCCGTGGGATAATGTGCCAGTCCCGTGTGAGTACGGCATTTGACAACAATCTGCTGGGCACCCGCATCGTTCAGCATCCCAACCAGTTTTTCAGGATCCACCTTGCTCAAATATTCCGGTTTGTCATCCGCAATATGCATATCCAAAAACATACGTCTGTAATTACCTTCTATCCACATACTTTTTATTTCTCCTTTCATATCCGCAATTGATTCAAGTACGCCCTGCCGGATTATATCTCTCTGCCGGCAGTAAAAAGGGCCTCAATATTTGCCGTCGGCACATCCGGCTCCAGTCCCTGGCTGGACATCAGGATATATCCTCCGCCCTTCCCCAGCTGCTCCATATAATGCCGCGCCTCATGTGCTACCTGCTCAGGTGTTCCGTGAGGCATAAGATTCTGCGTGTCAATGCCTCCGTGGAAACAGATCTTCCCTCTGTGGCTTTGCAGATCCTCCGGGTAAAGGCCCGGCACCTTCTGAAGAGGTTCGAGAACGTCAACGCCGCAGTCAATCAGTTCCGGTATGAGGGGCGCAATTGCTCCGCAGGAATGCTGCTGGTAAAATGCACCGTACTTATGGGCCAGATTAACCAGCCTCTTTGTGTTTTCTTTAAAAAATTCTCTCCACATATCCATGGAAAACAGCATACTGATCTGCGTACCATAATCATCATGTGGACGGATAAAATCAATCTGGCCGTCCGCCGCAATCAATGTACGCTCATAATATTCCAGTTCAAAATCCAGCATGCGCTTCAGAATGTGCTTTGCCACATCCGGCTCCTCCATCATCAGCACAAAGAAGTCCTCCATACTGATCAGGAAGGTAACGATCTGAAAAGGACCTTCATGGCCAAATATAATCGCTTTATCCTTGTAGTGTTCGCACTGGCGTTTGATATGCTCATAATCAAACCAGTCAGGATCCGGCCATGCCATTTTGTCTGCATCCGCAATCGTCTGGCAGTTCTGCAGCGGATAGCGGGTCGTCGTGAAATATGTATCCACATCGGTAGTGTACATCGTTTCTTCATAGTTCCAGTAGGTCTCCCTCACCAGATCCCCCCTCGCATTCCGGCTCTCTTTCAGTTCCGGTCCGATATATCGGGAATGGATGGAAGCGATATCAATCTGAAACTTATCATAGATCTGGTCCACGCTGGAAAAGCCATACTCTTTCAGCAGACGGGCAGTTACCGGAGGTACTGCCTCGAAAGCTGCCGGAACCCTGTCTGGATTGCCGTATTTTACGGCTGCCTTGACACGTTCTTTTGAAGTCATTTTATTTCTCCTCTCAACAAATAATCATTTTTTAAATCTTACTGAATATCATTATGCCCTGATAAAAAATGAAGCACCGCAATACTTATCCTTTGACCGATCCTGAAATTGCACCGCCCACAATATACTTCTGTCCTACCAGGAAGAAAATAAATGTAGGTATCATGGCCAGCACCGCCGCACAGGAAAGGCGGCCGTAATCACGGCTGTACTGATTGATAAACATGGAAATTCCCACCGGAAGTGTACGTTTGGCATTATCCATCAGGAAAATGTTCGCCAGGAAAAATTCATTCCATCCCTGCAGGAAACAATAAATCGAAACGGATGCCATACCAGGCCCTGACAGCGGCAGCACGACTTTCAGGAAAGACTTGAAACGCCCGCAGCCGTCAATCCATGCAGCCTGTTCAATCTCTTCCGGTATTTCATCGAAGTATCCCCTGAACATCCATGTGGTGAAAGGCAGTGAAGTGGCCGTATATAATATAATGATGCTCGTGTAAGAGTTCATCAGATTCACGGAGCGGAAAACGATGAACAGCGGCACTGCACACAGAATCAGCGGGAACATCTGTAAAAGCAGCAAAAGGCTTGAGTACCCGTTAACCAGTCTATTTTTAAAACGAGAAACTGCATAGCCTGCAAAGGCGGAAATACAGATATTGGCAAATGCACTGACTACCGAAATAAGCAGGCTGTTCTTCAGATATCCTACAAATTCGGAATTGGAAAGCAGTTTCTTATATGTATCGAGCGTATATACAGAATCAAAAAATCCTTTGGCCATGATCTCCGCTTCGCTGCGGAAGCTGTTGGCAATAATTGTGAATATAGGCAGATACGTAATCACAAATACAACACATAATACAGCAAACAATATCCATCTCGTGGTATGCGCTTTTGTTTTCATATCCTCTCCCCCTATTCTTCACTCCGACGCATTTTCATCATGATATACGCCAGAATCATGAGCAAAATTAATGTAATCACGGCAATCGCTGAACCAGGTCCGATCTTGTTATATTTAAACGGATACAGATAAGCCAGATATACCATATTCTCTGTCGCCATATCCGGACCGCCCCCTGTCAGGAGATAAATCAGGCCAAAGTCATTGAATGACCAGACCGTCAGTAATATCACAAGAATAATCGAAGTCGGCTTCAGGTGGGGCAGGGTGATATAGCGGAACAGCTTTGCTCCGCTGGAAGTATCCAGACGCGCAGATTCATACATCTCCGTCCCAATGCTCTGCAGGGAAGCCAGCAGAGATATGAGTACAAACGGATAACTGATCCAGATCTTTATGATACACACCGTGACACGCGCCCAAGCCGGATCTGCAAGGAACATAATCGGCCCGATATTCAGATAGCCGAGCAGCACGTTAATCAGGCTGCCCTGATCATTGATCAGCCATCTCCATGCAGAAACAGAAACAATCGTCGGGATCACCCAGGGAATGATAAATGCCGCGCGGAAGAATCCACGGCCGGGCACATCCTTGTTCAGAATCAATGCAAGGGCCAGCCCAATCAGATAACTTCCTATAATCGTGACAAGTGAAAACAGCAGGGAGAACCCCATTGCGTTCCAGAACCTGGAACTTGTGATCACTGACTGATAATTTTGAAGTCCGACAAAGTTTCCTGTATTTACAATATTTCCGTCTTTCAGACTGTAGAGGATACCGGTGATGACCGGATAGAGATTTACGAAGCCGATCAGTATGACCGAGGGTAACAAAAAACCCATGGACAACATATAATCTCTCTTTCTCCCCGCCAAGCTTCGTTGCACTTTCACATTGAACCTCCTATCTATGAAGTGACGGGAACGAAACGGCTTTGCGTTTTGTTCCCGTCATATAAGTTACTCCCGACAATTACTGTCCAAGAATCATTTCCAGATTTTCCTGTTCCTTCTCCAGAATCTGCTCTGCCGTTACACCTTGAGTGAACATACTCTGAATCACTGCGTCCAGGGTGCCGTCAGACTCAACTGCACTCAGTTCACTGAACACTTCATCGCTATTGGCCGCGATATTCTTCATAACAGGCAGATAATCTTCAACAATGTCCTGAACCACCGGATCCTCGGCATAAGCAGGATCTTCCAGAACCGTGTTGCGTACCGGGAACATGGAGTACTTACCGTCCACGCAATAAGACGTCATATTTGCAGCAAACCAGCGCATAAAGTCACAGGTTTCCTCCGGATACTCACTCTGGGAATAAGCCATCAGCCCTCCATTCCAGTAAACGGAAGCCTTGTCCCCGTGAGGACCTGCAAGAGGAGGCAGAACCGCGATCTTGTCGGCCAGATCAGGCAGCTGGGATACCAGTCCCGGATTTCCCCAGTGGAATGCAACTTCTCCCTTGGCAAAAGCGGACTTGGAATCATCTGAAGTCAGACCTGCACTGGCAGGATTTACCAGACCGTCATTAATAAGCCCCAGCAGATAATCAACTGCTTCAATATTGCGGTCAGTCACACAGTCCGGCTCACCGTTCTCATTGAAGAGTCCCCCGCCATTGTTAATTGTCCACTGGAACATGGTCTTTCCGTTGTTTCCGTTTCCAATCAGAACCATACCATACTTATTGTTCTCAGGTTCTGCCAGCACTTCAAGACAATGACGGAATTCGTCCCAGTTGGTCGGAACAGACAGCCCATGTTCCTCCAGAATATCTGTACGGCAGTATGCAACCTGCATGTCAATTCCCGTTGGCAGAGCAACATAGTGGTCTTTGTACTTGTAGCCCTCTACCAGATCCTTCATAACATAATCATCAATTTCGCCGTCTTCGTACATTTCCGCAATCATGTCGTCCAGCGGATAGATGGCATCCATATCATAGAACTGCATCGGCATGTAGCTGGAACCGCTGCTGCAGTCCGGAGCCTCCCCTGCCGCAATTGCTGTAAGAAACGTCTGGTAAAAGTTATCCCATGGCACGCTCTGATACTCGACATCAACGTTATTTTCCTTACTGTATTCTGCACACATCTCTTCGGCAATGGTAATGGACTCCTCATTCCCCCATACCATATCCCAGAAAACAATTTTAGGCTTCTCACCGGATTTCTCCTTGGGTTTCTCACTGTCCGCATTCCCGCAGGCTGCTGTTGCTCCCATCGTTGCCACTGCCAGACCAACTGCCAGGCACCTCTTCCATCTTTTCATTCCTAATCCTCCCTTTCTTTATTTCTTCATTCCTGAAGTATTTTGTAGTTTGGATTATACATAACTTTCCGGCAACTTTGAACCTTATATGATAACGTATACTCCCTAATCTTTATCATCCTTTCGGCCGTAATCTCCCTATTTCAGTTTTGATATCTTTTTTTCCTGTTTATTTAACTATTTCTGCTTTAAAACCATCTGGCGGTACTCGCGCGGGGACATGCCGCACCACTTTTTGAAGGCATCCCCAAAGTATTTTCCGTTCGGTATTCCCACCTTTTCCCCGATTTCCTGCACCGTGAGGGTCCGGTCCAGAAGCAGCGCTTTCGCTCTCTCCATGCGGTAATCACTTAAGTAGGTGCTGAATGACTTACCGGTCTGCTGTGAAAAAATACGGCTCAGATAATTTGGATGAACCGACATTTGTTCCGCAGCCAGCACCAGTGTGATTCGCTCTTTGTAATTGTCCTTAATCCATTGAATCGTCTGCAGAACCGGCAGCGAATATTTTCCCATTTCATTCACACAGCTGCCCATACGATCCAGAAGATTCTCCACCTCCTGCCGCATAACCGAATAAGTGCCGGCACTTTGTATTTTTTCTGCAAATCGTTCATTTAAGTCCATGAAATCCTTATGCTCGCCCGTCAGCTTGATCCCATAGAGCAAAAGAACGTTGCTGAGAATTGTTTTGCAGTTGGCGGACAAAAGCCGTGTCTCTTTTATTTCATCCAGCATTTCCATAATTGTGGACGGTATGCCGGATACCCAGGACATTTCACCCGCCTGTTCAAAAAACTGCTCCAGCAGGCTGCGCATATGATTCGAAGAAGGCGCACCGGACACTTCATACGAGATCACCCGCTTTGTCTCATCAAAAAAATACCGGTCCGCCGCAAATATACTCTCCTGATACAGCGCATAAAACTGTTCAATTCCCTGCCCCAGGCTGCTGATTCCTGCCAGATAGATCCGGTTCGTATAGCGTTCGAGTAAATTCGTTATACTGTGCAGAAGACCTTCACCATCCAGTTTATCAAAGTCCTGTCTGGGCAGCACGACAACACATCCTGCATCCTTGATGAGGAAATAGCACCCGCGGTTATGGAGCCGGTCTCCCACAATATTCTCTATAAAGTTATTAAACATGGAAATGGGAGAGTTTTCCTCCGACTCGTAAATGTGATTCAGATAGTCGGCCTCTGAATCCGCGATAAATATCACATAATATGGTTCTTTTAATATGAATACCAAATCCGGGGCCGCCGCTTCGATGGCATCAGGCGTACCTTTACGGTGAATGATATCCTTCAGTACTGCCGCCGTATTGTTTGTTTTCTTTTCCAGATGCTCCCGCAGCGGATTCTGCTCCTGAAATGTCTCAAGTTTTCTGCGTTCCTTTTTCAGAATCGTCTTTAAATGTTCATCATCCAGGGCAGACTTAAGCACATAATCATCCACCCCCAGGCGGAGAGCCGCCTGCGCATAATTGAAATCATCATAGTTGCTTAAGATTACAACCGACGCCGTACTCTCCTTCTGCAGGCGTTTCACCATCTCCAGGCCATCCATATTGGGCATACGAATATCCGTAAAAATAAGATCCGGATTGGTTTCCCGCACCAGTTTCAATACCTCAAGTCCATCTCCCGCCTCCCCTGCAACAGTAAAGCCATAATCTTCCCAGCTCAGCAGATTGCGTACTGCAAACCGCAAAAGGGGTTCATCGTCTGCAATAATCACCTTATACATATATATTTTCCTCCTTCAATGGAATTAAAATTGTAACGGTTGTCCCATATGGATGATTCTCTTTGAACCGCAGCCCATATTCTGTTCCATAGTGCAGCTGAAGTCTCCGGTGTACATTATAGACACCCACGTTTTCGTACTTATTTTCTGTATGGCCAGGTCCTTCCAGAAACATCTTCATCTGTTCAGGATGTATGCCCTTTCCATTGTCCGCCACAGTGATACAGAGCTTTCCGTCCGTAATGTGCACATGGATGTCAATGACACCCGGACGGTCAATTCCATAGATGCCGTGAAATATTGCATTTTCCACAATGGGCTGTATCAGCATACAGGGCATCGGCTGATTCAGCGTCCCATCTTCCGTCGTGACGCTGCATTTAAAATTGTCATAATATCTCATCTGCATAATAAAAATATAATCCCGGATCAAATCCAGTTCCTTCTGCAGAGTGCTGCTCCCATCGCCATATTTCGCAGTGGCGCGCAGCAGATTGGTTATTGCATCCGTCAGATCCGCGATTCCTCCGGCATTCTGCAAAAGCGCCATCTGCTTGATTGTACCGAGTGTATTATAAGTAAAGTGAGGGTTAATCTGAGCCGACAGAGCTGCAATCTCCAGCTTATGCTTTTCATTCTCTGTCTGGTAAATCGTCTGAATCATGGAATACAGCCTCAGCGCCATGTGGTTGAAACTCTCGGTGAGCAGGGCAATCTCATCTCCGCCATTGGGCTGCAGTATTATTTCATTATCATCTTCCGGTTCTGTGAAGGGATCAAAGTTATCATTCGTCAGACGCAGCATACTTTTCTGCAGCCTGATAATCGGCCATACAAAGCCATTCGCAAAGGCCATCATAGGCAGAAATATTACCAGAATGATTAATGCTGCTATTACTGCAGAAATCGTCAGCATCTTGTGTACACTGGAGTACAGCTCCTGATGATCTGCGATCCGCAGAACATACCAGCCGCTGTTTTCACTGTAAGAAAAGACCACACGGCTCTTCCTGCCCTGATACTGATAGTCAAAATGGCTGCCGGCCTTCTGCAGTTTGGAAAACCAGCCTTCATCCATGCCGTTTTTTCCCCTGAACAGATCACCGGAATCGAAGACAATCTGATTGGTGTCCGTGACGATCAGCAGTGTACCGCCGTCTGCCTCCCAGATTTTCTGTAAATTATCATTCAGAATATCCTCGATTTTTACATTAATGAAAATATATCCCGCATCCTTCATCGTCATCATATTCTTTACCTTGCGTACGATAGAAATAATCTCCTCTTTCGGATAAGTTTCCTGCTTGTTGACATAAGGTCCGATGATGCAGGTACGGGCATCCGACTTGGCAAATTCCGGGAGCCACTCCTCCTGCTCCAGTTTATAGTCGAAATTGGCAAAATTCATGGGTGTAGAAAACAAATGTCCCTGCAGGTCATAAACATAGATCGACTGAATCCCGTTGTAGGACTTTTGGGCATTTGCCAGATACCAGCCGGCCAGTTTTTCATTGGGGGCATACATTTCGAAATGTTCTCCGTAATCCACACTCAGTACCTGCTGCATATTGTCGCTGTATGCAATGGAGATTGCCAGCCTGTCTATGTTCTGCAGACATGCATCCACAGACTCGCTGACCTGCTTCGTGATTTCATCCGCATATGTATCGAAACTTGTGATCCGCTCCCTTGACCAGTATATAGACAATACCGCAGCGCACAGGCTTACCGAGATAATAACAAGCGCGCTGAACATCAGCAGCAGCCTGTTCCGTATCCCCAGACCCGCCCACCAGGTTTTAAACTTATCAATGACTTTTGGCCCCCGTTTCCTGCCAGCTTGATTTTCCAAATCCCCATACCTCCAATACCTGATTTTGATTCAATCGATAACTTTCTATTATTTAATCTGCCTGATCTTACGTTTTCTGAATCAGCTTCATTTTATCATACTCTATAAGCTCCCGCAGAATAATTTACAATTCGAAAGCTCTGCTTACGTTTATGAGGATGCGTTTGTCCGCCGATCCCATTTCCCGATTGACTTTCCGTCTCATATCTGATACTATTACACCAGAACAAAATGATTGGAGATGAAAGAATGAAGACTTTTTCCTGTTAATTATCAATGCATAACAAAACAAACCGCTTGAAAGGACTCTGTCCGTTTTTTTGTTGTGCAAACACAGGAAAGTTTATTCATCTATTCTTCTCATAACATACACTGACACTATGCCGCATGTTCAGAGATCAGTCTTGGAAGCATACTATCTTATGCTGTTTCCGCGGAGTTGACTTTGAAGAAGCATATATCCGGCAGAACACCGGACGGGCATAGGAAGGTACCATATATGTGTTATCAGAAGCGGCAGGAATTAACTTTTCTGCGGTTTTTTTATGCGGTCTCCCGTCACTGCTGCTGATCGGAGAAGCATGACACGAATGTCAGAACACAGATACGGAGGTATGCCTTATGTCAAGAATTCAGATATCAGATTTAACTTTTTCATACGATACCAGCTTTGATCCCATCTTCGAAAATGTATCCTTTCAGATTGATACCGACTGGAAGCTGGGCTTTATCGGCAGGAACGGACGCGGAAAAACCACTTTTCTCAATCTCCTGCTGGGCAGATACGACTACAGCGGCGCAATTTCAGCAAGCGTAGATTTTGAATATTTCCCTTACCCGGTGGAACATCCGGATGAAATGACACTGTCAATCATAGAGGAGATCAATCCCCTGGCAGAGAGCTGGCAGATCTTCAGGGAACTCAATCTGCTGGACGCGGATCCGGAAATCCTCTACCGCCCTTACACTTCACTCAGCAACGGGGAGCGCACAAAAGTACTCCTGGCGGCACTGTTTTTGAAGGAAAATGCCTTTTTACTCATAGATGAGCCAACAAACCACCTGGATATCAAGGCCCGGGAAAAAGTCGCCCGGTATCTGAACACCAAGAAAGGGTTTATCCTGGTCTCCCATGACCGGACCTTTCTGGACGAGTGTATCGACCACGTCCTCTCTATCAATAAGACAGACATCGAGATTCAGAAAGGAACCTTTTCAACCTGGTTTTCCAATAAAGAAGCGCAGGACAAGATGGAGATGGAGCGCAACGCCCAATTAAAACAGGATATCCGGCGCCTGGAGGAAGCCTCCCGCCGGACCGAACGCTGGTCAGACAAGATCGAAGGCACAAAGACCGGAACCCGCATAGCAGGCCTGCGCCCGGACAGAGGCCATATCGGCCACCAGGCCGCTAAAATGATGAAGCGCTCCAAGTCCACACAGAAGCGTCAGGATCATGCCATAAATGAAAAAGGGAAACTCCTGAAAAATATAGAGACCGCCGAAGATTTAAAACTCAACCTGCTGACCTATCACACAGATGTACTGCTGTCTATGGAAGATATCAGTATAGACTACGGCTCCCGCCCCGTCTGCCGGGACATCAGCCTGACAGTGCGCAAGGGAGACCGCGTCTGTCTCCGCGGGAAAAATGGCAGCGGAAAAACCAGCCTGATCCGCCTGATACTGGGCGATCCGGTTCCTCATACCGGAAGTTTCCACCTGGGCAGCCAGGTAAAAATATCCTATATCTCCCAGGATACCTCCTGGCTAAGGGGAAATCTCACCGATTTTGCAGTACAATGGAAGCTGGATGAAACCATATTTAAAACACTCCTGAGAAAACTTGACTTTAGCAGAATGCAGTTCGAAAAGAATATAGAAGAATTCAGCGAGGGCCAGAAAAAGAAGGTCCTGCTGGCCAAAAGCTTATGCGAGCCGGCCCACCTGTTCATCTGGGACGAACCGATGAATTTTATTGATGTGTTCTCACGGATGCAGATCGAAAATCTGCTGCTGGAATATCGGCCTACGATGATATTTGTAGAACATGACGAGACCTTTCAGACTAAGGTGGCAACTTTGGGGGTGGATCTGGATCGGGGGTAAAGGGGACGCCTGTCTGGAATGGGGAGGGAAAGCCCGCCGGGACAACAGGTGAGGGGGCTGGAAGTAACCCGCTTACGGAGAAGTCCTAACGCAAAAGAAGCCGTCCGCGAGGGCACAGACAACATGCAACGAGAAAGCCTGATGCTTTCTCGTTTTAGGTTGTCCTGGAAAGTGATTTTGGAAAATCACTTTCCATCCCTCGCGGACGGCTTCTTTTACGTAAGGACTTCTAACCGTGCGCTCTATACTTCCAGTCCCCTCACCTGTTGTCCCGGCGGGCTTTCCCTCCCCATTCCAGACAGGCTGGGCTTCATCCGGTCGGGAGATCACCTCCAGGGAGGAGTTGCAGACGGGGGCGGCGGATTGTGTTTGGATATGCGGTATGTTATCTTATCAGCATGTTATTTAATAAAACGATCTCCTCCCTGAAAGTGCCGCTTATCCTATATACATCCGCTGCTCCCGTCTGCCGGGACACCCCTTGGGAGGGGATTTTCCTGCCGCCCTGATGCGCCAGCTGTGTGGAATCGTGACAGTGCTCTCCGGGATGCGTCATTACGGCATTACAGCCTCTTCATCAAAATAAAAGCCAACATATGAACTGTCCGCAGGACTTCCAGTCCTGCGGACAAGCCGACTCAAGCGGGAATGCATCCGGCATTCCCGTGTTTGTCGGCGTTGTTCATCATGTTGGCTTTTATTTTGATTAGAGGCTGTTATGCCGTAATGCCGCATCCCGGAGAGCACTGTCACGATTCCACACAGCGTCCCCATACCATCCCGCAAACTCCCCTTTCACGCCCAAGCCTTACTCGAACATGGAGAGAACTGCGCTTTTTGGCTTTGCCCCCAAATCTTTTTTTACAACCTGCCCATCTTTGAATACCATAAATGTAGGAATACTCATTACGCCATATTTCTGTGCGATTTCCATCTCTTCATCGATGTTCAGCTTACATACTTTTGCGTCTTCTTTTTCTTCTGATATCTCTTCCACAACAGGAGCCATCATTTTACATGGTCCGCACCAGTCTGCATAAAAGTCTACCAGTACCGGCTTTTCTGACTGTACTACCTCCTGCTCGAAATTCTGTGCTGTAAGTTTTATAACTGCCATAATTTGTTTCCTCCTTCTAATTTTTATGCTTATTTTTTTAAGTGAATAAGAATTGTTTTCTTTGTTTATATTGTCAGTATAGCATAATTTTGAGATCTTTCTGTGACAAAATCACAAAACAGGCTTTATCTTCTTATACTTTTCCCAATTTTGCCGCATCCAATACTTCGATATGGCCCCGGGTAAGTTTTACCAGACCATCTGTCTGAAATTGTTTTAACAGCCTGGTCACTACTTCTCTGGCCGTACCGATATCGCGCGCCAGAGCATCGTGCGTGATTTTCAGTACATCGCCCCCAGCAAGAGAGCGGTGTTCCAGAATAGAATCTGCCAGCCTGGATGCCACATTGGAAAATACATACTGGTTAAACAGCCACATGATATCCGAAAACTTTTCAGAAATCATTTCCAGAGTATAATCCTTTACTTTTGCGTTCTGTTCGCTGATCTCCCTGTATAATCCCTTGGGGATTGTACAAATGACAGAATCCTGCTCCAGTTCCATGTCCAGTTCGATATCCAGCCCCTTCATCATGCATGCGGCACTCAGGATGCTGACATCTTCATCCACCAGCCGAAACAGCGTAATCTCTCCGCCGCCGGGGGAAGTCACATAAACTCTTGCCTGCCCGGTTTTAATAATCTGCACACCGGCACATTCCCGCCCGCCATAATGAAGGACTGAACCTTTCTCATACATACTCTCTACTACCCGCTGGGCCAGGGCATCCTGCTCCCTTTTCGTCAAATCTTCCCAAAAGGGAAGTGTTCTTTTCAGTAATTCCTTCATGAAACGGTCCCACCTGTCATATTCTAAATTTATATTTCAAAATAAATTTCCTAGATTGCATAATTATTATTTTAGTGATATATTATCAATATAGTAAGAACAACCGTAACGGTTGACCTTAAAATAATGAAGCAAGAAACTCCACCCAGTACTGGTCAAAGTTAGAGGGTGGATTTTCTTATGCTAAAGAATCGTCCCCGTATAAAACGGATCCAACTATAGTATATTAAATTTATATCTTATAGTAAATCTCTGGATTGCACAATTATTATTTTTGTGCTATATTAAAAATATAGAAAGAACAACCGTAAAGGTTGACCTTTGAAAGATTGTATGAGAAACTCCACCCAGTACCGTTCAAAGTAAGAGGGTGGATTTTCTTATGCTAATGGTTCATAAGATAAATAAAGGTCAGTAGTGCAATCAGGAACATTCCAAATTGCATCAGATCCTTAAAATCAAATGGTTTCTTATCCATTCGCACCACCTCCCTTCTATGTAATAAGAACGGGAGGCCAACCACCCTAATTTACGGTTGTTCTTGTACTGATTCTAGCATATGTCTTTTCGCATCTCAATATAGATATCTTATTTCAAATATTTTTATATATTATTACATACCCCGGATTTTAAAATTATACAAAATATCTTACTGTAAATTGTATATCTTGCCTTACTGCTCATAGGCCGCCACAAATTCACGCACTTTTGCAGTCACATAACTGCTGCCGCCTTTGTCTTTCACATCTTCTACCATACCCACAGCCAGTACGGGCTTTTCGATATCCTCCGTCGTCCCGCAGACGAACCAGCCTCTTTCCACTCCGTCCGTGTCATCCTGGCTCTCTTTGATTTCCGCCGTCCCGGTCTTCCCAAGCATCAGCACTCCGTCTATCTTAGCGCCCGCCCCGGTACCGGAAGGGTTTTCAATGACCTGAACCAAGTCGTTTTTCACCAGTTCCGCCGTCTCCGCTGAAACCACGTTTTGCTTCCATACTTTTGCCTCCGCCTGCTCCTGATACAGGATTGTAGGCTGAATCATACTGCCGCTGTTCACGAACATGGTGTACATAGACAGCATATGCACCGGATTCACCAGCAGCTGTCCCTGGCCATAACCGGTATCGGCAAGCTGAATCTCGGAATCTATATTGTCATCGTCATCATATGATGAGGTGGAAAGCGTCAGTTCAAATGGAAGTTCCTCATCAAAACCCATTTTCTTAAAATACTCGCTGATTGTATCCGCACCTATATCCAGCGCCGCTCTTGCAAAATAAATATTGTCCGAATAGACAAGAGCATTCTCCAAATTTACTTCAGATCCATAATCCGTCAGTGTTGTTACGTGATAATCGCCCCAGCTTCCGTCTTTCTGCCAGCTTAAACCGACATACCCCATATTGGCATCCGGCTGGATCTTTCCGGTTTCCACGCCGATTGCGGCTGTAATCGCTTTGAAAGTCGATCCGGGAACCCAGGAAGTATTGAATCGGTTGGTCAGCGGTTTATTCTCATCATTATTCAGTTCCTCCCAGCGCTTATCGGACATTCCCATAACAAAATCATTTGGATCATACCCCGGGGTACTTACCAGAGCCAGTATTTCTCCCGTCTTGGGATTCATAGCCGCCGCCGTTCCTTTATCTGATGCAAACTGCTCATACGCTTTTGTCTGTATCCCGGCATCCACGGTCACCTGAACATCTTTTCCATTCTCCGCCGGCTTCAGGGCCAGGGTTTCAATCTCTGCACCGTCTTCACTTACAATTACGATGCTGCATCCATCAGCAGCCCTGAGCTGATCCTCAAATGCCCTCTCCAGGCCTGACTTACCAACAACACTATTCTCATGATACCCTTTTTCGCTCAATTCTTCAAGGTCTTCCGCAGTTACTGCCTGAATATAACCCGTAAGATGTCCCGCTGCAGCGCCAAGCGGGTACACTCTTTCCTCCTTATCATTAATCATGATTCCCTGGATCTTCAGCAGTTCTTCTTCGGCGGGATCATTTTTAGCAATCTCCTTCACCGGTACAAAAGAATCCTCCTGTACGTAGGAAGCGTTTAGTTTTTCGTTGATACTGTCCTCCGACATCCCCAGGATTTCCGCAATCTTTTTCACGGATTCTTCTTTCTGTTCTCCGAGTTTTCCCGGGACGATCCCGACCTCCGATACGGTCCCCTGACCGGCAAGCATCTGCCCGTTGCGATCCAGTATAGCCCCACGTTTTGCGGTCTGCGTATTGATCTGCACTTTATATCCGTCCTGCAAAGAAGGGAAAATCAGCGTAGAATCCCAGACAATCCGGTATTCCTTCCCTTCTTTCATAAAATTCATCTTGTTGTCAAAAGTAATCTCATCTGCCAGCGTATCCATAGCCGTTGAATAAGAAATCACTGCTTTCTTCTTACCTTCTTTGTATCCAGGTTCTCCCTGAACAGTTATCTGAATATTTTTTGCTTCAATTCCCTCATAAATATTCTGATTCCGTTCAACAAAATCCTCCTGGGAAATTCCGCTTTTGCTGTCCTCGCTCAGCAACTGGTACATTTCCTCGTACTTACCTTCATTCAGCAGGGAAAAATATTGTTCGGCTGCATCCTGAGGGGTCGTCTTCACTCGCAGAAGCCACCATGCCAATACTCCCGCAGCAGCCAGCAGCACAATTGCCCCTGCCACTACCGGGATAATCCACTTCTTTCCCTGTTTCTGGTTTCTCTTCCTTCTCCTGTACTCTTTTCTGTCTGCCAATATAAATCCCCTGCCTTTCTGTAACCCCATATTACATTACACTGCAAAATAAAAATACAAGTCTCCTCTTAATATTACAATTGTAATCCTTCTCTGTCAATATATTGTGTGCGGCTTGTTTTCAGGGAAGTGAAGGGACGCCTGCCTGGGACGGGACCGCCGGGGGTGCGGGGGAACTTACTGTGTGCTTTCCGGGGGCTTTCCGTTTGCCAACGAACACTAAATAAAAACCATACCGGGCGGGAAGGCACCAACGGCATTCACCGCGCAATTCTGATGAATTGCACGGCTCAGGCCGTTTTAAAATCTGC
>NZ_GL870809.1:842141-928063 GCF_000190355.1 Clostridium sp. D5 | reverse complement strand
ATGAATTGCACGGCTCAGGCCGTTTTAAAATCTGCTTGGTAAAGCAGATTTTAGCCTTCCCGCCCGGTATGGTTTTTATTAAGTGTTCGTAAGGCGCTCTCTATGCCCCCGGAAAGCACACAGTAAGTTCCCCCGCACCCCCGGCGATCCCGTCCCAGGCAGGCTGGGCTTCATCAAGGCGGAATGTAAAGCTGCATACGGGGAGGAATATTACACGGGGGCAGTGGATCGAACTGGCAGCTCGCAGCGCGTTTTGTTGGTTTAGGATATACGATTCTTTTATTCCAAAGTCTGTTGCACTTTCTTCCGGCAGAAACTCCCGAAGCGTAGTAAAACACAGAAAAACAGCAGGATTCCAGACTATAATTCTTCCGAAATCCTGCTGCATATTTTATGCTTCGTCGATAGCTTTCCCGATATCGTTACGCATATATTTATTATCAAATTTTGCCCATTCGACAGCGGCATAGGCATTCGCCCTGGCCTCTTTGAGATCTTTTCCTTTTGCTGTGATTCCCAGAACGCGTCCGCCGTTCGTGACTATTTTGTCCCCGTCGAACTTTGTTCCTGCATGGAAGCAGTAATATCCCTCATGCTTTTTGAATTCCTCCAGCCCTGTGATCTCGAACCCTTTGTCGTATTTGACCGGATATCCGTCTGAAGCCAGCACAACACATACTGCTGCATTTTCCTCAAACTGAAGGTCTATCTGATCCAGTGTCCCGTCGATACATGCCTCTACCACTTCGATCAGATCGTTTTTCATGCGCGGAAGCACTACCTGGGCTTCCGGGTCTCCAAAACGTGCATTGTATTCCAGTACCTTCGGGCCTTCCTCCGTCAGCATCAGCCCGAAGAAGATCACGCCCTTGAACTCTCTGCCCTCTGCTGCCATGGCATCCACGGTTGCCTGGTAGACATACTGGTTGCAGAACTCCTCTACTTCTTTTGTGTAGAACGGACTTGGGGAGAATGTACCCATGCCTCCGGTATTCAGTCCGGTATCTCCGTCTCCCGCTCTCTTATGGTCCTGTGCGGAAGTCATGGTCTTAATGGTCTTTCCGTCTACAAAGGAAAGTACAGATACTTCACGGCCAGTCATAAATTCCTCGATGACCATCTCATTTCCCGCAGAGCCGAACTTCTTATCCAGCATGATGGCCTTCACGCCTTCTTTGGCCTCCTCCAGGGTATTGCAGATCAGTACACCCTTGCCTAGTGCCAGCCCATCTGCCTTCAAAACGATCGGGAACTTCGCTGTCTCCAGATATACAAGTGCTTTGTCCGGATCTGTAAAGTTCTCATAACCGGCTGTGGGTATATTGTATTTCTTCATCAGATCTTTGGAAAACGCTTTGGAGCCTTCCAGTATTGCGGCATTTTTACGAGGCCCGAATGTACGGATTCCAGCAGCTTCCAGCTCGTCTACAAGACCGCCCACCAGCGGGTCATCCATGCCGACAATTACAAGGTCGATCTCAGCTTCTTTTGCAAAAGCAGTCAGTTTTTCAAACTCCATGGCTCCGATATCCACACACTCTGCATACTCCGCAATTCCTGCGTTTCCAGGTGCACAGTACATCTTTTCAACCTTGCTGCTTTTTGCCGCACTTGCCGCAATCGCATGCTCTCTTCCACCGCTTCCTACAATTAATACCTTCATCGCAGCCTCCTCTATTTCGAAATTACTGTTTTGCCATCTACTACTGTGATTTTATCATTGGCAATTAAATCTATCGCTTTCGGAAGAATCTTCCACTCTGCCTGTTCCATCACTCTGCGCTGCAGAACTTCCGGGGTATCTCCCTGCTCTACTTCCACCGCTTTCTGGAGGATGATCGGGCCTGTATCCGTCCCCTCATCTACAAAATGCACCGTCGCACCAACCACTTTTACACCGCGTTCCAGCGCTGCCTCATGAACCTTCAGCCCATAATAGCCTTTCCCACAGAAAGCCGGAATCAGCGACGGATGAATATTGATCATACGGTTCTTATATTTTGCTGTCATAGCCGGAGGAATCACAACGAGAAATCCCGCCAGCACTATCAGATCCGGTTCGTATGCGTCCACTGCCTCTAAAAGCTTTGCATTGAACACTTCCCTGGATTCATAATCTTTCGGTGATACACAACAGGCACTGATCCCGCTCTCACTGGCACGTTCCAGTGCCCGGGCATTTTTATTGTTGCTGATCACGCCCGCAATCTCTGTATTGGACACCGTACCGTCTTTGACGCTGTCGATAATCGCCTGCAGATTGGTCCCGCCGCCCGACACCAGAACAACAATCTTTAGCATAAGGTAACTCCTTTTTCTCCGGCTTCGATCCGGCCTACTACATATGGATCTTCTCCGGCCGCCTTAATTGCCTCCATTGTCTTATCTACATCAGCTTCGTCCACTGCCATAATCATGCCAAGTCCCATGTTAAATGTGTTGTACATCATCTGTTCTTCTATTTCACCGTCCACAGACAGCATGTTGAAAATCGGCGGTATCGGATAACTGTCTTTTTGGATCACCGCGCGGGTATCGTCTTTTAACATACGCGGCACATTCTCATAGAAACCGCCGCCGGTGATATGACTGCAAGCCTTAATCGTAACACCTGCCTCTTTGATGCTGCGAAGTGCCTTTACATAGATTTTTGTAGGAACCAGAAGGGCTTCACCCAATGTCTTACCCAGACTGTCATAATATGTATCCAGGGCTTCTCTCTTCATGTTAAATACATTTCTTACCAGTGAGAAACCGTTGCTGTGAACACCTGAAGATGCCATACCGATGAGAATATCCCCAGCTTTCAGGTCTTTTCCTGTGATCAGGTCTTTCTCATCTACGATGCCGACTGCAAATCCTGCCATGTCATACTCATCTTCCGGATAGAAGCCAGGCATCTCTGCCGTTTCCCCGCCGATCAGAGCTGCATTGGACTGCTTGCACCCCTCTGCCACGCCACTGACAATAGTAGCGATCTTTTCAGGTTCATTTTTACCGCATGCGATATAATCAAGGAAGAATAAAGGTTCTCCTCCTGCACAGGCAATATCATTTACACACATTGCCACACAGTCAATACCGACTGTATCGTGTTTATCCATAATAAAAGCCAGCTTCAGTTTCGTACCTACCCCGTCTGTTCCGGATACCAGCGTTGGCTTTTCCATATTCTTAAACTTCTCCAGGGAAAATGCACCTGAAAATCCGCCCAGATTTGTCAGTACCTCAGATCTCATGGTCTCCTGCACATGCTTTTTCATGAGCTCCACTGACTTGTAGCCAGCTTCTATATCAACGCCTGCGTTTTTATAATCCATATCATTTCTCCATTCTATCTATACTCGTTCTTCACTGCTTCTATTTATTCTCAAGATACGCTTCGTAACCGATTTCTTCCAGTTTGGCTGCCTTTCCCTGCACAGTCTCCTTCATCTCAACAGAATATGCTTTCAGCTTGTCCAAAAGCGCCCCGTCTGAAGTAGCCAGAATCTTGGCTGCCAGAATTGCAGCATTCATTCCGCCATCGATTGCCACGGTTGCTACCGGGATTCCGGGCGGCATCTGTACGATTGAAAACAGTGCGTCTTCTCCGGCCAGGTTCTTGCCTGACATCGGCACTCCTACTACAGGCATCGGGAACAGCGCTGCGCACATACCCGGAAGGTGTGCAGCCATACCTGCTCCTGCAATGATTACTTTGATTCCTTTTCCCTCTGCTGCTTTTGCCCATTCGAAAAATACATCCGGCTCGCGGTGTGCCGAGATGATTGTCATCTCATAATCGATTCCCAGCTTCTCCAGCATACTTGCAGCTTTACTCATAACCTTCAGGTCAGAGTCGCTTCCCATAACTATTCCTACTTTTGGCATGTCTCTTCCACCTTTCTCACTTTGTACGCTCACTTATTAAAGGGCTCGTTAAGAGCCTCGGTTCCTTCAAGTACGAACCTTCCATCCTTCAATAGTATAATATTATTTCCTTCTTTTGTCACTACACTTATTTCTTCTAACTCTTCATAAGGTATGGTTATATCTGTATGGCACTGGAAATATGCCTTTGCAACATCCTCTTTCCTCAGTATGGAAACCGTATTGTCCTTTGCCACGATCTCCTTGCCGTTCGGATTATAGACCCGGATATCTTCACTCCAGCTGTAACAGGTGTCCCCCACCGCAAAATGAGGTCCCATCTTTTCCGCAATCAGGATCGGCATCTTATCTTCAATCCCGTACTTCTTCGCCGCCACATAGGCCGTTGTGTTGGTGCCGATTGCAAACTCGCCGAGGGGCAGGCTCTTGTGGTTGTGGAGAATATTTTCATAGATATATATCCGGTTGTCTTCCTCGTTCTCAAAGTTCGTGCATGTATAATCTGCTATCATTCCATCCTCGAATGTAATCTTCAGATTCTGATACTGCAGTTCGTTCAGGTAAACACTGCTTACATGCAGAACGCCGCTGGTTCCTTCCAGAACCGGCGAGGTAAATACTTCGCCCACCGGAATATTCACGTCAGCCACGCAGTTTTCAAATATCGTTTCTTTCTCCGGGTCTTCCAGGCGGTGAAGCTGCACACTCAGGTCCGTCTGATTCTCCCCTTTTCCAAGAATGTGTACGCTCACGCCCTGATCCAGGGCATCGATAAGCGCCTGCTGAACCTGCTCATAAAGTCCCGCGTCCAGTGTGTTGATGCGGATGACTTCATCAAAAATAGCCGCATAATCCTTCCCGATCTCCAGAACCGGATAGGCAATAATCGTAAAGCTTCTTTCTTCCCCTTTGATATACTGGTTTGTCATCTGTCCGGACTTGCTGTCATAGAGAAGTGAAAGGGAACGCTGCGCCTCACTGTAGCTTGGGGCCTCCAGTTTTGCCTTTGGAGAAAACGGCTTTTCGCCGAAGATTTCCATCACAGCCGGTCCCGCAAACTGGGCAGCCTGTTCTTTATTCTTTTCGTAGGTATTCCGAATCACATCCAGCTTCCGCTCAATGTAGCGCTTGTCCATGAACAGCGCCTGATCCTGGCGGTGGTCATATTCATACTGCTTATTTGCAATGGCCCCGCAATATCCGATCTTGAACTGTTCTTTCTTGGTTATGACACTGGACGCAGCGCGGTAAATCACCGGCTTCAGGCCCATTTTTTCAAAATTCTTAATGGCGAGTTTTACCACCTTTTCAAATCCAAGAGAATAACGTATATTCACCACTGATTTTATGGACAGATCTTTCCCGGTATTGATGAATCCGACGCGGTATCCTTCCGTATACACATCCGCCATCTTCTTCAGCGTCTCCGGAGGCAGTTCATTCAGATGCCTGGCCGTTCCCAGCTCATTCTCCGTAATATATTCGCCGAACCTGTACAGATATCTTACGTCATCCAGATCCATTCCCATAATGATATCCGCTGCAAAGGAATACTGCGGACAAATCTGTTCTTCAATACGGTCTGCCAGAAATACATCACAGTAGTCGCTGGCATACCAGTATATAATATCCTTCAGCGTCTTATATTCCGGAAGTTCCTCTGTCTCGAAACAGTTATAGATTTCGATGAACAGTTCATTCTGAATTGTCAGATAGTCCAGACGATTCTCAAATGCAAAGGGAATCCCGCCCCGCAGTTCCGTATACAGAAGGCTTAATAACTGCCCGTATTCTTCCCCCAGCTGCTTCACCGCATATGCCGGATCTGCATAGCTGTGCCCGTACTGTTCCTCCAGAATATCTTCGTACAAAGCTTTATTTATCTCCTGCATCTGCTCGAGGCTTAAAGTCTCCCACGTTTTGCTTTCAATCTTCCTGCGCGCATCCTCTATCTGAAGGAGAAATGCAGCCGTACTCCGAAAAAACGGCTGGAAAGCCGTACTGATCGACTCTTCTTGTGCCGCCCTTCTGATCCTGTCTATTGTGAGCTCATGCCGTTCTCTGTGTTCACTGTTTCTTTCTGCCTGCAATTCTTTTTCTTCCATTTACATAAGACCTCCTAAAAATATTGCTGCCAGTCCCAGCAGTATGATAATATTTAACGTTATGCCTGCCTTACAGGTTATATAACGCTTTTCCCGTTCCCGCATTCCTTTGACCCCGGCCCTTATTCCAAGCGCCGCCAGCACTATGGAGATAATTCCCAGCCCCCCGATAATTCCAAATGTATTACCGCGCATAACAAACGCCGCCAGAATACAGATCAGAAGGATCGCCAGCGAACCGCCTGCATAAACACAGGAATAGATTCCCATACGGGAGTGCTTGAACTTCGCCTGACCGTATTTCCTGGAACCGCGTTTTTTACGGTCCTTCTCCTTTTCCTTCTGTCTGTCTTTAGTGCTTTTTGCCATGCCCATAATGCCTTCTCCTTATCATATTGCAAATTGAGAACAAAATATACCCCAGCACGCCGCCAATCGTGTTTAACAGAAGATCATCCACATCGAAGCTGCCCACTTTTGTCAAAAGCTGGAAGACTTCCACGCACAGACTCAGGCCGAAACTGTAAAATAATGTCATAAAAAAACCTCTGGCTCTGCTCGCCATCGAAATGAAGAACCCAAAAGGCACAAATATAAGTATATTTCCGAATAAATTAGTGAATACCGCGAAGGCCCCTAATTCTTCCCGGTATTCTACGAATCGCTTTATCTCTTTAAATAGTACCAAATTATACCGGTATTCCCCTGAAACACCGGTTCGCCCATACCAGTCTGAAAAGATCAGAAAATAAAGGAGAAAGAAAATGTACAGCACGAACAGCACTTTCCCCAGGGTACGGATCTTTTTTACTTGTCTCTGACTCAAAATTTTACCCCTTTTACGCACTCACCCACGGTTAAAAAGTAATCTCATTCTTGTTCTTCAGAAGCCGGGCGCCGTTAATTATCGCAATAATCCCTGCGGCCACTCCTGTCACAATCATGATGATACCAAGCACGATGCTCCCCGCACCTGCGCTCTGCATGGTCTTATAGGCTTTTTCCATAAAACTACCTCCTTACTTTACGCCATATTTCTCGTAATATGCATCAATTGCTGCCTTTAATGTGTCATCTATGATGATTTTTCCTTTGTAAGGCCTGTTGTAAAGATGCTCCACAACCTCTGCCATGGTCACGATCGCTGTCGTTTCCAGCCCGTACTTTTCCTGAATCTCTGACAGTGCGCTCTTCGTTCCCTGGCCGCGCTCCATGCGGTCAACAGACACAACAAGCCCGATCGGAGAGACATCTCCCTGTGCATTGATAATCGGCAGTGTCTCCTGGATAGAAGTCCCCGCAGTCGTCACGTCTTCGATAATCACAACCTTATCGCCGTCCTGAATCGGACTGCCAAGGAGGATTCCCTTGTCCCCGTGGTCTTTTACCTCTTTTCTGTTTGAGCAGTACCGGATGTCTTTTCCGTAAAACTCGCTGATAGCCATAGTAGCTGCTACCGTCAGCGGAATTCCTTTGTATGCAGGTCCGAATAATACATCAAAATCAAAACCAAACTTCTGCTCGATCGCTTTTGCATAGTATTCACCTAATTTCCTCAGCTGTGTTCCTGTGCGGTAAAATCCAGTATTCACAAAAAAAGGCGTCTTTCTGCCGCTCTTTGTCACAAAATCTCCGAATTTCAAAACCTCACAGTCAATCATAAATTCAATAAACTCCTGCTTGTACTGTTCCATTCTTATTAACCTCCGTATTTACAGGGCTTTTGCCCTTTTCTTATTTTTCAGTCCCGGCCGCATGGTTTGAAACGTTCCTATATTATGTTACAATTGCGGCAGCTTTTCATTCCTGTCTTTTACTGCTAAAGACAAAGGAATAACCTGTAAATTTCTTTTCAATTTTAACACACCTTCCATATATTTTCAATTAAGGAATCTATGGGGGATGAAATTTAAAATGAGGACGTACTTTTAAGTCCGATTTTTCTAAAACTGGTCTTTCTGCCGGCAAAGCTCTCATCCAGCACGCTCCCGTCCACGCAAGTCACAACTGCCTTAAATCCCAACCGTATAAACGTTCTCATCAGCTCTTCCAGCCTGACCACCAGTTCTTCTCACACCTCATGCATAGAAATCCGCCTCCATTCTACATCCTGCTCTCTAAAAACAGAGTTCCCGCCGGGAACAGGATTTTCCGCCCTGATGCACCAAGCTTTATGGAATCGGGGTATGGCTCTTTCGGATGCGTCATTCGGGAAGCGCTGCTACTTCATCAAAATGGAAGCCAACATGTGAACGATTCTCAGGACTTCCAGTCCTGAGAAGCAGCCGACTCAAGCGGGAATGCATCCGGCATTCCCGTGTTTGTCGGCGGTGTTCATCATGTTGGCTTCCATTCTGATTAGTGGCAGCGCTTCCCGAATGCCGCATCCGAAAGAGCCATACCCCGATTCCATAAAGCGCCCCGCTCAGCCGCAAAACCCCTGCTCCCAAAACTCCCCTCTTATTTAACGACCCCAACCATCTCGCTGATATTCTCGAAATGGTATTTTTCCATATACCGTTCAATCCCCTCCACAATTTCCACTGTAGCCGTCGGATTGAAGAAGTTGGCTGTTCCTACGGAAACAGCTGTGGCGCCCGCCAGGATAAACTCAACTGCATCCTCATAAGTAGTAATTCCGCCCATCCCGATCACCGGAACCTTCACTGCATTGGCAACCTGATAAACCATACGCACGGCGATGGGTTTTACCGCCGGCCCTGATACACCGCCGGTCTTATTTGCCAGGGCAAACGCCTGCCTGTGTATATCGATCTTCATACCCGTCAGTGTATTGATCAGGGACAGGACATCCGCACCGCCTGCCTCTGCCGCTTTTGCCGTCTCTGTAATATCCGTGACATTGGGGCTCAGCTTCATAATAACAGGCTGTTTCGCACGCCTTTTCACTTCTCTGGTGATCTCTTCCACCGCTTTCGGGTTCTGTCCAAAAGCAATGCCTCCCTCTTTTACATTGGGGCAGGATATATTGATTTCTAAAAGATCCACCGGCTCATCTGCCAGCCGTTCCACAACCTCACAATATTCTTCCGTTGTCTTGCCGCAGACATTTACGATAATCTTAGTATCATACTTTTTAAGAAACGGGATATCCCGCTCGCAGAAAACATCGATCCCGGGATTCTGCAGACCGATGGCGTTCATCATTCCACCATAGGTTTCTGCAATTCTGGGCGTCGGATTTCCCGGCCACGGCACATTGGCCACTCCCTTTGTTACGACTGCGCCGAGGCGGTTCAAATCTACAAACTCACTATACTCCTCCCCGGACCCGAAGGTACCGGAAGCCGTCATAACGGGATTCTTCAGTTCCACACCGGCAAGGTTCACTGTTGTATTCATTAGATTTCCACCTCCGTCGATAAGAATACCGGCCCGTCCTTACAGACACGCTTGTTGTGTACATGGCTGTGGCCGTCGATCTCTTTTGACCGGCACACACAGGCCAGACATGCCCCGATTCCGCAGGCCATCTTCTCCTCCATTGATACATAGCATACAATGTTTTTTTCTTCGGCATACTGCTTGATAGCACGCAACATAGGAGACGGCCCGCAGGCATAAATGATATCGGCCGACAACGCATTTTCAGCAATGGCATCCATTACATTTCCTTTCGTTCCTTCACTGCCGTCCTCAGTCGCGATATAGAGGCTGCCCTGCCGAAGGAATTCTTCTTTCAGGAACTGCTCGTCCCGGTACCCCATTACCATGGCCTTCTCTCCCGTAAGCTGTTTTGCCAGTTCCAGCATCGGCGGCACACCGATTCCGCCGCCAATCAGGACCGCTTTTTTGCCCTCTGCTTCCCCGACCGGGAAACCATTTCCCAAAGGTCCCAGAATATCAATCCGCTCTCCCTCTGTCATTTTAGAAAACTGCTCTGTTCCGGTGCCTTCCCCTGTTACCCGGTACACAACACGGATCTGCTTTTTCTCTTTATCTATCTCACACAGGCTGATGGGGCGTGGCAGCAATTTACTGCCATCCTTCGTATACATAGAAATAAACTGCCCTGGCACTGCCAGACCGGCAATCTTTTCTGTCTGTATCCACATGCTGTAAATATCTGCCGCAATGCATTGCTGAGATACAATCAGGGCAGATTCTTTTTGTTTATTAGACATTGTCTTTCTCCTTCTCTGAACAGGCGCTGTCCTGTACAGCGGCCAGTTCTCCTCTGAACGTATTCAATCTCTTTATGGCTTATCTGTTCTCCAGGGCGCCCCGGATATCCGCCACCATAGCCTCAACTGCGGCTCTGGAAGCATCTCCAAAGTTCTGAGCACCGTATTTTGCATAAGCTTCCTGCTTATATGCCGCGATGATTCCCCGGGAGGAATTTACGATTGCACCCAGGCCATCCTCATTGAAGAAGTGGACCAGATCCTTGCCCTGTCCGCCCTGTGCACCATATCCCGGTACCAGAATATAAGAGTTCGGCATCACTTTGCGGAGCACTTTTCCCATCTCAGGATAAGTCGCGCCCACTACTGCGCCGATATAACTGTACTCTTCTCCCATGCACTGAGCGCCCCACTCGGCAACCTTTTCGCCGACCAGCTCATAAAGCGGTCTGCCGTTGATCAGCTGATCCTGGAACTCACCGCTGGAAGGATTGGATGTTTTTACAAGTATAAACAGACCTTTTTTCTCCGACTTACATACATCAATAAACGGATTCACGCCATCAGATCCAAGATAAGGATTCACTGTCGCAAAGTCTTCGTCAAAGGGAAGGTATTCTCTGCTTCCCACCTTCACTTTTCCAAGGTGTCCCACCGCATAAGCTGCAGAAGTAGAACCAATATCCCCCCGTTTAATATCGCCGATCACAACCAGGTCTTTATCCTTACAGTAATCCACGGTTTTCTTAAAAGCCATCAGTCCCGGCACTCCAAACTGCTCATACATAGCGATCTGAGGCTTCACAGCCGGAATCAGGTCGTATGTCTTATCCACAATCTCCTTATTAAACTGCCAGATTGCCTCCGCAGCGCCTTCCAGAGTCTCTCCGTACTCTCCAAAAGCCTTCTCCTGAATATGTTCAGGGATATAGTTCATCATAGGATCCAGTCCCACTACAATCGGAGCACCTGTCTTTTTAATCTTACTTATCAGCTTGTTAATCATGAAAAAACCTCCTCAATTATCTGAATATTCTGAAAATGGAGGACAAAGGGGTCAGACCCCTGTGACACAGGGGTCTGACCCCTTTGCCCTCCGTTTTTTATCTTGTATATACAATTCGTCCATCAACGATGGTACAGCAAACTTCTCCTTTGACCGGATATCCGTCAAACGGTGTATTCTTCCCCTTTGAAAGGAACGTATTTTTATCGATTCTGTATTCTGCAGAGGGATCAAAGATAACGATATCCGCCGCCTTGCCCTCTGATACGGAGCCTTTGTCCTGCAATCCCAGTATCTGTGCCGGATTATAGCTCATCTTTTCCGCCATCTGCATTGGAGTGAGAACTCCCTTCTCAACCAGCTCTGTATAAGTCAGGCTGGCCGATGTCTCCAGGCCGACGATGCCGAATGCGGCTTTTTCCATGGGAAGGTTTTTTTCTTCCTCCGCGTGGGGGGCATGGTCCGTGGAAATCACATCCATGATGCCGTTTTTCAGCCCTTCTCTCAGTGCCTCCACATCTCTTGGTGCACGCAGCGGCGGATTCATCTTGTACTGTCCGTTGTTCTCACTGATGTCATCTGTTGACAGGATAAAATGATGCGGGCACACTTCTCCGGTCACCGGCAGGCCGTCTTTTTTGGCGGCCTCTATCATCCTTACGCTGTCTGCCGTGGAACAATGGCAGAGGTGCAGGCGTACTCCGGTCTCCTTCGCCAGCAGAATATCTCTTGCGACAATGACATCTTCCACCGCGTTGGTGATTCCCTTTACTCCAAGAGACTCCGCCTTCGGCCCGGCATTCATGACGCCGCCTTCTACCATACCGATGTCTTCACAGTGTGCAAAGACAGATATATTGTTCTCTTTGGCCAGCTTCATTCCCCTACGGTACAGTGAAGCGTTCATGACTGACTTGCCGTCCTCACTGATGGCATGGCATCCTGCCTCGGCCATTCCCCTGATATCTGCCAGTTCTTCTCCGGCCTCACCTTTCGTGACAGCACCCAGCTGAATCACATGAACCGGAGATTCATCTGCGGCTCTTTTATGCACATCCTCGACCATCTCTTTTGTATCGATAATAGGCTTTGTATTCGGCATTGCGCATACGGTGGTCACCCCGCCCCGCGCCGCAGCACGGCCGCCGGTCTCCAGTGTTTCTTTATGGGTCAGCCCAGGATCGCGCAGATGCACATGCAGATCTATGAAGCCCGGCATAACATAGCAGCCGGATGCATCAATCGTCTGATCTGCAGCATCCGATATATCTTTTGCAACCTTCACGATCTTATCTCCGTCTGTCAGCACATCGATGATGCCGTCCAGCCCTGTCAGAGGATCTAAAACATGTCCGTTTTGAATCAAAAGTTTCATATAGTCTTGTCCTTCCTAAAAATAATTGTATCTCTAACATACAGTCTGCTGCATGTCTGCCCGTAATATGTATGTAACGGGATGCGGGCAATAAAATTATGCCTACGGATTTATAATACCACAACTATCGCACGTAATACAATGTAAAATCCGGTGATGAGGCTGCTGTAACAATTTATGGAGAGAACAGACTGGTATTCATAGAACTATTATGCTAAGATATGTTAAAAGCATGGATATATTTCTAAAACTTCTAAACGGGTAAGCCCGCATCTGGTATCATTTCTTATGACAGATATCAATATGTGAAATCTCAATGCTTTGATTCCATTTTAAACAGCAGAGAGGTTTCGGTTATGGATAAGCGGGGTAAAGCGAACCTACAAATCCAGATTGTTTGAGATGATATTCAGTGAGAAAAGGGCATTACTGGAGTTGTATAATGCAATGAACGGGACCGAATATGAGAATCCTGAATTACTGGAAATCAATACTCTGGAAAATGCTATTTATATGTCGATGAGGAATGACCTGTCGTTTATCATTGATTCCCGCCTGACTTTATATGAACATCAGTCAACGTTCAGTCCAAATCTTCCGCTGCGCTGTCTGATGTATGCAGCGGATTTATATTCGGTCATAACGAAAGATGCAAATCTGTATGGAAGGGAACATGTACAGCTTCCTACTCCGAGGTTTGTCATCTTCTATAACGGCGTCGATGAGCTGGAGGATATAAAAGTATTAAGGCTTTCAGATGCATTTACGATACAGGAACCAGAGTATGCTTTAGAACTTACCGCCCTGATGTTAAATATAAATCCGGGGCATAATGAAATGCTGTTAGATACCTGTAAGGTATTGAAGGACTATTCGGAGTATGTTGCAAGAGTTAGGGAATATGCCAAAAGCATGAGTCTTGAAGCAGCTGTAGAGCTGGCAATTACAGAGTGTATCAGGGATGATATTCTGGCAGAATTTCTTAGAAAAAACAGAGCGGAGGCGAAGAGTGTGAGTATCTATGAATATGATGAAGAAAAACATATGAGACATGTAAAGGAAGAAGGACGTCAGGAGGGGTTACGGGAAGGAATACGGTTAGGGGGGATTCAGACATTGATAGACTTTTGCCAGGAAATGAATCTGTCCAGGGAAGATACAAAAGCTAAAGTGGCCGGTAAATTTGAACTGGAATCAATCGAAGCCGAGGCGTATATGGTAAAATTCTGGAAAGAGTAGTGCGATATAGTGCAGGGCAGCAAAAACTCCGAACATTCCTTAAGCCTGAATGTTCGGAGTCTCCCGTAAATCTGGTCTACTTTTTATACATGAAACTTTTTATGCATCTCTTCCCTGAATTCTTTTCCCTTAAATATAACAAGCGCTGCCAGAAACAGAAAGCACACAACCACACATATCGTACTTATAAGCTGAAATTTTACCGCGCCCGTGAGCAGCAGTATCAGCGGAAGCAGAACTCCGTATCCGCCTGCCATCACAAAATAGATCATATATTCTCTTGCCGTATTTCTCTGTACCTTCGTAATAATGAACATCGAAAGCAGAATCACCATACAGACGGACGGCAGCACAAAGTCCACAGACCACCCATGCCAGCCCGTAAAGGCATCCCACAAAATGCACCCCACCGTCACAATGATCAGCTGCCACATCGCGTTCTTCATCAGATTATACCGCTTGACAAATCCAATCGCCAGCGCCAGCCACATACTGGCAATCCCGGCTGCGGTAAATACCGGCCATCGGATCGTGGGATGAAAATTGAAATCTGCGGCCACAAATCCCACCGCAGCAACCAGACACACAAAAGAGAAAAACCGGAATACCTTAATCTCCAGTTCGCCCGGCATGTCCGGCTGCGGAAATTCCGGCTCTATCTTCTCCACAGCAATCCCCTGTTCCCTTAGTATCCGATAAAAATTCCTCTGAATATTCAAAGTATCGAATCTGGATGTAAATCCAAGGGAAAGTTTATCTCCGAAGGAGCACATGCAAAGCTCCAGCTTCGGAGTGCTTGTGTACACTCCGAAACGTTCTATATAGGGTTCATATTCACTGGGCATTCTGACCGCACTCATGTTGGAAAAGATTGCAGTCACATCCCGTTCCGCATACCTGGCCCCTGCCCGGATTCCCAGATTCTTCAGTTCCAGCGGAGCCAGCCGGAGTATAGGATGCATCTCCAGTGCGATGAGTTCATTCATATGCTCGGCCACACGCTCGGTTGTAAGCTCCCCGGCAAAATAATCCTTCACATGCTGCAGCACATCCTCAAAGCTTCCGCCCCCCTCGCCGAAATGATATCCCGGCTCAATCCAGTTAAAGAAATTAAGCATGGAGTCAGACGGGAAAAACTTTCTCAGATTGACAGGCACCATCAGCACCACCGGATGCTTCTCCTGCTGCTTGGACATTTCACGGTGAATCGCCTGCAAAAATACACTCGTCAGAAATACCGTCATAGATACTCCAAGTTCCCTTGACCGCCCGAGCACCTCATTCACAGAGATGACCGCTTCATTCACCTGAAGCTGCCCCACTTCTTTCCGTGGCTTCTTCAGCTGGTATGCCCTTGGCTTTTTATCCTTTTTCTTTTTTACTTCCGTATAATATTGTGAAAAACTGTCGCTCTCCTGATCCTGGATCGTGACATTCTCATCCAGCAGAGGAACATCAGCAAGCCCCTCCTCTTTATGCGCTATATACAAATAATTTTTTACCAGCTCTTTCAGAAATTCCGTAGCGCCCGTCCCATCAGTCAGCGCATGGAACACTTCAAAATTAATCCTGCGGCCATAGTATGTCACTTCAAAAAGCAGTGACTTCTTGTCCCGCACATACAGACTGCTGCACGGTTCCTTATACTCTTCCTTTACCACAGGCCTGAGCCTGCTCTTCTCCAGATAATGCCAGAAAAGTCCCTTCCTCATAACAGATAAAAAGACAGGATACGTAACCACCGTTCTGTCCAGGGCTTCCTGCAGCCGCTCCCCATCTATCTCTTCCTTCAGAACACAATAGAACCGGAACACTCTGGTATCCTTCTTATTGCTCGTAGCTGAAAATAATTTTGCTGCATTATCCAGCCTTCTCCAATATGCACGTTTCTGCTGCACGCCTTACACCCCCTGAACTGGTTCATTTCCCAGAAATTCATTGATTCGGTCAAAGCTCTCCTGCACATGAAAGTTCTTGATCCCAAGAGCAAAGTACCCATGTAGTGCATCCTTAATCCTGCATATTTCCACCTTGTTACCCGCCTCCTTAAGTTTCTCCCCATAGGCTTCCCCCTCATCCCTGAGCGGGTCAAACTCAGCTGTAATCACAAGCGTATCCGGCTGATTTGTCAGGTCTTTTGCATAAATCGGTGCAAAGTAAGGATTCTTTTTATCCTCCTCACTGTCTGCATATAATTCTATATAATCCCGCATCTTACCCGCAGTGAGCAGATAGTCTGTCCCATTTTCCCGCACAGACTCAAACGTCGAATTCTCCGAATAGTCACTGTTGACCGCAGGATAGATCAGCACCTGCCGCCTTGGGAGAAATTCCCCTCTGTCCCTTGCCAGAAGTGAAAGCGCCGCCGCCAGGTTGCCCCCTGCGCTGTCCCCGATCAGCGTAATATCCTCCGGGTTTACATTCAGAATAAACCGTTTCGTAAATAAAGCCCTGGCCGCCGCATAACAGTCCTCCAGACCGGTGGGGAACTTATTCTCCGGAGCCAGCCTGTAGTCCACCGAGACCACCACATGCTCCGTAGCATCCGCAAGCCTGGCGCAGATACGCTCATAATTGTCCACACTCTCTGTCACCCAGCCGCCGCCGTGAATAAACAGCATTACCTTATGCAGGATCGGCCCCACACTCTTAAACGCCTTTTCATTCGGAAAAAATATCCTCGTGGGTACCTCATACCCGCGGTTATAAATCTTATAGTCAATCTTCTTATAAAAAATCTTCATCGGATCCAGCCTCTTCAAGTCTGCCAGATGCCGTGAAGCCTCCACCTCAATCCCATCAAAAGAAAGTGCCTTCAGTATCATTCTTGCCGTATTATTAATCGCCATTCATCTCTCCTATCGTGCCCCGCTGAAACTGCGGTAAAATATTGCAGCAGCCTGATGCATCCATTACTTTTCTACTATTATAAGTGAATCCGTCAAGAATCACAATAGTATTTGTGAATGGGCTGGGGATGAGATTGGGAGGGGTTCCGCCTGTGCGAAGCGGGAGGGGGACGGCGGAGCGGGGAAACGGGGATGGGCCTTTACTGATGCGGTCCATTTGCTAAGAACGGCTAAATGGAAGGCATGCCGGATTTTGAGGCCCCGGAGACAATCACTGCACAATCTTGATGATTGTGCAGCTCTGGTCTCCTTGAAATCGGCTTTGTGAGCCGATTTCAGCCTCAAAATCCGGCATGCCTTCCATTAAGCCGTTCTAAAGCGCATTCTATGCATCTGTAAAGGCCCATCCCCGTTTCCCCGCTCCGTCGTCCCTCTCCCGCTTCGCACAGGCTGCGTCCATCCGATCGGTAGTCCGGCACATTCGGGAGGAATACAGGCCGGGGCAGTGGATCAATTCGGATACGCGGGAAACTGTATGCTGGGGATGGCAGACGAGCCATATACGTGTAACAAATCTAATATCTCTATAAGTACCTAGTAAGCCACGCGCCGCCAGTTAACCATCCGCTGCATCCGCGCAGTGATTCCTCCCGGGAGCTTTTGCTTTTCCTCCCGGCCGGATGCACGCAGCGCTGTTGACGGCTGGACGGGAAGCTGCCGCAGAATGTGCATGCTGTATGAAAATGCTTGAGTGCATTTACGAATTCTTGAAGCAAGCAGGCGGGAAACAGGGGAGACACCGTGATTCCGAATCACGGTGTCGGATGACCCAGTGCGAGAAATCATCGGATTTCTCGCGCTGTGTCATCCCGTGCCCCTGTTTCCCGCCTGCTTGCTTCTTAGAATTCGTTAATAAACGGCCGCATTTTCATACAGCATACACATTCTGCGGCAGCTTCCCGTCCAGCCGTCAACAGCGCGCCCCTTTATATCCAGCACCTACGCCAACTCAAAAGCCCCCGTATACAACTGATAGTATTTGCCGTGTTTTTGGATGAGTTCCTGATGGCTTCCTCTTTCTATGATTTCGCCCAGTTCCAGTACCATGATTACGTCGGAGTTCTGTACGGTTGAGAGTCTGTGGGCAATGACGAAGACGGTACGGCCTTTCATCAGTGCATCCATGCCTCGCTGGACGATGGCCTCGGTTCTTGTGTCTATGGAGGAGGTTGCCTCATCCAGTATCATGACCGGAGGATCTGCTACAGCCGCCCTTGCTATGGAGATCAGCTGACGCTGGCCCTGTGACAGGCCGCTGCCGTCTCCGGAAAGTACGGTGTCATAACCGTCCGGCAGCATCCGGATAAATCCGTCCGCGTTGGCGCGTTTTGCGGCTGCTATACAGTCTTCATCTGTTGCGTCCAGTTTGCCGTACCTCAGGTTCTCCATGACGGTTCCTGTAAACAGGTTGACATCCTGAAGTACGATGCCCAGTGAACGGCGCAGGTCGGACTTTCGGATTTTGTTGATATTGATGCCGTCGTAGCGGATCTTGCCGTCTGCTATGTCATAAAAACGGTTGATCAGATTTGTTATTGTGGTCTTGCCGGCACCGGTTGCCCCTACGAATGCGACCTTCTGTCCTGGTTCGGCATACAGCGTAATATTGTGGAGAACGACCTTGTTTTCCTCGTAGCCAAAATCCACGTCGAACATACGGACCTCGCCTTTGAGTTCTGCGTAGGTCAGGGTTCCGTCCTCGTGGGGATGTTTCCATGCCCACAGACCGGTGCGCTCAGGTGTCTCGGTGAGAACACCGTTTTCGTATTTTGCATTTACCAGTGTGACGTATCCGTTATCTGCTTCACTTTCCTCATCAATCAGCTGGAAGATACGCCTTGCTCCTGCCAGCGCCATGATAATCGCGCTCAGCTGCTGTGACACCTGCCCAAGCGGCTGGATGAAACTTCTGGAAAGCTGTAAAAAGGAGGCAATCATACCAAGTGTTATGACGCCCACACCGGTCAGGCTGACGTTTGTCACGCCCCATATTCCCAGTGCCCCGCCTACAATTGCGATCAGAACGTACAGGATATATCCCAGATTGTTCATGATCGGCATGAGAATGTTGGCATAGGTGTTGGCCTGGGAGGCCTCACCGAACAGTTTTTCATTCTTTTCATCAAACATCTCTTTTGCCTTGTCCTCGTGGCAGAATACCTTTACGACCTTCTGTCCGTTAATCATTTCCTCGATATAACCATTGACATCTCCGATGGATTCCTGCTGCCGTACAAAGTACTTTCCGCTGTTTCCGGCCACCTTCTTTACAACCTGAAGGATAATGACTACAAATACCAGTACGAATAAGGTCATCCATATACTGATGGAAAGCATGGCGAAAAATACGGCTACAATCGTGATAACAGAGGAGAAAAGCTGCGGCACGCTCTGTGACATCATCTGACGCAGCGTGTCGGTATCGTTCGTATAGTGGCTCATCACGTCCCCGTGGGAATGCGTGTCAAAATATTTGATCGGCAGGGTCTGCATATGAGAAAACATTTGGTCACGGATATCCTTTAATATTCCCTGAGATATCACTGCCATCATCCTGTTGTAAAAGAGTGTGGCAAGTACACCGATCAGATAGATACCGGCCATCATAATAATGACCCGGAGCAGCCCGCCAAAATCGGGCACCGCCTGCACCAGCAGAGGAGTAATGTAATCATCAATCAGGGTTTCCAGAAACAGGGATGCAAGTACACTCGCCCCGGCACTCATTAAAATACAGATCAGTACAAACAAAAATCTGCCTTTATATTGTTTCAGATACGAGAGAAGACGTTTTAGCGTCTGCATATCCAGTTGTTGTTTCTTATTCATCTTCGCTTCCTCCTTTCTGCTGAGATTCAAAAACTTCTCTGTAAATTGCATTGTTCTGAAGCAGCTCCTCATGACTTCCGAATCCATCGATTTGGCCGTCATCCAGTACAATGATCTTATCCGCGTCCTGGACTGAGGAAATTCTCTGTGCAATTATAATCTTTGTTGTATCCGGAATTTCTTCCCGGAATGCCTTACGTATCATGGCATCGGTCTTCGTATCCACCGCGCTGGTGGAGTCATCCAATATGAGGATCTTCGGCTTTTTCAGGAGCGCCCTTGCGATGCAGAGACGCTGCTTCTGTCCGCCGGATACGTTGGAACCGCCCTGTTCGATATGTGTGTCATACCCATCAGGGAATCTTTGTACAAAGTCATCTGCCTGGGCCAGCTGACAGGCATGAATCAATTCTTCGTCCGTCGCATGCTCGTTTCCCCAGCGCAGGTTATCCTTGATAGTACCCGAAAACAGCTCATTTTTCTGCAGCACCATAGCTACCTGGTTCCTCAAAACTTCAATATCATAATCCCTTACATCCACACCCCCAACTTTCAAGGAGCCTTCCGTCACATCATAAAGCCTCGGTATCAGCTGAACCAGCGTGGATTTGGAAGATCCGGTGCCGCCGATGATGCCTATGGTTTCTCCCGAAGCAATTTCCAGATTAATATCACTCAGACACTTTTTATTTGCCTTTTTAGAATAACTAAAAGATACATTTTTATATGTGATGGAACCGTCCGCCACTTCCATGACCGGATTCTCCCCGTCCTGAAGGTCACTTGTCTCCGTCAGGATTTCTGCAATTCTTTCCGCCGATGCTTTGGACATCGTGATCATAACAAATGCCATGGACAGCATCATCAGGCTCATCAAAACCTGTGTTGCATAAGTAAACAGACTCATCAGCCCGCCTGTGCTCAGTCCCGCATCCGGGCTGCCGCCGCCTGCTATGATCAGTCTGGCTCCGAACCAGGAAAAGACCAGCATGCAGGCATACATACAGAACTGCATGAGCGGCATGTTAAAAGCAAGCGTCTTCTCTGCTTTTGAAAAATCTCTGTAGATCTTCTCGGAAATCTTCTGGAATTTACTGTTTTCATAATCTTCCCGTACAAAAGATTTTACAACACGGATACCGTGCACATTTTCCTGTACTACATTATTCAGTTTATCATAGGTCTTAAATACCCTTCTGAAAATAGGATGTACTCTCGTCATAATCAGATACAGTCCGATGCCCAGTACCGGAACACAGATCAGAAATACGATGGACAGCTTGGCGCTGACCCGAATTGCACAGAACAGAGAAAAGATCAGCATAACCGGTGCGCGCATAGCCATACGTATGGTCATCTGATATGCATTCTGCACATTTGTAACATCCGTTGTCAGTCTTGTCACAATACTGGATGTGGAAAATTTATCTATATTTGAAAATGAAAAGTTCTGTACATTATAGTACATATCTTTCCGCAGGTTCTTCGCAAGCCCCGCGGAAGCATGAGCCGCCGTCTTCCCGGCCGCAGCCCCAAAAAACAGGGATAAAAATGCGGCTATGAGCAGAAAAATCCCCGTCTTCCCTATATAGCCCATATCCCCTTTGTCGATCCCATAGTCAATCAGATTCGCCATCAAAAGAGGGATGATGACCTCCAGCACAACCTCCAGCGATACTAATATGGGCGTCAGTATGGAATCTTTTTTATACTCTCTGATACTTTTTGCCAATGTTTTTACCATGTCTAAACCTCCTGCTCACAATTTGTCAGACATCAAACAATCCGTAGTAAGCATAAGCCGGCACAGGCCGGCTTAAATTTTAGTCACATTTTTTCTGATTCGTTCAATATAGGAATAAAGCTGCTCCAGCTCATCTTCGGAAAAGCCCTTCGTGATCTGTCCCTCTATTTCTTCCCGGTTAGCATCCATCTCTTCCGCTATTTGAATTGCTTTCGGTGTCAGCACCAGTTTTTTCAGTCTTGCATCTTCGGGTACGCTCTCACGTATAATCAATCCTTTTTCTTCCATCAGATTCAGGACCTTTGATGCCGTCGAACGGGTAACATTAAACTCTGCCTCCAGATCTTTCTGATAGATCGGCCTTTGAGGATTCTTTTTGATATAATCAATGATCCACCCATTTGATCCAGTAAGACGGCAAAGATTAGATTTGTTAATGTTGCCGTCGATAAACCTTTTAATAAGATTATCCAGAGTCCGTATCTCAATTCCTATATATCTTTTTGTTCTCATTTTAACCCCTGCTTATAGTTGTATGTTCAACTGTTTGACATAAAACATATTAACGCTTCTAAGTCGAACTGTCAATAGTATCCAGTAAATTTTCACATGATCTTCACATATCTTTGCAGAATCTTAGCTGTACTCAAAAGTAAATGTTGCATGGCAGCTCTGGTATATATTTTCCTGCATCCTAATGTTTTCTGTAAGCCCCAATACCCAGGGCACCCGGACCGGTATGGCAGCCTATGCTGAGCATCAGCGGACTGTGTGTGATCTCTTCCCCAGGAAATTCTGCCCGCATCTGGACGATCCATTGTTCCAGGACTTCGGGCTCCATTGCGGTATTTGCAATTCCCAGCATCAGCTGATGGCTGTCATGCAGTTCTTTAAATCTGGTGGAAATGTCGTTGTGAAGCGCCTTGCACATGGTACGGAAAGCTGACTTCATCCCCCTTACCTTTGCATATGCATCCAGTTTGTCTCCCTGAATGGTAAGAACCGGTTTGATATTCAGTACACTTCCAATGGCTGCCCCGGCTGCCGTTACTCTTCCGCCTTTTTTCAGATATTCCAGCGTATCAACAGCTATATAAATCGCAGCATCCATGGCTTCGGCTTCCAGTGTTTCCTTGATCTGTGCCCCGCTCATCCCCTGTCCCACCATGTATAATGCATCTTTTACCGACTGGATCTGCGTAATAGATATCCTTCGGTTGTTCACAACATGTACCCTTCCCTCAAATTCCTGTGCGAATATAAGGGCGCTCTGACAGGAATTGCTCAGACCGCTGGACATAGGTATATAGACAATCTCCTCATGTTCTTTCAGAAGCTTGTACCACATCTCCATCACTTCCCCTGGCGCGGGCTGGGAAGATGTCACTGACGCGCCCTTTGCCTGAAGATCGTAGAATACTTCCGATGTAATATCCACGCCTTCAAGATACGTTTTCCCGTCAATCTGGATGGGCATGGGGACAATCGTGATCCCCATCTGTCTGCCATCTTCCGGCAAAACTCCACAATTGCTGTCCGTCATAATTGCAATATCCGGCATAATCCTCTTCCTTTCATATCTTCTCACAACTTTAAATCAGCCTATTATCTGATTGCAGACAATAAACTGACACATTGACCGTTATTTTAACACGTGTTAAAATTATAGCAAATGCAGAATTTGATAACAACTTACAGTATTTTATATTTGTAAGTTATTTATACAGATTGGAGAAATTGTAAATTATTATGGAAGACAGACGCATCAGAAAAACAAAAAAGAACCTCAAAACCACTCTCATCTCCATGCTCACAGATATGCCCTTTGAGCAGGTATCCATCACGGAACTGTGCAGTCGGGCAGATACCAGCCGCATTACCTTTTATACTCATTACAGCGACAAATACGCTCTGGTGGATGACATTTTCCAGGATATGATACAGGAGGGAACTGCTGTCTATGAAGAAATGCAGGCAGCCAATAACCCCGGGGCCAGCCCAGTCATCAGTTACTGCAACGTACTGGACAGCATCATGAAACTCTATTATGAAAATCATGATTTCTTCCGCCATACAATCCCGGATGAGAATCCCTATCTGGCATTTGCCTTTTATAATTATGTGCTGGAAACTGTTGAAATGCACACTAATAAAGAAAGCCGGGTCCTCAGCCTCCGGTATTCTCCCAAGAAGATCGCTGGTTTCTTATGCTACGGTATCGTAGGTTTTATCAACGAAGGGCACTCAGAGAACATTACAAGAGAAAAAAATATTGCAGAAGCCAGGGAACTCCTCACCAGGATTCTGGAATCCGATGTGCTGATCGCCGGAGACTAATTACATGTTAAATTGATCACATCCTTTTCTCCGCCACCTGGAATATGGCATTAATCCCCAGAGCCAGCCCCGCAGAAAGAATGCTGCCTATAACGATCTTAATAACATTTAATGTTCTCAATCCGTCAAACAGTATCGTTCCAAGTCCGCCAGCATTGATCATTGCCGCAATTGTGGCGATCCCGATGGTAGATACTACTGCCAGCTGGATCCCGGTAAACAGCGCCTTTTTGGCAAGCGGAATCCGGATCTGGCACAGCACCTGCATGCGCCGCATCCCCAGACCCTCCGCGGCTTCCACCACCGCCGGGTCAACTCCGTACAGCCCGGAGATGAAGTTACGCAGAAGCAGATACTGATTGTAAACAACCAGGACGATCACTGCCGTTGTCTTGCCCAATCCTGTGACCGGAATCAAAAATGCGAACATTGCAAGGCTCGGTACCGAATACAATACCGAAAAGATATGGACCAGTATCTCGCCGGTCTTTTTTGAATAAATAGCCATTATTGTAAGCGCTGAAGCAATAATCAGCGATAACAGCAGCGTGACCGCGGTGATCTGCAGGTGTTCCAGCAAAGCCTCCAGCAAATCGTCATAATGTCTGGTCAGATACACGCTCCATTTACTCATATGTATCCCTCCCACATTTTCTCCTGCTCTTTTGCAGATCGGATCAGTGCCGCCGTAAATTCATCAGCCGGTTGCCTGATGATGCTTTCGGGTGTATCGAACTGACTGATTTTTCCTTCGTTCATAATCATGACCCGCGTTCCCAGCTTGAACGCCTCATGTATATCGTGAGTAACCAGCAGGAAGGTCTTCCCCAGCCCCCGGTGCAGGCTGAGCAGTTCATCCTGCAGACCGGTGCGGGTGATGGCATCCACGGCACCGAATGGTTCATCCATCAGCATGACCTCCGGCTCCACCGCAAGTGCTCTTGCCAGCCCCACCCTCTGCTGCTGTCCGCCGGACAGCTGGGAGGGGTAGCGGCCCTGGAATTCATCGGGATCCAGTTTCACAAGCTCCAGAAGCTCCCGTACACGGTTCTGTATCCGCTCCTTGTCCCACTTTAAAAGTTTGGGGACTGTGGCCACATTTTCCGCAATCGTCATATGGGGAAAGAGACCCGTCTGCTGTATCACGTATCCGATCCCCCGCCTGAGCCTGACGACATCTATTTTGGCAGTGTCTTCGCCAAACAGAAAAATACTTCCTTCATCCGGCTCATACAGCCGGTTAATCATTTTCAGCAACGTGGTCTTTCCACAGCCGGAAGATCCCAGGATGGTAACAAATTCCCCTTCCTCCACGGAAAAAGAAAGGCGCTCCACCGCATAATAACTGGTTCCCGGAAACTGTTTGCTTACATTGCTGAAGGTGATTGCTGCTGACATAACTGCTGCCCCTTTCCGACTGACTTATTTGATAGATTCATAGTACTCCAGTGCCACGTCTTCGATTTCTTCTTTGTCCATGTCGACCCTGGCATTGAGCGCTGTCAGAGATTCCGTATCCATGGACGCGCTGATCTTGTTCAGGATATCTGCAATATCAGGATGTGCCTCCAGCACAGAATCCTGGATAACGGGTGCCAGATTATAAGGCGGCCACACTTTTTTATCGTCTTCCAGAAGGGTGAACTGTTCCTTATCAGCCAGTTGTCCCTCCGTGGTGTAAACTGGAGCCACATCTGCTTCATCATTTGATAATACCTCATACTTCAGGCCGTTGTCATATATTTTGGAAGATTTCCAGTCCAGCTTGCCGTATGCTTTTTCCAGCGCCGGTATACCGTCTTCCCGCTCGTCGAATTCTCCCTGTGATGCAAAACGCAGCTCACTGGCATGCTTCTGCATATCGGATATTGTCTTAATCCCCAGCTCATTGGCAACCGCGGTACGAATCACCAGGCCCTGACCGTCATTGGCCTGAGAATAGTCAAGCCAGGTAAGCTGAAACTGCTTCTCATATTCTTCTTTTACCGTGTCATATACCTTCTGCGGATCGGTAATTACATCCATTCCAAGAACAGAAAGAAGTGCTGTCCCTGTATACTCCGGATACATATCAATCTCATCGTTGATCAGAGACGTATGAATGACAGAACCTGCAATGTCAAATACTCTCTCCACTTTATACCCTGCATCTTCAAGCGCCAGGGAATAGACCTCGGACACGATCATTCCTTCTGTGAAATCTTTAGATCCCACACGGATTACCGCTTCTTCCTTTTTCCCCTCACTGCCGCCGTCTTTGTTCTCTTTACTTTGGCAGGCTGCCAGCGATGTCATCATCGCCAGGCACACTGCCACGATTACTGCCTTTTTCAACTTCAATTTCATAAAACTTTCCTCCTTGTTCTGTGTACTTTGTCTTTTCTTCTGCCTGGCGACCGCCATGGTATAAATATTTTCTCCAGCCCGCCAAAAATCATTCCTGCCATCAGCGACAGAAGTGCCACTGAGACGCCTCCAATCAGCAGCAGGTCTGTCCTGTTCAGGCCCAGTCCGGTAAAGATGATCCCGCCCAGCCCGCCGGCCCCGATTTTTGCCGCAATGGAGGCGCTGGCAACAATCTCAATGACTGCTGTCCTGGCGCCGGTCAGCATATAGGGCACGGCAAGAGGTACCTGAACCTTCCAGAATATCTGCCGCCTGGTCATCCCCTGACCGGCTGCTGTCTCCAACATAAATTCGGGGACCTCCTCAAAACCGTCTGCCGTATTCATAAGTATCGGGGGCACCGCCATAAGCACAAGCGCTGTCATAGCCGGTTTCACCCCGGTTCCCATAATTGGAATCAGGAGAATCAGTATGGCAAGACTTGGAATAATACGCAGTATCTGAAATATCCCTACAAGCCATTTTTTGCATCTTACATATCTTATACAAAGATAACCACATGGAATTCCTATAAGTGCAGCTGCCAGCAGTGCGAGGATACTGATGCTGACGTGTTCCCACAGACAGACCAGATACTCATCCAGACGGCTGGCAAAATATAATTGTATGTTCATCCATACTTCGGACATCTTGTTGTTCTTCCTGCCTTTCTTTTGTTCCTCTCTGCTGCCTGCAGATTTAAGAGCCTGCCTGAGGTCTCTTAATATATCGCAATATAATTATGGTCCCTGGCCTTTTCATTCACAATCATCCCCGCCTTTCTTCATATGGTACCTGCTTCGTTTCTCTATACAGCCATAATAAGCGGTTGCGGTCGCAATGTAAAGTACGCACCTCAAAGTTGCTTAGTATCTTTACGATACTAAGTTACTTCAATTATACTTTGTTACTTTTTTGTCAGTACTTGCTATTTTTCCATTTAGCAGTATATAATCAACATAGGAATATATAACATACTGTAACACCTTTTCATCTGCTGAGAAAAGTAAATCTTGCATATTTATATTTTTTCTCATACAGCAGGTTTCATACCAATATTATTATAATCCCATTATAATATAGAAGAAAGACTTGTTTTTTTTTAATCATTTATGTACAAGGAGGTCCTGTTATGGATACTGCAAAGAATCTTCCGGAATGTCCTGTAGAGATGACACTGCAGCTGATCGGAGACAAGTGGAAGGTACTCATCATACGAGATTTGCTGGATGGAACCAAACGTTTTAACGAACTGATGCGTTCTGTGAACGGAATTACCCAGAAGGTACTCACAAGCCATCTCCGTGCTATGGAAGCCGCCGGACTGGTGAACAGAAAAGTGTATCCCGAGGTGCCGCCCAGGGTAGAGTATTCCCTTACCGAGACGGGACTGAGCTTAAAACCGGTTCTGGATTCTATGGTCGCGTGGGGGCTGGAATATAAAAAACGTGAGCTGTGATACTGCCTGATTAGAATGCAAAAAAGCAGACCTGAATAAGTAAAACAGCAGGCAACTCCTGTTAAAGAGCTGCCTGCTGTTTCATTTATTCTGTCATTATTTCATCAAAATCATTATAAAAGATTATGTAAGTTATTCGAGAGAGATTTTGAATTCATATTTTGCATCCGGGTTTGTTACCTTGGATATATTCTTCCATTCAATCGGTGCATCTCCGGACATGAACTTTTCTTCAAACTGATCGATATTCTCCTGTGATACTGCCAGCAGTTCCAGCTGTACATTCTTCTCTCCATCGTATGTATTGCCATTTACGACATCGAATGCTACGACTGCACCGAATGCTGCCTGCAGATAATGGCCGCCTGTAGAGAACCACAGTTCTTTTGCCTTCATTGATTCAACAGCAGGATTCAGCAGATCCATTCCGCCTACTTTGACATCTTTTATCTTACCCTCTTCTTTGAGTACGTTTACTGTAGCCAGAGCCAGAGAATCATTATAGCACCATACGCCGTCTACCTCAGGATGTGACTGATACAGATTACGGAATGTCTTGTCACCATCGTCCCAGTTCTCGCCTGCATATTCGAACTGAAGCAGTTCTACATCAGGATTTTCTTTCAGTGCCCTGTCGAGTCCCTCTTTTCTGCCCTCTGCAACAGAAGTTCCCTGGAATCCTCCGATTCCTAAAAGCTTCGTGCATCCTGCATCGATCATGGACATAGCGATCTGATAACCAGCTTCTTTATCATCAGGTCCGATAAAGCATACGTAGTCTTCCCCTGCCTTCAGATCATCTCCAGGCCAACGGTCAATGATAACAAGTGGAATCCCTTTTTCTTTACATGCCGCAGAGATACCGGCACATACTGATGCATCCTGCGGACCCAGAACCAGGGCATCAATACCTCCGGAAATCATACTGTCCACGTCTTTGATCTGTTCTGACTGGTCATTGTTGCAGTCGTCTGCCGTAACATTGAAGCCAAGCTCATCGGCTGCCTGTTTTACATAAGTTAAGGCATTGCCCCAAAATTCATTGTTTGCAGTAGGATAAGAATATCCGATTGTTATTTTTTCTGTGCTTTCTGTCTTTTCTGTCTTTCCACCGGTGTCTTCTTTTTTAGTATCGCCTTCTGTTTTCTTGTCTGAACCGCATGCTGCAAGACCAAATATCATACAACCTGTTAACAATACTGCCAATACCTTTTTTATATTCTTCATATATATTCCCTCCCGATTTATAGATTACATTACACAGATAACAACTAACTATTTTATAACTGGTGCATCGTAATGAGGCACGATATATTCCTCTGTAAGCGGTAAATCTACCCATGAATTGGTTTCCATAGATTTGTAGGCTCCAACAAGTACGTCTGTAACGAGCGCACTGTCTTCTGGTGTCAGTGACGGCGGTACATCCTTTTCCACACAGTCAAGGAAGTGCTCCAGCATAGATTTGTATGCCCAGCCACGTTTCGGATAGATCGGCACCCAGCGTTTCGGAACATTTCCGTCCGGCTGCATAATATCTTCTGACCAGAATAACTGCGGATAACGATACTCTTTTACAATCTCAGGAAGTTCGCTCTGCTTGAAATCTTTGTCTGTATATACTGCAAGAGGAGCCGTCTGATATGGGTTCGTTGCTTCAGAACCTGTGAAGATGGTTCCCTCAGTTCCGTATACTTCTGAAATATTGGATACACATGGTGAATATCTGTCACCACTGATAACACCTGTAGCGCCATTTTCAAATTCGATTGTGATCCAGAAGGAGTCATCCAGTTCTGTATATTCTTCCGGTGTTCCCAGTCTCTTAATAATACCCATTACACGTTTCGGTTTGCTTCCCATCAGGAACATCAGAAGGTCGGCTCTGTGAGCTCCCAGATCGAATAAAGCGCCTGCTCCGGCCAGCTTCGGATCGGAACGGAATGTGGTGTAGGATAACTGCTCGTGATAAAGGCTCCATCCTTCATGCAGTGAAGAACGTCCCATCATCGGTTTTCCGATAAATCCTTCGTCCATCAGCTGTCTTGCAATCCTGTTCTGCTCCCAGAAACGCTGGTTTGTTCCTGCCATCAGGAAAACGCCTTCTTTTTTGGATACTTCTACCATCTTCCATGCTTCATTGTGTGTGCAGGCAAATGGTTTTTCTACGATAACATGTTTTTTCGCTCTCATTGCATCAATTGCCTGCTGAGCGTGGAAACGGTTGGGTGTACCTACGATAACTACCTCTACGTTCTTATCTTCCAGCATCTGCTCGTAGTCAGTATATGTTTTTTCCGGCTCCCACTTTTTGCTCATTTTCTCCAAAATCTCAACATTTGTGTCGCACAGTGCAGCCAGCTTTGCATTTGGCAGTGCTGCGATTGACGGGCAGTGTCCAATCTCGGCGATAGAACCGGCTCCTACAATACCTACTCCAATTTGTCTCATAATAGTTACCTCCTTAGATTTTTAATAATAGTAGTTAAGGTTAAAGTTAACGTTACAGCTTATGTATAAAAAAATAAAGTTATTCTGCTGAAGTTTGTCAACTTTTCCTTTGGCTTTAAGCTTGACTTCATTATACTGGTATTTTTAGCTAATTTCTTTCAATATCGATCCATATAATAGCACAATATGCCCAAAACATTATCAGCAGCTACAGACATGTTCTTCTGTCTTTCCGCTTTTTCTGCGCAGTTCCCTCGGAGTAATTCCATAAGTCCGCTTAAAAATCCTGGTAAAATAGCTGCTGTTGTCATATCCTGCACCAACCGCGATATGTATAATAGAATCCTCTGTTGTCTCCAGCTCAATTTTAGCCTGATACAGCCGGTACTGGTTGAGATATTCCACCGGGGATATCTGCATCCCCATCTGAAAACAGCGGATCGCCTCGCTTTTACTGATATTCGCCGCCTGGGCTATGTCCTCGAGATACAGCTTTTCCGAATAATTTGTCTCAATGTACCTCATCATCTTGCGCAGGCGTGACTGGGAACGCAGCGAAATACCCAGCTTCTCCATTTTGACCAGTGCCTCCCTGTGGCTGCAGAGCAGCATCCACAAATCGCAGATTCGTATATGCATATCCAGTTCACAGAGCTTTTTACTGCTGCATGTCTTGAAAATATCATCCAGCTTCCCAAGAGCCTGCTCCTGCCATTCCATATCGGGTCTCAGAACAATATGAGAACAATCTGATTCGATAAAGTCTCTGATATATTTTTCATAAATAATCGATGTTTCTGCTGCAATCAGATCAGGTGAGAATAAAATATTGGAGATCACCCCATTCTGGCAGTTTTCTATACTGTGTACAACCCTTGTGTTTATAAATAGCCCTTCGCCTTCTTCCAGCCTGATCTGCTTATTTCCGATCAGACAGAATACAATACCATGCATAACCTTTACAAATTCAAACTCTCTATGCCAATGCCATTCAATCTTTTCTTCATCAAACTGCTGTACCTCTTCCCAGTTGTACTGGAAAGGAAATTCCTCTGTCCCATGCGCCCTCAGTTCCTTTAATGTCTCATCGGTTATTATTTTTGTAATCTGCACGAATCACAGCCCCTTTTTTATCAGGCATCAGCCCTTTAAACTTTCCAACATAGTTATGATCATTTCGGCATGGTCAAATGCCGACCCGTCTTTTCCGCCGTCCATGTATACCCCTCATATTCTGCCGCTCATTCAGGAATTTTGCTTAAACTTTCATATCTTTCCAAGAACGGCCTGATTCTGCTGATAATCACTGCAATTCCGCCTGTTTTGTCGGCCTCAAAATTCAGCGGTATAATCGGGTCGTGCAGCGACATCCTGATCAGCATCCAGCCGCTCACTTCCTCATCCTGAAAGTTGATGCGTATCCCCTCATAATTTGGTTCTGCAATATGAAAGGTCTTCTCTTCCTCTGCAAATTTTCTGAAATCCTCCAGCACTTTCCTGCCGTACTCTTTATACTCCGGTGTCCGGATCTGCAGGCGGAGCTCCCTGCTCTCGGCGGCTTTTTTCAAACCGGCTGTCATATCTTCTAGTTTCCGCCCTTCCCGCCTGCATACCGCCAGCCGGCTGATGATCACCACGCTCATATAAGCGCCGTCGTCCAGAAAATAGTTTTCTTTCACCGCTCCGTGGCCCGAAGTTTCGATTGCCAGATGCGTTTCTTCCCCTTCTTTATTCAATCGTATGGCCTCATTAATCACATTCTTATAACCGCGCTTAAATCTGTGATGCTTCATGTTAAGCTGCTTCTCCAAAAATTCTGTCAGATAATCTGATGTTACAGAGTCTGTTACGATCGTTGTATTCGGATATTTTTCTGATAGTATGGCCGCCATCAGAGCGATGATGGCATTTTTATTCACTTCCTCACCGTCTGCAAATACAACGGCCGCCCGGTCTCCGTCCGTATCAAATATCACACCCAGATCCGCCTTTGCATCCAGCACGGCCCTCTTTACGGTATCCATGGCCTTTTCATTTTCCGGATTGGGTACGTGCACCGGGAAGGTACCGTCAGGATTCATGCAGATACTACCCTCGGTGGAGGCTCCCAGCGGCTCCAGCACATTCTTAAAATACCCGCTCACTCCGTTGGACGCATCAATCACAATGTGCAGCCCTTTCAGCGGATGTTCATAGTCCCCGGCGCAGACCTCCTCACAGATCAGTTTTCTCAGATGCTCCGTGTAAGCTCCCACCAGATCTGCTTCCTCGGCTTTATGGTACTCTGTCTCATAGTTCATTCTTGATATCAGCGCCGCCCGCTCCAGTATGGCCTTGATATCCCGGCTCTCCAGCCCGCCCTCTTTTGTGAAAAACTTCATGCCGTTCCTGTTGGACGGAAGATGGCTTGCGGTAATCATGACCGCCCCGTCATACCCGAATCCCTCCAGAACTGTTGACATAAACATAGATGGTGTAGAGGTCAGCCCGCAGTCATATACCTTGCAGCCTCTTCTTCCCAGACCGTTTACCACTCCTCTTTTCAGTTCCTGTGCGGAAAGCCGGGAGTCATTACCCACGCCGACCCTCAATTCACCGCCTGTGCCGCGCTCTGCCAGATATTCTGCAAATGCCATGGCTATATCCCGCACAATATCTTCCGTCAGGTTCACCTCTTCCCCCTCAGTCCCCTCCAGCGCAACGCCTCTCACATCACTTCCGTTCTGCAGCTGCAAATAAGCCTCTTTCCAAATCTCCATTTTTCTGTTCCTTACCTTTCATAAAATTCGATCTTCGTCCCCTCAGGGTCCCAGCAAAATGCGTATTTTTTTCCGGTTATCCGGTCTCTTTTCACCTCTGTTACAGGTACGTCATTTTTGCTCATGCGTTCCACCATGCGTTCCACATCATCCGTCAACAAAGAGAAATGGTTGAATCCCGGCAGGGCGGGGTCTGCTGTTTTGTCCTCTTTCCTGTTGGTGCCGTCTTCCCGGATAAAAAGCTCGGCTATATATCGCCCGCCGCTGTACAATTCCAGCTTCTTTGCATTTTTATTGACGGAAAATGATTCCCTGAAGATTTCAAATCCCATATAATCCACGTAGAACCGAACCGCTTCCTCGTAATCTGATGCGATAACGCTTATATGGTGAAATTCCAGAGCACAATCCCCTGCCTGTTCCTTACGTCCGCTGTCTGGCGGAATATCTTTTTCTAACATCTCGCTCTCCTCCCTGCCTGTATATCATTTGCTTCTTCTGCTGCCAATGCTTCAGAACAACCGCCACAGGATAACAATTTTTAAAATAGTATTTAAAACTTTCCCCCCAAAAAACAACTCTCTGGCCCCTCAAAGCCAAAGAGTTGTTCTCCTGGATACGCAGTATCCGAATCAGGCTTTTCCTGATGAGCCTAATACACACTGTATTTTATGTTTTACCAGTTCTCTTACATTGTCTCTGCCCGGCCGCAGGTATTGCCTTGGGTCAAAATGAGAAGGATTTTCTATAATGTCCTGTCTCACCGCGGCTGTCATGGCCAGGCGCACATCTGAATCTATATTGATTTTGCATACTGCCGACTTGGCAGCCTGTCTGAGCATATCTTCAGGAATTCCAATCGCATCATCCAAAATTCCGTTATACTTGCGTATCATATCTACATATTCCTGATTTACGGATGAGGAACCGTGAAGCACGATCGGATAATCAGGAAGTCGTTTCTCGATCTCGGAAAGGATATCAAACCTAAGCTGTGGTTTTTGTCCGGGTTTGAACTTGAATGCCCCGTGGCTTGTTCCGATTGCAATTGCCAGTGAATCGACACCTGTCCGGTTTACAAACTCTTCCACTTCATCGGGGTTCGTGTAGGATGCATCTTCTGCACTCACATTTACATCGTCTTCTATACCTGCCAGTTTTCCCAGCTCTCCCTCTACCACAACCCCTTTGCTGTGGGCATACTCTACCACCTTTTTTGTCAGTGCGATATTGTCTTCAAAGCCGTGTTTGGAACCGTCGATCATTACAGAGGTAAAGCCCCCGTCTATACAGGATTTACAGATCTCAAAGTCCTCCCCGTGATCCAGATGCAGCGCAATCGGAATGTCCACATCCAGCACCGCCGCTTCCACAAGTTTCATCAGGTAAATATGCTTTGCATATTTCCTTGCGCCTGCCGATACCTGGAGAATAACCGGTGACTGTTCCTGCTGTGCCGCTTCCGTGATCCCCTGTATAATCTCCATGTTATTTACATTAAATGCCCCGATCGCATAGCCGCCGTCATATGCCTTTTTGAACATTTCAGTTGTTGTCACCAATGCCATGTTGCATCCTCCTTTTACTGTTCACTTTCAATCTTTGCAATTTTATCGATTCTGGTCTGATGCCGGCCGCCTTCAAACTCTGTGTTCAAAAACAGATCTGTCATCATGAGTGCCAGCCCCGCCCCCACAACACGACCGCCCATACAGAGCACATTGGCATCGTTGTGCTGTCTCGTAAGCTTTGCGCTGAAACAGTCGGAACAGCAGGCTGCACGGATTCCCTTCACCTTATTGGCTGCGATGGATATTCCGATCCCTGTGCCGCAGCACAGAATTCCTTTTTCACATTCTCCCGCTGCCACTGCTTTTGCCAGCGGATACGCTGTATCTGCGTAATCCACGGCCTCCGGATGAAAGCTTCCAAAATCCCGGACTTCGATTCCCTGACCTGTCAGATATTCTTTGATCTCCTCTTTTAATGCAAATCCGCCATGGTCGCTGCCTAATGCTATCATTTATTTTTCCTCCAGTCTTTCATTATCTGACGATCATATTCGGCTTTCTCTCTGTTGAAACGGCAACAGCAAAGATAACAACAAGCCCCTTGATCAGCAGCTGGACTTCTGAAGGCATTCCCCAGAGTACCAGGCCGTTTGCGAGAATACCGATGGTCAGTACACCGATGAGAGTACCTCTTACACCGCCGACACCACCGGTCTGAGATGTTCCGCCCAGTACAACGGCTGTGATAACGTCCAGCTCATATCCGACTCCGACAGAAGGAGAACCCGAACCGATACGGGCTGCCATAACGATACCGCCGAGTGCTGTCAGAACTCCTGCAAACAAGAACACCAGCACTTTCTGCTTTCTTACATTAATACCACTTAATCTTGCTACATTCTCCTCACCGCCGACCAGTCTGGTGTAGCGTCCGAAGAGTGTAAAACGTTCTATGATGAATACAATGACAAATGCCGCGATTGCAATAATCAGAATCCATGGCCTTAATCCGAATACCTGTTTGATTGCCCCATTATAATCAACCATCGTGATAGAACCGCCGCTGATCATAGTAACAAGCGCACGGGCTATGGAAAGCATACCAAGTGTTACGATGAATGTCGGTACTTTCAGGCGTACATGGATAATTCCCATGAATAAGTAACACACAAGTGATACTGCTACTGTAGCAAGAAGCGCAACGAGCAGGTTGTTGGTTGACAGGTAGATCTTAGCTACAATTACTCCGCAGAGACTGATCATGGAACCGACGGAGAGATCGATACTTCCCATCAGGATGATAAATGTTCCGCCCAGTGCACAGATCAGAAGGTCTGTAGATGAAGTCAGTACGCTCAAAAGGTTGCTAACGTTCAAAAATTTACCGGCAGTCGAAAATGAGAACAATATAAATAAAATCACAAACGCCGCCAAAGAAATATTCTTTTTTATAAAACCTGTCACTACATTTTTATTTTCCATTTTTTAATATTCCTTTCTATATAGAATCAGACCATCTGTACTGCAAGCCGCTCTTCAGTAAATGTATCTCTTGAGAATTCTCCCGACACCTTGCCCCGTCTGAAGCAGTATACCCTGTCGCTCATTCCGATCAGCTCCGGGAGCTCATCAGAAATCAGTAAAATCCCTTTTCCCTGATTCTTTAAATCTTCCAGTATTTTATAAATCTCGTATTTAGCGCCTACATCTACTCCTCTTGTAGGAGAGTTTACAATCAGGAACTCGGATTCATTAACCACCCACTTGGAGATTGCCACTTTCTGTCTGTTTCCCCCGCTCAGGTCAGATACCGGTGTCGCCTCTGAAGGAGTCTTGATCAGGAACTTCTTAATTGACTCAACTGCAATTTCTTTTTCCTTTTTGTGGTTTATGACTGCATGCTTGCTGACGTTCTTCATATTGCCCGCAGAAATATTCATTGTGGAATCATAAATCAGGAACAGTCCTTCCTTATCCCGGTCTTTTGGTATATATCCAATACCGATTCGCATCGCTTCCAGCGGTGAATGTACCTTGACAGGCTTTCCTTTAAAATAAATCTCTCCCCGTTCGGTCTGGTCATATCCGAACAATGCTTTTCCAAAACTCTCCGAACCGCATCCTCCGATTCCGGCGATACCGACGACTTCTCCTGCATGGATCTGGATATTAATGTCTTCAAATTCTCCCGCCCTTGTCAATCCTTTTGTCTCCAGAAGCACGTCACCGATGGAGCTGTTGTCCTCGCTTCTGTAAATTGCATCCGATACATCACGGCCTACCATGTTCTGGATAATCAGATCCGGTGAAACCGACTCGTTCACTTCCATTTTAGTGATCAGCTTTCCATCCCTCAGTATGCTGACTCTGTCGCAGAGGTCATACACCTCTTCTATAAAGTGCGATATGTAGATAATTGCACATCCATTATCCCGCTGCTCCCGAAGCAGCTGATACAGATTTTCCACAGAACTTTTGGAGATAGCCGCCGATGTCTCGTCTACAAGCAGTACTTTTGGATTCGTCGAAAGTGCCCGCGCAATCTCTACCTGTTTTGTCTCCTCAAAGCCCAGATCTGACAGCAGATCCGTCGGTTTGATATGGTCATATTTAAATCTGTGCAGGATCTCTTCTGCCGCTGCATACTGTTTTTTCCAGTCGATCAGTCCGGCTTTGTTCGTAAACCTCTTGTCCTGCCCCAGAAATATATTCTCAGCAACAGTCAGGTTGTTGGCAAAGTTCGGCTGCTGCATGATAATCGCCAGCCCTGCCGATTCCGCGTCATGGACGTTTTTGGGGTTATAGGGTTCCCCGAAAAGTTCCATCTCACCGTCCGTCTTGTCATAAATACCCATCAGGATCTGAAATGTTGTAGACTTACCAGCACCGTTCTCCCCGACCAGACCGTGAATCTCGCCCTCTTTGATCTCAATCGTGTCATCGTCGCCCCAGTCCAGCGCCTTTGTTCCCGGGAAATACTTTTTAATACCGCGCAGGACAACCGCATTTCTTTTTTCTGCCAATGTTTTTCCTCCTTCCAGTTTAAAACGCTCCTCCCCCGGCACCGTGCCGGAGGAGTAAATATTAGCTGTTACTCAAGTGTCAGGTTGAAGTTATATTCTACATCCGGGTTTTCTGCCCTGCTGGCACCTGCCCAGTCATAAGACTGCTCTTTATCAAGGAACTGCTCTTTAAATTCGCCTACGTTTGTCTGGTCAACACGCAGCAGACTCATCTGAACCTTCTCTTCGCCGTTATATTCCACGCCTTTTGCAGCATCGTATGCCACAACTGCGCCAAATCCGGCTTCCATATAGTGGCCTCCGGTTGAGAACCAGAGTTCTTTCGCTTCCATGGACTCTACAGAATTGCTGAGCAGGTCCATGCCGCCGACTTTAATCTTTTCCAGCTTTCCTTCTTCTTTTACTACGTTTACTGTGGCAAGGGCCATGGAATCATTAAAGCACCATACTCCGTCTACCTCGGAATGTGCCTGATATAAGTTGCGGAACGCCTTGTCTCCGTCATCCCATGTATCTCCCGCATATTCATACTGTAAAAGCTCCACATCCGGATTCTCCTTCAATGCCTTGTCAAGACCTGCTTTCCTGCCTTCTCCTACGGAAGTTCCCTGTACGCCTCCCACACCAAGAAGCTTTTTACATCCGGAATCTATGAGTGACATCGCGATGTCATATCCTGCCTGCTCATCATCCGGTCCGATAAAGCATACATAATCTTCTCCAGCCTTCAGATCATCTCCCGGCCACCGGTCTATAATAACAACCGGAATGTCTGCCGCTTTGCATGCCGCGGTAATTCCTGCGCATACCGATGCATCCTGCGGTGCCAGAACAAGAGCATTGATTCCGGAAGAAATCATACTGTCAACATCGGAAATCTGTTCGGCCTGGTCATAATCACAGTCGTCGGCAATCAGCTTAAATCCCAGTGCTTCGGCGGCCTGCTTTGCGGAGTTCAGAGCATTGGAACCCCAGAATTCATTATTGGAACCCGGGAAAGAATAGCCGATCGTTATCTCTGCATCGGCATTACCGCCGCCTTTGTCCGCACTTCCTGAATCAGACGCCTTTTCACATCCCGCGAGTCCAAACACCATACAACCTGCCAATACCATTGTTAAAACTTTTTTCATATTCATCATCCTGTTTCCTCCTCCATGTCTCTTGAATATTGGATCTTTTTCTCCGCTGCCCGGCGGTATTGATATGATTCTTCTGTTATCCAGAATACATTCCTTCCGAACCCGATATCCCCGCCATAAGTTCTCGATAAAGTTATCGTTAAAGTAAGTTTGGTAAAAAAATATAACGTTTACTTTAACGTTAACTCCTTATCTGATTAAAATTTTACGCGCAAACCCATAAAAAGTCAATTGTCATTTTTCCACAAATAGGGGAATATAAATTTATCTATTTCTCCCAATTGCCAAATGTGCAGAAGTGTGAAATCTCCACCTGTAAATCGGGAAATATACTCAACAACGACGCGGCTGCTGTGTTTGATAATAAATCTGAAGTGGTTCCAGTTTTATTATCATTTCCGCCGTACTTCTGCTCCTGTCCTATCCCGCAGATTAATTGCCGCTGTCCCTGGCCGCAATCACATCCTTGGCCTCGCTAAGCGAACGGACAACACACAGCGTCATCTCCCGGTATTCTTCTTCCGGTTCCTTCATATCCGGAACACAGATCACATCAATCCCTGCCCGAAATGCTGCCAGTACCCCCATCTCAGAATCCTCAACCACATAGGTTTCTTCCGGCTCTACGGCAAGCTTTCTGCACCCTTTCAGAAAGATATCGGGGTTGGGCTTTCCCTGGGCCACTTCATTTCCGCAGATAATGTCATTGAAATATTCTTCTATTCCGGCGTATTTCAAGATCTGCTCTACCCGGTCCCGGTCGCTGGATGTGGCAACCATCGTCCTGTAGCCGTGTTCCTTCGTATACTTCAGAAGATTCATCAGCCCCGGCTTGACCGGGACGCCTTTTGTGGAAAACTGCAGATCCATATTGTGATGCACACTTTGGATAATCTCCTCCATCGGAAATGAATCACCAAAATGTTCCTGCATCATCTTCCGCACTGCGGCCATCGGGTGCCCCAGCATCTGCATATAAAAATCCAGCGTCATCTCATACCCTCTGAGGCGGCACTCTCTCTGATATCCTTCCCATGTCACTCTTTCACTGTCAATCATCAGCCCGTCCATGTCAAAAATCACTGCTTTTTTCTTAATCATACTACGTCTCCTTCAACCATCTCATCCGGCATCTGCAATGCGAACAATCCTCTGGCTTATTCTAGTACATTGCTTTTTTTCGATGTACTATATGCCAGAGGATTATATTGCGAACCAAGTTTTCCTGATGAGCCTGGTATATTATTATTTTACTTTCCAACCTTTTCCTGGTATTCTTTGATCAGCTGCTGGCCCAGCGCTCCGCCCGGATGGCTCAGGGCAAAGTTCTCCCGTTTGAAGTCCTTGATCTCTGATACTACCGTTGCAAGTGCATCTCCCGCTGCCAGTGCTGCCGTTGAGCTGGATGTAGGCGCGAGTCCCATATGGTCTACTTCCTGTCCTGCATTGACCAGGATTGCGATATCTGTCTGCTGTGCCAGAGGTGACTGTTTGTCTTTTGTGATAGAAACAGTCTTTGCGCCTATGATCTTCAGAGGCGGAAGCATGTTTAATATTTCCTGTGATTTTCCGCTGTTGGATATCATAATCACAACATCATCTTTCGTAATCATTCCCATGTCCCCGTGCAGTGATTCGCAGCTGTGCACGAAATATGCGGGTACTCCAAGGCTTGCAAAAGATGCCGCTATTTTCTTACCGATATGTCCTGTTTTTCCTAGTCCTGTAAGGATCACCCTCCCTTTGCATTCCAGAATTGCTTTGATCGTCTCTGCATAAGCCTCATCCACTTCATCAGAAACTACTTTCAAAGCCTCTGACTCCGCCAATATTTTTTCTTTTGCCTTATTCATAAGTTCCGCATCTGTATAACTTTTCATTGCATATTCCTCCTCTTTCAATCATCAGACAACGTTACTGTTTACAGGCAGGCCTGTAAACGGTAACCAGACAACAACTTCACAGCTTCCTGTTCTTTATTCTCCTGTTGCAATACGTTTCTGTACCTTTTCCTTAGCCGGCATACGTCCGAATGTACATCCGCCTGATCTCTGAATGACCAGAGATGCAGTTGCATTTCCGTTCAATGCGGCCTTGTACATATCCTGTTCTTTTACGTAAGATGCCATAAATCCCGCGCCAAATGAGTCTCCGGCGCCTGTAAAGTCAAGGCTTCCGTCTTCCACTTCGCTCTTAGCCACAAACGGTTCGATATAAACGATCTTTTTACTGCCTTCCTTGAACAGTACCCCCTTGCCGCCAAGTGTTACAACCACATTCCTGGCGCCTGAATCTACCAGGTATTTTACAGCCTCTTCCGCTGTTCTTCCCGGTATAATGGACTGCAGATCCTCTTCGCTCGCCTTAATAATCGTACTGTTTTTACACAGGGTGTCTATTACCATTCTTCCATAAGCCTCTTCTACGGAATGGCGGATATCACTTGTGGCGCCGCCGTAACCTCCCAGGTCAACAAATACTGTTTTGTTTCTCTCGTGAAGCTTTTTCACAAGATCCAGCTCTACTTCATAATTCATCGGACAGATTTTAAAATAGTCTGCATTCAGATAATCTTCATGAATGTCTTCAAAAACGATATTCGGAGCCGCCTTCTGATACTCTACGTATTTGGTGCCGTCTTCTCTGTATACAAGCAGATTCGTAGTCGTATACTCATAAGGCAGAATGCCCCTTCTGTCCAGAACATCTATCTCTGAAATAATGCCTTCCATGTCATTGCCATAATATGTGACGATTCCCACATTTCTTCCCTGTGCAGCCATAACAAGGCTTGAATATGCCGCCGGGCTTCCCAGGACAGGACCGATGGTTCTGTTTGGGAACTGTATGGTTTCTTTTATAATTGTACCAATTACAACGATATCTAATTTATTTTCCATTTTTCATCCCTGCCTATCTGTAAGTTTAGTTTAATTACCAGCAATAAAGTCTTCGAGCATAGCACGGCACTGGTCATCCGGATGCTGTACCGGCGGGTGCTTCATGAAGTAGGAACTTGGCTCTTCGATTGCGCCTGCAAGTCCTCTGTCTTTTGCCAGCATGCAGCATCTGACAGCGTCAACGCTGATTCCGCCTGAGTTCGGGCTATCGATAACGTCCAGTTTCAGGTTCAGATTGACAGGAGCTCCACCGAACTTCTGGCCTTCGATACAGATAATAGCGGTCTTCTGGTCATCCTGGTTGTCAACAAAAGCAAATCCAGGAGCAATCGGAACATCATGTTTCAGGATACTCGCAATGGCGTCATGTTTTGTCACATGCTTTGTCTCGCCGCGCATAACCAGGTTGATAAAATCTGTATTACCAGCATAGTTGAGCTGATAGGACTTTGTAATCTTAATTCCTCTGTCCTCGAACAGTTTTGCAAGCGCTCTGTGGACAATCGTTGCTCCCAGCTGGCTCTTCCAGTCATCCCCGATCACCGGGATTCCCGCTTTCTTACATTTATCAGAGATTTCCGGTGTGCTGGCGATCAGCTCAGGAATTCCGTTAACAACGCCGCATCCGGCTTCACATGCAGCATCCACATAAAATCTTGCCGCATCATGTGATCCCGTAGGAAGGTTGATGAGAATCACATCAACTTTATAATCTTTCAGTGCTTTTACTACGTCTACCGGCTCCTGTGAGTCATCGATTGTAAAATAGTCTTTGCCATAGTAGTGCTGCAGATGATCCGGTGCCCCGTCCAGAACCGGTCCTTTTAACACAGGTGCCCCAAGGTTCGGAACATCACAAATCTTATATGTACAGTTTGGTTTCTCCAGAATTGCTTCACTGACATCCTTGCCAACCTTCTTGGAATCAATGTCAAATCCCACAACAACCTCGATGTCAGAAGGAACATATCCCCCCAGGTTATAATGCATAAGTCCCCCGGCCTCTTCTGCAATCTCCGGTGTCTTATAAAACTCGATTCCCTGAACAAGAGAGCATGCACAGTTCCCTACTCCCACAAGTGCCAGTCTGATTTTTTTCTCTGCCATAGTTTTTTCCTCCTAAAATGTTGTAATAAATTACAGTTACCGATAAAGTTAACGTTAAAGTTTTTGAGCAAAAAATATAACGTTTACTTTAACGTTAACTTCTTATCTGATTCAAATTTTAACCGCAAAGATAACAAAAGTCAATAGTCACATTTTCACAAATACGGCTGATGATATTTATTACTTTCTGCTAAATGAGGGGCGCCAGGCGGACTGTAAGCCGCAGACCTTCCTGCCTGTAAGGGCGGTTTAAAATCCTGGTCGCTTGACGAAGAAGTTCTAATAGAGCCAGGGGCGCCCAGAAGGGCACATCCGACATGCAGCCAGAAAGCCTGATGCTTTCTGGCCTTAGGCCGGAATGAAAATTGATTTGGAAAATCAATTTTCATCCCTTCTGGGCGCCCCTGGCTCTATAAGAACTTCTAATCGTCCGCTTTAAGGAGTTTTAAACCGCCCTTACAGGCAGGAAGGTCTGTGGCTTACAGTCCGCCTGGCTGGGTTCATCCAGTCGGTAGGTAAGTACTAATTCCCCGGCTGGGGGCTCAGACCGGGGCTGCGGATGGATATTCACTATGCGTAGCTCTCATCTTTCTGTAGGTATTAATTATTTTTATTGCTGGGCCTATGATATTTGTTTTAGGCTAAAAAATGGAGGCCTCACAGGAAGCTTACGAATCACCTCTCCCCAGATCACCACTCCCGCACAGCCATTCCCATCCGCTGCCCCGGTCCAGGATCCCCCGGTGCACGCGCTCTTACCTTCCGGCCTGATGAACCTAGCTTACCGAGAGCCGGGACGTGCTGTGGAAAGCACCTGTCCTGTTTGAAATGCATCAAAGCGAGCCTATCAGCAGTTAGAGGAAATCCGCAAAATCAGCCGGAGAAAAGTTGCTTCCGAAGCAACTTTTCAGAACGCCTGAGCCGCCTAATCATCAGATTAGGCGGTGAATGCGTTCGGTTCCGGCTGATTTTGCGGATTTCCTCTTACTGCTGGTTGGCGCAGCGGCCTGCATATCAAACAGGACAGGTGCTTTCCACAGCACGTCCCGGCTCTCGGCAAGCGTCCCCCCATCATCCGCCCCCGAGACTAAAGCTCGTGAGCTAAATCCTTCCTTATGAGGTTTCTCTGAGTATGAGTTCTGGTTTCATGACCACATGTTTCTGCTCTTCTGGTTCTGTTTCTTCTGCCTCGTCATCCTCTTGCTTTGCCCTCGCCTCCATCAGTTCAATCAAAAGCCTGGCGCTTTCAATCCCCATTCTTAGCTTGGGCGATCCGATGGTTGTCAGGCGCGGCTTTACGAAGGACAGTATTCCGATATCGTCATTGCCGCTGAGCGCTATATCATGGGGCAGGTTGAATCCCCGCTCCTGGATTGCACAGATTGCTCCTATTGCGATGTAGTCGCTGTAGCACATGACTGACAGGGGGGGCTTATTGCGCTCCAGTATCCGCTTCATACTTTCATATCCGTCTGCCTGATCCGTGCAGCCGGATACTACCAGGTTCGGCTCGTACGGCATCCCACAGTCTTCCAGCGCCTGTTTGTATCCCTCCAGCCTGTTCTGGGCGGACGATACACTGGGCAGAAAATTCAGGAAGAAGATCTTTTCATTGCCGTAACTGCAGAGATGCTTTGCCGTCATATATGCTGCCTGATAATCGTCCAGCACAACATAGGTGTCCTCATCCTTCTCCAGGTAACGGTTGACGAGAACATAGGGGATATCATACTTCTGAAGAAGCTCACAGCTCTTTTTATTTCCCGCGGCAGGAGTCAGGATCACTCCGGCTACGTTCAGACCTCTGAGCTCATCTACAAGCTGGATCTCTTTGTCCACATCTTCATGGCTGTTCATCACGACACAGTGGTAACCGTGGGCCGACAGCGTCTCCTCTATACCACGGATGACTCTGGCATAAAATGGATTGGCATTATCGCTGATGACTATGCCGACCATGTTGGTCCTCTGCTGGCGGAAGCTCCGGGCCACCTGATTCGGTACATAATTCACTTCTTTGGCATAATCCAGGATCTCTTTCCTCCTTTTTGCCGATATATCCGGATGGCCGTTCAGAGCCTTTGAGACTGTCGTTATGCTTACACCAAGTCCCTCTGCCAGATCCTTCAGTCTTGTTACTTTTTTCATATTATAATTTTCCCTCCATTCGAAGCTTGACCATTCTGTCGACCGGCATTCTGTTCTCCACACATCCTCCGTTCTCCTCCAGAATCAGCGAAGCCATACTGTTTGCATACTCAACTGCATAAACGATATCATCTGGTTTTTCATCCAGAGCCGCCATCAAACCTGCTGAGAAAGCATCTCCCGCTCCCGTCAGATTCTTTTCCTTTCCTTCCATTGTAGCATAACTTCCGGAGAACTGCACTTTTCCTCCTGCCGCCTGGAAAGCCGCTCCCCGCGCGCCCATCGTAACTACTGCATATTTCGGACCTCTCGAAGTCAGATACTCCAGGCACTCTTCTATGCTCTGGTCCGGCATCAGATAATGCAGGTCATCCTGACTGGCTTTTATTATAAATGCACTTTCACATAAATCATCCACCAGCTTTCTGCCCCGGTATGTTCCTATCGGGAAATGGTTATATGATGTAGTACCACCGTACCCGCCGAGATCTACGATAATACGCTTTCCGGCTGCATTCAGCTTTCTGCATATCTCAATATCCACCTCGTAATCCATGGGACAGATAAAAAATGTCGTGGCTTCCAGATAAGTCTCCGGAATCACATCATAACTGATCACCGGAGCCACTTTAAAATACTCAACCCTGTTTTTCTCTTCTTCCTGATAGATCAAATGGTTCTCTGTTGTATATAAGTAAGGGATGCATCCGGTCGTATCCACCATACGCAGCTCCCTTTCGATCACATTCTGCATCTCTTCCCCACAGTACGTCACAATACCTGTACTCTTGCCGGCCTTTGCCAGCGCCAGACTCGTATATGCACAGGGGCTTCCCAGAACCGGCCCTACTATCTTATCCGTCAGAAAAATGGTCTCTTTTACAATATTTCCTATGGCAACAATATCTACTTTTTCATTCTTCACTAAAATTCCCCTCCATCCAGCCTGCCAATACTTAAACTGCAGTCTTAGCGGCATAACTTTTTTCTAAACACATTATAACACATATCTACTGAAAAAATAAGTAACATTTAAGTTATCATTAAAGTTATCGTGTTTTCTTAGTTTTTAGTATAGCTTACTATTTAAACATTGTCCAACATTTTATACTCAAAATAATCATTTTTTATATGTCTTAACCCGTTTTTTTGTTCTCAATACCACTTTTTAATAATTTTGACTAAATTTATTCCGTCTTTTTGTGAATATATACCAATTGACTTTTTCATTTTTTGGATTTAGAATGGGGTCATGAAGCAAAGCAAATGATACAGTTAACGTTAACTATCATTTAGTTTATCTTTTCACATTTTCATACAGGGGACATCATATATATTTTTTTGTCCGTTTACTTAAACGTTAACTTTATCATTTGCTTTAGCATCAAATACATAATAATCCAAATTATCTCAGGAGGAAAAAACTATGGCAGAGAAAAAAATCAGATTGGCACTTGTGGGAGTAGGTAACTGTGCATGCTCTCTCGTTCAGGGAATCGAGTTCTATAAGACACCGGAGATTGCAGAAGAAGTCGGCGGACTTATGCATTATAACCTGGGAGGGTATGTTCCTTCCGATATCGAAGTTGTTGTAGGATTTGATATTGATTCCAAGAAGGTTGGCAAAGATGTCAGCGAGGCAATTCTGGAATGGCCAAACTGTACATACAAGATCTGTGACGTTCCGAACCTCGGAGCACCTGTATTAAAAGGACCTGTCCTGGACGGAGCACCGGATCATCTGCAGCACTACTACGGCAAAGATTACTTTACAATTGATGACTCACAGGAGCCGGTAGACGTAGTAAAAGCGCTCAAAGATTACAAAGTTGATGTCATCCTCATCAACCTTCCTACAGGATCACACGATGCGGCAAGATTTTATGTAGATGCTGCATGTGAAGCTGGATGCGGCGTTGTTAACGGAATTCCTGAGCTGATCGCCAGCACACCGGCAATCGCTGACAAATGCAAAAAAGCAGGCATCCCGGTAATCGGAGATGACTGGAAGAGCCAGTTAGGTGCAACCATCGTCCACAGAGCACTTGCAAAACTGTTCGAAGACAGGGGAATCAAGATCACAAAATCTTATCAGCTCAACTATGCTGGAAATACAGACTTTATCAACCTGGTTATGCGCGGTGAGACAAAGCATGTTACAAAGCATGACGCCATCGCAAGTATCTTGAAACATGACGTGCCGATCGCTCCTGGATTTGCTTTTGTTGACAACCAGGGTGACCAGAAGACCGCAATCATCTGCATCGAAGGCCAGAAATTCGGCGGTGCTCCTGTAAACCTGAACCTGAAGCTGGATGTTATCGACAGCCCGAACTCAGGCGGAATCAGCGTTGACGCTGTAAGATGCTGCATGCTCGCAAAAGACAGAGGACTTGCAGGCGCAATCGAAGAACCAAGCTCCTACTTCATGAAACACCCACCGGTACAGCATCCTGACGATCAGTGCCGCGCTATGCTGGAAGACTATATCGCTGGTAAATAAGCCTATTGACTCCTTCACTTTATAATTCCCGCAGCAGGCCGGATGGGTTTGCGTCCCCATCCGGCAGCTGCCGCGGGAAACAAATATCAGGCAGACTGCTGCCCTGTATTTGACTGAAATATGCTGCGAAATTGCAAGATTGTACCTTCCGCAATTTTGCAGCATTTTCTAACTAAAAAACGAAAACCGGGAGGTAACTCATGATAAAATTAGCACCTTCAATTCTTTCCGCTGATTTTGCAGAACTCAGGAAAGAGATCACCATTTTGCATCTCTCTCCCGCCGATTATATACATATCGACGTCATGGATGGCATGTTTGTCCCCAACATTTCAATCGGCCTGCCCGTCATCCAGTCCATACGCAGATATACCGACAAACCGTTTGATGTACATTTGATGATTGAGGAGCCTTACCGTTATATAAACGACTTTGTAAGGGCCGGCGCAGACATCATCACAGTACATGCAGAGGCCTGCCGCCATCTTCACCGCACCATCCAGGCGATTAAGAACCAGGGGATAAAAGCCGGGGTCGTTCTGAATCCCGCCACACCGCTCTCTTCTATAGAATATGTACTGGAAGATGTGGATATGGTGCTTCTTATGACTGTAAATCCAGGATTCGGCGGAGCATCATTTATTCCAAATGTACTTCCGAAGATCACACGGCTCCGTGAGATGATTGACGAGATGGAGCTTACCGTGGATATTGAAGTCGACGGGGGGATCAAACTGGAGAATGTCAAAGATGTCATCAAAGCCGGCGCAAACGTAATTGTGGCAGGCTCCTCAGTATTCAGCGAGGATACATCTGTGAATATTGAGAATTTCTATAAAAAATTTGAGGAGGCAACTAATGAATAAACAAAAACTGCAGCAAATAGCGAACGAAGTGCGCAAGGGAATCGTCACTTCCGTTCACAGTGCAAAAGCAGGCCATCCGGGCGGATCCCTTTCTGCCGCAGACCTGTTTACCTATTTATATTTTGAGGAAATGAACATCGATCCCGAAAATCCAAAGGATCCGAACCGTGACCGTTTTGTCCTCTCCAAGGGGCACACAGCTCCGGGCCTGTACGCTGCACTTGCGCACAGAGGATATTTTCCGGTAAGCACACTCACTACACTCCGCCAGATCGGCTCCATACTGCAGGGACATCCGGATATGAAACACATCCCCGGCGTTGATATGTCCAGCGGTTCTCTGGGACAGGGGGTATCCGCAGCCGTGGGGATGGCACTTGCTGCAAAATTAAGCAGGGATTCCTACCGTACTTATGCACTCCTGGGGGACGGTGAGATTCAGGAAGGCCAGGTATGGGAAGCTGCCATGCTTGCCGGACATCACAAACTGGATAATCTTGTTGTCATCGTAGACAATAACGGACTTCAGATCGACGGCGCAATCGACGATGTATGCTCTCCTTATCCGATCGATAAGAAGTTCGAGGCATTTAATTTCCATGTCATCAACGTAGCCGACGGCAATGACTTTGACCAGCTGAAAGCCGCTTTCGACGAGGCAAAGAATACAAAGGGCATGCCCACTGCAATCGTAATGAAGACGGTAAAAGGAAAAGGAGTTTCCTTTATGGAAAATCAGGCTTCCTGGCATGGAACCGCACCAAACGACGAGCAGTACGCAGTTGCTATGGAAGAATTAGAAAAGGCAGGTGAAGCATTATGTCAGAAGTAAAGAGAATTGCTACCCGTGAAAGTTATGGAAACGCTCTTGTTGAACTGGGCAAAGAACATGAAGAACTCGTAGTGCTGGATGCCGACCTTGCCGCTGCAACCAAAACCGGCGTTTTTAAGAAAGCATTCCCTGAAAGATTTATCGACTGCGGCATTGCGGAGGGTAATATGATCGGCGTAGCCGCAGGCCTGGCTGCCGCAGGAAAAGTCCCATTTGCAAGCTCTTTTGCAATGTTCGCGGCAGGACGTGCTTTTGAACAGGTAAGAAACTCCGTTGGATACCCGCACCTGAATGTAAAAATCGGTGCCACACATGCAGGTATTTCCGTAGGTGAAGATGGTGCTACACATCAGTGTAATGAAGATATCGCGCTTATGCGTGCGATCCCGGGCATGGTTGTCATCAATCCGGCAGATGATGTGGAAGCACGTGCCGCAGTAAAAGCAGCTTATGAATACGATGGCCCCGTGTATCTCCGCTTTGGACGTCTGGCAGTGCCTGTAATCAATGATACGCCTGACTACAAATTTGAACTTGGAAAAGGAATCACACTGAAAGACGGAAAAGATATCACCATCATTGCTACCGGACTGTGTGTATCTGCAGCCCTCGAAGCCGCAGAGAGACTGGCAGCTGAAGGTGTTCAGGCCAGAGTCATCAATATCCACACCATCAAGCCGCTGGATGAGGAACTCGTCATAAAAGCCGCAAAAGAGACCGGAAAGATTGTAACTGTAGAAGAACATTCTGTTATCGGAGGACTTGGAAGTGCCGTATGCGACTGCCTGAGCGAAAACTATCCGGCTAAAGTACTGAAGATCGGCACAAACGATGTGTTTGGGGAATCCGGACCTGCTGTAAAACTGCTTGCTAAGTACGGGCTTGACGCGGATGGGATTTATACAAAGGTAAAAAGTTTTCTTTAAAAACAAACAACAAAACAAATTGCACTAAGCCGCAAACTAAGGCAGTTTGAGATGCGTATGTTTTTCGAGAGGAATGTTGCCTGTCAGGGATGAATAACGGGATTTCCAGGATCTTTAATGAGGCCTGGCTATCCGATAACAAAAAAGTGATGCCTTGCTTCATATCAAGAGCATCACTTTTTAATTATCAATAAACCATTTACTGCGTTCATCAATCCTGATTCTCTAAAACCGGCCAGTGGTTTCACACAATCGGATTATGAGGCGCTTCGCCCCTGAACACTCTCAGGACTGACTCTGCTGTCATAACCGATGTTTCCTCACAGTTGTCATATGTCTCAGCCGCTATATGCGGTCCTGCAATATAATTATCGAATCCAAAGAGAGGATTCTGCAGATCCACCGGTTCGCTTTCGAATACATCGGTTCCAAGGCCTCCGATTTTACCGTTTTTTAATGCTTCTGCAGCGGCTTTTTCATCCACTATGCTGCCCCTTGCTGTATTTACTATGAGCACGCCGTCTTTCATTTTATTAATGCTGTCTTCACATATCAAATGGTATGTCTCATCTGTGGCAGGCAGGTGAAGGGACAGAATATCTGATTCCGCCAGTACTCTGTCCAGAGTCGTAATTTCTACTCCGAGTTTTCTGGCTGCATCTTCGTTCGGGTACTTGTCGAAAGCTATCATTTTGGGATGAAAACCGGTAAGTTTTTCCGCGGTATTCCTGGCGATTGCTCCGAATCCCAGGAACCCCACTGTCCGGCTCTTCATTTCGTGGAACATGGGGCGGGTCCATTCTCCTTTTCGAACGGACTTATTCAGTTCGGGCACCCGTCTGAGAAGCGCCAGCATCAGGGCCACAGTCTGCTCTGCTACTGCAGTGGAATTAATCCCCGGACAATTGCATACCACGATTCCATGCCTTTTTGCTGCTTCCAGATCAAAATTATCCACGCCGACTCCAAATCTGGCTAATACCTTCATACGCGGCGCAAGCTGAAATATTTCTTCATCCCATGTGTCAATTCCCGCAATAACTCCATCTATATCCCCAACAATCTCTTTCAGCTCCTCAGGAGTATACGGTCTGCCATGGGGATTTTCTATAATTTCACAGCCTGCTTCTTCCAGGATTCTTTTTCCAGGCTGACAGTATTTTGAATAGTTGGTCGCCGTTACCAGTACTTTCATCTCTGTTCTCCCCCCATTATGTTCTGTCTGATATCGTCCGTCAGGCGCATTAACTGTTCTATCTCAGATTTTGCCGTTGCATTCAGAAGTGACGCATCTTTTGTTCTTGTATGTATTGAATGAAAGTTTCCAAGCAGTTTCTGGCAGTACTTTGCATTTACCGGATAGACCTGACGTTCAATCAGTGAGGCGATTGTAAGAAAATCAGCGGTTTTTCTGGCTTTCTCAGGGCTGTTTTCATAATTGCTGCAGAGCCATGCGTACAAATCCATATGGAAATTGGCCATTACACCGCTGAAACCGCTCGCCCCCATCTGCAGCGTTTCCAGCAGTGTAGAAGAGTTGGCATTGAAGAGTTTTAGGCTGCTGCCCTTCACGGCTTCCAGTTTCTCTCTGATGATTTCCTCATCACAGCTTGTGTCTTTGATAAAATAGAATCTGCCGCTGTTGGCACACCACTTCAGCAATTCGGGCGAGATAATCCGCTTATAGGGATACGGGCATTCGTAGAATCCAAGCGCTGTATCTTCCGGTAATTCTGCCAGCAGCTTTTTCAGATTTTCAAGCCAAACCTCATCACTCTCCCCCTCTGCCGCCAGACGGTTTGTCAGCAGAATCACCGCATCCACTCCGGTTCCTGCGATCTGGTTGAGTTCTGCTGCCTGCTCCTCTATGGAATCTGATATATGGCCGGATGCTACCACGGGTACCCTGCCGGCTGCCTTTTCCTTGACAAACCGCGCAATCTCCACGCGCTCCTCCAGTGACAGGAAAAACATCTCGCTGGACTGGCAGTCAGCGAAAAGGCCTGCCGCTCCGCTTGTAATATACCATTCCACCAGTTTTCCCAGTGATTCATAATCTACCTCGTTCTCGTCTGTAAATGGAGTCAGCATCACCGGATACACTCCATCAGGAAATTTCTTGTTCATCTTTTATTCCTCCTCTTCTTTTTCCAGCCAGTACAGCGGAGCCGTCAAAATCCCCATCTCTTCCAGCCGGTATTCATATGTCCATTTATTTCCACGGGTCCGCCACAGGTTCGGGCCATACCATGTTTCAGTCCGGTCCGCATTGTGCACCGGGCCAAATGCATTGGCGCGGTTTCCGAAGATCCGGATGCGGATCTTATGTCTGCCCGCACTGACTCTTCCCAGGTTCATCCGGTAAGGTGCGTATATCAGGTTTCCTTTTTTCTCTTCATCTACTTCAATCTGCAGAAGTGCACCGCGGTATCTGGAAATCTCTGTCCAAAGCTGCCCCTCTTCTGTAACCACGGACGTCTCATATACAAGATTTCCTGCATAAAAAGGCAGTCCCTGTGCCGCATAATTCCCATAATATATTTCTTTTGGATATGCTGTCAGAAGTTTTTTTCTTCCGCGCACCTGTACGCCAAACCTTCCGAGCAGCCAGCACCATTCCACATTCGTTTTCTCTCCAAAAGGAATATGCAGTTCCAGAAGATTTTCTCCCGGCTCTATACATCCCAGATAAATTTTACGGATACTCTGATCCACGTACCAGCCCCTGTCTTCCTTGCCGGACAGCCGACCATTTAAATAGATCTGTATTTTCTCCGGCCGCTCCAGTGCCAGATAAACATCTTCAACCTGTATCTCTGCGTCTATATGGAACCGCAGTTTTAGTCTGTGCCCTTCCTTTGATTTTTCCTGATTCACCCATGGCTGTGCCAGAGCCTCCATTCGAAGCGGATAGCCTAACACCTCCCGGAAACGGTTATCCACCCGGAGCAGTTCCTCCTCCGGCTGCCATTCCCCATCGTCAAAAGCATACTCTGCCAGATCAAGAAGACAGCAGTTTTCTTCTTCCAGAATAAAGCGATCCGGTTCCGGAAGCAGTTTTTTCTTCTCCTCCGGACAGATACCGCATTTCTCTCTCAGGACTATAGGTGACGCTTCGCGCTCCGCCACAGTACTTCTGCCCGGCACCAGCCTGTAGAGAAGACTGTCATGAGCGGAAACATATGCCGTTATAATGGTTTTTCCGTTTTCATATCTGGCTGCTTCTGCTGTGATCTTCCCGGTTAAAGTATCATACAAGCTGGGACAATACTCTCCTTTTATCTCAATTGTCAGTTTCTCAGTATAAGTGATATCCTCATTCGCGGGTTTATTCACATGGCACAAAAACAGCCATTCTGCACCATTATCCATACGCAGCTGGTAAAACATATTTTTCGTCCGCAGCTGGTTTTCCCGGTGCTTCATTCTGGAGGGGTCAGACCCCTCTGAGCATTCTGTAAACAAATTAATGTCGCGGCAGGGCTCCAGAGCATTCAAAAGGCTTTCCCTCTCGAAAGGAATCACCCCGCAGTTCTCTGCCAGTTTTTGAACATCACGGTTTTCTCTGCCGTCAAGGCAGGAGGGGGTTTTGCCCAGAAATAAGATTCTTCCGCCCTGAGACTGATATTCCTGCAGTCTTTTATACGTATGCTCACGGAGTGTTATACAGCCGGGTACAACGACTACTTCGTATGCCCCCTCACCGATCAGGAATTGTGCCGTATGCAGTTCCCCGCCCTGCAACTTTTCTCCATGTCCTTCCATATCAGGTGTTTGTCCATACAGATCTGTGGATTCATCTGCGGAATCAGAATCAGGCCTGTCCAAATCTTCCAGCATGGACTCCGATATAAAATCAAAATCGATCAGCCCGTAAAGCAGCCAGGCTATAAGTTCTTCAAATTCTGTATCCAGTGTCTCCCGGATATCCGCATTGTGAGCCTGGCAGCCCCAGTACATCCAGTAGGATTCGATCGGGTGTATCACCCCGACTCTTACCTTTGCCTTCCCTCTGGTCATTGCGGTGTTTACTCTTGCAAAATGATCCTCCACCGCATGGTATTCTCTGTACCATGGCGACTGATAACCGATACTCGCCGGGTAATCCCGCTTTGCCTCCCCCTCCATGGAGACCCAGGTCAGATGGGGAACCCTCACCGTCACTCCCAGCGCGGCCTGCCAGTCTCCGGCCAGCTTATGGTTCCGAAAATCAAAGGTCCATCCGGTCACCCCGTAGATCTCGCTCATCACACCCTCCCGCCCCATCTGGCGGGCAACGCTCTGAGCCTGCTTGGCCGTGGACAGCTCTCTTCTGTCGCAAAGCATATCGATCCCCGGTATACCGAAATTCATCATGGGGCGCATGGCCTCCCCTACTGCCATTGTCTGTGAATGCAGGGTCCATTCATTCATCATATGGCCGGTCAGTGCAATTCCATGTTCTCTGCACCATGCGCCCACATGATCTCCGAAAGCTTCCGAAAACCGTTCACACAAATGTCGGTGGTAGAGATACCTGACCTGGGAGTAACAATTTCCTTTTTTCTCCCAGATCAATTCCGGCAGCCCCTCCAATACAGAGATTCCATATGTTTCTGTAAAGGACTCCTCGAAATCATCCGTAAAAGGCAGGATGACCGCCTTCTTCTGAAATGGCTCCTCAAGCCTTTCTTTATGTGCTATCTGCGGCTCATCCGTAAAAATTGCCGGTATCACCGTTCCGAAATCCTCCTTGAACCGCCGGTAGTATTCTTCATGGGTGACCTCTATAAATCGGTCGATGGCTGACTTATCCAGCGTATTTACGTAGGACTGATTATTAAACCAGGGCGTATTTCCGGAGATCTCCAGCCAGGCACACCAGATCTTTGCACCGTCCTCGGGCAAGGCATCCGGAGCTGGAGCCGCCGCACATTCATAGGATTCCAGTTTTCCTTCGGAATCCAGGGTGATCCGATAGTATCCAAGCAGCGTCCTGCTGCCGCTCCTGACCGCCTTCGCTGCCGCCATATATCCTTCCTGCTGCTCTTCCTGCAGTTGATATGGCTCAAAAACCAGAAAACGCATACGGTACTTTTCGTCCTTTGTAACGATTCCTCCTGCCGTCCCGGAGGGCCAGCGGTCCTCATCATACAGCCAGCACAGCAGCCCTTCCTGTTTCATCCTGTCTTTGCAGGCGGATACGGCATCAAAAAATTCTTCCCCCAGGTAGGGTGTATCCAGCCCCACTCTGCAGTGAATATGTGCCCCTCCCATACCCATTTCCTCAAACTGGCTGATCTGGGAAATGAGAAATTCCTTGTCCAGCCTGCAGTTCCATGCCCAGAAAGGGGCCCCCCGGTACTCTGCGGACGGATTTTGAAATAATTCCGGATCTAATATATCTTCCTCTGATTTCTTATAAAGCATCTCTATACCTCGTTAATTTTAGAAAGGAGGATGTCTCAAAAACTTCTGGGACATCCTCCTGCTTCATCGTAAAATAAGTATTTGGCCGGGCGCTGTTCCCGTTTCATTATGTTTGTCTCATACTGCGCCTGTTCCGGCCCTTTATTTCACCTGCTCAAACTTCTACTGCATTGCCTTTGTAACCGCCTGCGCATCTGTATCTCCCGCAATTACTTCCTGGAATTTGGCAGTCAGTTCATCGCTGACACCACTTGGCCATGCGTTGTTCAGATTGTAAATTGTGGACAGTCCATCGTATCTGGCCATATATTCCTGAATCATCTCGCGCTCATCTGAAAGGCTCTTGTGTACCGGAATGTTGTCATTGGATTCTGACCATGCCTCAAACAGCGGGGTGCCTTCTGTAAACCAGTAGCTCATAACTGCCTTTATTGCATCCTCATGCCCCTCATTTGCACCCGCAAAGATTCCTTCCGCCGGAGTCAGGTTGTATACAAGCTCTTCGTCCTTCTCATTAGACGGAAGCATGAAAATTCCTCTTTCAAACTCGGTAGCGCCGTCTGCCATCAGTGCCTCCCAGCCAAAGCTTCCGTCAAATGTCATTGCTGCCTTGCCGTCAATGAATGCCTGTCTTGCCTGATCGTGGGATAATCCCAGTGTATCTTCCATTACATATCCGTTGTCATACAGATACTGATATTTCTCGATTGTTTCTTTCCATCCATCATCCGTAAACTTCGTCTCACCCGTATAGAGCTGGTCATCAAAATCAGGATTGTCATTGTAAATGCAGGATGCGCCCATCATGTATGTGCCGAACTGGATCACATAAGCATCCTTATCCCCCATAACAATCGGGGTAATGCCTTTCTCTTTTAAAGCGTCACAACATGCTATGAATTCATCCCAGTTCATCGGAACTTCTGATATCCCTGCTTCCTTAAAAAGCTCCTGATTATACCAGGTTGTCAGGAAACTGGACCCCAGAGGAACCGCATAATTCTTGTCGTCAAATGTAAAGGATTCGACCATATCTTCCCGGAAATCGCCGATACACTCCAGATCGCTCAGATCCAGGCAGTACCCCGCCTCCACCAGAGGTTCCGCCTGCTTGTCCGGCCACCATTCAAACATATCCGGGCCCTCGCCGCTTGCAAACTTCATCTGGATTGTAGATTTGTAGTTATCGCTCGGAAGCTCCTCCACTTCAATTTCAATGTTCGGGAACTGCTCATTGATCAGCTCCGGCAGTGTCTCATTATAAAACTCATTTTCTCCGCCTGTGATGAACATAAAGTTCAGGGTCACGTCATCCCCGTCATATGTAAACGCCGGATCCGTGCCGGAGGATGTCTGTTCTGTCTTTTCGGTCTCTTTTTTATCCCCCGCATCGTCTTTCTTTTCATTTCCAGAACAGCCTGTTAAAAGAGCCGTTCCTACCATACTCAGTACTAATAAACAACTGACTAACTTTTTCCTCATTCTATTTCTCCCTTTCATCTAATATTCAGTTATCTGCAGTAACTTTTGTTAAGTTTATCCTAGCACGGGGCCGGTAACTTTTTTGATGAATCTGAGTAACTTTTTACTCCCCATCCGGCAATATGCCAAATACTTCGCAGGCAGTCCCGCAGAATATGTCCTCCTCCCAGCCAGGATGCCTCTCCACAATGGTCCGGTACTTGGCAAGCTCTGTCGGTATCTGCAGAGGAGAATCCGATGAAAACATCACTTTCTTCCCGTCCAGCGCGCGAAGCGCCTCGTAGGTTTCCCCGATTCCGCAGCCGCTTGGTTCCAGATACACCTGCTCATATTCCTGCGCCAGATGTATGGCCTGGGCTGCATAAAAACCACTGCCCAGATGTGCAATCACCATCTTTACATCCGGGTACAAGGCCGCGGCTTTTCTGAGTTTTTCCGGGTCGGCAAATGGAATCCCGTACCCGGTATGCACCATGACAGGAACCCCAAGCTTCCTGGCCGTCTCAAACACAAACAGCCCATCTTCAGACTCCGGATTCACCGCATGGCTGACGGGCGTAAGCTTCAGACCGATAAATCCCAGCTCCCGTATACAGCGCCCGGCTTCTTCTGCATATTCCTCATGCCTGAAATGTGGATTAATCGAAGCCATGCCCCAGTAATTCCTGTTATTCCGGCAGAATTCGTATATCCTGTCATGGTACTGTCTTGTAATTTCCATATAAGGCCTGCCAATAAACGGCTGCACAATGCCGCCTGTGATCCCATATTTCCGGTTATTGACAAGCAGGTCTTCCTCCGTGTGTGCGCAGTCAAATATTACATCATCCCCCAGATGAGAGTGTGCATCCAGTATCATGCTCTTTACCTCCTGTTTTTTCGGTACTCCTGCGGAGTCTCCCCGACAGCCTTTTTAAATACTTTGAAAAAATACTTTGGATTCGTATATCCGATTTCACTGGAAATATACTCAATACTGACTTCCGAACTCGTCAGCAGCTGTTTGGCATGTTCGATCCTGATCTCCGTCAGATATTCATTAAAGCTGATGCCCTTCTCCTTTAACACGTTCCGGCAAATGGCGGGATTGACATAGATGCTTCCCGCAATCATGGAAAGCGTAATCTTTCTGTTATAGTTTTTATGGATATAGCTGTCAATCAGAGCGAATAAATCCTGCCCGCTTTCTTCCAGCCCGCCCACCGACTGGAAAATCAATGCGATATAACCGGCAGTCTCCCGTTTCATTCTGTCCAGATTCTCATCAAACAGATATCTCGTGTCAAAATATCTCATGATATCATCTTTTTCTATGTTCTGTTCCTCTGCATATTCGTTCACCTTTTTCACCATGTATTCACACGTCTTGCGCACATCCCCCAGCGTAAACTGCGAAATGTCGATATTATCAAAGAAACTGTCCATCACGGTCGTCACCTCGCCGGGATCGTACTTCATTCTGCCAAACCAGCTGTCCATGCACTCCGCGGAATAAATCATCCTGCTTTCCCCCGGCTCTTCAAAATACAGGATCTCCCTCTTTGTCCCCAGAAACAGGGCGCCAAGTGCTCTGTCATTATCTTTTCTGAGCGAATTTAATCTGTGAATGCTTCTGGTCGTCCTGCTGATGACACAGACAATCGGTTCTTCCCGGAAGTTATCCACAAGAGTTTTCGCAATCTGTTCCGTTTTCAACTTGAGATAGCTTTCCCGCTCTTTCTCGGTGTACAACAATATAAAAAACTGGGATTTCTGCACCGTATTTTTTATCACCGCCCATCTCATGCTCTGGGCAGACTCCTGACAGATCGAAAAACAGGTCTCATACGCCCCCCTTATTTTATGGTTCACGGATATCAGCCGTGCGTAAAGCTGTTCCGGGTAGTCACCTTCATTTAACGCCTGCCCGTCCGGGATTCCCATAATCAGATCCTGCAGCCCCCGGTTTTTGTCCTCCAGATCCAGCAGATGCATTTTGGCTTCAATCGTCTCGATCTGGCTTCGGCTCTCGATCTCTTCCACCGCCTTCTGCAGCTGCCTGCCAATCTCCTCCGAAGAAAATGGCTTGAGCACATATCCGATCACCCTGGATTCGATTGCCTTGTGCATATATTCAAAATCCTTGAAACTGCTGATTACGATTACCGGCTGCTCCAGCCTGCTGTCCCTGAGCGTCTCTAAAAACTGTACTCCATCCATCTTATTCATCTTCATATCGGTAATAATTATGTCAGGGTTTTTCTCTTTCACAAGTTCAAGCCCCTTCAGCCCGTTCTCAGCCTCCCCCACACATTCATACCGGCTGCCCTCTATATCACTGATTTTCTTAATCAGCCCTTTGCGGATAATCACTTCATCATCTATTACAATATAAGAATACATCAGCTCACCACCTTATCTGGTTTTAAACGGCAGCCGGATCACAACTTCAAGTCCGCCGCTTTCTCTGTTATAAATTCCCAGGCCGTACTTGTCCGAATATACCAGCTTGATCCTCCGCTGAATATTTACAAGGCCAATACTGTTTCTCCGGCGTTCCAGTCCTTCCGATTCCGCAGCCTCCCTGATTTTCTCCCTGGTAATATTGCTGCGGATTTCTTCCAGTTCCCCAGGCGTAATAAACATACCGGCATTTTCCACGCGGATACACAGTTCACGACTCTCGGTCCATGCCTCAACTTTAATCCACCACGCATCCTCCTCACCAATCAGACCGTGCTCAATAGAGTTTTCTACAAGCGGCTGGAGAATAAACTTCAGGACCCGGCATGTTTTCAGTTCCTTTGGTATTTCCTCTATAATATGGATCTCATTATCAAAACGGATTTCCTGGATCTTAACATACTTGCGGATATTTTCCATCTCCGCCTCCAGCGTTTCCTCTGTACGTTCAAATTCCATACTGTAGTGCAGCATGTCCCCAAGAGACTTGGACATCATGGCAATCTTCCGGTTTCCATCCAGATCCGCAAGGCAGTTGATATTTTCCAGCGTATTAAACAAAAAATGCGAATTAATCTGTGACATCAGGCCGTTCAGCTTTTCCTTGAGCAGATTGATCTCGCTGACATACTGCTCCTGGATCAGCTCATTAATCTTAATCACCATCAGCTGGAATTTGTTGTATAGGATTCCGATTTCATCGTCCCTTTTCTGCAAGGCCGGGGTCAGTACGGGTTCCTCATCCGGTACTTTCAGCATCATGGCGGATAATTTCACGATTGGCTCTATAAAATGCCTTCCGATCACAAAAACAGATATAATAATGAACCCCACACAGACCAGCAGTAAAATGACCAGATTCATTATATTTTTCTGGTATAACTCACTCAGTTCATCCACACCGTAACGTGAGACAATTTTCCAGTCATTTACGCTCAGAGTACGGAAAATGATACCGCCGTCTTTAATACCTATAATCCCGCTGCCCTTCTCCCTGATTCGGGCGGTCTCCTTCTCAGACAGTTCCATATCCCCCATAATTGTATATAAGGGCCTGCCCTCGCTGTCGAGAATCATGGCCTCGTTATCCAGCGCGGAATCGCTGTCCATTTCTTCCATAATATTGTTGTTGCAGACAACGGCAATATATCCCGTCCTCTGGCCCTTTTCATCCGCAACCGGACGGACCTCCAGTATATTTTTGCCGTTCACTCTCCTGCTCGGAGAATCCCAGAATGTCACAAGCTGATACAGATTTTCATCCCGCATCTTCCTGTACCAGCCGCTATCCTGAAAATTCTGCTCCAGATAAAACTCTTTTGTTTTTGTATAAGAATAGGTATATCCGCTCTCGGTGAACAGATATACCCCTTCCACATATTTATTATTACAGATCAGGTTGCTGCAGATATAAATATACTCTCTGTAGTTCGTAAGTCTCTGCATGGCGGTAATATCCGTATCGTTATACTCCATATCTGCAATAGACTGTATACAATATTTGTTATCATATCTGCTGTGTATCAGGGATGCCACCAGCTCGTCCACCTCCTGAAAGGCGGAATCAATCTGATAAACCGCCTTTTCCATTTCACTGTTGGCAATAATACTTGTCCTCTCATCATAGAACTGATAGAAACTTTTGATGTGCAGATAAAACAGGATCAGGACCGGTATAATAGAAACGCACAGTAGTCCCAGTGTAAACTTTGTTCTTAAACTTTTCTTCATTTTCCGTACCTCCGAGAATTCACCATGCTTCTATTGTAACATGCGCGCACACGGCAGAAAACATTACACTCCTGATATTTATTTCCACATCTTTCCTGCTTTACATCTGCCCGCGCCCCGGCAGTGCCATACTTTTTCGCCTGCTATATCCTGCACTGTTTAGGGCATCATTATCCCTTCACCGCACCTACTGTAAGGCCGCCTACAAACTGCTTCTGCAGGAAAGCATAGGCAATCAGCATCGGAAGCGCACTTAAAAAGCATGCAGCAAACAGCATGGTCCACTGGGTCGGCTTCTGCATATCCCCGAGGAATGACAGCATAACCAGAGGCAGCGTCTTTTTCGTGGACGAGGATAAAAACAGCATGGACAGGAAAAAGTCATTCCATATCGGCACGCCCTGGGTAATTATAATAGAAGCCAGCACCGGTTTGGTCAGCGGGACTACTACTTGAAAAAATGTCTTCAGCCGGCCTGCCCCGTCAATCCGGGCAGCCTCCTCCAGGGCAAGCGGCACACCCGACTTCACAAAATTTGTGTACACGAAGATAGAAAACGGAATCGATATCGTCACGTACATTACAATCGGAGCAATATAGCTGTTATTGATCTTAAAATACCGCATGATATTATAAATCGGAATAATTGACATCTGAGCCGAGATCATCATCCCTGCAAGGAAGAAGATCTGAAGAAATCCGCCCAGCCTTGTCTTCAGGCGTGCCAGCGCGTAGCCCGCCAGTGCTGCAACTACAAGCAGAATCGCCACACTGCTGAAGGTGGTAATCACACTGTTCTTCAGGGAACGGAAATAATGCATCTTCTCGAACGCCTCTTTATAGCTTTCCAGTGAAAATTCATTGAACAGCTGTAAAAAGGATGCGCCATTGTCTGGTGAACGAAAAGACCCCGACAGTGCGATCAATAGCGGAGAAAGCATGATAGCAAAAAACAGGACGATGACAATACTGAATATAATTTCTTTTTTTACAGACTTCTTCATTATGCTTCCACCTCCCTCTTTTTAAAGAAAAACAGAACAACGCACGATATTACAAGAATCAGGACAAAGGCCGATGCCGCCAGCGCCTCCGCCAGGCCGTACTGATATTCCACAAACGCCAGCTTGTAGACGCTGTACATCAGTGTACTTGTGGAGGAACCCGGTCCGCCGCCTGTCAGTGTAAATACATAGTCAAAGGATTTGAATCCATTGATCAGCCCCAGCATTACATTAATCGCAATGGTATTTGCCAGCATCGGGATTTTCACACGGAACAGTTCCTGATGCCATTTACATCCATCGATTTTGCAGGATTCAATCACTTCACCCGGAAGGTTCTGAAGCCCGGCCAGATAAATCAGGGTCATCGTTCCGGAGGTCTTCCACTGCTCCACGAAAGCACAGGCAATTAGTGCAGTCTTCGTACTTCCCAGCAGATTCGGCGCGGCTTCCGCTGCCCCGAAGATATCGAAAACATTGTAAATCATTCCATAGTAAGGTGCGTAGACATAGCTCCATATAAAAGCCACAACAACCGTACTAAACAGCGCCGGTATGTAGAACACCGTCCGGAAGGCCCCCTTCATGCGCATCTTCATATTCAGGATAAATGCCAGCGTCAGTGCCAGGACATTGCCGAATACAACAGTAAAGATCGTATAAACCCCCGTATTTTTCAGTGTGTTAATCAGCGTGCCGTCTTGTAATAAGTACTTAAAATTCTTCAGCCCCACGAAATTGTAATCGCCCACGCCGGACCAGTCTGTCAGGCCGTAAAAAAATGACATCAGAACCGGCAGTACCCAGAATATTAAATACAATAAAAGTGCCGGTATGAGAAAATAGTATAATGTTCTGTTCGTTTTCCTTTTCACCTCTTGTAACCCCTTCCTCTCTGAAATTTAGTTCGCATTTTGTATTTCCTTAGTATCTGCAGTAACCTTTTGTAAGAATATCCTAGCATAGAGGAAGTAACTTTTTCTTTCCAAGTAAGTAACTTTTTGTATAGGGGGCGCCTGCCCAAAGAGGGAGCTGAGCCGCAGCAAGGGAGACAAAGGCGGCCCCTTTTACTCAGGCGGCAGGGCACGCGGATCGCGGATGGTGTTGGAACGGGGAAGTGGCAGATTGGTATGGGTATGCGGAAGTGTGTTAGTCTGGCAAAAAATACGGCAGGACATTTCCTAAGATGGAATTGACCTGCCTGTATGGGTTATTATTAGATTATTTTCTTATGATGTGTCCACCGTGTCTTGGCACTGTCCTTTTATATGTGACCGCCGGATATCCCAGCAGCATACAGCAGGCAACGCCTTTTCCTTCGATTTCCAGCCACTTTTTCAGGGCCGGGCTTGTGCTGATTACGCGCATCATATACCCGCTGTACAAAGCACCAAGACCATGTGCAACAGCCATGTTTTCGATATTCGCAGCCGCCAGCCCTCCATCCAGAGGATGATTGTCCGCTGATATGACTAGAAAAGCAGGGCAATTATAAAAGAAATTATCGTCCTTTGGATCCGCTTTCCACTTCTCATAAAACCGTTCAAATGTCTTAGCATACCTTGGAGCATCTTTTCGCAGTGACCGAAGGATATCGGGCATGTTCTCCCATACCAGCGCTTTAAATTCTTCCAGCTGATCCTGTATAAAAATAAACGTACATGCCTGCCGGTTTCTGGCCGTGGCAGTATAGCGTCCCGCATTCAGTATGTCTGTCACCTTTTCCCCTTCGATCTTTTCGGGTCTGTAATTGCGGATACTTCTCCTGAATTTGACGGCATGCAGCATATTTTCAGGACTGATATCAAATGTCTCCGGTACATATTCCTCCACCTCATCCATCTCATATTCCGGTATAGCGACAGCCCGTACCGGACAGACTGCCACACAGTGTCCGCACTGAAAACACGGCCCCGAAAATTCAGCTTTTCCTTCTATAATATGTAAGGCTCCCACAGGACAGTCCGCCGCACATTTCCCGCATCCGATACACAAATCACGATTCATCTCTATCATCTTGCTCCTCCTTCCATCATTTTACTTTTTCTTGTATTATACACCAGTTAAAAACCAGATACCAGCTTTCATATATCACTGTTCCTGCCGTTTTCTGTAATAAATTTCCTGCAATTACTGTATTTCTTCGGATTACAGGGCAATACTATAGTCATGCACGGCCGCTGGAACAATCACCCATGTCTTCCAGCCGGTACCGTGCAGATTCACTACGAAAGGAGACTTATTTACATGAATGCAGCAATTGACAGAGAAGGATGTATATCATGCGGACTCTGCGCCGCTACCTGCCCGGAAGTATTCCGTATGGCAGATGACGGCCTGGCAGAGGTCTACAGCGAAATAACCCCGGAATTAGAAGATACCGCAGAAGAAGCAGCAGAAAACTGCCCCGTCAACGTTATCAGTGTTGATTAGAGAGGGGGTGTTTTGGCAGGAGGGGCGCTGTGCGGAATTGGAACAGGCATCTCCTGGATACGGTATTAGGGCATAAGCGCCGCTAATCAAAATCGGAGCCGGCATGGTGAACACCGCAGACACTCACGAGAATTCTGATGAATTCTCGCTGCGGGTCTGCTTTCCTTCAGGCCTTGTGGGCCTGAAGGAAGTTCACATGCCGGTTCCGATTTTGATGAAGCGGCGCTAATGCCCTAAAAGACGCATCCAGGAGATGCCTGTTCCAATTCCGCACAGCTGGACGCATCTGGTCAGAAGACAAATATCTCCTCACGGGAGGAATCAAGGCAGGAGCAGCGGATGGAATGGAACTGGTGGTGCAAAAATACACTCAGTAGTCTCAAAAATCTCTCCCATCCAACTTATCCCACCAATCCACTCCCATCCGCCTTCCCCCGCCGGAATCCCTCCAAGGCAGTATATCGTCCGCCCTGATGCGCCCAGCCTGCTGGAAGGTGGATGCGCCGCTGCCGTCCGGGGAGGCTTATGCTGATTTTGGAAGCCTTTAGCGTGCCGTACAATTTCTTACTGCGAAAAAGCCGCATCTTATGGCTGAAAACTGATTTCCAAATCAGTTTTCAAGAGCGTCTGAGCTTAGAAATCATCAGATTTCTAAGTGAATACGCTCGGTGCCATAAGATGCGGCTTTTTCACAGTTAGAAATTGTAGGCAAAGCGGCCGGTTTCCAAAATCAGCATAAACCTCCCCGGACGGCAGCGGCGCATCCACCTTCCAGCAGGCGCCCCCTCAGCCACACCCCCACTGCCTCCCAAATTCCTACTTTTTGCTGTGGGTATCTGCTAGTACGGATATTACAATAATTACTCCTTTAAACACCTGCTGCCAATATGTATTCATTCCCACCAGTGTCATTCCATTGGTTAGCACAGTGAGCAGCAGTACCCCGACGATTGTCCCCATGACTTTACCGCGCCCGCCGGACATGCTTGTCCCTCCGACTACGGCAGCCGTGATACAGTCCATCTCGAAGTTCAGGCCGGCTGAGGGCTGCCCCGAGCCGAGACGGGTGGTGATGATCAAGCCGGCTATCGCTGTCAGGACTCCCATAATCATGTATACCAGGATCTTTACCTTTTCTACTGCAATGCCTGACCAGCGGCTGGCCTCCATGTTTCCGCCAACAGAATAGATGTAGCGGCCGAAACGGGTCTTTGAGGTCAGAATGACGCCGAATATGATGATAATTACCATGATAATAACGGGTACAGGAATTCCGACGATGTATCCGGTTCCTATCATGGTGAAGTTTTCATTGCTCCATACCACGGAATTACCTCCCGTAACGATATAGGCCAGCCCCCTCAGCACGGTCATGCTGGCGAGGGATGCGATGAAGCCGGGCAGTTTGCCTATTGCACAGAGAACACCGTTTACAGTACCGATCACTGCGCCTACTGCAATCGCCGCAATCACAGAAAAGAATACATTATCCGTATTCTTGCAGACAACAGCGCCTACCAGGCCTGCGGCACATACCAGGGAACCTGCCGAGAGGTCGATCTCACCAATGATGATGACCATGGTCATTCCGACTGCCGCGATCGCTGTGTAGGAAGCCTGCCTCAGAATATTGGATATATTGTTGGCCGACAAAAACTGTGAATTCATAATCGTCCAGATGATACATAATATGATTACAACGCCAACCAAAAGCAGTTCCCTGAAAGATCTCAGATTTATCTTTTTTGTTTTATTCATTTTCCATACCTCCGCCAAATGCAGCCTGCATTATGCTATTCTTTGAAACTTCTTCCGCAGCGATTTCACCGGAAATGCCGCCCTCATGCATGACTATGATTCTGTCGCTTACCTGCATGACCTCTGCAATCTCTGATGAAATCATGATGATGCTTTTTCCTGATTCGGTCAGTTTACGCATCAATGCATATATCTCGCTCTTTGCGCCGATGTCAATTCCTCTTGTTGGCTCATCCATAATCAGGATGTCCGGCGTCATGGCCAGCCATTTTGCAATGACGACTTTCTGCTGGTTGCCTCCACTCAGTTCTTTAACCGCCTGCTCTTCATTTCTCAGGGATATCCCCAGATCGCTGATGTAGTTTCCGGTAATCTTTTTCAGCACACGCCGGTTCAGCCAGAAGCTTTTCAGCTGTCCAAGCTTCGAGATGAGCATGTTATCCCGGATACTCATTCCGAGTATCAGCCCCAGGCCCTTTCTGTCCTCGGGGACAAGTCCGATTCCTGCGCCTATTGCGTCTTTCGGTGAAGAGACACTCACCTGATTCCCCTTTATATATATTTCACCTTCCCCGATCGGGTCGATGCCAAACAGCTTCCTCATCAGTTCTGTTCTTCCCGCACCAACAAGGCCGAAGAATCCCAGAATCTCTTTTTCATAGAGCTTAAAGCTGACCGGACCGCTTGTTGGGTACACCTGCACGTTCTTCACTTCCATGATCACATGCTCCTGATTCACAAATTCGCTTCCGCACTCTTTGCGCCCGTCAATCTCATGCCCGATCATCATTTTGATCAGATCGGGTTCTGTCACCTGCTCTGTTTCTACCGTATCTATATATGTACCATTCCGAAAGACCGTTATACGGTCAGATAATTCGAATACCTCTTCCATTCTGTGGGAAATGTATACAATGCACACGCCCTGTTTTTTCAGATCTTCTATGATCTGGAAAAGCACCTGGGATTCCTTTTCCGACAGGCTGGCTGTCGGCTCGTCAAACACTACGACTCTGGCCTGAAATGACAGCGCCTTTGCGATCTCTACGCACTGCATCTGACCGCAGCTCAGCTGGGAGACCGGTGTCCCCGGATCTACATCCAGATTGACCTTCAAAAGCTCTGCCTTGGCCTTTTTGTTTAAAGTATCTCTGTCCAGCAGCCTGCTCCTGCCAACCGGCTCTCTGCCGATGAAAATGTTCTCTGCTATATTCATATTTTCCAGAAGATTCAGTTCCTGAAACACCATGCTCAAGCCGGCTTTTTGCGCCATAAGGGGAGATTTCATCTCGACTTCTTCCATCTGTCCGGTTTCTTCGTTCAAAAGGTGCATGCTGCCTTCGTCTTTTGAGTACACTCCTGTCATGATCTTCATCAACGTAGATTTCCCTGCCCCGTTTTCGCCCATGAGTGCGTGGACCTCGCCTTTATGCAGTTCAATCCTGACATTATCCAGCGCCTTGATTCCCGCAAATGCCTTCGATATTCCTTCCATTCTAACTATTACATCGGACATATCTTCACCTCTTCATTTATGATAGGAACCATCCACATAAGCAGATGGTTCCAATTAAATCCGTAAAAGTTCAATCTAATCTACTTCAACGCCGTATCCTTTTTCTCTGTCAATAAATTCCTGGATGTTATCCTTGTCCATGTACTCAACAGGAACTTCGATAAATTCCTCAACGTCTTTGCCTTCACACCAGGTCAGTGCCTGCTCTACCGCTTTGTAGCCCATCTGATAGGGATCCTGTGATACGCCTACTGCCACTTTTCCGTCGCGGATTGCAGCCATGTTCTCTGATGTCGCGTCCACGGTCGTGATCAGCAGGTCTTTCAGATTCGCTGAAGTCGCCGCGCTTAAAATTGCCATTCCTGAATTTTCATTGATTCCTACAAAAGCGTCGATATCCGGGTTTGCCTGCAGAATATTCTCTGCGGAAGCCAGAGCCGTATCTCTTGCGTGTGCGGTCTGCTGCTCTGCCACGATTTCTATCCCGCTCTCCTTGATTACTTCCATGAACCCCTCTGTCCTGTCTTTCAGTGAGCTGACCGTAATTCCATCGATAATGGCGATTTTCCCTTTGCCGTTCAGTTTTTCGATTACATATTCCGCAAGCATTTTTCCGATCTCTTTATTATCGGAAGCAACAAATGCAAGGGAACCTTCACAGTCTACATCCATTGTAAATACTCCTACGCCGCCGTTCATGGCATCGCTTACCGCATTGACTACGCCTTCTGAATCATAGGGATTCAGCAGGATTGCATCGCATCCCATAGTCACCAGGTTTTCAAGCTGAGAATTCTGTGTCTCCAGAGAGCTGTCCGCGGATAGGATATTGCATTTTTTCACATTATAGTCTTCACATGCCTTCTCAATCCCCTTCTGCATGGCCACGAAGAATGGATGTACATTCTGTCCGAAGGAAACTCCAAGCGTGATTTCTTCCGCTGACTTTCCTTCCTCTGTTTTTGTCTGTCCGGAATCTGATGCCGGCTCAGAAGTATCTTTTCCTGGTCCTTCACTTGTGCATGCAGCCAGTGAGACTGCCATCATTGCTGCGCAAAGCAGTGCTGCTATTCTTTTTTTCATAATCTATTCTCTCCATTTCCGAATCTGCGGGCTGGTCGCATAGCCCGCTAAGTGTTACTATACGCGGCTTACGGCCGTGAGTAGTAACCACTAAATTACTGGCAATTTGTAAGGTTTCATGGTATATTTAGAACGTATTCAATTAAAGTTGCGGGCCTCCTGCTATGTGGCGGGGAGCCAGAGCTATTTTGCCAAGGATTGAGTACTGTGATGCATGACCTGCTGCTGGAATATTTCCCGGTGTACAGTGGATGGTTGAATAAGCGATGGTCGCAAACTTAATCGCTTCTTTATATTCCGGTGGTATGCCGATTTCAGCAGAGGTCGTCACTTTGATATTTCCCGGAATTCTTTCCTGGATTTCTTTCATGATCTGAGGGTTTCTCACTCCGCCGCCGCTGGCATACAGCTTGTCTGTCTTCTCGATGATTTCCGCAGGGATGTTGTCAATCATGCTCTTTGCCACCGCTGCTCCTGTAAATGCACACGCTGTTGCAAGAATATCTTCCACCGGAAGGTGTCCGAATCCGGCGATCACGCTGTCTATGTATTCCTCATTGTAATCTCCTACCCAGCCTGACCTTGGTACCGGTCTGTCCCAGAACGGATGGTGCATAAAGAAATCAAGCATCTCTTCGTTGATATTCCCCTTTGAAGCAAGTTCACCGTCTTTATCGTATTCTTTGCCTGTCAGCTTCTTGCACAGGTAGTTGGATACCGCATTTCCCGGGCCGGTGTCAAATCCGAACATGTCCCTTCTGTCCTTACTTGCCACATGGAGGTTGGCAATTCCGCCAATATTCAGTGTCATAACCGGCTTCTCCTCATTGCGGAATAAGATGTAATCCAGATATGGCATCAGCGGTGCCGCTGCGCCTCCCCATACATGATCTGCGGGACGGAAGTGCGTCACGGTATCGATATTGGTCAGGTTCGCGATTACTGAGCTCTCTCCCATCTGCAGGCCCGCCGGATATGGTCCGTTCAGCCATCTGTGGAGCCAGTCTCCTTTGTCCTCTTCTGACATGGAAGCGATCTTTGCATGATCTGGCTGCTCCTGGTAAATGGTCTGTGTATCCAGCCCCAGCACTTTGATATCCAGCGGATTGATATTGTTTTCTTTCATAAACTGCACTGCTTTTTCGGCAAATACTGCGCCGCAGATGTAATTCAGCCTGTTGATTCCCACCATATCCACGCGGTTTTCAAAGGCATCTCTCACAATTGGCGTTACTTCTCCCGGCCAATCGTAGGAACCTCCGCAGATATAGCGCGGCGCCTTGGGAAAGCCGTCGCTGTCCATCTCAATCTCTGCCAGGATCACGTCGATTCCGTCAAAGGATGAGCCACTGTTCATACCCATTATTAAATCCATTTTGTTTCCTCCTTGAAATAATATTTATAGAACACCATTCGGTGCTGCTATCTTACTGACCGGCTTCTCTGCAGGATTTCCGAAATACAATGGATGCCTCCAGCACCTCTCTTTTCTCCCCCTGCTCCTGGGGGACTTTTTCTTTCTGCTTCATCAGTTCCTGCACCGCAGCCTTACCAATCTCCTCGATCGGCTGAACCACTGTCGTTATATCCAGCAGCTCGTTCAATTCTTCATCATCCCACACGAGAAGCGAAAGGTCCTCAGGGATGTCCATCTGTCTCTTTTTCAGTTCCATAAGTACGCCGATACACAGGCTGTTATTCAGGACATAAACGGCGGTAGGACATTCCCCGTCCAGCAGCTGGGCCGTCTTTTTCCGGATCTGTTCCTTATCATTGTGCGCCGCAAACATCACCAGATTGTCCCGGTATTTTACGCCATACTCCTCCAGCGCCTTTTTATAGCCTTTGATTCTTTCATTTACAGTGGAATAATCATCGGTCGCAAGCACACCGATCTTTCTGTGCCCAAGTTCCAGGAGATACTTTGCCGCCTGGTAGGAGGCCTCCGCATTATTGCTCTGTATTACCCGGGAATTCAGTCCCCTGATTCTTCTGTCCACAAATACAATCGGGACGCTGCCCTGATACAGCTCTCTGTACTGCTCACTGATCTCGTCTTCCTTTTTCACCGTTGACATCAGAATCACGCCGTCCACCTGCCTGCCGTACATATTCTGGAGATGCCCGACTTCCTGTGCCACATTTTCATGGGTGTTGCAGACGATAACGTTGTAGCCCTGTTTCTGTGCTTCTTTTTCCACCGCATATATCAGTTTGTTGCAGTAATTATTCTTGATACTGCCCAGTATCACGGCAATGGTTTTAGTGCTCTGTCCCCTCAGCCCCTGCGCCACCAGGTTCGGCCTGTAATTCAAGGCTTCCACAGCCTGCATTACCTTTTCCCTGCTCTTCTCTGATACGTTGCCGTATCCGCCGACCACGCGCCCTGCGGTTGCCCTTGACACTCCCGCCAGTTTCGCCACATCTGTAATCGTAATGTTCTGTTCCATCCTTCCACCTCCGCCCTCTCATTTTTTTGAGAACGTTCTCAATTATCTTATTTTAAAAACTTGAGAACGTTCTCAAGTTGTAACTGTATTATACTCATCCCATTTTCTATTGTCAATTGTTTTTAGGCAATATGACCGATTTTATGAGTTTTCACTAATTTTACTTGTATGTTTTTATCAACATTTCACAAAGTTTTATTTTTTATTACTGCAGATATTCTTTCTCTCTGAGTTCTCTTTTTTCACATCACATTCTTTCTCAGAATGCTCAAATATAATTGTACCTCCCCTGGCAAAAGTGCTATAGTATTCCTATGAGATCATATGATCACTATACTTGGGGGTACAAAACATGAAAAAATACGCGGAAAGATTTTCTATAGTAACGGGATTTCTCATAGCCGGTCTCATCTTTCTTTCAAAGTGGCTTTATTATGACGGAATCTCTTACACGATACTCGGGTACTTTTACGCACTGAAAAAGGCCGGGGGTATTATGACCTTTGCCGCGGCGGCCAACAATATTACCATGGAGGAGGCGGCGACATCTGCACTGACAGCCAACGCCTATCCCGCCTATGCTTTTCTGTTCCTGCCGCTTGCCGCAGGCGTCCTTTCGCTGCTGCGCTCCTGTCTCCTCCTTTTCCATAAGAAGACCTGGAAGCTGGGGGTAATTATCTGCTGGCTCGGATTTATTTATCTGGCTTCCAGCCTGGTGTTTTTCTTCTATATGCCGACCGCAGGATATTGGCTGGCGGCCTTCCTTGTACTTCTGGATGCCCTGGGCTGCCGCTATATTGTGGAACGATCGGAAATACACAAAAGAGCGCGGGAACTGAAGCAGAAGGAAACGGCAGAAAAAGCAGACAAAAAGAGGCGCATGCATTTCCCCGGAAGGTATTCCAGAGAATTCTATGACGTCATCTGGGCCAACTTCCGCAGTAATTTTAAGAGTTACACACTCTTTATCATCTCCGGAACCATGTCAGCTGCCCTTTTGTTCATTCTATTCGGTATGCAGACATTTCTGGGTTCACTGCACAAAAAAGTAGACTTTTTAATGGGCGACAGGTTCCTGGCGATTATGAAGGAATTTATTCCCATTGTTATTTTTGTCTCTGTCATGCTTTTTGTACTCATTATATCCAATTATATTAAGACCCGGATGGAGAATTACGGAACCTTTATCAGCCTGGGCATACGCAAGAAGACGCTGTGGCTGATTATCGCTTTAGAATATGCCGCCTGTATTCTGGTTTCCGCCGCCGCAGGACTGATTGTTGGACTGATCGGGCTGCCTGCACTGAAGGCACTCTTTATACACACGGCGGATCTATCTGCTGTTGTAACCGTAGATTACGGTAGGGTGGCTCTGGTTACCTTCATTGTGTACCTTCTGCTCGTCGGGTTATCCACACTGATTAACTATCACCTGTTCGAGCATGTGGATATCTCTGCGTCCATTGTGAAATCTGTGGAAAAAGAACCTTTTCCCAGGCACCTGCTTACTCCCGGTATCCTGCTGGGCGCAGCCCTGATCATACGGTCTGTTGGCCGTTTCCGGACCGGCAGGTGGGGCGAACAGACTTCGCTCATCCTCTGGATGCTGCTGGGATGCCTGCTGCTGGTATACTGCGGCGGTTCCAGACTGATGCAGTGGTACTTGAAAAAACCGGCCCGCTATCTGAAGAAACTGCTTGAGATTCTTCCTCTGAGATACCGGTTCCGCACAAACGCAAAGTATTTTGTGCTTTTACTGGCTGTCCACATATTTGCTTTTGCTGTATTTATCCCAAGGTTAAGTGCCAGTATCATCACAGAACCGGAGAAGGAACTGCTCCCCTATGATTTTGTCTGTCTGGCCCACGAAGACGATGAATCTTTTTTCAGGGAACTTGATTCAAAGTATTCGGTACAGCTGAACGATTACGATATGGTGCGTCTGAATACCATCCTGGGAGAGCCCTATTCCTGGAGACAGTTTTTCACCCCCAGTATGACCGGCATGGTTTCCCCGCCTGGACAACATATCGGGATCTCGGAATCCGTATATATCCAGATGAAAGAAGCTTTGGGCGCAAAGAATGTAAAGCCGCTGGGGCTTGCGGATCAGGAGATCCACATTGTCTATCAGCAGGATACTTCCCAGCAGGCCCATCCGCTGGACTGGTATCAAAACAGTGAGATGCCGCGCCTGAAAGCCGGAGCATTTACATCCTACAGCTATGGCAGCATGGATGACCTGTTCCCCGCTTATGAGATAAAAAGCCAGGAAAAGTATATTCTCACAGGAATGTTCCTGGGCGGTGACCAGGAAGATATTGTCGTCTTTTCCGATGAATACTTTGACACACTCCGCCGGGAAGTTGGGCAGGAGCTGGCCGAGGCGGACACGCCTACACATCTTGTTACGATACAGACGGACAGCAGTCATTATCAGCAGGTGGAGGATCGTCTAAAGGAGTTTTCGTCAAAACACGAGACGGATTCTTACCTGGATCCGAAAATCCTGCCCGTCTATGACAAGAATACGCTCCTTCCCGATATCACCGCGGAATTTTTCCTGAAGGAAGCGGCTTTTACCGTTGTGATACTGATTCTGCTGGCTGCAGGCCTGTTTATCTTCTATCTGAAGTACAGCCTGGATACCGAAGAACTGCGGGACAGGAATCAATTTCTGGAATGCACCGGGATGCGGGAAAAGGACAGAATCCGCCTGATCCGCACGGAAATGTCCCTGCACGCTTCAGGCTCCCTGATCGCGGGACTTTTTCTCTCTGCGTTCTTCTTTGTGCTGACACCCGTAATCCGGCATTTTTCAGGAGCACAGATTTTGTCCTACAGCCTTGTTTTCCTGCTGCAGACCGCGCTCTATCTCCTTCTTCACGCGCTGGTTATGTATTTTCTGGAACGGCACTTTATCAGAGAGATCTTAAACTAACCGGATACCAGGTACTATGGGAGGTAATATGAATACGATTATAGAGGTAAAAAACCTGACTAGAGAATACGGCACAGGAAATATCCAGGTTCTGAAAGGAATCGATTTTTGTGCCTTTGAAGAAGAATTCGTTGCCATCATGGGCCGCTCGGGAGGAGGCAAGAGCACCTTACTGAGGGTACTTGGGCTGATGGATCAGCCGACCGAAGGGGAAGTGTTTTTCAGGGATGAGAACTCAAAGGATCTGTGGGATTCGCAGCTGGCAGATATCCGGCGGAGAGAAATCGGTTTTGTACATCAGGATGCGCGCCTTCTGGACTGTCTGACCGTGGAACAGAACATCAAGCTTCCTATGATCCTGGATAAAAAGGATTCTAAAACCATGCAGGAGAGCATGGAGGAACAGACCCGCCGTTTTGGGATCGCCGATCTTGTTGAAAAGTATCCGACCGAACTGTCCGGCGGGGAAAAACAGCGGGCGGCCCTGTGCCGGGCGCTGATCAATCATCCGGAGCTGATCCTGGCAGATGAGCCCACCGGCAATCTGGACAGCCAGTCCGGGGAGCTGGTCATACAGGCACTGGAAACAATCAACCGGGACATGAAAAAGACCGTGATCCTGGTCACCCACGATCCCTGGATTGCCAGTTACAGCAAAAAAGCGGTCCTGCTGAAGGACGGAGTGATTCTTGATACGCTTCTGCGCCCTGACGGTGAAGGGGAAGAGGTGCAGAAGGCATATTATGAAATGATATTGGGAAAGCTTCCTGAACTATAAGACGGATCACATCAGAACCCCCTCTGCACATTGACTGACAGAGGGGGCTTTTTATATCTAATATCCCACAGTCCGGCATTTACCAAAAGACCAATTTCTTTCAGCGGACATGGAAACATCCTGTGCTGATTCTATAACCGCCCAGGATGTTTCCGCAAATATATTCTTTTCAGGGTTTCACTGCCTAAAGCTCTCCTCTGGCCTCACGTGCCAGAAGTTCTTCCATAATTGACGGATATTTTTTATCCAGCTTGTAAAGTGAGAGCGTTACCATCGCAACCACTGCGATAAGTGCAGGTCCGAATTTGTAAATGCTGATAATCATATTCAGTGCAGATCCGGGCTGAACAGCTGTTCCCACTGAGGAGCTGACATAGCCTGCCACTGAGAGAAGCCCTGTCATGGCGGCCGAGGCAAGCCCTGCCCCTACCTTTGTTCCGATGGAACCGCCCGCAAAAATCAGGCTTTCCTGTCTGATGTGTGTCTTCCACTGGCCAAATTCCACTACATCCCCTACCATGCCGAACACAACCGCATTCAGGGGAGCCAGGCCCACGGCACGCGCCAGGCAGCTCATCACCATGAAGCCGAAGCTTTGCGGATTCAGACAGAACAGAATCTGTCCGGCCAGTGCAATAAAGGTACCGGCGAGAGCAACATTTCGTTTCCCAAATTTCTTAATCAGCGGTGCACAGGCAAATATACCGGCCACCAGCGTCAGCGTCTCTGTCAGGAAGAGGGCGCTGTACATCCAGGTGTCATTCCCGAATATGTATTTACAGTAATACGGAAGAATCGTCCCTGAGATTCCGAACGATACGCTCTGCACCATCCATAAAACAAGCACTGCCCAGAAATACTGGTTTTTGACGAGCACGCCGAAGGATTTTTTCAGGGATACCTTTTCGGCCGCCTGTTTCGCCTCAATTTTTACGGTTTCCTCGCATTTGAAAAAGCAGACAAAAAGCAAAACCAGCGCTATAACCGCCCAGATCGACATCGTTTTGATCCACGCCGACTGGTTGTCGCCAAATGCCTTGACCAGAGGAAGCGTACATGTAACCGCAATGATTTTGCCTATGGGCGACATTCCCATTCTGACCACACTCAGCATATCCCGCTCTTCGGATACACGCGTCATCATCGCGGAGAGGCTTCCATAGGGAAGGTTGATCGCAGTGTAACAGATTGTGGTGCAGAAGTTATAAGTAACGAATAAATATAAGAACTGGAGCAGTCCCGTAGAATGCGGCACGGTAAAAAGCAGAACCGCAGACAGCGAAAAAGGCACGCTCATCCAGAGAATCCAGGGTCTGGATTTCCCCCATTTTGAATTGGTGCGCTCTACAATTACCCCCATAATCAGGTCGGATACCCCGTCAAACAGACGCGACAGAAGCATCATCAGACCTACCGTCGCCGGGTTGATTCCCACATAATCTGTATAAAACAGAGTTAATAGAGTCCCGATCATTCCAAATACTACATTACAGGCTACATCGCCGCTGGCATAAGAGATCCGTGTGCTCCACGAGAGTCTGCCAGCAGGCATTTTTTCCATCACTTTAGTGTCTACCGCTAATTCTTTAACCATAGTTTCAATTTCCCGCCTTTCTCCGTTGATTCCTCATCTTCTTGATGATTTTATTTTACCTGTCTGCGGAAAAAGTCCCAGTCATAGAAATTTTGGATTGTGATGTTTATTTTTATGCAGCGCCATTGAATGTGTACTTTTTTAGTTTTTTCTTTATTCTCCCTTCTGAATCTGATGGTCTATTTTTATGTTTTGGGTTTTATTTTTAGCGAAGCACTCTGCCGCTTCCCTCAGGATATCCACCCCTCGTATTCCTGCACCGGCAGCGGCCTGGAAAATACATATCCCTGCACCATATCGCAGTGAAGAGAACGCAGGTATTCCAGCTGTCTTGAATCTTCAATCCCCTCCGCAACCGTCTTCACGTGAAGCCTTTTGGCAAGGTCAATCAGGCAGGCGATCACATCCTTCGCTTTTTCGCTGTACATATCCAGGAAAAACAGGCGGTCCAGCTTGAGAACGTCTACATCGAATTCTTTGAGCAGGCCCAGTGATGAAAAACCGGAGCCGAAATCATCCAGAGAACACCTGAATCTCTGCTCATGCATCTGACGGATGACGTCTTTTACCCTGTTGATCTGTCCATAGTCAAAGAAAATAGATTCTGTCAGCTCGAATTCAATCATCTCATGAGCAACGCCATATTTGTCCGCGGTTTCGATAAACGGCTCCAGGCAGCGGCTGCTCTGGAAATGCTGCCTGGAAAGATTCACTGATACAGGCACCGGGTTCTTTCCCTCCGCAGACCATCGTTTCAGCAATGCACATACTTCTTCAAACATAAACAGATCCAACTGGCAGATCTTCCCGTTCTTTTCAAACAACGGAATAAAATCCGATGGAAATATAAACCCTTTCTCGGGATGATTCCAGCGCACCAAAGCTTCAGCCCCCTCAATCCTTCCGCTTTCAAGCCCCACCTTGGGCTGCAGATAAACCTGAAAATCGCGGTTTGCCATAGACTTTTCAAACAGATCATTCAGCTCCTGTTCTTTTTTCATCTGTTCCACAATATTGTCATTGTAGAACATGCATAAATTCTCCGTCCCCATCTCGCCGTATTGATATGCCAGCCGGGCACGGTCCTGCAGAATGGTTATGTCCCGGGACGGGTCATCAATCATGCAGGCCCCCTGTTGAAATGACAATTCACAGTGAGGGACATCTGTATCCTCAAAGGCCTTGATATCTGCAAATATTTTATCCAACCTCGCCTGTATGCCTTCACGGCTGGCCTCTCTGAGGCAAAGGAAAAATTGATCGGACTGGCTCCTGGCTGCAAACTCATTCTTTTTTCTGTCAATATTCCGTTCCAGAACCTGATAGATGTATCGGAGAATTCCGTTTGCTTCCTGGATTCCATAACGTTCGTTGATCAGTTTGAATTTCTTTACATTCAGCTGGACAATGCAGTAGGCAGACGGCTCCATATCCGGAGCCAGCTCCAGATACTTCATATGGAAAGCCGCCTGATTCATACCGCCGGTCACTTCATCAATAAAGGCAAATCTTTCCAGCTTCTTTCTGCTGTCATGAAACAGCCGGTAAACAATCAGCAAAAGTAACAAGAAAGCAACCGCGGAAAATCCCAGAACCAGAAAAGATCGTAGAACATAGCGATCCAGCCCTTCTGATATGATATCAGCCGGTATCAGTGTAAGCAGAACCCAGTCGTTAATGTTCAGTGAATTGTACGACAGATACAGCTCCTCCTGTGCGGCAGACGTGAACTTTAGCATCCCGTTTCTGCCACTTTTCAAGTTTTCCTTCATCCCGTATATTTCATTAACCACCCGTGAATCCGAATCATTTTTAAAAATATCTTCCAGCTGCATGAATGGCTTCAGGTCGGTCGGAGACAGAATTACCTCCCCGCGGATGTTTATGATACAGCTCAGACTATTTCCACTAAAACTTTTAGACGCAATCATCGCCTGCATCTTTTCTTTCTCCCGGATTCCGACTGCTGCCTCCTGTATCTCTCCCCCGGAAGGAACCGGAACCGAATAGATAATCTCCTGACCTTCAAGGTAGCTTGCACCCACTTTACCTTCAAAAGCATCCTTTACAACGGAAAGATTAAGGATATCCTGCATCTCCTCCCTCTCCAAATCATCATGCAGACCGGAAGATACCATTCCTCCATCCCTGTCAATAACAAGAAGCGTGGAAAATTCCATAATATCTGCTTTCCGTGCTAAAAATTCTGCCAGTTCCTCATCGCTTACACCCGCCAGTCCCTTAGCAACGGAATCTGCCACCACTTCCAGATCCTCCATCTTATGCTGCATGGTTTCGCTGATTTCTCTTGCCGTCTGCGTAGCCACATCATAAAGATACTGCTGTGTGCTTCGGTTTAAGACGCGCTTCAAATCCGCCGCATTCCATATGGAAACAAGTAATGTAAGGACAACAACAGCAGATATAATACTGATCTGTACTACTCTTAACATCAATGGCCGCTGATAATCCGGTACGGCCTTCACTTTTTTCTTCATGGCATATGCTCCTGTTAATAAAAATAGTTACTTTCTCTATTCTATATATTTTACTATAAAGGATTTCCGCCATGCAACCCCAATTTGTGTACGTATTCAGACAGGGCTCCTTCCCTGTTCTTGTTTGGTTATACCGCCCATTTCTTTGCCTTCTCCTGTTCTGCAATCATCTGGGCATACCATCCTTTTTGTGCAAGCAGCTCTGTATGGGTTCCTCGTTCCTTTATCCTTCCATGCTCTAAAACGAGTATTTGATCTGCATTCACAACTGTACCAAGGCGATGCGCAATTACGATAACCGTCTTATCTTTCATAAGCATATCCAACGCCTTATTGATTTCCCTCTCATTATCTGCATCCAGGCTCGATGTGGTTTCATCCAGCAGTACAACAGGCGCGTTCTTAATAAAGGCGCGGGCAATGGAGATGCGCTGCCTTTCACCGCCCGACAATGTACTGCCGGCCTCACCTACAACGGTATCATATCCATCCGGCAGAGCCATAATAAACTCATGGCACTGTGCCGCTTTTGCCGCCTCCTGCACTTCCACTAATGGTGCTCCCGGCCGTCCTGTGCGGATATTATTTGCAATTGTATCATGAAGCAGGTAAACATCCTGAAATACAACCGCCATGTGGCTGGTCAGGCTGTCCGGTGACAACTCTTTTACATTTGTACCGCCCACCTCAATGCTGCCCCCCTGCACATCCCAGAACCTGGAAATCAGGCTGATAATCGTGGTTTTTCCACTCCCCGAAGGCCCAACCAGAGCAGTGGTGGTCCCGGGCTTTGCCTGAAAACAAATATCGTGAAGTATTTCCAAGTCGTTTTCATAAGAGAAATGAACGTGGTTGAACTGCACACTATATGCGCTTAAGTCACTCACATCTTTTTGATAGGCTAGGGGTTTTTCTTCCCGGACCTGCAAAATGTTCTCCGCTGCTTTTCCAAGATATGTCATCTCCGGATATAAACTGCCAAGCGTCGCCATCATACTGGAGAGCGACACTGCAATCATAATAATCGCTATGAACCTCTGTGTATCTATTCTGCCGCCCTGCAGCATGACCGTCCCGATGATCAGAGAAACAGGCAGCATGAGTGAAGTAATGATTGAAAACAGAATGGAAAAAGGCATAATGGAAAGCTCCAGCCTGACGGAGTCCTTTTTCAGCTCCACAAAACTGTCATCCAGACGTCTGAAGCGTTCTCCTGTGAGGTTATACAATTTGAAAGTCCGGATGCCGTTTATGTATTCCACAATACGGGAAATCACGCGGTTGATGCTGTTTTTCTGCCTTGCCCCATACTTGCGTGACATTTTACCGCCAGCATTCATAAGCGGCAGCGCAATAAGAATCAGGCCCCCCGCAGTCAGTGCGTACTGCCACGATACCATAAAGGCAAAAGCCAGTGCCAGAGCGCTGAAGAAGATCACTTTGAAAATGCTGGCCAGAGAATGTGTCAGAATCTGTTCAAAGTCAGCGATGTCTGTTGTCAGCGTGGACATGAGCCTGCCGATGCTGTTTTTATTGAAATAGCCCAGATTCAGGCTGCGGATGTGGTCGCCGAGAGACAGCCTTAAATCGGCAGCAATATCAGCGCCGCAAAATTGTGTGCGGGTGTAGTTCAAAGAATACAAAATTGCACGCACAATGAACAACCCTATCAGAACGCCACTGTACAGCGTGAGTTTCTGCGGCGTAAATACGCCCTTTACCAGCTCAATAATCGTAATCATCATCATGCTGAACATGGCCATGTGCAGAACTGAATCGACACAGGAAAGGACAATGGACATATATAAGGTTTTCATGCGTTCTCCGGCTGTTTCGCGAATTGTTTTCATAAATGTGTTCAAGATACCACCTCCCTTGTATAAGCGTCCCACATTTTTGAGTATCGCCCGTCTGCCGCAAGCAGCTGTTTATGTGTACCAGTCTCTTCGATCCGTCCCCGATGAAAGACGCAGATCTGGTCTGCCTCAACAATCGTGTGAAGCCGGTGGGCAATCATGACCGTTGTTTTTCCTTTGAGTAAATTCGCAAGGGCCAGCTGGATTTTATGTTCGTTCTCGATATCCGTATAGCTTGTAGCCTCGTCGAAGACAATGACAGGCGCATCCTTTAATATGGCTCTGGCAATGCAGACGCGCTGCTTTTCTCCGCCGGAGAGCTTAACGCCGTCCTCACCCAATTTTGTGTCATAGCCGTTCGGAAGGCTCATAATAAACTCATGGATCTGCGCCGCTTTTGCCGCGGCTTCTACCTGCTCACGGACTGCATTCTCATCTCCGATAGCTATGTTCTGATAGATGCTGTCGCTGAGCATAAAGGTTTCCTGAAAAACAAAAGACACCAGTTCCATCAGATTTTCCGTTTTGATCTGTGTAATATTGATACCGTCGATTTTGACGGCGCCTTCCGCGGCCTCCCAAAACTTTGGTATCAACTGGGCCGCCGTTGTTTTTCCCGCGCCGGACGCCCCCACAAAGGCTGTGAGGCTTCCAGCCGGCAGCGTCAGATTTACATCATGCAGTACGTCTGTTTTATCATACCGGAAAGTGACATGTTCAAAGGATACGCTGTGTTCCTGCCCTTTTTCGAATGTTGCCTTCCCTTCTGTTGTACAGGGCAGATCCATAATGGTCTGTATGCGGCTCATACCGCTCATGATCTGGTTGAACATCATAGCAAGATTCATCAGGTTCAGCAGACTGGACAGAAAAACCATGCTCATCACCATAAAAAAGAGATACTCCTGTACCAGAAGGCTGCCGCTAAAGTAGAGAAACCCTCCCACCGGCAGGGCAAACAGGATGCCGCTTTCCACCAGTGCTACAAAGACACCATATGTATATCCCTGGTCCCGGGTGGATTGCTTCCAGAAGGTGTTGTATTCTGTGACCGTATCAGAGTATTCACTGTAGCTCTCTGCCGTCATGTTATAGGTCTTCATGACCGGCATGCCATTAATAAACTGCATGATGGCCGAATTCAGCTTTCCAAGCAGCCGGTGATATGCCGACATCTGTTTTCCGGTAACAGCCATTGCGATCCCCTGAATGACAAGCCCGATTATAACCGGGGCCAGCAGGCAGAAGGCCATCGGCACATTGACCGTCAGCAGGTAAATAAATACGATAACAGGTACACAAAGCGCAGATGTAATATCCGGGATTTGATGCGCCAGAAATTTTTCTATGCGTTCCACATCCTCGATGATCACCTTTTTAATCTCCCCTGAAGTGTGATTTGTAAAAAAGCCAAGATTCACCTTTGCAATATGCCTGCTGATCCGGGTGCGTACATTATAGAGCGTATTAAATGCCCCCAAATGTGAAAATGTACCTGAAATAATGGAAAATACAAACTTTCCGACAATAGCGGATGCCGCAATTATACCGTACCGCAGTGCCAGGCCAGTATCCGCATTTCCCTCAAACAAAAACAGAAGCGTTTGATATACCATGATATATGGCACAAATGAACACAAAGCGGACAGCACCCCGAATACCGCAGACAGCGCCAGATGCAGCCTGTACTTTCCCGCCAGCTCCAGCAGGTATGATATCCCTGATTTTTTCTTTACATCCATTGATATTCCTCCTTTATTGCATCACCGCCAACAGCTGCCCGGCACTTTCAATTTTGAAATCATCTGCCAGTCTTCCATCCTGAAGATGCAGCGCACGGCTGCATGTGGACAGTGCGCATTCAATGTCATGCGTAATCATTAAAATAATATGCCCCTGTTTTGCAAGCAACCTGATTTGTCTGCTTACATTCTGCATGTTCTTTCCATCGAGTCCGCTGGTAGGCTCATCCAGAATAATAACCGGGGACTCGTTCATCAGCGCAACACCAAGGGCCAGCCTCTGCTTCTGCCCGCCCGACAGGGTCATTGGATGCTGCTCCATGAATTCCACGAGATTGAGTGACGCAAGTATGGCTTTTGCCCTCTCTTCCCGCTCCGGCGTTCTCTTCTGCCCGGTCAGCAGCTCATTCATCAAATCTTCTCCAAAAAGCTGACTGTCCAGATCCTGCATGATGTACCAGATCAGCCCCCGCCGTCCGGACACCTTCAATTTTCTCTTTGCAAAACTAACCTCGCCGGAGTCCTCTTTCATCAGGCCTGCGAGCATTTTCCCAAGCGTGCTTTTCCCTGCTGCATTTGGTCCCACAACCGCAATCACTTCGCCGGGTCTGCAGGAAAATGTCAGATCATCGGCAACACAATGCCGTCCAAAAGCTTTGTTCAGTCCACGAACTTCCAGGAGAGCGTCCTGCTCTGAATCAGCAGTGTCTGGCAAGACGGGAAGATTTTCAAGAGTCATGCTCCTGAGTCCCAGCTGTCCGCGGTGCCCGGCCGCTAATGCGGCAGCCTCACGGGGCAGAAATTCAGCAGCGATTTCTCCATCGCGAAGGTAGATAATACGATCCGCAATGTCCTGAAGGTAATGCAGCCTGTGTTCGGCGATGAATATCGTTTTACCTTCCCGTTTTAGCCCCAGCAGGATCTCGGCAAGATTCTGGGCTGCCTTCATATCCAGATTTGCCGATGGTTCATCCATAACATAGATCAGCGGATCCATGGCCCTGGCTGAGGCGATCGCCACACGCTGACGCATACCGTAGGATAAAAACCGCACCTTTTCATCCAGTATATCTGCAATTTTCAGCTCCCTGGCCGTATGCTCAACGCTTTCCATAATTTCCTTATGGTTCATTCCGTAGTTCTCACAGCCAAAGGCTATCTCTCCTGCAACTTCATTGGCAAAGAACTGGCTTCGCGGGTCCTGGAATACATTGCCGACATAACGGCCCCGTTCCCATGAAGGAATATCGGACAGCTTTTTCCCCATCAGCAGGACATCTCCCGTCAGCATCCCTTCATAGAAATAGGGAACCAGTCCGTTAATTACCCGAGTCAGTGTGCTCTTGCCCCCGCCGGAAGGGCCGGTCAGCACCACCACTTCGCCCTTTAGGACGGTCAGGTTAATGTTTTTGAGCTGCTCCTTCACTCCCTCGTAAGCAAAACTAAGATTTTTTATTTCAATTACTGTCTGCATCGCTTCACCTCACAATACAGCAAACAATACGGTAATTATGAGTGCACCGGCCATGAGCACTCCATCACCAGGATGCATCTGATTCAGGTAGTAACCCTGTTTCTTACAGGGATTTTCGATCCCTCTGACTATGCAGGAAGAGGCCAGTTCGTCCGCAATTATTAAGGAGCGAAAAACCATGGGGACAATGACATATTCCATTGTGTTAAGCGGGTGCCGGAGCACCTGAAACGGAGAGCGCAAAAATCCTCTTGTCCGCATGGCGTCCTTTACATCCGCAAACTCTGCCATAACCGATGGCATAAAGCGCAAAATGACGATGACCGTAAGCGCCACCCTGGTCGGCAGGGGCAGCTGCCGCAGTCCTGCAGTCAGTTTCCCCGAGGGTGCCTGCACCAGCAGATACACCGGCATGAGGATTGGAACAAGCTCAATGATAAAAGAAAATGTCATCGGAGATGGAAAGCGAAGGCCAAGATTCAGATTGATCTGCAGCCACAGGTGGCAGATCAGGTAAACAGCCATAAACCCCAGACCTGTTCTTGCAAAACCGAGCACTGCCATCAGCCCGAACAGCAGACAGGTAAAAATATTTTGCATCCACATGTGCCCGGCAAGATAAGATACCGCACATGCGCATACAGTGATAAACAACAGCGCCAGTACGTTAACCCGCCTGATTCGTTTTTCCTTCGCTTTTTCCCCGCTCACTGAAGCACCCCGGCTTTTTGGAAGTGGCGGCGGAGAATACGGTTGCCGAACACACAGCCAAGGACGGACAAAACCACGGTGATTGCGCAGGCCCCAATCATATGCCAGGGGCTGGAGAGCATATCAATCTGCATGTCAAAGACTTCCTGAGAGAATCCACTTGCAGAGGCCTGCTCCACATAAGAGTCCCATGCCGCCCAAATGGGAACGGCATTGCCGATCATCATACCCAGTCCCCAAACAGACCAGCTTATGGTATTGCGGAGCGGACTGCGGTAAGTATTTTTACCTGTCATGGTAAGCTCACAAATAACTGCCACACCGACAAAGTAAGGAAGCAGAAATATATATCCGCTGAGTGCAAGAAGCGCTCCGTAGACAACACCCCACACAAGGAATATTCCATGTTTATTCAGCCGGTTTGCTGTGACAAGATAAAAGGTTGCGCACAGAAACATCTGAAGTCCGGCGCAGACATACAGATACAGGAACGGAAACGGCAGCGTCAGCGGCCCCGTTACCCCGCTTACAACTAACGTCAGGACCATCATGGCCGCGATTGTCATAATATCACGGACAGTAATTTTCTTTTTGGTTTGATCTTGATTATTCATGGTAGTTCTCCTTTCAATTTCAAAATGCACCAGGTTAGATACAACTAACCCATGTTCAAAAAAATATACCCCCGGGTGGCTCTGCTGCATAACCGCAGAACAATATATGGCTCTATCCCCCATATATATTTTTCCATCCAGGGCGAAAAAAGTCAGCAATGAGACGAACCCGATTAAGCGCTTCATCCTTTGGCATATTGTGCCTTACAATCTCAAAAAAAGCATAATACTGTGCACTAAGCAGCACATGCAGATCCTGTTCAGAAATATCCGCACATGAAAAACCCTTTTCCCGCATGGCCCTAAGATACGCCATCGACTGCCGTTCTTCCTCCGCAATCAGCTCATCCACAAAATTTTCATAGAGGCTCCCCGTACCCCTTCTCAAGAAACTCCTCCTTCGCCAAATCCAGAATCCGCTGCTTAGTCACTTCCCCTTTACTCATACATTCACCTCCCCAAAAGATAGCACTGCTATTTTTTATATTATACACGGATACCAAAATTTGTCAAGACCGTCTCCCTAAAAAAGCAAAAACAACACCATTTGTAAATTTTCAAAGTAAATGCAACCCCTATGTCCATTACCGGTTGCATTTACTTTAAGAATCCGAAATGTTGCATTAAGTGTGACAAATTTTGTATGATTCTTCCAGTCGTGTCTGGGAATACGATTGGAGGATTTCATTATGAAGAAAACACATTTATCATTAGAAGACAGAATCACAATCTCACAAATGCTTTCCGAGCAGCAGTCCTTTAAACAGATTGCCACCGCTGTAGGCAAGAACTGCACCTCTATATCCCGTGAAATCAGAAACCATTTGGAATT
>NZ_GL870809.1:806389-841452 GCF_000190355.1 Clostridium sp. D5 | reverse complement strand
GCCATCCCCGGCTTTCCAACAAAACAAACATTAAGGCTAAGCTTTACACGGCAAACAGCCTTAATTATCCCCCAGACCCGGCCTTACATAATATAGCGCCTATATAGGGGTGGCATTTACTCTGGCAAAAAAACAGGTAAATCTCACTTCCGGCATAGTGCACCTATTTTTAAGGCTTTTCATGGTGGATTACTATTATTTTACACGAAATTCACATAAAAAACAGTCCTATTTCACATTTTTCACGAAATAGGACTGACCAGACTGCATTTACTTTGATAAAGTTGCATTAACCCTGAAATTCAACCAAACAACACCATTCCCATCCGTCTCCCTCGCCCGGAATCCCTTCCAGCAGATAAGTTTCCCGCCCGGATGCACCCAGCCTGAGGAAAGTGTGCCTTATGGCGGTACCGGACAGCGGGCAGCAAAATCGTGACAGGGCGCTTCGGGATGCGTTATCGGGGAATTACTGTCACTTCATCAAAATGGAAGCCAACATATGAATTTTCCCCAGGACTTCCAGTCCTGGGGAAAAGACGACTCAGCGAGAATGCATCCGGCATTCTCGCGCTTGTCGTCGGTATTCATCATGTTGGCTTCCATTTTGATTAGTGACAGTTATTCCCCGATACCGTATCCCGAAGCGCCCTGCCACGATTTTGCTGCCCGCTGTCCGGTACCGCCATAAGGCACACTTTCCTCAGGCGGACCTTCCCCCGCCGCAGTCCTATCTCCTAAATTCCCTCCCAGAGATACTTACCACGTTCACCAACCTGATAGAAATCCCCGTAGTTAATATGGAATACATCTTTTTCTATCCCGCTGATGTCCACTTTATTCTTAATCAGGTACTGCCAGATTCCCGCATTGGAGATATCCCCCTGAAGGAGAATCCCCTCCACTCTGCCATCCCGCAGAATGGCTCTGTTATAATGTCTGCTGTCTTCCTTGACCTGAACCTCGTCGCCCTCTTCTGCCCGGATTTTTCCAACGCAGAGTGTGACAAGTCCAAAGAAATTGATAGTGTTTTTAGCCGCGTATGTATCCGTATATTCCGTCTCAATACCACACATATTTTTACCGGCTATACGTCCCTGGTCTGCCGCATTGGGCCAGATCCCGGAGAGTCCGGTCATATCGCCTGCAGCGTAGACATCCGCAGCATTCGTCTGCATATAGCTGTCTACCTTGATTCCCCGCTCACAGGCAATGCCGCTGCCATCAAGATATGCGGTACAAGGGCGTACCCCCGCCGCGGCAATGATCATATCACAGGGAATTTCCTCTCCATTATCCAGAAGTACCTTATGGATTTTTCCATCGGCTTCGCATACTGCCTGATCTGCCTTTCTTCCAAGAAGAAAACGCACACCGGCTTCTTCGAATAATTTCTGGTAAGCTACTGCACCGTGCTCATCCAGCTGAACCGGCAGTATCTGAGGCGCCATTTCTACAATAGTCACTTTCTTGCCGCGCTCCAGAAGTCCGTATGCTGCATCCAGCCCCACAAGGCCGGAACCGATGATCAGAATCTCCTGTGCATGCTCTGCTTCTTTTACAATTGCCTGCGCATCCGGCAGATCCCTGAGCCCAAATACGTTAGATGCTTTTCTGAGTTCTCCCACCGGAGGAATACAGCTGTTCGCCCCTGTCGCAAGCAGCAGTTTGTCATAACAGATGGTTTCACCGTTATCCAGCATGGCCTTCTTTTGCTCCGGGCAGACCTTGGATAGTCTGACACCACTCAGCCACTGAATATTATATTTTCCGAAAAAATCTTCCTCCGTAAAATCAAGGCCCTTTTCGTCTCTTTCTCCTGCAATATATTTATGCAGCATACAGCGGGAATGAATCTGTGTGTCCGCGGATACCATAACGATCTTGGCAGATTCCTCCTGCGCTCTTATGACCTTCGCTGCTTCTATTCCTGCAACTCCGGCTCCGATAATTACATACTTCATCCGCTACACCTCCTCCACAAATATTGCCTTCGTCGGACAGGCAGCTACACAGGATGGCTCTCCGCCTGCATTTACACAAAAATCACACTTGATGACTTTGCTGTTCGTAACGCTGTCCGGCTTCAGAACTCCGAAAGGACAGTTCATCACGCACATAAAGCAGGAGCCGCAGCGTTCCTCGTCATAGAACACATGGCCGCTTTCCGGATCTCTTTTAAGCGCGCCGCTCATACAGGACTTCACGCATTCCGGATCGTCACAGTGACGGCAGAACAGCGGCTTATATCTCCCTTTAGAATCCTTCAGTATAAAATTCCGGGACTCGTTTTTCGGATCAGTCATGTCCAGATCATATACAGTTCCCTCGTCTTCTCTGTGGGCCTGCATACAGGCAACGGAGCAGCTCTTACAGCCATCACATTTATCATACTCAATCATGATTCGTCTCATAAATTATCGATCCTCTCTTAAATATTCAGTCCCTGGCGTTTCTCCATCACGATCTGCTCCAGAATATCTGCAGATTCTTTCGCATCTCCGTTAATAATGACCTGTCCTCCGGTCAGATTCTTCATATCTTCTGTCAGTACCTGAACGGCTACCGGGCTTCCGGTTACAAACGGCGGCAGTCCCAGGTGGAGAGGCAGCCCCAGAGCCAGGCCGTAACAACCGTCAGCCAGAGCCTGCTCTTCCAGCCACTGTGCCGCAGAAAGTACCAGCGGAAGCTGAGGAAGGTCAACTCCCAGTTCCTCTGCAAGTTCGGTTGCCACGATTTCCAGACGCCCAATTGCCAGACATGGGCCAAAGTTCAGAACCGGCGGGATTCCCAGTGATTCACAGACTGCACGCAGCTTCGGTCCAGCGTATTTGGAGGCTTCCGGGGTCATCAGTCCGCAGTTCTCGATTCCGCCTGAAGAACATCCTGCAGTCAGTACGATGATATCTCTGGAAATCAGTTCTTTCACCAGATCAACGGTGAGTACGTCATGGCCTCCTGCAGTCAGGTTAGAACATCCGACTACACCTGCAACTCCCTTGATATCGCCTGATACGATCAGATCAATCAGAGGCTTCCAGTTTCCGCCAAGGAATTTCTTCAGGGATACCTCACTGACTCCGGTCAGTGTGTTCTCATTACCGTGGTCTTCCATCAGATTCATAGGAACACTTCCCCTGCGTGCACTGTAAGACTCAATTACTTCGTCAATCATCTCTTCGGTTACAGCCGGGCGGTTTTCAAAATCGAATTCCTTTAATTCCGCATTGGCTTTTTTGGCTACATTATCAATACAGATCTGCTTAATCTGCAGTTCATCACAGATCGGCTCGATTCCGGGCAAAGTACAGTTAAACTCTGAGATAACGGCATCAATCCCGCCAGTTGCAAGGATCGCTTCGCTTGTATAATTATTGCCCGCGTGTCCGTCAAAAATCTCTGTATAGTGTGCGCCTCTCAGCTGCAGATCCTGCCCCACACAGGTACAGCCTACCAGTTTAAACCCTTTCGCCCCGGCTTTTCTGGCTTTTTCAATGACATCCTCATCCGTCAGCCTATTTTGCAGGAAGGTAAACATAGAATGCTGATGTCCGGTGATCATGATATTAATATAATCCGGATCAATGACTCTGAGCCCAACAGGCGCGAAACGTATCTCCGGTTCCCCAAGTACAACATCGTTAAGCAGGTTCGTCAGCACAAGCCCGTAGATACCTGTGGAAATTCCCAGTTTAAGGCAGTCCAGCAGCATATTAACGGGATCAGAATTCAGGTTGGTTGAACATTTTACAACACCGTGGAATACTTCTGATTTGGCCCCGCCCGGAAGAATCCCCAATTCTTTCCATTTGTCATAGCGTGGTTTATATGACAGTTTCTCTGTCAGCTGCATCTTCTCATATTCCGGCAGGTATAAATCTTTCAGAACCGCATCCGCAACGGCTTCTGCTTTTTTATGTACGTCCGCTTCTTCAATTCCCAAAATGGAAGCCAGGCGGTCCAATGTCTCAAGCCCTTTGATCTCCCCCTTGGTCTTTGCCACATTCTTCACGTTCAGGGCGGTATTTTCAACCACATGGATATAACAGCCTGATCCGGAAGCTACAGCTCTTAGAAGATTCCTGGTCACGATCGTATCTGCGTTCGCTCCACAGATCCCTCTCGGTGCTTTTGGCGTAATACGGCAGGGGCCGTTTGCACACAGACGGCAGCATACCCCCTGCAGCCCGAATCCACACTTCGTACTCTGTCCCTCCACTCTGTGATGGGATGTCTCCATAGGCAGTTTTGCAATATAATCCTCCAGCGGCTTGTCTGCGCTTTTGCAGGTATTGCATCCATAACATTGATTCATAATCTTTCCTCCTTAATACTTGACTTTTTTAGTCTAGTTTCGTTTTATAAAAAAATCCCTTTCCTGCTGAAAGGAATATTTTTTTAAATCTAACAGTGCTTCTCAGAGTCCTAAAATATCAGAACAAATCGAATAGCCTGCGCGATTTGAGTTCTTCAATCAATACTTTCTGTATCTTCATCAGTTCTGCATGTACTTTACAGGCATCCCCTGCGTTCCTGCTGCAGGTCTGTCTCATGCACGGCATAATCAAAGGTTCCGCATCCACCGCCGTCACCACATCGTAGAGTGTCAGCGATTTTAGATCCGTACCTAACCGGCAACCTCCGGCCGCTCCCCGCTCCACTGCTACGAATCCGGCCTTCTGCAGCTTGCGGATAATCTTGTAAGCAAATGCTTCCGGTACTTCCTCCGCCTGGCAGATATCCTTAACCGTATGCTTCTCCTTGTCCTTCAGCGAACGCAGAATACGGATGGCATAATCATTTTCCCTTGTCAAAAGCATCGCAGCACCTCTCTTTCTATAAATGATACTAACATACTAGACTAAATTAGTCAAGTTTATTTTTGCAGCCAGACCGGATCCATTGGCGTATAACCAAGGGGCGGGTTATTGGCTGTTTTACGCTATAGCTCTGATGATATGCAGTAAATACACAACATGTTCTGAACAGTAACACCAGATCGCACTTTCCATAACATTGTAACATTTACTACACTTGAGTTTTACCTGCAAATATGCTATATTGAATTCACAAAGAGAGCTGCCGCCCACATGGCGGAGCCTCATGTTTTTGTAGTACGTCCTCGCCAGGACGCGCCTACCCCGTATTGGCGACAGGGTAGGCATTTTTTATTTCCGCTTATTATGCCTGTCTATGTAGGTAAGTAATGCAATCAGAAATCCTCCGCCCAAAAACATAAGCGACAACACTTGGTAAGTGTCCATCCGCATCACCTCCCCTCTTCATCGAAGTTGGGAGGCTCCCATCCTGTACACGGTGCTCTTAAATGTATTATAACAGTCCGCTAACCCCTGTTCAATCAGTTCACAACTGTCATGCGCCCCCGTCCTTACGTCCCACCTGATGAACCCAGCCTGCCTGTGATGTCGAATGGGATGCTGGCGGGGAGGAATGCTGGTGTTTTATGATGCCTCTAGTGTGCCGTGTGTTTCCGTTGGGATAAAATAGAAAAATCTGATGGACAAACTTTGCTGTCCGCAGCAAAGTTTGAGACGACTAAGGCCCCAAATTATCAAATTTGGGGCCGCATGTCGTAGGTTCCATCAGATTTTTCTATTTTATCCCTACGGAAACCAGGCTAAACGTCCGGTATCATAAAACACCGGCATTCCTCCCCGCCAGCATCCCATTCGACATCACAGGCAGGCGGACTCATCCGCTCACGCTTACTCGCTGATTTTCACAGCTGGTACTGAAAGTTTAGCTCCAGTACCTGCATCAGCCCCAAAGTTAAAACTCGGCGCTTTGTCAAAAGCCATTTTATAACCATATGCCTCAGGATTGTATCTTTCTATCGCTGCATAAGCGCTCTCGATCGCTTTGCAGAAGTCTTCCTCATCCTCATATGGTTCCGTCTGAAAATACAGCATGACACACGGCTCCAGCTCTGCGGTTCTGTATTCATTCGGAAGCGGTTTGTCAAACTCTAATGGAACTTCTATTCCTGCCGCCATTTTTGAAAAGCCTTCTTCTACCAGGAATTCAGGCAGTTCCATGAGGGCGGCTGTATCGAATTTCTCTCCAATGCTGTTCAACAGGCCTTCCCATTCACAGCCAATCTCTTCACAGTATGAAAAATAATCCTCTGCACTTCGGGAGGGCAGATAAATCAGTTTCCTGGCAGGCCTTTCCTTTGCGGTTATCATACACAGACTCAAATCTTTGCTCATATTTGTTTCCTCCTTATATTTCAGCAATGCATAGTAGTGATTGATCGGATATTGGACAAACATAGGGATCGGAATCAATTTTTCCCTGTATTCCGAAGGTGTCACATGAAAACGTCTGCAAAAAGAGCGCGTAAAACCTTCATGGGAAGTGAAATGGCTGTTCAGCGCAACCTGAAGCACGCTGTTTTTTGTGCCTGCCAGTTCATTAGCACTCTCAGTCAGGCATACTGCATTCACATAATCCTGGAGTGTCTTTCCCATCTGCTGCTTGAAAATCCGGTCTGCATGGCGCCTGGAATATCCGACCGCCCTGCATATTTTTTCTGTACTGAAGTCCTCTTCCTGAAAATGCGCCTTTATATACGCCTGCATTCTCAGCACTGCCTCAATCTCATTCATACTATGCTTTTTCCTTTACTTTAACATCATACTGTGTCTATAAGGAATCTGTCTTGACAAATCCGGACATGTTTATTCTCTCCGGACATCTCATCCCCCATGCCCTGCGGGTGTTCCTGCCATTTATCGACTATGATACATCAGACCTAAAATACCCTAAAGTCTATTTTAAGACTTTAGGGTATCTCTTGTTTCAGAATGAATAATTTATTCTGAAACTTTCCCATAACATATTAATCTTACCAGCTTCGGAAGAATAAGTTGTTGCCGACATTCACCCCCGGCCTGTCCGTAGATCCTGCATAAAGAAAGTAGTAGCAGTCCGCCACTGCAGCCAGTCTTTTCCCGCTCAGAGCTTCCTTGGCTACCTGACAAGACAACGGCCTTGGCCCTCTGGTCAGAGCTGCGTCCAAACTGCCCTTCGTCACCGGTTCAAACTGGTTGGATGCATAAACCACCTCAGTAATACTATTCGGAAAACGCGGGTCGTTCACCCGATTCAGGATAACAGTTGCAACCGCCAGCAATGAATTGTAATCCTGATAAGCTTCACACTCCAGGATTGCAGCCAGCAGCTTCTCCTCACTCTCAGAAACCTGCATTGCCTCTGCCTGCACAGTTGATCCATCCGTACCGCTGGGGTAACCTAATGCTGCTGTCTCCTGCGCACGTACCTGCTCAAGCAGCGCATTGTATGCTTCCAGATCTGTGGAGGTAGACTCCGCTTTTTTCTGAAGCTCGTCCTTCTGTGATGAAAGCCTGCCTTGCAGATCGCTCAGCGCTTTCTGCTGATTCTGCAGCGTCTCCTGCTTTGTGGCAATATCTTCCTTTGCTTCTCTTAATTCATCCAGCATGTCCCTGTCATAGTCGCTGATGTTCTGAATAAATTCTGCTTTGTTCAGGAAATCGGCCATGCTTTCTGCAGTGAAAAGCAGCTCCAGAAGAGAGGAATTGCCTGTCTCATATAAATACTTAATGCGTGCTTTCATTTCCTCGTACTGCTGTTCTTCATTCGCCGTTGCAACTGCCAGCGCTTCTTCCGTACGCAGGACTTCGCCAGACATGATATCCGACTGCATCTCAATGGACTGAATCTCATCGCTGATCGACAGCATCTCCTGGTTGATCCCTTCCAGCTCTGTCTGTTGTTCGGCAATTTTCTGAGATAAAGATGCAGAATCTTCTGCCCGGACAGGGATCAGGGGACATACCACTGCAAGAGTGCAGACAATCGCAAGTCCCTTATGTAACCTTCGTCTTAAGTACAATTTCATAATCATAATTCCTTCCTGGAAAATAATCTGTTCAGACATTATACTATAAAACGACACATTAAGCAATTTATGTTTTGTCCTAAAATTTCCCAGTGCACTCCTAACGCAGAGTTTACGCGGGTTGTAACCAATAAATTTTTTCAAATACTTTTGGAAGAAACAAAAAAGTTACTGCAAAGGGGTCAGACCCCTTTGCAGTTACCAAAATCCCGTCCAGCCTGCACAAAGGCCTTCAGATTCTCCGGTGGGGTAGTCGCGGTTACCTCACATCCGCTTCCCAGAATAAAGTTCCCGCCCTTTTTCCCTTCCTGTACGACTTTTGCAGTCTGGTCATAAACCTCCTGCGCCGTTCCATTTGCCAGTAAAGACGGATCTATGTTGCCCCTCAGTACTTTCCCTGTCTGCTTCTTCAGTTCCGTCACATCGCACAGATGGTCAAAATCAATGATATCGCTGCCATTCCTCGCAATGCGGTCTGCAATCCCGTGTATATCCCCGCAAATGTGAGTAATCGCCTTCACTCCATTATCGTGAATTGCAGAAACAAGCCTTGTCTCATAAGGCAGTGCAAATTCTTCATAATTCTGTGCAGATATTACAGTATTGGATGCCATGGCGTGTCCGAAGGAAATAGCATCTACCCCCGTCTCCGCCAGGTATTTGACATAGTTCACCGTGTAAGCCAGACATCGTTCCAGCAGTTCATGCAGCGTCTCGGGGTCTGTCAGCATCCCCACCAGCAGTTCTTCCATAGGGATCAGCTGACTGGCTACATTCAACGGAGCATTACACCATGCTGTCACGTAAATTCTGTCCCCAATCTCTTTTTTTACAATCTCTGATGCACGCAGGATGGTTTTTGTAGGCTCTGTCTCCCACGGGTTGGTGACCTTCACCCGCTCGTACTCATCCAGTTCCTCCAAATAATATTCGGTCAGTTTCGAGGTTTCTTCCTCCGGCCTGATGTATTTGCTGCCTATCGCCATGCCTTCATTTGCAATATCTGTAGTGATTCCTACCGCATCCCATTGATACTTCTCAGCCGCTGCAATAATCGCTTTAGCCATATTTCCCGGATCTGTCATATAATCCCGCATGGTCATCCCCTCAACCGCACGGCACGTTGCATGGCTGATCTTCGGAAAAATCGGAATATAGTCCGGCTGTTTTCCTTCGAGTACCTTTTCCATTCTTTCTCTTGACAACATTTTGATACCTCCTAAAACTGAAGTCCTAAACTGGCCAGAATCACCATGATGACAGTTACACACATCGGGATAATAACGGATACCACACAAATATCCTTATAAGACTGCTTATGCGTCATCCCGCATAATGCTAGAGTCGTAAGTACCGCTCCATTAAATGGAAGTGTATCCAGCCCGCCTGATGCAAGTGAAGCAATTCTGTGCAATACTTCCGGTGATATTCCGGCAGATGCAGCCATCTGCATATAAGTATCTGCGAATCCACTGATTGCAGCCCCAAGCCCTCCTGAAGCCGATCCGGTAATACCGCAGAGTATATTAACCGAAAGCGCCTCCGATATCAACGGATTCTGAGAACTTCCGACCAGAAGCTGCTGCAGCCCGGTGTAAAGCGGCAGAGAAGTGATTACCGTTCCAAATCCGACAATGGCACAGGCATTGACGATTGGTCCGAAAGTCGTTGACACGCCATCTTTTAGTACCGTATTAATCCCTATATTTTTTAATTTCTTTATATTCATCAGCAAAATAACAACGATAGAGATTACAATTGCAATAATAACACTCCAGTTACCGGCAACTGATGCAAGGGTGGTCCCGTAATCTTCCAGGTATCCGCCGCTCACTCCCGGAAAATATACCTTTGATAAAAACAGGTTCAACCCAAACATAAGGACTATGGGGAGTATCGCCAAATAAATCGGCGGGACATCTGCACCGTCGGCCATATCAACCGCCGCCGTTTCATCCTGGTGTTCCCCGTATCCTTCTCCCTGTGCCTTCGCCTTTTTCGCTCTTCCCGACAGCCAGAGATAGCCCAGCCCGAACAACAGGATACTGGCGATTATCCCCAGCCCCGGCGCCGCAAAAGAATCGGTCCCGAATACGGACATGGGAATGGTATTCTGTACCTGCGGGGTGCCCGGCAGTGCTGTCATCGTAAATGTAAACGCCCCCAGCGCTATGGCCCCCGGAATCAGCCGTTTCGGGATATCTGCCTCCCGGAACAGAGAAATCGCAATCGGATAAACTACAAATGCCACCACAAACAATGATACTCCACCATAAGTCAGAATCGCGCCTGCCAGAACCACCGACATAATTGCCTTGCCTTTTCCCAGCCGCAGCGCAACAAATCTTGCAATCGACTTCGTATAACCTACACTATCCATCATTTTCGCAAATAAAGCGCCAGTGACAAACAGCGGGAAGAAATTTTTCGCAAAATTTCCGAACCCCTTCATATACACTTCTGTATAGGTTGCCATCACCTTAGCATCCAGCCCGCCTGCAAACAATACCAGTATAATTGCGCCTACAGGGGCCACGATTACGATAGGTGCGCCTTTATAAGAGAAATAAATCAGGAATATCAGTACTGCTATCAATCCTACAACTGCTGAAATTGTCATAAACCTACCTCTTTTCTATCCATTTTTGTACTTCCTGTATGCAAAGGTCAATGCAGGCCTTATCATTTATATTTCCCTCCACCTCTAACACACGGACTCCTTTATCCAGTTCCGACTTCAGCGCCTCCGCAAATGTCTGGTCTGCTTCAGGGTCGCAGAGTGCCTGTCCTTTTCTTCCAGCCTCACAGAAACCGTCATCTGGAAGAACTACCGTGACCGGCCCTTTGGCACGGTTCAGCCGTTTCGCCACTTCTGCCCCCAGCATCCGCATTTCTTCCGGAAATGCTTTTGTATGGCATATATTTGCATTATGAAATACATGCTTCCGTTCTTCAAACCTGTCAGGACGAGCAGTCTCGCCCTCTTCAAAATAATAGTCAAGAACATCAACCGCTCCGGGGACGCAGAGGATCGGAATGCCTGCCTGGCCCGCTGCTTCAAGCCTCCCTGGCGCCCCTTCACAAAAACCTCCCAGCATCTCACAGGTCACCTCATGGAGATTCGCATCCAGAGAAATGTCAAATACGCCCTGTCTTATCATCTCCTCATAACATCTCCCGCCAGTGCCGTTAGCATGAAAACAGACAACTTCTTTCTCCATACCCTTCACAATTCCATCGGCAAATCTGGTGGTAACACCAAGCATTGTCATGCCTATTTTTGTTTTATTCGTATCCACTCTGCGATACGGATGTATTACCATTCCCGCCATCGCCTGCACACATTGGTAAATCACCTCTCTGCTGATGGAATTCAGTCCCGAGAAATCCACCATAGAATGCTTCAGAATAATATCTTTTGCTCCCACAAACTGTTCTATCGTTCTTTTTCCCGAGATCAGCGGAGAGACAATCATCTTTGGCAATCCAAAAGGCAGCTGTTTCATTGCCTCTGCCGCCATCCTGGCATTCTGCCCTCCGCCAATGCAGAGAATCCCCTGAAACCGTCCGTCCGCGTATGCTTTTTGAACGGCTGACTCTGCCGCTTTCTCCATCACGCTGATGCAGTCTGCTTTTTCCATCTTCAGGATCTGGTTCTCCCAAATCCCTGCGGCCTCCAGTATCTCCTTTGCGCTCAAATCAGCATGGATATTGTCCAGTCTGCGCGTACTCAAATCAATTAAAAATGTGAACAGGCCCTTCTTTTCTATCAGTTGTTTTGCATACAGAATTTCCTCTTCTTTTGTATCCAGAGAAGATATCAATGCGATTGTCTTCATATTTTGTCCCTGCCTATACACCCAGTATTCTTCCCGACTCTACCAGATCAATCATCTCCGGTGCATGCGTCGGAAGAATGAACTCCGGTGATTTTGCCCTGCGCTTTAATTCAACAATGCTGTTCCATGAATCAACGATATCCAGAAACCGCCCCGGAGGTGTAATGTCATAATGGGCCTCAGGAACTTCTTTTATATTATCATAAGTAAAAATCAAATCACCGCAGCAATGATATTCCCCGTCCTTTGTATTTACCACGACTGTCTGATGACCTACGGAATGTCCTGCGCTGGGATACACGCTGATCCCGTCCAGCACCTCACATTCCCCATCCAGGAGGGTGATTTCCATATCTTTAAACTGAGGCTCTATCCCCAATACAGGATATTCATATGACTTATAGTAAAGAGGGATCGGGTTCTTCGCAAACTCATATTCTTTTTGCTGTGCATACATTTTAGCGTTTGTAAACCTGCCCATATAATAGACATGATCCCAGTGTAAATGTGTAAAAATAACGGTATCGATTTCTTCGCACCCGATCCCCAGTTTTTCCAGCTGCTCATAGACTGCATGGCCTTTTGGCTGCACAGAACCCGGATGATGGTATTTTCCGGCTGTTTCTGTATCAGACATTCCCGTATCAATCAGGATCTTGTGCCCGTTTCCCTGCACAAGAAAAATGGTAACCGGTAAATCCAGGAATCCCTCTGTATCATAGTACTTATGTATGCTGTGATGGTAAAGGTAAGTTGCCTTGTTTGTATGTGTATATCCTGTAATAATAGGGGTAATCGTATAGTTCTGCATATGTATCCTCCTGATTTTAAATTCAACTATTTCTGATTGTTATTTAGGCGTTTCATTTTCTCATCTTCCCAGAATATCATGGCGGTCTCTTCGATGAGTTCTGCTGTCTGCCCTGCTTTCTCCGCGGTCTTCCCGACTGCCACGATACCATGGCCCCTGAGTATGAACGCTGTAAGGGAAGGATTTTTTTCAAAAGCATCAAAGACCTTATAAAGCTCCTGCTCTTCTACCGCCTGCGTCTTCACATCTATCACAGGTATGGGCGCCTTCAGCTTCAATGCAGAATGCATCGTGACAAGCTCAACCTGATCAAAATGAAGGGATGCCAGAATTGCATATGGAGAATGGACATGGACAATCCCTCCAATTTCGGTAAATTTTTTATACAGATTTCCATGAAGAACCGATTCTCTCGTTGGCTGGTAATTTCCCTGTACAAGCGTCCCACTAAAATCTGTTACTGTTAAGTTTTCTTCCGAACATGCTCCATAAGAAAAACCGCTTGGCTTTACTATCATCAAATGATCATCAAGCCTGACACTCAGGTTCCCGCCGGTTCCGGTCTGTATGCCGCTGTCATATGTCCGGCCGGCTGCACGCAGGAAATCATTTTTCTTTTCTATAAAATTAAGATACATAGATTTTCCTTTCTTGTATTTTGGTATTTTTTAATACCAATTTATTATGTTTTTAACAGGCCCTGTTTCTATTAAAATATTATAACTTTTATAGATTTTAGTCAATATTACTTTCGTTTGTTTTTTATTTTCATGTATATTGCACTATTTTCAACATTCATTTTTATCTAATAGGTTTATTTATCGCTCTTTATTGGTATATATAAGTACCAATGTTTTTTATACCATTGCTTTACGCTCTGATTTTTGGTATAATTCTATCACATGATATCATACGGAGGCATAGAGATGAAAAAGAAATCATTGGGAGAAGTTATTTCAGAAGATATAAAAAAAGAGATTCTATCCGGCAAATATAAGGCCGGGGACAAGCTTCCCACAGAGCGTGAGCTTGCAGAATATTATAAAGTCAGCCGTGTCCCGGTCCGGGAAGCAATTTCCATACTAACCAGGGAGGACATTGTCTCCGTCAAAAGAAGTTCCGGTATATTTGTAACCAATATCCCGCCCTCCTTTATTGCTTCCGAACAAGACACGCCTTATTTAAAGAATGAAGTTATTTTACAGGAATCCGTACAGCTCCGGCGTTTAATCGAATCCGAGGGCAGCAGGCAGGCGGCAATTCACGCGAACGCAGAAGATATCATCCAGATACAGGAAAGCCTGTTTCGTTCTATTGATGAGATCCGCAAGCTGAAAGCCGGACAGGATAATCATTTTTTCCAGGCGGATACCGAGTTCCACCTTGCGGTTTCGAACGCATCGCATTCCGCTTTTTTTACCAGCTGCCTCTCTTCTATGCCACAGATTATATCAAACCATCAGTACTGGAGCTTGAAAAATACAACCCCCATGGATGAGGTCGTTTCCTATCATACAGCCATATTCGAGGCAATACTGACGCAGAACCCCGAACGGGCTTATGAGGCAATGTACCAGCATCTGAGCAGAGTCAAGAAACTCCTGACAGGGAATATGCCTGACAGGACAGGCAGTTAATTATATGGGCAGATATGTGTTATACAAACAAAAAGTAACCAGCCGGTAAAGGTGTGGTTACTTTTTAATCTTACGTTATCTTTCTCTCTTTAATATTGCAGTAATTAGAAAATGATCGAACAGCAGGAAAGACAGATGGCTGGTAAATAAGTAAAATTTCGTAATACCCGCAGTCATTCTGCTGCTTTTGTGTTTATCTTATTCGGTGATGAATTCCTTTCTCGTCTTATACGCCGCGATGAGAAATGTAGAGGCACACATCGTGCCTGTTTTTACCGTATATGCATTAACGATGCTTATCTCCCGGCAATTTATCGGCAGAATGGCAGATAAGTATGGGACGGTACCGGTTGCAATACCATCGATGGTTTGCTTTGCCGTATCTTCCACCGCACTCGGTGTCAGTGTATGTTTCCGCGGATATATAAAACGGATAGAAACATACGATCAGGGACTTTAAAAACTGGCAGCTATCCACTTTCCTCTTACGATTCATGGCAGTATGGACATTTACTAACAACCAGGAGCTTAAGCCCTATACGCTTTCCACATTTGACGCAGCACCATCCTTCAGAAAATAACATGCTTATTAACAGGAGTGTGATCCAGAAAATACAATTAGCAAATATTATAATAGAGTATCGTCCCCGCCCAAAGATTCCAAAACGCTCCAGAATAAAAGTACATACAGCTCCTGTAACGAACAATCTGTTTAATGTACAGCGGGTTATAAATTTTAATTTTTTAGAAGATTCAACAAAATCTTTATAAAAACCCGCTAATAACATTTGGGTAATAATAATTGCTATATCAATTTTCGTCCAGCTATGCATCACTCCCTGCCTTTCTGTAAATGCTTTTACTGAGCATACAGACACTGCCATTCACATTAAATCTGCGTTAGAGCAAGCTTAGCATACTGGCAAAAATACTGCCAGCATATTTCAGTTAAAAATATGTAAAAATAAGGCACTGTATATTTATATTTTAATATACAGTGCCGATAAACAAGAGCTATTTATTGGGGCACAACCTCTTGTGTCAGGTTGTCAGCGTTAAATTTTCTATTAGTGATAATTAGAACTTGCTATCATACAGGCCATCACAACAGCCATAATGTCGCTGACATAGTTTATCATATCCGCCAGCTGTTTGTTTTGAGGATTCTTCTTCATTTCTTTACTCTTAGCCTTCAATTCATCAATTGATCTGCTTTTATTTAATTAATTTCAATGTTTTATATAACCCGTTTAGCACAATATCCTGATAATAGTTACGATGCCACATAAAACACAGTCTACCAATGGAGTGTTAGAATATCCCCCAAAAGAGAGTAATCCTCCGGATAAAGCTGGGGTATAAATACAAAAAGAAAATACCGGAATTCCTGTCTTACATGGAATTCCGGTATCTTACTCAACCAATCGGAGTGACGTGATTCGAACACGCGACCTCTACGTCCCGAACGTAGCGCTCTACCAAGCTGAGCCACACTCCGATATGTATAAACTTGTGCTTCTCTTAAAGAGAAAATTAAGAATCTGCTTTCGCAGATTCTCAACTACGGATGAAGGACTCGAACCTTCACAAACAGAGTCAGAGTCTGTTGTGCTGCCATTACACCAATCCGCATCATCATGTCTTGTCCTTGTCAGACGCAACATGGTTATTATATCAGACTCGCGGAAAAAATCAAGCCCTTTTTTTAATTTCCATCAAAAAATGTTTTAAAGCATATTTTTCTGAATATTCTGAATATGGAGCTCATAGGGGTCAGACCCCTTTGCAGAAGGGTCTGACCCCTATGAGCATGCCCCCCATAAATATACTACATTACTTTGATTCTTTCTATAGCCTCCAGTGTTTTTTCATAGCTGCCAAATGCAGTAAGTCGGAAATACCCTTCCCCGCTTGGGCCAAATCCTGATCCTGGTGTTCCGACTACATTCGCGTTCTCGAGCAGATGATCGAAGAAGTCCCAGGAGGTCATTCCCTTCGGGGTCTGCAGCCAGATATATGGTGCGTTCACGCCTCCGGACACGGTATAACCGGCATCCTTCAGGCCTTCATATATAACTTTAGCATTATTCATATAGTATGCCACCTGTTTTTTCAGCTGTTCTTTGCCTGCTTCAGTATATACAGCTTCCCCGGCACGCTGTACGATGTACGGGGCTCCGTTGTATTTTGTGCCGTGGCGTCTTGCCCACAGGGAATGCAGAGTTACTTCACCGCATTTTATGTCTTTCGGTATGATTGCCGCCCCAAGACGCACTCCGGTGAATCCGGCATTTTTTGAAAAGCTTCTCAGCTCAATGGCACAGGTTCTTGCCCCTTCACATTCATAGATGGTATGCGGTACGTCCTTTTCGGAAATATAGGCCTCATAGGCCGCATCATATATAATGACCGCGCCCACTTTGTTTGCATAATCCACCCATTCCTGGAGCTGTGCCCGGGTAATAGTTGAGCCGGTGGGATTGTTCGGGAAACACAGATAGATGATGTCAGGTGTCTCTTTCGGAAGTTCCGGCGCAAAGTTTGTTTCGGCGGTGCACGGCATGTAGATCACATCGCTCCATGTCTCTGTCTTCACGTCATAGGTCCCGGTCCGTCCGGCCATGACATTAGTGTCCACGTAGACCGGATATACCGGGTCGCATACAGCGATCTTGTTGTCTGTGCTGAAAATCTCCTGGATATTTCCGGAATCGCATTTGGCTCCGTCTGAGATGAATACTTCATCCGCAGAAATATCACAGCCGCGGGCCTGATAGTCATTATCAGCCATAGCGCTGCGTAAAAATTCGTAACCCAGATCAGGGGCATATCCGTGAAATGTCTCTGCTTCGCTCATCTCGTCCACTGCACTGTGCAGGGATTCGATGATGGCCGGTGCCAGCGGCTGCGTAACATCCCCGATACCCAGGCGTATAATCGCTTTGTCCGGATGTTCGGCGGTATAGGCATTCACCTTTTTCGCTATTGTAGAAAACAGATAGCTTCCCGGTAATTTCAAATAGTTGTCGTTTATTTTGAACATTCTAATTCTCCTTTGATGATTGGTTCCATTCCCCGTCGAATACGACCTCAGCGGGGCCTGTCATATATACGGTATCTTTTTCTCTGTCCCATTTGATCAGCAGATCACCGCCCAGCAGCCTGACCGTCACCTCGTCTTCTGTAAGGCCATTTAAGATACTGGAGACGGCCACTGCACATGCACCTGTGCCGCAGGCCAGTGTTTCCCCTGAACCCCTCTCCCACACACGCATGCTGACTGTCTGCCTGTCAAGGACCGCTGCAAACTCTGTGTTGATTCGTTTTGGAAAACGCTCATGATACTCGAATTTGGGCCCTGTCTTTTCTATGTCCAGATGCTCAATGTCATCCATATAGACGACTGTATGCGGATTACCCATAGACACGCCTGTCATCTTATATTCTTTCCCATCTACTATAATAGGCTCATTGATCACCATTTCTTCATCTGAAACGATTGGGATCAGCGCGGACTTGAGTTCCGGCTTACCCATATCTACCTTCACCTGTACCACTTTGCCGTTTTCCACGGAAAGTTCCAGGTATTTGATGCCACCCAGCGTCTCTACCGCAATCTCAGTCTTGTCTGTCAGGCCGTAATCGTAAACATATTTTCCCACGCAGCGCATTCCGTTTCCGCACATTTCCCCCCGGGAGCCGTCCGCATTGTACATTTCCATCTCAAAATCAGCCACTTTGGACGGGTTGATCAGAATCAAACCGTCAGATCCTATCCCGAAATGTCTGTCACTGACCTTCACCGCCACTTCAGACGGATTCTCTATCCTCTCCGTAAAACCATTAACATAAACATAATCGTTACCCAGTCCCTGCATCTTTGTAAACTTCATGATTGTCTCTCCTTTTCGCAGCTTTTATTCTGACATAATCGTCAGCACCATCTGTGCAGTCTCCAGCATACTGGTTCCGCTGTCCATACTGCTCTTTTGCAGATAGCGGTGCGCCTCTTCTTCTGTCATATTATTGCGTTCCATCAGCAGCGCCTTGGCCTGCCCGATGAGCGCCCGCTGCCCGTGATCCCTGTTTTTGGCAGCCTCTTTTCTTTTCCTGCGCCTTCTCTGCATGGTCTGCATCATCATTTCCAATGTATTCAGCAGATCATAAACCTTAATTGGCATCGGAAGTCCTACCACGCCCCTCACCAGTTCATGACACCACTTATCAGGTGAAGCGATCAGAAGCATCTCATAGGTTTCTGGCAGGCATTCCCTCAATTCCGAATATAACATATCCTGCATTTTATATCCACAGATAATGATTCCCTCATCAAAATTATCCGCATATTGAAGCGCCTGGGCACCGGTGGTACAGATGCCGGAAATGTCAATGCCGCCCCGTACTAACAGGTTGCGAATATTTACCGCAGTTTCTTTTTTGGGAAATACAACCACAATACTGCCCACACCCGCTTACACCTCCTGCTCTTTCCATTACAAGCTCTATCGTTTTCCCTTACCCGTACAGGACGTTTTACATTTTATGAAGATAATTCGCCAGCTCCCATTCTGTAACCTGCATACAATAGTCGTGATATTCTTTCTTATGTGAGGCAATCGTTTTGGCTGTCAGATCTGCTCCCAGTACCTCCCGGATCAACGCATCTTTCTCCAGCTCGCATACCGCCTCCATAAGGTTCCACGGAAGAGCCTCAATATGCAGCTCACTGCGCTGTTTTTCTGTCATTGCCTGTATGTCTTCATCCACGCTGTCCGGCGGCAGAATCTGGTTCTTAATGCCGTCCAGCCCCGCTGCAAGCAATACCGCCAGCGCAAGGTACGGATTCGCAGAAGGATCCGGGCTTCTGAGCTCGATCCGCGTCTTTTCCCCGCGGACAGACGGAATACGGATCAGCGGCCCTCTCGTTTTCGCGGACCAGGACATGAAGACAGGCGCTTCATACCCGGGTACAAAGCGTTTGTAGGAATTTACAGTCGGATTGGTGATACAGGTAATGGCCTTCATGTGTTTCAGCAGGCCTCCCATAAAATAGTACCCTTCCCTGCTCAAACCGTTTTTATCGCTGCTGTCCTGGAAAATATTAGTGCCGTCTTTTGACAGTGACAGATTCAGATGCATTCCGGAACCGTAAGTTTCAATCTTAGGTTTCGGCATAAATGTAGCATGCAGGCCATGGCGTTTTGCGATCGTCTTAACGACCAGCTTAAAAGTCATAATATTATCCGCCGTGGCAAGCGCCTCGTCATAGCGGAAATCAATCTCATGCTGTGCAGGTGCGATTTCGTGATGGGATGCCTCAATCTCAAACCCCATATCCTCCAGTGTAAGAACCATATCGCGCCGCGCATTTTCTCCGTAATCCAGAGGTCCTACGTCAAAATAACTTCCTCTTTCATGTGTAATCGTGGTCGGTAAACCATCGTCGTCTGTGTGGAATAAAAAGAATTCACATTCCGGTCCGGCATTCATAGTATATCCCATTTTTCCTGCTTCACGTATGACTTGCTTCAGCACATGCCGGGGATCGCTTTCATAGGGTGTGCCGTCCGGACGGTACACATCACAGATGAACCGCGCCACCTTGCCCTGCTGCGGCCTCCATGGAAAGATCTCAAAGGTGCTTAAGTCCGGATATAAATACATATCCGATTCTTCTGTCCTTGAAAATCCTTCTATGGAAGATCCGTCGAACATGCACTCGTTATTCAGCACCTTCTCCAGCTGGCTCACTGTGACAGCCATATTTTTCATGGTTCCGTAGATATCCGTAAACTGGAGCCTGATAAATCCTACATCCTCTTCCTCTACCATTTCTAAAATATCTTCTCTCGTGTAATCATTCATAAGATATCCTCCTGACTGTTATCTGACAGTTTTATATGTTTTATACTTCTCCTATACTGGTTTCCCGCCAAAACGGCTTCTGATATGTCCTTTCACCATCTTCGGAGTCCCCGGAAAGAGTTTATCTGAAATTTAAAAATGGGCGTTCTCTCCCCTGAAGAAAACGCCCTTGTTTCGTATTATTATAACTATGTGCTGAAAAAATGTCAAACTTTCTTATCCGACTTTTTTCAATTTTTAATTTATCTTATGAATTTCCGGATTTTATCTATGAGTTTTTCAAACTCCCCACTGTGCACCTGGAGCTCCATTTTATCCTGCATGTTAAGGCTGCAGATTCCTAAAATTGACTTGGCATCCACAGTCATTCTTCCCTGCTTCATATCCAGATCTCCCTTAAACTCCTTGATCATCTGTACAAATTCCTGAATCTCGTTAACATTTGTAAATTCCACACTTACTTCATTTGCCGCTAATATTTCTCCCGCCATAGTTCTTACCTCCTGATAGCTTTAGAGTACCCATCTGTTCACATTAGATGGAATTGCGTGTTACGTGGCCTATTTTCATCACCGATTCAATATTGTACACTATCTTGTACAAAAAAGGAAGTCCTATTCTTAATTTTTTATCTGTCTTCCGGATGCATCCATATGGTAGTCCTCCTGATAAATCAGCCGGGAAACCGGTACCAGCTCATATCCTTTTTCCTGCAGTCCCGTGATGATATTTTCCAGGGCATCTGCCGTATATTTGGCCCCATTGTGGCAGAGTATGATAGAACCGTTCCGCAGGGATTTATTTTCCAGAATTGTATCAATGATATTCTGCTCCCCGTAGTCCTTCCAATCCAGACTGTCCACATCCCACTGAATCGCATGATAACCGCATTTCTCCACGGTCTGGATCACCGTATTATTGTAATCTCCGTACGGCGCCCGAAACAGCTGCATATCATAACCTGTAAGTTTCTTCACTTTGTCATGCACGTTCATGATTTCAGCCTCCTGCTCTGTTTCAGAGAGCTGACTCATATTCCGGTGATTCTCACTGTGATTTCCCAGATCATGTCCCGCCGCCAGGATCTTTTTGACATCATCCGGATACTTTTCCACCCATCCGCCCGTCATAAAGAATGTCGCATGGACATTGTGTTTGGCCAGAATGTCCAAAAGCTTCTGAGTAGACTCATTCCCCCATGCAGCATCAAACGTAAGCGCCGCCCTTTTCTCTTCTGTGTCCACGGAATAAACGGGAAGATCCCGCCCGCTCACATTGTTTGCCACCTTAACATGACCCGCCATATACTTCATCGAACATCCCAAAATCATAATGGCAAGAAATGCTCCAAAACTGACCTTGAATAGTCTTTGTCTCATAAAAAACTCCAGAGTATCTTTACTTATTCTTAGTATATGCAGCCGGGGATAAGAAATAGAATAGTTTCTTCCGCAAAGGGGTCAGACCCCTCTTACAGAGGGGTCTGACCCCTTTGCTCCCATTTCCATCCCCTGCACGCAGCTTCGGAACATCTGCGCCATGAACTCTGCGATCGCTTCCGGCTCTGCCAAAAACCCGTTCACTGCCCAGCTGCGGATGATGCCTTCGCAGCCATTGACAATGAATTCATACAGCCATTCCAGTCTTTTCTCCTCCATATCCGGATACAGTTTTCTCCAGGCATTCAGGGAATCCGCCCTTGCAAAATACATCATCCTGGCAAGGAATTCTTTGTCCCCGTATTTGCTGAACATGGCTTTGCACAGTTCTTCGTTCTCTCTTATTTTTTTCAATATCTCCAGAGGCAGAATGCCTGTATAGTTTCCCTGTTCCATATTACTCACCGACAAAAGTACTTCCTGATAGAATTCCTCCTCAATCTTATTCAGGAGATCGTACACATCCTCGTAATGGGCGTAGAAAGTAGCCCTGTTGATATCGGCTTTTTCGCAGATTTCCTTAACCGTGATCTTCCCAAGCGGCTTTTCTTCCAGCAGCTGGAGAAAACTGTGTCTTATCATTTTTCTGGTATACTTGCTCCTGCGGTCTAAATTTAAATTTTTCATAAACAATCAACACTTCTTTCTTTTTTGTTGCCTTACTGACAGATACACTGAATCTGGCGGTTGCCATCTTCTGATACCTTTATTATATTTAAAGTAAGAACAGAAAGCAACGCTGTGTTGTATATCTTACACCGAATTTATTTTTATCCACACACCTGGCGGCATTTGTCACGTATGTTCACGTCGGTGCTGTTTTATTCTCATCTGGAGGTGCTTATTATGAAAAATACGATATATCTCGTAACCGGAGCTGCCGGTCATCTTGGCAGCCACATTGTTTCTGAACTGGTGAAGCAGGGAAATACTGTGCGGGCCTTTATTCTGCCCTCGGAAACCGCACTGGTCTGTCCTGCTTCCCCGGCTCTGACCTATATTACCGGAGATATCTGCTGCCCGGATACGCTGGAACCCCTTTTTTCCATAGAAAACTCCAATCCGTCAAAGGATATCATCATGATCCACTGTGCCGGCCTGATCTCTATCTACGGTGGAAAGACACCCGGGGTTCGAGCCGTCAACGTGGATGGGACAAAAAACGTCGTGGACGCCTGCATCCGCCATGGCATCAAACGTCTGGTTTATGTCAGCAGCGTACATGCAATCCCCGAAGCACCTCAGCATGCCGTCATCTCCGAGATCCGCACGTTTTCCCCGGAGCATGTCACAGGTTATTATGCCAAAACGAAAGCAGAGGCCACTCAGTATGTTCTGGACAGCACTGCCCGGGGACTTGATGCGGTTGTCGTACATCCATCCGGCATCATAGGCCCGGCAGAACGCCCTGCAGGCAGCCTCCTGCACATGATAGCCAATTACACGAAAAAAGGCATGCCGTTAGCCGTACAGGGCGGATACGACTTTGTGGACGTGAGAGACGTTGCATCAGGGGCCATCAAAGCCGCGCAAAAAGGAAAAAGCGGGGAATGCTATATTCTTTCCAACCGCTTTGTTTCATTAAAAGAATTATTTACCGAATTGTCAGCCGCTGCAGGCCAGAAGAAACCCCGTTTCTTCCTGCCGGCCTGGACCGCTAAATGTGCGGCACCCTTCGCACAGCTTCACTATAAATGCTGGAAGAAAACCCCCGTGTTTACCCCCTATGCTTTGTACACCCTGACTTCTAACGGAAACTTCTCACATGAAAAAGCAAGCCGGGAACTTGGCTATCGTCCCAGGCCGCTGCGCCAGACCGTAACCGATATGATACGGCAGATTACAAAACATTCCGGTAAATAACAAAGTGTGCATCCCCCGGAGGGTTATTATGTTATAGAATCAGCCGGCACTGTCCGCAGGCAGCACTGCCAGTGCCTGGCTCCCCATCTCCAGATAGCGCTGTTCAGCCACTTCCTTTCTGTATCCGGTAACGCACTCGTCCTGATTGGGATCATTAAAATAATAATACTCTTCATCCCACCCCACCAGCAGCAGACAATGTTCCTCCGCAGGCCATGTATAATAGTTTCCCGTTTCCAGTATGGTCCAGCCTTTTCCCTCATAGGTCGGCTGCATGTCAATCGTCGCCCAGATAATCACCGGAACTCCCTGATCAATATATTCCTCCGTAATCTGTTCCAGCCGCGTGCCAGTCAGGTCTTTCACCTGCTCCGCGCCAGCCGCCGAAACGAGCGCATCATGGATCACCGGTGCAAAACAGCCGAACCCACTGCCCGTCCTGGGATCTCCGATAAAATAATCGTAGGGACTGTTGCCGTAATACTCTCCGTCCTTCTCATAATAAGTCCCAATCCTCAGATAATTGTCAATAAAGTCATCCACAGAAATATCATATCCTGCATACTGCAGCGCCATAACGGTGGTTACGCTCTCGCAGCCTGTAGGATAATCGCTCTGGCTCAGGAATGGAACCGACAGAATCTTCTTTTCTGCCTGCTTTTTGAAAGAGCCGGGCGGATTCTGCTTATCGCTGTCCTCCACCCGGCTCTCTGCTATTGCCGTTTCTTCATTTTCTGTAGCAGTCATATTTCTCTGCCCTGCTTTTGTATACAAAATACTGGCAGCCGCAATACCGCCAATCAGTATAATTCTGCCCCACGGCCTTCTATAACTGCTGTGTCTGCGTTTCTCTGCCATACTGCACCGCTGTATAAGCTTCTTATATATATTATAATCACTTAGGATTGTCCCATATTCTGAAGTACGCAAAATAACGGTGCATAAATTTTCTGCTTATCTCTTTACTTCCCGATAACTTCCAGAACGTCCTCTTTCTCCGGCATTGAACGGATCGCGCCTTTACGGGTAGTAATCAGTGCTGCCGCCGCATTTGCAAAGGTCATCATCTCCCCTAACTGCTCTTCCGTCAGATCCTCAATTCCATGCTCCAGCACATAGTTCAGTGAGCTTCCGCAGAAAGTATCTCCGGCGCCTGTTGTCTCGATTGTATTCATTGTGAAGCCGCCCCGCTCCACACGCATGCCTTTATAGTACGCGCGGCTTCCGTCTTTGCCGAGCGTCAGCAGAATCAGCGGAATATGGTATTTCTCCTGCAGATACTGGATTCCCTCATCATAATCCTCTTTCCCGGACACGAACTGGATCTCATTGTCGGAAATCTTCAGAATATCGCAGAACTGGAAACCATATTCCATCTGTTCCTTCGCCAGTTCCAGTGAACTCCAGAGCGGCGGGCGCAGGTTCGGGTCAAAAGAAATCAGAAGCCCGTTCTCTTTTGCTATATCCAGCGCTTTTTTCGTAGCCTCACGGACGCCGTCGTGTGTCATGGACAGGGTTCCAAAATGGAACAATCTTGCCTTCTTCAAAAATTCTGCATCAACCTCGCCGGCTGTCAGCTTCATATCCGCGCCCGGATTGCGGTAGAAAGAAAACTCCCGGTCCCCGTCAGGGAAGGTATGTACAAAAGCAAGCGTTGTATTCACATCCGCATCCATTTTTAAGTTCGAGGTATCAATTCCCGCTTCATCCAGCGTATTTTTCAGCAGAACCCCAAACTGGTCCTGCCCCACTTTTCCAAGAAATGCCGTCTTCTTCCCCAGCTTATTCAGCATGGCAAGCACGTTGCAGGGAGCGCCGCCAGGGCATGCCTCGAACATATTGTTTCCCTGTTCACTCTCACCATTCATTGTAAAATCAATCAGCAGCTCTCCCATTGCGATTACATCAAATTGCTTTTCCATAGACCTGTCTCCTTATTCCTGTATTTGTTATAAGTTTAACGCAAAACAAAACTTTATGCAATTCTTTTATAAAACTCTAATTAAAATAAACCAGTTCCTCTATCGCCTCATCATCCTCTATATGCTCTGCTTCCAGAACCGGCCCTACACCCCCGTATACAGAGACTCTAGCGAACCCGATTTTAGCCCGTATCTTTACCCACTGCCCTTTTTTCAGTTTCGGAGCATAGGCGCTTTTACATACATATCCCAGAAATGTAGTATCATCGGCACAGCAGGTCATTGCCATACGTCCCGGCATAAATACCTTTGACGGAAAGCCCTTGGGTTTGAGTACACGAGCCGTGAATTCCACGGTTTTCCCCTTATAACGGTCCGGATGATCCATCACATCCACATACCAGATGCCATAGTCCTCCCGTCGCACCTCAATAACAGGGGCGTCCAGATCGTAAGGGACATCATCCTCAAAAATATTTTCCACTTCCCCATTCTCATCCTCAAAAATCACTTCCGCCCGGGGACTCACTACCTTCACGCTGCGGCGGTACCCTGCCAGCGGCTTTCTGTCCGCACAGCGATTGAACACCACCATCTCGGAATCCCGCACCATCTCCACAAACAGCGGCTTCAGGTTCGTCAGATACATCTGGAATGTACTGGCATCCACTGTTGTCAGCTTCTGCTCTATTCCCCAGCCTTCTGGCAGTTTCATCTGTTCAAATTCACTGACCTTCCACATGCCGTTATACTCTACGACAACACGCTCAGGATGATACTTGCAGTCCATCTCCTCCAGCCACGCTTCGGTCAAATCTTTCTGCTCCCGGACACGTTCAATTTTCACATTGTACTCCAGCATTTCCTGCGGATCATACTCCTCTTCCCCCTCCTCGCAGAGAATCAAAAGAGTGTTTCCCTCAACCTGGAAATACTCCTGGGACAGAGTAAACTTTAAAAATTCTGTCTTACCGCTGTCCAGAAATCCGGTCATCAGATATACCATTACATCAGGTTCTGTCATTTCTAATCTCTCCTATCTTTACGGCTGCCTGCATAGTCACAGGAAGCCGTCAGGCTCCTGCTTATTTTATTCCAAACAGTTCCGCCAGTTTTTCTTCATTCAGATTTGAACCAATCACACAGAGTCTCCCCGTATATTCGGCAGCGCCGCTGCGCACTTCATGTTCCTCGGGGACCATATCAAAATAGATCCAACCGCCTTCACCTGCAACCATACCCTTTGCTCTGAGAATCACACCCAGTGATTCATCGGCTTCCAGGGTTTTCAAAATATTTTCAATTTCTTCTTTTGTATAGGTCTTTATCGTCTCCCTGCCCCAGCTTGAGAACACTTCATCAGCATGGTGATGTCCGTGGTCATGGCCGCACCCACAGGATTCCCCGTGCTCATGATGGTGGCCGTGCTCCTCATGGCCATGTCCTTCATGATGGTGCCCGTCTTCCCCATGGTCATGTCCTTCATGGCAATGATCATGTTCATCATGACGGCAGCATTCTTCAGCCTGACACTCCCCATGCCCCTCATGATGGTGCCCGCCCTCTTCATGACAACACTTATGTTCCCCATGATGGTGCCCGTGTTCTTCATGATCATGACCGCAGCCGCAGCTCTCCCCATGCTCATGGTGCCCGCCGCACTCAGGACATATAATCTCCGCTAGCAGTTCCTCCTCCAGCGTTTTGCTGTGTTCCATAGTCTCCAGCAGCTTATCCCCCGGCAGCTCCGCAATCGGCGTTGTAATAATCGGGGCTTTCTCATTCAGTTCCCGGAGAAGCCGATAACTTTCCTCCACTTTTTCCGGTTTTGCTTTGTCCGTACGGCTCAGAATAATGGCTCCGGCATATTCCACCTGATTGCTGAAAAATTCCCCGAAATTATTTCTGTAAAGCCGGCATTTCATCGCATCTACCACGGTTGTAAAGCTGTTTAACTCCGTATCTATCTCGCTCTGCACATCCTGCACCGCTTTGATGACATCCGAAAGTTTCCCCACACCGGATGGCTCAATCAGAATTCTGTCCGGATGGTACTTCTCCACGACTTCCTTCAGTGATTTTCCAAAATCCCCGACCAGTGAACAGCAGATGCACCCGGAATTCATCTCGCGGATCTCAATCCCGGATTCCTTCAGGAATCCGCCGTCTATCCCGATCTCTCCGAATTCATTTTCAATCAGCACAACCTGTTCGCCGCAGAATGCCTCTTTCAGCATTTTCTTAATAAATGTTGTCTTTCCGGCTCCCAGAAAGCCGGATATAATATCAATCTTCGTCACGATAACTGCCTCCTAATTCTCAATTCATTTCCAGCACGACAGGACAATGGTCGGAACCCATAATGTCCGTCAGTATCCCCGCATCAACCAGCCTGTCCTTCAGGCACTCTGACACGCAGAAATAGTCAATACGCCACCCCGCATTCTTCTCACGGGCACGGAAACGGTAGGACCACCAGGAATAAATCCCTTCCTGGTCCGGATAAAAATACCGGAATGTATCAATAAATCCAGCATCCAGCAGTTCCGTGAACTTCTGGCGCTCCTCATCCGAAAAACCGGCACTCTTGCGGTTCGTCTTTGGATTCTTCAGATCGATTTCTTTGTGTGCCACATTCATATCACCGGTGACCACAACCGGCTTGTTTTCTTCCAGCTTTTTCAGCCATGCGCGGAAGTCATCCTCCCACTTCATGCGGTAATCCAGGCGCGCAAGCTCATTCTGGGCATTCGGCGTATACACCGTAACAAAGTAAAAGTCTTCATATTCCAGTGTAATAACACGTCCCTCCTGGTCATGCTCTTCGATTCCAATACCATACACCACAGAGAGCGGCTCAATCTTCGAAAATACAGCCGTCCCGGAGTAGCCCTTCTTAACTGCATAGTTCCAGTACTGATGATATCCTTCCAGCTCCAGCGAAAGCTGCCCCTCCTGCATCTTTGTCTCCTGTATACAGAAGATATCTGCATCCGCCTGGCTGAAGAATTCCAGAAACCCTTTCTGCACGCATGCACGGATTCCATTTACATTCCACGATATAAACTTCATACAAACCTCCTTATCTTTTTCCCTGTACATATTATTCGATGTACCAGTACTCCTTAAGGCAAAAACATGCGGGAGCCGGATCACCGGAACAAAGGACTCTTTCTCCTTCCCCGTAATCCGACTCCCCGTCCTCTTGCTGCAGCCGCGCTTCAAGAATCCCCACAGAACAGCCTGTATCCATGTCCTGACGGTGTCTTACGCCTGCCGCGTCTTATGCTCATTTTATCTGCCTTCATTATAGTAAACTTCTTTTAAAAACAGTCCCCTGGCCGGAGCCAGAAATCCCGCATACTCCCGGTCTCCCGCTTCCAGCGCCGCAGCGGCCTCATGGGGTCTTTTTTCGCCCGTGCCAATCTCCAGCAGTGTCCCCGTCAAAATGCGGACCATGTGGTACAGAAAGCCTGTCCCGTAAAATTCCATCCGTATCTTGCTGTCCTGTTTCTCAATGATTATATCATAAATCGTCCGAATTGTGGACATTTCATCTTTTTTATCTGTAAATCCCGCAAAATCATGGGTACCAATCAAATATTCTGCCGCTTCTTCCATAGCGGGGATATTCAGTTCATAAGGATAATGATAACAGTATTTTCTGGTAAAAACATCCGGTTTCTCCCTCGTGTCAATGAAGTACTCATAACGTTTTCCCTTTGCATTGTACCGCGCGTGGAACCCGTTTTTTACGAGCTTCATCTCCTTCACACGAATATCCTCGGGCAGTGCATTATTCAGGCTGGCACAAAATCCCGTTTCCTCCACTTTTCCGGGCAGTACCATACTTGCCGTCTGCCCTTTGGCATGTACGCCTCCGTCGGTTCTGCCGGAGCCGTCAATTTCCGTCTGGCGCCCGGTGACCTCGGTGACAGCCCTCTCCAGGATTCCCTGAACGGTTTTCTCCGTGCTTTTTTGTCTCTGCCAGCCCTGATACCGGCTTCCGTCATATACTACCGTCAATTTATATGTCCGCATATTCCTCTACTTTCCGGTCTTTTAAAAAGAGCACCCTGCTGCACAGCATGCTGACCACATCCAAATCATGAGATACAAACAAATAACATATCTTTTCTTTTTTCTGCAGTTCTTTCAACAGTTCTATCATCTGTGCCTGTACCGTAACATCCAGTGCAGACAGCGGCTCATCGGCAAGAATAAACTTCGTCCCCGTAATCAGGGCCAGTGCAATACTCACCCTCTGGCGCTGCCCTCCGCTCAGTTCCCCCGGATAACGGCGGTAAAATTCTTTGGGAAGATGCACCTGCACCAGCATTTTCTCTGCCCTTTTCCTGCGCTCCTCTTTGGAATATCCCCCCTGGACCTTCAGCGGCTCTTCCAGAATCCAGCCGATGGTCTTTTTGGGATTCAGGGAACCAAATGGATCCTGAAACACCATCTGGGGGCGCTTTGTGTAATGGGTAATCTCCCCCTCATATTCTTTAAGCAGACCCAGGACACATTTGCACAGTGTGGACTTGCCGCTGCCGCTTTCACCGACCAGGCCGACAATCTCTCCTTCGTACAGTGTAAATGATATATCCTCCAGCACCTGCTTCTTTTGTTTTCCTTCTTTATAAAATGCATTTACATGCTTAAGCTCCAGTACTTTTTCTGCCATCTCACTCACCCGCCTTTGCTCTCAGGAGTTTATAAAAAGCGCTGCTCTTTGTCCTGCCCGGGATCGCCTGGATCAGCTCTTTTGTGTAAGGTGTCTGCGGGTTTTTAAAAATTTTCTCTGCAGCCCCCTCCTCCACAATCACGCCGTCTTTCATGACCAGTACACGGCTGCACAGCTCGTTTACGACCCGGAGATTATGTGAAATAAACAAGATCCCCATGTGATACTTTTGATTCAGCTTTTTCAGCAATTTTAAGATGCTTTCCTGTGTTCCCACATCCAGAGCCGTTGTCGGTTCATCTGCGATCAGCACCTTCGGCCTGCATACAATTGCAGCGGCTATCATAACGCGCTGCCGCATCCCCCCGGACAGTTCATGGGGGTATCTTCCATACAGATCCTCCTGATTCACCAGTTCCACGTCCTGAAGCGCCCGAAGCGCCTTCTCTCTGCGCTCTTCCTTAGACAGCTTCGTGTGCAGTACAAGCGATTCCTCCACCTGCCTGCCAATCTTCATCGTGGGATTAAGCGCTGTCATTGGCTCCTGGAATATCATACTGATATCCCTTCCCTGGATTTCCCGCATCTCTCTGGCTGACAGTGTTAAGAGATCTGTATCATCCAGAAATATACTGCCTCCATCCAGCACGGCCTGTTCTTTCAAAAGCCCTGCAATTGTCAGTGCCGTCATGGTTTTTCCGGAGCCGGACTCTCCCACGATTCCAAGGATTTCCCCATCCTGGAGGCAAAAAGAGATGTCCCGCACAACTTCCTGCAGTTCACCGTCCTGCTCAAAATGGATGGACAGATTTTCTACTTTCATCATGATCTTCCACCTCCGAATCTATCCAGAATCCCTTCGCCCAGCATCCCGGCCCCCAGCACAATCAGCACCAGGAAAAGTCCCGGGAACACAGCGCACCATGGTCCGCCTGCCAGATAGGTCTGGGATTCTGACAACATTCTTCCCAGGCTGGCATCCGGCGGCTGTACCCCGATTCCCAGATAACTCATCCCTGCTTCCGCAAGCACCGCGTTATTAAACCCGATGGTCAGCGCAGAAAGCAGCGCCGGCAGAATATTGGGGAGGATGTGTACAAACAGGATTCTGGGAGTGGATACCCCGATTAACTTTGCGCTGGTCACATAGTCCGCCTCCCGGCAGCGCATGAATTCTCCCCGCACAATTCTGGCGAAGCTGGGGATAAATGCGACCCCAAGCGCCAGCATGACCTTATATTTTCCGGTTCCCCACACAGTAATGATCACCAGCGCAAGCAGTACGCTCGGAAAAGCGGCCACTGCATCGTTGATCCTCATCAGCATCTCATCCAGCCAGCCCCCGAAATATCCCGTCACCGAACCTACAATGATGCCGATCCCGCCGCCAATCAATATCGTGCCGGCCGCTACTAAAAAAGTACTCCCGGCCCCGGCCAGTACACGGCTGAATACATCCCGTCCAAACTGGTCCGTGCCGAAAATGTGTGCAAGAGACGGTGCATTCAGTTTTATTGATCCCTGCATTGCCTCTGTATCATAAGGGGTCCAGAAAAACCCAAGCACGATCAGCCCAATCATGATTACGGTAAGAACCAGGCCAAATGTAAAGTTATATCCAGTTTTTCCCATTTTCCGCTTTTTTATTCGCTGCTTTTCCACATTCATACCTCTATATCTCGATCCGTTTGTCTAATTTCCGATACAGCAGATCCACAATCACATTAATTACCAGAATGATAACCGCAATCAGGACGATCACGGCTTCCACCACCGGATAATCCCGTTTTGAAATGGAGGATATCAATGTGCGGCCAAGTCCCGGTATCCCGAAGACCTGCTCAATCACAATACTGTTGGCAATCACATCCGCAATTGCCATGCCCAGAAATGTGATAACCGGAAGAATTCCGTTACGGAACGCATGCCTGACCAGCATTCTCCATGGACTGTTTCCCCGGCTCATGGCTGTGCGCATATAGTCTTTATGCATCTCGTCCAACAGGGAGTTTCTCAACATCTTCGTAGTCATCGCCGCCTTGGGAAGTGCGATCGCAATGGACGGCAGGACCAGATATCCCAGAAATCCTCCCACACTCTCTGTATAAGATACGTATCCCCCGGGTGTAAACAATTTAAAAATAAGACCGAACAATACAGTGAAAATAATTCCGATAAAAAATGGCGGGATCGACATGGTAATCTGGTTCAGAATCAAAAACAGCTTATCCACTAATTTATTAGCATATCTCACACTCAGCAGGCTGACCGGTATGGAAAACAGCAGAATAAAAAGGAATGCCATCACTGTCATCGCTGCTGTAACGGGCAGTTTATCCCCGATCATTTCTTTTACCGGAACCTGGTAAGAATAAGAGGTTCCCATGTCTCCTGTAACAAAATCTTTCACCCACTGTCCATAACGCTGCGGCAGGGGACGGTTCAGCCCCATCTCCTCCCGCAGAGCCTGGACCTTGCTCTCCGTAGCTTCCGTGCCGAGAATCGATCTCGCCGGATCCCCTGGAATCACTTCAAACGCAAGGAAGGCAAGTATACTGACAATTAATAATGCGATTATAAGACCTGCTATTTTCTTTAAAACAAATTTCATACTTACCTCCCCGGGGCCAGATGCATCAATACTCATTATGCCCCATTCTGCGTTGGAATGTGTATCCCCTGAAACTGCATGTAATCCATACCGCCCCGAAGCTGTATAACAAGTTCAGACAAGTCTGAACTGTTACGGGACTGTATACTATTCAACCATATAAATTGCCGCCATATCCTGCACATACAACGGATAGAATGTATACCCGTCATATTTATCGCTGACCGCCACCAGATTCGCAAGATCCTGGATATATACATTGGCCGCCTTCTCTGCAAGAATGCCTTCCATTTCTTTATACAGTTTTGTCTGTTCTGCTTCATCGGTGGAAGAGATTGCTTCTTTAAACTTGCTGTCATACTCTTCGTCTTTAAAATTAATGAAGTTGCCGCTGCTTACGGATGTAAATCTTTCCAGCATTGCGCGGGCCGACAGATTGGAAGCGTCAACACCCACGACTGTGGACTGATAATTACGCCCCGCATAGACATCTTCCAGCCATGCTTCCCACTCAATCGGCTTAATGGTCACATTGACACCGATATTCTTCAGTTCTTCTGCGATGATCTGTGCAGTATCCACATGGGGCTGGTCTGCAGAGCTAACCGTAATCTCCAGATCAAATCCGTCAGGATATCCTGCCTCTTTGAGCAGTTCTTTTGCTTTCTCATAGTCCTGCTCATAGTAATGTGCATATTCATCGTCATAATACTTTTTCAGGCCGGGATACATACTTGTTCCAATACGCACGCCCTTCCCGTCGGCCATCATATCCATAATTTCATCCGGGTTAATGGCATAACAAAGTGCCTGTCTCACCTTCTCATTGTTCAGAGGCTCTGTGTCGTTGTTTAAATACAGCGCCTGCACCAGGTTCATGGTTCCCTCTTCAATGTGGAAACCATCCGTCAGTTCTGCCGCCTGGCTGGAAGTCAGCCGCATTGCCATGTCAATAGATCCACCCTTGAGATTCGTTACCAGCATGTCTGCATCGGCCACGATCCTGAATTCCACCTCGTCCAGATGTGCCTTTTCTCCCCAGTAATCCTCATTTTTCTCCAGGATTACATTTTCCTGAGGGCTGCGTGATACATACTTGAACGGCCCGGTTCCAACCGGCACTGTCTCCAGCGCATCATAATCTTTCGGGATAATCGCAGTCGTCATATAGGCAAGAAATTCCGTATTCGGTTCCGTGAGGCGGATCTCCACTGTTTTTTCATCCAGAATATTCACACTTTCTATAATAGAATACGCTGATACCAATGGATCACCATTTGACGTATCAGCGCATCTGTCTATAGAATATTTTACATCTTCCGCCGTCACGTCATTCCCATTATGGAACTTCACCCCATCACGCAAAGTAAAGGTGTATACCTTTGCATCATCCGAAATTGCATAATCGCTCGCTACGGCTTCAATTAAATTACCATCTTTATCCGGCTTCACCAAGCCTTCATAAATGTTAAATAAAACCTCTTTTGTTCCTGCCGCAACTGCTTTGTGTGGGTCAAGACTGTCCAAATCCTGGGATATACCTACTTTGATACTCCCGCCCTCGACTGGGTTTCCTGAAAGTTTATTCTCCGTCGTTGACTTCTGCTTCTCCTTGTCACCTGAACATCCGCTCAGTGCAACAGTTACAGCCATAGTAAGCACTAAAAGAATCCCTGTTACTCTTCTTTTCATGATTGTCTCCTTCTTCAAATAACCTTCATTATTAAATTGTCGATTTCATTTTATAAGATTTGACACGTTTTGGCAAGTACTTAATTAAGGAATCAGCGACGAGCTTTAGTCTCGGCGCGGATGGGGGACGCTTCATGACAGGGATGCCGGGGAGGTACTGACGGCGCGTAATCGTACATCTACAAGAACGAATTTAGTGCCGCTTATCAGAACGGGGGCACTATTTTAAATTTACTGGAAAAGCCTATTTTTAACCTACTGCGGATATGAAAATTACGCCAATTCTATTCCATCCGCTGGCCCGGTCTGGTATCCAACCGGGGAAAGAGTTCTTTCCTATCGGCGGATGAACCTAGCTTACCGTGAGCCGGGACGGACTGTGAAAAGCACCTGTCCTGTTGGAAATGCTTTTAGCGAGCATAGCGGCAGTTAGAGGAAAGCCGTGAAATCAGTCAGAAAAAATCTGCTTCCGAAGCAGATTTTTAGAACGCCTGAGGCGTTTAATCATCAGATTAAACGGTGAATGCGTTCGGTTCTGATTGATTTTGCGGATTTCCTCTTACTGCCGCTTAGCGCAGCGGCTGTATTTCCAACAGGACAGGTGCTTTTCACAGTCCGTCCCGGCTCACGGTAAGCGCCCCCTTCGTCCGCTCCCGAGGCTAAAGCTCATGAGCTAAAACTTATGCAGCATTTTTTACGGCGTCCCTGAAAAACATGACAGCCGTATACAGCATCACTACTATAATAATCCATGTCAGGACCTCCAGCGGAAGTGACCGTACAATGTAGAATGCAAT
>NZ_GL870809.1:803659-806073 GCF_000190355.1 Clostridium sp. D5 | reverse complement strand
ATTTCCTCTTACTGCCGCTTAGCGCAGCGGCTGTATTTCCAACAGGACAGGTGCTTTTCACAGTCCGTCCCGGCTCACGGTAAGCGCCCCCTTCGTCCGCTCCCGAGGCTAAAGCTCATGAGCTAAAACTTATGCAGCATTTTTTACGGCGTCCCTGAAAAACATGACAGCCGTATACAGCATCACTACTATAATAATCCATGTCAGGACCTCCAGCGGAAGTGACCGTACAATGTAGAATGCAATGAATATTCCCACCGCACCTCCGATGGTCAGCCAGGCAGCTGCAGCCCTGTCGTAATTACTTTTCTTAATGAATGCAAATCCACAGGACGGCATCAGAAATGCACAGGATCCGAACATTACCGGAAATGCAATTTTTACATTCAGGCCCAGGGCGCTGCACAGGGCAATACAGGGAGTGTAGAGCCCTACTCCGATTGTCATAAGCGCTCCCAGAAGGAAGTTCACGCCGACTGCCACAATCAGCTTCCAGCCGATCAGCCCTGTTGCTGTACCTGCGATCCCAAAAGGTCCGATCTCCATCAGACGGCATCCCATCATAATTGCCAAAAATACCAGCGCCCCGCCCAAAGCATACCGTACCACCCTGACCGGCCATTTTGATACAATACTGGCTCCGATTAACGAACCTATAATTGCCCCCACAATCATAGATACCAGTGTCAGCGGCGCAACCTCGACCAGGCCGAGGAACAATAGAAACTCCGTCATGACCGGGATGCAGTCCCCAACATTCAGTGTCCCGGGCATAATTTTATCAGAGCTGGATTTTGTCAGTTTAAAAGCCGCCTGCGTGGTCGCAAAACTTCCGATGCCTAGAGTGTCAAAAAAATTCGTGATGACACCGATCACAAACAGGGTGACATGCTTCCGCCCCTTAAAGTCCTCCTTGTGATTCATACAGTCCTTCACAAATACCACTGCAAACACAAGCGCATAGGCTACAATCGCCACCCTTAAAATTGTTGTTACATAATTCACGATGTATTCTCCTCTCTTTTCTCTTGTAAACATGCCATTTGAGCTGGATTTATTAGAATAAAGCCTATACATTCTTCCAATAAAGTTTTATCTGCTTATTATGAATTTATCTTCCCAAAATAATGTCAACATTTTTTCTATAATTTACACATTTAGTATGTCTCAAAACCCATCAAATTAAATCTATTTCCTGTGATTATAATTTCCATATATATGTATTTCTGTGCTATAATTTTTTTATACTCAGGGGATGTTCTTTTGCAGATAAGCCGGACGTCCACACCCCGGATTTTATGAAATATTTCCAGGTTTACAAAGTATCTGATTATAGCGAAGCGATAGCAATTTCCTGATAATCTAATTCAAATTTGCCCGCAGATCCAAAACAAGCCTATAAGGCTAAAATATTTTCAGATTAAAAAAAGAAAAGAGGTATGATTATGAACGTTACCGAAGCAATCCAATCCCGCAGAAGCATAAGGAAATTCAAGGACACCCCGGTCCCGGAAGACCTTCTCCGAAGACTTGCCGATGCCGGAAGACTTGCGCCCAGCGCCAGCAATCTCCAGGCATGGCATTTTACCTTCGTCACAGACCCAAAACTCGTCGCCAAAGTCGACCTGTTCAGCCCCGGACTCAGCGGCCATCCCCCCGTCATCCTGGTAATCTGTTCCGACATGGAATACGCCCTCGAGCACGGTTCCCGCAATTCTGAAATATACGGCTGTATGATGGATGCCTCCATGGCCGCCGAAAACATCATGCTCTCTGCCCTAGAAGAAGGCCTCGGCACCTGTGCCATCAAGTCCTACACCGATGCCGCCATACGCAAGCTTCTCCGTCTCCCCAATACATACCGCATAGAAATGCTGATGTCCATAGGCTACCCCGAGGGGGCCCCCAGAGACCCCAGAAGAATCCCCCTCGAACAAATCATACACTTCAATCAATGGGAGGAAGAAAAATGAAAAACAAAGAAGCCAGTCTCGAACTCTTAATCTACATGATCACCAGTGCCGCCGGCCTCGAAAACGAGCCCCGCATCTACGGCCCCCTCAGACTAATAGAGGCCTCCCAGCGCCTCTGCCAGCTTCTCCTCGAAGAGTCCCCCGAAAATCAGGACCTCAAAGACCTCATCACACTAATAGAAGAAGGCAAACACAAATGCACCTCCGACGAGCCCGCCTTCTACCAAATGCTCCAGGACTCCGCCGCCAAACTGGTAGACCTAATATAATGATACTCTCCCACCCTGCCCACTCCATCCGCCTCTCCCGCCCACCCGGCCGGATGCGCCCAGCCTTCCGCGGATGGTGTAGGTGACGCCGGAGGGGATTTGTGCAGGTGTTTTCGGATGCCTAAAGTGTGCCGTGTTTCCGTTAGGATAAAATAGAAAAATCTGATGGACA
>NZ_GL870809.1:738062-803058 GCF_000190355.1 Clostridium sp. D5 | reverse complement strand
ACAAACTTTGCTTCACCAAGCAAAGTCTGAAGCGACTAAGGCCCCAAATCATCAGATTTGGGGCCGCATGTCGCTGGTTCCATCAGATTTTTCTATTTTATCCTTACGGAAACCAGGCTAAACGCCCGGTATCCAAAAACACCTGCACAAATCCCCTCCGGCGTCACCTACACCATCCGCGGAAGGCGCCCCTCCTACTCCAAAAACTCCTTCAGCTCTGACATAAAGGTATTTACGTCTTTAAATTCCCGGTACACAGAAGCAAACCTTACATAAGCAACCGGATCCAGTGCCCTCAGCTTGTCCATCACGATCTCCCCGATCAGGCTGCTTGGAATTTCTTTTTCTTCACGGTTGAAAATCTCCAGTTCAACTGCATCTATCGTCCGCTGAATCTCCGATGCAGGAACGGGCCTCTTATAGCAGGCGCTTAAAACGCCCTGCTCAATCTTGGCGCGGTCATATTGTTCTCTGTTGTTGTCTTTCTTGATGACGATCAGCGGAATGGTTTCAACTTTTTCATAGGTTGTGAAACGTTTTCCACACTCATCGCAGGAACGCCTTCTGCGTATGGAATTATTATCTTCCGCTGGTCTTGAGTCAATTACTCTTGTATCAGGATTTCCACAATAAGGACATTTCATAATATATTCCGCCTTTCCTCCCATTTCTTCCCCCATTATACACAATAACTAGAACTTTTGCAAAAACTTTTCTTCCTGTATTTCCACCAAAATAATATCGGGCCCGATCTTCTTGATACAGCGCCATGGAATGACGAATTCGCAGTCTGTTCCAAGGAAACCGCAGATTTTCCCCGGCCCCGGAATGATGATGGCTTCCACCCTGCCTTCTTTGATGTCAATATCTACATCCACAACGCATCCAAGCCTTTTGCAGTCACATACATTAATAACTTCCTTCTCCCGCAATTCACATAATCTCATAATCTCACCACACCAAAAATGCCCGCATACAGCAGCAGCTTCTCTCACTGTTACTATATGCGGGCATCCAATAATGCGTGTTAAATTGCCATTACCTTTTCACTCTCAAATGCTTTTGCGATCACACCGATTAATACGGCTCCCAGTACAAGCGTAACTCCCAGCGTGATTCCGTACTGCATCATGGTCACTTCCTGGGTCAGTATCCCCTGCAGAGTCAGCGAAGTATTATAAATAGGCACTGCATAGAACCATTCGTGAGGGGTCTTTGTGGTGAACATTGTAGTGATCCCCAACACCAGTACCAGCATGTAAACCGGCATCACATAAGAATTTGCCTCCTTTACGGTCTTTGCAAATACGGACACCAGAACAATAATTGCCGAATACAGGAATGCGATTGCCACAAGCAAAGCCGCCATCATGGCTATCTGTCTTGAATTCAGCGAAAGATCCAGCCCCATATCTCCGCCCATTCCGCTCATCATCTGCGGCATGAAGGCCACCATAGCCCCCACATATACGACAGAAGATACTCCTGAGATAATCATCAACGAAAACACTTTTCCCAGTACAATCGAACTTCTCTTGATCGGAGAAACCAGAAGGCTTGCCATCGTGCCCCTCTCTTTTTCTCCTGCTACCATGTCTGTTCCGATTCCCATTGCTCCTGCAAATAAAAGAATGGTTACAAAATAAGGAAGCATCATACCCAGTACTTTGCCGCTGGCTTTTTCCTCGTCCTGGATTACCATATCAGGGTTATCTGAATTCACTGTAAATACGGTCAGTCCTTCCATATCCTCTACACGGTCGGATAAAAGCAGCTGCCTGTATGCCTCCAGAACGCCATTCGACACTGTATCGTAAGCGGCGCGCGAATAGTCTTCAGAAGGGTTGTAATAAGTCTTAACCTGTGGAACTGGTGCTCCTGTCTGATAACCGGATACCTCATCTAAAAATCCTTCCGGAAATTCAATGAGCAGATCTGCTCCGCCATTTTTAATCATATCTTCTGTCCCGGCTCTGTCGCTGACCGTATAAATATCACATTCTTTGTCAGCGGCCTTTAAAAAATCATCAAAACCTGCCGGCGCATTCTGAAGATATATAATTGAATTGTGTGCCTCCACATCTTTCTGGGCACTGCTGCTCAGACTGCTGACCAGCGTCATAATTCCCACCATGATAATCACTGGAAGGAAAAAGACTGAGAATATCATCTTCTTGTCCTTGAAAACTCTTGCCAGCTCTTTTCCACATATTTGCTTAATCCCGCTCATCTTACTTTCCTCCCTTCTGAATTCTGTAAAGCTCGAAAAAGGCGTCTTCCAGATCTTCTGTGTTCGTGTCATGAAGAATCTGATCCAGACTTCCCTCCGCCACCTTGCAGCCATCTATAATAATTCCAATTCTGTCACAGATTTTTTCAGCCTCTGACATGACGTGGGTGGAAATAATTACAAGCTTGCCTTCGTCTCTTAACTTTTTCAGATAATCGGTAACGCCGCGTGCTGTCACTACGTCCAGTCCGTTGGTCGGCTCGTCAAAGATAACGATATCAGGATCATGCACCAGACATACCGCAATTGCAGCTTTTTGAGCCATACCTGTAGACAGCTCTTTGATCTTTTTATGTGAAAAGTCTTTGATTCCAAAGTATGCAAACAGTTCTTCTTTTCTTGTTTTCAGCTTATCCTCCGGAATGTTATGTAACCTTCCGAAGAAATCGAACATATAGTCCACCGAAAACTGGGGATCCAGCTTGATGTCTCCGGTCAGAAAGCCGATCTTTTCTCTTACTTTTTCCGGCTCCTGCTGTACTTCATGACCAGATACGAATATCTCCCCTTTTGTCGGCTTGATAATCGTGGAAATACACCGCAGCGTGGTTGTCTTTCCGGCGCCGTTCGGCCCCAGCAGTCCGTATATCTCTCCCTGTTTTGCCGCAAGACTCAGGTCATTCACCGCAGTCTTTATGGGATCTGTGGTCTTGGATTCCTTCATTTGCTTTTTATTAAGTTTATAAATCTTAGTCAGGTTTTTGATCTCTATCATGATCTCCCTCCTCATTCTGTACTATTGTGTTAGTACAACTATATATCCTTGTTATAGATTTGTCAATAAGAATATTTTTCCTTTCATAGCCTTTCAATCTCCCCTTAAATAGACTACAATATAAAAAATAGTAAGGCTCGAAAATAAGGAGGATTATCTATGAAAGAAACAATATTGCTTTTTCACATTCCCGATAAAGAAAAGCTTTTAAAAATTGAAATGGCGCTCTTCCCACTCCATGTCCGCCTGAAACATGTGAAAGAGGAAGAATATCACCAGCCCCTCGGCGTGCTGGCGGGCATAAAAGACGCCGTTCCTGCCGAAGGTACCTATACAGGAAGTGCCCTGCCCGATACGATGGTCGTCTTTGCCTTCTTTGATGACAACCGTCTGAACCAGGCACTTGCCGCGTTGAAAAAAAGTGGGGCCGGCCCGCTGCCCTATAAAGCAGTCCTGACTCCAACCAACCAGTTCTGGACTGCCCACGAGTGCTTTACAGAACTGAAACGTGAACATGAGGCTATGACTCCTTAACGGATCATAGCTTCTTTTCATAATATTTCTTCACAATTACTGTGACAAGAAAATACAGCATCAATATTCCCCATGCCGTCCAGAATACTGCAAAGTTAAAAAATCCGGAAATTAAGAGGACAACATAGCAGACTCCCATAACAATTAACCCCGTCCAGTAGGATGTTTTTTCCACAATCATTTTATTTCTCTCATCTGATATTTTTAGCCGTTCCTCGCGCAGAAGCTTTTCATTTTTCAAAAGCTTTTTTGACTTAAAGATCTCCTTCACCGCAAATATTAGTACAGCTACGCCGGTTCCTGTAAAGACTCCGCATAAAAAGCCTTCCTGATATTCTCCGCCTCTGAGCATCATCACAATTGCCACAGCAATCGTAAGCACACCCACACCGCACATAAAAATATCGATCCTGATCCTGCCCTTTAATTTCTCCCTGTATTCCTCATCTGTCTTTGCTCCCTGACGCAGCGCTTTTATAAACATATATTTTCCTCCTCCAGATTAAAAATAAAAATATCCTCAATATTGACTCCAAAATACTGGGCAATCTTATGTGCCAGTATTAATGACGCATTATACCTGCCGTTCTCCAGAGAAATGATCGTCTGCCTGGTCACCTCAACTGCATCTGCAAGCTCACTCTGCGTAATTCTCCGTTCTTTCCTCAGCTGTTGAATTTTATTTTCCAAAAACATACCCCATTTCTAATCACCATATTCACTACTGTTTTCCTCCATAAAACATAGACCTCTTATACTCTTTTATTCTCTGGTAAGACTTTTCCGGCAGGATTCCGATCAGCATCAGACAGATCGCCATCCCCAGAAGGAATCCCTTAACCAGTTCCGGTGCATTCGTAAACTGCTGAAGTAACAGAGCCAGTGCATTAAACGCCAGACCAAACTTTAATTCTTTCCTCATGTCACCATTCCTCATAATCACCACACTCCTTTGCCCCTGCATAAAATGTATAGTTTATTTTACATTTCGAGTATAGTACGCTTTACATTAAATGTCAAGCACATTTTATATTCTTCAAAGGGGTCTGACCCCTTTGAAGTACTTTGAAGTACACAAACAAGGGCCTGCAAGTTTTTTGTTTCTTGCAAGCCCTTTTTCTTTACTCCTGTATTTAACTTCTTATGCGAAAGATTTTCCTGACTACCGGGGTGTAATCTCCCCTCCGCCATCCAGCTTGACGGTCTTTCCTGCAAGCCAGCTGTTCGCGCTGTCTGTGCTGTCATAATAAATGTTATATCCTTCTGATTCAATATTACTGCACGACTGCTCCACATTCTTCAATACGTTTACATAGGTGTCTCCTGTTAGTTTCCATTTGGCATCTTCCATCAGGGAGACTTTTATATATTTTCCTTTATTATCGCTGTTAATACTGCCGCTGAAGGTTGAGCCTTCTTTCAGTTTCAGATTCACGGTGCTGATCTCATCACAGATTATTCTGCCTTTCAGCTTTTGATCCACTGCAGTCAGTGTGAGGTTCCCCCCGTTGCTTCCCGGGGTTCCCCAACTGTTTATATTGTTGCCGGATACTTTGACCAATACATCTCCTTTGTATTTTAACTCTGTATTTTTCAGAATCACGTTGGCCTCTGTGTTTGTCACAAAGAACATCGGCCCTTCCATTGTAGCTGTCAGCTTTGTATCCTCAGTATTCAGCCGGGAAGTTCCTTCCCCGGTGCTGTCAGGGCTGCTCTGATATAACATCACGCCGTACTCCCCTGAACCGGAGAGATCACAGCCTCTCAGCGTTACTGTATTGCTGCCTTCTATCATTAGAATCTGGCTTGCATCCGCAGTGCCTTCCAGCTTTTCAGCAGATATGGTTCCCGCCGCATAAATACATGGACTGCTGGCCCCGGTTGACCGCACGGTACCGCCCTGTACGGACACACTGCCGCTTCCCCGTTCTGCCGCCACCGGTGAACAGCGGGTGCCACTTGTCGTAATTTCTATGTTTTCTGCCTTAACCTGGCCTCCATATGTAGCATAAATCCCTTTCGAAGAATTGCCGGAAGTACTGACCTTCACATTATCCGCATGAATAAGCGCTCCCTTTCCGGTTGCAAATACCGCGTTTGCCCCCTCCGCCGCGGATGTAATCTCGCTTTTACTGATACTGGATTCACTCCCTGCTGTAGTTACAAATACCGCATTCACGCCATAATAATTACTCTCATCTGCACTGGATGTATCTCCTGATTTTGTCAGCTTCCCTTCTGTCATGGTGAGCGTTCCGCCATTCTCTACCAGAACCGCATTCTGGTTCTCGTCACTTGTGCTGACAGATTCTGATTCCGAGTTCTCACTCTTCCCGTCCACCTGCAGCATACCACTTAACTCAATACTCCCCTGTGCGTCTTCATCTGCCCGTTCCTCTTGTGGCACTTCAGCCGTTACTTTACCGGAGTTTACTGTATCTGTCTCTTTATCTTCGGTTCTCCCCTGATGGCTGCATCCTGTAAATACAAACGACAAAACTGCTATCCCTAGAAATAGCCTTCTAATACTCTTTTTCATTCAACCATCCTTTCTGCCCCTTATTACCCCACCATTGTATGAAGAAAATTTGAATACCATGTAGTAGAATTGTGTTTTTTCTGTGAACAGGAAGTATCTTCCACCATAGCAAAGTGGGCAAGCCCACCTCAACTCCCCATCCCCTTACTCATAAAAAAATCCGGTACTGCACTGCCCCGCATCTCTTAGCAGTACCGCACCGGTTCCTGTTTTCTTTGTTTTCCTTATACTATTGCACAGCCTGTTATCAGTGCGCAAACTGGCTTTCATAAAGATTCTTATAAAACCCGCCGACTCTGAGCAGCTCTTCATGATTCCCCTGCTCTATAATATTTCCGTCTTTCATTACCAGGATAACATCCGCTTCCCGTATCGTGGACAGACGGTGGGCTACAATAAAGCTGGTCCGCCCTTCCATCATCTTCTGAAATGCTTCCTGTATCTTAATTTCCGTTCTTGTATCAATCGAGGAGGTCGCCTCATCCAGAATCAGCATGGGCGGCAGGTTCAGCATAACCCTTGCGATACAAAGCAGCTGCTTCTGCCCCTGAGAAAGGTTGCCGCCTTCTTCCTGAATAAAGGTATCGTATCCGTCTTTCATCCGCTTAATAAAACCATGTGCATGGGCCGCCTTTGCAGCGGCTATGATATCTTCCCGCGGAGTATCCGGACGGCCATAGGCAATGTTCTCCTCAACAGTCCCCGATTTCAGCCAGGTTTCCTGCAGCACCATGCCATAGTTTGCCCGCAGGCTGTCCCTTGTTACTTCACGGATATCATGTCCGCTCAGAATAATCTGCCCCGCATCCACATCGTAGAACCTCATCAGAAGGTTAATCAGAGTTGTCTTCCCGCAGCCGGTAGGCCCCACAATTGCAATCTTCTGGCCCGGTTTTACTTCCAGCTTCAGATGCTCCAGCAGAGTAACCTCCTTCTTATAGGAAAACGAAACATCCTCAAGCTTCAGACTCCCGTCCGCCTGCCCCATCGCGGCGGCATCCGGGTCATCCGGGATCTCCGGAGTCTCTTCGATAAAATCAAAAACCCGCTTCGCACATGCAAATGCATTCTGCAGCTCCGTTACCACGCTGGATATCTCGTTAAAGGGCTTTGTATACTGATTAGCATAACTCAGAAAACAGGACAGCTGCCCGACGGAGATCGCCCCGCTTATAGCCGTAAATGCTCCGACGATACCGACTCCCGCATACACAAGCCCGTTGACAAACCTTGTACTGGGATTCGTAATGGAGGAGAAAAAGATGGCCTTCAGGCTTACTTCCTGCAGCCTGCCATTGATCTCGTCAAACCGGTCCAGAGCCCGTTCCCCGTAGCCGAATGCCTGGACAACCTTCTGATTGCCGACCATTTCATCTACCAGTGACGTCATCTTGGCCCGCGCCTCGGACTGCGCCCTGAACATCGTATACGTTCTCTTTGCAATAAAGCTGGCTACAAAAAGGGACAGAGGCGTAATCAGAACGACAACAAGTGAGATTTTTACATTAATGGACAGCATAAAGATCAGCGTACCGACAATCGTCACGATCCCTGTAAACAGCTGTGTAAATCCCATCAGCAGACCGTCTGAGAACTGTTCCACATCCGTAATAATCCTGCTGATCGTCTCGCCGTACTGATGGCTGTCAATGTATCTTAAAGGAAGAATCTCCAGCTGCGCAAAGGCACGGGTCCTCACATCTTTTACAACACGATAGGTAATCGTATTATTGCACAGATTCATGAGCCACTGTGCCGCACTTGTAATAAATATAACCACAGCCAGGATTTTCAGGATATAAAAAATAGAATCAAAATCCACCTGACCGGTTCCTATAATATCATCAATTGCATTTCCCGTAAGTATCGGTGCGTACAGCGTCAGGGCAACCGATATTACCGCAAAGACCAGTGAGAGTGCCAGGTAGTGCAGGTAGGGTTTTATGAAACACAGAATCTTCTTAACAGTACCGTCATTTCTTCGTGACATTCTAGCCCACCTCCTCTCTGGAAAGCTGCGAATAACAGATCTCCTGATATACCTGGCAGCTTCCAAGCAGCTCTTTGTGCGTACCGCAGCCCGCAATCTCCCCATCATCCAGAACAATGATCCGGTCCGCATACATAATAGAAGCTGCCCGCTGGGATACAATAAATACGGTCATCCCTGACGTATCCTCCTTGAGCGCCCTGCGCAGCCTGGAATCCGTGGCAAAATCAAGCGCCGATGCACTGTCATCCAATATCAGTACCTGGGGCTGCCTCACCAGTGCCCTTGCAATCGTAAGCCGCTGCCTCTGCCCGCCGGAAAGATTCTTGCCCCCCTCACTGACTATGGTATCCAGCCCTTCCGGCTTATTTTCTACAATCTCCAGTGCCTGAGCCGTCTTCAGAGCGCTTCTGATCTCTTCATCCGAGGCATCTTCTTTTCCCATCTTCATGTTTTCCCGGATAGTCCCATGAAACAGGACCGCCTTCTGCGGAACAACACCGATTGTCTCCCGCAGAACGCCGAGCTCCCACGCCTTCACATCCGTGCCGTTCACACATACAGCACCCTTGCTGACATCATAAAAACGAGGGATCAGATTCACAAGCGTGGATTTACCGCAGCCTGTTCCCCCAATAATTCCTATAGTCTCGCCCACGTCTGCGCTGAAAGAAATGTTTGACAGTGCCGGTGCCTGGCTTCCCTCATAAAAAAAGGTGACATCCTGCATCGTAACCCGCGGAAGATCCGTACCAAAAACGTTTTTTCCGCCTTTCTGTGCGTTTTCTGGACCATCCGTAATTCCGGGTTTCAGATCAAATACTTCATTGATTCTGCCTGCTGAAGCCATCGCTTTCGTAAAAGAGACGATCAGGTTGGCAAGCGCCACCAGAGCCAGCAGTATCTGAGTCATGTAGTTCACAAGCGCAATCACTTCCCCCTGCTTGATCCTGCCCGCTTCCACAGCACCCCCGCCGTACCAGACAACTGCAATAATGCCCAGATTTACAAGTACATAGGTCATCGGATTCAAAAGAGCGGAAATCTTTCCTACAAGCTGCTGATACCGCATCAGCCTGCTGCTTTTTTCCTCAAACTCTTCTTTTTCCTGATTCTGTGTCCTAAATGCCCTGATCACACGAATCCCGGCCAGATTCTCACGGGTGGAAAGCAGAACCTGATCCAGGCTTTTCTGGACATTTTTATACAGAGGAATCGTGAGCATCATAATGCCATATATTACAAGAGACATTACAGGCACCGTGATTAAAAATATAACCGCCACTTTCACATCAATGGTAAAGGACATAATCATTGCCCCCACAACGATGAACGGGGAACGCAGAAACAGTCTGAGCACCAGATTCACCCCCGACTGCACCTGGTTAATGTCACTTGTCATACGCACAACCAGCGTGGAGCTGCCTGCCTTGTCGATCTCTGCATAGGACAGCAGGCCGATATGACGGAACAGTTCATGCCGCAGTCCGGTTCCGAATCCAACCGCCGCTTTGGCCGCAAAATACTGTGCCAACAGTGAACAGCCAAGCCCCAGCACGCCGAACACCACGAGAACCGCACCCATTTTCCATATATATGGTACATTCCGGTACCGGATGCCCACATCAATAATCTGTGCCATAATCAGGGGCACAATCAGTTCAAACGCAGCTTCAAGCAGTTTAAACAGCGGCCCTACAATACTTTCTTTCTTATAACCGTTCAGAAACGGCAGTAATCTTCTCACGCTTTTTTCCTCCAAGTCCGTTATATTGCACGACTGTATTGTAACAGACAATACCTTTACTGTAAATGTTTCCCATTATTCATTTTTTGAGCACGAATTCCCTATAAAAGTATTGACTTTTTAACGCCAAAAGAATATTGTATTAGTTAAGTAATACAAGTTGCATTATACTAAATCATGGAGGGATGATTCATGGAACCACTCATTAAAGTTGAGAACATACATAAAATCTACAATCCCGGCGAAAACGAGGTGCGAGCACTGGACGGCATAGATCTGGAAATCGGAAAAGGTGAATTTGTGGCAATCATAGGCCACTCTGGTTCCGGCAAGTCCACACTGATGAACATGCTGGGCTGTCTTGACGTCCCCTCTTCAGGAAATTACTTTCTGAACGGACACGATGTTTCCAAACTGACAGATAACCAGCTGTCAGATATCCGGAATAAAGAAATCGGCTTCATATTCCAGGGCTTTAACCTGATCGCCAATCTCGATGCAGTGGAAAATGTAGAGCTGCCGCTGATCTACCGCGGACTGGGCAAACAGAAACGTCGTAACATAGCGGTCGAAGCGCTGAATAAGGTCGGACTGGGCACGCGTATGAAACATAAGCCAAGCGAGCTTTCCGGAGGACAGCAGCAGAGGGTTGCCGTAGCACGTGCGATTGCTGCACAGCCGCCGATCGTACTGGCAGATGAACCAACCGGTAACCTGGACACTAAATCCACCAAAGAAATCATGGAGATTCTAAAGGGCCTCCACAGGGGCGGCCGAACCGTCATCATCATCACTCACGATGACGAGATCGCCCAGCAGGTCAAAAGAGTTGTCCGCATCGTTGACGGACGTATAGAAGATGATTATCTGAACGAAGAAAGGGAAGGGGCATAATATGTTTTCCAAAAAGAAAAAAGAACAGGATGAAATTTTAGACACCATTGATACAGATCTCATGGATGAAGACAATCTTTCCGGAGAAGATTCCTATGAGCTGGAGGATGCCGGGGCAGCGAAACCGCCCAAGAAAAAACTTCCCGCCTGGGTCATCATCCCGGTGATTGCAGTTCTGGGGATCATTATCTTTGCCGCTTCCAAGCTCTCCGCAGGCAGCAGCAAAACACAGGCAGCTTCCCTGCAGGTAGCGGAAGTTACAACAGGCAATATCAAAGAAATCTACAATGCAAGTGGTAAGATTGAGAGTGAAAACACCAAAACCTACTATTCACCCGTCACAGCACCTGTTGCCATCTGCAATGCCACTGTAGGTAATACCGTAAAGGCCGGGGATCTTCTGGTGAGTTTTGACACCACCAACCTGGAGCGTGACAACCAGCAGGCACAGCTGAGCCTGCAGTCCAGCCTGAACGCATCACAGGCAACAAAAGCACAGAATGCCAAAGCCATTGACGCAGCAAATGCAGCATCTGCCCAGGCTGCAGACCAGGCCAACAGGCTGGCAGATAAGGTCAATGACCTTGCAGCCCAGGTTGATGCCGCCTATGCACAGTATCAGGCGAATCAGCAGGCGGCAGATGCCGCTGCACCGGAGCAGGCACGCCTGCAGAAGATTGTGGCTGAGCAGAATGAAATCATCAAGGCCAATCAGGCAGTGATTGATGAGATAAACACCAACTACGCAGGACGCCGCGGCGACCTGGATGCCGCACTGGCAAAACCGGAAGATCAAAGAGATGATAACGATACCGCTGTAATCCTAGCTTTACAGCCGGTTTTTGAAAAATACGATAAAGCCGCAGAAGCCGTTAAAAAAGCACAGCAGGAAATCGACAAGGCAGCACCAGGTATCAACAACACTCCTGTAGATGATGCCGGCTACGCAGCCCTGAAAGCACAGTACGATGCAGCCTACGCAGAATGGGAGGCTGCCTACAACGCAGCCAACACTTCAACCACAGAAGCCGGTATGTCCTCCGCAGAACTGGCGAACCTGGATATCAGTGACAATCTTGCAGAGCTCACGGCGCTGACACCTGCCGAACTGGTGGAAAAAGGCCGCGAGGGTATGAAAGCCGACATGGACGGCGTAATCGCATCCGTAGATGCGCTGCAGTCCAATACCGCAACACAGGGCATGGCAATGTTCACCATCGCCAGCACAGAAAAAGTCCGCGTGAAGATCGAAGTCTCCCCGGATGACTATGAGAAAATGAAAGTCGGTAATGAGGCCACAATCACTGTAGGCAATTACAAATACGAAGGAAAACTGACAAAAGTAAATAAAATAGCCATTAACAATGCAAAAGGAAATCCGATCATCGGCGCAGAAATCCATATTGATAATCCGGATGAGAACCTCTGCATCGGCGCCACCGCCAAAATCACAATGACAGTCGCTGAAGCCAATAATGTACTCGTTGTTCCGACAGAAGTAATCAACACCTCTTCTGAAGGCGATTTCGTCTACGTAATCGAGAACGGTGTTGTAAAGAAAAAACCAGTTGAACTGGGCACTGCTTCCACTACTCAGATCGAGGTCACAAGTGGTCTGAAGAAGGGCGACAAAGTTGTAAATGATCTGAATGTAGATATTGAAGATGGTATGAAGGCAATCGCAGCACCGGCAAAGAATACGGATTCCGCTGACGGCGCAGACACGGTGAAAGAATAGACGGACTGATTGAGAAAAGAGGACATAATATGGGACAATTTTTAGAATATGTAAAAATGGCTCTTGATAATATCCGTTCCAATAAAGGCCGTTCCTTTCTTACGATGCTGGGTATCATCATAGGCATCACATCTGTCGTCACCATCGTTTCCATAGGAAACGGTCTGAAAAAAGATGTGGTCGATGCTTCAAACGAGCAGAACAACACAGTAACCATACAGGCAAACACAGACGAAGTTTCAGATCCGAACTGTATCACAGGGGAAGATATTTCCTTTCTGAAGACTTCACTCAGTGATTCTGTGCAGAGCGTGTCCGGCTATACAGCAACACTTGGCTCCATCACAACCCGAAAGGGTAAATTTGACGCCTATGTCGGACTCACTACCCCGGATTATGAGAATGCACAATACCAGGATCCCCTGGTAAAAGGAAGTTATTTTACGGATAATGATGTTGCAAATGCCAACAAAGTGTGCGTCATTAACGAACTGACGGCAATCTATTTATTCGGAAATACAGATGTCGTCGGAATGACAATTGAACTGCAGGTAGACAGCAGTATCCAGAATGTGAATATTATCGGCATCCGGGAAACGACGCAGGAAATGATGGAAGCAGAAAAGCAGTACATTGCAATGGGAATGGATAAGAGCATTTCCCTTGAGATGCCTTACACCGTATCCACGGACCTTGGCACTCCGGTAGAAGCATTCTCCTCCATCTCCATCACTGCATATGACAAGGACCAGGCCGCCAGGATCGCCAAAAGTGCCGTACAAATATTGAACTCCAGACATCAGAATCTTGGTGACACACCGTTCATCCAGCAGAAGCCTATGGACTTCTCTGATATGTTTGGCTCCATCATGGACGGGGTAACCGCATTCGTCGCACTGGTAGCAGGTATCTCACTGATTGTCGGCGGTATCGGGGTTATGAATATCATGCTGGTATCCGTCACAGAACGTACACGGGAGATCGGTATCCGCAAGGCCCTGGGAGCCAAGACAGGTTCCATCATCGCCCAGTTCCTCTGCGAATCCGCAATCATTTCCGGAATGGGAGGAATCATCGGCATCATACTAGGCGCCGGGCTCACTGCCCTGATCAGCGCTCTTGGAATCGGAGGGATCAAAGCCCAGCTTTCCTTCCCGGCGATTCTCATAGCAACCATCTTCTCCTGCAGCGTAGGAATTGTATTTGGTATCTATCCTGCAAGAAAAGCCGCCAGACTCAGCCCGATCGAGGCGCTCAGACGTATGTAGGAACAACTTTTTATATATGAAACAGGTAATCCTGCGCGTTCCAACAAAGAAAGCGTATGATTCTATACAACTTAACTATTAATTTTTTAAAACGAGGAGGGTTTTTACATGCAGAAACGAAGCAAACTTTTAAAAGTAATATCTATCATCCTGATTGTAATCGGCGCACTGTCCCTGCTGTCAGGCATTGCCGCCATCGCTATGAGCTCAACAATGGCTGCTACTTATGAAGCAATGGGTATTCAGGCACCAACTACATCCAGCTATATAATCACGATCGTTGGCTCCCTGATTATTATAGTATCCGGTATCATAGGTGTTGCCTCAAAGTCCAAAGCAGTAGTGTTGATTATGGGAATAATCCTGGCTGCTTACTATGTAATTAATATCATTATAGCTATTATGACAACAGGGTTCTCGGCATTCAGCCTGGTAGGACTGATCTGGCCGCTGCTGTATCTCTGGGGATGGTATCTTTCGGAGTAACGAGATTTTTTTGAAAGGATGGGGACGCCAGGCGGAGTGTGAGCCGCAGGCCTTCCTGCCTGTAAGGTGGGTTTAAAATCCTGACCGCTTAACGAAGAAGTTCTAATAGAGCCAGAGGCGCTCAGAAGGGAACATCCGACATGCAACGAGAAAGCCGATGCTTTCTCGTCTTAGGTCGGAATGAAACTTGATTTTGGAAAATCAAGTTTCATCCCTTCTGAGCGCCTCTGGCTCTATAAGAACTTCTAATCGTCCGCTCTAAGGCGTTTTAAACCCACCTTACAGGCAGGAAGGCCTGCGGCTCACACTCCGCCTGGCTGGCTCATCCCTTCGGCAGGAAATACACATTCCTCGGTTGGGATCCCGGACCAGTGCGGCGGATGGGTATAGACTATGTGTGTCTTGTGTCTTCATTTTACCTCTTGAATCTATGAACCTGTATATCTTCAATCAGATGCACTTTTCCGCATAGCCTTAATACGTCCTCCTCTCCGTCTCTTAAGGCAAGATGGCAAGATTCTTGTTGTATTATTAGTGAAATCAATTTATAATGACTAAAAGAATGTTTTTAGAAGTCTTTTAGTATAATATCTGGGGACAGATGGAGAGGACGGTCACATATGAATCATTCAACTATTGTTTTTCGAAGAGCGAATGCAGATGATGCGCAAAAGATTGTCAGCTTTTATAATTTTGTTGGGGGCGAGACTACTTTTCTTAGTTTTGAAAAGGATGAGTATCCGTTGAATGTTGACGAACAGGCTGCATCTATTCAGGCTCTGGATGGGAATCAGAATAATATTATGCTGATGGCCATGGATGGAGACGAGATCGCGGGGATTGCTACGATCAGTTCCAGCCATAAGATTAAGGCACGCCATGAGGGAGAGCTTGGGATTGTCGTTGCCAGGAAGTATCAGGGACAGGGGATTGGATCGGAGTTGATCCGCCGGCTGATCGAATGGGCACGCGGCAACGGGGTGACTACCAGAATCCGCCTGGATACGCGTACTGATAATACAGATGCGGTTTCTCTTTATCTGAAGTTTGGCTTTACCGTGGAGGGATGCTGCAAGAATTCTACCCTTTTGAACGGCAAATACTATGATTTATATATTATGGGAATGATGCTGTAAGGAGTACATAATAAAATGACCTGGAATATTGCACCCGAAAGCATCTCTCTTGTGATGCTTGGGATTATTTTAATTTATTCACGAAAGGGCAGCCACCTTCCGACGTTGAAAAACAGAATGTTTCAGGGATGTCTGTTTGTTACTTTTTGTGCCATGCTGACGAATATATTGTCCACAGTTATGATTTATTTTTATCAGATTATTCCGCTGTGGATGACATGGCTGATTACCACGCTATACTTTATCCTCACCCCGCTGATGGGAATGACCTATTTTTTATACACTCTGGCAATCATTTACACCGAAAGCCCTAATTTAAAAAAGGCATTTCTCTTCTGCTCTATCCCGGGGCTTGGATATGCTGTTCTTGTTGTGCTCAACCCATTTACCCGGAATATCTTCGATCTTACAGCAGCCCAAGGGTATACGCGGGGAAGCATGATTGGCACAACTTACCTCATCTTCTATTTCTACTGCCTGGCATGTATTGTGGTTACCCTGAAAAACTATCAGAAACTTGACAAAGAAATTTCCAGGATTTTAGCGGCATTTCCGGTACTTGCAGTCCTAGTCATCGTTTTCCAGCAGTTGTATCCACAGATTATTCTGTCCGGCACTGCTGCTACCTGTGCACTGCTCATTATATATCTTCACCTGCAGAATAAACAGATATCACTGGATTATCTGACCAATCTTCCGAACCGGCAGGAGCTTTTGAATATGCTTACCCTGCTGCTTACCCGCTATCCCGACAGGCCATTTACGCTCGTCGTTGTATCTCTGCGCGATTTCCGCCAGATTAACAATACCTGTGGACAACAGAACGGAGATGCTTTCCTGAAATCTGTTTCTCAATTTCTTAGCATGGCCGGGCCCCAGCAGAATGTTTACCGTTTCAGCGGAGATGAATTTGCACTTTTATTTCCCAGGGAAGATGATGACAAGATAAGAACCTGCATCTATGAAATTCAAAAACGGATGTCCGGCTCATGGCAGGTGAATGATTTCCATTTTACCCTTACCGCTGTCATAGGCGTTATCCGGCATACGGAAGCCTCACAGACACTGGAGGAGACCATTGCCTCCATAGAATATGCCGTCATGCAGGCCAAAACCGAAAAATACGGGCAGATCTGCTATTGTGACAGAGCAATGCTGGCCAATCTGGAGCGCAGGCGCCAGATTATACAGATTTTAAAAGACAAACTGACTGACCAGAGCTTCGAAATGTTTTACCAGCCCATATATGACATCAAGACAGGAAGTTTTCTCTATGCCGAATCCCTGATGAGAATGAACGATACCCCCGTCGGGCCTGTTTATCCTTCGGAATTTATCCCAATCGCAGAAGAAACTGGTCTTCTCATTGAGATTACATACATTATCCTAAAAAAAGTATGCCAATTCATCAATCAGCTTCTGGAAATGCAGATACCAATCAAGTGTGTACATGTCAATTTTTCAGCAATTCAGTTTTCTCAGCCAGAGCTGGCGAAAAAGGTGCTTGGCATCATTAACAGCTGCCACACTCCGGCACACACCTTAAAGATCGAGTTTACAGAAAGCACCCTGGCGGAAAACCCGGAGATCGTAAGAGAATTCGCCCTGGAAATGGAACGGCACGGCATCATGATGGGACTGGACGACTTTGGCACCGGCTATTCCAATATAGCCACCGTCATCAGCCTTCCCTTCGGAACCGTAAAACTGGACCGCAGCCTCGTATACGCATCCATGGAAAACCCAACCTCCGCCCTGGCCGTAAAAAACCTGGTCCGCACCTTCAAAGAACTCGGAATGCAAGTAGTCGCCGAAGGCGTAGAAACCGAAGAACAGCGGCAGCTCGTCATCGACTTCGGGATAGATCAGATACAGGGTTACTACTATTCAAAACCACTATCAGAGGCAGATTTATTGAGGTTTTTAACTGGTAGGGTGTAGAACGCCTGCCTGTACATTTACTTCCCACATATCCATTCCGATCCGTCGCTCCCGGCCGTACGCACCCAGCGGTCTGTGATGATGTCTGCGGGGGCGTCGGGGATGTCTGCGCAGACATCATCACAGACAAGCGTCCCCTTACAGGTCAGCCCCTGCCTGTTCCATGATGTTTTTGAGTTTGTTTATATAATACTTATAATCCTCAAGCGAGGTAGAAGGCGCCACCTGATGGTCTGACCCGGGTATATATCCGCCGCCCCTGATTACAGGCAGGATACGCTCGAATTCTTTGTCTATGGCCTCCGGTCCTTTTGCGATCTCCAGTTTATTGAAGCTTCCGATGAATTTCAGTTTTGGGAACTGTTTTCTGACTTCTACGATATCCATTCCTGCATTTACGTCCATAGGGAGGAAACCGTCCACTCCGGCAGCCATGAAGTTGGGAATCAGGCGGGCAAAATCTCCGTCGGTGTCTACGAATACATTCCCGACTCCATGCTCTTTGAACAACGGAATCAGTGCTCTGTAATAGTCTGCCACAAATTCTTCAAAACAGTCCGGAGATACCATAGGGCCATTCTTCCCGCTTAAATCTTCCATAAAATAAATCACATCCGGCTGTACCAGGTCTATGACTTTTAAAAGCTTTGTCCGGTAAATTTCCAGTATGTAATCATTGATCCCATGCAGCAGTTCAGGTTCATCATAGAAAGCATACATATGGGCTTCGATTCCCATCAATTCACGCGGCACCCAGAAAAATCCTTCTATATTGAGGCGGATGGAATAATCTCCTCTATTGTGGCCCTCGGCCAGATGTCCATACGCAGCCTCGATCTGCTCATCCGAGAAATAGTTCTCCAGTTCCTTTTCAGCATGTTCTTTCAGCTTCTCCCAGTCTTCCATGGTCTCTATAACCGGCTTATAATCCAGTTCCAGATCGGAGCCCGTGTTTTTAATCACCTGTCTGCCGTAAATATCCTGCTTGATAATGTGTTCCGGCGTTTCCTCCACAATCTTTTCTTCAAAACGGCGGAAGGGAAGGACAAAATGTATTCTTCTTACAGGATCAAATCCCAGATACTTTTCATATTCCATTACTCCTTCGCCCCAGTCCACGGCAAGATATTTTTCAGACTGGTTTGCCTTGTTGCCGACAATATTATTGGTAATGTCTTTGGCCCCATCTGCTATTTCAGCAGGCATTCCTTCTTCTTTAAATCTATTTGTAGTCAATACCCATGGATAAAACGTCTCTGCAACGGTTCCCCGCCCTTCCGGCTTTTGAAAATTAAGAGTTGCCTGTTCCCGTTCTCGATTTGTCATAATTCATCCCTCCACTATCAGTTTATAGCCTTATTATAGAGAAAAACGGCCCATAAAAACATGTAAATGCAAAACATTCTTTTGTAAAATCCAAAACTAATTCTTTTTGCGGGTGGGGGGACGCCTGCCGCCTTGAAGAAAGCAGCTGCAGAGGAAACGGATATGTGGTGTGGCTGGGCATAAAATAAGTGTTACTGCCCCTTAAGGAAATACAGCCTGATTTTATGGATGAAATTTTTTCACCGAAAAAAATTTCAAGGAGAGCTGAGCTGCGCTGTCATCAGGACAGCGCAGTGAATCTCTCCGGTTCCATAAAATCAGGCTGTATTTCCTTTAGGGGCAGTTAGCGAATGATCTGCCCAGCCACACCACATATCCGTTTCCTCTGCAGCGTCCCCCCTCAACCGCTCCGCCTCCACATCTACCCCATAAATCGTTTCCTGTACTCGCGGGGGGTGCATCCTACCGCATTTTTAAATACCTTACTGAAATAAAACTGGTCTGTAAACCCCAGTGTCTCCGCCACTTCCCCTATCAGACAGTCGTGGCTCTCCAATAGTTTTCTGGCCTCTGTTATTTTCAGATTGATTATGTACTCGTTGTATGTGCAGTTTTTATATTTTTTGAAGATTTTACTTAAATAGGGCTGGCTTATCATGAACCTGCTGCAGATTCTTATGATACTGTTATCCTCTGACAGATGGCTTTTCACGTAGTGTTCTATCAGCGATACCAGCTCTTTCCCCGATGGTTTTTCAGAAGAAAGATTGGTTAAATTCTTTTCATTGCTCATTGACGACAGAAGCTTTCTGATTCTTGAAAATAACTCTTCCATCTTTGATGGCTCCATTGGTTTCAGCAGATAATCGAATCCCCCATAAAGAAATGCATCATGTACATAATGGAAGTCTGAATATCCGCTGACTGCGATGCAGACAGCAGGCCTATCTTCCTGCTGTCCAATATACTTAATCAACTCGATACCGCTTTTTTTCGGCATTTTCATATCGGTCAGAATTACATCAGGATGGATCTCTTCAAAAATCTCGATCGCCCGGTCTACGGAATACGCCTCCGCAACCACCTCGAAATCCTTTATCCTCTGAGAAATCGCCCTTTTCTCGGCCTCCAGTATTGCCGGTTCATCATCTACTAAGAGAACTTTATACATGCCTGTTTTCCTCCATTACTCCAGTTTCATTTTCAATACAATTGTTGACCCGCCAGTATCATTTTCGCCTAATATTGTATAAGAAAAATCCTCGCCAAAAAAGATCGACAGACGGATCAGGGTTCCGCTCAGTCCCATACCGCCAAACTGAAGATTATCTGAAATTTCCTTGGAACCATGATCCCGGTGGAATGTCTCAATTCTGCTTCTCACCAGTTCAACGGTTTCCTGAGTGATACCGCAGCCGTTGTCTTTTATTTCCACAAAGGCATAGCCGTCAAATTCCACTACATATATCTGTATAAACACATGCTCTGACTCCAGAAGGCTGTACTTGATCGCATTTTCTACAAGGGGCTGCAGCGTCACTTTCGGCAGCATAAAATAATCCAGATCTCCATGCACTGTTATTTCATAATCCAGCCTCTGACGGTATCTGCTTTTCATGATAGCCAGATAAGCCTTCAGGTTATCCAGTTCTTCCTGCCAGGTCACTTCTACCGTTGTATAATCGGATGCGTAACGCATAATTTCAGACAAACAGTAACAGGCATTTGCCGCTTCCTGCTGCTCACCGTTTTCACACATATTCGCAATACTTCCCAGCGTATTGTACATGAAATGTGGACTGATCTCCGACTGCAGTATGCCGAACAATGTTTTTGTCTGTACATCTGCCATCTGCTTCTCCCGCTCCATGGACTTTCTCAGGCGCGCCGCCATATCCTCAAAAGCAGTGACAAGAATTCTTGTTTCCCAGTCCATGTCCATCGTAAGCTGATGCTCTGTAAAATTTTCAAGTTTTGTCCCCTGCATCATTTTTACAAAAGTGTCAATAGGACGCATTATTTTTTTTGTTACAAATAAAATATAGATGATCGTAAAAGCAATCAGGAGCACCGCAACGAGAACAATTCCCTGTATCGTATTTCTCAAAGATTTGTACAGCACCTTTTCCGGCAGTACAATTACAGTTCTGCAGGAGTAATAATTGGAACTGGCCATGGTTACGATCTCCGAGCCTGTGTCCCTCACCTTCACATACTGTTCCGTCATTTCAGCAAAATGCCATATCTTATCTTCCGGATTCTTCCAGGTTACATCTGCGTAAAACAAATCCTCCTGTTCTCCTATGAAGACGATTGTATTCAAATCATTGCCGCTCCACTTCACATTGCAGATGTTCCTTATGTAAAAATAATTCTGCTGTACCTCAATATAACCGACAATCTCCTTTGACGGAGTTTTTATTGGTTTAATTTCCGTAATTACAACACCTTTTGTCGATGGTGCCCAGAAATCTTCTGCCGGCCCCAGAAACACCCGGCTATCGGCCGCATTAAAGCTGTATTTTGATTCGATGTACTCCACCCGGGAGGCAACGTCCGCACGTTCTGCTTCCGCGTCTCCGGTGCAGATAAAGCTTCCGGTCTTATCATAGACTGTAATACGCCGGATATCCGATTTATTCTTATATGAATTTACCAGAATCCGCTTAACGTCCTGTCCGTCCTCCTGATTCCAGCTTCCCGCAAATTCCTGCCACAAATCCAGGAAATTAGCATTCGTCAGTACATCCACCGCGGCCTGTTCCATATTGGCCAGTCTGTTATCAATCTGCTCCATTGTAGCATCGGTCGTCTGAATCAGGTTACTGACCCCGTCTTCGTAAATCGAATCTTTACTGTACCGGTAAAATACCACGGCTACCACAGTTATCATCAGAATTACAAATACAGCATATGTAATGGACAGTTTCGTCCCCGCTTTCTGCTTTTTCATATCCTTCTCCAAACTCCCGTCTATAGCATAAGGAGGGCTGCTGCAAATTGCAGCACCCCTCGGATATCATACTATCATTTAGTAATCAAATTCATCTACATTAGATGCATCAAATACAAGCGCATCTCCTAATACACACTGTGCATCTACGATATCTTTTGCACCAAGTCTTCCTGCATCAATGCTTGTTGATTCAGGAGTAATGGTTCCTTCTGACAGCTGATAAGCGGTCTGAACTGCAAGATATCCAAGATCCATACAATTCCAGAGAACACCGGCATTCAGCGGATTCTCATCGTCTTTGATGTAAGTTTTAAGTGCGTTCGGTGTTGCAAGACCTGTCATGGAAACTACTTTTGCGTCCGGTTTGCTGGATGCTGACTGATACTGTGCTCCAAGTGCCGGTGTTGCCATAGAAGACAAGCCAATTGCCGCCTGAATCTTATCTTCGCCTTCGCCCATACGTCCGATCAATGTTGCACATTCGCTGTTTACCTTTGTCTCATCGGTTCCAGGATAGTATACATCGGTCTCCGGGTTCTTGATCTGCATGAACTTGTAATCATCTGTTTTAAGCAGTGCGTTGATTGCATCTTCCCATGCTTTCTGGTTTGCATCTGTTCCTGAACTGGATACAAGAGCGATGTTAGCAGTTTTGCTGTCTCCATAGCCTTTGTCTTTCAGGTCATTTGCTGCGCCGTCCAGAAGTCCTTTTGCTGCGCTTTCTGCTGTAATCTGGTTTACAAAAATATCTCTGGAATCTTCCTGTGCATCTGCATCAAATGTAACTACTTTGATTCCTGCATCCTGTGCTTTCTTCAATGTTGGTGCAATAGCGGTCGGATCGTTAGGTGATACAACAATAACATTTACTCCCTGGGCAATCCAGCCCTCCAGGATATCAACCTGTTTCTGGTTTGTTGCCTGATCCTGTGAAGGACCGTCATACAGAAGCGTAATCCCCAGCTCGTCTGCTGCTTCCTGAGCGCCTGTCTTGCAGGCATCGAAGTAATTCTCACCCTTGAACTTAGGAAGCATTGCAACGGTCATATCCCCATCGTCTTTTGAATCCTTGCTGCCTGAATCCTCCGTCTTTGTGTCTGCTTTGGGTGCCTCCGTCTTAGAAACACACCCTGCCAGCATTGTGATTGCCATTGCAGCAACCAATGTTCCGCCAACTACCTTTTTCATTAACTCTTTTGCTTTCATACTTCCTCTTTCCTTTCCTTTTTATTGTATATATAATACTTTCGTATTACAATCCCTTTTTACGCTGTTTCCGATTTTATTCCCTCCCCCGTATCTACTTTGATGATTCTCTTCTTCTTTGACCTCTCTGTTACAACTGCACATGCGATCAATGCGATGATTAACACGATCCCCTGTACAATGGTCTGTACATCAATTGGAATATTCATGACAGTCAGTCCGCTGTTTAGTGTAGCGATAATCAATGTGCCCAGGATCGTTCCTTTCATGTCACCGACGCCGCCCATGATACTGGTTCCGCCTAAAACCACGATGGTAATAACTTTCAGGTTAAAGCTGGTGCCTGCGTCATATTTCACACTTGTAAATCTTCCCAGGAATATAAATGCAGCAATGGCACAGATAATTCCACATAATGTATAGATCAGGATGAGCATGCGGTCCGTATTGACACCAGAATACTTGGTAGCGTTAATATTCAGCCCAATCCCGTATAATTTTCTTCCGAATATACTTTTCCCAAGCAGCAGTGTAAAGATGACTGCAAGGATAATATAAAGCCAGATCTGTATCGGCAGGCCTGAGATAGAAATGTTGCCCAGAAATTCTGCAAAGCCATAAGAATAAATACTGTCTCCTTTGGAAATTCCTCTCGCAAGCCCTAAAAACAGGTACATGGTAGCCAGCGTTGTTACCATTGCGGATATTTTGGCCTTGGCAATAATAATTCCGTTGAGCAGTCCGCAGGCTGCACCGGTCAGCAGTGTCACCAGAATGGCTGCAGCTGTTCCCCATCTGGTATACGCAATCCCCCCCAGCATAGCGGAAAGAATCATGGTATTGCCTACTGACAGGTCGATCCCTCCTGTGATAATAATAAGCGTCATTGGCAGAGCGACCATTCCGATTTCGACAATGTTCCTGAGCATTACATTAATGATGTAAGGCGCCGTGAGAAAAGAAGGGCTTTTTATGGCAATCCCGAAAAATATGATCAGCCATATGAGAAACAGAGCTTTATTAAAAGAAAATTTCAGCAATTTTTTCTTCATGATGCCTCACCTCCTGCTTTTGCCAGCTTTTCTGCCGGAATCACCCTCTTTTTCTTCAGATATTTTGCTCCGCTTACAACCACAGAGATAATAATGATTGCGCCCTTTACAGCATCTGACCAGTTGGGGCTGATCCCCAGATAGTTAATTGCAGGCGCTATCATTGCGAGAATAAATGCTCCTATTACCGTACCAATAATTTTTCCCGAACCACCTGCTGTACTGGTCCCTCCAAGAACTACCGCCGCTATAAAGGTCATCTCCAGTCCGGTTCCCATCGTGTTTGTAACGCGCTGTCCGGCCGTTGCAATAATAATAGCTGAAATACCAAACAGAGCCCCTGCTATTGCATATGTAATTACCACAGTCCGGTTCACGTTGACACCGGCCAGTCTCGCGCCGTTTGCATTGTTTCCGATTGCATAAATTTTCTTTGAAAACTTGGAGTACTTCATAAATATAAGTGCAATTACGGTCACAATCAGGCAGATCAAAACACTTGCCGGTATAATTCCGAATATTTTTGCCTCAAACGCGAGCCATGTAAAGCTCTGCGGCAGGTCATATATTGACCCTTCCACCAGCAGAGGAAGCACACCCTGAAAGATCTGTGTCGTAGCCAGAGTTGCCACGATAGCTGGTATCTTCATCTTAGTAATAAACAGACCGTTCAAGGTACTTAACGCGGCACCCATCAACATGGCCGCCGGGAGCAGCCCCGCAAAAGGAACTCCCGCTTTTCCAAGAGCCGCCGTAAACAGACATACAACTGATATCAGCGCGCCTGTGGAAACATCGATGTTCGATGTAATAATGATCATGTTCATGCCAATTGCCGAAATCAATATATAACTGAATGTATTCAGCAGACTCATCATGTTATTAATCGAGTAAAAATCCTTTGCCAGCACCCCCAGAAGCAATAGTACCACTACCAGAAATATTGCAAGGTAAAATTCTGTTGTCAGAAAGGATGCTTTCTTTTTCTTTTCATTCATCTGTTATCCCTCCTGCTTCTCTTTCTTAGACTCCAGCGCTACCGTCAGTATCTTTTCCTGAGTTACATTTTCACGGTCAAAACTGCCTGCTATATAACCGTCCTTCATGACATATATTCTGTCGCACATTCCAATCAGTTCGGGAAGCTCAGAGGAAATCATGATAATTGTAAGCCCTTTCTGGGTCAGTTCACTGATAATCTTATGTATCTCAGCCTTAGCATTGACGTCAACACCTCGGGTCGGTTCATCCAGTATCAGCAGTTTGGGATTCATGGCCAGTGCCTTTGATACCGACACTTTCTGCTGGTTTCCTCCTGATAAGTTTGCCACCAGAAAGTCCGGTGCCGGAGCTTTGATCCCCACTTCTTTTATATACTCTGCGCCTTTATCGCTCTCCTTCTTCACATCCAGAAAACCAGGTCCCTTTTTGAAGTTTTCAAGCTGCGGAAGCGAGATATTCTGCTGAATACTCATGTCAACAATCAGCCCGTATTTGCCCCGGTCTTCAGATACGTATACTATCCCGTTGGCCATAGCATCTTTGTAGTTTTTTATATGAAGCCTTTTTCCTTCCAGCCATACAGTTCCGGCCGCCCTGCCTGTAAATCCGCAAATGGATTCCATCAGTTCTGTCCGCCCTGCGCCTGCCAGTCCGGCAAAGCCTAAAATCTCGCCTTTCTTTACATTGAAGCTGATATTTTCCAGGAACCCTTCATCGTAGTATCCTTCTACCCGGAAAATCTCTTCACCTATGGCCGTCTCTGATTTTGGATAATAGCTTCCCATCTTCCGTCCGACCATGTCCGCCACTAACTCGTCTTTATTGGTCTCTGCAATATTTTTTGTAGAAATATACTGTCCGTCCCTGACAACTGTCACTCTGTCGCACAGTTCAAATATCTCTTCCATACGATGGCTGATATAAACAATCCCAAGTCCACTTGCTTTCAGGTCATTAATGATTTTAAACAATGCCGTTACTTCGCGCTGCGTCAGAGACGCGGTCGGTTCATCGAATATAATGATGTTTGCGTCAAAAGTCAGCGCCTTGGCGATCTCGACCATCTGCTTCTGCGCCATGCCCAATGTCTTTATCTGGGCATCCAGGTTGATTTTTGTATTCAGGCGCTGAAAAATCTTCTCCGCCTCTTTCCTCATCCCGCCGTAATCCAGTACCTTTATAATTCCCGCTTTCTTAGTCTTTTCATGTCCAAGAAACAGATTGTCAAGCACTGTCATTTCCTCAAACAGACTTGTTTCCTGAAATATAATGGATACGCCTTTTTCATAAGCTTCCATTGGGTTCGAAAAATTTTCCTGTTTTCCATTTACCACCATTGTTCCGCTGTCGGCCTCGTGAACGCCGCATACCACCTTCATCAGCGTGGACTTCCCGGCCCCGTTTTCTCCGCAGATCGCATGTATCTCACCGCCCTGCAGATTAAAATTAATACCGTTCAATGCCAGAACTCCGGGAAATGTTTTTACAATATCATGCAGTTCCAATATTGTCTGTCCCATGCTGTATCCTCCCTCCTTTGTTTATAAAAATAGTACCGGATTTGCCTCTGAATAAACATGGAAAATCTAAATGGTTTTATATAAAATTCAAACTCAGGATAATTGCTGTTTATGATTGCGTTATTTTTGCTTCTTGACTATAATAGAGATAATCATCATGTTCTACGGAGGTTCCATTTATGTGGAGGAGAAAAGTACTAAAGCAAAAGGCACGGTTTTCTGTAAAAATTAATTACTGGCGCATGATTGCAGTCTGTTTTCTGGCTGCAATGCTGACGACCGCCTACACTTCCTCGACCACATTTATTAACCAGTATAATCCGGAAACAGAAGTGCATGCAGATTCCGAACCGGCTGCCATCGGCGGGCAGTCTAATTCAGCTGTTATCACAGATACCGTAGGACAGATTGCGGATACGAAACAGGAGGGAGTTCTTCTGCCTGCCCCTGTCAATACCGCCGTAGACCTGCTCATTGACACATATACCAGCGGAAAGTCCATTCTTTTTTCCATACTTAAGACCGTGAACAGTGTTTTTACTGATCATTCCTACTTCTCCTCACTTTTCCTGGCTGCGGGTGCAATTTTCGCCGTCCTCTTTCAGATTTTTATTGCCAATCCTGTCCTGATCGGCGAACGGAGGTTTTTTCTGGAGGCGAGGAAATACCACCAGACGAGGATCAGCAAGATATTCTTTCTATATAAACTGAGATACATAAGCAATCCGGCCTGGATCATGTTCTGCCGGAATGTTTTCCAGTGGCTCTGGAATCTTACCATCGCAGGCGGGATTATCAAGTACTTTGAATACAGCATGATTCCCTTTATACTCGCAGAGAATCCGGCCATTTCCCGCAAGGATGCATTTCATTTGTCCAAACAGCTGATGCATGGGAATAAATGGAAGATGTTTCTGCTCCACTTCTCTTTTCTGGGCTGGCAGATCCTTTCGCTTCTGACGTTCGGAGTACTGGATTTTATATATGTGAACCCCTATATTACGGGAACAGATGCTGAACTCTACATGGAACTAAGGCGCAATTATGTGCTTTCGCGCGCTGCCGGCTACGAAGCGTTCAATGATCCACTGCTGGAGCGGGTTCCCTCCGAAGATGAGCTGCTGATCAGCAAGGCGCTCTACGATGACTCAGAAGGGCCCTATACCAAAATCTCCTATTTTGCACCGGGACAGTATCCGGTATTCCTGTATTCCATCCAGCCCCATGAAAAGGCCGTCAAGGCTCCCATACAGGCTGACAAAAAATACAGCTTTGTATCCTGTGTTTTCCTGTTTTTCGCCTTTTCTATCTTTGGCTGGATCCTGGAAAGCGTCATCCACCTGGTACGGGATGGAGTATTTCTAAACCGCGGATATTTGTTCGGTCCATGGATTCCTCTATATGGAGTCTGTGCCGTCATATTACTTGTTTTTGTCAAAAAGTTTGTGCACAGGCCGATTCTATCTTTTACTCTGATCATGGCCGCTTACCTGGTAATCGAGTATCTGATGAACTGGCTGCTGGAATACGAATGGGATATCGTGCGCACGGATTACACAGGTTATTTTATGAACTTCAATGGACGCACTTTCCTTGGAGGCGCCGTATTCTTTGCAATGCTGGGCTGTGCTTTTCTGTATTATCTGGCGCCCAGATGGGATGACCTTTTCTCCCGGCTTCCGTTATTTATACGGATGGCCCTGTGCATTGTGCTGTGTGTACTCTTTGTATCAGACCTTGTATATGCGGCGCTGCATCCTGAGCTGCTTTCCCGGCTTCTGGATCCGGGAATGATATTTATGAATGTCTGAATATTTAATATTTTCCTTAGATAGAGCCCTGTTCCGGTGCATCGTACCGGATATGCGGGACATACTTGAATTATGAAAGGATTTTAATTATGAGTGAAATTTATGTAAGCAAAGAGCATTTTACAACCAAACCCGATTGTTCCGGCCGGACCGACAAAGAATCGCATGTATATGATCTCCTGGATCAGCTGAAGATCCCCTACGACGGAGTAGATCACGATGTGGCACCTACGATTGAGGCCTGCAGAGCCGTGGAGGAGGAACTCGGCATTCTCCCCTGCAAGAATCTGTTTCTGCGCAACCGGCAGAAGACCACGTTTTTCCTCCTGCTCATGCCCGGAGAGAAGAAGTTTTTCACAAAAGACCTTTCGGCACAGCTGGGGATCTCGCGCCTCTCTTTTGCGGAACCGGAGTACATGGAGCAGTATCTGGATCTGTCCCCCGGCTCGGTCAGCGTGCTGGGACTTATGAATGATAAAGACTGGTATGTGGATCTGCTGATTGATAAGGAATTGCTGAACAATGAATATATGGGCTGCCATCCCTGTATGAATACTACAAGCCTGAAGATAAAGACAGATGATATTCTGAAAAAGTTTTTAAAACATACCGGGCACCGTTACCGCGTCGTTTCGCTTTAAGCGTCATTCAGCCGTCCGCCTGTTTTTCTCCGGACAGTTCACCGTTGCTTTTTCGCGAAAAAAATAATATAATTTTATATATTCATTTGATACTAATCTAATAAGAAACAGAGGGACAAATTATGAAGAAAAGAGTAGTTGTCGCATTAGGACACCGCGCTTTGGGAACTACGCTTCCAGAGCAGAAGGTGGCCGTGAAGAATACAGCCAAGTCTATTGCAGACTTAATCGAAGAAGGTTTCCAGGTTGCCGTTACTCACAGCAACGCACCCCAGGTCGGCATGATCCACACTGCCATGAATGAATTCGGCAGGACCCATGATGATTATACAGCTGCGCCTATGTCTGTCTGCTCCGCCATGAGTCAGGGCTATATCGGCTATGACCTGCAGAACGGTATCCGGGAAGAGCTTCTGAACCGGGGCATTTACAGGACCGTCAGCACCGTATTGACTCAGGTCATCGTAGACCCTTACGATGAAGCATTCTATACCCCGACGAAAGTGCTTGGCCGTTACATGACAGCCGAAGAAGCCAATGAAGAACGCAAAAAAGGAAATTATGTGATTGAGGAACCTGGGAAAGGCTTCCGCCGTGTAGTCTCAGCGCCTCATCCCGTTAAGATTGTAGAACTGGATGCTGTGAACGCCCTGCTGGATGCGGGACAGGTTGTGATCGCCTGTGGCGGCGGCGGTATCCCTGTACTGGAACAGGATAACCACTTAAAGGGCGCCAGTGCTGTTATTGAAAAAGATCTGACGGCCGGCAAACTGGCGGAGGGCGTCGATGCAGATGAGCTGATTATCCTCACCAGCGTGGAACAGGTATGCATCAACCTAGGCAAACCGGATGAAGAGAAGCTCGGCGAGATTACCGCAGCGAAAGCCAGAGAATATATGGAACAGGGCCATTTCGGCATCTACAATATGCTGCCCAAATTCCAGGCAGCAGTAGAATTTATAGAGCAGCGTGAAGGACGCAGCGCACTTATCACTTCCTTTGATAAAGTAGGCGAGGGAATGAAAGGAAAAGCAGGAACCATAATCCGCTGATTTTAAAAATCCCCCATTTGTCCGGTATATAAACCTGACAAATGGGGGATTTCATATTGTGCAGCCGAACCTCCTTTTATTTCTGGTTCGCCGGCTCCACTGCTACATTTTTCCCTTTAATCTTTGCATGATCCATTGCACTGAGTACTTCTCTTGCGTATTCTTTGGGCACTTCCACAAAGGTGTACTTATCGTACATATCGATGGAACCGATCAATTTACCAGGTATACCGCTCTCTCCGGCAATCGCCCCAACAATATCTCCTGGTTTTGCTTTATTTTTCTTACCGATATTAATGAAAAGGCGGACCATGCCTGCTTCCTCTGCACCTGTATCACCAAATTCCATCTCTTCCGGGCTTACTTCATTCTGTCCGGAGCTCAGTTTCAGGAAGGCCGCAGCCATATCCATGGCTGTATAATCGGATTCATTTACCTTGTTTTCAATTGCCTGGAGATACTTGGTCAGATCTTCTGTCTCAATGATATTATCAATCTCTCCGAGTATATTTTCCATCTTTGTATTTGCAACGTCATTTAAAGAAGGCACTTTCTGCGCATAGATCTTGGTCTTGCAGTAGCGCTGGATCTCTTTTAACTTGTAGACTTCTTTTCCGGAAACAAAGGAGAAGGAACGTCCCTCACGTCCTGCCCTTCCGGTTCTTCCGATACGGTGTACGTAATATTCGTCATCCTGGGGCAGGTCATAGTTGAATACGGCCTCCACCTCCTCCACATCAATTCCTCTTGCAGCCACATCTGTTGCCACGAGAATATCTGTCTTCCCGGAACGGAATCCCTGCATGACCCTGTCACGCTGCTGCTGTTTCAGATCCCCGTGGAGTCCGGCTGCAAAATAACCTCTGCCGAGCAGTCCGTTTACAAGAATATCTACCTGTTTTTTTGTATTGCAGAATACAACCGACAGCTTAGGGCTGTAAATATCCAGCAGGCGGGCAAGAACTTCTTCTTTGCTCTTTGGTTTCACTTCATAATAATACTGCTCAATGTTCGGAACCGTCAGTTCCTTTTTCGTTACCTTAACGATCTCTGCATTTTTCTGGAATCTCTTTGTAATATCCAGAATTGCCTGGGGCATCGTAGCGGAAAAGAGCACGGTCTGTCTTTCTTCCGGAACCCCTTCCAGGATAGTCTCAATGTCTTCGCGGAATCCCATATTCAGCATCTCATCTGCTTCATCCAGAACAATAGTATGAACCTCATCCATCTTGATGGTCTTCCTGCGCATATGGTCCATCACACGCCCCGGGGTACCGATGATCAGCTGCGTGCCGCTCTTCAGCGAACGGATCTGTGTTACAATCTCCTGCCCGCCGTAAATGGGCAGTACTTTGATGCCGTGCATATATTTTGCAAGGTTACGGATCTCTTCCGCAACCTGGATAGCCAGCTCTCTTGTAGGGCATAAAACAACTGCCTGCAGTTTCTTATTCTTAGGCTCAATTTTCTCCAGCAGTGGAATTCCAAAAGCTGCCGTCTTACCGGTCCCGGTCTGTGCCTGGCCGATAATATCTTTTCCCGACTTCATAACCGGAATTGCCTTTGCCTGAATCGGCGATGCCTCCTCAAAGCCCATTTTCTTAACTGCTTTTACTATCTCGGGACAAAGTCCCAAATCTTCAAATCTTGCTTCTTCCATAAATCTCCTTTAATCTTAAACTAAGTTCTGTACGTTATTACAGTCCTTTAAAATCTCAAAAAAATACCCTTTACTGAACACCAAGTAAAGGATATACAAATAGTCTCAACTGATATCATAACAGAATTGCGGCCGATTGTCAATTTTGAGAACGGCCTGCCTGTATTTACCACAAGTATTTTATACATATTAGGTGATATGTGAGTTTGTAGGAAAATATCTGTTTTTAATAAAATACAAATAATCTGTCCCAGGTACTTGCAATTTGGTAATATAAGTTGTAATATATGCATATACTAAACGTAGTTTTCAATACTACATGTAAAAGTTTTCATTTTCAGGAGGCGTGATATTATGAATAAAAAACAACACATTAAAGATCCGGGCAGCGCGATAACACATTTCATAGGGATGCTGATGGCAATCTTCGCAGCTATTCCATTACTGATAAAGGCCGCACAGGAACCGGGCAGTATTTACGTGGTTTCCCTGGCAATCTACGCAGCCAGCCTGATTTTATTATATGCAGCCAGCACAACTTATCATACATTTGATTTATCTGAAAAGGTAAATACTATATTAAAGAAGATTGACCATATGATGATCTTTATTCTGATTGCGGGAAGCTATACACCGATCTGCCTGCTGGTACTCCCCGGAAAAACCGGCCGGATCCTTCTGACACTTGTCTGGGGCATCGCAATTGTAGGAATCCTGATCAAAGCATTCTGGGTCTTCTGTCCGAAATGGGTATCTTCCGTTCTGTACATCGGAATGGGATGGACCTGCGTACTGGCCTTCACCCAGATCCTAAACAACATGTCCAGGGCCGCATTCCTCTGGCTCCTGGCAGGAGGTATCATCTACACAATCGGCGGTATCATCTACGCACTGAAAGTACCGATCTTCGATAACAAACATAAAAACTTCGGAAGCCATGAAATCTTTCATCTGTTCGTAATGGGGGGGAGCGCCTGCCACTTCGTACTGATGTATGCTTTTTTGCTTCCTTAAGCAGGGGGATAATTGGCTAGTTGGTCCGCCTGTCTGGAATGAGGAACGGGAGGACACCGGGAAAGAGGTGAGGGGTTCTGGGAGTCACCCGTTTGCGGAGAAGTACTAACACAAAATAAGCTGTCCACAAGGGCACGTACAACATTCAACGAGAAAGCCTGATGCTTTCTCGTCTTAGTTGTACTGGAAAGTGATTTGGTAAATCACTTTCCATCCCTCGTGGACAGCTTATTTTGTGTAAGTACTTCTAGACCGCACACTCTAAACTCCCAGAACCCCTCACCTCTTTCCCGGTGTCCTCCCGTTCCCCATTCCAGACAGGCTGGGCTTCATCAGGATTTATGGAGCACTGCTTATGGGGGTGGGCTTTCGGGGGAGGCGGATGGAGTTGGAGAAGCGGAAATTGACTGGCTGGGGATTGGATAGCCTTAAATTGCTTGGTGGATAATTGTTCGTAGTTTTCTACCCTACATTATCTGGCCGGTATCTCACACTGGTGAAAAATGGATATGTGAAATTCAAAGACCTTATAATGCCAATATACTGCATCTCCAGCCAAACACATCCGCCTCTCCCGTTTACGCCCCACCTGTGCATTATTTCTGACTTGATGCACCAAGCTGCCGGAGCCGGACATAGGGATGGCGGGAAGCGTCTTGGGGGCTGTTAGCTGGAGTTGAGGAAAAAAGACGGCAGACAGGGGGGAATATTGTAATTCCGAATTACAATATTCCCTGGACCCAGCGCGCAAAGCCATCAAGGCTTTGGGTGATGTGTCCAGGTTCCCCCTGTCTGCCGTCTTTTTTCCTCTACTCCAGCTTGCAGCCCCCTACCGTTTCCAGCCATCCCTATGTCCGGCTCCGGCAGCGCCCCACCTATTCATACAAATACTGCCCCCCCCCCGTATCCTCTCATGGATAGAGTGAGTGGTGATGTATTCGCTCACCGTCTTAGGCACATACTGCTGCCATTCTTTATCCCCGGCAATCAGTCTTCTGATCTCATCTCCGGTGATTCCTCTTTCCTCTTTGCTCTTCCGCCATAATATCTCGGTCTCCAGACCCAGTCCCTGGAGGATCTGGCAGCGTTCTTCATCCCAGTCACTGCAGATGCTCATATAATAAGTTGCGTCTTTAGGCGCATACTGCAGGATGAGATCGGGGTGGCTGATCGGGAACGGGATGATCTCGTACTCTTCACGCTTTACCCCAAAATCAGCAAGGGCTCCCTCTATCATTTCCAGGCGCTCAAAATATGTGAGCGGATTATCTCTCCTTGTTGTTCCGTGCAGGTCCAGATCGGATGTTGCGGCGAATGATGAGATATCTGAATGTGTGATTCCTATATAGAGCTTTTTACATCTCATTTTTGCCGCCAGTAAATATTCCATATGCTTTAAATGAAAGATTTGAAACCTTCCATGTATAACCCCTGTCTCAACCATTTTTTCCGGCTCCTCTCCCGTATTGTGAGGGTATGGGCGCCGCGCTTTATTTGCCGGCTCATATCCCGCGTAGTATCAGTATAATACAGTTTTTCCAAGAAAGCAAATATGACTGTCTTGTTATTCTCTCAGAATTACTTTCTATATTTTATCGATCTTCTTTCTTATCTCCAGCATCGTCTGGTCCAATTTTCCTATGGTTTCCGAACATTTCTGCAGCTCACTGTCTATCAGCTCCGCTTCACGCCGGCCTTTTTTATACCGCAGCTGATGGTCCAGGTTGGCCCAATAGTCCATGGCTGCGGTCCGCAGCTGCAATTCTGCCTTCATCCACTGGGTGCCTCCCTGGAACCCAATCGGTATTTCCATTATAATATGAAGACTCCGGTAGCCCGATGACTTTGGATTTTTTATATAATCCTTCACTTTTACAATCTTGACATCCTTTTGCTCCGCAAAAATCTCCGCGATACGGTAAATATCATCCATATAAGAACATACTGCCCGCACACCGATCAGATCATTTATTTTTTCCAGTGCATTTGAAAAGGTTTTATCCAGTCCTTTTTTGTCCATTTTTTTGCAGGTGCTCTCATAAGACTTCATCCGCCCTGTCTTCATCTGGATCACATTGCGGTCCAGCTCCATCGACAGCTCAATATTGATGATGTCCAGCTTAGTCAGGAGCAGGCTGATCGCACACTCTCCCTTAACCGTAAAATCACTGTTTACTAAATTCGCTTTCAACTTATTATTTTTCTTTTTCATTCATACAATACTTCTCTCTGTTAATATTTCATATTTTGCAGCACAATGGAGTCTTTTACTAATATATGTTAACAGCCGTCGGAACATACCACTAGCGTACGATTGTTACCATTACGTTAAACTCCTGTAAACAGAAAGAAGAGCAAAGGGGTCTGACCCCTTTGCTCAAAAAATAAACTTTTTTATTTCTCCCCAGCTTTCCATCAACCGGTCTACTGAGTAGGCAGCGTTTGCCGGGCTGGTGGACGGAAGACCGGTTATTGCTCTGCCTGTCTTTACCTTGCTGTACTTTTCATATAATTTTTTTGCAGTCCCTCCGTTGGCATAGATCTCAGTAATGCTGCAATTGTCCAGTATCCGGGACAGGTCTGCCGGCACGACGTTTCGAATGCTGCTGTCGCTGGATCCCTGGATTTCACAGCTGGCGATGACATCCCAGATTGCAATGCCATGCCCCAGCAGTATCTTTTTCTTTTCTTCAATTGTCTCCGGTACATCGCTCTCGGTTAAACGTGCCATAATCTTCCAGAAACGGTTCTGTGGGTGTCCGTAGTAAAACTGATTCTCCCGGGACTTTACGGAGGGGAAGGTGCCAAGTATCAGCACCCTGGAATGCTCGTCGAATACGGGCTCAAACTCGTGGGTTACCTGTTCTGCACTGCTCATAGCTTCTTCAGACCTTCTTCCAGTTCCTGTAAATCGCCGCTGTCGGGATGGGGCAGTGCTTTTTCAAAGTTAGCCAGCATGGCCTTGATTCGTTCATCCGCCGGATTCTGCTCCAGCATAGCCTCATAGCGATGCTTTACGCCTTCCTGCATCCTGCCCTGACACATGAATGTTCCCTTAACGGTACAGCTTTCCGGTATATATGCTTCTACACTGCCCAAAATCTGTTCAAAGTATTCCTGCATCCCCCCAAAGCCCGCCGTGCCGAACAGAAATACGTCTTTGTCTTTAAGCCCTTCAAGAAATGCCCTCATGCTCTCGCTGCAGCTGCCTTTGTCTGTCCAGAATCCCGCAAATATCATATCTGCCTGTGCAGGAGCCTCAGCAGGGCTGCCGAAATAACTGCATTCACCGTTTTCCATGCACTCTTTTATCTTCTCAGCCAGCAGTTTCGTATTGCCGGTTACACTGTCAAATACGATCTCATATGTCATATTAATCCCTTCTTTTCTTTGTTTTAATTTCACATCTTTTCGTGGAAAGTCCTCATAATTACTTCCTTCTGCTGCTCCCTGGACAGCTTGTGGAAGTTCACCGCATACCCGGAAACGCGGATTGTCAAATTCGGGTATTTTGCCGGATTCTCATATGCCTCCATCAGCATGGCACGGTTAATCACATTTACATTAATATGGTGTGCCATCTGTCTGAAATATCCGTCCAGTATGTTCACCAGGTTTTCGCGGCGCTCTTCTTCTGTCTTGCCCAGCGTATCCGGAGTAATGGAAAATGTATTGGAGATTCCGTCACGGCAATCCTCATAAGAAAGCTTGGCTACCGAATTCAGAGAAGCCAGCGCACCGTTTTTCTCCCGGTTGTGCATCGGATTTGCGCCAGGTGCAAATGGTTCTTTTGCCTTGCGTCCATCCGGAGTCGCTCCGGTCTTCTTCCCGTACATTACATTGGATGTGATTGTCAGTACAGACAGCGTATGCACTGCATTGCGGTATGTTTTCGTCTTCTTAAGCTCCGCGGACATATCTGCCAGGATTTTTTTAGCAATCTCATCTACCCTGTCATCATCATTTCCATAGGTAGGAAATTCCCCTTCTGTTTCAAAATCTACAATATACCCATTCTCATCTCTTACTACTTTCACTTTGGCAAATTTGATCGCACTCAGAGAATCTGCAAGTACAGACAGACCGGCAACTCCGCACGCCATGAAACGCTCAACCTCTGTATCATGGAGCGCCATCTGCGTCTTCTCATAGGCATACTTATCATGCATATAGTGGATCACATTTAAGGTGTTGATATAGAGGCGGCAGATCCATTCTCTGTACTTTTCAAACCGCTGCATGACGACATCATAGTCCAGTATATCCCCTTCGTATACCGGCATCTCCGGTCCTGCAGCAAATTTAGAATACGTGTCATATCCGCCGTTGAGTGCCAGCAGAAGAAGCTTCGGCAGGTTGCACCTTGCCCCAAAAAACTGCATCTGCTTTCCAATCTTCATGGCAGATACACAGCAGGCAATCCCATAATCATCTCCGTATACCGGTCTCATCAGATCATCGTTCTCATATTGGATCGCATCCGTATCGATGGATGCCTTTGCACAGAAATCTTTGAATCCCTGGGGAAGCTTGTCAGACCACAGCACAGTCAGGTTCGGCTCCGGTGCAGGTCCAAGATTGTACAGTGTATTCAGGAAACGGAAGCTGTTCTTTGTCACAAGCGTGCGGCCCTGCTCATCCATGCCGCCGATAGATTCAGTGATCCACATCGGATCTCCGCCGAACAATTCATTATAATCCGGGGTACGAAGATGCCTTGCCATACGCAGTTTCATCACAAAGTCATCAACCAGCTCCTGAGCATGCACCTCATCGAGCATACCCGCTTCAATGTCCCTCTGAATATAAATATCCAGAAAACTGCTTGTCCGGCCAAGTGACATGGCCGCACCGTTCTGCTCCTTAATAGCTGCCAGATATGCAAAATAGGTCCACTGGACTGCTTCCCTGGCATTATGTGCAGGTTCAGAAATATCATAACCATACATCTCTGCCATTTCCTTCATCTTTTTCAGGAAATTAATCTGCTGGAACACCTCTTCAGACAGACGGATGGACTCAACATCAAAGTCTCCCTCGCCGATTCTTTGCTTATCGTTCTGTTTCTCTTCAATCAGAATATCCACACCGTACAGGGCTACCCTGCGGTAATCCCCGATAATCCGGCCTCTTCCGTAGGCATCCGGAAGCCCCGTCAGTATCCCTGCATGCCGCACTTTCCGCATCTCTTCTGTATACACACGGAAAACACCGTCATTATGGGTTGTCCGGTACTGGAACTCCTGCTCAATCTTGTCAGAAAGCTCATACCCATACGCCTTGCAGGCCTTTCTCGCCATATTGATGCCGCCGAAAGGATTCACCCCTCTTTTTAACGGACGGTTTGTCTGCAGTCCGACAATCAGTTCCTCTTCCTTATCCAGATAGCCCGGCTGATATGCGGTCAGCGACGATACCGACTGCGTATCAATGTCCAGCACTCCGCCAAAATCCTGCTCCAGTTTTAAAAGACTGTTCAGGCGCTCCATCAGGCGGTCTGTCCTCTCCGTTTTAGTTTCCAGGAACTCGTCCGTGCCCTCATAAGGCGTCACATTCTTCTGAATAAAGTCCCTGACATTAATCTCTTTTTGCCAATCTCCCGCTGCAAATCCATTCCATTGCTCAAAATTTTTCTGTTCCATGACATTATCCTCCACTTAATCACAGATTATGGCTGTTCAACATTTTCATACGGACTGTGCAATAAATGCACAGCCCTGTATGAAACAATTACCACAGGCCATTAAATTTCTCCCAATCATCCCGCTGCCTTTCTCATTTAACATCATATTCCAGATAAACATTCCCAGAATCTGCACATATATGTGAAAACAAAAAAGGCAGCCCAAATCATTGAGCTGCCCAGACGGTCGGCGTTCTATTCTATGCTCCCATGTGGTATACTCCACTTTTCCGTCAGTCACATAGAACATTTCAGTTCTCCACGAAGCCTGAATACTTATGTCGTACTCTCAGTATAAACACAAAACCATCAAAAATGCAAGAAATTTTTTAATTTAGAACAATTAGAAGAACAGTTAAAACTATGTCAAAACAAAAATATAATCCTGCCATTAAGGACGAAGTCCCAAACCACCCTCAAGAGTGATCGTCTCTCCTGACATATATTTAAAATCAGGTGATCCCAGATGTACACATATTCTCCCGATGTCCTTCTCCGGATCTCCGAAGCGCCCCATCGGAATGGCTTTCAGATTCTTCTCGTACGCTTCCGGATATGCCTCTTTAAAATTCTCAAGCTGCGCAGTCAGCGCCAGCGGGCAAACTACATTGACATTGATGTTGTCCTTGCCCCATTCTGTAGCTGCAACTCGGGAGATGCCTCGGATACCCTCTTTTGCCGCAGCATAGGAGCTTTGTCCTGCATTCCCAAACAGACCTGCGCCGGACGCAAAGTTGATGACTGATCCCTGTGACTCTTTCAGATAAGGATAGCAGGCTCTCATATAATAAAACGTTGCATACAGTCCGGAATAAATACCCAGATCAAAGTGATCCTTCATATGCATGGAAAGCGGGATGCCGGATGCGGAAGCCTGTGCATTGTTGATCAGGACATCAATTCTGCCGAATGTATCAACTGTTTTTTGAACCACTTCTTTGATCTTCTCCTCGGATTCCTCGTCCGGTGTTACGTCCGCAGTAAGAGGCAGAACTTTGATTCCGTAAAGACGCTCCAGCTCTTCCTTTGCATCCAGCAGTTTTTGTTCGTTTCTGCCGGTCAATACCAGATTCGCACCTTCTTTTGCGTATGCAACAGCAATTCCGTACCCAATTGATTTTGCCTTGCCCCCACCTGTAATAATCGCGACTTTTCCATCAAAAATCCCCAATTTTAACATCTCCTTTTGTTTGTTAATTTTTTATCTATCTCTATAATATTTGTTCGTTAAATAAATGTCAAGCCGAATATTCAGATTTTTAAAAAATCCCAAAAGAAAAATCTTTCATCTTTTTATAGTCCCGATTATGCGGAATGCAGCGCATCCTGCGTAAGAATTCTACTGATATCTCCAGGGGCCTTCAGACGGTATACTGAAGGAATTTTTTCTACCTCGTGAGCCCCCCACAAAGCCAGTGCACCGTCCGCCCCTGCTGCTTTCGCACATGCCATATCATAAGAGGAATCACCCACATACAGCGCGCGGGACGGCGCAATCTGCATTTTATCCAGCGCCGCAAGGATTGGCTCCGGGGCCGGTTTGTGTTTTTTTGTGTCATCCGCGCAGATAATCACTTCAAAATTTCGAATGAAGTCATATCTCTCCACACTCTTTTTAAATTCGTCCCTTGTTCTTGAAGTAACGATTCCCAGCCTAAGTCCTGCATCCTTCAGATCCTGAAGTATTTCCCCCATTCCCTCAAATGGTTTCTGAAGAAATTCATATCTGTCACAGTAGCCCAGCCACATCTCCATGGCTTTATCCGATTCCCTGATTTCCAGCAGCTCTATAGCCCTCGCCCCCGGGATCCCCAGCGCAAAATATAGTTCCTCATATGCATACATCTGCCCTTTGATCCGTAGCAGCATATGCTGCAGCGACAGCAGAATCGTTTTTTCTGTATCAATTAAAGTCCCGTCCACATCAAAAATTACTGTATCATATTTCAAGTTTCCTGTACCTCCTGCCTTGTATTTCATTTATTTCACGTTTATAATAACACATATAGAAACATTCATTAATGTTTGTTTATGTTCTTTTCAAATAAATATTAAAGGAGAATTTGTGCTATGGATCATCAGAACGAACCAGATCAAACAGAATCATATCTTGATGGAATCAGCAGGCGCCAGAAGATCCTGCAGATACTTGAAGATAATGGGGAGGTTTCTGTTAACGCTCTGGCCCAGGAATTTGCCGTATCCCCCATGACCATCCGGAGGGACCTCCACTTCTTCGCCAGACAGGGAATCCTGGAGACGCACTACGGCGGCGCCCATCTTAGCAAAAACAGAGCCGTGGTTCCTAATTTTTCTTCCCGAAACGAAAAAATGATGCAGTATAAACTGGCAATCGGAAAAAAAGCCGCCAGCTTTATCAAAGAAGGCGACACAATTTTCCTGGATTCGGGTACTACTACCATCCAGCTTATAAAATATTTTCCTGACGTCCATGCCACTTTGATCACTAACTCCCTCTCCGCCATTCAGCAGCTCAGTACGAATCGGAAGATCCGGCTCATTGTGGCTCCCGGAACTTATCAGGAGCAGATTGGCGGTACTCTTGATCTTTCAACTATAGAATTCTGCAGGCACTATCACGTGGATAAAAGCTTTGTGGGCACCCTGTTCTGTTCGCTGGATTTCGGCATCACAACAACGGATGAACTGGATGCTGCTCTGAAAAAAACCTTCTGTGCGCAGAGCACATGCTCCTTTCTCATGGCGGACCACACAAAGTTTTCAGGAAACAGCTTTGTCAAGTATGGCGAGCTGTCCGATTTTGACTACATTCTAACTGATGACGAACTGGACACCGACAGAAAGGAAAAGTTAGAAAAGATAAATTCCGGGTTAATACTCTGCTGATATAAACCGGACAGTTTTAGGGTCCGGCTTAATCAGCCGCCGCTTCTTTTGCAGCAGACGGATTCAGCGGCTTAACAATCACCCTTCAGCACTCCGAGGTATCTGCCGACCATCTCAAACTCTTCTATATAGATACAGTTTTCAAGAGTGCCGTCCAATATTCCCCGGCGGCATTCGCTGTAGTCCATCCATATTACTTCTTCGACTTCCTCCTGCTGCAGGCTGAGTCCGGCTATATCTACAGGTTCACTGTACACATATACTGAACTGAGCTCATCATCCCTGAATGGCATGCCATAGAAAACATCTTCAAAACCCCCGTGATGAATGCCCACAAACTGCAGCTCTTCAGGATCGGCCTGGATTCCCAGCTCCTCCTGCATCTCTCTTACTGCTGAATTCAGATATTCATCCCCCGCTGCCACATGCCCTGCCGATGAAATATCATAGCACCCGGCATTGGAATCTTTAGCGGCACTGCGTTTTTGCAGGAGGACATCATAGCCGCTCTTTTCATTTTTTTGCACCACCCAGATATGAGAGGTAGCATGAAGACTCCCCTCACGGTGAGCGACGCCCCGCTCCCTTACAATACCAGTCCTGCTGCCATCAGGATTCAGAATATCAAATAATTCCATCTCTATTCCATCCAGCGCAGCATATTGAAGCGTATCTGTCTTATCATATACAAGCTTTAAAGAAAAGAATTCTCTCTCCTCATCCAGAAGACGGAAAAAGATCTTATCACCTTCCCATATGTTCAGGCCCAGAACTGCCTTCTTGTCCACCCATTCCAGCTGACCTTCATTGCAGGCAGTCTGTTCTCCGGTAAAACCATCTGCAGTATACAGAGACATATATTCCACAGTATCTTCCCCATATACAAAGGTGACAAGTCCGCGGTATCTGTAGGAGGTCAGGGTAAAGCCAGTCTCCTCCCAAACTTCTCTGAGCAGACATTCTTCCGGGCTCTCCCGATCTTCAAAGTGTCCGCCCACACCAATCCATTTGTCTTTATTTACATCGTTCTTCTTCACAGTCCGGTGCAGCATCAGATAACGGTTATCTTTTTCGATATAACATAAAGTACTCAATCTGAACATGCTTCCATCTCCCATCCAATTTTATCTTTCTTTATTCTAACACAACCGAATGGGATTTTGCAGCTTTTACTACTTTCACAGCAATAAGCAGAGGCGCACCATGCGAATTAATACGCTGCCACGGCTCGGAGCCACTCCCGCAGATGAACTTTTCTGCCGGCCTGATGTACCAGCTAAGAAACCGGGGAGCCTGCCCCCTGCCTGGAGCATATATGCCATTTGAAAAGTCCTAGAGTTTACGTTAGAGGCCCTTAAGGAAAAAACAGAGAAAATGGTGGGCAGAATTTGCCGTCTCACGGCAAATTCTGAAGCGGCCTAAGACCCCAAATTATCAAATTTGGGGTTGCATGCCGCTGGACCGCCATTTTCTCTGTTTCTTCCTTTAGGGCCTCTTACGTAAACGGAGCGGATTTTTCAAATGGCATATATGCTCCAGGCAGGGGGCAGGCTTCCCGGTTTCTTAGCGTCCCCTATCTTCCTGTTTCATTATGGAATCAGCATTACCGGTTCAAATATCCCTGCTTTTAGATCTGTAGCCGTATTCCTCACTATTACAGAAAGCACGCAGTTTTCCTGAGATAAACAGGGGATTATAACTGTCACTCCTCCCGCCATTCCAAAGGATTTTTTAGTCAGGCATTCCTCTCCCAGATATATTTCAACATCACCTGCCACCTTGTTAAAACAGAGGGTTTTGCCGGCGTCATTCGGGGATAGTTCTGCTGTCCGGTAAAGGCAATACCACCCGGCTTTTCCAGTCATCTGTGACTGCGCCTTACCTTCGAATTCCACAGGCTCCAGTGTATTCATATCAGACTTATCCATCACAAGGACCAGCTCCGGTTTTTCCTTTTCCGCCTTATGTGACATCCTCCAGCCACCGACTAACGCTGTGGTTACACTTAATATCTCCTGTTCTTTGCCGTCCCTGCGTATTTCCCATCGTCCGCTGAATTCCCCAAGTTTCTCTGAACTTATTCTTACGCTCATATATTCCCGATCCTCCGCCCGCAGGATAATCTGACAGCGCCCCCGGAATAACCTGACCCTGCCAATATCTTCGCGGTCATGGCTGTTAGGGTTGGCATTTCCTGCTCCAAGAAGATACGCTCCATCTGCCGATACTTCTATATATCCTTCTTCCTGAGGCTGGAATTCTCCATTCGCATCAACGGCCGATATGTCTAAGATCAGGGCGTCCTTTGTACTGTAGTTCACGTAATTACGGTTGGACTCCACTTTGAATGACACTGCTTCCCCTGCCGTTATCCGCTCAGCCTCTGTTACCTGCTTTCCTGAAATATACCCTGCAGCGCGCACTGTACCCGGCTCAAACTCCAGTTCCCAGGAACATTGCTCATACATCTCGTTTGGCTGCCTTCCCATTGACCGGCCATTTAAGAAGAGTTCCACTTCCTCACAATTGCTGTAAGTCATAACCCGGATCTGCTCTCCCTTTTTATGATTCCAATGCGGCAGTATATGAAGTATTGGCTCCTTTTTCCAGTATGCCTTATATAAATAATAAGTGTCTTTCGGGAATCCACACGCATCGATGACTCCGAAATGTGAACTTACGCTTGGCCATTCGTAAGGTGATGGTTCTCCCCGGTAATCAAATCCGGTCCATACAAACATGCCCATCACAAAATCTCTCGTCAGGACCGCCTGATTGGCTGCCCGTACTGTCTGCCCCCAGGGAGCGGTATTTTCATCATAGTTGCTGAATATCTGCTCCTGCACATTATCCCTGCAGGTCTCCCGGGTAGAAAATGCAGACACTAATTCAGACGATACAATGGGCTGCTGCGGATACATCTCGTGAAACGCATCATAGCTGTCTATATAATAATTGATCCCTGTTATGTCAAATGCTGTGGCGGCCCCTTCAGCTTCCATATATCCGCCATTAAATGCTCCCAGGACAGGGCGGCCTGCATCAAGCGTTTTTATTCGGGCTACCATCCTTTCCGCCATTTTTCTTCCTTTGGCGGTTCCCTGCAGGGGTTCTTCATTAAAAACCGCATATATTACAACGCTTGGATGATTTCTGTCACGCTGCACCATCCCCTCCAGCCGTTCCATTACATCTTTTGAGGTACTGAATGCCCGGTTTTCATCCATTACCAGAATCCCCATCTGATCGCATAAGTCCAGAAGTTCAGGGGTTGGATTGTGGTGAACACACCGGTAGGCATTACAGCCCATATCCTTTAATATCTTCAGACGGTATCTCTGCACCTCGTCCGGCAGTGCCGCCCCGATTCCCGCATGATCCTGATGGTTGCATGTGCCAAGCAGCTTCACTGCCCTTCCATTCAGCAGGAATCCCCTGTCTGCATCAATTTCGATCGTACGGCAGCCGAATGGAATATCAGTTTCATCCGACATATCACCGTTTTTCAGCCGTACCTTACAATGATACAGATATGGTCGGTCTATCTCCCACAGCTCAGGATCTGCCAATTTCATTTCAAAGGACTGTCTGATCTTTTCAAAAGGAGCTGTGATTCCCTCCGTGCTGTGCTGCATACCTGGCATTACGGTTCCTGTATTATCACATATCTCAACCGTACACTGGTACTGCTGCTCCACACCTGATGAGTTTTCAAGTTCAACTTCAATCCGGGTGTCCCAGCCGTCCTGTCCCGTTTCAGAGTTTACGGCAATGCCGTTATAGACCGGATGTACCAGAGCTTCTTTATGCAGCCAGACATGACGGTAAATCCCGGATCCTTCATACCACCATCCTTCCCAGATGCTGCAGTCTACTTCCACCGCCAAAATATTCGGCTTTGTACCATAATTTGCTATGTCTGTAATATCTATGGAAAAGCTGTTGTAGCGGCTTTCATTATGATATATCTTGCAGCCGTTCAGGTACAAATCTGAGATCCCGGCAATCCCATCAAATACAATTCTAAGAGCGCGTTCCCTGTCAGATTCACTCAGGCAGAATTTTTTACGGTACCAGCCCTTAAGGCCCTTCCTGTAACCATGATCCGCCGCCGCTGTTCTGTCAAAACTCTGGTTGTGCTGCCAGTCATGGGGCAGATCCACATCCTGCCAGAGCGTATCATCAAATTCCAGTGCCGCTGCCCCGGTAATTCCCCCTGCTTTTGCGAAACCATAGACATCACCGTGTGTCAGGGTTTCCGGCAAAATGCCAAAATCCCCCAGTGAAAACTTCCATTCCCTGTCGAAATTATATCTCATCTGTCTTCTCCTCTAAACTTTATGATAGTATATGCATACTGGATCTATTGATACTGTGCCAACTCCAGTACTGCCCCCTGCTGCTTCGTTCATTGACTGGCTTTAACCATGTTTTAGTCTATTTATGGAGATATTATATCATTGGAAATTGCTCTATTGTTATCATTAACGATCTAAAAAAGAGCATATTCGACCATTCATAATTTGTAATAGTCGTCCGGGCTTATAGGCGAACTTCCCTATAAGATGAAGAAAAGACTGCTATGCCGCTGCATAACAGTCTTATCATTATTTTTCTATATCATCCTCTGTAACCATCGTTTGTTTCGCTTTATCTCTTACAGCAAGCCGTTCTCTCACCCCGTCCATATATCCCGGTTTATCAAGATTATAGATCAGTAGCGGAACGATCCCGAGCAGGAATACAATTCCAGGCAGCAGATTCGCAGCCAGATTGATCCCGGTCTGGATGCGGGGTGTCATGTCCACTCCGCCCGCATATCCAAATGCGCCCATAACCAGCAGAAATACTGAGTTTGCAATTGCCGTTGCTATTTTAATTGCACATCCCTGGAAGGAAAATGCCATGCCGTCATTGCGCATACCATGTTTGTCGTCGAAATCATCAATTGCATCTACCATCATACCGGCGCCGCATGGGCCTGCAACATATCCGAGACCATAATAGATTAAGACAATGAAGTCAAACACGATATTTTCATACGGGCCCACAAAAAGAATAATCAGCGCGGACCCCTGAATAACCATAGAAATAACCGCTGTATTGCGTTTTCCTAATTTTTCGATGATCTTTGGTGTAAACGGCATAATCACTGTGCCGACAATCATCTGCATCATCATAAAAACCGTAATGAATGTAAAGTTCCGGACACAATACATATAGAAATAAACGGCCACAGAGATACGCCCAAGCATTCCGAACATATTAAAGAAACAATATGCCATTGCACATACAAGATTCTTATTTTTAAATATCATTTTCAGACCGTCGCTTATTTTGCCCTGGTCTTCTTTTTTCACTGTAATTCTCTCTTTAGAAAGAATTGCAACTGCCCAGAACATTGGAAGAGCGGCTGCTGCAAGCAGGATGGCTGATGATTGGTACCCTGACGCCTGATCGCCTTTGCCAAACCACTCTACAAGTCTGAGTACAAACAGGTTTAGGATAATCTGTCCAACCGTCATTCCCATCATCTGGGCTGCGTTTAATTTGTTGATTTCCTTTGGATCACGTGTCATAACAACCGGCAATGCGAGATATGGCACGTTTGTCATTGTATAGGACATTCCAAGGCCGATATATGTAATGTAAGCATACGCAAGCTTCGCCGGTCCGCCAAAGCCCGGTACTGTAAAGGTCAGGATTGTAAAGATAACGAGGAAAATGGCGCCCACAAAGATATACGGCCTGAAACGGCCATGCTTCGTGTGTGTTCTCTCCATCAGGGTTCCCATCATCGGATCATTGATGCCGTCCCATATTTTTGCCACCAACATCAGAAGCGCTACCGCCCCTGTCCCAAGGCCGAACACATCCGTATAGAAAATGGACAGATACGTGCTTACCATCGTCCATGACAGCTGAGAGGCAAAGTTACCTAACCCGTATACAATATAGTGCTTTGCCGTCAATGGCGCCATACCAAAAGAATTTACTTTCTGTTCTCCCATAATTCTCTCCTTTTAACTGCCCGTTACATTTTTGCAATTGTATCTTCAAAGTTTTTGTATTTTTCCATCATCTCAGGCAGTGTTTCTTTGTTTTCAACCAGTTTCGGAACACATACTTTAATCATATTCTGAATTTCATTGTAATGCTCATAGATCCCGATGTTGGTATTTCTTGCCCGGTTGATCTCTTCCTGAGGCCATTCCACTTCAATCTTGTCACCATTGACAGAAAGGCTGCCCCAGATACCGCAGACGGGACACTCTACATGCGTCGTCCCATTCATGCTGAGCAGCGGATTATGGCAGACCGGACATACCCCCTCTTCTCCTGCCCATGTATCCACTTCGTCATATGGTTTTCCCAGAGACTGTGCAACCGCGGTTCCAAGATCTGCACATTTTTGCATCAGCGCCGGGTCAAACAGAGGATGGCCGGTTCTTCCCTGATCATACGCATCCACATGCCCCACACATTTCATGCAGAATGAGAAACTGAAGAGATCCAGCATCGGCAGGCCGAGAGCCACCCAGTTATGCGTCTTGGCGCCGCCCACGGAGATGTATCCCGTGTATCGGTCCTTGAAATATCTTGGATCCAGTTCGGGTTTCCCCTCTTCTCTGCGCTTTTTGTTTTCTTCGATCAGGGCCGCCCGGTCATGGGAGGGGCCGAAACGGTCCACAAAATTCTTGAACTGGCCCACAATGCCTACCGCATAGACCGGAGCCGCGATTATAATACCATCCGCATCCAGGCACGCTTCTTCCAGTATACTGTAATCATCTTTCATGCAGCAGTGGATTTCCACTTCCCCCTTATCCCTGAGGCGGCTGCAATAATCACAGGCACGGCAATGGCCGATATTCATTGTTACTGTATTTATGAACTGTACCTCAGCACCTGCAGCTTTTGCGGCAAACAGGGCTTCCTTTACCATGACGTCACATCTCTGATTTTTTCTTCCAAAAGAAATTCCTAATACTTTCATTTCTTTCTCTCCTTCGTCTTTTTGATACTCTAAGTTTACCGTTTTTCACACAGATCTGCTTTCCTTAGCCTCGCCTGTACGTAAGGAAATAATTGTTGTAAAAAAAGGCATACGAAAAGAGAGAACAAAAAAGCTTGTATCTTTTTTGTTCTCCCTTTTTTTATATATCTGATTTTCTATTACTCTTGCTGTACGGTATATTGGTATCTGATATCCAGCAGCCTGATCTCCTGTTCCATCAGAATATTTTCCAGTTCCAATGTTTCATTTTCTACAGATATACTGTGCATCTCGATTCTTGGTATGGCACTCTTCCTCAGGTAGTTCATCTCGTCCTTTGTCAGGTTTTTACCGTACTCCAGCCGTTTCCATATATCCTGGGCACTTCCGTTTTCCCGGTTCACATAGTATATTTTCACCTGATAGATTCCGTTCTTAACATGATTCAACGCAAACTTTAATTTCAGCGGTTCCGCATTTCCGGTATAACTGTCGATCTCTTCCAGCGCAATCTGTTCTTCGTCTTTAAAAACATAGTGGGCGGACAGCTGTTTGAAGTTATGGCATGCAATCGTAAAATGTCCCCGTCCATTCGTTGTGACAATCGCATATTCCTCTTTTTTAATCACATCCGGCTGCAGCCGTTTCATAAATGCAAATGCATGAAACGCAGGCTTGTAGATGCCGTCTCTGGAGATCAGACCGGAATCTCCATTTAATATATCATTGGTATCATAATAATCAGAATAGCTGTCCAGCGCATGCCAGTATGACATCAGATCCACTTCCCCATTCATGTCAATACAGTTCTTAAGCACATAAGCGCCCTGCTCACAGCTGTCATTGATCTGGTTTCGGTTGGAAATCGTGAAATTCCACTCCGTAATATGCAGCTCTTTCACCTCTATTCCCACATCGCGTATTACATTCTTCATAATTGCGACCTGATTTTTCATATAATCCACATCAATTGATTTTCTTCCATATCGTTTGCCCGCTTCCATGGCGGCTGTGTACTGATAGGAATACACCGAAAGAAAATCTGGCTGGTACTTACGCTGCTTCCATATTTTTAGAATCTCCAGACATGGAACCGTGTCGTATCCCAGGATAAATCCCGCTCCCCCGACTCTTATCTGGGATGAAATTTCTTTGAGAACGCGGAAAACAGTTTCAAAATAATGATAATACTGGCCATCCTCTTTTTCCATTTCGTACAGATTATTATTCCAATATTCAAAATACCATGTTTCGATCTCTTCGATCCCATAACGGTTCACCAGATGCGTTCCAAACTCCTGCATAATACCTTCGAACATCTCTTTTGAGTAATGTCCGATCTTTTCATACTCCTTTAAAACGCGCTCCGGGGAATACATAAACGCTGTCTCCTTATGTCCTAACTCCAGATATGGTTTGATATGGTTCTCCACCAGAAAATCCAGAACCATGTCAATCTTCCGAAAATTACATTTCCCGCTCTCACTGACACATTCTTCCCTGGAAAAAATATTCCAGATTCTGGCATACAAAATATCTGTCTCGCTCTTTAATTCTCTGATCTGATTCTGCACATCTGAATGCAGAATCTGATATGCCTCCCCTATACATACCGTCCGAAAACCGTTGGAAAGCTTGGTTCCCGGCTGAAGGGTATCGATTTGATATATCTGCATATTTTTTGTCTCAGGCTCTTTTTTCTTTGCTTTTAATTCCAGATATTTTTGGATCTGCTTCAGCTCACGTTCTGTCACATCCCGGTCCGGTTCTCCCGACATTTCCTGATTCTGCAGCCTTTTTCTGTATTCGCTCGGGGCTTCTCCGTAAACATCCTTAAATGCTTTTGTAAATGCAGCGGAAGTCGGAAATCCATTATCCAAAGCAATGTGTGTCATATTCTTCTGCGTATATAATAACTCGTCAACCGCATGAAACAGACGCACATTATTCAGGTACTCCATAAAAGTCAGACTGAGATTTTTCTTAATATATTTTGACAAATAGGCATTTGATAAAAACAACCTGTCAGCCAGGTCATTCAGGCTGATCTGTGACTGATAATTTGCCTGAACATAGTTCTGTATCTGCGAGATTCTTTGTTTATCCTGTGAACTTTCTATATGAAATCTGGCATCATCCATTTTCACCAAAAAGTTACCGGTCAGAAGATGTAAGCACTCATAATACAATGCATTCAGATGCAGTTCATTCTTTTCATCTTTCTCAAAATACCGCAGCATAATCTGGTCCAGATAGTTCCGCAGCTGCTGATATGCCGCATTTTTATCTACTAACGTATTGCACCAGAATAATAGCTGCATGGTTCCCATATGTTCCGCCAGCAGGTGAAAATCTATCTCGAACCTGGCAGCCAGTACATCCTGGTTTCCATCCATCATATGATGCTTATTCGCGTTGATGAGAAGGATATCGCCCTGTTTCATACGAAAAATCTGATCATCAATCGAAGCCGTTAATTCTCCGGCCAGTACATAAAACAGCTCCGGATTTTGATGGTAATGCGTCGACTTCTCGCCTTCTGTGATAAAATAAAACTGCATTAATCTTCTGTCATTCTTCATCCCAAACCTCTTTTATGCTCTTTTTACGCGCTTTTTATTCTCCGTGTATTCTCTATAGCCAGTATAACATTTTTCCTGACAAGAAACAGCATAAAGATAGCTCCATAGCGCATTAACTACAGTTGTGTTAACTACAGTTGTCCTTATTCTTCTGGTCACTTTTTATTATTTTAATCCTCTTTTGATTTTGCCGGCACTTTGAAGTACGGTCTCTTGGGGTGGGCAAGACAATATGGTGTGTCAAACCCGACCTCTTCTACAGGGATCAGTCTGCGGAATTCTCCATTTTTTTCAGCCTCATCCAAAATGTTTTCAAACAGTGGCTTTCTTACGCCTATAAACGGCTTAATATGCTCCATAATATCCGGCTCCAGCCGAATTGCCCCTGTCGGACAGATCATAAAGCACCAGGCGCATTCATGATTATCATTACAGCATTTTCCCTCACTCCCGAACTTCTGGGGATCCGCCGATAAATCAATATAATCCATTGTGCAGTTATCCATACAGCGTGTACACTTTGGGTAAATACACTTCCGGGGATCACGGACAATCTTTCCCTGAGGATTGCCATATTCCAGAAGCATATTTACAATTGCAACCGCCTGATCCTGATTCACGTTGTTCTCTGGCATTGGCGGAATCAGCTGCGTCTCGCCTTCATAGATTCTCCGGCTTCGTTCCGCCATTTCACGTCCAAAGCCCCTTGCTTCCTCCAAATCAATCTCGTCTGGATGTCCTGCTGTATAATAAGGCTCCGGCATCCCCGGCATCACAACATTGCCATACCATCTCCTGCTTCCAATCACAGTAAAACCAGCTTTTTTTAAGTTAGGCAGCACTACGGGAAAATAAAAACCGGGCATAGTTCCATGTGTACAAAATGAAAAGATATGTTTTCCGTTCTGGTCCGGTGCTTCCTTATAAAATTTGCGGATGTTTGGGGGATCCGCCTTCCACACCGGACTCCCCAGCCCAATCAAATCATAGTTCTCGAGCATATCATATGTAACGTTCTTAATACTTTTCACATCCACCTGCTCTGCGGCTTCTCTTGCGCCTTCTGCAATACTGTGTGCTACCTTCCTTGTATTGCCGCTTTGGGAAAAATAAATCACTAACACTTTCATCTCTTCTGTCACTCCTTTATATTTCTTTGCATAAAGTTCGAAAACACCTGCCCCATCGCTGAACTGAGCTCCCAAACCGCAAAGTATGTGCCCGTTTATATCAGCGCTTTCTGAATTTCCCCACTTTCGTCAGCTTATTCGGCAGTTTCGGCACCTTACCGGATGTTTTCACAATTGCCTCTTCCGAACACCCGGGAATACATTTTCCGCATCTGTCACAGTCAAAATCATCGATCATATAAATGTATTTTGGTTTTCCATCAATACAGTCTTTTGGGCACACATCGGCGCAGTCACCGCAGCCGCTGCAAAGACGGGGATCAATGTAGATCGTCTGGGCAGAGAAACATACGCCGGCAGGACACGTTTTTTTCTTCATATGTAATTCATATTCTTTTTCAAATAACTCAACCGCACTCAGTACAATTTTGGCAGAAACCTGCCCCATGGTGCAGGGTGTAGAGAACTCCATGGCTTCACCGATTTCCTTTGTCATATCAATATAATCCGGCTTTCCCCTGCCTTCTTTTATCTCATTGTTCATATACTGGAGCTGGAGAAGGCCCTCCCGGCAAAAGACGCATCTGCCGCAGCTCTGTTTTCTGGAAGCCGTCAGTTTCTCATCCGTCTCTGCAACAATGCAGTCTTTCTCCGTCAAAATCCGGAGCAAACCATTATCGATTTCCGCCTCTCCCACAGTCAGGGCTGCTGCCGTTTCAGGACGAATATACCGATAACCGGCGAGCATTGCTTTTGCCTCTGATAAGTCGACAATATCCGACAATTTTGTATCGCATGCTACTTTTTTCAGTTCTGCACCATTCGCAGAAACATAAATACCTGCTTCGAACGAATCCTCCAGTACATCCGAAAGACCGGCGGCCGTAATCATATGCATCAAAACAGAACCTTTCTCTGCACGTTTATTTACCAGCCCTATTACAATTTCTACATTTTCGGCTTCTGCCGCATCTTTTACGAGGTCTGCCAGCGCCGCGGCTGATTTCGGAATGTGAAGACTCAGCTTATCTGTCCCGAGAGCGTACCCCAGTATTGCAATCCCTCCTGTCACCTTTTCCGGGTTTTCTTTCAGCACCTCCAAAAGCACGCCATCTGTATCAGCATTATTCAGCGCTGCCACAACTCCCAATTCAAGCCGCTCTTCCTGAGCCTCTTCTTCCGCCATCCTGATTCTCTCAGAAAGTGTTTCATGATGAAGGCCATATTCCAAAATACCGGAAGCGGCAATTTTATCCAATACTTCCTGTTTACTCATTTTCTTTGCGTTTTCAATTCCGCTCATCTTTACACCACCTTATTTTCCGAAAAATCGCCCCAGGTACTTGGCCTTGAAATCTGCAGTCTCAGGTCACACTGCAGACACCGTCCGGCTTCCGCACATATATCCGAATCACAGATGCCATGATCGAACAGATCAAAATTGTCACTCCTGGATTTTGCGGAATCAATCTGTGCATGTTTTTTCTCCTCATACCCAAACCCCGGGCACTGGCCGATGTAACTCTCTGCCTTCCGGACGGGAGCCAGCACTTCGGAAATGTCCCCGTCACCGCCAAGATACCGGTCAATCTGGCTGGCCGCTTCTCTTCCCGATTCAATCGCCATGATGACCGATTTTGTGCCGTAGACAGCATCGCCGGCTGCGAATATCCCTTCTGCAGAAGTTGTCTTGTCGCGCTCTATATCTTTGACGGTAATGCTGTTGCCTCTTCCCAGTTCCAGACCTGCTTCCTCTGTGATATCCGGTCTCTGCCCCACTGCAAAAATAACCGTGTCCGCATCAATATGATGTTCGGACCCCTCCTCTTTCTCGATAATTGCACGGCGGTTTTCATCGAACGAGAATGATTTTACGTTCATAAAATCAACTCCTGTCACGGTGCCCTCACCTGTGATCCGTTCAAATGTCTGTGCCGGATGGACAAAGATTCCTTCTTCCTGTGCCTGCTCAATTTCTTCATCATCCGCAGTCATAGACGCTCTCGCTTCCAGACACGCCAGATGAATCTCCTCTGCGCCTAATCTCTTCGCCGTCCTCGCACAGTCGAAGGCAACATTGCCGCCTCCCAGAACCACAATCTTCCTGCCGATGCCCGTTTCTTTTCCCATACTTGCATTGCGGAGAAAATCAGTGTTCAAAATGACGCCCTTCTGGTCATGTCCTTCTATCGGAAGACATACACCCTTGTGCCCGCCGATTGCCATAAGCACCGCATCGTATTCTTTTAATAACTCTACTGGCTTCTCCACCTTTGTATTTACTTCAATCTTTACACCCTGATCTTCCATCACCTTTGCTTCATCCGCAATGATCTCTCTTGGAAGACGGTAGGAAGGGATCCCGTAGGACATCATTCCGCCAACCAAAGGAAGTGCTTCTTTTACGGTGACATCGTGTCCCTGTTTTCTAAGATAGTAGGCTGCCGTCAGGCCCGCAGGCCCGCCGCCCACTACACAGACTTTTTTCCCTGTATCCGCAAGCTGCTTTCCTTTTCCCCTCCAGACAGACCCGGTATCATGTTCGGCGGCATACCGTTTTATATCGCGGATGGACATCTCTTCGTTTACTTCTTTTCTTTTACATTCTAATTCACACACATGCGAACAGATGTATCCCAATGCTTTTGGAAATGGCACCTTCTCCCGGATCACCGCCGCCGCCTCATCGTATTCCCCATTTTTTACCAAACGGATATAACGCGGTATATCCGTATGCGCCGGGCAGGCATGGCGGCAGGGTACAATAACGTCTTCTCTCGCCTTCTCAGAATCCAGAACCTTATCACGTATGGTTCCCGTGGGACATACTTCCGCACAGGCTCCGCAGAACCGGCAGTCCGCGTCCTTCAAAAGTCTGCCGTGCAGGGTGCCTACATAAGTTTCCATATCCTTTTTCTGGTATTGCAGTACTTTGACTCCGCGCAGTTCATTACATGCGCGCACGCATCTGCCGCAGAGTACACAGCGGTTCATATCATGCAGGATCAGCGGATTGTCCTCCTGGGGCTTAAATCCTTTTGTTCTCATTTTAAGGCGCCCGCTCTTCGGCCCAATATACTGGATCAGCATCTGCAGCTCACAGTTCCCATACTTGGGGCAGGTAGAGCAGTCCTGGGGATGCCCGCTCAGGAGAAGCTCCAGCGCCAGCATTCTCAGCCGTTCTACCTTGGGTGTCTTTGTTTTAATCTTTAATCCGTCTTTTGCTTTCAATGTGCAGGATGTGGTAACCCCCTCCTGCCCTTCTACTTCCACCACACACATGCGGCATGAGCCCAGTGGATTTAAGTCTCTGTGATGGCACAAATGGGGAATATATATCCCGGCATCTAATGCACATTCCAGTATATTTTTATGATCCGGAACTTCCAGTCTGGTTCCGTCAATTGTTATTACTGCCATATGAAACCTCCTTTTCTTCTCTTTTTGTGATCACTGTTACAATCACTGCAAAGGCCAGCATCCCCGCAAAAGCCACGGCAAACTGATTTTCTGCCGTATTTTTTCCAAGCAGAAGCGCTGCCGTGTTCCCCATAAAGATGGGTGCAATCAGTCCGCCGATCCCCCCTATAATAGAGAACATTCCACTCGCCTTTGCAACCGCGTTCTTTTCAACGGAAACTGAAATCAGGTAGGAGCCCTGTGCCATAAAACAACTCAGCGATATTCCGCAAAGAGCACTCGTGATAAATACTCCGGCCATCCCCGGAATCAGCATAACTGCCAGATATCCGGCCATTGCCGCATATATGGAAAATGCAAGTGTGTACTCTTTTAACGCCTTTGAAATCTTTCCGAATCCGATTCCAATCAGCAATGCAAATGCAGCGTTGACGGCCGTTACAATGCCTGTGACGGATGCATTTTCCGAAACATTTTCTAATATATAAATGCCAATATTCGTGCTGTATGCGTTGATAAACAGGGTATGTGCAAAGGAAGCAAAAGAAATAGCATATACCATTCTATTGAGCTTCATATCCGAAGACTTCTCTGTTTCTACAGGTGGCGTCTCTATCAGCAGGAACCAGATGCCGGCCATCGCCAGAAAGGGAATCAGGTAAATGAGGAAAAAGTACTGGTATCCCAGGTTAACCAGCATCCCCCCGGCCAGGTTGCCGGCCATAGTTCCCACACCCATGCCTACCACATGAAGCCCCATATAGGATGCCCTCTCACTGGCCGGGAAAAATTCCGTGATAATGGCGGTATTCATCGGTCCCATGATTCCAAAGCCAAATCCAATCAGAAGCCTTGAGACAAACAGGATCTGAAAGCTTTCTGCAAAAAAAGGGATAACACCGCATATCCCAATGATCAGAAGGCCATATAAAGTGATTTTCTTCTTACTGATCTTAGTCGTAAGCCATCCGATCATCAGCGCGCCCACAATCAAAAACAGATACGGCAGTGTCTGCAGCAGCTGAACCATACTGGTCCCGTACTGCCCATATTTCTCGTTTAAAATTCCAAGTACCGGTGAGATACCGGTAATATTTAATCCAAATGCAAATGCAGCTATAAAAACACTGCACGCGATTTTTCTGCTCTTTGACATCTTACAATCCCTTTCTTTATCCGCAGGGCTGCAATACATCCCAATGCTCCGCGAGCATTCCTTCCTCCAGTCTGTAGATATCTACGACCCGGCATCTGGTAACACCATCCGGTCCAATATTTTTCAAATAAACTGCAGCCATATCATTTTCTGCAATCAACATCTGAATCTGGAGACAGAACTCAGGGCATTCGATAAACTTTTGTGCAAATGCGCTTTTTAAACCTTCCCGTCCCTGCTCCACTCCCGGATTGTGCTGAATGTAATCTTCCCTTACGTACTGATCGGCAGATTTTACCACATGATCATTAAAAAATTCCTGATAAAATCTGCGGATTACCTCTTTGTTTCTTTCCTCCATACGGTTTACCTCCGCTCTTTTCGAGCCTTTCTTTTTAAAATGGAGCAGATACCTCATTTGACATCTGCCCCATTTATTGATCTGCATTTTTATTTATTTAATCTTCCACAAATTCTGCTGCACTCATCCCTGCAATACGTCCTGTATTTACGGCAAATCCCATGGAGTTTCCCGGGAGCAGGAACATATAGCTGTCATCATAAATGTTGCATGCATCCGCACCGGCTGCATACAGGCCTGTTACCGGTTCGAAGTCTTTGTCACACGCCTCGCAGTTCTCGTTAATCCGGATACCGCCGACTGTACCATATCCGCCCGGGCGGATCCTTGCGCCATAGAACGGAGCTTTTATAAGCGGTCTTAAATATTTCTTGTTCTTGAAAAATTCTTCATCTACGCTGTCACAGAAATCATTATATTCTTCAACGGTATCTGCAAGTGTGTCCACATCAATGCCGGCTTTTTCTGCAAGTTCTTCTATTGAATCCGCTATAAATAAGCCTTCGTTGCCATTCTCCTGTGCCATCTTCACGCCCTCTGCAAAGTCAGAAACATCCGGATCAGGACGGACAAGGCAAACATGATCCACACCGTTCCTCATATAATACTTTACAATGGATGAGTCCACGATGCTGAAGCAGACCCGGTCTTTTTGATGAGAGCAAACATTTGATAAGAATGTTGTATTCTGCATATGCTCTTCGTTCATCACACGTTTTCCGTGTGTGTTGACAAGCAGATTGGGCTGTCCCATAACATTGGCGACACTTCCCGGAAGATCATCGATCCCCTCAATGTTTGCCGCCTGCTCAATGCGCACCGGAAGGTGGTCTGCACCGGCCTCCCACGCCATTTTAAGCCCGTCTCCCATAATACCCGGGATTGCGAAATTGAACATATCTGCACCGTGAATGTATCCGGTCTCTTCTTTGATAAAATCTTTGTTGCATCCGGCCCCGCCGGTACAGATAATGGCCGCTTTGCATGCAATCTCGATTTCATTGCCGTCTTTATCTGTGCCAAGAACTCCCGCAACTTTTCCCTCTTCCATCACAATCTTTCTGGCAGCCGTTTCCAGAAGGACTTTTACTCCAAGTTCCTGCGCCCTTGCGTATAGTGCCCTGTTCATAAAGGATGCCGCACGGGGGCCAATCCCCTGATCCGTCTTTACAATGTGCCATGTGGCTTCTGATTTGGGGAAGTAACGGTATGCCCCCTCAAACTCGACGCCCATATCCTCCAGCCACTCAATCGTCTCTGCCGATTGCTCAAAGTATCGTTTTACAAGTCTTGCGTCCACATTATAATGTGTGTATTCCATAAACATGTTAAATGCTTTTTCCACGCTGATTTCTATCATCTGCTGTTTCTGGTATCTGGTTCCGATCCCGAGAGGGCCCATTCCCATATTCGCTGCCCCGCCGACGGCCGCCGCTTTTTCTAACAGGATGACTTCCGCGCCGTCTTCTGCTGCCTGTACGGCCGCGGATAACCCGGACGGACCGCCTGCGATCACAACGATTTGTGTTTCATAATTTGCCATAATGCTCTACCTCTCCCTTTATCCTTCAAAAGCAATCGCTTTTCCGGTTCTTGCGGACTCGCGCACCGCATCCATAACGCACAGTACACGTCTGACCTGTTCCGGTTTTACAATGATTTCTTCTTCGCCGTTAAATGCCTTCAGAAAATGTTCAAAATAATTTCTGTGATCCACACTGACTTCCGGCAATGGTTCTTCTGATAACAGCCCCGGCTCCGGCGGCCCAAAACTTCTGGTAGGACCGGCTGCGGACATGGTTATCTTTCCAGGTACATTTTCTAGTAAATGGGCGGTGCGGACAATTTTGCCTTCTCCGCCAAATCCGTCCATCACTGCGGAGCCTTCCGTTCCGCCGATGAACCATGCCCGTTTTGGTGTCAGATAATATGTACCCAGCTCAATCTCGGCTGTCACACCGTTTTTAAATTTCAGGATGATCTTGAAGTAATCATCTACATTTTCGTTAATTACATTCTGGACATCTGCATATAGGGATATGATGTCAGACTTTACCATATCCAGCATCTGGTCGATCAGATGAACCCCCCAGTCATAGAGCATGCCGCCGCCCATCTCCGGATAGATGTGCCAGTCATGCATGTTGCCGTTCACACCATAGAGCTGTGATTTGATAATATACATATCGCCAACCATCTCTTTGTCATAGACTTCTTTCATGATGCGGTAATCTTTATCCCATCTCCTCTGCTGGTGAACCGTAAACAGAACATTGTTTTCTCTGCATGCAGCAGCCATCTCGTCATATTCTTTCACTGACATTGCTGCAGGCTTCTCGCAGATAACATGTTTTTTGGCCGCGGCCGCTTTTTTTACCATTTCCGGATGGCTTGGATTCGGTGTAGAGATCATGACTACATTGATGTCGGCCTTTTCAAGCATTTCCTCCAGGCTGCCGTATGTCTCGACACCCTCCGGTGCATCCTTTAACTGTTCAGGATTCGTATCCGCCACTGCAGTCAGATCGATTTCATCAAAAGAGGCCATCATATCTGCATCGCAGTGTCCCATAAAACCAAATCCTACAATACCTAATTTTATTTTTTCCATTACAACTCTCTCCTTATCAAAAGAACTTAGCAGTCTTCGATTGATCTTCTCATGGCCTCCTGATGACGGCGCACCTGTTCGATACTGTCCACCGGCAGATCCGCCCTCAGGTGCTCCCCGCCCTCGTACTCAGAACTCAGGAATCCTTTATATCCCGCTTTTTTGAACGCTTCAATCACTTCCGGGATCGCAACGGCTGTCTCGTTGTAGTCCTCATGCATATTGTAGAATTTTGCATGTGTATGGAAGATATAATCGATATTATCAATGAGATCCTGCGGATCTGACCATGAATATGTAAAAGATGCCCCTGCATATTCCTGATCTGCCGGCCCGCCGCCCGCTGCCTCCACTGCATCCATCATTTCTTTCATGCCGTTGGCCATACGGTATTCCATGTTTGCTTTTCCCAGATTCAGGTCATATTTAATCTTTACAAAACCTTTTGCCATTCTTTCGGCATAAGCTTCGTCCACAATTTTGATACACTCTTCGGAAGCGCCGTGTCTTCTTGCTTTATCTCTCAGCACATCCGGGATATTCTTACAGAAAATCCCCATATCCGGAATAAATCCAAAATATTTTGTGCCTGTGCGGTGAATCATCTCCATGTAGCCGTCTGCCCAGCCGGAGTTCAGGGAGAAAGGCGCATGGACTTCAAGGCCGATCTTTACCTCTTTTTCTTCCGCATAGTCAAGGCTCCCTTCGATCACGTCCATTGGCGTGGATACCAGGGTACGTAAGTTCTTGAATCCCAGCATGGATGCAAGGCGGATATCGCGTTTCATCATGTTCACCTGCTCACTCAGTTTCAGTGTGCGGTTGTCGTAAATATGATTTTCCAGGAATGCATCGTAGCAGGATGGTTCTAAATGATATTTTTCCATCCAGCCGAACCACTGGGCTCTGAATTCTTCCGTTTCAATCGGAAGCGGGAATCTGCGGATCATCTGTTCCGCAAGAAGCTCCACTCCTGTTGCTCCTGTTTTAGCTGTCTCACGCAGACAGCCTTCCAAATCTAATTTTTTATCGTAGTATTCATCCTGGTAACTGTACAGGGAAACACTTCTTTTTATCTCACAGCTCATGTCGGCTCCTCCTATTTCATCTCAAAATCTGCTTCACATATCGCTTCAATCTGAAAGGGCATGTAAGACGGGTCTATTATCTGCACCGCTTTGATATGATGGCTGCCTGCCGCAAGGCCGCCTTCTCTGCATACGGTTACCGTCGCATAATCGCCAAATTCCCATCGGTAATCAGAATCAATGACGGTACGCATCTCCTCCAGTGTAAATGCTTCGCCGTTTACGACAAGGCGAATATCTTCCCGATTTACCTCTTCCCCATCTACATTTACTTTGATATCTCTTACAATTGATAATGTAATGCCGCGGTAATACTGTGCTTTGAAGTCAAACTGATATCCCGTGATTTTCCCGTATGCTTCCATGTTTTTAAATCCATCCGGATTATAGATCTGTCTGCCGGCCATTTTTCTTCCTCCTAATCAAAAAATATTTCTTTTCCAGTTTCAGCTGACTTGTAGATTGCTTCCAGAATCTGGGTTACTACAAATGCCTGTTCCGGTTTTACAAGCGGATCTGTATCATTCATGATTGCGTTCAGCCACTGTTCCTGCTCACGGACCGCCTCTGCCGGTGCTCCGCCCTCGAAGAAATCCACAACTCCGGCCGGTGAGATTGTTTTTTCCATCAGCTGATTGTGCTCAACGTTGTTGTAGATCAGTTCATCCTGCGGGTAGCTTCCGCCGTGATGAATCTCCGCGCCGCCCTTTGTGCCGCAGAGTGTTGTGGATGCCTCCATGGATTTCAGTACGTTTAACGCCCAGGAAGCTTCCAGGAAAATGGTCGCTCCGTTTTTCATCTTCACAAGGCCGAATGCCGAATCTTCCACCTCAAATGTTTCCGGGTCCCAGGGACCAAATACATTGCCTTCCGGCCCGTCAGCCTGACGTCCCAGCTTATAAAATACCTGTCCTGAAACAGAAACCGGCTCATAGTTGTCCATCATCCAGAGAGTAATGTCAAGCGCATGTGTTCCGATATCGATTAACGGACCGCCTCCCTGCAGTGCTTTGTTCGGGAATACGCCCCATGTGGGAACCGCCCTTCTGCGAAGTGCATGTGCTTTTGCAAAGTAAACCTCGCCAAGCTCGCCAGCTTCACAGGAAGCATGAAGTGTCTGCGTGTCGTCCCTAAGACGGTTCTGGTAACCGATTGTGAATTTCTTTCCGGATTTCTTCCATGCATCCAGCATTTTCTTCGCATCTTCTGTGTTGTGGGCCATCGGTTTCTCACACATTACATGTTTGCCTGCCTCAAATGCAGCGACTGTAACCGGGCAGTGCACCACATTCGGCGTACATACGTGAACAACATCAAAATTCTCTGCATCCGCCAGCATTTCATTATAGTCTGTGTACACTTTCGCTCCTTCGGCACCGTACTCTGCCGCAGCTTTTTCGGCACGTTCCGGAATAATATCACAGAAAGCTGTCATTTCGGCTTTGTCTGCCTGCGCCTTTAAAGACGGCATATGTTTTTGATTTGCGATTCCTCCGCATCCCACGATTGCAATTCTTAATTTCTCCATATCTTTCTTCTCCTTCATCTTGTTTGTAACAGTTCAGGCAAGCCCGAACTGTTACTCTTATTTCTCTGATTTGCTGTGATTATTAAATAACAAACTGTTTTAAATATTTCCGGCTCAATACAAGCGATGCTTCTATCTTTTCTTTTGTTCCTTCAAAAGCCTTGTCTTCCACCTCAATGCATGTATATCCATCGTAGCCCACATCCGACAGTGCGGATACATATCTGCCCCAGTCAACGTCCCCGAGCCCCGGAAGTTTCGGTGACATATAATCCAGCGGATATGCCATGATCCCGCAGTCGTCTAACCTGTCTTTGTAGACTTTGATGTCCTTGTAGTGCACATGGAATATCTTGTCTTTAAACTCATAAATCGGTTTGATATAATCGATCATCTGCCACACAAAATGAGATGGGTCATAGTTGATTCCCAGGCAGTCACTGTCTAAGATTTCAAATACTTTTCTCCAGACTGCAGGCGTTGTCATTAAGTTCTGGCCCCCCGGCCACTGGTCTGCCCCAAACAGCATCGGACAGTTTTCGATCGCCACTTTTACATGGTTCTCTTCCGCCACTTTTATGATGGACGGCCAGACCTCTTTTACCAGTTCCAGATTTTCCTCTACGGTCTTTTCCTGGTCCCGTCCGATAAATGTTGTCACCATACCAACGCCGAGTTTATGGCTTGCCAGGATCAGGTTCTTTAAATGACTGACTGCAGCATTTCTCTTTTCCGGATTGCCGTCCATTGTGTTTGGATAGTATGCCAGTGAAGAGATCTCCACATTCTTCTCTTTGCTGTAGTCCAGAATGTGCTTTGCATACGCCTCATCCTCCAGCACTCTCTCCGCGTCGATATGGCTGACACCCGCATATCTTCTCTCGGCCTTTCCCTGCGGCCAACACGCTGCTTCCACACAGTCAAATCCATGATCTGAAGCGAAGTCCATCATCTCTTCATATGTCCATGTGTCCAGAATTGCACTTACAAATCCCAATTTCATAATTCTTTCTCCTTTTCTGGCTTGCTGCTCTTTAACCTGATTAAATTATAGGTCTTTATATGCGATAAATCTTTCCCCGAATTATCCTAATCCACATTAGAATTTAAGGTCATTTAGAACTGCCGGGTTTCACAGGACAAAAAAACATGTATTCTTTTTGTCCTCCTTTTTACTCAAACCTTTTGATGCAGGGGTCTGATTTTGAACAGGCCTTCCACTCTTTTGCCCCCACGCTTCCCGGTGCCCCAAACTTCATAAAGTTCGTCCAGTATGTCACCATATCCTCACTCAGTTTTCGGTCCTCTTCGGTCATGGGCCTCCAGCATCTGTCTATGGTTCCAAACATATACCACAGTTCGGATGAATGAAAAGCCCCCCAGTCATCCCCGGGCAGATCATGTGAAAAATAGTACAAATATGCCGGTTTTTTATATGTATCTTCGCATTTCAGGCTGAACTTTCTGCACTCTACTATGAGTGCTCCCGGACGCTTTTCTTTTATTTCCTCTTTTTCCGCCCCCAGGTCATCATTTACTGCACCCAGCATATACGGAATATCCCGCATACCTCCGTCACGCCAGATATGTTTCACTGTATCTTCCAGGATCTCCCCGTCAACATTTGGGACCATGACCAGTCCGTAACCGCACTGCCACATTTTCGCATCAAACACTCTTCTTGCACGGTTCAGCTCATCTGCGGACATGTTTCTGAGTTCCTCAATGCTTTTAGCGCCTGTACATTCCACGAATATTTTTCCAAACTCTTCTGCCTCTTTCAGATCCGGTGTCCAGAGAATATCCGCCTCGCACGATACCCCGCTCTGCAAAATCGCCTTTGCAATCATATTCTCCGTCTTTTTGCCGGAAACCAGTACCTGGGTGCTCATACTTCCTGCCGACTGTCCAAACACCGTGATGTTATCCGGATCACCGCCAAAGGATGCTATATTCTCACGTACCCATCTCAACGCCATGATCTGATCCATAATTCCATAGTTTCCGGATATCCCCTTTTCGTTTTCTTCATCCAGCCATGGATGGGCCAGGAACCCGAACACATTGACCCGGTATTCGACTGTAACCAGAATCACGCCCTTTTTGCAGTATTCCTCACCGTCAAATTCTATTTCACTGCTGTATCCGCCGCTAAACCCGCCGCCGTGAATCCAGAAAGCAACCGGCAGAGGCTCTTCGCTGTCAGCAGTTTTCGGCGCCCATACATTCAGATACAGGCAGTCTTCGCTCATTTCCGGGATAAAGGCCGGATCATTATAGAACTCTTTTCGGAATCTCCCCATGACCGGATGATTCTCTTCCGGTATATCCTGTATCGCTATATTTCCAAATTTATCTGCATGAAAGATCCCGTCCCATGCATCCATCTCCTCCGGTTTTTTCCAACGCAGCTCTCCAACCGGCGGTTTCGCATAAGGAATCCCTCTGAAAACGATGTATCCGTCATATTCCCTCCCCAGGATCATACCGTTTTGTGTTTTCACCTGTGCTTCCATTCACCCGTCACCTCCATTTTTGATCTGGTCTTATTTTATCAGGCTTTTGCCTCAAACTCTTATGGCAGTACCACTTGTTATGTACTCAAATTTAACCTTTTTTAAATTTTCTTTGATTGCACAAAAAGAGAGGGCAAAAAGACATATATCTTTTTTGCCCTCTTATAGGGAACGAGCTTCAGCCTCGTGGACGGATAGGGACGCTTAATGACAGGCTTGAATACAGCTTAGAAGTAAATCCAATCTCAGAATGTATAAAAGCATCTAAAAACTTACTGGGGGCATAAAAGGAACACCAATTCTATTCCATACGCTGCCCCCGTTTGAGGGCCCGCCATAGGAACGAATTTACCTTTCCATTGGATGCACCAGCTCCATGAAGGGATAGCCGAAAGCCTCCCTAAGAACATACCTGTCCTTTCAAAAACGCTAAAGCGGATCTTAGAAATTCTTGGCGGGAAACAGCCGCGAAAATGGAGAGATTTTTTGATTCCGAATCAAAAAATCAGCTGACCCAGCGCGAGAAATCATCTGATTT
>NZ_GL870809.1:717721-737805 GCF_000190355.1 Clostridium sp. D5 | reverse complement strand
TTTTTTGATTCCGAATCAAAAAATCAGCTGACCCAGCGCGAGAAATCATCTGATTTCTTGTGATGTGTCAGCTGTGCTCCATTTTCGCGGCTGTTTCCCGCCTAGAATTTCTTAGGTCCGTGCCCGCGTTTTTGAAAGGACAGGTATGTTCTTAGGGAGGCTTTCGGCTATCCCTTCATGGAGCGTCCCGTCAACTATACTCAGAAATCTGATAATGGATTTCCAATGCCTTGATTTCATGTGCCTGCAGTCTTGTTTCGATTCGCAGCACCCTGTCTTCTACTTTTATTTTTTTCATCTCAACTTTCGGCATTGCTGCCCTCTGCATATAATCACATTCACCCTTGGACATATTTTTCAGATAATCCATGTCCTTCCAGATATCCTGTACACTGCCGTTTTCCCGATTTATATAATAGATCCGCATGAGATAATCCCCGTTTTTCACATTGTTTATAGTGATTTTTAAATTCATCTCATCCAGGTCTTCATATATTTCATCCTGATCTGTTATCTGAATGTCTTTTTCCTCTTTCATTAAATAACGATAACTGAATTTCTTACAGTTGTGGCAGACAATCGTATAATCATCCCGCCCGTCCGTGGATATCAGGGCATGTTCCGTTTTTCCTGCCAGCTTTGACTTGAGAAAGTTCATAAAATGGAACGCATAGAAAGACGGCTTTTTGATTCCGTCGTGGGATAAAAGCCCGTTATCGCCATACAGAACCGCTTCCGTATCATAAAATTCTGAATGCAGATCCAGTCCGTGTAAGAATCCCATCTTATCAGCGCCATTTCCTACTGCATCTATACAGGTCTTCATCACATATGCACCGTGCGCACAGCTGTCGTTGATGCAGTTCCTGTTTGAAATCGTGAAGTTCCATTCCGTGATATCCAGTTCCTTTGGGTCAAAGTCCTCTTCTTGCAGCACCTGCCGGAATATCTCCAGCTGATTTTTCACGAACCCATTGTCCACGGAGCGTTTTCCAAAATACACCCCATCCTGCTGGATCAACAGATAGGAATACGAATATACACTAAGAAAATCCGGATGAATCTGCCGGGTTTTCCAGTTCTGAATCAGTCTGTGATACTGATATCTGTCATACCCGAGAGCAAATCCGGCCCCTCCCACCCTGATCTTAGGGGAAATCCGTTTCAATGCTTCATAACCAATCTCAAAGCAGTTAAAATACCAGCCGTTCTCGTCCAGCATATTTAACCTTTCGTCCCTCCACAATTCGAAATACCAGGTTTCGACCTCATCCGCTCCGTACCTGTTGATCAGATACGAGGAAAAATCATTCATCACCTTTTTATAGCTCTGGTCGTCATGAAATATAATGTCATTCTTCTTACTGCTCAGGGAAGAGTTAATAGACCAGGTGACATTCATAGGTTTGAAAGACAGTTCAATATACGGTTTTAAGTGGTGGTCAACCAGAAAGTCCAGTCCTCTGCCGACACGGCTGAAGTTATATCTCCATTCACCTTCCGCTTCTTCATACATATCTTCCACAAAGATATTCCAGATTCTGATATATGTAAATCCCAATTCTTCTTTTAAAACCAGAATCTGCTTCTGCATCGTGCTGTCCAGCAGACCTTCTATTTTGCCGATGTTGATGATTTGATTCCAGTTTTTCTTTAATTCCTTTTTTTCTCCGCCTGCATCCACTGTAATCTCATCAACATTCCGGGCCTTTTTACTACCGGCCTTCACTTCCTTGCCCGACAGGTATGCCCTGATTCTCTGTTCCAGATGTTTTTGTGAATCTGTATCCTTCTCATTATTTTCGGATTCCCGCTTCACAGTACTGCGGTATACCGACGGTGTCACATTATAGATTTCTTTGAAAGCCTTGTTAAAAGACGCCGTAGTTGCAAAGCCGTTATCCAATGCAATTCTTGTGATTTTCTTTTCACTGTATAAGAGTTCATCCACGGCATGAAACAAACGGATATTATTGACATACTCCACAAAACTGAGCCCAAAATTCTTCTTAATATACTTTGACAAATATGCATTTGATAAAAAGAGTTTTTTAGCCAGATCATTCAAGCTGATCTGTTTCTGATAGTTCAGCTGTACATAATTCTGGATGTCCATAATGCGCAAATTATCCGGCCTGATCTGATCCTTCAGTCTGCTGTCATCCGCCTTGATCATAAATGTACTTGCCAGGAGGTACAGTGTCTTGTAGTAAATGCCGTTCAGATAAAGTGCCCCCTCTTTATCCTTATCATAGAAATGGTTCAATATGCGGTCCAGCGCCTGCCTCAGCCGGTCATACTCATCATTTTTGTCTGCTGCCGTATTGCACCAGAACAGAAGCTGATTCGTTTCCAGATATTCCGATAACATGGAAAAATTAATATGAAAACAGGCAGTCAGCAGTTCCGGTTTGATCTCGCGGCAGGAATGTCTTTTATTGGCATTCACCAGCACAAAATCCCCCTTATTCAGTTCATAGGACTCGGATTCTATCCTGATTTCCATTCCGCCGTCTAATATGTAAATGATCTCCAGATTCTGATGAAAATGTGTATCCTGTACCTTGTCAGTCCCAAATTCAAAATCCATTATATTACGCATAACATCCCTGTTCTCCCGTATATCTGTCCTAATCTTTCCAGTATTTCTTCATATACTCCCCGGCCTGGACCTGCTCCAGTCCGAATTTTTCTGCCACCTGAACTTCGGTATCTTCCCTGGAACAATTCATTTCGCGGCAAAACTCTATTAAGATTCGTATGCCTTCCTGCACTCCATTCTGATGCCCTTCCAGCAATCCCGCCCGGCGGCCTTCCTCTCGCCCTTCTTCTTTCACGTGCCGCATATGCTTTTCTTCATCATATTCGTAGATACTCACGCTTTTCGCCTCCGATCTGTTCTTTCTAAGAAATTCTGCCAGAATATCATCCCTGATGCATTCTGTGATCGCCAGTTCTACTGCCGCCTCCAGACTCATGCTTCCAGCATATTCCCTCACTCTCGCTACATACTCTGAATAATCTTTCAATGTCTTACATGTATCTAAAAGCTTCTTATTGTGCCCCTGATTTATATTGAACATGACTGCCGTCAGCTCAAGAGCATACTCTTTTTCTGGAATTGTAAATGTATCGGAAAGCCTCAATACCTTCACATCCTCCATTTTCCCGGTGCCATTGTAAAAGATCACAAACCTCGGCGTCGGGATCGGTACAGCCTTTGTCCCATACAAGTTAGCATCTTTCGTAATTACCGAATATAAATCTGCCACATACATCAGGCAGCGCAGCGGAAGGTTGGGACTGTAAGTGGACTGATGCTCATATAACGCCAGACGGGAATCTATGATAAATGACAGGTCATTCCTCATTGACATGTATATTGCATTTTCCAGGGTATTGATCTCCAGCAATCCGGGATCCTCATAGTCCGTCCCATTCATCGCATTATACAGTTCCAATAATGCCCTCTTTTCGCTGAATATCATCTCGAACAGCTTGGACTTGTAGGTGCGTTTCACATGTATCGCACTCTCGTTTTCACTTGCCCGCTCATGATTGATCTGTCGCACTGTTTCCTTGTTTTTTGTGTCTTTCTGCATATATCTGCCTCCTTCGTAATTGCGCAGGAGGCTCTAAATACTCTGCTATCCATAACTGAAACCTCTCTGCTGTTTAAAATGGAATCCAAAGCATTGAGATTTCTTTTATTGATATCTGTCATTAGAAATGATACCAGACCCGGGCTTACCCGATCAGAAGTTTTAGAAATATACCTATGCTTTTAACATATTTTAGCATAATAATTTCTTGAACGCTAGTCTATTTATAACTTCATAAAGCGAACGAGCTTCAGTCTCGGGCGCGGACGGGGGGGAGAACGCAAATGACAAGGCGAGTCAGGGGCCTGGCAGCGGATGTGAACCGGCTGCGCGTGATCGTTCATCTTCAAGAATGGATTTCATATTGCTTGGCGAATAGAGAGGTGAGTATAATGATGACAAATACGAATTATGATGTAGTATTAACAGCAGTAAGAGGAAACACACGAAATCAGCCGGGCAAAAGTTGCTTCCAAAGCAACTTTTGGATACGCCTGAGCGTCTAATCATCAGATTAGACGGTGAATGCGTATGTGCCGACTGATTTCGTGTGTTTCCTCTTACTGCTGTTTAACGTAACGGACAATATTCCAAACAGGTTATATGCTTTCGTTTGAACCCCGTCCCGTTCCCCGGCAGGCGTCCCCCCTTCATCCGTTCACAAGGCAAAAGCTTGCTCACTAAGCTCCTACTTTGCATGTCTGGTCTGTTGAATCCAGATATTCTTTTACTTGATTCAGGTCTTTCTGGACCTGTTCCTGAACTTTGTCCAAGCTGTCAAATTTCTGAACTCCCCTGATATAGAGATGTACTTCCATAACCAATGTCTTTCCATAGATGTCTCTGGAAAAATCGAGTAGGAAGGTTTCAATTGTAATGTAGGGCATACTGTCTACAGAAGGTCTTGTGCCTATGTTGGTCAGACCCTTGTACACTTCGTTTTCTATATTAGTAAGTGTGGCGTATACACCGCTGGGCGGCATAAGCTTTCTGTCCGCTACCCCCAGGTTCGCTGTTGGCATACCTACAGTTCTCCCAAGTGCTTTCCCATGCTGTACTTCTCCTATCATGACATAGGGGTGTCCGCACATGTCCATAACATCTTCGAATCTGCAATCTAAAAATGCTTTTCTTATAAGGCTGCCTGTGATTACATCACCATGATATCTGGCGGTTTCTACAGTAATTAGTTCAATACCTTCTTGTCCACAGATATGTTCCAGCATTGAAAGTTCTTTGTTTTCTTTACCAGCAACGATTACCTTGGCTCCAAGAGTCCCTATAATCATTGTGCGAAGGAACTCTTCTGTCTGTGTTCCTTCTATATTATAAGAAACAAAAGTATCTACTCCGGCTTTCTCCAGAAAATATGCTTTTTCCTCTTCTGTTGTCAGCACATTGTTCTTTACTGCCTCTTCTTCTGAAAAACAGCTTAAGACTACTGATTTACAGTTTTTCCTTATACCTTCTGCTACCAGCTTTTCTACAACTGCAAGATGTCCTTTATGTATCCCGTCAAAACTGCCGAATGCCACACACGTACTCTCCATGTTTTCAATATTTTTTAATCGATCCATATCTTTATCTTCCTTCCTGTCCACTTTTATCATGCAGATTTTTTTGAATAATAACTGTAAATTAAGAGTCCGATTATATACCAGATTATTGTATAGCCCCATAACTTCCAGCCCCCTCCTATAATGTCAGGTATATAACATGCTATTAATGCTGCCAATACCAGAATCGGAAGTACATTGCCGCCGGGAGCTTTAAAATTACCCGGAACATATTCATTTTTCTTGCGGGCTGCAATCAGTGAAACACAGTTTATACTGATTGTCAGAGCCGCAAACAACGCTCCTAAATTTACAATTTCTGCTGTCAGGTCAGGAAAACATGATACGATGGCACTCAAAACAGCCACTAAAATAGTTGCATACAGCGGTGTGCCGGTCTTTCCGTTCTCTGCTAATTTTTTCGGCAGAAGTCCGCTTGCCGCCGTTGCCTGAATTGCCCTTGAAGTCAGGGCAATCACCACCAGCATGGTAGTAAGCAGTGCCAATACGGCTGCTATGGAAATTACCTTGGCAATCCATGGATACGCCGTTAGCTTCGTAAAGCTTGCTGCATAAAGCGGAATAAACCTCATTCCCGGGTTCTCAGCTAAGAAACCGGCTGTTATCAGGCCAACTGTAGCAAGTATAATCAATGCATACAGGCAGACCACGATAGACATAGCAATCAAGATAGACTTTGGTACATTTTTATTCGGATTCTTTACTTCCGATACCATGAATGCGATGGCTACAATGGAACCATACCCAACCATAGCCGTCGGCACAACCCGAAGGAACCCTGCATTTCCTGCGGCTCCCTGCGTAAAGAACGGAGTGAGCTGTGCAGCATCCCAACTACCGCCAAATATCCCTACGCAAATATAAATCAGCATTGTGATAAGAAGACCTCCGACGAGGATATTATTCAGCTTGCCGGCTACCGCAAATTTCAAAGTATTCAGAAGGAAGCAGAATGCCACAGCAATGAGTGCAAGCAGAATCTGTTTGTCTGCATAGACAGGGAAGCCTACCCCTAAATAAGTCCCAACATAAATTGCAGCAAATGCAATTGCTACGATATTTGCATTAATATAACCCCATGTGGAAATCCAGCCCCACAATTTTCCGGTCTTCTCACTCTTGCCAAGTGCTTTGGACGGGAAGACAAACACCCCTCCTGATTTTGGAAAAATAGTTGATAATTCCGCTACTACCAACCCATAAATCAGCATGATAGCAGCAGCAATGACCCATGACAGTATGGCACTTGGGCCAGCCTGATATACGGTCAGCCCGGATAGAGAGAAAATAGCACTCCCTATCATTCCTCCTGCAATCATTGTCACACATGCAACTAACCCTAATGAACCGCCTTGATTATTACCCGTGTTATTTGACATACTTTATTTTTAGGCACAACAAAAAAACCTTCTTGTCCAGCCTTCTCCTTTCCGTTTTTCACATCATGGATAATAGTCAGACGAAGGATCTATCAAACGCGGTTATCCATGATTTATGGTTTCTCTATTAAAATCTTCGCGGTTTCCAAATCTGTGACCAATACATTGATGTAGCCGCCTTTCAATGCAGCATGAATGGCATTGGCCTTCACTGGCAAACCTGCGATTCCAACCCGAATGGGAATGCTCATATAATCTTCTAACGAAATCGCTATGATTTTGTTTCTGAAATCAGGGATTACAGGCTTCCCTTCTTTGTCAAAGAAATGTGTGCTGACTTCACCTGCAACACTTTCATCCCACATCTTCCCATATTCAGACTTCTTGATGGCATAAAGCGGAGACAGATGTTCCAACTGGCTGTCAGATGTACCAACACCTACAATCGCCACATTGCACGCTTTTAATGCCGCATAAGCTTCCGTAAAGAAAGGCTCCTGCATAATAGAATCCCGCAATTCGCTGTTCTGTACAATAACAGGTGCATAAAGCATCGTAGCCTTTGCCTGCAATTTTTCCGCAAAACGGTATACAATGTCATCTACCGCTATATGCTGCTCGTCCTTGTTCTCACTGCCCAAAAGCTGTGTAACAGTAAGCTTTGTCCTCTGCAGAAGAGGCATATGGTCTACCATAGCAGCCGTAGCACGGCCCCTGGAGAAACCGATAATATCCCCGTCCTTAATAAACTGTCCGATGTACCTGCCCGCAGCAATCCCTAAATCTTCGTGTATATTCTCTTCTACAAGATTATTGATGACATATACACCCTTCAGGTTATATTTCTGTTCAAGGACAGTTTCGATTTCCAGATAATTCTCATTGATGTTGACAACCTGAATCTGTACGATTCCAAGTTCAATACATTCCGCAAGAATCCTGTTCACCCTCTGTCTGGACATAGACATCTTTTTCGCGATTTCTTCCTGGGTCATACCGGCTTTATGGTAGTAATAGGCCACTCGCGTATACTCGTTTATAAGCTCTTCTGTTAAATTCTGCTTTAACATATCTGTACCTCTCCTTCCATGCAAATAACTTGGATAGGTACATTTTACGCAATTTATCTATTTTAATCAATCTATTTTAAGATTAACATTTCACGATAATCCTATATGTTGAAGGATCAACTGCCTTATTAAATGCATCCTCTATCTCATTCAGAGGAATCGTTGCTGATATGAGTTCTGAAACATCTATCAGCTTACCGGAAAGCAGCCTTGTCGCGATTAAGAAATCTTTCGTCTGCGGATTCACTGACCCTGTGAGAATCTGCTCTGTTGAATGTATTTTATTAGGGCTTATTTCAATCGGATTGTCCGGATGGAAAGAGGAATAGAATACGACTCTCCCTATCTTTCCTGCCATTCCCACGGCATCAGCTGCGATTTCAGATATAGCAACCGTACAGAATACGACATCTGCGCCTCTTCCATCCGTAAGTTCTTTTATCTTAGCTGCTGCATCAATGCCCTTTGTGTTGACTGTAATATCTGCCCCCATTTTTCTGGCAACCTCCAGACGGGCATCATCCACTTCACATGCAATGACACGTGCCCCTCTTAACTTAGCCAGCTGAATGTGGAGCGCACCCATTATTCCAACACCGATGACAACTACATCATCTCCCATCTGGACATCCGCATTCTGGATACTGTGTACACAGCATGCGAGAGGCTCTGTCAGTGCCGCATGTTCCAGATTAATATCATCTGCCATCTTATAGATATTCTTTGCATCAGCCATCATATACTCAGATAATCCACCCGGCCCGCCAATCCCTTCATGCGTCTCTGCAATGAAAGATACGACACACTGGTTCTCATGTCCGTTACGGCAGTAGTAGCATTCTCCGCAGGAAGTCAGAAGACGGACTGTTACTTTATCACCAGGCGCTACAGATTTTACCTCTTCGCCCACTGCCTCAACAATGCCTGCTGCCTCATGTCCTCCGGCAAATGGATACCGGTTCATGACTCCTGTATAAAAACGCTGTTCTAAAGTGCAGATAGCACAAGAATCAATCTTAACAAGGACTTGTTTTCCAGACGGCTGTTTTTTTTCCAGTTCTTTGATTTCAATTTTTCCTTTTTCTGTTAAAACACTAACTTTATATGTACTCATATCTTATCCTTCTCTTTACTTTATTTTTTATATTACCTTTGAATGGATTTCTTTCAATGCCACTTCAACGCTTGCGTCTTCATGGATTAACTTTGCAATTGCAGAGGCATATCTTGCAGGATCTTCATGTCCCCAGATATTCCTTCCCATCGCAATTCCGGCCGCACCTGCATCTAATGCATCTTTAATTTCCTGAAGAAGCTGTTCTTCCGGTACTTTCTTTGCTCCCCCAAGTATCACAACTGGTGCATATACACTTTCCACCAATGCATGGAAGCTATCCTGATCTCCGGTATAATTTGTCTTTACGATATCTGCTCCCAGCTCTACGCTCTGACGGCAGGCAAATGTGATATTATCCGGTGTTCTGGAATCTTCTGCTTTCTCAAACCCCCTAGGAAGTGCTTCAGCGGTTACTGGGATTCCCCATTTGTGGCAATCCAAACATACTCTGGATAAATTGCTCAATACTTCATTTTCGAAGACCGATCCCGGGAAGCCCATCGTAATGACAGAATCTGCTCCAAGACGTAATGCATCCTCTGCGTCTGCAACAATCTGCATCGGTTTGGAATGGTCCCCGAGGAAAGATACTCCGCCATCGATTCTTAATATAATCCCCTTTCCAATAAAAGAGTCTGCAAATTTGTCTGCCATCCCTACTGTGGATAAAAATGCGTCAGCACCTGCTGATGCAATATCACGGATTAATGTCTTTGGGTCCTTCATTGCAGGCAGTACACTGAAATTAGCTCCGTGGTCCATTGCCATGATAAAAGTTCTTCCGTCCGGCTGAATAATGTGGTTCATTCTTTGTGTTACGTTTGACATAATGTTCTCCTTTCAATCTTCCTACTTTTGGTTTCTGCTACTTTTGTGTTTGTTTTCTTGTTACACTTGTTTTTCTTGTTACATTTGTCTTATCGCGTTCGGCTTGCTTCACTTGTATTACCATGTTCGACTCGCTTCATTTGTCTTATCGTATTCGACTTGTTTCTTTTGTCATGTTACGCTCGACGCATTACATTTGTAACAATGCTGTATCTTTTGTCACTCGACATGGCAAGAATATCATCTATGCACGAATAAGTCAACACGCTCGCTCTTAATATTTACATTTTTGTACATTTAGCACAAATTCACGCTAATACTTTTGTTACTTTTTCTCATGTTGACTACATTTGTAACTTTGTAGTAGGATTAGATTATTCAATAGAATACGAAAGCTGAAAGGAGCTAATATTTATGGAACAAACTTTTTCCAGATTTTATACACCTCAATTCGTAACGGGACGCGGTTCTATATCATTTATCAGTACTCTGGGAAAAAAGAGAATTGGTATTGTACGGGGAGGCAGAAGCTACTCCCCTGAACTAGAAAAGGTGATTGAAGCAATAGCAGAAGAAACTCAAGCTTTGGTTTGCTGCTTTGCGAAAATCCGCAACGAACCAAATATTCAGGATATTTTTCAATGTATGGAAACAGTAAGGGATTTCGAACCCGATATGATACTTGCAGTAGGGGGAGGGAGCGTGCTGGATACAGCGAAGGCAATCCATCTCTTCTATGAGAATCCCGAAATGAGCTTTGAAGATTCCCTGACTCCCTTTACCCTTCCCGCACTTGGTAAAAAGGCAGTGCATGTTTCTGTGCCTACCACAAGCGGAACCGGCTCTGAAGCAACTTCCGTAGCTGTGTTTATCGATTCTGAGAATCAGATTAAAAAATTACTGATGGATCATAACCTGATTCCACACTATGCCATTCTGGATGCCAATCTGACGGACTCTCTTCCCGATTCCATCCGGATTGCCACTGCTTTCGACGCCTTGACCCATGCAATAGAATCCAGCACCGCCGCAAATGCATCCTGCATGACGCAGGCCATTGCTTTGGAAGCTGCTGTTGACATTTTAGAGAACCTTCCTTTGGCTGTCAGTACCAACACCGACACCAAAAGCCTTTCTCTCGCCAGGGAAAGGCTGCATGTTGCGTCAGCTCTTGCGGGATGTGCAATTACCAATTCCTGTACCGGCATTGCCCATTCCTATGACCATCCGGGTCCTGCATTTGGATATGCCCATGGCAAAGTCTGCGGCTTGATGCTGCCATACACGATTGGGCTTTGTAAAGCACACCCTTCCTATGAAGCCATTTCCAGACGCTTGGGTTATACCGGGACAGCACAGGAACTGACGCAGGCGCTGACAGAGCATCTCTTCACATTGATGAAAGAATTATCTGTAGACACCAGCTTTCAGGCTCTAGGCATTGATGAACATGAGTATTTTAAGAGGGTACCTGTCTGGTCTGAGATATCTCTGAACGCATTTGCCACAATGGTATCTCCGGCTAAAATGACCTATGAAAAAGGATTACAGCTATATGATGCCTGCTATTACGGGAAGCATCCCACACTGTAAATTCACTGAAATTGGAGATTTATATTTATGCATTATAATACCTTTTTGTTTGATATCGATGGTACAATTACAGATAGTACAGCAGCAATCCTCCATTCATTGCAGGACTTGCTGCTATCGGAGGCGCATCAGAGCTATACCTCGGATGAGCTTATTTTTGCATTAGGACTGCCTAATACGGAATTGGGTAACCATTTAGGGATAGATGGCTGGGAGACTTTGTTAGAAGAGTACGGACAGAAGTATTATGAGAAATATGTCAATACTATCACTATATTCCCGGAGATGGAAGAAACTATTGAATTGTTAAAATATAGGGGGTGCAAAGCTGGAATCGTGACTTCAAAAACCCGGAATCAATTTCAAGGTGGGTTCGGAAGCCTGCCCTGTGCAAAACTGTTTGACTGCGTGATCTGTACTGATGACACCCAGTTCCACAAGCCACATCCGGCGCCACTCCTTGAATGCATGACGAGGTTAGGGGGCACAGAATCTGATTCGATTTATATCGGAGATTCACAGAATGATATGCTTTGTGCGGCCAATGCCGGAATCAAGGGCGGGCTGGCTTTGTGGGGATGCTATAGGGCGAAAGGCATTGAGGCTGATTATTATATCCGTAATCCTTCAGATTTACTGGCATTTATTTAGATAATATGAAGTGACCTCACAATTGTAGATTCGTGGATTTACCTGTTAACTATAAGTGTTGAAACTAATGATAACAGGGATTACCGCATACAATAGGAGGCCACATATGAATATGTATAGTTTACATTGCTGCAGACTCCGCGGCGTATATAAGCCAATCTCTACGCACTACTGCAATCTTTCCGGAGGTGATCCAAATGAATTCTCAAAATGTTCACACCCCCTCTCCCTTTCGCCGCGCGAGGACGATCTCTCCCATCATGAAGCGTCCCCATCCAAGCCCACTCCTAAAGCCCGTCCACTAAAACCCTGTCTGATCCTGACACGTAATATGGTGCCATGCCCGGAATATGTTTCGCAAATGACGGCCCGTGCACATGTCCAAGGAAATCTTCCTTCGCATCCCATGTTGATACAAATACAACAGTATCCGTTTTCTCCGGATCAAGATAGACCTCCATGCCATGACAGCCTTTATCATTCCTGCCATCCTCTGCAAATGCTCTTGCCAGTTTCAGATATTCTTCTCTATTGCTTACAATGTTTTCTGTAATTACTAATGTCACGAGTCTTCTCCTATGCGTTAATCATCTCATCAAAATTTTTAATACGCTTCATTTTTTCTTCCAGCAGCTCTTTGTTCGCCATGATTTTAGGCATACAGACTGCCCCAAATCCCTGGATTTCTGTAGTGTGTTCTCTCAGACCGGCAAAGGTTCCTCTTGCTCTTGCCTGCTGTGCTTCTGAGAATTCCACGTTTAATTTCTCGCCATCTACAGACAATTTTCCCTCAATCCCGCAGATCGGACACTGCACCGTCGTTGTTCCGTTTACCATCAGCAGGTCCTGATGGCAGACCGGGCAGGTTCCCATTCCTTTTGGTCCATAGAATTCTACATCTTTGTCTTCCATATTGACAGCTGCTGCCGTACGTTTTCCAATTTCATGCATATGTCCGATGAGTTCTTCATCCAAATATGGATTCGCAACGGTTCCCATGCAGTTCGCATTATAATTGGCTACCACCTTCATCATTGCCGGGAAACCGAATAAATGTAAGCTTGCTGTCCCCATGGACGTCCAGTTATCTGTTGTCGCCCCGCCGACTGATATGTAAGACACGGTACGCCTTCTTAATCTTTCGATCGGATATGCATCTGCATCTCCCGGCATCTCCCCGCTTCTTCTCTTATCCAGCACCCAGTTGATCGCGGATACATCATGTCTGCAGCCAAAACGGTCAACCAGATTTTTGAACTGTCCTACCGGCTGAAGCACATATACCGGAGCCGCCAGAATAATGGCATCGGCTGCTCTCACGGCCTCTTCCACCATCTGATAATCATCTTTGATAATACAATCATTATCCCCGCCCTTTTCCAGACATGCAGAACATGCCCCGCAGCCGATACAGCGATCAATTGTCAGTCTCTGCGTATTGATAAATTTAATCTCTGCATCCGGAAATGCTTCCCTTGCCCCATAAAGCGCTTCTTTTACTAAAATATCGTCGTTTGCATTTTTCTTACCAAATGATAATCCTAAAACTTTCATATTTTCTTCCTTTCCCTTCTCACGCACTCCTTTTCAAACCCGGAACGCATTTTTTGTATGTACTGAGTATATCTTATAATTTCTTAGATAGCTTTTCCTTTTATGCCTTTTTTCCGGCACCATATTTGACTTTTTACTTTTTTGATTTTCAGCATAAAAAAACAGAGGTCACAATCATATATAGATTTTGGACCTCCGTTTTTGACAACTTTAAAATTCGATTCTAAGTTCCTCACACAGGCAGTCTCTGGAATTGCCGCCCGCATATATCCGGAACATCCCGTCTTCTAAGCGATAGATTCCGTCATTGTCATAGTATCCCATATCCTGTTTCTTCAATTCCAGTTCTATCTTTTTTTCTGTTCCTGCAGGGAGGAAGATTTTTTGAAAGGCCTTTAATTCCTTCACAGGCCGGACCAGTCCCGCCGCCACATCCTGCATATAAAGCTGTACGCATTCTCTGCCATCCACTGTGCCCGTATTTTTCACCGTTACCGCAGCTTTTACCGAATCCTCCGTTTCTTCTGCTTTCAGCTCCTGATACTCAAATGTTGTATAACTGAGTCCATATCCAAACGGATAGAGTGCTTCAAATGGCACGTCCAGATATCTGGATGTGAATTTGCTCCTGCTTCCAGGTCTTCCGGTATTTGGATGATTATAATAGACCGGGCACTGACCATTGGCATAGGGGAACGAAGACGACAGCTTTCCCTCCGGATTTTTATCCCCCAGAAGGACGGCCGCCACCGCACTTCCCATCTGTATCCCAAGATGCCAGCATTCCAGAATTGCGGGGAGATGTTCATCCTCCCATCCAAGCGCCAGCGGACGCCCGTTCATCAGTACCGCTATCACGGGCTTACCGGATTCCAGCAGTTTTTCAAGCATCTTTCTCTGTTTTCCCGGCATCTTGATATTTGCTTTTGAGGAGGCCTCTCCCGTCATATTGGTAAGCTCCCCCACTACTGCCACGATAACATCACAATCTGCACTGGCCTTTTGAATCTCCTCTTCACTGATATCCCCTACCGGTCCGCCGCATGGATAATAAACCACATCTGCCCCGGCACCTTTCAGACCGTCCAGAATGGACACGCAGTCTGCTTCTTTCCATCCCATGGCCCATGCACCGCAGACTTCGCTTTTATCAGCAGCCAGACAGCCCACAAGGCTGATTTTCTGACTGCGCTTCAAAGGTAAGGTTTGATTCTCATTTTTCAATAAGACGATTGATTTTTCGGCCGCCTCCCGAACCTTTTCTACATGCTTTTTGGGGAGTATGTCCTGGTATTTTGCCATGGTCTTTTCCGGCACATACGGATTTTCAAACAGTCCCAGCCACATCTTTACAGATAAAATTCTTCTCACCGCATCGTCAATCACGTCCGCAGAAACCTTTCCTGCCGAAACGGCATCTTTCAGGTATTCTTTATAAATATGCGTTCCCATATCCATATCAAGCCCTGCTTTTACCGCCTGAATTCCGGCATCTGCATCATCTTCTGCAATCCCGTGCGTGACACATTCTTTTATCCCATTTGCATCACTCACCACAAAGCCTTCCAGACCATATGTATCTTTCAGGATTGTGCGCAATGTGTAGGAATTCACCGTGCATGGCACTCCATTCAGATCATTGAAAGATGCCATCGCCGTGGCCGCGCCTTCTTCTGCCGCAGCCTTAAATGGCGGCAGATATACATTATAAAGCTGTGAAATGGACATGCTCGTTGTATTATAATCTCTCCCCGCCTCACACGCCCCATAGGCCACATAGTGCTTCAGGCAGGCCGCCACATAGGAATCCGCACTGTCATCCTGCAGTCCCCTTACTTTTGCCCTGGCAAATGCAGATGCAAGACATGGATCCTCCCCCGGGCCTTCTGATACGCGTCCCCATCTTGCATCCCGTGCCACATCGATCATGGGCGCAAAGTTCCAGTTGATTCCATATGCTCTCGATTCTTCAGCCGCAATACGCGCAGTCTCCTCAAATAACACCTCATCAAAAGAGCATGCCTCTGCAATCGCAATCGGATACACCGAGCGATATCCATGAATCACATCAAACCCAATAATAAGCGGAATTCCCAGGCGGCTCTCCTCTACTGCGATCCTCTGCAGCTCGTTACTTTTTCCGGGATCATCCAGAAGCAAAGATCCAACCTTTCCTGCGCGGATGTCATTCTCATGAAAATCTCTTTCTGCTGCGGACATCATATTCTGAAACTCTTCCGCCGAGATCCTTCCATCCGTCATCATTTCGATCAGTTCCTCAAATGGGACATCAAATCCGCCCACGATGGACGGCGATTCCTGGTTCATCTGCCCGATTTTTTCTTCCAGCGTCATCTGACTTAAAAGCTCTTCAACCTTTGTGTTTTGTTCTTTTGATAAATGCATTGTTTTCTCCTTATCATTTATTGCTGCGGGATCTTTGATTTTATTTCAAACCAGTCAAATCCGGCATAATGACCGCGGTCCTCTCCATTTCCTGTTGCATACATCCCGGCAACGGTTCCCGACATACAACCTACTTTTTCCGGATTCAATAAGGCCCCGTCCACAACAGCCAGCTCTTGCAATGCGCTTTCCGATGTACCATAACGAATCGTAAACTTCTCATTTTCCATCTCTATCTGCAGGACAATTTCTTCTGAATTCCATTCTGTTTCTGCCAGAACCGTACTTCTATTGGTGCTGGCAAATCCCGGGAAATACGGAGGGCTGTCATATTCAGCACTTGTTACCGTCAGCTGCAGAAACTGCCTTTCACCTGTGCATGTTCTGCAGAAATGCATCTGGTGATTCATCGCCTGTATCACTGCAAGCCCGGCCGCCTCCCCCTCCTGCGGCATAAATACCATTTTTGATGTTATGACCGTATAAGGCTGGCACTGCCGCTGCCCTAGCATTGATACAAAACAGTCTTTCGACTTTGGACAATCAAATCCCATCTGCCTGAGCGGTTCATCCAGTCTCTGCCTTTTACACTGCAGATATAGTCTGGAATCCTTTATTTCATAGTATTTCTCGTATGGAGTTCCCCAGCACAGCCATTCTTCCTCCAGTACTTGTTCTTTAAAATCAAAAAATGTCTTTTTAACCGGGTATTCCATCTGCGGAAGACATTTTGGTGCCTCATACTCCCATTCAAGCTTCCCGGTATCAGGGCTGAACAGCGGCCAGTCACGTTCCCATACAACCGGACAAAGAAACGTCTCCCTTCCCAGATTCTTACACTTGCCGTCAATCAGACGGGAAGCCAGCATCACTGCATACCAGGAGCCATCCGGAAGTTCAACCAGATCCGCATGTCCCACATTGATGATCGGGCTTTTAAATCCCATATTCCGATGTGTCATAACCGGATTTGCCGGATTTGCTTCAAAGAAACCAAAGATATCCCTGCTTCTGGCCGACATGACGGCATGATAGTGTTCCGTGCCTCCTTCTGCGATAATCAAATGATAATACTCTCCCACATGATATATGTGCGGCGCTTCCGGAGATGCACCGACACGAAGCGCACTATTGAAGATCGTGACGGGTTCTCCCTTCATTTTAAAATTATGAATATCGTATTCGGCAATCCAGATTCCGCGTTCCATTTTGCCCGCACCGTTGTCCCAGACATCTCCGGTCCCCAGAATATATGCTTTCCCGTCATCATCAAAAAAAACAGAGGCATCAATACCCGGTACATCATCCAGCCAGTTCGGCTCTGACCATGGTCCCGCCGGATTTTTTGCGGTCACAATATAATTTCCTTTATCGCTGAAGTTCGCATTAATCAGGTAAAATAACCCATCGTAATATCGCAGAGTCGGAGCCATCACGCCCCCTACCATGCTGTTCTTCTCCACATGAAATCCGTTATCCATTGTCATCACATGCCCAATCTGCTCCCAATGGGCCAGGTCCTTACTGTGAAAGACAGGTATTCCCGGATAAAGTTCAAAACTGGAACATGCAATATAATAATCATCCCCCACCCTGCAGATAGACGGGTCCGGATAAAATCCCGGAATAACCGGGTTCACAATTTTTCTTTTCATTTTCCTCTCCTTATTTATCACAATTTCTTCTAATATGTAACAGTTCAGACAAGTCTGAACTGTTACTCTAATATTACTGTTCGCCCCCTCCGTGCATGCACATAAATGGTTCGGGCAGGAACATTCTAATTTCTATTATAAAAGCTTGACATATATCTTCAATCTAAATATTATTATATTAATATAACAATATCGTGATCAGGAGGTTTCAAATGCTTTATCAATTTCACTCCGGGGAATTCCGGCAGAACCTGCCGTTACAACTATGGATGTTCGGCGCAAACCATTTACAGGAGCCAGTCCATCGTCCAAAAGGCGTTTCCTTTTACCAGTGGTTCTACTGTGCCAAAGGCAAAGGCGAAGTAATTTTAAATAATCAGCGTTCTATCATTTCCGAAGGCCATGGATTTCATATTAAAGCGGATGAGCCTCATATTTATCAGGCCATTACAGATAACTGGACCCTGCATATCGTCGCTTTTCACGGCTCCTTATGTTCAGAACTGCTGGATTCGCTCCAAATGAGCCGTTCCGGCGCCTATCATTTTTCGGATACCACTGTCTTTGAAAAGCATATTCAGAGTCTTTTATGGCTGCACGAAAACCGCTCCGTCAATCGAACACTTGCCAGTTCAAAAGAGTGTTACGATTTTTTATTAGACATTTCTCAATGTATTACCCACACGCACGAGTTATCTTATGTGCAGGAGAATGATCTTGTCTTAAAGGTGGTTACTTATCTGGAAGATAATTATCAAAAACCGATCAGCCTGACTGATTTATCTGATGTCACCCATCTGTCACGAGACTATATGTGTGCCCTTTTCAAGTCAGCCACAGAGCAGACCATCATCAACTGCCTGACAGAGATCCGAATTGGACATGCCCGCCAGCAGCTCATTCAATATCCAGAAAAAAAAGTCATGGACATAGCAAAAAGCTGCGGCTTTGACAGCCCCAGCTACTTTGGTAAGATATTCAAAAAAATGGTTGGCGTAACACCAGAATGGTATCGGAAACTTTCTTAATCACAATTTCGATTTTGAATCTTATTCAATAACGCTTCCTGCAGAGTCTTAGAGAAATTAATCCCAAGCGCCATAGCTCTGTCATTAAGCCATGATGGTATTGTAAGCGTCTTTTTCACCGCCTTCGTATTTTTACACTCATCCAAAGAGCAGGATACCAGACTCACGAAACTATCCGGATCCGTTTCAATTGAAGTTACATCTGATGGATGTGGAAGTAACTTTTCTTCTTCCAGCAGGACCAGTGCATATCCAAGCAAAGCCTCCTGGGCATTTTCCATCGTTTCATTAATTGTTGTTCCATAAGATTGACATCCTTCGAGATCTGGGAACTCCACCCAATAATTCTCTTCTTTATGGAAAATTGCTGGATAAACTAACAACATAATTTTCACTCCTCACCTAATTTTCGTTCTTTTTAAAATTGCATTCAGCAATCCCGGCGGCACTTCTCTTCCATGTATTGGAATTACTTCTGTCTTTCCATCCTTTTGCATAATATGATGGCTCCCCTGTATACGGACAACTTTCCAGCCATTTTTCTTCATAAGTCTTAATAATTCTTTGTCTCTCATGTTCCTCCTTTTATTTTAATACGTATAATACGTGTTGTCAATTGTAAACTTATGTAATTTCGTTTTTTAACTTTGAGAATTTCATTGCGAATCGCAAAAAAGATACTTTTAATACAACAACTCGTGGTGCAAACCACAAATAATCAATGTATTTATATGTTTAGGGAAACATATATGCTACTGTAAAATAAGGACATACATCAATTAAAACTACAGAAGATTCTCATTGAACATTACAAATCCTCATGTTAAGATTACCATGTATAATTGAATAGAAGTAGAGGATAGTCTGATGATTTCCTTCAGAAATGAACGAAGGACGAAATATAGAATGAATACACTTGAAGTGTTGACATTAGTGCTGGTAATTTTTGCAGCATTAACTTACATAGATAATCATCCTGACAAAAAATAGCTATCCTCTACCAGCCTAGAGGATAGCCCATAACTAAAAATTATGTAGTTATCCGAAGCGCAATCATCAGACCGGATAATGTCTTTTGATTACTTCTAAATAAATTATACACGGGGTACTTGAATTTTTCAAGTACCCTTTTTTTAATTCTCTCTGCAGCCCCAGTACCTCCCCGGCATCCCTGTCATAAAGCTGGCTCATCCAGACGGTAGGAAAGGGCTCGTTCCCCGGTGGGGATCCCAAACCGGGGCAACGGATGGAATAGAATTGGCGTAACTTTCATATCCCCAATAGTCCTTTTAATAAACTTGAGTATAGCTTAAAATAAATCCAAGCCCATAAAGTATAAAAGCATCCAAATCATACTGGGGAGATAAAAGTTACACCAATTCTATCCCATCCACTGTCCCGGTCCGGGACCCAACCGGGGAACGAGTTCTTTCCTATCGGCGGATGAATCCAGCTTACCGTGAGCCGGGACGGACTGTGAAAAACACCTGTCCTGTTGGAAATGCTTTTAGCGAGCATAGCAGCAGTTAGAGGAAATCCGCAAAATCAGCGCGAAAAAAGCTGCTTCCGAAGCAGCTTTTTAGAACACCTGAGCCGCTTAATCACCAGATTAAGCGGTGAATGT
>NZ_GL870809.1:661502-717489 GCF_000190355.1 Clostridium sp. D5 | reverse complement strand
CAGCTTTTTAGAACACCTGAGCCGCTTAATCACCAGATTAAGCGGTGAATGTGTTCGGTTCGCGCTGATTTTGCGGATTTCCTCTTACTGCTGCTTGGCGCAGCGGCTGTATTTCCAACAGGACAGGTGTTTTTCACAGTCCGTCCCGGCTCACGGTAAGCGTCCCCCCTCCATCCGCTCCCGGGTCTAAAGCTCGTAAGCTAAATCCCAATCTCTCCAGTTGCGATTTTCTTCGCAATCGTCTTCTCATTTTCTTTTGCCTTCTCCCTCGTCATCCCAACACACAGGAAAAGAACTGCCGCCGTTATGTAAAATACAGCCGGTGCAAAGTTAATCACCATATCCATATGTGTCAGCACCATAGGACTCATCGTCTCTGAGTTTGCCACATATCCTACTGCACTTAATGCAAGAATCCCAACGGACCCTCCGATTGCATTCCCCAGTTTCGTAGAGAAAGATACGCAGGACTGGATGACTCCGTCAGACCGGACACCTGTTTTAAGCCAGTTGTCATCGATCACCTCGGCACTCAATGTAAAGCAGGTAATTGATACCAGATTCGTAAAGCCATATACAAAACCGGATAATATCACCATGCCTGTGAGGCCATTCTCCCCGATGATAAAGAACCAGACACAGCAAAGCGCCTGTGCGATACATCCTGCTGCACCCACGTATTTTTTGCTGAAACGGTTTAATAAAAATGGGGCATAGAAATTCACCGCCAGCAGTCCGGCTGACATCGCGGTTGCAAATCCTGCCATTAGAACAGGCTCTTTCAAGATATAGATAAAATAATACGCCATAATGCCGATTCTTCCGAACAGCCCTGTCAGGAAGGTCAGCATTGCAAGCATTACAAACACCGCGTTACGGTCTCTGAATGTAATTTTAAAGGATCTCAGCAGTTTCTTCATGGTATCGCCAATTGTCTCCTTAGGTTCACCATCTCTTCTGCCGATTATTTCTTTCGTAGAGAAAAAACATACCAGGAAACATGGAATACACACAATTGAAAACATCAGCGCCGACATGAAGTATCCTGTTCCCGAGGTCAGGGAACCACCGCCCCAGAAAAGAATCATCGGCATTGTCACAGCGCTGATGACCATCTGGATCAGCCCGGAACCAACACCCTTAAACGCATTCAAAGCTACCCGTTCTTCATTCAGGGCTGTCATTGTATTTGCCACACACTGCGTAGAAATATTAACAGCTGTATAAGCCATGCCTGTAGCGATATAAGTAAATCCGCACCAGAGCACTTTCCAGCCGCCGGGTATATCCAGGTTCAAAAATGTAAGGCAGTTAAACAGTGCAAGAACCGGTGCACCCCATAAAATGTACGGGCGGAAACGCCCCCATTTCGACTTTGTATTTTCAGCGATTGCACCAAACATTGGATCATTGACAGCATCCCAGATGCGTGCTGCCAACATGATGATCGATATAGCGGCCGGCGCCAGTCCCACAACATCAGTATAAAAGATCGTCAGATAAGAACTGATCAACGTCCACGAACATTGTGACCCGATTTCGCCAAAACTGTATCCGAGTTTCGTCTTTAATGGAAGTTTCCGGTTTACGTCAACCGTTTTAAGCGCATTATTTTCACTCATTTTTCTTTTTCCTTTTCGGGAGCATAAACCAATTCTTCCCCTGCCTTTGTCACTCTATTAGTTAGCTTATCATACTCTATGTCGGATTACCATTATATACTTTATTCTGCAGCTTGCTGCAGATCCGCCCGCAGGGCATGAGTTACGGTGTGCCCTGGGGTATAAATTTTTCCGCGTAATGGCAGGCCGCGGCATGGCCCGGTTTCAGCTCACGAAGCACGGGTTCTTCTGCTCTGCACTTATCCTCTGCGTAAGGACAGCGTTCCGCAAACCGGCAGCATTTTTTCGGATCAATTGGAGAGGTAAGTTCGCCCTTCAACACCATCCGCTGCTTGCTGATATGTACGTTCGGAATCGGGATCGCAGACAGCAGTGCCTGGGAATATGGATGAATCGTATTCTTAAAGATTTCTTTTGCAGGGCATTTTTCAATCACCTGTCCCAGATACATCACTGCAATGTCATCGGAAATATGTTTGACGACCGACATATCATGGGTAATGAACATGTAGGTCAGTCCTCTTTCTTCCTGCAAGTCCTGAAGAAGATTTAGGATCTGTGCCTGAATGGAAACATCCAGTGCAGAGACAGGTTCATCACACACAATGAAATCCGGGTCCAGGGACAATGCCCGGGCAATTCCGATACGCTGGCGCCTGCCGCCGTCCAGTTCATGAGGGTAAGAACTTTCCAGACGCGCTGCCAGCCCTACCAGCTCCATCATTTCCTGTGCCTTTTTTGTCACTTCCGTTTTTGAAAATTCTTTATGGTTTACCCTAATCGGTTCTACTACCAGCTGCAGGACATTCATTCTTGGGTCCAGGGATGCGTAAGGGTCCTGAAAGATCATCTGTATATTTGAACGGTAGTTTTTCTTAAATTCCTTGATCGGCATGCCTGCAATATCGGTTCCGTTGTAGAGCACTTCCCCCGATGTGGCATCGTGCAGCCTCATCAGCGTCTTTCCAAGCGTTGACTTCCCGCATCCCGACTCGCCGACAATACCGATGGTCTTCCCCCTTTCAATATTCAGGGTTACGTTGTCAACCGCATGTAACTCGCCTCTCGGAGTAGAAAAATATTTTTTCAGATTCTTTACTTCAATTAAATGATCCATCTATTTTTCCTCCTTTTCTGCTCTATAGTTAAAACATTTTACCCAATGTTCTTCATTCACATTTACAATCCGGGGATCTCCCGATTCACACTGCTCACATTTTTCCGTACATCGGTCCGCAAAGCTGCAGCAGCATGGAAGCTTCGACGGATCTGTTACCATCCCCGGCACAACCCTCAGCCTTTTTACATCCTTGTCCAGAGATGGAATCGATTGATACAGGGCTTTTGTATATGGATGTTTCGGATGATCAAATACCTCTTCCACGGTTCCGTATTCTACCAGTTCACCGGCATACATAACTGCACAGTGGTCACACATCTCGGCAACCACTCCCAGATCATGGGTAATCAAGATCATGGAGGTCCCCTGCTTTTGCTGAAGAGATCTCATCATATCCAGGATCTGTGCCTGGATGGTTACATCAAGCGCCGTCGTCGGTTCATCCGCAATCAGCAGTTCCGGTTCACAGGCCAGTGCGATTGCGATGACAATCCTCTGTTTCATTCCGCCGGAGAACTGATGGGGATAATCCTTATACCGCTCCGGAACGATTCCCACCATTGCCAGCATCTTCTGGGCCCGCTGCAGTGCCTCTGCCTTTGAACAGCGGTCATGGAGCAGGATGACTTCGGCAATCTGATCGCCAACCGGCTTTACGGGATTTAAGGCTGTCATTGGATCCTGGAAGATCATAGATATTTTTTTTCCGCGCACTTTCCGCATTTCTCTGGCGGATTTGTCAAATAAATTCTCCCCTTCCAGTTCAACGCTTCCCTGGATCACATGTCCTACTTTATCCGGTAAAAGTCCCATAATTCCGAGTGCGGTTGTTGTTTTTCCCGCTCCGGTCTCCCCTACAAGACCCAGGACTTCTCCCTTTTTTATTTCAAAACTGATGTTGTTTACCGCTTCTACTACTTCTTCATCCGTCTCATAGTGAATCACGAGATCTTTTACATTTAATATATTCGTACTCATAGTTACGCTCCTTACTTCAGCCTTGGGTCAAATGCATCGCGAAGACCATCACCCATCAGATTGAATGCAAAACATGTGATCATAATCATCATCGCCGGGAACAGCATCATGTATGGCGCCGAGGTCAGATATGCCTTTCCGTCATTCAGGATCAGTCCCCATTCCGGGGTCGGTGCTGCGAGTCCGACACCAATGTAACTCATGGATGACATCATCATGATAGATACCGCCAGGAATCCGACAAAGTAAATAATCATGACACCAACCGCATTCGGAATCATATGTTTGATAATCATCTGCACCTGATTCACTCCGATTGCTTCTGAAGATTCAATATAGTCACTGCCACGGACACGAAGGATTGCCGCCCTGTTGTTTCTTGCCATGGTCGGCATGGAAGCGAACATGATTGCCGCAACCAGCTGGGGGATACCGTTTCCTAACACCGCAACGATACACATTGCCATCATGATCATCGGAATGGACTGAAAGATATCCATGACACGCATAATAAGCGTATCTACAATTCCGCCGCAATATCCCGCGATAATTCCCAGCAGGCCGCCGCTGAAAAAAGCTGCGATGGTACAGAAGAGCGCAATAATAAGCGAATATCTCGCACCATAGATTACCCGGCTGAATATATCTCTTCCGAACTGGTCTGTTCCGAAGAAGTGTGCGGAACTCGGTGCCTGCATCATAGCGCTGTAATCCTGGGTCTGATAGCCGTACGGTGCGATCAGGGGTGCAAATATTGCAATCAGGATCAGGATACAGACTACAGCCAGTCCAAGAAGTGCCGTTGGATTACGTTTGAATCTTTTCCAGGATTCATATGCAGGTGTTGACTTGACAGGTTTTTTTCTTTTTGCATTTCTCTTTTCTATTTTCTCCATTGCAGGAGTATGCATTTTAGCCATTCTTTTCCCCTCCTACGCCGCTTTCAGACTTTTCTGCTTTCGGGGTGTTTTCTTTGCCCCGCCTGAAATAATTGTTGTTTTTAATCGCGGATCAATCATAACAAAACTGATGTCTACAAGCAGGTTGATAATTGTAAGAACCATTGCAATGATAAGCGCGCCTCCAAGAACCGACGGGTAGTTGCGCTGTGTGATCGCATCTACAATATATTTCCCCACACCGGGCACACCAAATACTGTCTCCAGAACCATTCCGCCGCCGATCGAATTGCCAAGACTGGTACCTACCGACTGTGCAACCGGGATCATGGCATTTCTCAGGGCATGGTGCTGTGTAATATTTTTTTCTGACTGTCCTTTTGCACGGGCGGTCCTGATATAATCCTCTCCCAGAACTTCCAGCATAGAAGAACGGGTAATACGGGTATAGCTTGCAACGGATGCGAGTCCGATACACAGCATAGGCATAATATAGCCCTGCCATGTGTCAATTCCGTTGGCCGGCAGGATATGTAAATTTACTGCAAAGACCATGATAAGCACCAGCGCAATCACAAACTCCGGAACAGACTGAAAGAACATCGATACAACGAGCACGCCGGAATCGACCACCGTGTATTTTTTTAATGCCGATATAATTCCCAGAAGGACGCCGATCAGCGCACCCATTATCACTGCGCCAAGCGTAATCTTTGCCGAAGTGGCAAGCCTGGGCAGGATTTCCTGCAGTACCGGTTTGCCCGTGCGGTACGAGTCTCCAAAGTCCCCTTTTGTCACAATATCTTTGATATAATGAAAGTACTGGGTCACGACCGGATCATTCAGGCCTAACTCTTCTCTCTTTTCCTGTACCTGTTCTTCCGAAGCGCTGTTGCCCAGGATCTGTCTTGCCGGGTCTCCGGGGGTGAATGTTTTTAATGCAAAGATTATAATTGTTACCCCAAACAAAATTGGTATCAGGTACAGAATTCGTTTTATAATATATTTAAACATCTGCTGTCTCCTATTTTCCTCTTTTCAAATATTGCCCAGAGATTTTACATCTCCGGGCAATATGAATCCATACTTGCTCTTCACATATTATTTATAAAGTTGTGTTACATCAATGAAACCGCGTTCTCTTACGTTGAATCCCTTCAGGTCTTTTGCCAGTACTGATGCTTTCATCTCTGAATACAGGTTTGAACAGATCGTCTGCTCCTTCACAATCTTGTCCAGTTCCGCTGCATATTCTGCAACCTTATCTGCATCAGATTCACTCACCATGTTCTGGATTGTAGTGTCGATCTCGTCGGTAGTCCATTTTGGCCCGCCGATCACCATTCCCGGTCCTTCCACATTTAATTTCTGTAAGAACGGCATTACATTTGCAGGGATTCTGACGTTTGGTGTATCACCAATACAGATCAGATCGTAATCTCCGCCAAATGCCCCTTCTACAAACTGTGCTGTGTCAGGTGTGTCAATCGTAAGCTTAATGCCCGCCTCTGCTAGGTTTGCCTGCATAACGGTAAGTACCGGAGTAATATCCTGCAGTCCAAGCGCCGTAATCTCAAGCCCGTCTGCATAGCCTGCTTCTTCCAGAAGTGCTTTTGCACCTTCTACATCAACGGCTCTCTCCTCTGAAGTATAAGCGGAAGCATAGAACGTACATCCTGAATCCCAGTAAGAATCTGCTGCCCCTGCAAATCCGGCTGTTCCAACCTGTGCAATTGCATCGAAATCCAATGCCTTATCAATGGCTTCCCGAACCTTCTGTTCCTTTGTCGCCCCTGCATTATCCCCCATGTTATACCACAGATGGATCTCCTGTCCAAAGGAATAGATTGCCGTATTTACTGCATCGCTCTCCGCGTAGGTAGCCGCCTGGCTTACCGGCATATCATATGCCACATCTGCATCCCCTGATTCTACTGCCATCTCCCGGGCCGCTGCATCACTGGTGAAGGTAAATACGATGGTCTTATAGTATCCCGCATAATCTTTATTCCAGTAATTGTCGTTTCGTTCCACAGTAATAGACTGTCCGTTCTTCCATTCTTTGAACTTATATTTTCCGCAGCCAATCATCGGATTTGTCTGTACTCCTTCAATTCCGCCTGCCGCATTGATTTCATCTTCTGTAACGATACCACAGCTTGACCAGCTCAGCATGATAAGGAAATCCGGTGCAGCTGTATTGAACTCGATTACGACTGTATGTTCATCCTCTGCCGTCGCTCCGACAAGGTACTTGCCAATATCGTTTGTCGCATTTAATCCTACCCACAGCTCGTTGCAGTCATATACAACATCCTCTGCTTCCAGCAAAGTTCCGTCCGTCATCGTTACATCATCACGAAGTTTGAATCTGCAATGTGTGTCATCGATCCATTCCCACTCTGTCGCCAGATTCGGAAGCACTTCATTGGTGCTGTAATCCACGGATACCAGCGTATCCACTAAAGTTCCCCCAATGATCTGCTCCTCATTTTCTGTCTTTCCTGCTGCGACAGCGTAAAGAGTTGACGGTTCTGATGCAAGTCCGACTGTAAGGGTCTCATCGGAAGTCTCTGTATTAGCGGCATCTGTGCCCGGAGTTAATACCTTTGTTTTTACGGCTGTGCTGTCCGCAGCTTTTGAGTCTTTTGCTGTATCCGAAGACTCTGCCCCACCGCATGCAGCTAACGAAAGTGTCATTGCCCCCGCCAGTAAAACTGCTGTTAACTTTCTCAATTTCATATTCATTTCCTCCTCTTTCTTTGTGGTTCCAGTGTAACAGTACGCCTCACTCTCTGCATGCCTGATACCGTCCACTTTTTGCATATAATAATGACCTCTTTCGTTCTCCTGAAATTATCTAGTCAAAAATATGCCGTTAATTTTTGTCCTGTCTTTCTGCCACATTCTTACTGGTCTGCTTCTACAAGGAATTCTTTTATATACTGAAAATCATTCGGGTCATAACATACTATTTCATAGGATTTGATATCCGGATTGCTGAACACAGTGGTCAGCCCTATGAATTGCGCCAATGTAGATGCCAGGTTCAAAACGTCCCTTTCCTCTGTGATCAGTTCCACTCTGCCCCTGCATTTTGCAAGTGCTTTATAAAATCCATCTACATTGGTAATCTGCTTTACTTTCATATTATCTTCTCCTTTCCGAATTACTTCTTCTTGCTGATGTCTATCATTTTATATAAAAAAAGCACAGGAATCTCATTCCTGTGCAACTTTTTACAATACAATATTGACCTCTTTCTTTTAACGCTGTCTTCCTCAGGCAATTATAACACCTGCTTTTCTGACCTCTATGGAAGCCGCCTCACTCTCACAAATACAATTTCATTCGCCTGCATTAGTATATTCAGTTTTAATGTATGATCCTTTGCCTCCGTTTTTTGAATAATCAGCCTTGGCTCGCACATCCTCCTGAAATATTTGATGTCATTTCTCGACAGCTCGGGTTCGAAATCCAGCTCCTGCCAGATGTTCAGTACGCTTCCGTTCTGTTCGTTGATCCGATACATTTTTATCTTATATCTGCCATCTGCCACATCCCTCAGTTCCAGCTTCAGATCCAGCTCGTCTCTGTCTTCGTAATACTTCCACAGATGTTCTTTTTCAAGTTCATCCTCTTTTGTAAAGTAATAATTATACCCAAGCGTCCTCTGGTTATGACAGACGATTCCATAGGAATCCGCCCCATCCGTTGAGATCAGGTAGTTCTCGCCCTTTCCTGCGCAGTTGGAATAAAGACGTTTCATGAATTCAAAGGCAAATCCCGCCGGTTTTAGAATTCCATCTTTTGTCATTAATCCGGTTCCGCCATTGACGAGTTCATTGGAATCATAATATTCGGAATTCCTGTCACTGCCCAGCCAATATGCCAGATCATCTGCGATCCCATATACATCCAGGAGATTTTTAATAATATAGGCACCTTTAAAGCAGCTGTCATTGATAAAATTTCTGGCCGAGATCGTCATATTCCATTCTGTAACATAAAGTGTTGTATTTTCAAAACCGGTAATCCGCAGCAATTCCCTTTCGCTTTCGACCCGGTGTTTCAGGCATTCATTATCCGTACACCTCTTCGCATAGTGATCCTGCCCATCCACGCCCCTGTCATACGGGAAGATTATCATTGATATAAAATCCGGCTTACTCGCCTGCTTCATCCAGTTCTGGTAGAAAACAATTCTGGACTGTTCTGAATTATCTAACCGGATACCGCATCCTCCTACTTCTATCTTGCTGTTATATTTTTTTACGGTAGACTTCAGTGTACGGAACAGGTCAAAATAAACCACCATGGATTCGGGATCATCCCATTTATTTTCATTAAACCAAAGCTCAATTCTCCAGAAGTCTAATGCCGATCTTCCATACCGCTGGGTAAGATGACGGAACAGCGCCTCTAAAAGCTCTTCCCACTCTTTCACGTTTGCAAACTCCACATTGCGGGTTCCCTCTACTTCCACCTTCTGCACATTGTATGTGATCATACGCGGCTTTGGCCCCATCTCAATATGCGGTTTAATTCCAAACCGAATTAAAAAATCAAGAATTGTATCTATTCTGGAAAAATTATAATGCCCCTCCGATTTTTCAGGATCCAGCAGCATCTCTCTTGTAAACGGATTGCAGAACCGGGCGTACTCAAAATCCAGCGATTCTTTCAGAAGCATGACATGCTCCTGAATCTCCGATTTCAACAGGTCTGAAGCCATACCCACATTGAGGGTGCGCCCCCAGTTTTTCATCTGTTCCGTGTTCTTAACCGAATGACTGTTCTCCTGCTGTTCAACCTGATTTACTTCTTTCTTCTCTGTCTGGCTGGTAATCAGATACTGCTCCAGCCGCTCCTCAATCACCGTGTCTTCCGTCTGCTGCTTCGGCTCTTCTTTCTGTTCCTTTAATCTTTTCCGCAGGGCGGAAGGCGTTTCCCCATATGCCTTCTTAAATGCCTTATTGAACACCGCCACACTGGCAAAACCATTATCATAAGCGATCATGGTAATTGGTGTATTCGTATACATCAGTTCATCGACCGCATGGAACAGTCTGATATTCGTCAGATATTCAGCAAAGTTCATACCATAGTTTTTCTTAAAGAACCGTGAAAGATATCCATTTGACAGGTACAGCTTATCTGCCAGTTCTTTCAGGCTGATCGGCTGGCTGTAGTTGGCGCGGATATAATTATTAATCTGGTCAATACGTTCATCAAATTTATCCCCGTCATCCATTAACTCCTTATCCGCAGTCTGCACAAGGAAATAGCCGGACAGAAGATCCAGCACGCGGTAACACAGGGAAATATGGGCAAAACTGGCCGAGTTGCCCCTGGTTGACAGATGATGGTTCAGAAGTTCTTTTATTGCCGCCCTTAATTTATCATAACGTTCACTTTCATCCTTTGTGGAGTTGCACCAAAAGATGATGTTCATACTGTCAAATAAATCACTGACCATGTTGTACTCTATCAGCAGCTGTGCGTAAAGGATATCCTCCGACCCTTTTAGAGTGTGCATCTTGTTTGCGTTGATGACCAGAATATCCTCCGGGAACATGTGCGTCATCTGCTCCCCGACTTTCACGTCCAGACTGCCCTCCATAATATAGAGCAGTTCTATATCCTGATGAAAATGTTCCGCCTCTTTTGCCGAGTTATGTACCAGTACTCTGATTTTCTCTCTACGTCTGTTGTCCGCCATAATCGCTCCTGCTTATGTAAGATTTTTAGTTTCATTTCTTCTCTTTTTAACTATATACAGATGCAGAATTGAGTTTCAGCATCTGCATAAATTATATCATGCAGGTACCTGTAAGCAATACATATATCTTATTTTACGTTATTTATTTTTTACCAGACTGCATTTATCCCTCCATTTGCCGGAACGATATCTCCCATAGCCGATCAGCATGGAACCGATCCAGCCGACCGGTGTCGCCCACCAGATTCCTGCATATCCGAACAGCGCAGAAAAGGCAAAACCCAGGGCGCCCCTTGCCGTCACTTCCGAAAGGCTCATCCAGATTGTGGGCCGGATATCAGATGCATTCCTCAGGAAATTCTGGAATATGAACACAAAGCCTAAAACCGGCGAAAAGATCGCTGTGACATGTACGATTCCAACCCCGATGCTGATGACTTCCGGATTACTTGTAAAGAGCCTCAGTATCCACTTTGCACCGAGAAACATCACACTCCCCATACTAAAGGTATAAATAATATTAATGATGTATCCCGCATGCAGCCCTTTCACTGCACGTTCTATCTTATTTGCACCGATGTTCTGTCCGCAGAACGTTCCGACTGCGGATCCAATCGCAAAGCTTAAACACATAAATATCTGTTCTGTGCGGCTGCCCGCCGTATATGCCGCAATGACAGTCGTTCCATATGCGTTGACCGCAGCCTGAAGAAGCATGGTTGAAAGCGAAACGATTGATGTAGATATGGCTGCCGGCACTCCTATCCTTATCATCTCCTTCTCCATATATTTCACTGCATGGAATTCCCCCTTGAGAATCTGATATTCACTCATCTTATGATTGATATACCACAGGCAGTAAAGCCCGGAAATGAGCTGGGATATAATGGTCGCAATCCCAACACCCATGACCCCCATTTTAAATACAATGACAAACAGCAGGTCCAGCCCCACATTCAGGATGCTGGCAATGATCAGTGCCACCAGGGGAATTAAGGAATTTCCGATCGCTCTCAAAAATGCGGCCATTCCATTGTACAGGCTTGTAGCCAGAATACCCGCACACATAATCATCAGGTACATGGCTGCATCCCCCATCACATCCTCGGGAGTCCCCAAAATACGGAGCAGGGGCTTTGACAGCACCAATCCTATCATCGTCATGGCCGTACCAACCTGGAAAACGAGAACAAGAGACGTAATATATGCCTTTTTTACCTGCTCCTGGTCTCCGCTTCCAAAGTATTGTGCAATGACAACCGAGGCTCCCGTTGTAAGACCGCTTATCAGTGCAAGGATCAGGTTATATGCAGGAGCACAGGCTCCTACTGCCGCCAGTGCCCCTGCGCCCACATTTCTTCCGACCACTATGGAGTCCACCATATTATAGACTTGCTGAAATACGCTCCCCACAAACATGGGTATCGCAAACAACATAATTATTTTCAAGGGATTTCCCTTTGTCATCTCTCTTTGCATGTTAAAAACCTTCCTATTCCTTTAGAACATACCGAAAAAGTGCCCGTTAAAGGCACTTTTTCATTTCTGTCTGATCTGAACTATTAAATATTTTTTATCAGCTTTTTCACTGGTTTTTCTTCTTTCATTAAACATCTGACCAAAAATTTCTGCAGTGCATCCACGCCAATTCCGACATACACAACTCCCGCGATCATCGCAGCGCCTATCTGAATCGGGAGTGTCCCAATCTCCGCCACCTGCATTGGGCCCATGATGGTCAGCCCGATTGCCCATCCGCAGAGCCAGGACGGTACGAAGATGATCTTCGAAAATGTCTCGCCTATGAGAACGGCTAAGCCCCCCAGAACAAACAATGTAAAATAGAGTTCTACATTTGGATTTCCCTGCAGGGTCTCCATGATCCAGACCGCGAAAAACGCCCAGACATCCCCCAGCAGAAAACCGATTGTAATCTTTGGCGCATTTGATCTGTTATTTCCGTTTGCCACATACAGTCCGGCGCAAATCAGCGCAACTGCTCCCACCGAGACTCCCATGTACGGACTGAGTACCGCCCAGATCGGCGGAAGTAAAGCAATACCAAACGCCAGTGTCAGCATATTGATTCTTTTGAGTTTCTTCTCTTCCACGTTTTCTACTCCCACTCAAAACCATCCCAGATTCTCTTACCGGTATAGTTCTTTACTTTTTCTTTCCCGTCGAGCACACGAATTGCTCCGGCTGCCATTGCTTCCATCTCAAATTCCCCTGGGTAAGCAGTCACAGGAGCAATCCATTCGCAGGATGCTTTGATCCGGGATACAAGATCTTTGTTATGGACCATTCCGCCGCCTAAGAGGATTCCGTCAGTCTTTCCGTGAAGAGCTGCTGCCATAGAACCGATGCATTTTTCAATCTGATAGATCATGGCGTCCCATAACATACCGGCATACCTGTCTCCTGCCTGTCCGCGGCTGTATACCTCCCGCGCATCGGAAACTCCCAGATGGCTTACAAATCCCCCGTTTCTGGTGCAAAGGCTCCTGACCTCTGCAAGCTCCTTATCCTGCGCATATTTTATAAGATCTGAAACAGCGATACTGCCGCACCGGGTCGGCGCCATCGGCCCCTCTCCGCCGACAATATCAAAACCGTCAATCATCCGTCCCTCTCTGTGGGCAGAAATGGAAATGCCTCCGCCGATATGGCATACGATAAAATGGCATTCCTCGTATTTTTTACCCATGGATTCCGCATGGCGGATTGCCGTCTCTTTCAGATTCAGGGCATGAAGGTGAATCGTACGGTACACGCCCCTGATTCCGGTCATTCTTGCCACATCCTGCATTTCATCTACATCGGGGGGATTGACTACGAATCCCCTTCCGCCAAATTCTTTTCGAAATTCTTCCGCCAGCTGGCTTCCGAGCTGCGCCGGATGACTGACCCCATTGGCCCCCTTTATGGCATGGTCCAGCAGCGTCTCATCAATCTCATATGTTCCGCCTTCCATCGGCAGAAGCCCGCCGCCGCGCCCGACAAATGCATCTGTGCCCTCCAGAGAAATATTGTTTTCTTTCAGAAGATTTAAGATCATTTCCTTACGGTAAGGACGCTGGTCCGAAATCCCTGCAAATTCTGCGAGTTTTGCCGCATCATGGCTTACATTTGCAGAAAACACGGTCGTTTCCCCCTCAAACAATGCAATCTTTGTGGAGGTAGAACCGGGGTTGACTGCAAATACTTTATATTGTTTCAAACTGATTCTCCTTTTCTGTTTCCTGCCGCCCTCACTGCACTGATTACCACATTTCCTTTGATTTCAGAGACCGGTGCTCCTCTGGAGCAGTCACAGACAACCTTGTTGAATCCCTGAAGCATAGGCCCGTACGCATCCGCATGACCAAACTGCTGAATCAGTTTCACGCCCACATTGCCGACATTCAGATCCGGCCAGATGATCACATTCGCCTTTCCTGCAACCTGGCTCTCTCTTGTCACTTTCTTTTCAGCGACTGAGGGTGAAATTGCAGCATCAAACTGAAATTCTCCGTCAATAGCGAGTTCCGGCCTTAATTCATTTGCAAGCTGTACCGCCTGTACAACCTTGTCAATTAACTCTCCCTGACCGCTCCCAAGTGTAGAATAGCTGATCATTGCACATCTCGGCTCCCAATCCAGCAGTTCCCTCACTGTATCGCAGGCCGAAACCGCAATAGCTGCAAGCTGTTCCGCATTTGGATTCGTACACACGGCACTGTCCCCGATTGCGAGAAGGCTTCCTTCACTCCCCTCAAAGCCGGGAATATCACAAAGGCCGATACTGGAGATCGTACTGATCCCCGGCCTTAGCCCAATGATCATCTGCCCTGCCAGAAGTACATCCCCTGTCGTATTGTCGATTCCCGCAAAGGTGACTCCCGCCTCACCGACCGCCTCCATTACCATGGCATAATACAATGGATCCTCCATGCGGCGGGCCAGTGCCTTTTCTTTCAGACGAGTATCCGGAAACGCTGTATAGCGCTCAATTAATTTATGTTTATATTCCTCGTCCCTGAGATCCACAAATTCGAATACCCGGGTATCATATCCCCGTTCTTCACTGAGTACCTTTAATTTTTCCACATTTCCCACGAGCACCGGGATGATATACCCCTCCTGTCCCGTTTCAAATGCGGCCTGCATCATCTTCTCATTTTCCGCTTCCGGAAATGCAACCCTCTGAGGATTCAATTTTGCTTTCGCATAAATCTGATCTAATATACTCATCCTTGTTCCCTTCCCAAAATAAAATGGCTTGTAACAGTTCAGACAAGCCTGAACTGTTACGATGGCCTACAACTGTTCTTCCACTTTATCCACAAGCTCACCGATCGTATTGCATGCCGCCGCAGTCTGAAGCTGAACCAGAACATCCAGCTCATTCTCAATCTCTGAAACAAGGCCCACCATCTGAATGGATGCTCCGCCGAGGTCATCTTTGATACTTGTCTCTGCTGTCAGAGTGCTTTCCTCTACGTCATATGATGTTGCTACTAAACCTATAATCTTTGCTTCCAATTCTTTTCTTTCCATTTTTGGCTCTCCTTTTATTTTGTCTGTATGTTTTTTATTCGTCCTCTGTCCAGAATAATGGACAGCCGCTTCATTTTTTTACGCTTCTTCATCTAATGCAAATACGACTGTTTTATACCCGTCCCGCTGAAAGATCTCGGCATGGACCGGAAGCGGAAGTTTATCGAGAAGTTCCCTTCTCTTTTTCTTTGTCATTCCCTTTACAACCGCATTGAATGTGGAGCCCTCTTCCAGTTCCACTTCACCATATGCGTATGGCCCCAAAGCCGAATATTCCGGTTTCGAAGAAAGTGCCGCCGGCATAACGATGGATTTCATGACCGCCCTGCCGCTGACTTCCACCCACTCCATATCCCAGCATCCGCACGTATTGCATGCATAGACCGGCGGAAATTCTACCGCATTGCATTTGGTACATTTACGTCCATATAATCTCCCTTCTTCAAGACCATCATAAAATTTTTGTACTGCTTTTTCCAATTTAATACTCATTCTATTTCCCTCCCAATTCATCCATTGTTCTTAGAAGTACAGCCGCAACGTTTTGTGCACCGCCATATCCTCTGAGCATTGTAGTCTTAGGCAGTTTTTTCACCTGTCTCTCCCCGCATTCCCCCCGCATCTGCATGCATGCTTCATAGACATCTGCAAGGCCGGATGCCGCATGAGCATGACCAAACGAAGTTCTTCCGCCATTTGTATTAATTGGTTTATCTCCGTCATAGGCAGTCCGCCCGTCACAGATATATTTCCAGCCCTCCCCATACGGAAGATATCCTGCAATTTCCGCTGAAATCAGATGTGATGTGATAATAAAGTCATTTGCATAGAAAAGATCCAGTTCTTCTGGTTTTACCCCGGTCACTTCATATACCTGGCGTACCGCCTCCTCTGTTGCACGAATTTCAAAGTGAGGAGTCGTAGATTCACATGCCGCACTGCCGACACCGAGTACTTCTATCGGGGTATGGCTCAGGTTTTGGGCAATTTCAGGAATCATCTCTGTCGCGCATACAATCACAGCGGCCGCGCCGTCGCATTTACGCTCCACCCCTTCCATACGGAGAAAATCCCCCATTTTAGGATTGTAAGGTGATCTCATATAATCTATTACATTGCCAAACCCCTTCTCCTTTGCAATATCCGCAAATTCGGTTCTTTCGAGGGCAAGCGGGCACTTTGCCGCATTCCGGCGGTTGTTGATCGCCATCCAGTTCAGTGCATCGTCCATCTGCTCACTTGTGATTCCCCGTGTACGCACATAATCCTCCGCGGCATCATCGTAAATCAGCTCAATCGGCGCCATCAGGCTTCTTGCATAGGTCCGGTCATAAAGCCAGGCCGTTGTAGCGAGGAACTTATCCATTTTCATCTTATCCCGCCTGTACGGATGTTTTGGGGTTTCCACGCTGTCCGCCGGAGACGGGGTACTGTCGCCAAACTCTACACAGCCCGATAAAACACAGTTGTACTTCCCTGAAGCAACCGCATTTACCGCCTGTTCAATCGCAAGATATCCGGTACAGCAGGCCTCCGAGTGATGAATAGAGCCCTTTCCTTTCATACCGAACCAGTTCCCGATCTGAATATTTGGTGTCAGGTAATTGGAACCATTTAAGGGGCTTGCCTGACCATGAAAATAAAAATCAACATCCTGAGGGTTTACACCGGCATCCTCCATGGCTTTTAATGCTGCATAGCCAAACAGTTCCCCCTCCGTCAATCCGTCTGTCTTTGGATCGTCCACCGTGTACATAAATGGTGTGCATCCAACACCGATAATTGAAACACTTCTGTTGTACTTTCCTAATTTGTTCATACTATTTTCCTTTCCTTATATATACCAGCCGTCACAATTTTAATACAGCCTGCCTGCCTGATTATTTCGGCATTGCCGGTTTTAAGTCCTTTATTGCCCAAGCAGTTTTTTCACCATAGCCACATGCCTTGCCGTCTGTTCGATACTGTCATAACCGCCTTCATCCTCGTACTCTGTCACAATATAACCATCGAACTCAGAATCTGCAATCACCGGAATGATCTCCTCATAAGGAATCGATGCTTCATGCAGATTCTCGTCTACATAATGGCATTTCCCATGCATCTCAAAGCAGTACGGCATGATTTTCTTTAATCCTTCCAGTTCGGCCGCACAGCTCTTTTTGAATTGAACGAATCCGTACATACTGTTTAATGCAGCGCCGAGTGCAGGGCATTTTTCTATATCAGGCCCCATGACTTTCATGGCCCCCTCCATCGGCACCTCATCATATCGAAGCTGTGCACATTTTTCCAGCTGCTTTGCTTCTGCCCCTGCCGCAAGCGCTCTGTCCCAGTATGGTTTATTGGGCTTTGTTGCAAAGCAGCCAAAGTCCGGCACGAATCCTATGTATGTACTTCCCGATCTTTCAATCACATCCACATAGTCCAGAATCGACTGTGTAATCGGACTCTCCGGGTTGTGGATTTCGATTCCTACATGTACATCATAAGCCTCGGCATACGGGGCAATCCTTGCCAGTCCCCGGGGTGAGAGCAGGTACTGCTCACGCATAACAGTACACCCGAGTTTATTGGCTGAGATGATGTCTGTAATCGCCCGTGCCACCATCTCATCCTCTGTGAGATCACGGTCTTTCAGCATTCCGCGGTCCATATTGGCAGAATAACAAACCGGCCCGATCCCATATTTCTCTTTGCATTCATTGATAAATGCTGCAAATTCATCCGATACATACGGATAAGAGGGGATCATCTGGGCCGCCACGATTTCATACCCCTCCGCCCCCATTTCGGCTGCCTTGCGTATCACTCCCTCCAAATCCAGTTCGCCCTTCAGATAAGGGGAACCTAACGAAAATAATGTAATACCTGTTTTTACTCTGGACATAATTTTTCCCCCTAATCTGTGATTGTTAATCTTTTGCTTCCGCAGCTGTCAACCGGCATATACTGATGATCCGGCCCGATCGGCATGTATGGTGAGCGGAAAAACAGTACCACGTCGATATCGTGTTCTCCTTTTGGAAGCCCGCCGGGAAAGCATACACGGATGGTCGCAGGCTTGATTGCCTGCCAGAATTCTGTATAGCATTTATCAAATTCCACCGGACTGAACTCTTTTCCATTCAGACAGAATTTAATTCTCTCGGACGGGACCTCAAAACCGTCAACCTTAACCGCAAACTCATCAATTACAGATAAGAAATGCCCCCGATAGTAGCTTAAACGGATATCAAACTGATACCCCATGTTCTTCCCGTCAACATGATAATTTTTGAGGCTGTCGTCTACGACCACATCCACAAAATTCATTCTCATTGCGAATCCCATTTTATGGCTCCTCCTCTGCTAAAACTTAATTTCTTTGTTTTCTGCCGCTGATTTATAAATGGCATCCAGTACCCTTGTCACTTCCAGCGCTTCTTCCGGTTTTACGAGCGGCTGTGTGCCATTTTGAACTGCTTCCAGCCACTGTCTGCAGTCGATGGTCCCCTCTTCTCCGCCGCCACCGCCAAAATATGCGACGCTTCCGGTCGGTGAGATTGTTTCTTCCATCAGCTGTCCGTTTCTGCCGCGGTTATAAATCAGTTCATTCTTCTGGTAACTCATTCCGGAATGGATCTCGGCCCCGGCCTCTGTACCGCAGAGTGTCGTGGATGCCTCCCGGGAGTTCAGCATATTCAATGCCCAGCTTGCCTCCAGATGAATCGCCGCCCCATTTTTCATTTTTATATATCCAATGGCAGAATCTTCCACTTCATAAGTTTCCGGGTCCCATGGTCCAAACAGATTCCCTTCCGCCGCCTGAGGAAGTCCGCCTAATTTGTAGAATACGGAACCCGATACACTGTCCACCTCATAATTGTTCATGCACCACAGAGTAATATCCAGCGCATGGGTCCCGATATCAATCAGCGGGCCGCCGCCCTGCTGCTGTTTATCCATAAATACGCCCCATGTTGGGACCGCCCTCCGGCGGACTGCATGTGCTTTTCCATAATAGATGTCGCCAAGCTCGCCTTTTTCACATGCCGCATGAAGATTCTGTACCTCCGGCCTGAAACGGTTCTGATAGCCGATCGTGAACTGCATGCCGGATTGTTTCCATGCTTCTGTCATCTTTTCAGCTTCTTCCGTATTATGAGACATCGGTTTCTCACAATATACATGTTTCTTTGCCGCAAATGCCGCAATTGCAATTTCACTGTGCGACACATTCGGCGTACAGATATGTACCACTTCCACATCCGGATCTGCCAGGAGCTCACGGTAATCGGTATATACCTTTGCACCTTCGGCTCCAAACTCTTCCGCCGCTTTTTCCGCCCGCTCCACAATCACATCGCAGAATGCAGTCATTTCATTTAATTCCGCATTATTCTTTAATGCCGGAAAATGTTTCTGATTCGCAATGCCTCCGCAGCCTATAATTCCAATCTTTAATTTATCCATATCTTCCTCCTGTTTCGCCTTATACACTTTATTCTGTGCCCATTGTATTCTTTTTTTCACCGGATTACCTACGAATGATTCACCAAAATATCGGTGCGTTTTTGACCTGTTTTGTCCGCTTTTTGGATTTTAAAAAATCAGGTCAAAATCCGACTGTGTGATTTTTGACCTGATGTATTTCAACTTTTTATTTGGAATTTCTCTCGTCCAGTTCGATTCGAATCTGATCCATCTTCTTTTTATCCAGCTTATACCAGAAGAGCGGAATGGCTGAAATCAAAATACATGCTGCAGGCACAAGGTTGACCACTGCATTGATTCCCATCTTCGCTGCTTCCGTCTGATCTGCATTCGGAACATACCCTGATGCCGCAAGGAGGAGTACACATACGGAACCGGACACCGCCGTCGCCAGTTTTACGCCAAAACTCATGTAAGAATAGGTAAGCCCCTCTTCACGGATTCCGTATTTCCAGTCCCCGTATTCAATACAGTCGGAAAGCATTCCTGTACAGATATTGCTTGCAGAATTTGCAAGTCCGATAAAAGCACTTACCGCGATCAAAAAGAGATTATTATTCGCAGGTACGACAAACATAATGACAAATGCAATGATCTGGATAAAGTTCAGCATCAGCAGCCAGTTGCGCTTTCCAAATCTGGCCGTAGCCCAGGGAAGCATTACGCACCCAATCAGCTGGAAGATGGTCATAGTGGTGTAGATTGGCGCGATCATTGTAAAAGATCCTACCACATAGATTACGTAATATGTGAGCATTGCCATGCGTCCCATGATTGCCATCGCACCCAGAAATACACAGAACACCGTAATCATCAGCATCTTGTTTTTACATAAAAGCTTCAGGGAAACCCAGACCGGTTTTCTTTCTGCTTTTTCCACCACCGGCTGTACGTAAACCGTTTCCTTACATTTCCATGCACAAAGCCAAAAGCAGGGTAATAATATAATGGAGCAAATTAACGTGGTCATAAAATAACCGTGTGCATTTGGTGTGTCACCTTTGCTGAAATATAATATCGTTGGCATCGCCACTGCCGACAGAATCATCTGAACCACACCAGATCCAACCGCTCTTGCCGAGGTGTAATTCATACGTACCTGTGAATCCCTGGCAATCAGGTTTACCAGACCGCCGTATGTCACATAGACCGCCGTATAAGCCATGCCTGCGCCGATATAGCAGATCAGGCAGATTACAATTTTCAAGACTCCGGTTACCGGGAAAACCGTAAAGGTTAAGAGATTGAAAATAGCCAAAAATGGCGGCGCGAACATTAGATAGGGCCTGAATTTCCCCCATCTTGACCTCGTGCGGTCCGCAACCGCTCCCATCATCGGATCATTTACAGCGTCCCATATGCGGGCAACCAGCATAATCAGCGAAATGGCCGATGCCGATAAGCCGACAATATCCGTATAAAATAATGTGAGATATGTATTAATCATATACCAGCTGAGCTGCGAACCAACTTCCCCAAAGCTATAGAAAAATCCTAACTTTTTATCGGTTCTTTCCTGTATTGGTGCCTGTTTTTCGTTTTCCATAATTTCCTCCCGTGCTGTTTATTTCTTGATAATGAAATCTTAACACGCAGGCTTATTTCCCACTTATTTCTATTTGTTTATAATTTCTTTATAATTTGTTCTGTTTTCCGGCCATACATGCTTTTTTATTCTACGGACAAATATAAGCTCTTCATTTTTGCCCTCACCGGTCTTTTACTCTCTATTGTTCGGTAATAATGATTGTCTGAACCTCCTGCGCCTTCAAAATTGTCTCTATTTCAAGCACCTCATTTGTCACTTCCAGCGATTCAATCTGCATTCCCGGCTGAGTGATCTCTCTGTAATACTCAATCTCTGTGGCAGACAGATCATCGTAATACCCAATTTTCCCCCATTCCGCCTGAATATCGCCATGATCTCTGTTCACATAGTATTTTTTCACCTGATAAGTGCCATTCTGTACATTTCTAATTTTAAAATTGATCTGCAGGGACTCATTATTCTCGTATAAAGTATTGAGCCTTTCAAAGGGAATCTCGTTTTCTTCCTGCAGGTAATACCTGAAATTAAAATGCCTGTAATTATGGCAGCAAATGGAAAACCTTTTCTTATTATCGCCTGTTATAATCGCATTCCTGCTTTTAGAGAGCAGGTTTTTCTCTAATTTGTTTAAAAAACTGTATGCATAAAAGACCGATTTTCGGATCATGTCCCGCGTAATCAGCCCGCAGCCGCCAAAAAGAATGCGCTTTGTATCGTAGTAGTCAGAGAATAAATCTGTCGCAACCCAGTAGCCGATCATATCCGCCTCCTGGCTGTTCTGAATCAGGTTTTTCATGACATATGCAGACTTATAACAGCTGTCATTTATGGGATTCCGGTTGGAAAGGGTATTGCTCCACTCTGTCACAAAAAACCTGGGGATATCAAAGCCCTCCTCCGCGCAGATTCGCTTCGCCTCCCGGATCTGATTATACAGATAACTTTCATCCGAAGAATATGCATTTCGTCCCCCGTCCAGCAGATCTTCATTCATAATATACGGGTAAGAATAAATGGACAGAAAATCCAGTTTCAGATTCTTTTTCTTCCAGATTCTGATATTTTCCACAAAATCCTTTTCCACATAATTCAGGCACAGGCCCGCGCCGCCGATTTTAACATTGGGGATATAACTCTTAAAAATGTGATACAGGTTCTGGAAGGTTTCTGCGTAGGAAGAAGGGTCTACCTTCGTTTTCAGCACCGGATTTTTTTCCAGTTCAAAATACCAGGTTTCCACCTCTTCCACACCGTACCGTTTCACAAGATGCTTCACAAATTCTATCAGAAAACCTTTGCTTTTCTCTAAGATTTTAAATTGATTCAAATCCCCGCCGCCCGTAATATTGTGCTGGATGTTTTCATAGATTTCCTTTGTCTTAAATCCCATCTCGACAAACGGTTTTGCTTCGATCTGCAGTATAAAATCAAAGACTTTATCCAGCAGGTTAAAATTGTATTCTGATTTATTCTCATCCAGCTGAATCATCATCTCATCAGAGATCACATTCCAGATTCTTACATATTTTATCTTTAATTTATCAATCAGGTACCGGACATGCTCACGGTAATCAAAGCGCAGAAGATCCTCTGCTCTCCCGGCATTGAGCATCTGGTTCCAGTTAAAATCCATGGCCCTGCTTATTTGTGCATCCGCCTCCACAGAGGTCACCGCCAGATCTTCTGCCGGTTTTACTTCCACCTTATTATATGTCAGATAGTTTTCGACTCTTTTTAAAGTTTCTTTATCTGCCTCTTCTTTTTTAACCGTCTCCCTTTTTTCCAGTGTTTCTTTCCGGTATTCTGCGGGTGTCATATGATAAATTTCCCGGAACGTCCGATTAAATCCTGTAAGATTGGGAAATCCGCTGTCCAGCGCAATACGCACAATCATTTTGTCACTGTAGATCAATTCACTAACCGCATGCTCCATCCTGATGTTATTTAACAGCTTCAAAAAGCTCATTCCAAAATTCTTTTTGATATATTTGGAAAGATAAGCATTGGACAGATACAGTTTATCCGCCAGTCCCTGCAGCGTGATCTGCTCCCGAAAGTTCGTCATGAGCTCATTTAGGATGTCATTCATTCTCTCATCCGAGATTCCCCTGAGGGACTCGTATTGCCTCATCCCTTTTTTCACGATGAATTCCGAGGTCAGAATATAAAGGAGCTGGTATGCAATGCTGTTTCTTAAAATATTTCCCTGCCCCTCATCCGTATGGTAATAATTAAAAAGCTGCCGGATAAAATACCGCAGATTGTCATAGCTCTCTGATTTTTCTTCTGCAGAATTGCACAGGAAATACACGCTCCCGCCGCCGAACATCCCCATCAGCTGTATATAGTCAATAAATATGCTGCCGACCAGCACCTCTCCTTTTGACCTGTAACAATGCCGGACATTTGTGTTTACCAGAAGAAACTCATCCGTTTTTAACAGCTTTTTCTCTTTTTCAAAAATAACTTCTAAAACGCCATCAAGGACATAGATAATCTCTATGTCCTGATGAAAGTGCATTTCTTTATTCGGTTTTGTTGAAAACTGACACGTCACAATGCTTTCGCTCTGCATGCTGCCCTCCTCATTTTTCTATGATAAGCTGAACATCCCCATGCATCCCCGTCGGAAGTTTGCTTTCAAAGCTGAAGGTAAAAGGCGGCGCAGGATATTTGACCTGCTCTCTTTCCAGTGTTGTTGCAACTTCAATACGCATGTGGTTTTCCCCCTGTTTTACAGCCGCTGTTATATCATATACAAAGGGGTCTGCAATCTTTTTTTCAAAGGCAATGTCATTTACCCATAGCTGCATGACATCATTGACATGCTGTGCCCGAAAATATACCCTGCCAGACGCGTCTATCTCTATCGTCTTCTCATATGCAATAATGCCGGAAAACCTGCTGTCTAATCTGGAGTAAGGTATGAGCTTGTCCATCTTTTGGCCGTCCGAAAATTGGGGATACTCAATTGCTCTTGCCGTAAAAACTTCCCAGTCCGCTGCAATATCCAGCGTTACTATATCTTGTCCTAATACTTGAGACAGGGGTTTATATACCGGAAGTCCGCTTCCCTCTATTCCCTCTATCACTGCAATTGACTGTCCGGGCAGTAATTCCAGTTCAAATGCCTGCCGTTCCTCTTCCTTTACTGTTTCCAGTGATAAGAACCTGTTCTCCAGTCCCTCATAGACGGCCAGGGGCTGCTCAGAGCGGAGGATCACCGTGCCATGATATGTCTGTTTTGCGGATTCATTTACAAACATATATACATCCTGTTTTTTCTCATAATGATATACACTCAGCATTGCATATTCTTCTTTCAGCTCCACATCATAATATCCTTTTTTCTTCAGCCCCGCAGCCAGCTCTGCAAGAGGCATCACTTCTGTATTCGCAGTTATTTTCTGAAGCAGTGCCCTGCTATCTGATTCGGATGCATCCACAATGCATTCCGGCACCTTGTTTAAAAAGATCACTTCTACTTCCGGGTGATTAATCATCCACTCGGCAAATACCAGAGGTATCCTCTGTGCAGGCGGTACTACTAAAGCTTCAAATCTTACGTCATGAATCGTCAGCTTCCCGTCTCTGATCTCCGTCTGATAGCGTTCTGTTTCAATTAGCATATCAATGGCCGTTATATCAAAATCAATCTGATGCTCTGTCAGCGCTCTGGATACTTTCTGCATGGGGATATAAGACCCGCCCCACTCCAGCTCTGCATCATACAGTACCGCCACAGATGCCTTGTGCTTCCCGTTATTCAATAATTCACACATCCGGTTGGCATACAGCATCAGTTCTTTGAAATAAGGGTACTCCGGGTTATTTCCCCTGGCGTAGAAGTGAGGTGCACAGTCCGGATCAGGATATTCCGCCATAGAAAATGCATGCGGTACAAGGCAGTTTACTCCCTGTACAAGAAGATGATCCAGTATAAAACGCATCTCCTTCACGCCTGTCCTCCACCCGGCTGCCCCAAACAGCTCACACATCAGCCTGCCCTTTTTCTTCGGATCCAGATGTGCACTGGAAGCCCCCAGCTTGCCAAGAAGGTACTGGAAGAATTCTCCATCGATATCCACCATATTGTGCCTTGTCTGTACGGGTGCACCAAAGGCGATCTGCCCGCCGATTGCATCAATCCCGGCCATATGCTGTCCGTCCATGGCCCGGAAATAGTGTGCCGTTCCCATTCCCAGTCTGGAATGTGCATTGTTGTCTTCCACCACATGCCCGATGTACTCCACACCATGTTCACTGCACCAGTTTCCAAGCAGATTACTGAAGTTCCTTTGATAAAGCCTGGATGCCATATTCATATATTCATAGCGCATGCGCGGGCATTCCTCCATCTCTTCTGTGTCCATCCACAGATAGGGAAGATAAACGCCCCATTCGCCGTCAAATATCTGCTCCAGCCAGTTTTCGGCATCTTCACTCCACGGAATCGGCATCTTCTCTTTACCTACAACAGAGTCACAGGGAAAGAGCGGCTCATTGCCGAACTGCGGTTCGTCCGAAAAGAATCCCGCAATGGTTGTCCCGAATTTGTCCTTAAAGTGCTCGTAATGTGGAATATATACTGCCTCCAGCTGTGTATAGCAGGACTGCTCATCCAAAAGATTAATATACTCCTCGCTGCCCCCGTCGGTTCGGGTTGTATATACTGTCATAATCCGGTATGCGCCTGCCGGGATCTGAAGCGTCAGTTCCCCATTTTCATCCACAAGTCCCGTCACATCCCGGCACCCTTCACAGATCGTTTTATCATGTCCAAGCTTGATTAGCAGTACCTTTTTCACTTTATTTTCGGCGCGCTCTTCAAAATTAATCTTTTTGTCCGGCTCCCAGAACACCACTCCCGGAGCCTTCATCTGATTGATATCAAAAGACAGTTCTTCCCCGGTTCCATTAACATCACACACTTCATAGTTTAAATAGAGTTTCTTCCTCTCCGGATATTTTTCCGAAATCAGTCCGTTTGCATACCCCGTTGGGAAATGCTTATCATCCAGAATCCATACTTTCATTCCAAGGCGTTCTGCTTCCTCAATCACAACGCCGAGATCCTTCCACCATCCTTCTTTTCCAAATTCCGGATGGGGCCGGGCTTCTACACAAACTGCACGGATACCGCATTCATAAATTTTTTCTATTTCCGTGCGGATGATCGTCTGATCTTCCCCCTTCATCCATAAAAAGGGAAGAATATAATTATCAGTTTCATTGTTCTCCAGTTTTTCCATCCAATTCTCCATATCTCTCCTTACAGTTTCCATAGCTGTCCCTGTCCACTTCAAACGGGGGTCTGTCAAATGCAGCATATGGGGCCTTCAATGCCTTTAGATTTTTTATGGTTCCGGAAGGCTGTGCCCGGGTTTTAATCTCCTCAGAATGTTCTGCCTTTCCGCCCCATCTCAGGCGGGAACGGTTTAATTCCCCTTCTGTAAAATGTACCTTTATTTTCCCATCCTCGACAGACAGATCGCCATGGCTGCCGCAGACAACACAATCCACAGTCTTTGCATCATGGGAGACCTGCAAAATACGCGTATGGCAGAGAGGGCAGACGCCTTCCTCCTCCCCTCTCCACCGGACTCTCTCTTCTTCCGTTTCAGCATTTAAAGATTCCATAATATGCTGTCCCACCTTTGACATGCGCTCCATCATTTCCGGATATCCAAGAACAGACTCATGTGCCATAGCGCCGTAATATTCGACCGAATCAATCACATCGATGGCCAATGGGAATGTAAATTCAAACATCATCGGTAGTGTCAGGGCAATCCAGTTCTCCGTCATCGCCCCGCCCACGGAAATCAGAGCTGCGGTTCTCTTCTTAAATGATCTGGCATCCGGTAATTCTGATTCTGGTTTTCCTGCCGCCCGCCCTTCCTCATAGGCTGCTTTACGGAAGGTAATATCATGGCTTGGTCCGATTCTGTCACAGATTGTCTTAAACCTTCCGGTTACAGATGTCTCATATGTAGGGCAAGCCAGAATAACAGCATCCGACTGCATAACACATTCATCCAGAATATCAAAATCATCGTGCTTTATACAATATCCGCGCCCTCGGCCAGTCATGGTTCCAATTGTACATGCGATGCATCCCGTACAATTTTCAACTTCCAGATCATCGGCCCGGATAAATGCAGTCTCACATCCGGCTTTCTCACATTCCATAAGTGCCTGCTTTACCATAATGTCACAATTACTCATTTTCCTGCCAAATGAAACACCTAATACTTTTTTTGCCATATCTTCACCTCATATTATTTTTGATCCGTTATGGCAAGTATACAGTCCTCAATGCTTTGATTCTGTTCCTTTTTTGTTTTACATGGCCTTATTTTTTTATATAAAAGAATTCTTTTATACGGTCTGGTTTAAAACAGCAAATATCCGGCATATATTTTTGTCATTCTGTTTCTTCTTTCCAGTTAAATATTTTCTGGACTGCCCTTTCCTCTTCCCCGCAGCCATAAGATCTGCAGTCGACTCTGACGGCGTCCTTATGTTTGGAAAGAATTAGAATCCAATCTTCCTCAACGCCCTCTGTCGGTGCCTGACAATGAAGGGCGGCATCTTTACGCTCTGTCTCCCGGACCTGCTCCATCCTGCCGCTGCGCGGATTCATCCAGCCAATATACACGTTCCCCGGCTCCAGACGGCTGATGTCAATCTCTTCTGAACCGCCCTGCGGAAAATAGACAAACAGCAGCCCTGAATCTTCGAGCCAGCAGGCCTGCTTATGTTCATCTGGAATATCTTCCGGCTTTTTTGCCTGCGACACCAATACTTCCCGGCACGGAACACATCTCTGCAAAGGATAGCTCTCCTGAAAGTCCCTGAGATATTTCATCTGTTTTGCCCCCTCTGCCTCCAGTGCCTCTGCCCATGTGTATGTTGTCCCCTCATTTCTTTCTGCCTCCGAAATACTGCACCACATGGACGCGTGGCCATAGGTGTATCCGAACGCCCCCGAAAACAGGCTCCAGTATGCCCTTTTCCGCACAATCCAGGAACCGTGAAATTCCGTCATCACAGGCCAGCTCGTCGGCATCATCTCATAGGCCGGTTCCCCGTCCCACACAGGCATTGTCTGCTGCCGGTCATATTCTTTTTTCACCAGATCATAGTTTCTGATCCCTTTTCCATGGCCTGATTGGAGCATAATAAAACTTATCCAGGCTTCTTCATCTGTCCAATATGACATGGTGGAACACTCGCCAGTCTCCATCTCGTAGCAGGCATGATACGTGATAAGCAGTTCTTTCCAGACCTCAGGCTCCCGGTTATATTTTAGCTCCCGCCCGGTTATTCCAATTGCCAACCCTTCTGCAAGACGGCGCCAGACATCCCGGTAGTCCGTCCCTTTATGGATCGGCTGCCGATCTCCTCCCAGGCACCAGAGAATGTTATTTTTCTCTTTGTATCTGTCTCCAATCCACCGGCCATATTGATAGGCATTTTCTGCTGTCACCGTTTTTCCGAAAGTCTCACCCATCCAGTTCTCACCTACAACAAGCTGCCCCCATACCGGAAGCAGCAGAACATAAAATCCGTACGCCTCTGCCCTGTCGAGAATCCAGTCCAGATAGCGGAAGTATTCCTCATTCGGTTTATTCAGATCGTTTTCTTTCAGTGCCTTTACTCCAGCCGGGCTGCGCATCTCTTCATCACGCTCCGGATCGAGCGCAACAATCTGCAGTACTGTGAATCCCTGCGACTTTCTTTTTTTCATATAGTATTCGATATCATCCCACTTCAACCGCTGCGGAAGGGTCCACGCCGTATCTGCCAGCCAGCAGAATGGCTGACCATTATCATTCACAAAATACCGGCCATTTTTTGATATTCTTAATTTTTCCATGATTGACCTCTTTTTTCTTTATTTTTTGCTCCATTTTGCTTATGATAGTATTCTATCCTATTATCTGCCGGCCGGCTGTCCTCTTATCGATCATAATTGCAGGTCTTTTTTGACCATTTTTTTCTGCCGGCCCAAAGAGGTCAATATTTATATCTGCTTTTTTGCCCTGCAGATCCCCTGCAGGCATTTATGATAGAACTCGGCTTTCCCCACCTTTTTTGCAAGACCATTTTGTTGGAAATCACAAAAAATTTTAGTAGGTTGCTGCACCTCAAGCAGACACCCGCTCTGCTGTCCACTCAGGACTCGCTTGCTGCGTTAGAGCGGGAGACTTTCACCCACCAAACTACACCCCCTTAACTGGGAGTACCCTATAGCACAAAATAAAAACATCCCTGCAGGACAATCAAGAAGCTTTACACTTGCTTGTCTTGTGGGGATGTTCTTTTTATCCAGCATTATACATGACATTCCTGTTCACCGTATATTTGTTCTGGTGCACTGCCGTATTGATATTCGTCCTTATAACCTGCCCGGATCTCACTGCTGCCTAACGCTGGCCTTTCCAGTACTTAACCATATATTTCTCAGCCTGGACCAGATCCAATCCAAATTTTTCTGCTACCTGATCTTTGGAAGACTCCCTGGAACAATTCAATTCCCTACAAAACTCTATCAATACCCGTATTCCCTCCTGCAAGCCATTCTGACGGCCTTCCTGCAGCCCCTCCTGGCGACCGGCCTGCAAGCCCTCCTCGCGGCCTGACTGCAAGCCCTCCTGACGGCCTTCTTCTTTCACATGCCGCATGTGTTTTTCCTCATCATATTCGTAGATACTCACACTTTTCGCCTCCGCTCTGTTCTTTCTTAGGAATTCTGCCAGAATATCATCCCTGATGCATTCTGTGATTGCCATTTCCACTGCCGCCTCAAGACTCATACTTCCGGCGTATTCCCTTACTCTCGCTACATACACTGAATAGTCCTTCAATGTCTTGCATGTATCTAATAACTTCTTATTGTGCCCCTGATTTATATTGAACATGACTGCCGTCAGCTCAAGAGCATACTCTTGTTCCGGAATTGTAAATGTATCGGAAAGCCTCAATACTCTCACATCCTCCATTTTCCCGGTACCATTGTAAAAGATCACAAACCTCGGCGTTGGGAGCGTTACAGCCTTTGTCCCATATAAGTTTGCATCTTTCGTGATGACTGAATATAAGTCTGCCACATACATCAGGCAGCGCAGCGGAAGGTTGGGACTGTAAGTGGACTGATGCTCATATAACGCCAGACGGGAATCTATAATAAATGACAGGTCATTCCTCATTGACATGTATATTGCATTTTCCAGGGTATTGATTTCCAGCAATTGGGGATCCTCGTAATCTGTTCCGTTCATTGCATTATACAATTCCAGTAATGCCTTCTTTTCGCTGAATAACATTTCGAACAGCCTGGACTTATAAGTACGCTTCACGTGCGTCCCACTCTCAATTTCACTTACCGGCTCATCTTTGATCTGCTGTACTGTTTCCTTGCTTCTTGTGTTTTTTGTGTCTTTCTGCATATATCTGCCTCCTTCGTAATTGCGCAGGAGGCTCCAAATACCCTGCTGTCCATAGCCGAAACCTCTCTGCTGTTTAAAATAGAATCCAAAGCATTGAGATTTCTTTTGTTGATATCTGTCATTAGAAATGATACCAGATTCGGGCTTGCCCGTTTAGAAGTTTTAGAAATGCATTCATGCTTTTAACATATTTTAGCATAATACGTTTCCAGATGCTAGTACATCAAATAATAATTAACTTACTGTTATACTGACCTAAATTTCTGTTTCATTTCGCGGTATTTTGTAGGCGATAACCCCGTATTCTTTTTAAACGCCAATGAGAAATAATTCGTATCCTTATAGCCCACCGCCTCAGAGATCTGGCTGGTTCTAATGGATGTTGTTTCCAGCAGTAATTTAGATTTTTCGATTCTGCGGTTTACAACATATTCATTGCAGCCTTCCCCCATAACCTTTTTAAAAAGCCTGGAAAAATAGTTGGGCGACATAAAGTACATTTCAGCCAGGGCTGCCACAGATAAGTTTTCTTCCAGGTTCTCATCAATATATCTTCTCGCTTTTGTAATAATTTCATGCTGATGCCCGTCTTCTTTTGAAAGCAGGTCTTCTATGAATCTTCCGGTTATCTCTGTCGCTTCCTCCCGGTCTGCGCTAATCAGCGTTTTTACCAGAACGTCTAATCTTCCCCCGGATTGCTCCCCCGTCTCCTGCACATAAGAAAAATACAAGTCCGCAAACAGCTCATAGCACCATTTCTGGGTCTGCCTTCTGGATAGGTTATAGGACACCACTGCCTGCTTGAATTGATCAAAAATGTGCATGACGTAATTTCTATTTGCCGCATTCGCAATCACGGCCTGCTTAAAGCTTTCATATACATCGGATATTATTTTTTCCCGGTTCTGCTCCTGTTCCGGGCGCAGAATATCCTGAAAGTTTTTTTCTTCCTGCTCTAACAGATAAAATGCATCATTGTAAGATATGTACAATTTCTCAATTACATCTATCTCACTGCCCAAAACCACTTTTATTTTTGCATCACATTCATCCTCAAGTATTCTTTCCAATTCGTGAATTCGTTCTGTAAAACTTTGTTCCAGGACTGTCATATTTGTATCATCATTCGTTATTTCGCTTCCTAAAAAAACAACCAGAATATTCCCATCAAAATCCATAAAAGTAAATCCGGCTCCTTTTTCATCAATCAGGTTCATACAGATATTTTTAATTGTAAGCTGATGGAATTCCTTTTCACCGTCCCTGGTATCCTTCAGTTCCAGCTGCGGGAGAATGACCGCTAACTGCATCTGTCTTTTCCCTGTATTCTGCAGTTCTTTTGGGTATTGTGCTTTTGAAATTGTCTTGTTATGAGCAAGGGCACGCAGGCAGTCCTCCAATACCATCTGCCGCTTTGTGCCTTCGGTTCGGATCATTTTACTCTCGGCTTCTCTCTGCTTCCTAAGCAGTTCCAGCTCTGCGATTTCTTTCGATACGGTCCCCTCCAGCTCCTCTTCATCCACCGGCTTCAGGAGAAAATTCTGAACCCGCATTCTAAGGCACTGCTGCGCATAGTCAAACCGATCGTATCCCGTAAGGACCAGTATCCGCATCTCTTCATCCTGCATCTCTGTCCTGATATGATGAATGAGATCCAGCCCCGTTACCTGAGCCATGCTGATATCCGTAATCATAATCTGCGGATGAACTTCATGAATAATACGCAGTGCCTCGGCAGCAGATGCCGCCGCATATACCTCACTAATTCCCAATTCTGACCAGGTTATTCCAACTTGTATTCCTTTTCTGATCATCGCTTCATCATCAACAATTAAAAGCTTGTACATACGGTTCCTCCTGCTCTCCCCTACTGTTCTGCCGGCAGATGTATCTTCACTGTAATCCCTTCCGGTTCATTCTGTGCAAACGATATACCATATTGGGATCCAAACATCAATTCTATCCTTTTGTTAACATTTCCGACACCATAGCCAAGTTTTTCATTATACTCGGATATTCCAAGATTCATTTCCTGTAATTTTGCTTCTTCCATACCCGCACCGTCATCCGAAACAAGTATATTAACAGCGCTCTCTATTTCTTCGATTCCCAGAATGATTTTCCCTTTTTTGCCTTCTTTCACGCGTATGCCGTGATAGATTGCATTCTCAATCAGCGGCTGCAGTGTCATTTTGGGTATTTTCAGATTAAAGTACGTCTCCGGAATCCGATTCTCCAGCTCAATTATATTGTCATAGCGCATATTCTGAATAATCAAATAGGCATTGATATGCTCTAACTCCTGACTGAGCGGTATTATCTCCTTCCCCTTACTCAGACATAATCTATAATACTGCGCCACCGCTTTTACCATCACGGATATCTCCCTGTTTCCGTCTGTCACCGCCTGCCAGTGAATACAATCCAGCGTATTGTATAGAAAATGCGGTTTGATCTGCGAGTACAGCGCATTAAACCTTGTCTGCTCCAACTGATGCTGTTCCTGCTTTACCTGCTCCAGCAGCATATGTATTTTGTCCATCATGGTATTAAAACATGCTGCCAGCTTCCTGCTGTCCGCATCGATACTATCCTCATCCAAACGCTTCTCCAAACGTCCTTCTGCCACATCATCCATTGCAAGAAGCACTCTGTCCATGGGCTGGTAGAATGTCATTATCATCTTTCGCAGTGTAAAAATAGAAAAAAGCATCATTCCGACAATCACAAGAAGCAGAATCAGCAGAATGCCAAAGCTTCCTGTATACAATTCCTTCGCAGGGATTTCATCTACCAGATAGTACCCCCAGCTTCCAATCTTCTGATAGTTGATCAATTTTCCAGACTTCTGAAAGCTGCCGGTTGTACCATTCATTTTTTCGCGATAAGAAACCTGTTCATTTTTATCCTGGAATATTACGTTTCCCGCCTCATCAGTTAAAAAATTTCTCTGGCCGCCGCTTTGATTCTCTTTACTGTAAAGCTGATCCAGCATATTATCCTTAAAATTAAGAATCAGCATTCCTATTTCTCCGTTTGATACAGATGATGTGGAGGTTGAGTATATTGGATGATATATTGTAAGCGTATGAATACTTCTCTTGAAGTATCCTTCCCCAAAACTCATCCGTATGGAGCTGTCTTTTTTCATTGGAATGCTTCCTGCATAATCTTTTTGGTATTCTGAAATGAATCTTGTATCTAAAAGACTGCTGTTGCCTTTATAAACATAACCGTCTGCTTTCCCCTGCATCACGACTGCAAAATTCATATTTCCCTGCATATTCAGCATGTTCTGCATATCATCATACAATTTTTCCGCCAGAGCCTCGTATTGGCTGCCTGAACTCTCACTGCTTTTACAGTAATCCTGTGCACTTTTACTGATAACAAGAGCCATAGCAAGTTTTTGATACTGCAGAAGGGTATCATTGTAATTGGACGCCAGCGTTTCCAAATTACCTCTTGCCATCTCTTTTGCCTGTTCCCTCATATAATAAACAGCCGAAGTCATAGAAACCACCAGAATAATCATGGATGTAACCGCTATCATAAGTGTCTGGAAAAAGATAATTTTTTTCTTCAAATTCCACGTATTCATCTGTGTTTTCATATTTCTTTCACTCCCTCTGCAGCCGAAAAATTTATTCATCTATATTACAGATTGTACCAAGATGCAGGCGCGGCGGCTAGTCCCAGTTACGAAATACTATGATTCGATGTACGAAGTTCAAGCACAAACCCGGAATCCCGGTCGCATTGGAAAGTGTTTCCATCGAATTTCAGCCTGGCGGCCTGGATAGAACTTCTGCGGTTACTGTACGTCTGCCATGCAGAATCCGTCTGCCATTTCTCCGCTGTCATTTCAGGATGAACGAAGTAGAAAATGTATACCACGTCACCACAGACCACAACATCTGCATGGCTGCCAAAAAATCCATCATCTGCCCTTGTCCCTGCCCCGCTTAATATCACATTTTTTCTTTCCCAGTTTGCTGCGTCAGCCGAATTGTATACTGCAAGCCCGCTCCAGGTATCTGTAATCATCCAATAATAATCTGCATAAAAGAATACATTCGGTCCTTCATGCCTGCAATCTGTAATCTCTGCTCCCGTTACTCTCCATTGATACAAATCTTCACTGACTGCCGCCCAAGTATGACAATCATCCCGTTCATCCTTGTACCACATTTTCCATCCCCCGGACCTGAGCGGATAAATACAGGCATCAATGACTCTGTCCGATGACAGTTCTAGAATGGCCTGGAATTCCCAATGGAACAGATCGGACGATGTGTAGTGTACAATGTCACGCGCTCTTTCCCATGTTTGCGCTATCCCTCTTACATAGGAACAATACATATGGTATCTGGTGCCATCATCTATAATTTCAGGAGCCCAGAATGTATTTCTGCCCTCCTCAAAATCCAGACCGGCCGCAATCCCTTTATAATCCCATTCTTTCCCGCCGTCTTTTGAGACGGCAATACCAATATCGGTACCGTGCATGAAAGCAATGCCGCCGACCGGTGCAAACGCGCGTCTGTTCGTATAAAACATCCACCACTCTGCCGTCTCTCTGTTATATATAACAGCCGGGTCCGCCGCACCATCATATATGGGGTCCCGAAACAGGGGGGCGTGTGTACTAAATGATTCCATGTTATTCTCCTTATCTTCTTATAGCGGATAATTGATCTCCAGTTTTGCAAACAAGTCCTCCAGGTCAAGTCTGACATCCATGTCCCTGTATACTCTGATTTTTTTTCCTTTTCCACCCTCAGAGTAGTTCATATCCGCCTCTATCCGGGGCGCGGGTATCATCTCATATCCATCTGTTTTTTCATGCTCCTCCAGCAGTGCACAGATACAGCCTTCATCGCCTAATGCCCAGATCTCTCCATGCGGCCAGTCCCGGAATTGAAGACTGTTTTTATTGAACTCCGCCATCTGTGAAAAAAGATAACGTCCGATTTTCCCCCGGCACATCACTTTTGTCTGCAGTTCGGCAAGGGATACTGCAAACTTTTTATATACGCTCTTTGTGATCTGCCATACCGGCATCTCTGATTGAAAGACAACATTGGCTCCGCAAATGTCATTTGCGAGATTAAACTCCGGTCCCCCAAGCGGATAATCTCCTCCCCCGATCCAGATACAGGTCATCCGGCTGCAGATTTCAGGTTCCATTAAGATCGCACTTGCAAGATCCGTAATCGCTCCCTGCATTCCTATATAAAGAGGCCTGGGGTCATCCTTCATGGCTTCTTTTACAATAAATTCCGCCGCTTCTGTTATAATCGGCGTTGTTTCATCCGGCAGACCCTCGGGTGCTCCTAAAAATACGGGATAATGATCGGTCAGATCCATGAGTGACATTATCTTTTTTATCTCATCATAACTTGCACAGGCAGTCTTCTTTTCCGGGAATCTGTTCCCATTCCCCTTATCAAAATGACCGGCTATAATCCCTTTTACGTCCAGCTTGTCTGTCATCAGTGCATGACATAATGTAAACTGATCATCCGCCTCATTTTTACAGTCAGTATGTACGATATACCTTACTCTGCGCTCTTTCGGCACTTCAAATTTATAATTAATCCAGCTGCTCATCCTTATACTCCTTGTCCTATGCTTTTACTGCGCCAGCCATACCTTCCACAAAGTGTCTCTGGAAAACCAGATACACGATTAACACCGGTATTATGGAAACGCACACGCCGGCACACAGATATCCATAATCCATTCCATGTTCACCGACAAACGTCATAAGTCCTACCGGGACCGTCTTATACTGATTATCCGTAATGATAATAGTTGCCAGCAAATATTCATTCCATGTCGCGAGAAAGTCCGTAATCATCAGGGTTGCAACCGCCGGTTTTGCCATGGGAAGAATAATACTGATAAAAAGCCTCCATTTATTAGCACCGTCAATACGTGCCGCCTCGTCAATTTCCCTGGGAATCCCCATAAAGAATCCCCTCAGTACAAGTATCCCAAAGGAAATCCCAAAACCAATATATACATATGTCAGCCCGGAAAAGGTATTTGTCAGATGGAGACTATTAAACACAATATTAATTGGAACAAGTGCTATCTGCATCGGAATCATCATACCGATCAGAAAAAACGCGAAAATTGCGGTGCGGTGTTTTATATTCAGCCTTGTAATCGCATATGCCGCCAATGCCTCCACAAAAATCCCCAATGGGACTTTGATACAGCTGACAAGCAGATCATTCTTCATATAATGCAGAATTCGTCCCTCAGTTAAAGCATTCACAAAATTACTCCATGCAAATGATTCGGGAAGCTCAAATAAACTGATCCCGCTGTAAAAATCAGATTTTGACTTTACTGCCGTTGCAAACAGCGTAAATATAGGAATTACCCAGATAATTGCTAATGAAATTAATAACACATATTTAATAATTCTTTTCTTTTTTCTGCTATTCATCTTTTCTCCTTATTTTTCTCTTGCGGTAAATGCAATATACGGTATAACAATCACCAGCATCATAAGCACCATAAATACTGCAATTGCCGTGCCGTACCCAACATTGTTATAGGAAAAAGTCTGGGAATACATATAGGTGGACAACATCTGTGTTGCATTATTCGGCCCGCCGTTTGTTAACCCTTTTACTACATCAAAAACCTTCATGGATGATATGATAAGTGTGGCAATAACCATGATAAATGTTTCTTTCATCAAAGGTACCGTAATCTTGAAGAACCGGGTAAATGAACCGGCCCCGTCTATAGATGCCGCTTCAAGAATATCGGCCGGCACTGTCTGAAGCCCCGCGAGGAATAAGATCATCGGCTGCCCGATCCCCTGCCAGAGACTTGCAATAAGCACTGTGAAAAAGGCACTGTTTTCCCCAGATATCCATGTCTGCGTATAATTAATTCCAATCATCTTTAAGAATTCATTAATAAAACCTATGTTTGGATTGTAAATCCATCTCCAGATAAGGGCTACTGCAATCGGAGCGACGACACACGGAAAATAGAAAAATGCTCTAAAAAATGTTCTGCCCCTGAACTTATTATTCAAAGCCACCGCCAAAAGCAGCGATATACTGGTCGTAAGCACTACCGTAAGTATAATCCATAAAATATTATTCTTTAATGCGGTAAGGAAAATACTGTCCGAAAACATCTGTACATAATTTTCCAAACCCACAAAATCCATCTTTCCTATTCCGGTACCATTATGGAGACTGATATATATCGAGTAGCAAACCGGAAAAATGATAACTGACAGATAAATAATCAATGCCGGAAGTAAAAATGCATAAGCTCCCCAATCTATTTTTCGTTTTTTCACCATAACAAATCACATTCCTTTCACTTTGCCGCAAACCAAAAGGCATGCAGTTTTTGCCGTCCACATGCCCTTTTTTTGCGCTCTATTTACTCTGCAGATTTATATTCCTCAATTGCACTTTGAATTGCTGCTGCAACCTTCTCCGGTGTCTCTGTTCCATTGCAGATACCAGCCTGTCCGTCAAATAATACATCCGCAACTGCCGTCGGGAACGCCTGGTCTGTGATTGTAAAAGTACCGCCTTCATTGCTGTATTCATACATTTCGCTGACATGAGGTCTTTCATCTCCCGGCATAACTGCATTGGCAAACGGCAGTGGATTGTTGACCAGATCAGCCGCTGCATGTTCCTCTGTTTCCATAAAGTCCATGAATTTCATACATGCATCCAGTTTCGCGTCATCCATATCTGCATTAAACTGAACCATCTCCGTAAAGGCTGACATACGTCCTGTTTCATTCGGGAATGGGAACCATCCATACTGATCCATATCCAGATCATTATCCAGGATATTAAAGTCATACCATTGTCCCTGGATGTCCATCGCACAATTTCCATTTGCAAGTGAAATCAGGGTATCATTAGGATCTGATGTGATAAAGCCCTCCGGAAAATATCCTTTTTCGCAGAACTCCTGATACTTGGCAAGTGCCTTTATTACATTCTCCTGATCCCATCTGCTGTCAAAAGAATTAAGCTTATCGTGGCCGTCTGCTCCTGCATAATACTCTACAAACTGTTCTACCAGCCTCATCGTATGCCATCCGTAAAGCCCGCCCGTGGAAATTGGCGTAACGCCATTTTTCTTTAATGTGGCACATGCCTGCTCGAATTGTTCAAAGGTAGTCGGAACCTCAATACCATACTCCTGAAAGATATCTTTTCGATAAAACATCCCGACAACATTATAGGCAATTGGATATCCGCTGAGCTGTCCGCCCAATTCACAAAGGCTTAAAGCGCCTGAATTAAATTTTTCATCCCATCCATTTGCGGCAGCATATTCTGTCAGGTCCTTGGAACACCCATTTTGAGGATAATAGGCACCAAGACTGCCGCCCCAGTTATACCACATATCAGGAAGATTATCTGCCTGTGCAGCTACCTTGCATGCATCTTTGATGGCATCTGTATCGTAATAGGAAAATATAATATTTATATTTGGATATTCTTCATTAAACTCGCTTACAATCTGTTCCATTGACTCCTGTCTGGTTCCGAGCGTCCAATATGTTATGTCGACCTGCTCTTCTGACGAAGCCGTCTTCTCTGACCCGTCCGAATTATTTTTTTCTGTTTTATTATTTCCGCAGCCTGCAAACATCGCTGCAGACATTGCGGCCACTAACATTAACGCAATTATCTTTTTTTTCATTACTTTCCCTCCTGGAAAACTGGTTTTGTTTGTTGATCGCTAATCAACACCGGCATTGATTTGATAACATTAAAATACCATATTTTTTTAGAAAGAAACATAAAATATCCTGCGCAAAATCTATAATTTTGTTACTTCCCCTGTTCTATCCCAATTTGTTTTTTCATGGCTTCTTTATAAATTCCTTAAAAATTGTTGTTATCATAAAAATTGCCGATACCACAGCAATAAAAAATAGAAGAGGTAACCCTGTAGAAGGATACTCAATGTCATTCCTGTACCAAAGACAGATGGCCGGTAACTAAGCAATAATCATTAAGGAGGAAGTTATGAACAATATTAATATTGCAGAAACCAATCAAGATTCTAAAAAATCCCGCAGGACAAACGCAGCAAACTATGATTCTGTGATTAAAACAAAACAATTGACAAAAAAATATGGTGACCAGAGAGTCGTCAACTCCGTGAATCTTCATGTTAAAAAGGGCAGGATTTATGGCCTGTTAGGACGCAATGGGGCCGGAAAGACCACAATTATGAAGATGATCCTGGGATTGACCTCTATTACATCCGGTCAGGTTGATGTATTCAGACAAAATATCAAAGGCCATGAGAAAAGCATATATCCCCATATCGGTACTATCATCGAAACACCAGGGTTTTATCCCAACCTGACGGGGACAGAAAATCTGGAGATTTTCGCAAAGCTTCGGGAACTGAATTCCCCTAATGCTGTAAAAAATGCTTTAGAAGTTGTCGGCCTGCCCTATAAAGATAAAAAGTTATTCAGTAAGTATTCTCTTGGTATGAAGCAGCGGCTTGGTATAGCGAATGCGATTCTCCACAATCCGGAGCTGCTGATCCTGGACGAACCGACCAACGGACTTGACCCGATCGGTATTGCAGAGATGCGGGATTTTATTAAAAATTTGAGTGTCCTGCACGGAAAGACCATTCTGATCTCCAGCCATATCCTTTCGGAAATCTCATTATTAGCGGATGATATCGGAATCCTCCACCGCGGCGTTCTTTTGGAGGAAAGCAGCATGAGCGAACTGGAAAGAAAGAACAGTAAATATATTCTGATGCAAGTTTCAGATGTTCAAAAGGCTGCACTGATCTTAGAGGACCAATTTAACATAAAAAATTACGCTGTGAAAGACAAGCATACCCTGCATCTTTATGACACTGCTTTGGATGTTGGAGAAATCAATAAAGCCCTTGTCATGCAGAATGTAACTGTGTTCAGCTCCGTGCTTTGTGAAGATACTCTGGAGGACTATTTTAAAAAAATCACAGGAGGGAAAGGCATTGCTTAAACTTATTCAAACAGAATTTCTTAAACTGCGCCGCAGAAGATTTGTCTGGCTCACGTTTTCGGCCGCCCTGATTATGCCGTTTTTTGCACTTTTGTATTTCCATTATTTAGGGAGAACAGGTGTTGATCCAATCCAGTTTTATAAATGGTCTGCCTTCGGCTATACAGTTTGGATTATTCTGCCCGTTGTTCTTGGAATACTTTGTGCTATGCTTATGCGCGAAGAAAATCAGTATGAAGTAACTACGCAGCTCTGGATTGTACCTGTCAGCAAAATGGGATATTTTTTCAGTAAATTTTTCGTGATTTTGATTTACTCTGTGTGTTTTATGATGATCAATGCCATTGCTTCTATTATGTTCAGCGTAATTTCCGGATGTGTTGTATTTGAATGGGGAAGCGTTTTATTCCTACTCGAAAAATGTTTGGAGATGGGAATTCTTACTGCTTTTACATTGCTGCCCATTCTGGCAATCGCAGCTTCACAGAAAGGATACATCCTTCCGGCCTGTATCACACTGGTATATGCCTTTTCCGGCTTTTTCATTATGTCAGTAAATATGTATCTGCATCCGTTGTCCAGCATGGCAGTTATCATCATGAGAAATAAAGAGATTCCGGGGCTTGTATTTACACAGGAAATTAATATATTTTTCGCATTTCTCTGTATTATAATCTGGGATCTGATTTCCATATTATTTGCCGGCATGGCGCTTAGAAGAAAGAAATGAGGTGTGTGGCATGCAATTACTACTTTGGGCAGAACTTCAAAAGATCCGCCGTTCAAATATTGTCTGGATTACAATGTTTGCAGCGATTCTGATAGCGGCCATTGTTTTTACAGGCGGGCTGGATATGTATAAAGGCCCGGATGTACATTATGGTTTAAAAACTGTTTATGACGGTTCCCGGTATATAGATAATGCGGGCTGGTATATGGATGAGGTCCAGCCGTGGGCGACATTTTTTATTCTGCCCGCGGTCATTGCTCTTTTGGGAAGTTATATGATCTGTCGGGAAGAAGATGATGACACATTAAAATCTCTGCGGCTGATTCCCATAAATGAAGCAAAATTAACCACCGCAAAAATGATACTTACTTTTGCATTTAGTATCTTTCTTTACCTGCTGCTCTTCGCTGTCACATTTTTGGCTGAAGCTGTTTTACATTTTAACACTTTGTCGGCAGAACTGGTTTTAAGTGCTTTAAAAGAGTATTTTCTGGATGGCGTTGGTGTATTTTTTGCGGTCTCTCCTATTATCGCTTTTGTACCACGTATGAAAAAAGGATATTGGCCTGCATTGGTATTTACTGAAATTTATTCCGTTGCCGGGCTGTTTGCGGGAATGTCGGACGTCTTAAAGCAGTTTTATCCCATTACAGCTGTATTTAATCTTTCAGGCTATCATCTGACTTCTGCGGGTAAAATAATGATGAGTATGATCATCCTGTTACTATGTGGCTGCCTTTCTCTCTTTTTGCTGAAAGATCTAAAACATAGTAAAAAAATGTGATACTATAGAAAGGGTGTTTCTATATAGAAAACAATTTTTGTAAACATTATGGCTTCAATGTTTTGTTTTTTATCAATCCGCCGTTTTGACAAACGGGAGGGTAAAATCATATAAAGGGAAATTCATATAAGAGGAAAATAGGAGGATAGATTATGCGGAAAGTATTAGTGGTCGATGATGACCTTGATATGCTGGATTTGGTGAGAGCCGCCCTGGAAAAGGACGGCCACCTGGTAGACACCGAAACGGATGGCACCGCATTGCAGCCTTCCCGCTGTCAGCAGTATGATCTTTTACTGCTTGACGTGATGATGCCGGGCGAGGATGGATTTTCCGTTTGCGGCCGTATCCGTGCCGAGGTAGATTGTCCCATCCTGTTTTTAACCGCCAGGGCGGAAGATGCGGCACTTGTACAGGGTTTCGGCCTTGGTGCCGATGATTATATTAAAAAGCCATTCAGTATTGCAGAGCTGCGTGCCCGGGTAAACGCCCATCTAAGACGGGAAGTCCGCCAGCCGGCCCACACCCTCAACCGGGGCGGTGTGCGATTTGATATGCAGGCAAAAATGGCCGCTGCTGGGGGGAATCCCCTGCCCTTTACCAAAGGAGAATATGCCATTTGTGAATATCTCGCTTTGCACGCCGGTCAGGTCTTTACCAAAGAACAATTGTACGAAGCGGTCTTCGGCTTTGACGCCGAAGGTGATCCATCATCCATTGCCGAACATATTAAGAATATCCGTGCAAAACTAAAGACCGAAGGAATAAACTCAATAGAAACTGTTTGGGGGGTGGGCTATAAATGGCGAAAAGACAGCGTTCTGTAAGTCTTTCTTTTGTACTTTTCCGATTTGCCGTCGTGATGCTTGGCTGTATGCTGTTCTGCTGCCTGGTATGGCTTTTTGCCGCCACATTGCTCCAAAACACCGGCGTTGTTTATCCGGGATATACTGCCAACCAGCAAGTTGAGAAAATGCTGGCTGCAAAACCTAATACTTTCGTTTCCCCCGGTGACGATTTTCTGGCGGAATATGCTCTGTTTGACCAGAGCGGCATAGTACTGGAAAGTAATGTGGAGGGAAAAGAGCTGGAATCTTTAATCGGATTTTGGCAGGAGGGAAGCCAGGATGTGAGTGTCTCACGGTACACTTATGAAGATGACAGCACTGTAATCATCCGCTGGCAGTACCGGAAAGAATTTGCCAGCCCTGTGCTGCGCGCTGCCCTGCCCCCTTTTGAATACTTATGGTGGGGGGCTCTTGGTGTGGCATTGGTGCTTTGTCTGCTGATTAATACACTGTGGCTTCGCCGGTGTCTCGCCGCCAAACTGCAGCTGTTCTCTGAGGTAAGTGAAAAAATCGGCACACAGGAGCTGGATTTCATCATTCCCCAGGCCGGCATACAGGAGTATGATCAGGCTTTGGGTGCCATGGAAGATATGCGGAAGGCATTGTATAGTTCGCTGTCCGCTCAATGGGCGGCGCAGCAGGAACGTGAAGCGGAAATAGCCGCACTCGCACATGATCTTAAAACCCCGCTTACCCTGGTAGGCGGCAATGCCGAGCTTTTACTGGATGAAGAACTATCCGCAAGCAGCCGCAAAAAAATGGAGACAATTATCGCAAGTAATCAGCGGGCAAAGCAGTATGTTGCCAGTCTGTTAGAAGCTTCTGCCGGTACGGATGAGGCATTTGAAAGCACCAGTCTGTCCGCTTTGTTTGACGAACTCTGCCAGAATACTATAGCTATTGCAGAGGCGAAGATGGTTTGCCTGCAAACACAAAACGACCTGAAAGGTACTGTATACGTTCAAAAGGCCCATTTACTACGGACCTTGGGTAATGTGGTGCAAAATGCCATTGAGCATACACCGGCAGGCGGAAATGTGTATTTGAAAGGATGTATGTTAGATAAGGGATGGCAGATCTCAGTGTGTGATGAGGGCACCGGCTTTGGCAAAGCGGCGTTACTCCATGCAACAGAACGTCTGTGGCGTGGGAATACGGCCCGAAGTTCTGATGGGCATCATGGGCTTGGCCTTTGGTTTGCCGCACAGGTAGTAGAGACACACGCAGGAGAGATGGAATTCGGCAACTGGGATTCTGGCGGAGTGGTTACAGTCAGGTTCTGCCAAACCGTAAGGGATAATTCGCAGCACCAAAACACTCTGGATTGAGACAAGTATTAGAGATATCTTCCATCATATTAGATTTACTCTCCACATCATTTCCATACTACCTTCATTCAGTAGAAAATCATAAATGCTTATTAATAATATACCAGCTTCATTGTATGTTGAAGCTGGTACATCCTTTGTAATAATAATTGCAACAATATTCCCTGGTTGTTAATTCATCAATACAATAAACCAACTCTTATATCGGCAAACTGTCCCGCACACACAACGCCCCATACCCCATCTGATTATTCGGCCACTGGTCAAATCCCGGAAGCTGTTTCGCCCCTCTCCGCAGATATGCCTTCACCTTCTCCCCATACAGATACGCATCATTCCCCCTCACAATCCCCCACTCCATCAGAAGTGCCGCGCTTCCGGTCACAAATGGCGTGGCAAATGAAGTCCCGCTGAAAGCCGCATAGCCTCCGCCGGACACCGTAGTGGTCACATTCACCCCCGGAGCCGCCAGATCCGGCTTCGGCACCGCGGCATATTCATAGACTGCCGCCGGCCCCCTCCCCGAAAAATCCGCATAGCTGAAAGTCAGCGCATTGTATGCGCCTACGGTAATCACCCGAAGTGCCGTAGAAGGAATCGTAAGTGTCGTGTCGCTCTTCGGAAATAAAAATCCGGTCCCTATATTCAGTGCACTCTGGCTGGGCAGCCACATTTCGTATTCCCCCGTCACGACCCTGCGCGGTGACAGAACAATCTGCCATACCCCGCTGTCTATATAAGACTGCCTCGGCAGAAAGTCAATAAAGACCTCCTGCTTGACACTGTACGGTTTCGGCTCCCCATAATATAGAAGGATCTCAGTATTGCCCAGAATAAACCGCTGAGGCCCCAGAATCTCCTGAATCGGCCCCACCCGCACTCCTGACGGACTGATCAGAGAGATATCCACCGTATCTACATAGGATTTCCACAGCTGTACATTGACCGTAGGTTCATTAACCTGAACACCCAGCTGGACAAATTCATCCACATTTTCCGTCAGCCGCCCCGACGTATGCCCGGCAGTGGTTCCTTCGTTCCCGCTGCCCACACATATGGCGCACTTCCAGTAATTTGATATATCATCCAGGAAACGTTCCAGCAGAGAGGTTCCATCATGGGAACCATATGTATTTCCAAAACTTATATTGACGGCCACGGGCATCTGGTATTCCAGGGCTTTGCGCACGGCAAAATCCACCCCCAGCATCAGTTCCGTTGTCCTGGGAAATCCCTCTTCCTGGGGAATTCCAAGCTTAACAACCAACAACTCGCTGGCAGGTGCTACTCCCGCGTACTGGCGCCCCGGACTGCCCGCTCCGTTTCCGGCTGCAATCCCCGCCACCGCCGTACCGTGGCCGGAGATATCCCGGCTCGGCACAATCTGCTCCCTTGCCTGCCTGGTATCCTGTCTCAGCGCCTCATTGATCTGCTCCTGTGTATATTCCGTACCGATGGCATAGCCTTCCGGCGGATTCCCTGGAATTGTCTGATCCCACAGGGCCCGTATCCTTGTCGTTCCATCCGGATTTCTGAAGTCCTCATTCGCATAATCTATTCCGCTGTCTACTATGGCTGTTAATACACCGCCTCCCATCAAAGAAAAAGGAGTTCGCTGCACCGGGTTGATGCAGGAAACTCTCTTTCCGTTGGCTACCTGAAAAAACAGCCTCTTTGGTTTTTCGATATACTCTATCTGCGGCATAGCCGCCAGCCTGTCAATAAGAGATTCACGTATTGTAATAACCGCATACTCATTTGTCAGTTCTGTCACGGCCGAGGCCAGCTCCCGCACCAGTTCCAGGGAGCCTGAATATTTAATAACCAGGTCCCACTCCCTGTCAATCGGGTTATATCCCACATCCAGTTCCAGTGACTTCACGCGCTCCTCTTCCGTAGCATCTAATGCAAGGTTCAGCAGATTTTCAACTTTCTGGCTCATATTCGGCTCCTTTAAGGCTATTCAATTAACAATTTTTCTCCCTTTTACCAGGGCAGTCATTTTTGGCTATTTGCCTTCCCCTTTATATGCAGCGAATGCATAAGGAAGAAAATATCCCTGCGCATGACGGCATACCGGGCATACGGCCGGAGCCTGTTTCCCCTCATGAATGTATCCGCAGTTGGTACAGATCCATTTACTTTCATTTTCACACGCATAGTAATGATTGCTTTCCAGCATTCCCGCTACTTCTCCAAACCTCACCTGGTGGGTATGCTCGATCTCTGCGATCTGATAGAATGCTGAGGCAGCCTCCAGGAACCCCTCTTCCTTTGCTGTATCGCCAAATGCCTGGTATACGTCCTCGTACTCCTCTTTTTCATTGTGCTCCGCAGCACGCAGAAGTTCAGCCAATGTTGCCTGCTGGTCTACCGGGTACCCTCCGTCAATAAATATTGTCTCACCGGACAGATCCTTCAGCAACTCATAATATCTCTCTGCATGAGCTCTCTCCTGGTCTGCAGTATACAAAAAGATATCGGAAATGGTATACATCTTCATCTCTTTTGCCTTGTCTGCCGCGATCGTATATCGGTTCCTTGCCTGGCTCTCCCCGGCAAATGCTCTCATCAGGTTTTCTTTTGTCTTACTTTCTGAAAAATTAACAGCCATAATACACACTCCTCTTTTTTATTACTAGTATGTACCATGGCTGGTAAATTATGCTCTTTTTCAGTTAAAAATATTTTCTGTGCGTATACTTCTTTTATAACGAAGGATCAAAAAGTCCCCTAGTTAAACCCAATCAGCCTTCTTGCCACGCTGTACGCCATAGAGGACACTTTACGGCCCGATTTTCCAGGAAGATTAATCGTCTGTCCCAGGATTCCGTATCGTATCTTCATATAAGCACCGTAATCCTTCTTTTTCAGATACTGCCACAGCTCTGCCTTTTTATCCAGGTTCTCCTTTTTCTTTGAGCGGATACATAAAATAGAAGAAACCGTCATCATGATAGCGAGATAATTGATCATATACCTGCGCAGTTTTCTGCTGGATATCATCCTCAGTTCATACATGCCTATCATACACTTGGTCACGAATATCTGCTGGTCTATCCTGCTGATCATCACCTTTTCATTTACAGACTGATCCTCCCGCCCGATAAAATACCGGTAAAAATCAACATCCATATAATACATTGTCCGCACATGAGGCAGCGGATAGTAGACATATATATTGTCCACATAAAATGTATGCTTGGGCAGCCTCAGCTGGCAAAGCTTCAGCATCTCTGTCCGGTAGAGGACAGAATGCATCAGGATATACTGATCCAGGTGGAAGTGCCCGATATCGTCCCAGTGAAAGATCTGGTTCTGCGGAAGCACATTGCGGTAATGGATCACCTTCTTATGCTCCACTCCAACCTTTTCATATACATAGTTGGAGACAATCATGTCCACCTCAATCTCCGCCTGCACGAATCCCCTGACAGCTTCCAGAATCATCATAAGAGCTTCCTCATCCACCCAGTCATCGCTGTCCACGACTTTAAAATACCTGCCTGTGGCATGGGCCAGCCCCGCATTGACGGCATCGCCGTGCCCCCCGTTTTCCTTATTTACATTCTTAATAATCGTCGGATACAGTTCCGCATAGTGCTTGGCAATCTTTTTCGTCTTGTCCGTGGAGCCATCGTTCACAATAATAATCTCCACGTCCTCCCCGCCTTTTAATATTGACTGTATCGCCTTTTCCATATATGCTTCAGAATTATAGCATGGAATTGCAAATGATATATACTTCATAACAACACCTCTTTACTCAGATACAGCAATTATACTGCACATTTACCAAATTTCCAACTGTTTTATCATAAAATCCGTTTTTGTACCGGTTGTAAAATATATCTATATCTATTATAGTTATAGATATGACATAAAACGAAAATTGCTTTGGAGGGATTATTTATGAAGAAAAATGTTGTCGTCGGCCAGTCCGGCGGACCGACCGCGGTCATCAATGCGAGCCTGTACGGAGTTGTCTATGAGGCTTTGAACCGGGAAGATTCTTTTGGCACTGTTTATGGTATGATCAACGGTATCGAAGGTTTCCTGGAAGGCCATTATATGGATATGGACCCCTTGGAGCGTTCCGGTGAACTGGAACTGATCAAGGTGACTCCCGGCTGCTATCTCGGCTCCTGCCGGTATAAGCTTCCCGAGGATCTGGACGATCCGGTATATCCGCAGCTATTCGAGAAGTTTGACGCATTAAACATCGGTTATTTCTTCTATATTGGAGGGAACGACTCCATGGATACAGTGAGCAAGCTTTCCCGCTATGCAGTCAAAACCAACAGCGATATCAGAGTCATCGGAATTCCGAAGACAATCGACAACGATCTTGTGGAGACAGACCACACTCCGGGCTTTGGAAGCGCCGCCAAATATATCGCATCTACAGTCAGAGAGATCTCCCTCGATGCCTCTGTTTATGACAATAAAAAATCAGTCACCATCGTAGAAATCATGGGCCGCCATGCAGGATGGCTGACCGCAGCCAGCGCTCTGGCCCGAAAGTTCGAGGGAGACAATCCGGTACTGATCTATCTCCCGGAAGCCGCATTTGACCAGGAAGCATTCATTCAGAAAGTAAAGGACTCACTGGAACAGACACCCAACCTTGTCGTATGTATATCCGAAGGCATTCACGACAAAAACGGCACTTTCGTCTGCGAGCTTGCCAGTGACGTTGGTGTAGACGCATTTGGACACAAGATGCTGACCGGCTCCGGAAAGTATCTGGAGAACCTGATAAAGGACAGGCTAGGCATTAAAGTCCGTTCCATTGAACTGAATGTATCTCAGCGGTGCTCCAGTACCATGCTCTCCGGTACAGACCAAAAAGAAGCCATTGCTTCCGGAGCTTTTGGCGTAAAATCCGCTCTGGAAGGCGAGACAGGCAAGATGATTGCTTTCAAAAAAATCAAGGACGAGCCCTACACCGTTGATTACGTAACAGCCGATGTCAACCAGATCTGCAACAGGGAAAAAACAGTTCCGGCGGAATGGATCACCAAAGATGGCACTGATGTAGGAGAGGCATTTATTGCTTATGCCAAACCGCTGATCCAGGGAGAAGTCCAGGTTCCAACGGAGGACGGTGTCCCCAGATTTGCATACCGCAAGTAACTTTTAAAGTGAAAAACTCCATCAATGATATGCATGATCCCGCAGGGCATAACCGTGGTTTACCCCTGGGTATGCTTCTGCTTCTTCAGCAGTATATCATTGATGGAGTTTCTTTTTATAATTACTCTCCGGATGGAACACCAGCCAGGCCTTGCCTTTATTCGCATGCCCTTTCCAGCTCCCAGAATTTCAGCTCCTCAAAATATATCCGGCCGCCCTCGGCCAAGATAGAATTTTTCTGTTCCTCATCATCCGTAAATACATCGCAGGATATATTATTCTTATAGTCATTGCTAAAGAGCTCAATGGAACTCTGGTCCGAAAATATATGAATATCAAGGATATCTTTTCTCATCAGGTTAATGGGGCTTTTCGCAATGCCTTTGCTCCACCCGTCGGACTGGTTTCTGTCAAAGCTGATTTCCCCTTTATTCAGGTCAAATTTGATGACTGTTTTCCGTTCTCCTGAGCACCTCAGATCCATCCGGATCACCTTCGCAGTCGTCTCTTTCAGATTAATTTTCATTTTAAGTTCATAGACCGCACCGTCTTTCAGCGAAAAAGAATTTTTATCTTCTACGATACACGTTTCTTCTGACTGTACATCCCGGCGCAGCTGCTCCAATTCGCGTATGGGAACAAACTTCAGTGTACTGTCCTCACAGAGCACAACCTCTCTCGGAAGATTGAAGAACCCGCACCATCCCTCCCTGTAGGTTGGTCCCCAGTCCTTCCAGAACGGCATCCAGTCCCAGGCATTGGCCCATCCTACAATGATCCGCCTGCCATCCGGAGCAAGAAAGGATTGAGGCGCATAATAGTCAAATCCCCAGTCAATTTCCCCGGTTACGGTATAGTAAAATTTTCCGGTCTGGTAATCGAAATCTCCCACCAGATATACGCTGGTTCTTTCCTTCGCCCCCATGGGGGAAAACATCAGGACATACTTGTCTCCAATGGGATAAAAATCCGGGCATTCCCACATATATCCCCACTCACCGCGGCTCTCTGCCAGTATATTCACAAATTCCCAGTGGAGCATATCGTCTGACCTGTACAAAAGCGCCTGTGCCATCCCGTCTTTGTTCGCACCGCAGATAACATAATATGTATCCTCATGCTTCCAGAGTTTTGGATCCCGGAAGAAGTCCCCGGGAATCCCTTCGGGAGCAGTCAGCACCGGATTGCCTGCATATTTTTCAAAATGGATGCCATCCTCGCTGTATGCGATGCACTGGGACTGCTCAAATCCCCTCCCATTATTCGTAGTTCCGGTATACATCAGAAACAGTTTCCCATCGTGCTCAATCGCACTTCCCGAAAAACAGCCCCCCTGATGGTGGTCATCATAGCTCTCGCTGGGCGCAAGTGCCAGAGGCAGATACTCCCAGTGGAGCATATCTTCGCTTACCGCGTGTCCCCAGTGCATACGGGACCAGAAGCCCTCATAGGGGTTATACTGGTAAAAAAAATGATATTTCCCTTTGTAGTAAATTAATCCGTTTGGATCATTGAGCCAGCCGGTCTGCGGCATAAAGTGATAATACTGGCGCATTCTCCCCTGCTTTACCTGCTCCTTTTTAGCGTCAATCTCCCTCTGGGCCTTATCGATGTTTTGCTGCATTAATTCTTTAGACATAAGACGCCTCCAGTTTTCTCATTTACTTATATTCCTCTCTCAGTTTTTTCGCAAACTCTGTATTAAGCTTTGATTCCCTGCGCGCCTTGTCTTCTTTTATACGGAACTGCTCCTGTCTTGCAGGGGAATATTCCTCCCAGCGTTTCTTATAAGATTCCCTGGCTGCCTGCATCTCTTCTGTTAACTGAGGCATTTTGAGATTTCTTTCGGGCAGTACCGGCACGTTCGGAAGACGCTCTTCCACCGGCAGTATGGTCAATGGCTTTGCGGTCGGAAGTGTCTGGTACCAATACGCAGTGGAGCTCCAGTCATCGGACAGATGGTTGGCATGGCCGTGCTCAATCGTTACACGCAGTCGTTTCTCAAACCTGACCGGATCCGTGATATGGAAGCGGTAGGATACATGGAACCCATCCGTGTCTCCTTCGTGCACAATGGTCCCGAAGAACGGAAATGCATTGCGCTGCATCCCCCATGCATGGTTGAAATAGTCCTCTGTCCCGGTACCGTTCAGACTGGGGTACTCTTCTCCGTCAATAAAGAACATGTCGTTTCCTTCTCCCCACCAGCTTCCCTGGTAATGTTTCACCGACAGATTACAGCCTACATAGTGTCCGGTTCCTTCCACATCCAGAACCGTATAATTGCCTTCTCCCTTGAAATTCGTTACGTTATTGACCTCCGGCGAATTCACCTGGATATCCGGCCCCCATCCGTCACACGGGTTCTCTCTGTGCCAGCTTGTATGGAAATATGCAGTATTCTCATCAAGAGGGGCTTTGTACATCTCATAGTCTATATTGAAGTATAAGATAAACGGAAGCTCGTTCTCGTTGATTATCTCAATCTTTGCCTTTTTGTTAAACGGCATCGGGAAATAACAGGATACGGAACAGGGTGCACCGTAGCGTCCTGCCTCCTCCGGTTTCAGTGACACATTAAACGGAAGGGAAGAAAAATTTCCCGGATAGCAGTTCCCAATACAGAAAAAGTCTCCGAAGGGCGCCAGAACGCTTGGTGTATCCTGGTCGTCCCACGTAATTTTGATCAGTGCCTTTCTGTAATAGAAGGGGTCGTAATCGTCCCAGATTACCCCCAGTGCCGGATGAATTTCCATAACCGGTGCTGCGGACGCATTCTGCACCGGGTCCAGGATGCTGGGCGCTTTTACTTTACGGCAGGATGAAGTCATCCAGATATGTGTGATACATCCGGGGCCTTCTATTTCTCCCAGTGTAATGCTCTCCTTTGCCGGAATCTCCCAGTAATCCTGGTTCTTACCTCTCTGATCCCAGCTTGCCAGCCTTCCGTTCCTGGCCTCTTTTATTGTTGTCAGATCCTGAAATAATCCTGATACTTTACTCATGGTATCTCCTCCTAATTCTTTTTACATAATTTATTTACCAGCCATCTGTCTTACCTGCTGTTTGATCCTTTTTACACCATATCATCAGTGCACGGAAAGCTTGTATCTTTTCTTTCCCCGTTAACCCTTCACAGCCCCGGCAGTCATGCCCTCCACAATATTCTTCTGGAAGAGGCCATAGAATATCAGCTCCGGTATGATAATCAAAACGCTGGATGCCACAATTCCGCCATAGTCCACCGTGTAGGTTCCCTTGAAGAAGGATGCCCCCATGGAAAGCGTATAGTCGGAAATATCTCTCAGCATGACCGATGCAAACGGATACTCATTCCAGATATACAGTACGTTAAATATGACGATCGTCGCAATCACCGGCTTTGCCATCGGAAGAATTACCTTCAGCATCAGATCCCAGATACTGCATCCGTCAATCACAGCAGCCTCATCGATTTCCGTCGGAAGTGACTTCAGGTATCCCACCAGCAGCAGTGTATTAAAAGATATGGATGTCGCCACATACGGGAAGATCAAAGCAAACAATCCCCTTAATCCCAAAGCCACATTAATCTTATAAACCGGAAAAAGCAGAATAAAAGGTGAAATCGAAAGCCCCATAATTAAAAACCCATATATTAAGGAAACAACTTTTCTGTTCTTAAACTCCATTCTTGATAGCACAAAGGAACTGAAAAATGTAATAATCAATTCAATGACCAGCGAAATCACACAGACAAAAAGTGTATTCCCATACAGGCTTAAAAAATCCAAAGTTTTAAACGCATTTCTATAGTTTTCCACATTCAGGCTATTTGGCAGAGAAAGCGGAGCGGACAGTATTTCCGAATTTGTTTTAAAGGACAGTACAAGCATCCAGATAAACGGAAAAACAACCAGCAGCGTAATCAGAACCATCAGAATATACATCGCTGTTTTCTTCTTTTTGTTGATCATAATCCCGCTACCTCTCTTTCTCTCTGGTCAGGAACGTATAGATCCCTGTAATCAGCAGTGACAGCAGAAATGTAATGGTCGCAAGCGACATACCATAGCCATAATCACTGCTGGAAAATGTCATGGAATAACTGTAAGTCACCAGTGTCTCCGACAGATGGTTCGGGCCGCCCCCTGTTGTCTGCTGTACAATCTCAAAAATCTTAAATACTCCCGTAATAATCAGAACCGATACCGTTGAAATCGTCGTACGCATCATCGGGATAATGACATAGCGGACCTTCTGTACTCCGCTGGCCCCATCGATCTTCACTGCCTCGAGGACGTCTTCCGGAATCATCTTCAGCCCGGCAATAAAAATGGTGACCAGATATCCAAGCTGCTGCCAGAAGTAAATGATGGCAATGCTGTAGGGTGAAAATGTCTCCCCGCCGATCCATTTTTGTTTCAGACCCGATGCTCCCACTGCATCCAGAATATTGTTAATTACGCCAATATTCGGGTCCAGGATATATACCCATATAATACCCACAATAATGGGGGCTATAATTGCGGGGGAAAATATCAGTGCCTTTGAAAAATCAGTTCCTTTCAACCGGTTATTTAAAAGCAGTGCTATTAAAAATGATAGTGTCAACAGCAGGATAAATGCCAGTACGAAAATAATCATTGTATTCTTCAGTGAAATCCAAAACACATTATCCTGAAACAGCCTGATATAATTCTGAAATCCTTGAAATCTTGCCTTGCCAATACCCGAATACTTTGTAAAGCTGTACCCGATTGCGATTATAATAGGCAGGACAATAAATACACTGTAGACAAGCAGTGTCGGAATCAGAAGGCCTATTTTATATCTTCTTTTGCTCAACCAGCGCATATCCTTCTCCAATCATCTGAATCCATCTGTAAGAGCCCGCCCCGCCGCAAGGACGGCAGGGACCTGAGCTTCACGCGTATAAACCTGTTTCCTTTTATTTACTGTAGGACAGTGCCTCGTCAATCTTATCCAGCGCCTCTGCCGGTTCATATGTTCCCTGCATTACGCCAAACATGGAGTTATAAAGTGCCTCCTGTACCGCAGATACCACCGTCAGATCCGGTGCCGCCTCCGGGCTTTCCCATCCTGCCCCCAGGGCTTCCAGCATGGCGTTCATAGAATACTGTGTGTCTGTTGCAGCTACATCAGAATAATTTGTTGCCGGGAAAATAGAACCTTCATAGGAGATCTTTGCAGCCTCTTCTCCATAATAAAATTTCAGGAATTCAAAAACTGCTTCTTTTACCGCATCATCATCTGCAACTTCCGCATTTACAACAATTGGCGCGGAAGGAACTTTCATCGCAATATCCTGATTGTAATCTGTATCGGTGAATTTCGGTCCCCACCAGAAACCAACGTTCTCTCCAATGTTCTCATCAAACTCTGCACAGTCCCACTGGCCGGTGCCGAACATTGCTGCCTTGCCCTCATTGAAGAGCTGCTTGGCATCGAAGTATTCAATGGTAGCCATGTTTTCCGGGAATGCTCCTGCTTCCGCGATCCCTTTTAACTTTTCAAAGCAGGCAGTCAGGTCTTCATTATTGAATTTTTTCTCTCCCGAAAGAATGCTGTCAATATTTTCTGCCCAGCCATATCTGGCAAGCGTCTCATTGAATTCCCACATCGCATACGCACTGTTTTTACTTCCGATGGACAGCGGAGTCACGCCGCTCTCTTTCAGCTTCTTAATCATCCCGATAAAATCTTCGTATGTAGTGTCGTTTGTAGGATACTCAACTCCTGCCTTGTCGAACAGATCCTTGTTGTAGAAGATTCCCTGGACATTACACTGATATGGCAGACCGTACTGTCCATTATCATCCTGGAATGCATTCTCCATGCCGCCAAGAGCCGTCTGGATATCAGCGTTCTCTGATAAGAAATCGGATAAATCCATCAGAACACCAGAGTCGCTGTATTCGGGAGCCTCACTGGCATCCAGCCAGAAGATCTGGGGGAGTGTTCCGTCTGAAGCCTCCAGTTTCATATTCTTGGAATGAGACTCTTTGTCTGATGCCTCGAATTCCACCTTGTATTTTCCGTCATATTTTTCATTAAATGCCTGCACAATGTTATATGTAACAGCTTCCTGCTCCTGCGGATTAGCTACATGGATGCCGAATTTAATAGTCGTTGCCCCGCCGTCTGCCTTTGCCTCCTCTTTTTTACCTCCGGAGCATCCTGCGAGAAGGCCTGCAGCCATTGTTCCTGCCATAACCACTGATAACAGTCTTTTCAAAGTTCTTGTCTTCATAATTATCCTCCTTGATCATGAATCCTGCCTTGTTGTTTCCAATATGGAACCCGTTCCACATTGTCCAAAAAAAATTTTACTGTTTGCCAGTGCCGTATTATGGAACGGGTTCCACAATACGGCAAAAAAAATAAGTTTTCTCAGGTGTGCACCTACTGATTACTTTAAGCTCATTATATTACTCCTTTTAAAAAAGTCAACCTTATTTTTGAAACTAATTGTTTTTTTGTTTATAATGTAAATTTTCAAAGTAAATGCAACCCCTATGTCCATTATCGGTTGCATTTACTTTAAGAATCCGAAATGTTGCATTAAGTGTGACAAATTTTGTATGATTCTTCCAGTCGTGTCTGGGAATACGATTGGAGGATTTCATTATGAAGAAAACACATTTATCATTAGAAGACAGAATCACAATCTCACAAATGCTTTCCGAGCAGCAGTCCTTTAAACAGATTGCCACCGCTGTAGGCAAGAACTGCACCTCTATATCCCGGGAAATCAGAAACCATTTGGA
>NZ_GL870809.1:634747-661167 GCF_000190355.1 Clostridium sp. D5 | reverse complement strand
GCTTTCCAACAAAACAAACATTAAGGCTAAGCTTTACACGGCAAACAGCCTTAATTATCCCCCAGACCCGGCCTTACATAATATAGCGCCTATATAGGGGTGGCATTTACTCTGGCAAAAAAACAGGTAAATCTCACTTCCGGCATAGTGCACCTATTTTTAAGGCTTTTCATGGTGGATTACTATTATTTTACACGAAATTCACATAAAAAACAGTCCTATTTCACATTTTTCACGAAATAGGACTGACCAGACTGCATTTACTTTGATAAAGTTGCATTAACCCTGAAACTCAACCTTTTTGTTTATAACTACAGAATATTCAGTTTATATTTTGTACACCTTTCACAATTTGACGAATCATAAAGTTGTCTTTCCTTTTTTAAGCTCCACATCTAACAAAACCTGTTTATTCTTATAAGTCTTCCCATTCACTAATCTGTCCATCAGGCGCACGGATTCCCTTGCCAGCGCTTCCACCGGCTGTGCAACAGCTGTCACCCGCGGTTCTACGATTCCTGTCAGATATGTACCGTCATAGGCCACTATTTTTACATCCTCAGGAACTCTCTTATGTCTTCTGATCGCTTCATTCATATAGCCTATTGCAAGCTGGTCTACACCAAATACGCCATCAAATTCCAGGCCCAGTTCAAACACTGTATCGATTGCTTTTTTATAATATGCAGCATCAAAACGGTTCCATTCCAGTTCATATGAATATGTATCCACGTGATTTTTTTTCATAATCCGCTCAAATTCATAGTGCCTGTCATGATATGGCGACTCCACTTCCAATGCACCACGGAAATGCAGTACAGACTTACATCCGCTGCTGATCAGCTCTTCTGCCGCCAGCCTGCCGCCTCTTTTATGGTTCACGGCCACAACCGGAATATCTTCCCCCAGATAACGGTCAAATGACACGATGGGTTTGTGGATCTTCAGATATTCTTCCACATCCAGAGAATGTACACCTGTGATCACACCGTCTACGATATGCCTGTTCAGCATATCCAGATATTCCAGTTCTGCGTTCTCTTCCTTCACCGTATTACAGAGCATCGTCTTGTATCCACAGTTATACAGCTCTGCTTCCACATATTCTACGAATTCGGCAAAAAACGGGTGGGCGACCGTAGGTACCAATACGGCGATAATCCCTGTTTTTCTATGGAACAGATTGCGCGCCAGTTCATTGGGCGTATAGTCCAGCTCGCGCATGGCTTCTTCAATCTTCTGGCGGGTTTCATCGGATACATATCCGCTGTTGTTCAGAACCCTTGATACCGTTGTGGGACCTACATTTGCTTTTTTTGCCACATCTCTTATACTCGCCATAGCTCCCCCTCCTTTCTTCCGTATTTATTAAGCTTTGCTTATCTCTAGTTGTAATATATTTCCGGGTAAAAGTCAAATATTTTTCCGCTTAATACGAAGGAGGGAAGGGAATATCGGACAAAAACTGTAATACTTCTATCTAACCATTGTCGTTGACAAACTGACTGTTATATAATTTTGCATAAAGCCCATCTCTGGCCATTAGCTCATTATGCGTTCCGGTTTCTTTGATATCTCCGTTTTCCATATAAATAATCACATCTGCGTCTTTGATTGTGCTGAGCCGGTGTGCAATTACAAAGCTCGTCCTGCCTTTCATCAGAGCTGCCATTGCCTCCTGTATCAATACCTCTGTTCGTGTGTCAACAGAACTGGTGGCCTCATCCAGAATCATAATCGGACTGTCAGATAAAATTGCTCTTGCTATCGTCAGTAACTGACGTTCCCCCTGCGCCAGATTAACAGCCCCTTCCTGCAGCATAAACCCATAACCGCCGGGCAGGCCATGGATAAATACATCCGCCCTGGCCGCCTTTGCCGCTGCTATTACTTCATCATCCGCTGCATCCAGCCTTCCATAACGAATATTCTCCATGATGCTTCCCGTAAACAGCCACGTATCCTGTAGCACCATTCCAAATGTTTTCCTCAGTTCCTTCCGGGTCATATCCCGGATATCAACACCACTGACAAGAATTTTTCCCCCATTAATATCATAAAATCTAAGCAGCAGATTGATGAGGGTGGTTTTCCCCGCTCCGGTCGGCCCTACAATGGCTGCTTTGCTCCCCGGTTCTATTTTGATACTAACGTTGTTCATGAGGATCTGATAAGGCACATACCCGAATTTCACGTTTATAAACTCAACTGTACCGTCAATTTTTTCCGGGATCTGTGGAACTGACGGATCCGGAATTTCTTCCTTCTCATCCAGAAATTCAAAGACTCTTGCCGCAGCAGCGGCTGTTGACTGCAGGATGTTTGCAATCTGTACCGTCTGGTTAATCGGCTGGGAAAACTGTCTCAGATACTGAATGAAAGACTGTATCATACCAACCGTCATTCTACCGTTTATCACAAGCGCCCCGCTCACCACAACTACGGCCACATAGCCAATATTCGTCATTCCCTGGGTGATTGGCATAAGGGTACTGGACATAAACTGTGAGATCCAGCCGCTCTGATAGAGCTCTTCATTTGTCTCCTCAAATTCTCCAACGGTCTCTTCCTCTGTTCCGTAGGCACTGATAATCACATGACCGGTATACATTTCTTCAACATATCCGTTCATTTCCCCCAGTGTCTCCTGCTGCGCTTTAAAATACTTCTGGGACGCCCCTGCAATCTTCATGGAAATAATCAGTGCTGCCGGGACTGTAACCACTCCGATCATGGTAAGAACCGGACTGATAAAAAGCATCATTGCCACGATAAAGATTACAGATGTGACTGCGGTAACGATCTGGTCCAGACTCTGCTGCAGGCTGTTTGATATTGTATCCACATCGTTTGTAATACGGCTCAGTACATCCCCGTAGGTATTCGTATCAAAATAATTCAGAGGAAGTTTCCTGAATTTTCCGTCCACCTGGCTCCTGAGGTCATAAATCGTTTTCTGGGAGACCTTTACAAGAATACATGTGCTCAGATACTTTAATACAGCATAGAGAATATAAACTACGGCAAGTACTGCAAGAATCGTAATAAACCTTCTGATCCCCTCAGGGATACGTACACCGTCTATAACAAGTCCGAGCAGGGAATCCGTAGCTTTTCCCAGAATAAACGGACCAAAACTATTGAACAGAGAAGAAAATATAATGAGAATGACTGACAGAATCAGGCCTTTCCGGTAAGGGGCCATGAAGCGGAAAAGCCTTTTAAATATTGCCTTAAAATTCACCGTGTTCTTCTGCGTCTGCTTCATACTATACTTCCTCCTTGCTCAGCTGAGAATACACAATTTCCTGATATACTTCACAGTTTTCCAGCAGTTCTTCGTGCCTTCCCTGGCCCACACACCGGCCGTCTTCAAGAACAAGAATTCTGTCGGCATTTTTTATTGTACTGATTCTCTGGGCCACAAGTATTACAGTGGCCTGCTCTGCCTCTTTTAGAAGTGCTTTTCTAAGCGCCGCATCAGTCTTAAAATCCAGTGCGGAAAAACTGTCATCAAATATATATATTTCCGGTTTGCGGGCAATGGCTCTGGCAATTGCCAGCCTCTGCTTCTGCCCGCCCGATACATTGGTTCCTCCCTGAGAAATTGATGCTTCAAATCCGCCTTCCTTCGCCATAACAAAATCATATGACTGGGCAATGCGGATCGCGTACTCTATATCTGTCTCTGTCGGATTCACTCTTCCATACCCTACATTTTCTGCAATCGTCCCCTTGAAAAGAAATGCTTTTTGCGGCACCAGTCCAATTTTGCTCCTAAGAGCCTCTATACTCATGTCCTTTACATTGACCCCGTCCACAAGGACTTCCCCCTGCTGGACATCATAGAATCTGGGAATCAGATTAATCAGAGTAGACTTCCCGCATCCGGTGGAACCGATGATTGCGGTCACTTCTCCGGGGGCCGAATCAAACGAAATGTCTTCAATAGCCGGCGTCTCCGCATCTGGAAATGTAAAGGTAACATTCCGAAACGATACATATCCTTTTTTCTCAGTCGCTGTGACTGCTTCCTTTTTAGTCGATATGACAGGTTCCGTCTCCAGCACTTCATTGATTCTTTCGGAGGAAACTGCCGCTCTCGGATACATGACGAAAATCATAGAAAGCATCATAACCGACATCATAATCTGCATAACATACTGGATAACCGCAATCACGTCTCCAATCGGAACAGAAACAGACATGCTGATAATCTGATAGCCGCCAAATGCAATCAGTGCCACCATTGTTGCATAAAGAATCAGACTGAGTCCCGGCATCATGATTCCCATTGCAAGATTCATCTTTACGGCATTATTCATAAACTCCTGATTGACCCGGTCAAATCTTTCCTCTTCAAAAATTTCCGTGCCAAAGGCTCTGGCAACCCGGATCCCTGTCAGCTTTTCCCGGGTCACCAGATTGATTTCATCCAGCTTGGCCTGCATTTTTGTGGATAATGGTGTAGCCACTCTGGCAATGAGCAGCACAAATACAATCATGACCGGCATGGAAATTAGCAGAATCATTGACATCGTCCTGCTTTTTGCAAGCGCCAGGATGATCCCGCCAATACACATGATTGGTGCCATAAGGCACACTCTAAGAAACATATTGATAAATGTCTGCACCTGAACCACATCATTATTTGTACGTGTTATCAGTGAAGATGTTGAAAAACGGTCAAATTCTGTCTGTGAGAAATACTGTATTTTGGAAAACACCTTGCTTCTGACGTTTTTTCCGAGCCGCACCGATGCCACGGATGCAATGAGTCCGGTTGCCACACCGCTTGCAATTCCCAGCAGCACAAAAAGAAGCATCCGGCCGCTGATGGCTACAATCTCTCCCATATCACTATTTGGTATTGCTGTATTAATCACATCTGAAAGATACATAGGCAGTGCCAGATTTGCTGCCACCGAACCTGTAACCGTCAGCAGCAGAAGCAGAATCGCCCGCTTAAACCTGAACAGTTCCCGAAACATTGTTTTCATTTGATTTCCTCCAAGCTAAATATACATCCAGTTATTTTAGTATTGACTTTCAAGATTTCTCACCCCGAGAAGACATGAGTAAGCTTCAGAATTATGAATCTGTCAGCTGATATAAAGTATCTGCACGTCTCCCAGAATTCTATTCACCTCTGCCCGCAGAAATACTTCCGCCTCTGCCCTCGCCTCGGGCCGGTAACAGTATCTTCCCCTGCCCCGCCCCGTCATAAGTTCCTGATTATATAAGTCTGCCGTTCCCGGAAAAGCATCCTGATTGATAGCACGGTGGACATAGGAGTATGTCATCAGGATGATTTCCAGGAACATTTCTTTCTTCATCCTGGCCGACAGTCCGCTCTCAAGCTCCTCCAGGAGTTCTGTATACAGTTTCTTCCAGTCATCAGTCAGAATCACCGGTGCAATCAAAAGACCGCAGGGGTATCCGGCTTCACACATCTCATTCACTGCCCGGATCCGCTGCCTGAGACTGGAGGTTCCCAGCTCAATCCGGCTGATTATGGACTGTGGATTCACACTCATGCGAAAGATCATCTTTCCTTCATGTTTCAGGTCTAAAAGCGGCTCCACCATATGGAATTTCGTCGGAAATGTAAGTTTCCCCCGCCCTTCTTCCACAAAACGGGGAATGGTATAGAGCAGGTTTTGGGTAATCGTATTTTCCAGCACAAGATCACTGTTGCTGCCTATCTCAAATGTGAGGGGCTGTATACTTTTTAAGCTCTTTTTAATCAGACGGTCCAACATCTGTTCCCGGTTCACAAATAATCTAAGATAAGCACATTTATTGTAATTGCACACCAGATAACAATACAGGCACATGGCCGTACAGCCTGAGGAGGTATAGGGTACAAGGTAATCGGAAACCTTGTGGTTTTCCACATATTTGTGTGTCTTACGGATTCCGATAATCAGGTTTCTCTTCATTCGTCCAAAATCGGAATTGGGCTTTTCCTGCATCTCTTTTATGGAGTTGTGGCTCTCGATCGGTATCCACGTAAGACCGCAGAATTGCTCTTTAAGCCGTGCCCCTAAAGTATAAGACAGACAGTCCGGTTCATAATAAACAGCATCAAATTTCATGATTTTCTCATTTCTTTTCTTATTTTTTTAATATCCTGCCTTCACCGCCTTGAGGGCATGGGTTACGGGATGCCTTTTGTTATATTTTTGAATTAGTATGCGCGGTAAAAAGAATTTTATGAATCCACTTCTTTCATTCCTCTTAGATATGATATAATTAGGTATACCATGTGAAATACCTGAAAGGAGCTTATAAACTATGAAACAAATACGTTGGGGTGTTCTCGGAACTGCCCAAATTGCAGAGGGGCAGACGATCCCCGGAATGCAGAAGGCAAAAAACTGTGAACTGTATGCAATCGCAGGGCGTTCCATGGAAAAAGCGGAACGGTTCCGTGACCGTTTCCATTTTCAAAAAGCATACGGAAACTATGACGACCTCCTGAATGACCCGGAAGTAGAAGCGGTTTACATACCACTTCCAAATAATCTGCATAAAGAATGGGTTCTGAAAGCGGCGGCCTGTAAAAAACATGTTTTGTGTGAAAAACCGGCAAGCGGAAGCGCCGCGGATACAAAAGAAATGATACAGGCATGTGAAGATGCCAGGGTCATTTTTATGGAAGCATTCGCCTATCTGCATTCTCCGGTAATGAAAGAACTCAAAAGGCAGATTGAAGATGGTCTGATTGGCGATGTGAATATGATTGAGTCTGTATTCTATACTTCAGGCTACGAGGATGATATCCGTATCCGCAGAGATACTCTGGGCGGATCTGTTTATGATCTTGGATGCTATACGATTAGTTTTGCATCCTACCTGTTTGGCACAGTCCCGCTCTGCGGGCAGGCAGTTTCTCATTTTACCGGGGAAAAGATTGATGACCTGACGACCGGGTATCTGATGTTTTCCGGCGGCAGGCGTGCAGTATTCTCCTGTGGTATGTTCCCCTATAAGCGCGGGGACCGTTCCTTCATCTATGGTGATAAGGGTATTTTAGAGGTTCCGGTCAGTTTTAATGCAGAGGGCAGACAAACATGGTATCTGGACCAGGACGGAATGCGGACGGAATTCTGTATCGATGTTCCCAATAATTATATGTTAGAAGTAGAACAGCTTGGCGACTGTATCCTGAATGGGGAAGACCCTCATGTCAGTCATGAATTTTCAGTTGGAACGGCTGAGGCTATCGATATGGTGCTGACATCGTGCGGATATTAAGTTTTTTTACAAAATTACAGGAGCAGTACAACTCATACGAGTTATACTGCTCCTGCTCTTAAATTATCCTATTCTCTGTCCACTCAGCATCTAACTAAAACTTTATAGAGAATTTTCTTCTAAAAACAGTACTTCGAAAAATTTTTATAAGCCAGATTCCATTCTACCTCATCCCCAGGTACATATTCCTGCACCTGGAAAGAATCCCTGACTATTTTGCGTATTTCGGTGAGTGACGCCGCATGCCCGCATCCATAAGCCTGCATCAGCAGGTTTCCGGTTGCCGTGCATTCTTCCGGGCCTGCTGTCACCTTTTTGTGCAGTGCATTTGCGATAAACTGATTCAACAGCGTATTTTTTCCGCCGCCTCCGGTAACATGCACCACATCGATCTTTTTCTCTGCCGCATCTTCTATTTTTTCCAGCACATATCTGTATTTTAATGCAAGTCCCTCATATACCAGTCTGCTGATTATTCCAATATCGTCTTCTTTAAGATGTATCTGATTTGTCCTTTTCAGATACTCAACGATTGCCTTCGGCATATTATCCGGTGCAAAAAAGCTATTATCATCTACATCTATAAATGCAGCAAATTTAGGAGCCTTAACTGCCTCTTCCACAATCCTGGAATAGTCAAGCTCCGGATCTTTTCTATTCCACTGCTTTTTGCACTGCTGGATAATCCAGAGCCCCATAATATTTTTCAGAAACAGGGACTTACCCAGTACCCCGCCGGAATTGGAAATATTCAGAGCAAAACTCTTTTCATTATTTACAGGCTGTTTCAATTCCATTCCTGCCAGTGACCATGTCCCGGAACTGATGAAGGCAAAGTTTTCGCCCTGGGCAGGAGTCGCTACCACTGCGCTTGCCGTATCATGTACCGCGGGCGTAATAATTGGAATCCCGCGTTTCAGGCCGACCTGGTCTGCAATATCGTCCCGCAGCATCCCCACTGTATCACCCGCAAAAGAAATCTGGGACTGCAGCTCTACCGGGATATCATAGGCCTCAAAAATGTCGTCATCCCATTTCCGGTTGACCGTATCTACAAGCATGGATATCGAAGCTGCCGTGTATTCACAGACCGGTTTTGCCCCGAGCAGATAATGCAGGATATCCCCCACAAACAGCAATTCTCTGGCGTGTTCAAGCTGCGTATCTTTCTGCGCCCTGGCTGCAATGAGCTGGTTCAATGTATTAAACTCCAGAAATTGAATCCCTGTCCTTTTGTAAAGCATTTTCTTCCTTGGCTCCAGCAGTGCATCCGTGCCTTCCGTCCGTTTGTCCCTGTATGTATACGGAATTCCCATAAGTGTCCCATTTTTATCCAGCAGGCCAAAGTCTACGCCCCAGGTGTCTACGCCGATCGAGTCGAGTTCTGGTCCGTATTTATCTGCATAAATTCGAAGTCCTTTTAGAATTTCTTCAAAAAAGCGGTAAACGTTCCATTTCCATTCGCCTCTGATTTTAAGTCCCTGCGTGGGAAAACGCCACAGTTCGTCTAATTCAATTATACCATTGTCCAGGGTTCCCGCTATGCAGCGTCCGCTTTCGGCCCCCAGATCAACTGCAAAATATCTGCCCATGCCCACACCCCTATTCTGCAATCTGCGTTAATTTTTCAATGTCTAAAGGATAGGTCCCTAATTCCTTAACTGCATCCAGAAAGACCCTGTAACTCTTCGGATTTACTCCGCTGTGGATCGAATTGGAGGAGGAGATAATGTGCCCGCCTCCCACGCTTCCCTGCAACAGACAGCGCGCCACTTCCCTGCGCACCTGGTCTTCCGGTTTATTTACAAGTGTATCCACACAGTCCACATTTCCTTTAAATGCAATCCTGCTTCCATACTTTTCCTTTAACGCCGCAAGATCCATATTTCCTCTTGCGTCAATTGGATCCAGACAGTCGATTCCCGTGTTTACCAGATCCTCCATTACACTGTTCAAGTCACCGTCACTATGCTTAATCACCTTCAGCCCCAGGCTTTTGGCCTTTTTCACCAGTCTTTCAAAATGAGGCAGTACCTGTTCCCTGTACATATCGGGATTCATTAGAAGCGCCTGGTTATTGGCAATGTCATCGCCCACAACGATCACTTCAATTCCAAGCTCCACAAGATTCTCGCAGATCCTGCTGGAATATTCCACACTCATTTCCATCAGCCGCTGCACCAGCTCCGGTTCTTCGTAAAAGCCCGCCAGGAAATCCTCGAATCCCATCAGGTCCCTGGGCTGTGAAAATACGTCCCGCACCCTGGCAATCACACATTTTTCCTGACCAAACAGTTCCATTGCCTTTTTAATCTTATTAAAACGGTAAGGCGCATCGGGATCCGGCATTACATATGTATCCAGATCAGATAATTCATGGATCGGAAATCCTACCGGGTTCGGATATTCATCATAGGATACCCGGGTGATCCCCCATTCATCTATAAAATGCCGGTCATCTATCACCGTGTTTTTAGAATCCAGCCCTACGGCGATGCCGTCCAGATCCATTTTCTGCACAAATTCCAGATCACTTGCCGTATTGCAGATCTGCTCCATTACTTTCGGATTGAGCACCCACTCACAAGTGGGGACTCTATCCGGCTCCTGTCTGTTTAAAGCTGCCAGAATTCTCTCTCTTCCATTCATCAGCATCCTCCTCCAAGTGTTAGTATTCCTTCTTCTCTGGTTTCAGCCACCTTCTTATGATAACCGCTCTCCCGGTGATTCCTCAGTGGATCGGTATCTGTAAGGCCCAGCTCCATACGTACAACGGATAACAGCGGCTCCACATCTGTCTCAAACGCCTCCATGATGATCTGGTTGCACCTTACAATATCATTGTCCGCCTGTGCTTCTTTCAGGGTCTTCCTGTCAATCAGCAACGCCTTCGCATAAGCGGTCTGAATATTCATGACAGAGTAAATAATGCCTTCCAGACTGTTTTCGATATTATGGGACTGATCCAGCATATAAGCAATCTGATTATCAACGCCCTCCGTACCTGCATCGATGATTTCTTTGAAAATCAGGAAGATCTCCAGTGGGTTCACCGTCCCCAGAATGAGATCGTCATCCGCGTACCGATGGTTGTTAAAGTGGAATCCCCCCAGCTTGCCTTCGTCCAGCAGTGTCGATATAATATGTTCAATATTGGTTCCCGGAAGGTGGTGCCCCAGATCCACCAGCGTCTTCGCCTGCGGCCCTAATTTGCTGCACATTAGATAGGAGGTGCCCCAATCCTGTACATCGGTGGTGTAATAGAAAGGTTCAAAGGGTTTATATTCCAGCAGCAGTGTCATATCCGGGTCCATCGCATCGTACAGAACCTTCAGCCCCTCATACAGACGGTGCTTCCGCTCTCTCAGATTATCCTGCCCGGGGTAGTTCGTTCCGTCAGCCACCCACATGCCGATTGACCGGGACCCCATTTCCCGCGCCATCCTGACGCATTCTTTAAAATGTTCCTTGGTCTGCTCACGCACTTCTGCCACAGGAGAGCACATGGAGCCAAACCTGAACTCCTGTCCCGAAAAAGTATTCGGATGCACTGTCCCGATTTTCATACCTTTTTCTTCTGCATATTCCCTGACTGGCCCGAATCTTCCGTCCTCGGTTCTGTCCCAGCACACATGGCTCGCCATAACCGGTGTGATTCCCAGACATCTCTGAATTTCTGCACAGTCATCAATCTTATCCCAGATTGTAACCGCTGCCCCTTTATCCTTAAATGTTCCATAGCGGGTTCCTGAATTTCCCACGGCCCAGGACGGCAGTTCAATGACCTGTGCTTTCAGTAAATTTTTAATTTCTTCCAGGTCAAATCCCTTTTCCCCTAATTCTTCTTTTAAAATCTCATATCTCTTCTCATATCGTTTCATAGCCTTCTCCTTTATTCGTAATAGGAATGCTTCGCAGCGTCCACAAATGCCAGTACATTTTCCCAAGGCACTTCCGGCTCCAGTATGTGCGTAGGTGCCACCACAAGTGCGCCTCTTTTTCCTAAAATTTTCTGAACTTCCTTTACTTTTTCTCTTACCTCTTCCGGTGTTCCAAAAGGCATCGTGCTCTGCGTCCCGATTCCGCCCCAGAATGCCAGTCTGTCCCCAAATCTATCATATATAAGCGTCAGGTCATTGCACTCCGGCTGTACGGGATTCAGGATGTCGATGCCTTCCTCAACAAAGTCATCCACTATATCTTCAACCTTCCCGTCACAATGCCGGAAATAAAGTACTTCCGGATTCACAGCCTTTCCTGCCTGAACGATTCTTTTCATACGTTCTTTTATCAAAGCGCCATACATTTCACGGCTCATTAGCGGCCCCTTCTGTGTCGCCACGTCATCTCCCAGGCGGATAATATCAACGCCCAGCTCTGCATATTTTTTTGCCTGCCTGATCCTCAGTTCTTCCAGTTTATCGCAGATGGCCAAAGCCACCTCTTCGTTTTCATAATAATCCATTAAAAATGTTTCCATCCCGCGCAGCATCCACGCCGTTTCAAAGATCGTCTGGTACAGTTCCCCCATAACTACATAACCCCGGGACTTATATTCTTCAATTTTTTCCTTCATTCCCTCGAACCGGTAATCCGCATCCACATCCGGCCACTCATATCCATATACGTCCTCCGCGGTCTCACACCAGGCAAGAGGATGGTATTTAAACTCCAGAAAATGTTCCTGAGAGCCGGGCACAGCACCAATTCCCCACTCATCAAAAATTATGTTGTCTGGAAGTTCCTCTTTGAAATATTTTGTGAAATCTGTTTTTTTCCTGGTTGGTCCAATATTCACTGACCTCATATCAAAGTCAAAATATTCTTCCGGTGTCTCTTCTGTTTTTTCCTGCTCATGAAAGCATTGCATTAGTCTTGGGGTAAACGCGCCCCAACTTATCTCAAACGGCATCCGGTCGGGTTTCCCCTCCCCTTTCAAAGCCGCCAGTACTCTTTCCCTTGCATTCATACACGCATACCTCCTACTGCTGACTGTACCGTTTTTCAGCCCGCACGGCATGCATCGCGCTTCCAGGGTTTACAGACCCCCTTCAATGCATACCATGCAAGCCATTCACCAGTCTCCTTTAAAATAAAGCAGACTCTCATACACGGCACAGTTCGCTTTCTATTCTTTGTCAGTGCCTTCCTACCCTCATTTTTATTGCTCTTGAGGAATTAAAAATCATATTCTCCCGCATTGTCCTTCGTAAATTCCAGCGGATCACCGGCCGGTACCAGGCAGACATCGTTGGCCTTAACCGTTCCATATTCACCCAGATCAATTTCCGCACCTGCTTCCAGAGTTACTTCCCCTGTTGCAAGCTTCACAGAAAGGCTTCCTGCTACATTACCGCAAAGTCCGGTATCCCAGAGAAATGCATTCGGCATTGTGCCGTTTTCCAGATATGTCTTGCACTGGGAAGGAGTACCAGTTCCACTTACCATGATTTTGCCAGTCAATCCTGCATTCTCCACTGCCTGTGCTGCGGCTACAATTCCTACAGTTGTCGGAGAAATGATACCCTTCAGATCCGGATATTTCTGGATAGCAGCCTCTGCCTCGGTAAGGCTCTTCGTAGCTTCATCGTCTCCATAAAGAACATCTATGAATTCCATTTTTGCATATTTCTCGTCCTCCGCCATCATATCCCGGTAAATCTGCATCTGATTTTCCTGGAACGGAGTTCCCGTCTTAGAACTTAAAGCAACAAACTTGCCCTCATAATTCATGCTCTCCGCAAATGCTTCAAAGTTTTCTTTTCCAAGTACGTCATAATCCGTTGACATCACCGCGCCGTCTCTTCTGTCTTCGTTTCCGGTGACATCATCATTCACACAGAGCACGATAATTCCCGCATCCCGTGCTTTATCAAAGGTTGCACATAAAGCATCCGGATCACTTGGTGATATGCAGATCACATCGACCTTATCCTGGATCGCAGCCTCGATCAGCGGGATCTGTGCCGTTGCGTCGCTTGTATCCGGTGCCGTATCCTGGAATGTTGCCCCTGCCTTCTCCACACTTTCCTTCATACCGTCAATGATCGGGTCAAAATAAGGAATTCCCTTCGTCAGGCAGATATAACGGACTGTAACATCAGATGCGCTTTTTGCACTGCCCTTTGTTTTGTCGTCTGTACTTCCCTGCTCCTCTTCCTGCTTGCCGCTGTCACTTTTCGGGCTCTGCTCCACACCCTTTTTCTCACATCCGCTTACGATTGTTGCCGCCAGTAAACAGATTCCCAATACTAATGATAATGCCTTTCTTTTCATATCGCTCCTCCTAAGTTTTCTTATATTTTTATTGTTTCTCATGGCTATCTTTTTTAGATACGCTGCACCTCCTACTCATATTTTTTAGCCATTTTTTCGAGTCCGTTTGAAATAATAATTACGACAATCAGCAGCAGCCCAAGTATCGCCATCTGTGCATAGTTGCTCAGAAGCGCCAGCCGCATACCTGTCCGTATGAATACAATGATAAAAAACGCTGCCAGTGTCCCCAGGACGCTCCCTCTGCCGCCGGCAAACGCGGTTCCGCCAAGCAGTACCATTGTGATCACATCCATTTGTCCATCTCCGGCTATTGTGTACTTTGCCATCTGCAGCCTGGACATCGTCATGATACCTGCAATTGCACAGAATGTACCCTGAATCGTAAACAGCAGGACTTTTGTTTTTTCAACAGCAACGCCGGAATACAATGCTGTACCTCGGTTCAGCCCTATCGCGGTAATCTTTCTGCCCCATACCGTCTTTTTCAGCAGAAATGAGAAAACAAGGGCTACTACAATCAGGATGATTAAATTAAGTGGTATCAATCCCAAAATTGTGTATTGATCAAGACCGATAAACCATTCAGGAAATCCCGATATCGCGGCGTCTCCTACCAGAACCTGTGAAAATCCCTGATAGACCGACATGATTCCTATTGTTATCACAAGGGACGGCAGCTTCGTTACCGTCACAAGAAGGCCGTTAAAAAATCCAAGCAGAGTCCCTGCTGCAATCCCGATCACAATCAGCACCGGCATACTCATGCCTGCCTGGTACAGAACCGCCACCAGACATGCCACCAGACTCATGTTTGCCGCGATGGAGAGGTCGATCTCCCCCGATGTCAGAAGCAGGGTAAAAGGAATAGCCATCAGTCCAAGCTCACAGTAGAAGATCGTGGACCCCAGCAGAAATCTGATATCCAGAAAATTCGGCGACAGCAGGATTCCGACCACAAGACTCAAAATCATAAACACAAATACCGTCAGTTCCGGCCGGATCATCCGGTTTATTTTTAATTTACGCTTCATCTTTGTCCCCCCTTATCTCGCTTCGCTGACTGCCAGCCTGTTTTTAATTAAGTTATCTATAATGACAGAAACTACGATGATAATTCCATAAATGGCTTCCTGCCAGTACCCGGAGATACCTGTAATTGAAATCGCATTCTGTATGACCCCCAGCAGCAGACATCCCAGCACGGTTCCCGTCACTTTTCCGACCCCGCCGTTCATACTGGTCCCGCCGATTACAACTGCCGCGATTGCTGTGAATTCCAGCCCCCGCCCGGCAGCTCCCGGATCCATATAGCCGATTCTGGATATAAAGACCATACCCGCCAGACCGCTTAACCCGCCCGCCAGTGTAAAGACAAACAGCTGTACCCGGTTGTTCGAGATTCCCCGCAGACTCGCTGCCGCCGGATTACAGCCGATTTCATATATTTCTCTGCCTGCGCGGAAATATTTTAAAAACACTGCCAGCAGTACGGCCGCTAAAAGTGCAATCAGTACGGAATATGGAATCCCAATGATGGACTGTTTTGGCTGTGAAAGTGCCATTAATGATTGCGGTATCACAGAATTATCGATCTGCTTTCCGCCCAGGATAAAAATCACGCCCCGGTAAACATTCATGGTTCCCAATGTAACTATGACAGATGGTATCTGAAATCGTGTAACTATAAAACCATTGATCAGTCCCAGCACACATCCCAGCGCAATCGCCACTATAAAAGCTGCTGCAATGGGCAGGCCGCTGTATGTCTTAAAAAGCAGCCCCGCCGCATATCCGGAGCATGCCAGGATCGCGCCCAATGACATATCCACATTTCTGCTCACAATCTCAATCATTTCCCCCAGGGATACAATCAGCAGAAACGGGAAAAACAGCAGAATATTGACCAGCGAAGTGGTCGAAAAAAATCTGGGTTCGATGATACACACAACCACATAAATAACAACGATCATGGCAATTACGCCTAATTCACGGAATGAACTTAAATTCAGCTTTCTGTTCTTCATTGCGCCTCCTCCAGACAATCGTGTGCCGCGGATAAAATCTTTACATCAGTGATCTCATCTTTTCCCAGCATTCCCGTCTGTTTTCCTTCATACATAACCATGACTTTATCGCTCAATGATACAACTTCGTTTAATTCCGAGGAGATCATCATAATGCATTTTCCCTCTTCCGCCAGCTGTCTGATCAGCCTGTAAACCTCTTCCTTTGCCCCCACGTCTATTCCCCTGGTAGGCTCATCCAGAATCAGGATGTCCGGATTCGTACTGATCCACTTTGCCAGGCTGACCTTCTGCTGATTCCCGCCGGACAGGTCCCCTACCTTCTGAGTGACGGATCTGCATTTTGTTTTCAGACCTTCCACGTATTGCTCCGAGATCTTTTTCTCTTTCTTTGTATCGATGTATCCCAATTCTTTTTTTTATGCTGTCGATAATAGCGAATGTGGTATTAAAGGCAATTGCTTCTGAAACAAACAATCCCAGTCCCTGGCGGTCCTCCGGTACCAGCGCAATCTTATTTTTGATTGCAGCCTCCGGTGACTCGATCCTTACTTCTTTTCCTCCGATTCTGATCTGTCCCGACTTTACAGGCGTAATCCCAAATATACCCCTTGCTACTTCCGTACGGCCCGCACCCATCAGGCCTGCAACACCCATAATCTCCCCTTTTGCGATTTGGAAACTTACATGTTCAAAAATTCCGGGAATACTGATATCTTCAACCTCCAAAAATGGCTGTTCAAAAGTCTTTCTCTCATTTTTCCTGCTGCCGGCCGTAAATTCCTTGCCAATCATCTTCTGTATAATCTGTTCTTTGGTGATTTCTGAATTCTGATATGTACCTACAATCTCGCCATCCCTCAGAACCGTAATCCTGTCTGAGATTGTCTTGATCTCTTCCAGCCTGTGGCTGATATAGACAATTGTTTTTCCCTTTTTCCTCAGCGTGTCAATGAGTGCCAGTAGATTATCCACTTCGCCGGGGGTGAGTGATGCAGTAGGTTCATCCATAAAAATGATCTTCGCATCCGAAGACAGCGCCGAAGCAATCTCTATCAGCTGCTGCTCTGCCACGGAAAGCCCCTTCATCATCCTGCCGGGAGAAAACGAAAGCCCGACCTCCTGCATTGCCTCTGAAGCGCTCCTGTTCAGATCCTCCCATTTAATCTTCCGGTTTTCAAAATGCCCTGTGAAAATATTCTCCGCAATGCTCAGGTCTTCAAACACAGAAGGCTCCTGATGGATCATGGCAATGCCATGCCCGATGGCATCTACCGGATGTTTCATCCTTACTGCCTGTCCATTCAGGTAAATGTCACCTGAGGTTGGCTGATAGATTCCGAATAATATTTTCAGAAGCGTCGACTTTCCTGCTCCGTTTTCGCCGATCAGTGCATGTACCTCTCCGGCCTCCAGATCAAAGTCCACAGACTTAAGAACATTATTTTTACCAAAGGATTTACATATCTTCTGAGCACTTAATAAACTGACTTTTTTCTCCAATATTTCTCTCCTTTCTCCCATATTGGGATTGGTCCCAATTTCATCTTTAAAAAATAGCCATTTAGCCAGGCTTTTATTGGGATTGATCCCATTTCTTATTTTCGTTATAACATATAAGAAAATTATTGTCAATAAACTTGTGATTTTTTGAGTTTTTGTATGTCATTTTCGTTACTTTTACTATATTTTCATTTTACATTTTATTTAATTTTACCATAATGATTTGGGCAGATAATGCAGAAAAGAAAACAAGCTTCAGATCTTCGTCCAAAGCTTGCCCTTAAATCCTGTTTAGGTACTTTCTCTCCCAATAAAGGTGGTTCTCATCTCTATTGTCTCATTAATCCCGTTGTTCTCCTCGATTTTGCGGAACAGCAGCTCTGCGGCTTCATTTCCCATCATCCGTATAGGCTGGGAGATGGTTGATAATTTGGGACGGATGATTGAACTGATTTCAATATTATCGTATCCGATCACCCTGATATCCCCAGGCACACTATAGCCGTTCTCCTGTATCCAGGATATGGCACCGATAGCCAGCATATCTGTTGCGGCTATCACTGCATCCACCTTTTTTCCCGACTGCATAATCTGAGAGATTCCTTCCGCCCCCAGCATAAAATGTGACATCCTGCACCAGTTATATGGCGCCTGATATACCAGATCCCGGGAATACCGGATTTCATGATCTTTTAGTCCCTGCTTATACCCCTCAAAACGGTACATTACCGCGCAGATCTCTTCCAGGCCAATAAAGGCAATATTCCGACAGCCCTTTTTATATAAATAGTCAACGTTCTCCCGCACCGCCTTTTTACCGTCTGTATAAACCACAGACACAGACGGATCTTTCAGATACGGATCGTCTGTAAATACCACAGGAACCGTTTCCGACAGCTGGAATACATCTTTGAATACCTCATCTTTGCGGTATACACAGTAAATGATACCGTCAATGTTACGCTCCTGAAGCTGTTCCAGATATTCTTTGCCTTTTTGGGAATCGTATTCTCCATTGCACAGCATAACAAAATAGCCATATTTTCTGGCAATATCTTCAATTCCCGACAGCAGCATACTATAGAATAGATTCGTGGAATCCGGAACTACTAAAGCGATTGTTTTCGATCTTCCTGTCTTAATCCCCTGTGCGAAAAGGCTCGGACGGTAATTCAGTTCCCTCATGGCGGCTTCCACTTTCAGTCTTGTGGATTCCTTTATTGCCCCGTTTTTATTAATCACACGGGAAACCGTGGATTTCCCAACCCCGGCCAATTTTGCGACATCATAAATTGTACTCATCTGAACTCCTATTTTTACTCAGATTGCTTCGATACACTGCTATTTATCTCATAGATTTGACAATCTGTTCTCATATTGGTTATTTACAAGCGCCTTTAATTGGCATGATGTGTGTATCATTATAAAAGCACCTCCAAATATTGACGAACAATTTTCTCCACAGAAAAAGCCTTGGCATATCGCATAAGCAATGGGATATTTTTCTCCCTTAGGCGGATATATGTTTTTACCGCATCCTGCAGATCCTGAATCTCGATGTTCTGGCGACTGCGAAACAAATCGCAGATTGTGCGTTCGGCATTATAAGCCCTTATCGTATGGCCTGACGGTGAACGTACTTCCAGAATTCCTTCGCCAAAAAGTTCCTTTTTTACTTTATAGACTTTAATATCTTGCTTTGATAATCTTGCCGAATTCGTACCTGTCTTTAATGTAACGGAAAAGGGCGAAGGTTCACGGTTGGCAAGGTTTAAAAGATAGAGAGCTGTTTCGTGAGAGAATATCGCCTCCGGATAGCGCACTTGTATAACAAACAATCCATCTTCCCAGGCATCTGGAGACATATATAATCCGTGAGCAACGCGCTCAAGCCCGTGTTTACACACGAAATTTCCGAGAACAGTTCTCGAAACACCTGCAGCTACCGCATCCGATGTTCTCAAAAAACCATTATTTTCTTGAAGCAAACTTTTTAATGTTTCTGCACTGGTCATGTCGTCACCTTACTTTCGTGCTCTTATTATAATTTATTTGGGCACGAAAGTAAAGTTCGTTAAAAAATTTTCATTTAATCAAATACTACAGTCAAATGACAGCGTCAAAAGCCGAATGTACGCCAACTGGTCTGAAACCTTATCCTGTGGATCTAACTGCCACGCCAAAATCCTCTATTCTGTTGTTCATCAGCCAAAGTACTCAACCACAAAATAAAAGGACGCCCAAACTACTTATCCAGTAATCTAAGCGTCCTACATACTCTTTTGGTTTTTGATTTTCGTTGTCTTCTCATGGTTATTCCCTTTAGCTAGAGTTTTAAATAGGGCCGGATTACCTATTTCTTCCATTTGAGAAAAGTGTATCATAACCATTTTTGATTCATTTCCAGTAAATTTGGGGTAGGAATATTATCTATCGCAAATTTCAACAAGATATCCTTTATGAAAAAACGCAGACTTGCTATTATTCGTTTCTCCGTATATACTTCACCTCAAGACGCAATACTGCTATTGGGAGGGATGATTATGTTTGCATATATAACCCCTAAGGCAGCAGCTGAAAACTGGAAAATCTCCGAACGCCGAGTACAGAATCTGTGCGAGGAAAAACAAATTGAGGGCGTCATTCGATTCGGCCACGCCTGGGCAATCCCGGTTTATGCCCAAAAACCAGTAGATAAAAGGAAAAAATCTGAACAAACAAAATCAAATCTAAATCATGGCATGTTATGATGAAGCAGGAGGTGTTGTCTTTGGACACAAACATTTTGATTATTGAAGATGAAATAGAGATACAAACCATTTTAAAAGAATTGCTGACTGACGCGGGATATGTAGCGCATGTGGCGGGAGACGGGCTGGAAGGAATTACAGCTTTCAGGCAAAAGCAATACGACCTTGTCCTGCTTGACCTGATGCTTCCGAAAATTGACGGGTATGCCGTCTGTGAGATGATTCGGAAAGAATCGAACGTCCCCGTGCTTATGCTCACCGCCTTGGACGAGGAGGACGATCAACTCAAAGGGTTCGACGTATTAGCGGACGATTATATTACAAAGCCCTTTTCAGTCAAGCTGGTACTCAAACGGGTGGAAGCGCTCCTTCGCCGTACCAGAGAAGATCACTGCGAAGATGAGAACGCGCTTCTCTGTCATGGCAGCATTCAGCTTGATCCGGTGTCGCTGCGCGTCTATGTATCCGGTGAGGATGTCCCTTTGACAAAGCTGGAATTTGACCTGCTCCATCTGCTGATGAAAAACAAAGGACGCGTGTTTACGAGAGATGAGCTGCTCGATTTGGTGTGGGGCTACGATTTTGCAGGCTACGACAAAGCGGTCAATATCCATATCATGAATCTTCGCCGAAAGCTGGGTGCAGACTGCATTGAAACTATCAGAGGGGTGGGATATCGCTTTGCTAAAATGGATTAAGCGCAGTATTTTTGTCAAAACATTTCTGAGTATCGCCGCCATTCTGATGCTAACGAGCCTTTTGATTTATGGGATCGCTATGGTTGCGACACCGCAGAGCTATAAGGCTCAAATCAACGAGCGCTTTTCAGAGCGTGTCGATCAGCTTATGGAGCAGCTTCAAACCGTATCCCGAAAGGACGCGGAGGAGATCATTGTGGATTTCTGCATTGAGAACCAAGCCACGGTATCCTTAAAGGGCGGTGAGGATACCCTTATGTTCGGAAATTCCGAGGTGTTGCAGCAAGGCAGTGCGGGCGGGGTCGGTGCAACGCAGGTTATGGCATCCATTATCCGGTTTACGGATTCTGATGTCTCCTACACTGTCATGACAGCGCAAGAGCTCAAAGCAGTCAATGAAATGTCGAATGCTTTCTTAAAATTGTTCCCGTGGGTTCTCCTCACTATTTTTATCATTTCTGTGCTTGGCTCCTTTCTATCCAGCAGGATACTGGCGAAACCAGTGCAGGAAATCAGCCGGATTTCCAAACGAATGTCGGAGCTGGATATGACCTGGCATTGTGACATCAACCGAACGGACGAGCTGGGCGTGCTGGCGAACAGTCTGAATACCATGGCAAAGAAACTAAACGCCGCAATGACCGAGCTTGAAAACGCAAACTATCAGTTGCAGGCGGATATTGAGAAAGAGAAGGCACAGGAAAAACAGCGCTGGGCCTTTTTCGCCGCCGTGTCCCACGAATTGAAAACTCCGATTACCATCTTAAAGGGACAGGTCGAAAGTATGATCTACGGGATCGGAGATTATAAAAACAAGGAGAAACACCTGCCATTGGCCCTTGAAACGGTTGAACGCATGGAAAATCTGGTGAAAGAAATTCTAACGGTTTCCAGACTGACAGCTGATGGATTCCAGATCTCAAAGCGTCCAATCGATTTGAGTCTGCTGGTACGGGAATGCCTGGATACTTACGAACCGCTGGCCTCGAAGAAAAAAATTACGCTTCATAGCGCTTCTTTGGAAAATGTGACCCTTTCGGCGGATCGCAAACTGTTTGAAAAAGTGATCTCCAATGTTCTAAGCAATGCCATACTATACTCTCCCGAGGGTGAAACAGTGACGGTTACGTTGACTGAGAGAATCCTGACGGTTGAAAACACCGGCGCTCAAGTCCCGGAGGAGAAAATGCCTGATTTGTTCGCACCGCTTACCCGTGTGGAAGAATCCCGTAACAAGCAGTCGGGAGGTTCCGGCCTGGGGCTGTATATTGTAAAAACCATACTTGATTTGCATGGCCTGCCTTGTAAGATACAAAACACAGATCGTGGCGTTCTCTTTATGATTCTGCTCCATCGAAACCAAAACTAAATCAAACCGAAACCAAAGGTAAACCATCCTTTTGTATACTGAGTTCATCAGATACGAAAGGATGGTTTTTTTATGAATGTATTCAGACGGTCACTTTTTTACATCAGCCGTAAAAAGGGGCAGACTGTCGTCCTGTTTCTGCTGTTTAATATTGTGTCCGTATTTTTGATCTCCAGCTTTTCCGTATTGGACGCGACAGGCGCTGTCGCCAAAGATCTGCGCACATCCGTTGGCGGCGCGTTCTATCTGCGTCCGTCGCCCAAGCTGGATTTCAAGGATGGGCAAATCGCCGGGGCCGAAGGGCCGCCCCCCGCTATATCAGAGGATGTCATCGAGGAGATCATGAGCGGCGGCAATATTAAGTACTGCAACGCCCTAAACTACGGTTACGCCAGAAGCGACGCGGTCAATTTCATTCCCGGCTCCGGGCACAACGACGAAAGTAATATGGGCAAAGTCGCGGCGATGCACTATACTTCCTTTGCCGATCAGTTCATGGAAGGCAAGCTGGAGCTGACAGAAGGACGGCATCTAACCCAAGAAGATCAGAATAAAGTGCTCATCAGCGAGCAACTTGCCACCGCCAATAAATTGAAGGTCGGCGATAGCATTCGATTTACTCATGCGGGCCTTGAACGGGAGGATGGCGAATATAAGGATTCCATCCCTGAAAAAAGCGCCTTTAGTCAAGCCGAGATCGCCGGGATATACAAGGAAGTCGTACCGCAGGCAGGTGACGCGGATTCTCCAACGCCAGGACGCGGTGAAAACCTGATCTTTTCAGATCATTCTCTTTTATTAGAGCTTGAGGAAGCCAATGACAGGCAATACACCGGGGAAGTAAATTTCTATGTTGCCGACCCGCTGCTGCTGCGCGATATTACCGGCAAGGTAGAGAAGATGGACGCGATAGACTGGGGGCAGTATTCCCTGCGGGAGAATGACTTCCAGTATGCGAAGATTGCGGACAGCCTCAGCTCAATACAGAACCTGACACGGATATTGATTACCTGCATATCCATTGTCAGCATTGTCGTTTTGATACTCATTCTCACCATGCGCATTCGGGGAAGGGTCCATGAGGCGGGCATTCTACTTGCGATTGGTAAAACCAAACGGGAAATTGTATGTCAATTCGTGTTAGAAGTATTCGCGGTGTTTCTACTTGCTTTCTTGTGCGCGACTTTGGTCGCATACGCCACATCCGGAGGTTTGGAACATCTGCTACTGGGCGGGTTGCCTCAAACAAACATTGATTTGGGCGCGATTGAAACCGGCCTCGCCTCGAATATGGGCACGAAAGCCTATCTTCAAATTGGTGGAGTTACCACCTTGCTGCTTTTCCTTTGCCAGGCAGCGGCTATGGGCATTGCGGTAGTGGTCTCCTGCGGCGTTATCTTTTCCCTGAACCCGAAAGAAATTCTTACTAAAATGAGCTAGGAGGAAATAAGCTATGAATTTTGTAAAACGAGCACTGCTGTATTGCTGGCGGCAACGGGTACGAACCCTGATTCTTTTCCTGATCCTGACCTGCCTGTCCGCTTTCGCCCTAACTGGCATGGCCATTCAGGACGCCGCCAAAAACAGCGCGGCGAACATGCGCCAGGAGGTGGGCGGCATTGTCCGGCTGGAGGCAGACGATGAAAATGGCCCCAGAGACAGTACGCAAGGACAATTCGGCGAAATACAATCCTATGTGGGTGATTTCGTAACCGAGGAAATTGTGAAAGCGGTCAAAAAGCTAGACGGCGTGGCTGGCATCAACGCTCAGGCGGAACAAGGCTTTTGGGGCGACGGCGTCAACTTTGATTATATCCCCGGCAGCTTTAACGTATCGGGAAGCGGTGTTCCCAATACCGCCGTACTAAATTCAGAACAATGCAAGCAATTCCAAAGTGGTAAGTTTACATTGGAAGCGGGACGCCATATCCGGGAAGACGATAAGCACGTCATCATCCTTTCTAAAGAAGTGGCGGAGCGCAATAACCTGAAACCAGGCGATAAAATCACGCTGGACGTATTCGAGACGAACTCCAAGGTGGAACTGGAGGTTGTGGGTATCTATTCCGGCGCAGGGGGGACTGGCGGCGACGCTATGATGTCGTCGCAGGTACCAGAAAACGCGGGGTTTGTGGATTTTAAAACGATGTGGGAACACTTCGGTAGAAAAATCGACGGATATCCTTCGATCGACATCCTTGTAAACGACCCAGCCAAGATCAATGATGTTTATGAGAAAGTCAAAAATCTTCCTGAAGTTAAGGGCAAAACCTTAAAAGCAGAGATCACAAACGAGGAGTACGAGTCTATTTCCAATCCGCTGGAATCCATGCAGAAAATGGTAAGCGGCGTTGTGACGGCTATTACGGTTGTCAGTATCGCCATCCTCGCACTCCTTCTGTTCCTCTGGACGAGAGGGCGCAAACGGGAAGTCGGTGTTCTTCTGGCAATCGGGAAAAGCAAGACCGGTATCATTGGGCAAATCTTAACAGAAAACATACTGGTGGCGGCTATCGCTTTTATAGCTTCTTATTTTATCACGCAGCTGGTTGCCGGACAGGTTTATGCCTTTCTCGTCCGTCAGACAACGGCGGAAGTTTCCGAACTGGCGGTGGGAGTGACCGTTAATCAGATGATGGGCGTTTATGGCATCGGATTACTAGCGATCAGCCTGTGTGCAGCTATCGCGTCATACACCATTATCCGGCTCAAACCAAAAGACATCTTGACTAAAATGAATTAGGAGGAACTAAAACCATGAGTATTATAAGAATCGAAAAGCTACAGTACGCCTATCAGACCGGCAAACCGGTGCTCAAAGGTATCACTACCGAACTGGACGCGGGAAAAATGTACGCGATACTCGGGCCGTCAGGCTGTGGGAAAACAACGTTGCTTTCCTTGCTGGGGGGACTTGATAGCCCAACGGACGGCAAGATATTTTTCATGGAACAGGATATTGAGCAAAGCGGCCTGCTGAATCACCGAAAAGAGAATGTATCATTTATCTTTCAAAGCTACAACCTGATCGATTATCTGACCCCGGCGGAAAATGTTGCACTAACCTCCTCTCTGCCCGCGCTGCCTGTTCTCGAAAAGCTCGGTTTGACGAAAGAAGAATCTAAGCGAAACGTATTAAAGCTCTCCGGCGGCCAGCAGCAGCGTGTGGCCATTGCCCGTGCGCTGGCCAGCGAGGCACCCGTCATTCTTGCGGACGAGCCCACCGGAAATCTGGATGAGGACACAGCGGCGGAGATCGTGGAAATCCTCAAACAAAGCGCTCACCAGATGAATAAATGCGTGGTGGTCGTGACGCACTCAAACGAGCTGGCCAAACAGGCCGATGTCGTTTTAAAGCTGCGCAAAGGCAGCATCCAGAGGTTTGAACGACCGCAGGGAAGTGCTCCTGTACCATCAGATTCATGAAAGGAGGAAGCGATATGAAACGAAAAATCATGCCTTTGAGCTGGTGCTTCTATCTTCTGTCGGTCGTTTTTATGGTTTGCGGTATTCTCTCCATTTTCGCTTGCCATCAGAACGTCTCCGCCCAGCTTTCACAGGGCATCCCAGTCAAAGGAAATGAGCTGGCCATTTTGAATTTATATATACAAAGCGTCGCACAGTATCTGGCGTATTCTGCTCTGCTATACTCGGCAGGGCGGCTCTATCAGCTTTTTGCCCCACCAAAATTCGTGGAAGCTGCGCCGCCACAACCTGATGAGGTTCCCGAATCCATGAACGATGAACAGTATTATCAGGTTTATGGAGAGCGGGCAGATGAAGAGGAGGACGACTTTCAGAATTGGGACTCAGATTTAAATCATTGACTTTGAATACGCTGTTGAAATGAAGAAGGCGACATTCAAATCAGATGTTGATGTTAAGGACGATGACTTTTGAAAACTGTTCTTAAGAAAGCAGAGGATTCATAAGAGACTTTAAGTGAAAAAGCCGCTTGCATTTTCAGCAAACGGCTCTAAGTAGTGGAATACATTATGTGAAATATATTTGTTTGCTGCTGAAAAACCCTGATTTCATGCGGGTTTTTGAAACTGTCGTTATGAACATTCAGACTACTGCGGATAACAGGACTTGAACCTGCACGGGGTACCCCACTAGATCCTAAGTCTAGCGCGTCTGCCAATTCCGCCATATCCGCATACCAGCAAATGTATTTTAATACATCTGCCGGTTTTTGTCAAACAATATATGAATTTTTAAATAATCGGTGAAGTGAAAAGTTTATTTCCACTTTGAAGGGGGCAAAGTGGATTTTAGTCTTTCTCCTACTTCCATCTCCACAAATGTTGCATTTAGTCTTACACTTATCATATGAGACGGCCGCCGGAAAGGCTGGTATACATATGAATCCTAAAAATGCTTTTTCCCATTTGACGCTGCAGGAACGACGTATCATTCTTACCGGTATTACCAACGGTTCTACAAAGACCGCTATCGCACAGACTCTTGGTAAGGATAAATCTACGATCGGAAAGGAGATCAAACTCCATAGGAAACTTACACACAAATGTAAAAT
>NZ_GL870809.1:601604-634181 GCF_000190355.1 Clostridium sp. D5 | reverse complement strand
TGTTGAAGAAGAAAGATTGATAAGAGCTGAAATTAAAGAAAGAAATAACAGGCGGCTGTCAGGAATATATACGTCCCAGCAAGTGGAATTTAGTCTTGTCCCCTTTAAAAACACGTCTAAAGTCCGCTTTCTTAACATGCCCAGAAAGCCCTTTCTGAGCAGACAGCTTTGTTATTTCTCTTCTTGATTGTATCACTTAATTCTACTTTTAGGAATACCAAAAGTGGTAATCGCTCTTTTTGTAAGAGTAATTGCCACTTTTCTTTTTGCCGTTTTCAAAGTGGAAATAAACTTTTCACTTCACCTTTTTAAATAATCTCAAATGGTTTTGCAGTAAATTCATGGCTGCTGTTTGGGCCGCAACTGGAATCTTTCAAAAAGCGTGCAGCAATACCCGTCCTAATCATAGACCCGTCCATCGCCTCCGCATCTTAGACAATCCGTATAGCCTTCACCTCCGCAGCCGCTGCAGCGTTCAAAAGTTGTCGTGGCTCCTCTTTTATATCCTCCATAGTATGGTGCGGATTCTGTGCGTTTTACCTGCCCACCGCCGCCGCACACCTTGCATTTACGCCGTCCTCCCTCGCAATTAGATTCAGGACATGGCTGCCCAAGGTTGTTACCGCCGGATGCATGATGCTGACCGCCCGAACTGTCATTCCCCGCGGGCGCAGTATTTGCACTGACACCGTTTCCATTGCTGTCAAGCATCCCATAGCCCTCACAGACCTCACAAAGATTTTTACCGGTACTCAGACATTCCACGCATATTTGCTTTGTCTTTGTATCGTATCCTTTTCCCTTACAATTCTGGCATATACCTGTCCGACCCTCTCCCTGACAGTTTGAACAAATATGGATACCGTCTTCCTGATCCTCCGATGCCAGGGCACTGTCGGATGACGCTTTCCCGGAGTCGCTGTCTTTGGGCACCGCTGAATAATCGCCTGACCCTTTACAGGTATCACATACGATCCTTCCCCCTCCATTACAGGTGGAACAATCTTTATTCCCCTGCCCGTGGCAATTGTCACATACAGTATTGCCACCGCAAATGCACTCTTTCAGACCGCTTCCGTCGCAATAGGCACAGGCCAGGCGGCCGTCTCCGCCGCAGAAGCCACACTCAGAGCGCACCGTTGTATACGCGTCACCAAACACCCCCGTTCCATCACAGGCCGCACAGGGGCCTTCCCCCGTGCCATCGCAGGACGCGCAGTAAAGAGTCCCCGATCCATCACAATATTCACATATAATCGCACCTTTTCCCTCACACTTCTGACACTGCACTGTACCGGTGGCTCCACACGGAGGACATGAGACATCCCCTAAGCTATCGCAGTCCAAACAGTCTCTCTTCGCCGGTTCCGCTGCTTTGGTTTTCTGCGGCGTGTTTGTTGTTTCCGGTACTTCCGAACTCTGCACGTTCTGCACTTCCTGCTGTTTCCTACTGTCCTGATTATTCTCCGGCGCCTCTTTCTGCCCGCCAGAACAGGCAGACAGACAAGCGCCTAACAATACGCATATAAGCAATGCTGCCAATCTCTTACGCATTTTGCCTGTACTCCTCTCATCTCTCAATTCCTGGCTGCTTTTCCACTTCAACAACTCCATCGCTTTTCACTGTAACAGTCATATCATCCTTAATATATTCCAGAAACGCTTCCCCGAGAGAATCCACCACCGGCATTGTGACATCCGAAAGCCAAACATCTGCCAGTATTGCCCCCGCTCCGGCCAGCGAGTCTATTGGTTCAGAAAACAGCATACAGGCCGGCTGCCGCTTCATGGAACAGGCGCAGTACAGTACAAGCCCGCCTGTAGTGGAACCGATCGTTCTCGGAAGGCAGAGCGCTTTGCCTGCCATTTGTTTTCCATATAAATCCGCATTATTCTGATCTCCGCAGGTTGCCTTCTTATCACCGAACTGCAGCGCTTTTTGGAAAGAAGCCAGTGTATTCAAACCTTCATGAGATACCAGCGCCTGTGCCGTAATATTTCCCGGAGTAACAACTCTTCCCTGAAAACTTTTCATTACACGTTCCCTCCTTTTGTAATCTGTTCCAGAATCTCCTCATCCGTATAGTACCTTGCACTTGTATATGTACGCAGTTTATTGCTGGATGTAATAACAGGCATACTGGCACTGAGCGGATTATTCATATACATCAGAGGGCAGATGTAAGAAACGATCACCCCTGTCTTTTTCAGTCTTGCGGCATAAGGAGTGTTTTCGAATATCTTCAATACCGCCGGAGCCGCCGTAAATACGGTGGGAATCACAACCTTGTCTCTGCCTGCTTTTTTCAGCCCACGCTCCACTTTTTCCGTCCAGCTGTTCAGCTGGTTCAGACTCATATGCGGGCACCCCATAAAGCATAGTTTTGGCTTTGCTTTTTTGTCTTTCCAGATAACCGGATAGCTGTCATATACCCGTTTCAATTCTGCATCATCAATAACATATACCTTTGCATTTTCTGACAGAAGAGCCTTTCCCTGCTGCACAGCCTCTGGTGTGATTCCTTCCACATGATACAGCCCAACGGCCCCGTTAGACGCTGTGGCTGCACCGAAATCTTTTAAATATGTCTTTGCATCCTCATCCAAAGTGCCAAGCCATTTATCCAGCCCCACAATATAGGGCACATCTTCCATAACCTTCATGCCAATGGCCGATCCCAGAAGCTGTGCCTCCGGCTTTTCTGTCGTCCTGATTTCTACAATCCATTCTGCTTTGCGCCCTTCATCCGTCAGCAGCCCAAAATACGGTACATATCCGACCACTGATCCCATCAGGTCGATAATCCCGGAATTCCGGTTGCATCTTGCTCCCAGTACCGAATTTGCATATACAACGGCGGAGGATTCTGACCAGGAAAGGACTTCCCCCTGTCCGGGGGCGTTTCCCACCTCATCCATATAGCAGGTGCATGTAAAGGCATCCTTGTCAAGCAAGCCCAGTTTGTTCAGCTGATTCTCATAGAAATCCTGCTTCGTATACATAAAATGGTTGAATACAATATTCTGAATAAAAGAACTTGGCACGTTTTTATCCAAAGGTCTTGGATCGGCAGTGAATTTCTGATCAGAAAGTGCTCCTGCATCGATCAGTTTCTCCATCAGGTCATAGACAGGCCCCAGAGCCTTCAGTCCAAAGGAAGTAACCAGATGATTATATTTACTGGTAATCGGAATCATAGATTCTGCTCCGAAAAGTTCGCCGTAACGAATCATAGTCTCCATCACCTTCGCCATAATATCGCCTTTGCTGCCGCCCAGGAGAGCCTCCTGCTCAGCCGACAGCTTCATTTTATATTTGATCATTTATCCCCGCCTCCTGTCAGATCTTCATCGCTGCTTCATATGCGCTCCAGATAACCGTTTTGAGATTTCCCACCTTCATACAGTCTCCGACCAGATAAACGCCCTTTCCCTTTTCTGCTAAAGGAGTGGAAATGTAGCCTGCGGAACTGATTACGGAATCGCACGCAATCTCCACGTCCGTGCCGTCTTTCGCCTGACAGATAATGGCACCTTCCTTTACCATTTTCAAAGTGGTCTCCAGATATACCGGAACCTCATGGAGTGCAAACCATTCCCGCAAATATGAGCTGTTAGCCAGACAGACGCCTTTCTGGGCGATCAGATCATCCTTCATCTCTACTATAACCGGCTTTTTCCCTTTCAGCGCCAGCTCGTAAGCGATCTCGCTTCCCGTCAGACCGCCGCCGATTACAGCCACAACTTCTCCAACCTCTGCACCATTTAAATAATCACACGCCTCAATCATCAACTCATATCCAGGCACATTTTTAAGTAATCTGGGGGCCGCACCCGTGGCTATTATAACTGCATCATTTCCAAATTGTGCCGCATCCCTGATTTCTTCATTCAGACAGACTTCTATATTCAGTTCTTTCATCTGATGTCTGTACCAGGTAAGCAGGCTTCTGAGTTTCTCTTTATAAGATTCCGCACTTGCAGGAATAAAAGTGCCGCCCAGAACATCGCTCTTTTCATGGATCACCGGCTCATGGCCTCTTAACTTCAAGACTCTAGCAGCCTCCATACCGCCGATTCCGCCGCCGATAATATGTACCTTCTTAGGAGAGGCTGTTTTCACTATGTGGTGTTTATCCGTCTGCATCGTCTCTGCATTCACCGCACACCTGGCCAGGTGCAGGCTGTCAGAGAGATCCTGGTCATTCGGAACGCCTTTATAATGGCACATATTAAAACACCCGTTATGGCATAAAATACAAGGACGGATGTCTTCCTCCCTGCCATCCATCATCTTGGAAACCCACTCCTGGTCCGCCAGAAACTGACGCGCAAACCCGGCTCCGTCAATCTTTCCTTCCGAAATGGAACGGGCCGCAGTCCCAGGCTCCATCCGACCTGCACAGACAACCGGTATATCCACAAACCGCCGGATATGTTCTGCATCCTCCAGGTTACAGTTCTCGGGCATGTAGATCGGCGGATGCGCCCAGTACCAGGCATCATACGTCCCATTATCGCAATTCAGCATATCATAACCGGCATCCTGAAGATATTTTGCGGCCTTTTCCGACTCTTCCATATCCCTTCCTGCCTCGATGTAATCTTCTCCCGGCAAAGCCCCTTCCCGGAATCCTTTCGTCTTGGAGAGGACACTGTATCTTAAGGATACCGGGAAATCTTTTCCACACTCCTTCTTAATTGCCTGCACGATTTCCACAGGGAAACGATAGCGGTTTTCAAAAGAGCCGCCGTACCTGTCCGTACGCTGATTCACATATTTCAGAGTAAACTGGTCCAGCAGGTACCCTTCATGAACCGCATGGATCTCCACGCCGTCTACACCGGCATCCTGAAGCATCTTTGCACACTTCGCAAAAGCCTCTACAAATTCACGGATCTCTTCTACAGTCATCTCCCTGGATGGAACCTTATCCGACCAGCGGTTAGGTGAAGGACTAGCAGAGGCTGTGATCTTATCCAGATTCATAAACGGTTTTGAAACAGTTCTTAAAAACTTGTTTGTATAAAGTGTCTCCATCAGTTCGCTGATCGTAAATGACCTTCCAAAACCTGCGGTCAGCTGGACAAACAGTTTGGCTCCTGTCTTGTGGAATTCAGGGAGCCAGTTCTTTAAATCTTCATACATCTTCTTGTTCTTATAAAGCCACTTCCCGAACATAGGATTATAAACCGGCTGGCATCCCGGCAATATCAGGCCGGCATTATTCTTTGCCACCTCCATTATAAACTCTGCTCCGGCTTTGTCGAAATGGTTCTTTTCCATCCAACCGAAAAGATTTGTTCCTCCCATGGAAGTTAAAACGATACGGTTTTTAATTTCGCAGTTTCCGATCTTCCATGGAGTAAATAAAGGTTCTAATTTTGCATCCATCCTCATTCTCTCCCGCCTTTCTTTCTTAAACCATGCACACTTTATGTTAACCATATTGTACCATAGATGGAAGCGAGACACCATGGATTCCTTTGCAAATCAAGTCATCCAGACTGCGGCGGGATATACAGAGCACCGCCAATAATACAGGACAAAAATGGGACTTTAATATGAAAATGCAGCAATTACGGAGCATTATCCCGGATAATTTCCAACAGAAGACGCAAAACATAAAAATACCGTAACCCCAGTAATTACTGAGTTTACGGTACTTCCTATAATGAGCGTGCGGGGATTCGAACCCCGGACAACTTGATTAAAAGTCAAGTGCTCTACCACCTGAGCTACACGCCCTTATATTATTCAATTATCCCGCCTGTGCCCAGGCAAACTGGGCTAGCTGGATTCGAACCAGCGAATGCAGGAGTCAAAGTCCTGTGCCTTACCGCTTGGCGATAGCCCAATAAAGACTTATATCTGACACTGCGTTGCCAGTACTTAAAAACAAGGGTGGGTGATGGGACTCGAACCCACGATATCCAGAACCACAATCTGGCGCGCTAACCAACTGCACCACACCCACCACAACGAGCCTGGGGGGATTCGAACCCTCGACCTACGGCTTAGAAGGCCGTTGCTCTATCCAACTGAGCTACAGACTCTTATGAAGTTATCCCCTGTCTCGGTCCTTACAACATACTGCTGTAAGAAAGCGGGTGATGGGAATCGAACCCACGTATCCAGCTTGGAAGGCTGGTGTTCTACCATTGAACTACACCCGCACTATCGGGGTGACAGGATTCGAACCTGCGACCTCCTGGTCCCAAACCAGGCGCTCTAGCCAAGCTGAGCCACACCCCGATGTAGTTATGCTTGTCACTTTTTCCGTGACGCAATAGTTATTATATAATAAGGTTCAGCTTATGTCAACAATAATTTTTTATTTTTTTCCTTATTTTTTTACATTTTTTTTACAGGCAACTATTTTAGCCAAAAAACGCCTGATTTCAAACCTTCAGTCCAGATAATACTGATGGAAACTAAGCTTCTCTTTTTCATCCAGCTCCATAATCATATAGCTTCCCTTGCGCCCCTCCTGTCTCGGGTATGAGACGCTGCCCGGGTTCAGGACCGTAATTTCCTTCCCCTGGTCGAGGTATGGGCGGTGCGTATGGCCAAACATTACGATATCTGCATTGCGGGCCTTTCCCTCTTCTTTGATATATTCCGGATCCAGAGATACATAGTAGCCATGTCCGTGGGTGATAAAAACTTTATAACTTCCAATACAAAACTCTTCTTCCCTGGGAAGATCGGAAAAAAAGTCATTATTGCCCCTTACCATATGTTTATCACAGTCCACTACCGCGTTGAGATACTCCTCTCCGCCTTCCACGTCGCCAAGATGGATAAACATATCCACTGCACCGGCCTGATCCAGTATTCTGTCCAAATTAAAGTGATTTCCATGCGTATCGCTAACGATCAAAACTTTCATTTTATTCATCCCTGTTCTTAATTTATCTATTATTTACGGCTCTGCTGAAAATCTGCCTGCAGGTCATATATTACTTGATGCCCTTAGGTATACTTTCTTTCCATGATCTCGCGCATTGCCCGCAGGGCATTCCCTCTGTGGCTGAGTTCATTCTTCTTATCCGGTTCCATCTGTGCAGTCGTGCAGCCATATTCCGGTACATAAAAGATCGGGTCATACCCAAAGCCATTATCGCCTGTGATCTCGTGTCCAATGATCCCTTCTATCGTCCCCCTGACAGTCTCTGAAGTCCCGTCCGGGAAAACAGCCGCAATCGCGCATACGAAGCGTGCTGTACGCTGTTCATCCGGCACGTTTTCCAGCTGATCCAGAAGCATCTGGTTTTTGACATCATAGGAGGTGTCAACGCCTGCATATCTTGCAGAATATATTCCGGGAGCCTTGTCCAGATAATCGATCTCCAGCCCGGAATCATCCGCAAGTATCACGTCATCCGGGAGTAACTCTGCGATTGCTTTCGCCTTGATCATCGCATTCTCTTCAAAAGTTGTCCCGTCCTCCACAATATCAATATCGATTCCCGCCTCTTTCATAGAGTATATCGGGATCCCAAGATCAGCCAGAATCATATGGATCTCTTCCATCTTGTTTTTGTTGCCTGTTGCAAAAATGATTCTTTTGTCCATATCTATTTTCCTCTATTCCTTTGGCTTCGGAGGTCTCGGCCCCATGAACTGGTAAAAATATGTTTTGATCATACCGTTATAGATCTTACGGTTCTTATCCGCCGTCCGTCCAAAATACCGCTCGGCATCCTCATAGCTGGTAATCATATATGCAGACCAGCTGTCCAGATTGCGGAAGCTCTCTCCGAATTCCTGATAAAGCAATGCCAGCGCCTGCTTCTCCTCCAGCCTTTCTCCATAAGGAGGGTTGGTAATAATAAACCCATATTTTTTGGGATGGCTCAGGTCTCTGACATCCCGCTGCTGAAAATGGATCATATGGTCCACTCCGGCATCCTGCGCATTCTGTCTCGCCGCCTTCACTACGCTTGCATCTATATCATATCCCTGGATATCTACTTCCACATCCTCCTCAATCAGGTCATTCGCCTCATCCACCGCCTCATACCACGCATGGCGGGAGATCACATTCTTCCAGTCTTCCGCAAGGAATGACCGGTTCATACCGGGCGCTATATTCGCCGCCATCATGGCTGCCTCTATAGGAAATGTACCGCTGCCGCAGAAAGGATCCACCAGAATCCGGTCCCTGCTCCAGGGCGTCAGCATAATCAGTGCCGCGGCCAGAGTCTCTGTAATAGGAGCCTTGCTGGACAGCTGACGGTATCCTCTCTTATGCAGGGATACTCCGGAAGTATCGATCCCCACCGTAACCATATCCTTCATCAGGAACACACGGATCGGGTATGACGCTCCATTCTCCTCAAACCATTTCATATGGTAATGCACTTTCATCCGCTCTACCATAGCTTTTTTCATAATCGACTGTATATCTGACGGGCTGAAAAGCTTGCTCTTCACTGAAGCGGCCTTGGCCACCCAGAATTTCCCGTCCTTCGGGATAAAAGTCTCCCAGGGGATTTCTTTGGTATTTTCAAATAATTCGTCAAAGGATTCAGCCTTGAAGCATCCCACTTTCAATAAAATACGTTCTGCGGTGCGGAGAAATATATTCGCCCTGCAGATTGCCTTCTCATCTCCATAAAAAGTTACTCTTCCGTCTTCCACCTGTGCAATCTCATACCCCAGATCCTGAATTTCTCTCTTCAGAACCGCCTCCAGGCCAAAATGGCAAGGTGCTATCAATTCCAGTGTATTATTCATCAAATCCTCCAATCGGACAATATAATAAAATCTTTATCTATATTATTTTACAATATATGTATACATATTACTATAAATTTAGGACGTAGTAAAGTTGAACTTTACTACGTCCTAAACCTGTGTCCAATATCGCTGCCGTTCACAGGCAAGCCTGTAAACAGTAACCCAATTTCGGCAATTTTCCCTCCGGCCTTCTAGCGAATAGAAATGATATTGCTGCAGTTTTCGAATATATTTTGAGGAATATAATTGGTTAAAATAGTTGCGCTTGAAAACTCGCCAAATGTTACCGAACATACATTTCCAAACTTTGCCGTATCGCACAGCATATATTTCTTTTGGGACTTTTCCATCGCTTTTTGCTTTACCAGTGCTTCACTGACATCCGGCGTAGTGTATCCATTTTTTTTGTTAATACCGTTTGCGCCGAAAAAACCGATTGTGAAGTTATATTTATCCAGGCAGTTTAAGGCTTCTCCGCCAACAACTGCCTCTGTAGATTCCTTCAGTTCCCCCCCTATGATCATGGTTTTGAATCCCATTGCGGACAGCCGCCGCGCATGTGAAACCCCATTCGTTACATAAGTAGCCGTTCTTTCCTGAATATAATCTATCATATAGCCGGTTGTTGTCCCCGCATCCAGATATACAAAATCGTCCTTTTTTATCATGGAAGCTGCATACCTTGCAATTTTAATCTTCTCTGTCTGGTTAACTTCTTCTCTGTTAGAAACCTTTTCATCCGTTGTATAAAACGAATCGCCTGCCAATACAGCTCCCCCGAAAACTTTAACCAGCTTGCCTTCTTTGTGCAGGGCAGTAAGATCCCGCCTTATCGTTGATTCTGATGTGGAGAACTCTTCCATCAGCTCGTGGAGTGTCACACTTTTTCTGTTTTCCAGAAGTTTTAAAATCTCCTGATGTCTTTTTCTGAGCAGCACTTTCATCCACCTCCTGTAAACGGCTGTTGCTTTTCCCTGCACTTATTATACCTGTATCGTTTTTCGATTTCAATCCTCTGTCTGCTTATATATTTTTCTATTACTCTTTTGAATACTCCTTTGCATACTCAAACATTCTGACTACATTTTCCGGTGGTATGTCCGATTGTATGTGATTGCATGAGCCAAGTATAAATCCGCCGTCTTTCCCCAGGATATCGATCAGCCTTTTCACCTCATTTTCTACCTGTTCAACCGATCCCACCATTGCTTTCTGAGTATCAACTGCTCCATGAAAACAGATTCTGTCCCCGAATTTATTCTTTAATGTGACTGGATCCATACCTTCTGCCGAGGTCTGAACCGGGTTTAGTATATCAACGCCGCAGTCGATCAAATCTTCAATAATATCTGCGATTGCTCCGCAGCTGTGAAGGTAAATCTTTGCCTGAGGCGCTTTTTGTTTTATTGCCTGATTCAGCCTTTTTCTGGCCGGGAAGATAAATTCCCGATACGCCTCCGGTGAAAGAAGCAGGCTTTGCTGGCTTCCATAATCGTCTCCTGATTCAACAATATCAACATATTCTCCAACCTGATCCAGCAGATATTCATACATTTCAATCTGCACATCCAGTATTTTCTCTATCAGGGCATGAGCAAACTCCGGATCTGTGATCGTATCTACCATGAAATTTTCCATACCTCTCAGCCAGCAGGCAATTTCTAATATACCGTTACATGGCATACGCAGAGAGATCGCATACTCGTTTTCCTCGTAAAGCTTTTCTGCCCGCGCTCTCATACCGGTTACATCCAGCATATCTGCCGCTTTGGGCCACAGATAAGAATCTAAGTCTTCTATTTCCGCGTCTTCCAGCGGATTTTTTACCGTTTCTACATATAGTCCGGTATCTCTTTGAACAAGCCCCCATTCATTTGAAAAAGTGCCGTCTTCGTGATATATCGGATACTCCTCCGACTGCTTTGCAAAAACTCTTCTGATGTCTATTTCAAGCTTATCCAGGATTCGCTCATCATAATAGCATACATTGGACCCCTTCCTGTATGGTTCAATATCGCCGTCTATCTTTAAGTATTCCTTAACCTGAAAGTAAGCCTTATCCACCATACTGCAGGCTGTTCCGCCCAAATCCAGCGGGATTCTGTCAGCAGTCTTATGATTGATTGCGCATAATACTCGTTCTTTTGATGTCATAAATCTTTCCTTTCTCATTTATGATTCTTTTTTGCCTTAATCCCTTTTAAGAAATTGACCATAAGTGCTGATACTACCATACCAACAGCGGTACACAACAGGAATAATAACGGTTTGTTCACGAGGCCCATTACGAATATACCGCCATGAGGCGCCTGCAATGTAAGGTTAAACGCCATTGCCATTCCTCCGGCCACTGCAGAACCTACCATAAGAGACGGAATTACACGAAGCGGATCTGCTCCCGCAAACGGAATTGCTCCTTCCGCAATAAATGAAGCACCTAAAAGCCATGCGGTCTTACCACTCTCCCGTTCTGCCGGTGTATATAAATCTTTCCTCAGTACTGTTGCCAGAGCCATCGCCAAAGAAGGTACCATACCGGAAGCCATACTTGCCGCCTGCGGTCCATATACACCTTCTGCCAGAAGTCCTACACCAAACATGTATGCAACCTTATTAACCGGGCCGCCCAGGTCGAACGCCAGCATGGCCCCAATTACGGCCCCCAGTAAAATACCTCTGCTATTGGACATATTGGTCAGCCAGTTTGTCATTGCGCTCTGAAGCATCACACAAGGCGGCGCTACTACAAAATACATCAGCAAGCCTACAATGAATGTAGAAAAAAGAGGAATAATCAGTACCGGCTTTAACCCTGCCAGGGCTTTTGGCATCTTAATCTTTTTAATCGCCCATGCAATGATACCGGCAAGCAGACCTCCGATAATACCGCCAATAAATCCGGGGCTTGGATCCAGCTGCGTTACAATCAGTCCGGCTACCATACCTGGTGCAATTCCCGGCCTGTCCGCCATGGAGTATGCAATAAAACCGGCCATAATTGGGATCATGACACTAAATGCGATTCCGCCTATTTTATTCAGATAAAAGGGCAGGGAACCTTCTACTCCTGATGCCTCAATACCAAACATAAAGGAAATAGCAATCATGATACCGCCTGCTGCCACAAATGGAATCATGTAGGATACGCCTGTCATCAAATGCTTCGGTATTCTCTTAAGCAGATTAAGAAATGTATCCGCCTCCTGCTCTTCGTTTGCTTTTTCTTTTGCACTTCCCCCTGTATAAAGTGGATAATTGTCATCTCCAGCTGCATCTATCGCCCTTTTAATTACGGTTTCCGTATTATGTATGGTATCTGATACAGACGCTTCAACGATCTTTTTGCCGTGAAACATCGTCTTATCCACGGACACTCCAACGCCCAGGATTACCACATCAGCTTCCCTGATTTCCTGATCGGTCAGCCTGTTTTCTATCCCCACAGATCCTCTCGTCTCAACCTTTATCCCAATTGACATTTTTTTTGCTGCTTCAGCTAATTTTTCTGCTGCCATATAAGTATGCGCGATACCCGTCGGACAAGCCGTAACTCCTACAAATTTCATCCCAAATCCCCCACTTCCTCTATAATATAATTGTACAGTTCCTTACGATCCTCTGTCTTCAGCAGTGTCTCCATAAATTCCTGGTGCACCAGTTTTCTGGATAACTTTGCCAGTACCTGCAGATGTGTATTATTTTCATCGCCAGCAGGCATGATCAAAGCAATTGCTACTCTCACTGGCTGTCCGTCCATTGACTTCCAGTCTATTCCGTTCTCAAAACGAAATACTGCAATCATCGGGTTCTTTAATCTCTTTACTTTGGCATGTGGAATTGCCAGCTGCTCTCCAAACCCTGTAGAATCCATCTTCTCTCTTTTTAAAAACATTTTCTTCAGTTCCGAGGCCTTTACCCCCGCATATTCACTGCACTTTTCACTTATGAGTTCTAATGCAGAATCTAAAGTGTCAGATTTTGGTGACTGATTCACAAAAATATATTCCGGCTTTAATAAATCTCTCATCTCTTCTCCTCTTTGATCTTCTCTTCGTCAAACTGTGCTAATATCCTGTATATTTCTTCCTTTGTAGCAAGATTTTCTGAAAATGCACTGGCGCTTCCGGACGCGACTCCCATCTGAAAGGCTCTCTCATAATCGCCCTCTTCCAGCCATCCTGCCAGAAAGCCTGCAACCATTGAATCGCCGGCTCCCACCCCATTTACCAGCCTGCCTTTTGGTGCGGGGGCATCAAATATCTGACCATTTTCTGCAACTAATATGGCACCGTCTCCTGCCATAGATACAAGTACATTACGTGCCCCCATATGCTGCAGCTCCTTTGCATATCTGATGATATCTTTTCGTTCCCGCAGTTCTTTTTCAAATATCTCACCTAATTCAAAACTGTTGGGTTTAATTAAAAATGGATGGTTATCAAGCACATTCACTAACAAATCTTTCGTTGCGTCAACAACGACCATAACCTTCTTGTCATATAAACGGTTCATAATATCTTTGTAAATACTGTCCGGTACCGAATACGGAACGCTTCCTGCAAGTACAAGAATGTCATTTTCTCTCAGCGAATCTAACTGCTGATACAATTGCTGTATGTACTCTGAGGAAATGTATGGTCCCTGTCCGTTAATTTCAGTTCCTTCAATGGACTTTAGCTTTACATTGATTCTGGAAACGCCTGACGGCAAAAATATAAAATCCTGCTGGCATCCCATTTCTATTACTCTTTTTCTAATTTCTTCTCCCACAAAACCTGCAATAAATCCCAGTGCTCTGTTTTCAATTCCAAGTGACTGCAGGATCATGGAAACATTAATCCCCTTGCCCCCCGGAAGTATTTTTTCTGAAGTGGTTCTATTAGTAACTCCCACCTCAAAATTATCAACGGAAACAATATAGTCTAAAGATGCACTTAGTGTAACCGTATATATCATTCCTTCACCCCCTTCCAATGAACTTAGCATTATTATATTTTCATATTCGTTCACATTCAATCCCAATAATTCACAATTTTTGGGCGTATTTTTCTACAAATTCGATATTTTTGGATGTTTTTTTAGCAGTTCCATATAATTCATGACCGTTTGTGTCATTTCAATCATTTCTATTTTCATACTCATACAGAAATTTAGGACGCAGTAAAGTTAACCTTTACTGCGTCCCAAATCTTTGTCATTCCTGTACCAAAATGAGTTTTGCCCTATATTCGGCAAAAAAGAGCTCTATTTAGTAGTTGATGCTCTCATTGCTAGAATTCATATTCTTGTTGTTGTGGCAGTTCTTGCTGCTGTTAGATGTTGAGTTGCTTGTAGAATTCTTGTTAGAGTTTTTGTTCTTACTCTGTTCATCTGCATAAGATGAATATGAGTTGTTGTTAGTGTTTTTTGAAGAATTGTTCGAGTTGTTTGAGTTATTTGAGTTGTTTGAGTTACTGTAATTCTTTGACATGAGTATTCCTCCTGAGAAAATTTATTTGGTACACACATATTGTTCCTGTGAAACTGCTTTTTTATTCATATTTTACAAAATCCATGGATTCTTTTTATTTAATATTTTTTTTATTTTTGCTTGCTTTTTCCAGTTTTGTATATTATACTTATCCTTGTAGAAAGGTTACTTTCTACAACCCCTTATTAATTATTTATACTCCCCTCAAAAGACCGATGGCTCCCCCATCGGTCTTTTACTTTTCCAGGCAAATTTTGTGAACAGGTTTGGACAGAGTGTTTAAGGGTGGCAGTGGATCATACTACTCAATTATCAGCCATCTGCCTTTCCTTCTGTTCAATCCCTTTCCCGTAATATAACGTTACACCAATCCAATCCTCATCCGCTTCCCCCCGCTTAGGCCCCACCCGGTGAGTTTATGGTACCGGTTTGATGAGTCCAGCCTCTGGCTGCGGTAACATAGGAGTGGCTGGAAACGTCTTATGGCTGTTAGCTGGAGTTGAGTAAAATAGAAGAAAAACCAGGGTAATTTTTGTGATTCCGAATCACAAAAATTCCTGGTTTTTCTTCTATTTTGCTCTACTCCAGCTTACAGTCCATAACCCGTTTCCAGCCACTCCTATGTTACCGCAGCCAGAGGCGCCCCCATACCACCCATAACCTCACCCCCGCCGTCCACTTATAAGGCGAATAACAATCATAATGACGATAATAGGCACAACAATCGGTGCCAGCAAACTTACGATCCCTGTGATGATTGAAAATATAATCACGATTACCATAATTACTGCCAGGACTGCCAGCAGTTTTTTCCACCACGTATCAAATCCAAATCCGTGCATCTTTTGCCCTCCGCTCTCCTGCTGTGTACTTCTTCCGCTCTCATAGTCCGTGTATGTGCTTCCGCCGGCCTCATATACTGTGGACCTGTCTGTCCCGTCCTGGGCATCTATAACTGTTCTTGCCAGTATCCATGGATCTCCAAGCATACGAAGCACTTCTTCTTCGCTTTTGCCCTTTCTCACTTCGTCCGATATATACTGATTATAATAATCTACATTCTCCTGTACAACACTGCCGCTCAGATCATTTTCCAGCGCCTGGCGCAGCTGCTGAAGGAATTCTATCCGTGTCATTTTAGTCTTTCTCCTCCTACTTATACGTGGCAGATATCCATACTCTAAAGTCAAATACCCTGCAGCCTCTGCATGATATTTGGTTTACGCTCCGCTTCGGTCCGTGCTAAACATGCGTCACTGGCGCACAGCACCTCACGGCAGCCGCCAGAGTCAATCAAGCATGACTTTCGCTCGTTGCTCATGGGAATAAAATGCCCCAAGACCATAAAACATATGCCTTTCACTTAGAATACCACAATCCCCTTTTCTTTCCAAGTGCAAGGTCCTTAAAATTTTCTTATAAATCTCTAAGAGAATTCTATATTCCTATATAACGCTTCATTCTCTTAAGACTTTTCAAATCCGCCTGGCAGAAACACTCCGTGCCTCTTTATTCACAAAAATGGAAGCCAGTGTTCATCATTCTGGCTTCCATTTTAATTTATGGCAATTATTTTCTGATTTCATACCCATACCAGCCATCCCACAAGTCCATACAATATCCTATGCCAATTCCTTCAGCAGTTCAGTGAGATAGAGCCACATATGCGAGATGGATTCTTTTGATACCTTTTCTTTTGTGGAATGCACGTCGTACAGGTTCGGGCCTGTTGATATAATATCCATGCCCGGCTTTTTATTATCCCAGTACCCGCATTCGAGGCCGGCATGGATCGCAGCCACCTCTGCTTTTTTATCAAACAGTTTTTCATACAGTTCGATCGCCTTTTCGCGGAGCGGTGATTCCTTTCTGAACTGCCATCCCGGATAATCACTTTCAAATATGCAGGTATCACAGTACTCATCCGCTATAATCTGTATTTTGTCTCTCAGCATATATTTCTGTGACTCTACGGAGCTTCGCAGGGACATCAGCAAAGTAAGTTTTCCTTCCTCCAGTGTGAGTGATCCCATATTCATAGAAGTCTCGATCAGACCTTCGATCGCGAAGGAATATCCTGCCACCCCGTAAGGCAGAAGCATCAGGCTGTTTACAACCTCTTTCTGATATTTTTCTGTATAAACAACCGCGCCTTCTGAAGCCTCTCCAACTTCCATTATAAAGGTAACAGAGTCTGTGTACTGCAGTTCTGCCTGAAATGTTCTTTCTGCTTCCTGTATTTTTGCTATAACCATATCCAGATCTTCCGGCTTAATATAAAGGCATACACTGCCAGTATTGGCGATGGCATTGGCTTTCCCTGGAGCATCCAGCCCGCTCATCCGCACAGGCATGTCCCTGAGGCAGTATAAAAGCCTTCCCAGCAGCACAATGGAATTTCCCAGCCCCATTCCGATATTGATGCCCGAATGGCCGCCTGAGAGGCCCTGGAAGGTTACTTTGAGAGGCGTTCTTGCATCCTCCAGCTTTTCTGTCTCCACATCCCATATCATGCGGCATCTCAGTCCGCCCGCACAGCTGGTATAGAATATCCCTTCCTCCTCAGAATCCAGATTAATAAATCTGGTCCCTTTCAGACAGGAAATATCAATGACGTCAGCACCGATCAGTCCGACTTCTTCTTTGACAGTAAACACGACTTCCAGGTCAGGATGGGCTATATCATCACTGTCGAGCAGAGCCAGGCAGTACGCGATTGCAATGCCATTATCAGATCCAAGGGAAGTTCCGTCTGCATAAAAATATTCATCGTCTTCCTTCACTTCAATCCCATTCTCGTACACGTGACCACTGCCATTTTCTTTCACATATACCATATCCAGATGCCCCTGCAGAATTACAGGCTCACCGGCATCAGGTACAGTGGCGGGTTTTCTGATGATGATATTATAATAAGAATCCTGCGTTACCTCCAGTCCTCTTTCCCTTGCAAAGTCTGCGATATAGTCACTGATTGCCTTCTCATCCCCGGATGCTCTTGGTATAGAGCAGACCTTCTTAAAATACGATACTACTTTTTCTACGTCCATTCGCTGCATTCCTTTCCTTTTCCCGTTTTATATATCAATAGAATTTCGCTTCCGAAACTCGCGCCTGCGGCGGTCCCATGACGACATCTACAGCTTACGCCCCAGTGCGCATCCCGCCGGGAGGCCTTTTTTATTTCACAGGATGCATTTTCCTGTAAATATAAAGAAGGACACCCTGGCACAAGCCTGAGGGTGTCCCCATTTACTTCAGACCTGTTTTACTTTTAGTAACCTGCTACTCCCATTCTTTTGCAGATTTCAGCAAGCTCAGGATCTACATATTTGCCGTTTTCTTCAATTGCAACTCCATCCAGTATAATAGATGGTTTGGAAACAACACCGTCTGTGTGGGATGCTGCTGTCCAATAGCTTCCGCGTATCATCTTGCCCTGGCTTCCGATACCGAATTCCATGCATCCAAAGATTCTCTCATCCTCAACGATGCGTCCTGTTGCCTTTGATACTCCAGGATTGAAGCCCAGTGAATAATGTGCCAGACGGAACATATTAGGATCATCAAATGAGTGCAGCCATGAACTTAAACGCTCTGCATCTTTGCCGCCTTCAATCTTTGTCACGATTCCGTTTTCCAGTGTCAGCTCCACATTGCCTGACAAAATTCCCATATCTGTCGGCGGGAAGATTGCTGCGTCAAAGACAAGTTTTCCATTGATTGTCTCTTCAATCGGGCACCAGCTGATCTGTCCGCACATCATAAACGGATATCCCTTGAATGTGGCAAGCTGTCCGGAGTGCCGTACCTTTCTGCCTTCGTTCCTTGCGGTAAGATAAGTGCCGTTTTCATCTTTGATGATGATCTCATTGCCGGCTTCCATCTTCGCCTTGAGTGCTTCCCCAAGTTCAACAACACGTGCAACATCTACCTTGCCGATACAGTTAACAATCATTGTAACATCCATACCTGTCAGGTTGATATAGCGGCATCCGAAGTCAATTGCCTTTCTCCAGGATTCACAGAGCATGATGGAAGAGTAAGATAATTCAATCCATACATCTGCCACTGCTACTGCATTTCCAAGGGGAGCAATCGGCTCTGCATATGCATTTTCATTCGTTGGAACGTAAACAAGTACCGGGTTTGCCCCTACAATATATGCAGCGTTCATAATTGCATCCAGCACTCTCTTATCTGTAGAAGTATCCCCTGTCACAACCACGTTCTCGCCAGGTTCAACCAGCATAACTTCTTTTACCAGCTTATAAGCAGCTTTACTCACTTCATAAGATAAATAATCCGGCGCCATTTCGATTCCTATTGGATATTCCATAAATTCGTCCTCCTTTTAATTGAATACACTTAGTTTCTATTCATAATCTGCAACGCCAAGCTTTTTGCAGTATGATATGCATGTTTCTTCTTTGTATACACCGTTCTCTTCCAGAACTTCCCCGTCCAGAATGATTGTCGGTTTGGATACAACTCCGTCTGTGTGTGATGATGCATCCCAGAATGCGCCCATCAGACTTGCTCCCTGGCTGCCGATGCCCATTTCGATGCATCCGAAGATTCTCTCATCCTCCACGATTCTTCCTGTGGCCTTGCGTACACCCGGATTAAATCCGATGGAATAATGTGCAAGGCGGTACATATTCGGGTCATTAAATGATGCCAGCCATTTCTTAAAGACCTCGGCCTGGGCTCCGCCTGTAATCTCTGTCACCCTGCCTTCCTTAAATTCAATTCTCACAGGATCTTTCAGAAGACCGATCTCGCTCGGCGGAAACAGCGCTGCATCGAACACCAGCGTACCCTCTATTGTCTCTTCTACCGGGCACCAGCTTACCTGTCCGCCCAGCATGACCGGATAGCCCTTCTTTGTTGCAAGCTGTCCGGAGTGTTTTACTTTTCTCCCCTGGTTATATGCCTTCAGGTTCGTTCCGTTTGCATCGCGTACTATAATTTCATTGGAAGCCTGCACCTTCTGGGTCAGGTACTCGCCGAACTCAACCAGTACATCGTATTTTACCCGGCCAACTGTGTTGACCAGCATAATCGTGTCCATACCGCAGAGGCAGGTATATCTTGCACCATTGGCAATGGCCTTCTGGAAGCACGGTGAATGCATTACACAGTAGTAGGCAAACTCAATCCATACGTCAGCCACTGCCACTGCATTGGCGATCGGCAGGAACGGTTCTTCAAACGCTTTGCCTGTTGTAGGGTATTTAATCATAACCGGATTTGCTCCGATTGTGTACGCTGCGCCCATAACGGCATCCACTACTCTCATGTCTGTCGATGTATCTGCGGTAATCACCACTGATTCTCCCGGTTTCACGAGCATTACATCTTTTACAAGCTTCATCGCCGCTCTCTGCACCTCATAAGACTGGTACGAATCTGTCATTTCTACGCCGATTGGATATTCCATTTTTATCACTCCTTCTTTTAAATTGATCTCTTATTCAAACATCCCCTCCGTAAATTTATCCGGAGCCGATTTTGATTTAATTTTCATAGCCACATAGTATACGATACCGGTAATCAGAAGAGACTGAAGCGGCGGGATACCGATCTTCACTACGTAAGTCGTTACATAGCCGACTGCAGTTCCGATAACCATAGCTAATGTTGCCATAAAGTTCCATCCAAGTTTGTCCACCCATTTTTCTTTTCTTGCAAAGAAATCCACAAACATAACTCCCGCAATTGCCGGATACAGCAGAGCTGCCAGGCTCAGAAGATCCTGGAAGTGTTCCAGAATGCCCCACAGGGAGAGGATAATAGACAATACAGTACCAACCAGTGTTACAGTCGCTCTTCCTTTGTTGGATGTTACATTCATAATATTTGAGAAGGAAAGCCCCATTGTATAGTTATTCACCAGCTGGCTGGTCCATGACGCAAGCCAGAGTACGATGAATCCCCATACCGGGAATCCCAGGTTCTGCATAACCGCCACGATATCTGCCGTTCCGTTTCCTGCTGCCATGATAGCGCCGATAAATACAAGAGGAATACCGATTGCGATAATTCCCAAAGGAATCAGGATGTTATCTTTCCACTTCGGTTTTGCATATCTGGTATAGTCGGCTGCGATTACAAACTGTGAAACATTCATACCCAGCAGCATTGTCACTCCTGCGGCAAATGAGATATTTCCGCTTCCCTGATAGCTCATAATGTTGGACCATCCCACATTTTTCAGTGCCAGATAGATACCAGCTATGCATAAGAGCAATCCGCAGGGAACTGCAAGGTAATCTGTCCATTTCATGGAAGAATATCCGATAATAGACGGAATTGCAAATAAGAATCCAACGATTATCGTAACAATCGCCCATGCCAATCTGTTTGCTGTATAGTCAATCCCCAGAATAACGCAGAGTGCATTACCCGTAACAGATGTCTGGATTGCCCACCAGCCCATGCTGATAACCCCGATTACAAGCGCTATGATGAATTTCGCCTGCTTATCACCAAATCCCTGACGTGCGATAACAGAAGAAGACAGCCCTGTTTTGGCTCCTATGTATCCGCTTAATGTATTGCCGCCCCATGTCAGTATCAAAAACGTAAACAGTACAACCGGAACCATCCCTTTGATTCCAAATGCTCCGATCAGCGTTGCCCCAATCATAAGGATTGGTACACAGAACTCAAGTCCGCCGAATATAACCGCGGGTGTAACCCAGTTCTGCCGCTGATCCAGCGGCACCGGTGTCATCGGCTCATCCACTATTACTGCCTTTTCTTCTTTTTTCTTGCCCATATTCTCGTATCCTCCTATGTCCCTCATTCTTTATATTTTATTGTAAAGCTCGTACCTCTTCATATTCCTCCACGGAATACCTTTCTTTGCTTCCTCAAGTTTTTCTTTTTCCAAGACGACTCTTGCATAAGCGTCATCTGCAGTCCAAAGCCTCATCAGCGTGCTCCCGTCCGGGTTGGACACCGTTGAATTGCCGCAATACTGTGCGTCGCCCGATGCCCGGTTCAAAGCAACCGTATATACCTGATTCTCTGCTGCCCTCATTTTGCTGCATGTGGTAAATAAATCTTCCCATCCTGCCCCCCATGCACTTGGATATATCATGACATCTGCATTTTTCTTCTGTGCCAGCGGTGTGGAAACTTCCGGGAAACCATAGTCTGCACATATCAGCATGCCGATATTCCAGCCTCTGAAAGGCACCGTAACAAGCTCGTCCCCCTTTTCAAAAAAGTCATTCTCAGTGTCCCAGAGATGGATCTTGCGGTATTCTCCCTGCAGTTCTCCTTTTTCATCCCAGAGACAGGCTGTATCATAATGTTTTTCTCCCTCCGGTATGTGAATCCCTGCTAATATTGCAATTTCATATTCAGCAGCCAGCTCTGAGAAAAATGCCGCCTCCCTGTCAGATAATGCGGCACTTTCGAAATCATATCCGCTGATGCACAATTCCGGAAAGCAGAGCAGATCAATATCATCAGCTGCATGGCTTTCCACAGCTTTTTTGATCTTTCTGCAGTTATCTTCTACTTTTCCCTCCAGAACTGACATCTGTACAATACCCAGTTTCAGCACTTTCCCACATCCTTTCTCCATCTTTTTTTATATTTTTTTGCGATGGCTTTCATTTGTCTTGATAATACCACAATTTTTGTATAAAATGAAATCACATTATTTTATGGCCTAATAAGTTCCGATTATACGAACTATTGCCAGAAAATTCAGAAAGGATTTGTGGTGAAATGTTAGATCAAAAGTTGGAAACATTCCTGATCCTGTGCGAGACCAGGAACTACACACAGACAGCAAACCGGCTGAGTATAACACAGCCTGCTGTCACTCAGCACATCAAATATCTGGAAGGATATTACCGGACCAAGCTCCTGTACTACGATGAAAAACGACGGCTCCATCTGACAGAACACGGAAAGCTGCTTCGTTCCTACGCCCAGACAATCAAGGCAGATTCACAGATTATAGAACGGAAGCTGAAAACCCTGCCCGAACAGCCGGATGAGCTCAAACTCGGAACTCTTACCACAACCGGGGAGTCTCTTGTTCCCCATATGGTCGCAGAATACCTGAAAAAGTATCCGGACAAAAAGGTCAGCATGTACCTCGGTGAGGCCGATGCACTCCTGATGCAGCTTAAGTCAGGGCGCATCCAGTTCTGTATCATAGACACCTACTGCCCTCCTCAGGATTACGAGAGCTGTGAACTCTTTGAAGGAGATACAATTTGTGTCTGTTCCCCCAGGCACCCGCTCGCCGGCAAAACCGTTGATTTTAAAGAGCTGAACGACTACCGGCTGATTTTCCGGGAAAATGATACCAACTCCCACCGGAATCTGATGAAGATCCTCCATGCACACAACCAGGATATTAACAACTTCCAGTCATATGTTGAAATCGGCACCATCAACACAGTGCAGAAAATGGTCATGGAGAATGTGGGGATTTCCTTCATCTACCGTTTCGTTGTACAGGAAAATCTGGATAAAGGCCTGCTCAGCCAGATACATATCCGCAACTTTTCGTCGCACTGCATGTTCAGCTTCGTCTGGATGAAAAACAGTTTTTTCGCCCCCGGCAACATGCAGTTCCTTGAGATATGCAGAGAAGTCCTGGATTCTTCCATCTTTAAAAATAACGGTCAGTTTTCTTCTCCTTCCTGAAGAAAACTGACCGTTCCCTTTTTTGCCATCCCTTAGCCAGTTATTTTTTAGCTTTTCCCAGCTGCAGGGTTGACGTGAAGAAGCTGTAAAGGGCCGAGCCTGCTATTGAACCTGCACCAAGAATGTACAGAATACTCTGTCCCTCTTCTCCTTTATACTTCACAACAATGATTCTGAAAATCAGGGCTATGATAACTGTAATACCAGTAATCGTGCTGCCTACAAGCAGACCTGTTGCAAACAGGACACCGAGCTGCTTCTTAGGGCCGCCGATAAACTGAATAATCGCACCCGGAATTGCAAAGATCAGCAGCCATTTTGCAATCTCAGGGCTGGAGCCTGCATCTATGGTTGTCACAAAAGTACGTGCAACTGGTGCATACATGTCATTTTCAAAGTATGTATTAAACATCGCAAGAACAACAACAAATGCTACGAAGAATGAAATAATCTCCGCGATATACTGCTGTTTTCTGCCCGCGCGCTCAAATTCCGGATCCGCACCGTTTCCACGGAGGATATAACCGCATTTGAAGTCATATGCCATATCGGAAAATGCCGGTCCGGTGGCTGCTGTATATCCTGCCAGAATACCAAGAGGAAGTTTCGGGAACCCGATCATCATACCCACAAGCAGGAAGATCAGAGCCGTCGCAAATCCCGGGAACCAGCCGGAATGCATGGCTGACATACCTACGATCAGCTCGGATGCAATTGCGGAGAATGCTGCAAATATTACCCAGATAATCAGTTTTGGAACTGACATCTCAGAATACATACCGGATACCACTGCCAGGCCGATTGCCACAACCACATATGCAATATACCCTTTCGCAAGGGCGCCTCTCATATCAGAGATACTGCTTGTAAACTTGCCTGCAACACTGTTTTTGCCGTCTTCCTTTTTGAAGAGCATGATACCAACCTGGATCAGGGCTACCAGACCTGCACCGATCATGATTCCGTGAGGCACATAGTACTGTCCCATGTTAAAATTATTGTCATTGCTGATACCAATCACAAGCGCACCTACACCGAAAGCTCCCAGTGCCCACATATCACCAATCCATGTAACGCCAAGAAGGTCCGTCGGTATGCCCAGTGCTTTTCCGACAATACCAATGCCCATACCGACGATGAGCAGCATTGCTTTTTTGCCCTTGTTGACAACAGCAAGAATCGTCTCGGCTGCCGCAATTCCGGGCGGCCATGGCTCTTCTGCCGGGAACATCGGAGTATCAAATGTCTTATAAAGTATGGTTGCATCAATAATAGTTGCCAGCAGCACACCTACCAGCATAGGAACTACCAGCTGCGGTTCTCCCATCAGGTAAGGAATACCGATCGGCAGAATCAGACTGTTCGCCGCAGAAAAAGTTGCACCGGAAATGGCCGTCTGTACCAGGTTCTGTGCATGGATATTTTTGTACTTTTTAAATATTGCAAGGGGTATCCTCGAAAGGATAATCGCAAACAGTGCGCCTACGATTGACGTATTCGTACTGATACCGACACGTACGATCAGCTCCAGACCGATAATAGCACCCAGAACCGAAAGTATAATGTTCAGGATCAAAATCGCCGGATTTAGCGCTGACGGATGATTTTTTGCCTGTGTCCCGTTGTTTTGTTCGTTCATTTAAACGCCTCCTTTGTGTTAAACTCTGTTTGTTGTAAAACTTATGCAGCTCAAATGTCTAACATTTCGCTGACAGTCCGCGCCAGAGTTGTCCTGCATAACAGAACAGGCTTCCCTGCGATAGAGGCCACAATACTTTTTGCTTCTTTTGTAAAGCCTATACAGTCCATCACAATCAGGTCCGCTTCCATGTCCCTGGCCTTCTCTGCCGCTTTCCTCACCTCAGCCATATCTCCATAGGGGTTTGCCGGTATGGGAGTCACCTTCTCCATGATGGGTCCCCACTGGTCATATGCCTGCTGCACCTGCTGTTCATCTGGTGTTATTACTATGATGTTGGAGTTTTTGCTCAATGCACGAGCCAAACCATTCAAAATCTTTGCCGGATACACAAGCGGCACCTTTGCTTCAAATATGTCCGGAAAAGTTCCCGCGCAAAACAGCATGATGAGAACTGCCCCCTGCTCTTCCAGCCTTGAGATACAGTCCTGCATTCTATTCAGAATGAAACTTTCTCCGAATTTGGCAAACGTGCCATCATTTAAACGTGAAACAAGAACATAATCTGTTTCCGGAGGTGCCATGGCCTTAATCTGTTCCTTCGTCAGACCGTCCAGTGCACCCGCCTGAAGCAATTCCACACCTTCGCCCAATATGGGCATAATATCAGGTGTTACATCCACTCTCGGTGATTGCCCGATTGTAACCGCTCCAATCTTCATTAACCCACCTCCTCTATTCTTTTCACTGCCTCCTTCCTTCAGACATCATAGCAATCTTTATACAAAAAGGGACTTATCCTATTTTTGTAAGATAAGCCTCCTTGCTGTATGCTTTCGTGTAGTTATTACCTTGATTTTATCATAGATAAAATATAAAATTAGATTATTTTATACCCATATAAGATCAGATTATAGCATTTGCTGTCAGAATATTTTAGAAAGGACTTTTATTCATATGTTAGACTTAAAACTCGAAACTTTTCTTGTTCTGTGCGGGACCGGGAATTATACTCAGACGGCCAGCATTCTTAACATCACACAGCCTGCAGTGTCCCAGCACATCAAGCATCTGGAACAGCACTATCAGACCAAACTGCTTTACTACGATGAAAAACGCCGTCTGCATCTCACAGAGCATGGAAAACTGCTGCGTGCATTTGCCCAGACCGTCAAAGCCGACTCGCAGCAGATTGCGGACCGTTTGAAAGCAGAACCACAGGAACCGGAGGAAATCAAGATTGGCACGCTGACTACCACAGGAGAGTCTCTGGTTCCACACATGGTAGCGGAGTACCTCAGGCGTTTTCCCGACAAAAAAGTGAGCATGTATCTCGGAGAAGCCGATGCACTGCTGGCGCAGCTGAAAAGCGGCCGCATCCATTTCTGTATCACGGACATCTACTGTCTCCCGGATGAATATGAAAGCGTGGAGCTCTTCGAATCCGAGACTATCTGTGTCTGTTCTCCCAAGCATCCCCTTGCCGGAAAGACCGTTGACTTTGAAGAGCTCAACAGCTACCGGCTTGTATTCAGGGAAAATGACACCTACTCGCAGCGCAACCTGATGAAGATCCTGCATGCACATAACCAGGATGTTAACACCTTCCGGTCCTATGTAGAGATCGGCACAATCAATGCAGTGAAAAAGCTGATCATGGAAGATATCGGTATCTCCTTTATCTATCGCTTTGTTGTGCAGGACGATATCGACGCCGGACTGCTCAGTCAGATACATATTCACAGCTTTTCCTCTTTTCATCTCTTCAACTTTGCCTGGATGAAAAACAGTTTCTTTGCCCCCAGCAGCCTGCAGTTTCTTGCCGTCTGTCAGGAAAATCTCGGGCATCTGCACGGAGGCATCCCTTCATACAGCTGCCGGACAGAGGCCGGGCCCGATTGTTATGATAAAGGAACGGCCGAATAACAGATGCAGCAACGCGGATGTTATTTTCCGCTTTTTCCAAGCCGGCAGACCGCTCTGCCTTCCTTTGCATCCAAAAGCAGGCTGGTGCCGGTTCCCGATACATCATATACTTTTATAATTTTCGACAGCTCCTGTTCTCTGGGCCACAGCTTCAGGAATACATTCGGAAAGCGTGATAATAAACCAGGCTGATACAGCCTGGTCTTGCTGTTCTCATTGATGGCACCATAGTAAACATCCGCTTCTACAAGATCCTGGAACATATGGCTGCCATAAGAAAGTTCCGGGCGGTATCCCGCTTTGCTGTATGCCACCTCGCATATGGCAATAAACTGGCTGATATCTGCATAGACAACCGGTACTCCCAGTTCCGGGGATGAGGTCCCGATCCGGCCGGGAACCAGAAGCATCAGCTTTTTATCTACCTCTTCGTAGTGCTGGTTGATGCAGCTGATCATCCGTCCCACATCCGGCTTTTTCGCATAAGGATACTCATAATAAGCCTGAGGATCTACCCAGACAATGCAGTCCAGCGCTTCTTTCTTTGAACGGCGCATAGAGGTACGGCGTACATCGAATAAAAGCTCATTGTCAATCCCCTCCGGGATCTCAACCCGTTCGGATGCTGCCACCTGAAGAGGCCGGCACTGGAGAAGGTTCACCTTCCATGCGCCCTCCTGTGGGCTTCTGACGGCAAACTCTACATCCACAGGCCTCTCATACTCCGCCTCCAGCATCTTCAGGATCTTTCGCATCATCTTTATAAAATCATTCTTCTCGACCAGACCCTGGCAGTCCGCAAAATAGACCTTTCGAAACTGCCGTCTCTGGGACAATATATATTCCGCGTCGCTGTCTCTGCTTAAAACAAGCTTCTTCTGCCAATCCGTCAGATTGGGGATGACCACTTCCAGCATTTTTGTACACAGCCCTTCCCCGGAAAGATCCAGCACATCCACCTGGCGCTGTGAAAACTTATGGCGTTCTGCAATGGTAGTTCTGATGTTTGCCTGTGCACGGTCCATACCCACAAGCCTCGGGTAATCACCAGGTGTCCGCTCCACGGCTCTGGTCCCAAGCCCCATAACAATTCGCAGCATACCGGCATCCGGATTCATATGCTCCATCCATTTATAAGGATTGTATGAGCATCCCATACCTGCCGCTACCGGAAAATACAGATTGCCATACCTCTCGCCTTCTACTTTCTGAACCAGAAGAGCCATCTGCTCATCCACATCCAGCAGTTTCCGTTTTCTCCTATACTCAATGGCGGACGGATTCATTGTGCTTGCGTAGACCTGACGCACCGCATTTTCAAGCTCTTCCAGCCGCTCTTCATCACTCCCCTGATTCATGCAGAAGATAGACTCGTATTTTCCGGAGAAAGCATTTCCATAACCGTCCTCCAGAAAACTGCTGGAACGCACAATGATTGGAGTTGTTCCATAATGGCCGAGAACTCTTTTCAGTTCCTCCCGTATCGCTTCCGGGAAAGCACCGTTTAACAGCCGGCTTTTCAGCTCTTCGGCATCCTGAAAATGCTCTTTCTCCCGGCGGTGCCTCTCACGAAGTTCCATACAGTTATTTTGCTCCAGGTATCTGCAGAACACATCCGAACCGATAAAAAAAGAGTTGTGCGGCTCTATGTAATCTTTGTATTCCGGAAGACGCACTTTAATCAGCTTCCTGGCCACCAGAAGTCCACAGGCTTTTCCGCCTATCAGCCCCTCCCCGATTCTTCTTTCCAGAACTTTCCGGAAATCGTCTGTAGAAAAGTGTTTTACTATCAGCCGTTCCATTCGTGATTCTGTAGTCATAAGGTTGCTGCATACTGTTTTCTTCTCTTCATCTGTCATCTCTTCTCTGCCAAGTAATTCTTTCCAGCTGTTCATATACGACCTCCCCCTTTCCCCAATGTGGTTCACTTCCAGTTTCAACCGGTAAATCATTTTCCTTATTAAATTAAGTGTAAATTAATCCGGCTGAAATAGCAAATCATTTCAAATTATAACAGGTATAAGTAAATAGTTATGTTACCGTTCAGACCATGCTGTGCACACCAGCAGGTGTGAACAGTAACATAGTTATACTTTCGACTATCCCTTATCCTACGGCTCAATATTGATTCCCGTAAGCGCCATCTTCATAAACTCTGTCATGCACCTTGTGAGATATTTATTCTTTCGGTAATACAGATATACCTCCCTGACCGCATCCGGATCATCAATTTTATAATAGACGATATCCGAGTCCGGGGGCAGGCTCTTGACCACGGTATCACTGACAAAGGAATCCCCCATTCCATATTCTGTCAGATGGTAGGTCGTCAGAAGCTGGTTCAGCTTCAGAGAATAATTAAGCTGCACCTCCGCCCTCCGGCATATAGCCTCCACCCTCTCTCTCGTATCATTATGCGAGCGCAGAACAATGAACGGATCATCCTTGAACTTTTTCAGCGGAACCCCGGGAAATTCCGGCTGCAGGTGAACATTCCCACGCACATCCTCCACGCTAAGCCGGTATTTTGTCGCTCTTTTATTGCTGTCAAAAGAAGCCGGCACTGCCAGCAGCAGATGTTCCTCCATAAAGATCTTCTTTTCATAAATAGACTCGTCCAGCAGATAATTATCGATGATAATATCCAACTCTCCCGCAAAGAGCTTTTGCTCCAGAAGCGGTGTATGTCCCTCAAAAAGGCTTACCTTTACATTGGGATAAGTCTCACGGAATCTGGAGATAATAGGTGGAAATATAAAAGAGGAAAACAGGTATGTTCCCCCCACAGAAAGATGCCCGGTCTTGAGTTCGTGCAGATTGCCCACATAATAGGCGAACTCATCTTCCAGGTCCATAATCTTCTCCGCCGTCTTTATGTATCGTTTCCCGCAGTCCGTCAGCTGAATCGGAGTCGTGCTCCTGTCAAAAAGAGGCATCCCCACTTTGCTCTCCACCTTCTTGATCATGGCGCTGAGCGCCGGCTGAGAGATATAGAGGTTCTCCGCCGCCTTTGAAAAACTTCTTTCTTTATATACTTCATATACGTAATTCATTCCACTGAACATACCATGCCTCCATAACCATTTAGTTATAATGACTATATAAATATAAATATTTGTTTTTATTCTATGCTATTTCTATAATAAAAGCAAGAAAAGAAACCTTGCACAAGGAGGACATTATGAAAGCAATCACCGATGATTCAATCGAAAACCTGACCGCTTTGCTGAAAGACCTGCAGGTTCAGTATCAGAAAGCCCGGGCGCAAAACCTGAAGCTGAATATGGCTAGAGGAAAACCCGCCGCCGCGCAGCTGAACCTGAGCAATGAACTGCTTAACAAACTGGAAGATTATACCCTTGCCGATGGCACTGATGCCAGAAATTATGGTATCCTCGAAGGCATTCCCGAATGCAGGCAGCTATTCGGTGAACTGCTTGGACTGAATCCCGAACAGATGATTATCGGGGGCAGCTCCAGTCTGAACCTTATGTTTGATACAATCAGTTTTCTGTGCCTGTTCGGAACAGGCGGATGCGAACCATGGCTCTATCACAGATATCATGGCGCACCTGTTAAATTCCTCTGTCCGGTTCCCGGATACGACCGCCACTTCACGGTCTGTGAAGAGCTCGGAATCGAGATGATCTCCGTTCCGTTAAAAGAGGACGGCCCGGACATGGACATTGTGATGGATCTGGTACGTACAGATGCATCCATCAAAGGAATATGGTGTGTACCGCTGCACTCAAATCCACAGGGCGTATGCTACAGTGATAAAGTCGTGGAACAGCTTGCTTCCATGGAAACCGCAGCGGATGATTTCCGCATTTTCTGGGATAATGCCTACGGCGTACATCATATTTATGAAGATGTCCCGTTAAAGGATATTTTAAAAGAGTGTGCAGAAGCAGGACACCCGGAAAGAGCTTACTACTTCTTTTCCACCTCCAAAATCAGCTTCCCCGGTGCAGGAATTGCACTGATTGCATCCGGTCCGGAGAATATCAAAGAACTGAAAAAGCATATGTCGGCCCAGACCATTGGGCACGACAAACTGAACCAGCTGCGCCATGTACAGTTTTTCAGGACACCTGAAAATATCAGAAACCATATGAAAAAACTGGCAGAAGAACTAAAGCCCAAATTTGATATGGTTCTCGGCAAGCTGGAAGAAGCTCTGTCCGGAACAGGACTGGCAGCGTGGAGCAGTCCAAAGGGCGGTTATTTCATATCACTGGATACGCTTCCAGGCTGTGCAAAACGCACGGTAGAACTGGCGAAAACAGCAGGCGTTACCCTGACGGGCGCCGGTGCCACATACCCTTACGGAAAGGATCCCAATGACAGCAATATCCGGATTGCACCAACCTATCCTGCCATCGAAGAACTGGAAAAAGCAATGGATGTCTTTTCCATCTGCGTAAAGATCGCCGGAATTGAAAAGCTGCTGGAAAAATGATTCATATATGCAGCTCTGTCTATGGTAATTAAAGACAAGAAAGTTCGAATGCGTCAGAAACAAACGGAAACCAGATGAATTGTAATTATGAAAAGGAGAATCGTTATGGGACAGTATAATCCTTATGATAACGTATTAAAAGTAGTAAAAGAAGCAGCAGACATACTGGGATACAGCGACAGTGACATCGAAGCAATCAAATATCCGGAAAGGGAACTGAAAGTAGCAATCCCGGTACGCATGGATGATGGTACAACGCACGTTTTTGAAGGTTACCGCATCCAGCACTCTACTTCCAGAGGCCCTGCCAAAGGCGGAATCCGTTTCCATCCTGCCGTAAATCTGGATGAAGTAAAAGCGCTGGCGGCGTGGATGACATTCAAGTGCGCGGTTGTCAACATTCCATACGGCGGCGGTAAGGGCGGTGTTGTCTGTGACCCGAACAAATTATCAGAAAATGAGCTTCGTGCCATCACAAGAAGATTTACCGCTGCCATCGCACCGCTGATCGGACCAGAGCAGGACATCCCGGCGCCCGATGTAGGAACCAACGCGGCTGTTATGGGCTGGATGATGGATACTTACAGCATGTTAAAGGGGCACTGTGTACACGGAGTTGTTACCGGTAAGCCAATCGAACTCGGCGGTGCACTGGGACGTAATGAAGCAACAGGACGCGGGGTAATGTTCACTACAAAAAATATTCTCAGGAAGCTTGGCCTCGATTCAAACGGGGCAACTGCGGCAATCCAGGGAATGGGTAACGTGGGAAGCATAACGGCCAAACTCCTTTACAAAGAGGGCATGAAAATAGTTGCTGTCAGCGACGTATCCGGCGGAATCTATCACCAGGACGGTCTGAATATCCCCGCAATTCTTGAATACCTGTCCAAAGACCGCAGAAACCTGCTGGAGGATTACAACGAAGACGGCATGATCCGCATTTCCAACGAAGAGCTGCTTGAACTTGATGTTAAAGTCCTGGTTCCCGCAGCACTGGAGAACCAGATCAATGCCTCAAACGCAGACAGAATCAAGGCTGATATAATCGTAGAAGCGGCCAACGGACCAATCGCAGCAGAGGCAGACGAAACATTAAACGCAAAAGGAATTATCGTAGTCCCCGATATCCTCGCAAATGCAGGCGGCGTTGTCGTTTCTTATTTCGAATGGGTACAGAACATCCAGTCTGTAAGCTGGACGGAAGAAACCGTGAACGAAAAACTGAAAAACATTATGGATCCTGCATTCGATGCCGTATGGAATATCGCAGAGCAGCAGCATACAACACTGCGAACAGGGGCATATCTGATTGCGGTAAAACGTGTTGTGGATGCTAAGAAAGCAAGGGCTATCTGGCCATAAAATCCTATATAAAGAATAGAGTAGGGAAATAATGGCTAGCATTATTTCCCTCTCATTGAACCGTACGTACGGGTCTCGTATACGGCTCTACAACTTATATTCCAACTTATCTTAGATAATAATTTAAAGGATTGAGCAAACCAGCTCCGTCCTTTATTTTTGTTTCAAGCACCATTGGGCTAATGATAAAATTAACTACGTTCATTCCACTCTGTCTGTACCATCCAAGTCTTGAGTTTGCAACTTTATAGATTGATTCATGGTCGAATCCACATTCATATTTTCTATTC
>NZ_GL870809.1:580611-600682 GCF_000190355.1 Clostridium sp. D5 | reverse complement strand
TGTGTGGGTAGGGCCTCCCAAGGGTAAGGCACTAATCTTTCATTCCACAACCTCTTGATTTACAACTTCGGTTATACGTTTACCTTTCGGGCTTTGGTTTGATGTGCAACCTTACCCACCTCATCGCCTTATCAAGTTTCTGTTCGTAGGCTCGTGAACTTTGCTATGCGCTTCCTTCATCCACATCATTACTGATGCCAACTTGCGCTCCGCTACACTTGGCGGTAAATACCCGTGACTAGACTTTCACTAGCTAGATTAGTGCCATGCCTGGCACACACATAAAAACGGGACAGAACAATTGCTGTCCCGTTTTCTTGTTCATAATTTGTTCATTTATCATTCAAAAAACTTTCATTTTCTACTCATGCTTTCTTCATTTCTTTTGAATATACTAAATATATCAAATGAAGAACAAAACATTTGATACTAACATTTGACAACAGGTGCAATACTATTTGAATAAACTTTTTCATAATACATGCCGGGAGCCGCGCAAGCGACTACCCGGCATCCTCCCTTTCAGGGGTATTTTTCTGATCTGTCCTTCTGTTTTATCAGCCTTTTCACCACCTATATATAAGCTGTCTCTTCCATTGTGTCCAGGGTAATTTCTTCTGTATTCCCTGTATATGCAAGTGCTTTCCCAGCCCATACCGCCGTCAGAAGCAATACAATGACTGCCGCGATAAGTACGGTCTTTCTTTGCTGCTTTTTCTGCTCCTTATTTTTTATACTGCTCACTTTGGGTAATTCTTTTTGAACTTCTTTCAGACTATGATACTTTTTCTTCGGGTTTTCACCGAGACACTTTTCAATAATTCCAGACAGAAGAAATTCTTCTCTTCTTGAGAGGGTAACATCCGGCTCCGCACGTGCCAGTATAAACTGCATCGTTTTTCCCAGACCGTACAGATCCAGCGAAAGCCGGGTGTTCTCTTTGATATGGATGACCGGTTTGACAAAATGTTCCCGCATGGCGGGCTTCTGCATATTCTGCAGAACAAAACCGTTGCTTTCTGCACTCAAATCCAACAGATAAATTTTATTTTCCCCCGTAACCAATATACTGTACGGATTCAAATACCGGTAGCACTGCTCTCTTTTACACCGGTGGTACTTGTCCAGTTCTCCTGTCAGCATGCCCAGCCAGCCAAATATGATATCCCTGGTGAACCCGCCGCCATCCTGCAGCCTGTATATCAGCAGTCTGCCCGGAATACAATCCATAACAATGCGGCATTTCCCATTATGCTCTACAAATTTAATCACTTCATATTTTCTTTCCTTAATCAATCATACTCCTTTCTGCAACTTTTTCTTACATTGAAAAACTTATCAGAACCGACGGTGAAACAACTTTGAAATGTGAAATCAGACCTATCAGAATACTTGTATATTACTTGATCTGTAAAAAAAATGCAAGCACTTTTGTGCCTGCATTTTACCTTTTATTCTTCTTTTCCGTTTTCCAGAAATATCTTTCTGGTGATAAAATTATAAACCATAACAATAGCCGTAGCGCCAATTTTTGAAATCATATAGAATATCTGCAGTTTATCCACACATACCCACATAATTAACTGATTTATCCCCAGTCCGATTACACTCAGGACGATAAATACTGCAAAATCCTGTTTCTGGCTTCTGTCTTCGGTTACATTGAATACCCAGTGTACACTCAGCAGATAATTGTAGATGACAGAAACCGTAAAAGATATTGCACTGGAAATCAGATAATTGATCCCGCATAGTTCTGTCAATAAAATCATGATCCCGTAATCAATGAGAAATGCACTCCCCCCGACTACTGCGAATCTGGTAATCTGCTGCCACAGGCTTGTCTTTTTCTTATCGTTCATCTTTTCCGCCTGCCCTTATATTTCTTCCAGTCTGTTCAAGGCCGCTTCCACCACCTTATCCATATCATAGTACTTGTAATCTCCCAGACGTCCCCCGAATATGACATTCTGCTCTCCTGCCGCCAGCTCTTTGTACTGTTCAAACAGACTGTTATTCTTCTCATCATTTACGGGATAATACGGATCCATTCCCACTTTCCACTCAGATGAGTACTCCCGGGAGATCACCGTCTTCTCCTGCTTCCCAAATTCAAAGTGCTTGTGCTCTATAATTCTCGTATAAGGAACTTCCCTTTCCGTATAATTCACAACTGCGTTGCCCTGATAGTTATCACAGTCCAGCACCTCTGTCTCGAACCGAACGGAACGATACTCAAGGGCTCCCAGCTTATACCCAAAGTATTCATCTATCATACCTGTAAAAATAATAGTCTCTGCAATATCCGGGTTCTCTTCTCTGAATTCAAAGAAGTCTGTTCCGGTTCTGACTTCGATTCCTTTCAGCATCTTCTCAACAACCGCAGTGTAACCGCCCACAGGGATCCCCTGATACCTGTCATTGAAATAGTTATTATCATATGTGTACCGAAACGGCAGCCTCTTAATAATAAATGCCGGAAGATCCTTACAGTCTCTTCCCCACTGCTTCTCCGTATACCCCTTGATCAGCTTTTCATATACATCCCGGCCGGCCAGGGACAGTGCCTGCTCCTCCAGGTTCTGCGGATCTGTAATGTTCGTCTGGGCAACCTGTTTTGCGATCATCTCTTTTGCTTCCTGTGGTGTGCGGATCCCCCACATTTTGCTGAATGTGTTCATGTTAAAAGGCAGATTATACAGCTCCTCCTTGTATACTGCAATCGGAGAGTTAATATAATTATTAAATTCTGCAAACTGATTCATATACTCCCACACCTTTTTATTTGATGTGTGGAAAATATGTGCGCCATATTTGTGTACATGAATTCCCTCTATATCCTCACAGTAGATATTGCCTGCTATGTGGTCACGCCTGTCAATCACAAGACACTTCTTCCCTCTTTTATTCAGTTCGTGTGCCATCACAGCGCCGTACAGCCCGGCTCCCGCTATCAGATAGTCATACTGATGCATTTCGTCATCCTCCTAAAACCAGTCCCTTTTCACAGGGGCTTTTTTCACTTTGTCCAATATTATAGCATTTTTGGGGCATTCTGTACATAGAATGCCTTCATAAACCCGCCTTTTCACATTCACCCATTCAACTTCCAGGGATTGAATTTGGGCATTTTCACCACTTTTTATTTTTTATCGTTTACAAATTTGTCATTATGCACTAAACTATTAATATGTATCGTTTTCTTCTCAGGAAAACGCAGACGACTATAATTTAAAGACGGAGGTAACAGACATGAAAGGAAACGTAATCGTCGGCCAGTCAGGCGGACCAACAGCAGCAATCAATTCAAGCCTCGCCGGAGTATACCGCACAGCCAAGGACCGCGGAGCAAACAAAGTATACGGCATGCTGCATGGGATTCAGGGCCTGATGCAGGAAAGATATATAGACATGGCCGATTATATTAAAACCGAACTGGACGCAGAATTACTTAAGAGAACCCCCGCAGCTTTCCTCGGCTCCTGCCGCTTTAAGCTCCCTGAAATCCATGAAAGCATGGACGTATACGAGAAAATTTTCGAGATTCTGGATAAGCTTGATATCGAAGCTTTCATTTATATCGGCGGCAATGACTCTATGGATACCATCAAGAAGCTTTCCGATTACGCCATAGTTACAGGACATCATACCCGTTTTGTGGGCTGTCCGAAAACGATAGACAACGACCTCGCGCTCACTGACCACACTCCCGGATACGGAAGCGCCGCCAAATATATCGGCACATCCGTAAAGGAGATCATCCGTGACAGTTTCTGCCTGGAATACACGAAAGGACTTGTATCCATTGTAGAAATCATGGGACGCAATGCCGGATGGCTGACAGGTGCTTCTGCACTTGCAAAGGGCGAGGACTGTGCAGGCCCTGATCTGATCTATCTTCCGGAACTGTCTTTTGACATTGAAAAGTTCGGCACTAAGGTACGTGAACTTCTGGCTAAAAAGCCCTCTGTTGTTATTGCTGTTTCCGAGGGTATACGGCTGGCTGACGGCCGCTATGTGTGTGAACTGGGACAGAGCATTGATTTTGTAGACGCATTCGGCCACAAACAGCTCTCAGGCACCGCAAACTATCTTGCCAGCTATATTGCAGGCGAGGTTAACTGTAAAACCCGTACAATCGAGCTGAGCAGCCTGCAGCGCTCCGCATCCCACTGTGCTTCCCGTGTGGACATCCTGGAAGCATATCAGGTAGGCGGTGCCGCAGTTAAAGCTGCCGATGAAGGAGATTCCGGCAAGATGGTCGTACTGCAGCGGCTTTCCGATGACCCATACCAGAGCGGAACGGAGGTCAAAGACGTTCATAAAATAGCGAACGATGAAAAACTCGTTCCAAGAAACTGGGTAAACGAAGAGGGAACCTACGTAACCGATGAATTCGTCAATTATGTACGCCCTTTAATACAAGGCGATGTATCACCAATCGTGGTAGACGGAATCCCCCGTCATCTGTTCCGCCCCATTTAATGAGGAACTGGGATGTTTTTAACCGGCAGGATCACGCCGGCCACAAGTGGAATTGGGGAAGGCGTTTAGTGTCTCCCCAATTCTCCATTTTTTTCAAGCAAACCTATTGACAAGCCGGAATTTTTGTTATATACTAATATCTGCTGTGAACGAAATAGTTTCAGTATGTGCGCGTAGCTCAGCTGGATAGAGCGTCTGGCTACGGACCAGAAGGTCGGGAGTTCGAATCTTCTCGCGCACGTTCAAAAGCCTGAAAGCAAATGCTTTCAGGCTTTTTTATTGTCTTTATTTCCTCACAGGAATTCCGCCTGGAACTCATTCGGCGGTACCGCCTTGCCAAAATAGTAACCTTGTATCAGGTCTATTCCTATTTCTTTTGCCACGTTATATTCTTCCTCCGTCTTAACACCTTCCAGGCAGACGGTCTTCCCCACATCATGGCAGAGCTCTGTAATTGAACGGATAAATGTAGAAGTGAATAAATCTGTCGTCAGACCGGTTACAAATCCCTGGTCGATCTTTATGATATCTGCAGGTGTATTTTTCAGTTCGAACAGAGATGAATATCCCATCCCAAAGTCGTCCATTGCCGTCTGTATCCCTTTTTCCTGCAGTTTCTCCATAATATCATGGACGATACCATCCTGCTCGATCAGGTAGGTCTCTGTTAGTTCCAGAATGATATTTTCATATGGCAGCTGATGTGCATCCAGTGTCCCCAGGACAAATGTCACGAAATCCTCTTCCAGCAGCTGCGGATAGGAAAGATTAATGCTCATTCTAAAATCCGGTTTCCGCTTAATCCATTCCCTGCACTGTCTGACTGCCTCTGTGAATATCCATTTTCCGGCTTTTATAATCATACCGCTCTGTTCCAGTATCCGGATAAACTCGGAAGGAGGCACATCACCGAACGCTGTGCACTGCCATCTGGCCAGCGCCTCTGCCCCGCATAATGTTTTTGCAGCGGCATCCATCTGAGGCTGATAGTTCAAAGAAAATCCTGCGAAACCTCTTTCGATACTTTCTCTGACCAGTTCCGTCATCTCCAGCTTTCTCCCCCTGCTCTGTAATATCTCAGATGAGAATTCCGTCATCCGGTTTTTACCTTTCAGCTTTGAATATTCCAGTGAATAACTGGCATACTGCAGAAGTTCCTGATAATCATCCGAATCATCCGGATAAGAAGCAAAACCGGCCGACATGGTACAGTAATACTTCCGGCCATTATATTCCTGGAACTTTCGGAAATGCTGCTGTATCCGCCTGAATACCTCCCGGCCTTCCTCTCTGCTTCCATTCAGCAACAAAACTGCAAACTCATCTCCATCCATCCGGTATACCTTTGCATTGGACGGAAGAAATTCTGCTATCTTCTGCGCCGTTATTTTCAGGATAGCGTCCCCGAAAGAGCGGTTATTTAAATCGTTAATATTGCGGAAACTGTCCATATTCAGAAGCATGATTTCCAAATTCTCTGTTCCTTGTTTATCCACCAGATATTTTTTTGCGTCGCCCTCAAACTCAAAACGGTTATACAGGCCTGTCATATGGTCAATCTGGTTATTACGCCCCAGATTGGTTATCATACCTGCAAACAGATTCGGCCGGCCTTTCTCATCCCGGATCATCCTTCCCCGGCAGCGCAGCCAGATCCATTCACCTCTGGCATTTCTGGCGCGGTATTCGATATCATGGGACTCTGTACGGCCATCGGCAATCTCCTGATTGCTCTCCAGAAAGCTTCTTTCATCGTGGGGATGTATCTTTCCGCCCCAAAATGCTGCGGCATTCTCCACCACTTCTCCCGGCAGCCCAAATTCTTCGACCATAGCGGGGGGGTAACGAAATACCCCTGTCTTCATATTGCCGACAAAGATATAATCATCTGTACTGCTCATAAGTGCATCATAGAGATGCTCCTTATCATATACAAACTTCAGGACGCCGGAACTGTCCTGCTGCTCCAGCCTCTGCTTTGCGCGAAGTATATGATAATTCCGTTTCTGGATATACATCCTGCCATCCGCTTTTTCCAGAAGATCCTCCACTGTATAAAATTCTTCCGGATATATTTCAACAAGTCCATAAGAAAAAGAAGTTTCATAAACAACTTTTCTGTACTTCTTTTTTTCGTTCAGATATGCCAGGATGTCCTGCATGCGCCTCTCTGCATTCCTCTGATTCTCATTATAAAAGGCCATAGCAAACTCATCCCCACTCAGCCGGAACAGAATGTCATTTTCTTTCATCTCCCGGGACATCGCAGATGCGACATACCGCAGCATATTATCGCCTTCTCTGTGCCCGTATCTGTCATTGATCTGCTTCAGGTCATTCACATCACACAGAGACACAACAAGCATTTTTCTCTCGCCCCTTGCCTTTTCAAGCAAATTGTCAAGACGTTCTCTGCCTGCCCTGCGGTTCAGTACCTTTGTCAAATCATCATAGTTGGCACGCGCCAGCAGGCTCTTATATTCTTCAGAGTTTTTTATATCCTGCATATTCAGAACCCCTTTGCTTCTTTACTCCCGGAATTTTTCAGCCTGCGCGTTGATTAACTCCAGGTCTTCAAAATAGTTTATCTTCATCGCTTCCTTTACATCACGTAAAGTCCCGGCAGCTACGCTTTCCGCCTTTTCACTTCCCTTTTTCAGTATCTCATATACATATGGGATATCTTTCTGGTACTCTTTTCTTCTGTTCCTGATCGGCTCCAGCTCTGCCTGCAGGACAGAATTCAGGAAGCGTTTCACCTTCATATCTCCGAGTCCGCCCCGCTGATAATGTGCTTTAAGCTCATCCAGATTGGCATAATCCGGTAGAAATTCTTCAAAATATTCCGGTCTGCAGAAAGCATCCAGATACGTAAATACCGTGTTGCCCTCCAGTTTTCCCGGATCTTCCACTTTGATATGAGTCGGATCAGTAAACATACTGAATACCTTCTGTTTGATAGAATCCGGCTCCTCTGAAAGATAGATACAGTTATTCAGAGACTTACTCATCTTCGCCTTCCCGTCGGTTCCGGGAAGCCTCAGGCAGGCCGTATTGTCCGGAAGCAGAATATCCGGCTCCACAAGTGTATCGCCGTAAACTGAATTAAACTTCCTCACGATCTCCTTCGTCTGTTCCAGCATCGGGAGCTGGTCTTCCCCTACCGGTACTGTCGTTGCCTTGAATGCTGTAATATCTGCCGCCTGGCTGATCGGATAAGTGAAGAATCCCACCGGAATGCTTGCCTCAAAGTTCCTCATCTGAATCTCTGATTTAACAGTAGGATTGCGCTGCAAACGGGAAACCGTAACCAGATTCATATAATAAAAAGACAGTTCACATAACTCCGGAATCTGTGACTGGATAAACAGAGTCGACTTTGCCGGATCCAGCCCGCATGCCAGATAGTCCAGTGCTACTTCGATAATATTCTGCCTTACTTTTTCCGGATTATCCGCATTGTCCGTCAGTGCCTGTGCATCCGCTATCATTACAAATATATCATCAAACTCACCTGCATTCTGCAGTTCCACTCTCCGTTTTAAAGAACCGACATAGTGTCCCACATGCAGCCTCCCGGTTGGTCTGTCCCCTGTTAACATTATCTTGCCCATGTCTAATCTCTTTCCTCCTAATTCTTTCATATAATCTTTTCACATTATAACACTTAAGCCGTTGTTTTGGCTATAGGTATAGTAATTCCGGCGCTTTTTTTTAAGTGACGGTGAAATGAAACAAAGAGGGGCTGCAGCCGTACCTCTTCCGCTCCATAAAATTTCACCCGAAACAGGGGACGTAAAAGGCAGCATAACTTTCCGTCTGTCTTTACATTTTCCATACTGGTACCTGGAAAACATCCTCTTTTTCGGGTGATTTTCATTAAAAGTGTTTTTATTTATCATTTCCCCCAGGTAGCCATCTGATTAGAAAGCCTGGGAGCTTTTTTGCGGTTCGTCTCGTAAACAAACTGGTATAGAGTGTAAGCCATGATGAACGCAGCCATTACATCTATGATCGAGTGCTGCTTCAGGAACATTGTTGCCAAAATGATCAGGGCAGCCAGGATGTAGGCACTCCAACTGATCATCTTATGTTTCTGCAGCGACTTGCTGTTGTAGATTGCTATACAGGCCCCCAGTGAGTTAAATACATGCAGGCTCGGCAGAACATTGGTCGGCGTATCCGTCTGGTACAGCATCTTCACCATATCTATGAAAATATTATCTCTCGTAAAATACACGGGACGCAGATTCAATCCGTTCGGAACTAATGTGGATATTATAAGGAATATTGTCATCCCTGTAAACATCAGCTTAGCCAATCTGTAAAAACCATCCACATCTGTAAAGAAAAAGTATAAAAATGTGACGGCTATAAATACAAACCACAGTAAGTATGGCACAATAAAATATTCTATAAATGGTATTTTATCATCAATGACGGAATGTATCACGTGATAATCTGACGTTACATGCTTTTCAAGATACAAGAACCACGGCATGTAAATTAAAATGTACCCAAACACCCAGGCATGCTTATATTTCTTGATAAAACTCGTCGCTTTCGTCTTAAAGTTCATACCGAACGCTCCCTTTTTGAATCCATATTCTCTAGCTGTCCCGATTATAGCACGAATCCTGGAGCACAACAATAAAGTTCATAAAACCTTAACAAAATCTTTCGATTTTACGGGCTTTAGCAGATATTTGTTACTAATCTGTTAATGAAATCCTCTTTGTTTTACCCGTCTATTTCATGCCTTCAAATATATACATATCGTATTGTCTTTTCGCCTGCTCCATAGCCGCAGCAGTGCGGATCGTCCATACTGCCACCGGCGTAAGCAGCAGGCTGTGGAGTATCCAGAGGCTTATGTTCTGGCTGTCCTTTAACTTGTAGGATATAAAATCAGGCCTGCAGATGCAGTTGCTCACCAAATATTTTACGCAGAACCGAAGCAGATAATGAGGCGAATCATCACTTCTCACCAGATTGGAGGACAGCTGCCCCCTCAGGATATCCTTCCGATGCTTTTTCAGCCAGCGAAGCACCAGACAGTTGAAGGACTGCACCAGATAAGGGCCCCTGTAGCCCCGCAGCTCTTCCGCCAGATGTACACAGATCTCCGTGTTCTGAGAGGGCAGTTTCACCTCAATCAACAGCGGAACACGCCCTTCTATATAGGAAAGAACTGTCGAAAAAAGAGGGATTTTTTCTGAGGTACCGCTGAGATAGCATTTCTGCAGTTCCTCATAGGACATCTCTTCTATCTGCCCCTCTTTCCCGCACACACGTCTCAAAGTATCATCATGAAAGACAACCAGCTGGCCATCCTTTGTCAGATGTACGTCCAGCTCTATCCCATACCCTTCTTTTACGGCCAGCTTAAATGCAGCCATGGAGTTCTCCGGAATGCCTTTCTCAACGCAATGAAGCCCTCTGTGGGCCCACTCCTGACCCATAAAGAGCTTCATTCGTTTCCGCATCGTCAGACGCGGCATAATCATAAACATATAAACAGCTGCTATTATGACTGCAGCCAGAACCAGTACGTACATAACCTACTCCTTCTTTCACGCCGTGATAACCCTGATTTGTTCTTCCAGTATCTCCGCCATAATCTCTCTTCTCAGAAATACGGGTTCTCCGTCAGTATGTACAGCAAGAGGACGTTCCATCTTTATGACAGCCTTTTTACATTTGAATACATGGATCCCCGGGAAATGTACATGCCATCCTTTGTATGCCGTCGGCAATAGCAGAAGGACCGCCAGGCGGGGAAGTCCCGATATCACAATCACATCCAGCCGGCCATCATCATTTGCGGCATCCGGACAAAAACGGAAACCGCCGCCCTCGTAAGGATTATTCATGGCAGCCGCAAAATATACCTTCCGGAACCTTTTTGTCTCGTTACCGTCCAACGTAATCTCTGCATTTACCGGTTTGTCATGAAACAGCCTGTTCAGTGCGATTCCCACATATGTCAGTTTTCCCAGTTTCAGATGATTTAACAATACCTTGAGCCTGGATACGGCGGCCTGATGGCAGATTGCCGCATCAAACCCGATCCCCGTGCTCACTGCAAACCGCCGTTTTTTTCCGGCACGGGTTAACAGTCCGACATCCATCCGCTGAATTCTGCGGGGCTTCAATATCATATCCAGCGCCTTGAGCGGCTCCGTTGGAAGTTTCATCCCCCTCGCAAAGTCATTGCTGGAACCGGTAGGAATATATCCCAGAATTACCTTGTCAAGGTCTGTGATTCCATTCATCACTTCATTGACGGTTCCGTCCCCGCCGAGCACTACAAGGGTATGTTCTTTCCCATCCGATGTGATACCGCCGATGATCCTGGCTGCATGTCCCGTACAGGCCGTATGGAAGCACTCATATTCCACCTGCCGTTTTTTCAGTTCCGGTTCAATCATATCCCAGATCATGCCGCCCATTCCGGAACGGGAATTGGGATTCACTATAAAGCTGTATCTCATACTGTATACCTCCTCGGCTTATGCGGATCTGGTTTAAGAAATGGTGCTGTCCAGGTATTTGCCCAGTGAGCGGCGCATATTGCCCTCAAAATCAGCCTCCCCGCCGCGCAGACACCACTCAAATACATTACCGATCACGATCATCCTGATGTCTGTCGTAAAAGCTTCAATCCCGACATTCAGTCTGATAATTCCCTCCTGCATGGCTTTTTCTACATAAGTCTGTACCGTCACAATGGGATACGGTCTCTCAGCGCGGCTGGCGGGATTCAGCGCCTGATTCTTTGTATCGTAGTATCCCGACATAAACTCTACGCCAAGCTCCCTGCAGTACTCTACATAATTCAGGTATACATGGATAATGGCGATTTTCGCTTCGTCTGCATTCCTCGGCAAATCAAGCAGATCCGGGTTGATGCTGGGCTGATCCTCTATATAATAAGAAAGCAGATCATCCTTTGTCTTAAAATGATGATAAAAACTTCCATTAGATACCCCTGCCTCTTCGCAGATATTCTTGATGGAAAGCTCTTCATAACCATTCTTTTGCAGAATCCTCTTTGCAGCACGGAAAATGCGTTCTTTTGTTTCCTTTGATTTCTGCTGCTGCCTTGACAGCTCAATCTTATCACCCATAAATGTACACTCCTTTTATCCCGCTCGTTATATACCGAGTATACCATAAATCAGCATGGGATTCAAGAAAACAGAGCGGACTCTAAAACAACTCCCCGATATGCCTCAAAAGCGGAGGGAATCGGATATTTGTCCTCGATTTCCGCCCGGTTGACAAACAGCATGTCTTCGCTGCAGTTTTTCTCCAGTCCGTCCACTTTGATCTCGTAACCCGTCATATGCCATTCCACATGGCTGAAAATATGTTTCGCATTCTGCACTTTTTTCACATGCAGCGGCGATAGTCCAATTGAATTACAGTACTCTATTACTTCTTTCCTGCTCATCTGTCCTTCCAGATTGGGCAGCTCATACAGACCGGCCAGAAGCCCTTTGGGCGGACGTTTTTTTATAGCCAGTGTATCTCCATCCTCCAGAATCAGAACCGTTCTCTTCTCGATCCGCCTTGCCTTCGCCTTAGACCGCACCGGCAGCTCCGTCTCAATCCCCAGTTTTTTAGCCATGCAGAGTCCGGCCAGGGGACACTCCGTACATTTAGGCCCGCCGTTTGGCACACAGACAATAGCCCCCAGCTCGATCAGTCCCTGGTTAAAGTCGGACGGAGCATCTGCCGGTATCACTTCCTCTATTTCCTGCTCAATGCGCGTCCGAACCCCTGCTTTCATGATATCTTCATCCCGCGCCATAAGCCTTGCCGCTACCCGCAGAACATTTCCATCCACCGCGGGCTTGGGAATCCCGAACGCAAACGAACTCACCGCCCCCGCCGTATAGCTTCCGATCCCCGTAAGCGACAGAATCTCATCGTATGTATCAGGAAACTCCCCGTGATGCTGCTCCATAATCTGGCGGGCCGCCTTCTGCATATTCCGGACCCTATTATAATAACCCAGCCCTTCCCACAGCTTCAGGAGCCGGTCCTCCTCCACCTCGGCCAGATCCTTCACCGTGGGCAGTTCCTTTAAAAATCTTTCAAAATACGGTTTTACGGCCTCCACCCGCGTCTGCTGAAGCATGATCTCCGAAATCCACACCCGGTATGCACTGATCTCATGCCGCCAGGGAAGATCCCTCTTATGCTCCTGATACCAGCTTACAAGAGGAACCACAGCCTCTTTCAGCACGGGGCTTCCCAGCACCACCGGCACAGGCTCATCCAGCACGATACTCTCTGCAGTCACTTTACAGTCATAAGCCAGTACATGTACCCCCGCCGCCTTTGCCTTTCTCAGCGCCTCTCCAAACGCCGGATGTGTATCCACATTTGGAGTAAAATAACGGATCCCCTTCATCTGGATCACGAACAAAATATACGCCTCATACCCGTCCTTCACCGCCCTGCAGAGTTCTTCCACATGCTTGACCGCACGTTCACTGGGCGCATCCGGAAAACGAGCCACCCCATTCTCCTCCAGTGTCACTCCCTTCACCTCAATAAAACACTTGCGTCCCATTGCTTCCACATAAAGGTCAAACCGCGAATTCCCATAAGTTGTCTCAGGCCTGACATAAGGTTCTTCCCCCATTAAATTGCCAGCCTCAATCCACTCCTGTGCCACCCTGTTCGGAATCTGGGAGTCCATATTAACAATAACTTCCCCCTTCTCCACAGCAATCAAATCCCACTTCGTCTTCCGCTCCGCCTTAAGACTTTCCTGTACATAAATAACAGCCCCCGGCCTCAAAAGCTCCGCGCACCGCCCCGTATTCTTCACATGAATAATCTCTTTCTGCCCCTGAATCATAGCATAAGCAATAAACCTGTTCGGCCTCTCCAAAAACACTGCCTTTTCAATACGTTCATATCTCATATATCAATCCCTTTTCCATCCCGGATTCAAATTTATTAGTAAAATCAAAAAATCATTTAATATAACATCCTACTAAGAATAACACAGAACCCTCCAAAAATAAATGGGGTTGGATATGGAGATTTTTGGCTGGTAGGGGCGCACTGTGCGGAATTGGAATATTTCACTTTCTTCCACTGCCACATCCGTTACACCAATCCCCCTCCATCCGCCACCCCCGCCAAGACGCCCCACAACCTCGGTCCCGCCCCGCCTTCTCTCTCCCGATTTGCAGCTGCCCAGCCTGATGGAAGCGGGACGCACCGACAGCGCCGGGGGAGGGTTCTGCTGATTTTGGAAGCCTCTAGCGTGCCTTAGAAGAGCTTACTGCGAAACAGCCGCATTTTATGGGGAATAATTGATTCCGAATCAATTATTCAGAGCGTATTCACTTAGAAAGCATCAGCTTTCTAAGTGAATACGCTCGATCCCATAAAATGCGGCTGTTTCGCAGTTAGCTCTTCTTAGGCAACGCGGCCGGTTTCCAAAATCAGCAGAACCCTCCCCCGGCGCTGTCGGTGCGTCCCGCTTCCATCAGGCGTCCCCTCTGCCTACAAAATCTTCGAAAGAAATTCCCGTAACCGAGGTTCCTCCGGATTATTAAAGAATTCTTCAGGTGCACCCTGTTCTTTTATTTTTCCTTCATCCATGAATATGACTCTTGTTGCAACTTCCCGTGCGAATCCCATTTCATGTGTGACAACTACCATTGTCATGCCGTCATGGGCAAGCTTTTTCATAAGTTCCAGTACCTCCCCCACCATCTCGGGATCGAGAGCGGAAGTTGGTTCATCAAAAAGCATAACCTCCGGGTTCATTGCCAGGGAACGGATAATTGCAATACGCTGCTTCTGTCCGCCTGACAGCTGGGAAGGATAGGAATGTGCCTTTTCTTCCAGCCCGACCAGCTTCAGCAGTTCCATCGCCTGCTTTTCGGCATCTGCTTTGCTCTTCTTCAGAACCTTAATCGGTGCAAGCGTGATATTCTCTATAATCGTTTTATGCGGGAAAAGATTAAAATGCTGGAACACCATTCCCATCTTCTGGCGATGGCGGTCAATGTCTGTTTCCTTGCTTGTGATATCCGTTCCTTCAAAATATACATGCCCCGTCGTTGGTGTCTCCAGAAGGTTCAGAGAGCGGAGGAACGTAGACTTGCCGGAGCCTGACGGCCCGACAATCACAACCACCTCGCCTTTGCGGATCTCTTCTGTTACTCCATCCAGCGCATGAAGTCTGTTATTGAAAACCTTATGCAGGTCTTCCACCTTTATCAATACATCTCCATTAATGATCACTGTTTCTCAGCCTCCTCTCCAGCATATTTACAAGCTTCGTAAATATCATTACCATAACAAGGTAAATCAAAGCTACAGCAATAAGAGGCATGAATGCATCATATGTACGGCTTCGTATGATATCACCGCCTTTGGTAAGATCCTGCAGCGCGATATAGCCGGAAACCGATGTCTCCTTTAACAGTACGATAAACTCATTGCCAAGCGCCGGCAGAACATTTTTAAAAGCCTGCGGCATAATGATATGAATCATTGTCTGTACATAGTTAAACCCGAGACTGCGCCCGGCCTCAAACTGTCCGTTATCTATGGACATAATACCGGAACGGAATATCTCGGCAACATATGCCCCGGAATTAAACCCGAATGCCATGATTGCCACCAGAACTTTGCTGATGTCTGCGCTTCCGAATATCACGAAATAGATAATCAAAAGCTGGACAACAACCGGAGTTCCTCTGATTACAGTCAGATATATCTTACAGATAAAATTGAGTATCTTCAGTTTTCCTGTCTTATCGTAAGTGGAACGTATAATCGCAATCAGAAAACCAATTACTATACCAATTATTACAGCAAAGAAGGTCACCTGCAAAGTGACCCCCAGTCCATCTAAAATGTATTCCCAGCGGTTATCTTCTATAAAATTCCCGTAAAACTTATCCTGCAACGTCTGCAACATAATCGTATCCTCTTTTATTCTGCACTGTCAGCGCTGATATATTTAGCTACGATTTCATCCAGTTTGCCAGAATCCTTCAGATTAGCCAGTGCATCATTAATCTTTTCTTTCAGTTCGTCATTTTCCTTTTTAACTGCAATTGCATACTCTTCTTCTGTAAATGCTTCGTCCAGGATCTTCAGGCCCTCTGCTTCTTTTACAAATTCCTTTGCAGGCTCTCCGTCAATAACTACCGCATCAATCTTGCCCTGCTGCAGTGCCTGAACAGCCTCAAATCCTTTGTTGTAACGTTCTACAGTTGCGTCTTCGATATCATCAGCATAGATATCGCCTGTTGTTCCGAGCTGCACACCGATTTTCTTTCCATTCAGCTCGTCCGGCCCTGTAATGGCGCTGTCCTCTTTTACGATAATAACCTGTGTTGCAGTTGCATATGTATCAGTAAAATCTACGTTCTCCAGACGGTCTTCTGTTACGGTCATGCCTGCCGCACCGATATCTGCCTTTCCGCTTGTTACTGCTGTGATGATAGAGTCAAATGCCATATCCTCAATCTCCAGCTCCATGCCCATCTCCTCAGCTACTGCAGCCGCGATATCGGCATCAATACCTACAACATCTTTCCCCTCATAAAATTCATACGGCGGGAACTCTGCATTTGTAGCCATAACCAGTTTTTCCTTCTTAGTGGCATCTCCTGAATCCCCCGTGCTGCTGTCTTCCTTCTTAGATCCGCATGCAGCCATTGAAAACACGCATACTGCGACTAATAATAAGCTAATAATTTTCTTTTTCATTTTTTGGTTTCCTCCCAATTTACATTGTTATGCATAATCATACACATTATTTCTATATTTTATCATGTTTTCTGTAAAAAACAAGACTATGCGCCGTATTTCCCTTAATATTCCATAAAGAAATTTGTATATAGCAAACGGGGATGGCTCTTACAGCCCTCCCCGTATTAAATCTCTGTTCTTTCCGGTAAAATCCGAACCACTGCGCTTTTGTTTTTATGCAAATAGTGCAGTCATTCCAAAGTAGAGCAGTACGATGATTCCAAGTACAATTCTATAATATCCAAAAACCTTAAAGTCATGGTTCTTTATGTACTGCATCAGGAACTTAATTGCAAATATGGATACCACAAAGGAGATCACACATCCAAGCAGCAGCAGGAACACCTCCATGCCGGTAAAATGGAAACCAAACTTTATAATCTTTAAGAAACTTGCACCGAACATGACCGGAATGGCCAGGAAAAATGTAAATTCCGCCGCTACGCCTCTTGCAGCTCCAATCAGCAGTCCGCCGATGATCGTGGCACCCGACCGTGAGGTTCCCGGTATCAGTGCAAGCACCTGAAAGCAGCCAATAATCAGGACCATCGGGATCGTCAGATCAGACAGCCTCTTTACTGCCGGTTTGACATGTTCGTGCCTTTTTTCCACCACGATAAATGCTACACCATACAGGATCAGTGTAATAGCCACTACTACATAATTCATCAAATGTGCATCAATAAAATCATCAAACAAAAGTCCTATAATCGCCGCCGGAACCGATGCAATCAGTACCTTAACCCACAGTTGGAGAGTCAGCATCTTCTGTTTATGCGTCTTAGTATCTGAAAAAGGATTCAGTTTGTGGAAATAGATGACAACAACCGCCAGGATTGCCCCCAGCTGGATGACCACATTGAACATAGACATAAAATCGTCTGTCATCTTCAGTTTTACAAACTCTTCTACAAGTATCAAATGTCCCGTGCTGCTGATCGGCAGCCATTCGGTAATACCTTCTACAATCCCCAGTACAATTACCTTTAAAGCTTCTAACATATGTCTCCTCCTCTTAGAGCAAATCTTTCAATGGCCTTCGCCGCCCCCTCTTCTTCATTCGAAAGTGTTATGTAATCCGCAGCGGCCTTTACCTCGTCTTCTGCATTGCCCATTGCAACGCCAAATCCGGCTTCTTTTACCATCTCAATGTCATTGTCACCGTCACCGCACGCCATAATCTCTTCGCGCCTGATTCCAAGCATCCCGCCCAGTTCAACCAGCGCGGTCCCCTTGTTGACTCCGGCAGCATTTATTTCTATATTATATCCCAGTGAACTGACCAGTACGATTCCCTCCTGCTGTTCCAGATCACTCCATGCGGCTGCTTTGTCTTCCATATTGGCAAACAGCGCCTGCATCTTATCCATATCTCTGTACCTTTCCAGTGTAAGCGCCATAACATCCGGCACTGCTTTTCTGGTTTTACGCACATAGTCCCACATATGCGGATTATGGTGGTAACGGCTGATAGCATTCAGCTTATCCTCATCTGCATACCCCTGTCCATCGAAGTACACTTCTTGTAATGTATCATATTTTCGCAGAGTTTCCAATGCTTTCTTTGCTTTTTCTATTGGAAGAAGGCGTTCTATCAATATTCTCTCTTCCTGTACATCAATCACTCTTGCCCCATTCGCCGTAAGCGCATAACGGATGCCCGGAAAATATCTTAACTCCTCCGGAATTCCCGTAAATGGTCTTCCTGTAGCCATCAGTACGACAATTCCTTTATCAATCGCTTCCTCCAATACCTGTTTTGTATATGGCAGCAGCTCTTTTTTATCATTCAAAAGCGTACCGTCCAAATCCAGACCAATCATTTTTATCTGCTGTTTCATCACCTGCCAGCTCCTCACGTTTCTCTTAAATTTTTATAACTTATTCTATCAAAATTTGCTTAATAAAGCAATTTATAGTATAATATCAGGGCAAATCAATTGAGAAAGGAATTGTAGAATATGAGATTGCGCTTAAAACGCAGAGGACAGGCCATTGCAGTATTTATCTGTTCTCTTGTACTGGTGCTTTCTGTTTTTCCGGCGCACGCTGAAGATGCAGAAAGTCTCGAAAGCAAAACTTCTGATCTGCAATCCCAGCTTGAAGGTATCAACCAGGAGCTTGTGGCAATAAGTGATGAGATATCTACAACTGAGATGCAGGTTGAAATTACCAACGGTGAGATCCAGAGGACAAAAGATTCCTTAGCTGAAGCAGAGGCAAACGAAGCACAACAATACGAAGATATGAAATCCCGTATTAAGTATATGTATGAAACCGGCAACGCAACACTCCTGGAGATGCTTTTTTCAGCGGACAACCTGACCGACTTTCTGAATAAAGCGGACTTTATACAGAACATCAGTAAATATGACCGCAGCATGCTCCAGACTCTGCAGGACACGCAAAAGGAGATTTCTGACAGGAAAGTTACGCTGGAGGCTCAGCAGGATTCCATGAAGGACCTCCAGAAAAGCCTGGAAAACCGCAGGGAAGAACTAGTCCTGAAGGCAGATGCAACATCAACCGATCTGAATGCCTTTCATGAACAGCTTAAAAAACTGAGGGAGGAGGAAGCCGCAAAACTGGCCGCAGAGGCCGCAGCGAAAGTCGCAGCAAACAACGCTTCCACTCAGACTCCCAACAGCGGTAATAACAGCACAAATGACAATAATAATCCCGGAAATACTCCATCCGGAGGCAATGATTCCGGAGGCGGAAGCGACGGCGGCGGCTATGACGATACCGTAGTAAACGGCGGTGCCACCAATGCATCAGGAAGTGATCTGGACGTATTTGCCGCAATACTGGACTGTGAAGCCATGCACGATTACGATTCCATGCTCGCCGTAGCAACAGTAATCATGAACCGTGTAAACAGCCCGATCTTCCCAAATTCCATCACAGATGTCGTCTACGCCGGCGGACAGTTCGAGCCTGTATGGTCAGGCCGTCTGGATGCCGTACTTGAGCGCGGAGCAAGTGACCTGGCATACACTGTAGCCCAGGATGCCATCAACGGAGCACGCCTGGCCGCAGTCTCAGACTGCTACTACTTCCTCTACGCAGGAACAGCGGGGAGGCCGGGAGTCAACATCGGAAACAACCTCTTCTTCCCAAGCTGGTAGCGGTTTGTGGTCGATGTTAGGTGGGATTAGGTAAGGTCCGCCTGACGGAAATGGGGAGGGGATCGGAGCGGGAGAACAGAAGACGGGGGCTGGATGTAACCCACTTACGGAGAAGTCCTAACGCACAAGGAGCTGTCCATGAGGGCACGTGCAACAAGCAACGAGAAAGCCTGATGCTTTCTCGTTTAAGTTGTACTGGAAAGTGATTTGGAAAATCACTTTCCATCCCTCATGGACAGCTCCTTCTGCGTAAGGACTTCTAAACCGTGCGTTCTATACATCCAGCCCCCGTCTTCTGTTCTCCCGCTCCGATCCCCTCCCCATTTCCGTCAGGCTGGGCTTCATCCAGTCGGCAGGTAAAATCGAATACGTGAGGAACCTCCGCGGTGACAGCGGATTGAGCTGGATCTGCGGAAGTATGCTTTCCCCCCGGTAGGGGGCTCTTAATTTCCGACCGGATGCGTCCAGCTAAGTGAAAGGTGTGTCTGGTTCCCCCTCAGGGGATGTGCATGCCGTTTCGAAACTCCATAGAACGCGCGCTAGAATCCGTTAGAGAAAAAACAGGGAACAGGGAGGGCAGAATTTGTTTTCAAAACAAATTCTGTTGCCGCCGGCGGCGCGAATGCATCGGCATTCGGGCCAACTGCGGCAAGCACCCT
>NZ_GL870809.1:549675-580409 GCF_000190355.1 Clostridium sp. D5 | reverse complement strand
AAATTCTGTTGCCGCCGGCGGCGCGAATGCATCGGCATTCGGGCCAACTGCGGCAAGCACCCTCCCTGTTCCCTGTTTTTTCTCTTACGGATTCTCAGCAAGTGGACAGGAGTTTGAAACGGCATGCACATCCCCTGCGGGGGAACCAGACACACCTTTCACTTAGCGCCCCTCCTCCAAAACCTCCCCTACTGATAATCAATCACATCGATCCATTTCATTAGGAATTCTTTTTCGAGTTCGTTATCTTTTGTGAGCTGTGCCGCCGCTACGATCGGCAGCCACTGCTGTACGTATTGTTTTGCGGTGTCGCTCTTTTTGCAGAAAAGCTTCAGGTACAGGTCTGCTGCATTCTGGTCTTTTAATGCGAATAAGAGATAGGTCATGGCAGCGTCTGCGCTGGCGTTGCCCTGGGTTGCGTGTGCCCAGTCCACGACTGTCATCTTGCCGTTCTTTCCTACGATTACGTTGCTTGGGTTGAAGTCGCCGTGGCAGACTTTGTTGTGCTTCGGCATGCTTTCCAGCCTTGTGAGCAGTTCGTATCTTGTTGTGGCATCCAGATCTTTCAGACCGTTAATCTGACGGGACAGTTTATCTTTCAGTTTATTCAGCAGAGGGGCAGTCTTTGCGTGCACTGTAAGCTGCAGGTCTACGAAGTCTTCCATGTATTTTTCCAGGTTGCTGCCGTCTGCTTCCATCATGTCTTCCAGAGTCTTTCCTGCTTTGTATTCAATAGCAAGCGCCCATTTGCCGTCAACCTGTGTTACTTCTTTTACTTTTGGAATATCCAGGCCGGTCTCTTCTACCCTGGCTGTATTCAGGGCCTCGTTAAATATGTCTGATTTGGGGTGCGTCGGTTCAAATACTTTAACAACGCTGTCATCACATTTGTAAACTTTCTTATAAGGACGTTCTACGATTAAACTCTTTTCTTCAAGTTTCATATGCTATACCTCCTGATTTTGTTGCCGCTCTTTTTAAGTTGGTTTTATTATACTACAACTTTTTGGGCAATGTAAGACCTCCAGGAGAATTTTGTGCATTTTTTAACTATCTTTTTTTTGCTTATTTTATTGTTAATTATTTGACAATTATTATAATACTACAGAATCCGGGTTTTATTGGGGTTTCTTCCGCATGATCACTCCCCACTTGGCTTCAATCAAGCAAAAAAGCCTCGGAGTTTTCCGGGACTTTTTTAATTTTAAGAACGTGGTGCTAATGCACCACGCTCTTAATAGTGAGAAAAAATTTATATCCAAAAGGTACACCTTGTTCTGCAGCTTTGCTGCAGAACCGCCGCAGGGCATGTGTTACGTGGCGCCCTTTGGGTATACCTTATTGCTATATCCACGGACCCGCATGATACGGAGTCTGTCAGTAAAAGTTTGAAAGGCTTATTTGCCGTAGTAGCACTTCAGATAGATTTCCTTAATTTCCTTCAGTAAAGGATATCTCGGGTTAGCCCCTGTACACTGGTCGTTGAATGCCTGCTCTACCATGTCATCCAGTGTATCGAGGAAGTACTTCTCATCAATGCCATAATCTTTGATGGTTTTCTTAATTCCGATCTGCTCTTTTAATACTTCCAGTTTTGCAACAAAGTTGTCGAATACTTCCTGGTCGTCTTTCCCTGTGCATCCTGCAAAACGTCCTAATTCAGCGTATCTTTCAAGTGCATGTGGGTACTGGTACTGTGAGAATGTACCCATCTTTGTCGGAGCCTCAACTGCGTTATATTTCATAACCTCTGTCAGGAGAACAGCATTTGCAACACCGTGTGGAAGGTGATGGAAAGCTCCCAGTTTATGTGCCATGGAGTGGTTCAGTCCGAGGAACGCATTTGCAAAGGCCATACCTGCCATACAGGAAGCGTTTGCCATCATCTCACGTGCATAAGGATCGTTTGCTCCATTCTCATATGCTGACGGAAGGTAATCAAACACTCTCTTAACAGCCTTCATTGCCAGGCCATCTGTGTAATCTGTTGCCATGATGGATACGTATGCCTCGATCGCATGTGTCATAACATCGATACCGGAAGCACTTGTCAGGCCTTTTGGCTGGGTCATCATATTGTCAACATCCACAATTGCCATGTTCGGAAGCAGTTCGTAGTCTGCAAGCGGCCATTTAACGCCTGTCTCTGCATCTGTAATAATTGCGAATGGTGTTACCTCGGAACCTGTTCCTGAAGAGGTCGGGATTGCTACAAAATAAGCTTTCTCTCCCATTTTCGGGAATGTATATACTCTCTTGCGGATATCCATGAAATCCATTGCCATATCTTCGAAGTTTGCTTCCGGGTGTTCGTACATTACCCACATGATCTTTGCTGCATCCATTGCGGAACCGCCGCCCAGAGCGATAATGGTATCAGGCTCGAATTCTCTCATCTGATCTGCACCTTTTTGTGCACACTGCAGAGTCGGATCCGGAGCTACTTCGTAGAAGCATGTATGCTGAATTCCCATTTCATCCAGTTTTGCTTCGATCGGAGCTACATAGCCGTTTTTGTAAAGGAAGGAGTCTGTCACGATAAACGCTTTTTTCTTGTGCATAATCGTTCCAAGCTCATCCAGTGCTACCGGCATACAGCCTTTCTTGAAGTAAACCTTTTCAGGTGTTCGAAACCAAAGCATATTCTCTCTCCTCTCAGCAACTGTCTTAACGTTCAGTAAGTGTTTTACCCCAACATTTTCAGAAACGGAGTTCCCGCCCCATGAGCCGCATCCCAGTGTAAGAGACGGAGCCATCTTGAAGTTGTAAAGGTCGCCGATACCGCCGTGAGAAGAAGGTGTGTTGATCAGTACACGGCATGTTTTCATAGCTGCTGCATGTTTTGCAATTTTCTCTGCCTGTGCCGGATGGATATACAGAGAAGCTGTGTGTCCATATCCTCCGTCTGCCACGAGCTGAGCCGCTTTTTCCAGAGCTTCATCAAAAGTTTTTGCTTTATACATACCAAGTACGGGAGATAATTTTTCATGTGCAAATTCTTCTGAGATGTCGACTGATTCTACTTCACCAATCAGGATCTTTGTATTTTCCGGAACATCCACTCCGGCCATTTTTGCAATTTCATAAGCTGATTTGCCCGGAATCTTGCTGTTCAATGCTCCATTGATAATGATCGTCTTGCGAACTTTATCCAGCTCTGCTCCCTTTTTCAGGAAGTAGCATCCGCGGTAAGCGAATTCTTTTTTGACTTCCTCATAAATGCTGTCCAGAACTGTTACAGACTGCTCAGAGGCGCAGATCATACCGTTGTCAAATGTTTTGGAATGGATGATGGAATTTACTGCCATCTTAACATCAGCTGTCTCGTCGATAATAACAGGTGTGTTTCCAGGTCCTACTCCGAGTGCCGGCTTGCCTGAAGAGTAAGCTGCTTTTACCATTCCTGGTCCGCCTGTTGCAAGAATGATATCCGAATCCTTCATAACTGTATTTGTAAGTTCAAGAGAAGGTACATCAATCCATCCGATAATTCCTTCCGGAGCTCCTGCTTTTACGGCTGCATCCAGAACAACTTTTGCCGCTTCTATTGTACATGCCTTTGCAGCCGGATGAGGGCTGATGATGATTGCATTTCTGGTCTTCAGACAGATCAGTGTTTTGAAGATCGCTGTTGAGGTCGGGTTGGTTGTCGGGATAACTGCAGCTACCAGACCAATCGGTTCTGCAATTTTCTTTATTCCAAATGCAGCATCCTCTTCGATCACGCCGCATGTTTTTGTATCTTTATAGGCATTGTAAATGTACTCTGCCGCATAGTGATTCTTTATGACTTTATCTTCTACGATACCTCTCTGTGTCTCTTCAACTGCCATTTTCGCAAGCGGAATACGCATCTTGTTTGCGGCCAGGGCTGCCTCGTAGAATATCTTATCTACCTGTTCCTGGGTGAAAGTAGCAAATACTTTCTGTGCTTCACGCATAGCTTTCATTTTTGCTTCGAGTGTTTCCACGCTGTCTACAATCTCAGGTACTACGACCTTTTCCTTCTTTGCCATTTCAATTTTTCCTCCCGTAATTGAATTGTTTTTCTTAATTACAGGTTTTAGTTTACTCTATCGTTAAATAATTGTCAATATAGCTTTTGTCAAAGTTTTAACGTTATTTTTTTAACATTTGTTGTGTAAATTGCACAAAAACAAGTACAATCTGCAATTTTTCGGTTTTCAATTACCGCTTTTTTCCATTCTATTCCTGATCATTCACAGGCATTTAAAAAACAAAAACCGGCGGCTGCAGAAAGCATTTTAATAAAAATTACTTTCTGCGGCCGCCGGACCGTATCATTATTTATGAAAATTTATAATCTCTATAAACTTTTTTCCGGAATTATACTAATTCAATCAGCACTTCCATAGCTGCATCACCTTTACGCTGGCCAATCTTTACAATTCTTGTGTAACCACCGTTGCGGTCTGTATACTTAGGAGCGATCTCTGAGAACAGCTTCTCCGGCAGATCAACTTCTTTTGTATTTCTTTTCTTGCCTGCAGCAGCTGCCGGAACTTCCTTTACAGGATAAAGAACCTTCAGCATCTCTCTTCTTGCGTGAAGTCTGCTTGGCATATCTTTCTTAATCTTCTTGTCTACTTCATCGTATACAGTAACTTTTTTTCCGTCAACTACTTCTTTGACTCTCTTGCCGTCTTTGTCTTTACGTGCAACCTTTGCTTTTACTGTAACTTCTTCGTAATTGTCTTTTTCTTTAACAGCCATAGCAATTAATCCCTCTGCTACTTTGCGGATTTCTTTTGCTTTAGCTTCTGTTGTAACGATTCTGCCGTTGTTCAGCAGTGCTGTTACCTGATTTCTGATTAAGGCTTTTCTCTGGCTGGATGTTCTGCCGAGTTTTCTATACTTTGCCATTGTTTTAATCCTCCATTTTCAAACATTTGGTTATGCATCTTCGGGCTTATTAATCAAATGCTCCTGCCATACTCTTCGGGCTTACTGACAGGATAATTCAAATAATAATCAATATGGTACGGTGATTATTCATCACCCTGGTTGAGCTCAAGATCTAATTCCTTCAGCTTGGCCAGCACTTCTTCCAGTGATTTACGTCCAAGGTTACGCACCTTCATCATATCTTCCGGTGTCTTGTTGGTAAGTTCCTCAACGGTGTTGATGCCGGCTCTCTTCAGACAGTTATATGAACGCACGGAGAGTTCTAATTCATCAATGCTCATCTCCAGTACTTTCTCTTTTTCGTCATCTTCTTTTTCAATCATGACTTCCGCAGCCTGAGCAACTTCTGAAAGGTCAATAAACAGCTTCAGATGCTCGCTGAGTACTTTCGCAGCAAGGCTGACAGCCTCGTCCGGGAGCAGTGTTCCTTTTGTCCATACGTCCAGTGTCAGTTTGTCATAGTCAGTAATCTGGCCGACACGTGTATTCTCTACTGTGAGGTTCACACGTTCTACCGGAGTATATATGGAATCAATTGGAATTACGCCAATCGGTAAGTCTTCATTTTTATTCTTGTCTGCGCTTACGTATCCTCTGCCTTTTGTAATGGTAAGTTCCATATACAGCTTGCTGTCTTTGCCACCGCTTAAGGTAGCAATGACCTGATCAGGATTCATAATCTCGATATCGGAATCCGCCTGGATATCAGCGCCTGTTACAACGCCTTCTCCTTCAAATTCGATATATGCGGTCTTGACTTCGTCTGATTCTGATGTATTCTTGATTGCCAGTGATTTCAGATTCATGATAATCTCGGTTACATCTTCTTTTACACCCGGAATGGAACTGAATTCGTGCAGGACTCCGTCGATTTTAACAGAACTGATGGCTGCTCCCGGAAGGGAAGAAAGCATGATTCTTCTCAGAGAATTGCCCAATGTGGTTCCATATCCTCTTTCCAGAGGCTCCACAACAAATCTTCCATATTTTTTATCTTCTGAAATTTCGGTAATCTCAATATTTGGTTTATTAAAATCAAACACTACACAGACCCTCCTTATGGGTTTAAATATGTTGAGGGGTACGATGCTTATGCCGCGCGAAGGCTGGTCTTCCCAAGCCTCACGCGACAAAGTACATCCTGCCGCCCTGGATTCGGTTTTCCGGACTCTCAGGTGACAAGGATGCAACTATCTTGCTATACTCAGGGATTATTTAGAATATAACTCGACAATAAGCATCTCATCAACAGGAACATCAATTGCCTCACGTGCAGGAAGTTCTTTTACTGTAGCTTTCAGGTTCTCAGCATCTACTTCCAGCCAGTCAGGAATCATATTTCCGCCTGTCATTTCCAGAATATCTTTATATCTCTGGCTTCCTTTGTGCTTTTCTTTGATTTCAATTGTATCTCCGGCCTTTACAAGGTAAGATGGAATGTTTACCTGCTTGCCGTTTACCATTACATGCTTGTGATCAACAATTTGTCTTGCTTCTTTTCTGGTTCTCGCAAGTCCCATACGGAACATTACATTGTCAAGTCTGGATTCCAGAAGAATCATCAGATTCTCACCTGTCATGCCTTCCATCTTCTTTGCTTTTGCATAGTAGTTTCTGAAAGGTTTCTCCAATACACCATAGATAAATTTAGCTTTCTGCTTCTCGCGTAACTGAAGGCCGTACTCGCTCATTTTTCTATTAGATCTCTTTAACTGTCTGTTAGACTTTTTATTAATTCCTAAATAGATTGGGTCCATCCCTAATGAACGGCATCTCTTAAGAACTGCAACTCTATTTACTGCCATTTTAGCTTCCTCCTATATATACTAGACTCTTCTGCGTTTCGGTGGACGGCATCCGTTGTGTGGTACCGGTGTTACGTCTTTGATGCTTGTTACATCAATCCCGCATGCCTGGAGCGCACGGATTGCTGCTTCTCTTCCTGATCCTGGACCCTTTACAAAAACGTCTACCGTTTTAAGACCATGTACTAATGCTGCTTTTGCTGCTGTTTCAGCTGCCATCTGAGCTGCGTATGGAGTAGATTTCCTTGAACCTCTAAATCCCAGACCGCCTGCACTTGCCCATGAAAGAGCATTTCCCTGTGCATCTGTTAATGTTACGATTGTATTATTAAAAGATGACTGGATGTGTGCTTGTCCTCGTTCAACGTTTTTCTTGACACGTTTCTTTGTCACTTTTTTGGTAACTTTCTTCGCCATTTAAACTAACCTACTTTCTTGAATTCTTAATTATTTTTTCTTATTAGCTACAGTTCTCTTAGGACCTTTGCATGTTCTTGCATTCGTCTTAGTCTTCTGTCCACGTACCGGAAGTCCTTTTCTGTGACGGATTCCGCGGTAACAGCCGATTTCTTTCAGTCTCTTGATATTCAGCTGGATCTCTCTTCTCAGATCACCTTCTACAGTCTGAGACTGTTCGATCACTTCGCTGATTTTCTTTACTTCTTCACTTGTCAGATCTCTGACACGAGTGTCAGGATTTACTCCTGCCTCTGTCAAGATACGGCTGGCACTTGTTCTACCAATTCCATAGATATAAGTCAAGCCGATTTCTACACGTTTGTCTCTTGGTAAGTCTACACCTGCAATACGAGCCATGTGTCTTTCCTCCATTTCAAATCTGTTATCATATTGTCCCTAACTGGGATGTCTCCTGGCATCCGGAAAGGTGCTTCCTTCTCCCAAAAACATCCAGGCATACCTTATTCCGCTGCTTGCTGTGGATCCGTCCGCAGGGCATGTGTTACGGGGTGCCCTTTGGGTATTCCTTATTCCGCAACTTTAAGCCGCAGGATGCCCTTTCCCGACACGGAATCTAACCGTAAATGATCGCCGGGTATTATAAGCAATATACAAAAGACCACCAACCCTTCGGTAACTGCAAATTCAGCAGTGTGGTGTATCCTTACTGTATATTAAACAGCTCTACACACTTCCTGGTGTGTCGCGCTGTCAGCCGCCTAATTAATTCACAAATCCCAACATTCTTTACTGAATCAGTAATTAGCCCTGTCTTTGTTTGTGTTTCGGATTCTCACAGATTACTCTGATGCTTCCTTTTCTTTTAATGATTTTACATTTTTCACAAATTGGTTTTACTGATGATCTAACCTTCATGTCAAATCCTCCTTCCATCCTTTGCTTGGTAATACGCTGCCAGCTATTTTTGGACACACCTATCCAAAAACAGCCATTTCATAGTATAACACTAATCTCCAGGCAAAGTCAATACTTTTTTACTTATCTCTCCAGACAATTCTCCCCTTACTCAGGTCATATGGAGACATTTCCAACGTCACTTTGTCACCTGGTAAAATCTTAATAAAATTCATACGCAGTTTTCCGCTGATGTGGGCCAGTACAACATGGCCGTTTTCCAGCTCTACCTTAAACATCGCGTTTGGCAGTTTTTCAACCACGACTCCTTCAATTTCGATTACGTCAGTCTTTGACATACTTAATCCTCCTGCACGTTTGGCACTTTACTATTCTCATTCGTGTCCAAACGAGAATATCTGTTTATAACATTTCTGATTGCTTCATCATCTGCAGCGGAAGGACAATATCCCTTCTTTATTACCTGCAGATGCTTTTGATTCTTTCGTTTTGTCCGGCGGACGGTTCTTGACGCCCCATCCGCCAGATATATATATTCAGCATTGACATCAATTATGACATATATACAGCCTTTATCTCTGCCTGCTTTAGATTTTGCAAGCATTCCCGGTTCGAATACCATCTTATTCTCCAAGGATTTTTACAATCTCAGCGAATACATCATTAATATCGATGGTTCCGTCTACCTCTTTGAGAATTCCAGCCGTTGTATAGTAGTCGATAAGCGGCTGTGTCTGCTCGTGATAAACACCAAGGCGCTTCTGAACCGTCTCCGGCTTGTCATCATCTCTCAGAATCAGGGTTCCTCCGCAGTTATCACAGACTCCTTCTTCTTTGGTCGGTGCATATTCCAGATGATAAGTAGCGCCGCAGTCTACACATGCTCTTCTTCCGGACATACGACGGATAATGTTCTCATCCGGCACCTCTACATTGATGGCGCAGTCAACTTTCTGGTCCAGTTCAGCCAGCGCTTTATCCAAAGCTTCTGCCTGCGGGATTGTTCTCGGGAACCCGTCCAGAACATAGCCTGATGCACAGTCTTCCTGATTTACCCTGTCTACGACAAGATCTACAACCAGCTCATCCGGAACAAGAAGTCCCTGATCCATATAGGTCTTTGCTTTCTGTCCCAGTTCTGTACCGTTCTTGATGTTCGCCCTGAAGATATCTCCTGTGGAAATATGAGGAATTCCATATTTCGCTGCGATCTTCTTAGCCTGTGTTCCTTTGCCTGCTCCGGGAGCCCCTAACATAATAATTTTCATATACATGTTCCTCCATATTTACACCGCCATATGATTCCCGGACGGTGATATATCCATATAGCACATTAACCCGCCGGTTCTATCCCTCACAGGACAAAACTTGGCGAGCTAAGTAGTTTCAGTGAAATCCCCGAGGACAGCCGCCATCTATACATGCAGACATGCACATCCGGCTTGTTGCACTCGCGCGAATTAATAACCGAGGAAACTGTTCTTCATGGAGTTTCCTTTATTATTCAAAAAGCCTGTGTAATTACGTACAAGCATCTGTGCTTCAATCTGTTTGATCGTCTCTAATACGACACCTACAATAATGATCAGGGATGTTCCGCCGAAGGAAACATTGGCCTTGAATACACCATTGAAGAAATACGGTATTACCTGAACGATCACAAGTCCGCATGCACCAATAAAGATAATGTAATTCAATATCTTCTGTAAGTACTCTACGGTTGGCTTGCCAGGACGGATACCCGGAATAAAGCCGCCGCTCTTTTTCATATTGTTTGCTATCTCCAACGGATTGAATGTAATAGACGTATAGAAATAAGCAAAGAATATAGTAAGCACGATATACACAATCAGACCCCATGAATAAATTAAATTGCCCGGGTTACACCAGTTATTGGAATTCAGTCCTTTCAGGATCTGGCTTCCGATTCCTGTACCGTTACCTTTTCCAAGAAAGGACGCGATAACTACAGGGAACTGCATCAGTGAAGATGCAAAAATAATCGGGATAACACCTGCTGTATTTACTTTTAACGGGATATGTGTGGACTGTCCGCCATATGTCTTTCTTCCCTGTACCTTCTGTGAATACTGGACTGCGATTTTTCTCTCGCCTCCCTGCAGAATGATAACAAACACGACAACTACCAACAGAACCGCAAGAATCACTATTGCTGCAAGACCGCCCTTCGCGAGGCTTTTGCCTTTTACAAACTGTTCAAACAGTGTAAGGAAGTCATCCGGTACACGGGAAATAATGTTAATAAGCAGGACGATGGAGATTCCATTTCCCACACCTTTTTCTGTAATACGTTCACCAATCCACATCAGGAATGCAGAACCTGCTGTAAGTGTACATACTACAATAGCAGCATTTACGAAATTATATTCAACAAGAAGTCCCTGACGTCCAAATCCTACCGCCATAGCGATGGATTCGATCAATGCGAGAGCTACTGTGACATAACGGGTAATCGCTGCAATTTTCTTTCTTCCGTCTTCTCCTTCTTTCTGCATCTCTTCCAGTTTTGGAATTGCGATCGTAAGAAGCTGCATGATAATGGAAGATGTGATGTATGGTGTAATGCTCAGCGCAAACACAGACATCTGTGTAAAGGAACCGCCGGTGAATGCATCAAAAAAATTGAATGCATCACCGGTCTGATTCGCGAAAAACTCCTGAATATAGGTTGGATCCACACCAGGCGTCGGCAGCTGGGAACCAAGTCTAACAACGACCAGCATTAAAAAGGTATAGAATAATCTTTTGCGGATATCTTCTATTTGAAATGCTCTCCGTACTGTACCTAGCATTAGATCACCTCTGCTTTTCCACCAAGGGCCTCTATTTTTTCAGCTGCTTTTGCACTAAATGCATTTGCCTGAACAGTAAGCTTCTTAGTTAACTCTCCATTTCCAAGAATTTTAACACCGTCTTTTGGATTTTTAACGATACCGCTCTCAATTAATGTCTCTACGGAAACTGTAGCGCCATCTTCAAATGCTTCTAAAGCACTTAAGTTAATACCAATAATTTCTTTAGAGTTTCTGCATGTGAAACCTCTCTTTGGTATTCTTCTGTATAAAGGCATCTGACCACCTTCAAAGCCTGGTCTTGGTGCTCCTGAACGAGCTTTCTGACCTTTGTGTCCCTTACCGGCTGTCTTACCATTTCCAGAACCGTGTCCACGGCCTCTTCTGAAATTATCACTCTGCTTTGAACCGTCTGCTGGTCTCAAATTTGATAAGTCCATGATATTACCTCCTTATCGTTTTTTTATTTACGCTTCTTCTTCAACTTTCACTAAGTGTCTAACCTGCTGTACCATACCTCTGGTAGCCGCATTATCCGGCAGTACTACTGTTTTGTTGAGCTTTTTAAGACCCAGCGCTTCAACAGTTTTTTTATGCTTTGGCACAGCACCGATTGTAGACTTTACCAGTGTAATTTTTAAATTTGCCATTATAATTTACCTCCTATACGACAGCCCGAAGCTCTGTTTTTTTTAACAACAGAGCAAAGCGCTGTCTTACTAGCCTACGATCTCTTCTACTGATTTGCCGCGAAGTTTTGCAACCTCTTCCGGAGTTTTAACTCCTCTAAGCCCCTCAATAGTAGCAAGAACTACGTTCTGCTTATTATTGGATCCTAAAGATTTTGTACGGATGTTCTTGATTCCTGCCATTTCAATTACGGCACGGGCCGGACCTCCGGCAATAACACCTGTACCATCCGGAGCTTTCTTCAGTAATACAGAAGCACTCCCGAATTTTCCGATAACATCATGTGTTACACTATCATTATCATCCAAAGCAACAGTGATTAATTTCTTTGCTGCATCTTCTTTACCCTTGCGGATCGCCTCCGGAATTTCGGTAGCTTTTCCTAAACCTGCACCAACATGGCCTTTACCATCGCCAACAACTACTAAAGCTGTGAATCTGAAGTTACGACCACCTTTAACAACTTTGGTAACACGTTTGATTGATACCACTTTTTCTGTTAATTCCATCTGACTAGCATCAATACGTTCCTGTTTCATATGTGTTCTCCCTTCTTAGAAATTCAGCCCAGCTTCTCTGGCTGCGTCTGCTAATGCTTTAACTTTACCCTGATATATAAAGCCGCCTCTGTCAAAGACTACCTCTGTGATGCCTTTTTCTTTTGCTTTCTCAGCAATCACTTTACCTAACTGTGCTGCCGCCTCAACGTTGTTGGTTTTTTCTAATTCCGCTTTCACATCTTTCTGAAGAGTGGAAGCTGCAACCAGAGTGTTTCCAACTGTATCGTCGATAATCTGAGCATACATATGATTATTACTTCTAAACACAGCTAAACGTGGTCTCTCAGCAGTACCGCTGAAACGGTTACGTAATTTCATGTGTTTTTTTCTACGAACTTCGCTTCTTGATTTCTTACCAACCATTTTCACACTCTCCTTAATTATTTCTTACCAGTCTTACCAACTTTACGTCTGATCACTTCATCAGCATACTTAATACCTTTGCCCTTGTAAGGTTCAGGTCTTCTCTTATCTCTGATTTCAGCTGCATATTGGCCTACTTTTTCTTTATCGATACCTTTTACAGTAATTTTGTTCTGGCCTTCCAGAACGGATTCGATACCTTCCGGGTCGATCATCTCAACTGGATGAGAGTATCCTAAGCTTAATGTCAGTTTATTTCCGGACTTAGCTGCTCTGTAACCAACACCGTTTATTTCCAGAACTTTCTGATATCCATCTGTTACACCAACAACCATGTTGTTGACCAGTGTTCTTGTAAGACCATGTAAAGATTTCATTTTCTTTAAATCACTTGGCCTTGTGACGATAATTTCTTCGCCTTCTTTTTTGATTTCCATTTCAACCGGAAGCTCTTTTTTCAGAGTTCCTTTAGGACCTGTTACAGTCACTACGTTGTTCTCTGCAATCTCAACAGTTACACCTGCCGGGACTGCGATTGGCAGTCTTCCTATACGTGACATACCGTACCTCCTATAACTTAAATTCTCGGAGAAGCTGCTATGGCTTCTCTGTTTTCAGTTGCTCTAAAGTTCTTCGCCCGAAGGCCAAAGAACGGCATATTCACTTTACCCGTGCGATACATCAGTAAAGTGTCCAGTGCCTACCAAACGAAGCACAGTACCTCGCCGCCTACGCCCTGTTTTCTTGCTTCTTTGTCTGTGATTACACCTTTATTTGTAGAGATGATAGCTGTTCCAAGTCCACCCAGTACTTTCGGGATGTCTGCGCTGTTAGCGTAAACACGAAGACCTGGTTTAGAGATTCTCTTCAGACCTGAAATAACTTTTTCGTTCTTATCTGCACCATACTTTAATGTGATGTGGATTGTGTTGAAGTTTCCGTCTGCTACGATGTCATATTTTGCAATATAACCTTCGTTCAACAGAATCTCAGCAATCGCGGTCTTCATCTTAGATGCAGGAACATCAACTGTATCATGTTTAGCAGTATTTGCGTTACGGATTCTTGTAAGCATATCTGCGATTGGATCACTCATAGTCATTGATTATTGACCTCCTTATTTCTTTGAAGTTAATGGTTTTCCCTTATATCCATCCATTGTGTTTATAAAGGAAGTTCTTCGTGCCTTGCCCGAAGAACGACTGATTTTCTAAGTGTGTGCACAGCACGCACTAAGAAACTCATGTCTACCAGCTTGCTTTTCTAACGCCTGGGATTTGTCCTTTATATGCCAGTTCACGGAAGCAAATACGGCAGATTCCATATTTTCTCAAATATGCATGTGGACGTCCGCAGATTCTGCAGCGGCTGTACTCTCTTGTAGAGTATTTCGGTGCGCGCTGCTGTTTGATTTTCATTGATGTCTTAGCCATGAATTTCCCTCCTTTACTTAGTGAATGGCATATTGAACTGTGTCAATAATTCACGAGCTTCTTCGTCAGATTTTGCAGTTGTAACGAAAATTACATCCATACCTCTGACTTTATCTACTTTATCGTACTCGATTTCAGGGAAAATCAGCTGCTCCTTGATACCAAGGGCGTAGTTGCCTCTTCCGTCGAATGCATTCGGGTTAACACCTCTGAAGTCACGTACGCGAGGTAATGCAAGGTTGATCAGACGATCAACAAATTCATACATTCTTTCGCCCCTTAAAGTAACTTTACATCCGATTGCCATGCCTTCTCTGAGCTTAAAGTTCGCGATAGAGTTCTTAGCTCTTGTAAGAACTGCTTTCTGTCCTGAAATCTTCTCAAGATCAGCGACCGCTGACTCTAATACTTTAGCATTTTCTTTTGCTTCGCCGACACCCATGTTGATAACAACTTTGTCAAGCTTCGGCACTTCCATAATATTTTTATATCCAAATTTTTTGATCATTGCATCAACGATCTCATTCTGATATGTTTCTTTCAGTCTACTCAAAGTTCTGGACCTCCTTCCTTGAATTAATCAATTACGTCTCCTGTTGACTTCGCAACACGTACCTTTTTGTCTCCGTCCATCTTGAATCCGATCCTTGTAGCTGTTCCTTTGTGTACATACATAACATTGGAAATATCGATCGGTCCTTCCTGATGAATGATACCGCCATTCTGATTGGTAGCGCTTGGTTTTGTGTGCTTCGTCAGCATGTTGACACCTTCGACCAGAACTTTTCCATCTTTTTTATTTACAGCAATTACTTTGCCTTCTTTGTCTTTATCTTTTCCAGCGATTACTTTTACAGTGTCGCCTTTTTTGATTTTCATAGTTGACATTCTCGGCACCTCCCTATAGTACTTCCGGAGCTAAAGAAACAATCTTCATAAACTTCTTGTCTCTAAGCTCTCTGGCTACTGGTCCAAAAATACGTGTTCCACGTGGGTTCATATCGTCTTTTATAATAACAGCAGCATTTTCGTCGAATCTGATATAGGAACCGTCTTTACGACGAGCACCTTTTACAGTACGGACAACTACAGCTTTTACAACGTCACCTTTTTTTACAACGCCGCCTGGTGTTGCATCTTTAACAGTCGCAACGATCACGTCTCCGATATTGGCATATCTTCTTGTAGAACCGCCAAGTACACGGATACACAGTAACTCTTTAGCACCTGTGTTGTCTGCTACTTTAAGTCTGCTTTCTTGTTGTATCATGCAGGTAAACCTCCTTTAAATATACTTGCAAAATATGCGATATAATTATTTCGCTTTTATCATAACCTCTACAAGTCTCCATCTTTTATCTTTAGACAGCGGCCTTGTTTCCATAACTTTAACTGTATCTCCAACGTTGCACTCATTCTTCTCATCATGAGCTTTCAATTTATAAGTTCTTTTTACAATTTTCTTATAAAGTGGATGCTTAACGTGGTCTTCAACTGCAACAACGATTGTTTTGTCCATTTTGTCACTAACAACCTTGCCTGTACGGGTTTTTCTAAGATTTCTTTCTTCCACAGTACGACCTCCTACTCAGCTTTAGAAGCTTCAGTTATCGCTGTCTGAATTCTTGCGATATTCTTTCTGACTTCTTTGATTCTGCTTGTATTATCTAATTGATTAGTTGCATTCTGGAATCTCAAATTAAAAAGTTCCTTCTTAGCAGCTACTAATTCTTCATTTAACTCTTCTACAGATTTTCCTCTTAATTCTTGTACAAATGTATTAATTTTCACTGTTATCACCGCCTTCTAAGTCTGCGCGAGAAACGATTTTGCATTTGCAAGGTAACTTATGCATTGCAAGACGAAGTGCCTCTCTGGCTATTTCCTCAGGTACTCCTGCAATTTCAAACATAACACGGCCTGGTTTTACTACTGCTACCCAGTACTCCAATGCGCCTTTTCCTTTACCCATACGAGTTTCTGCTGGTTTTGCTGTTACCGGTTTGTCTGGGAAGATTTTGATCCAGACCTTACCACCACGCTTGATATAACGTGTCATAGCAACACGGGCCGCCTCAATCTGGTTGGAACGAATCCAGCAGGGTTCCATTGCAACAATACCATATTCACCGTATGAAATGGTGTTGCCTCTTAAGGCTTTACCTTTCATGTTACCACGGAACTGTTTACGACGTTTTACTCTTTTTGGCATTAACATTATTTATCGCTCCCTTCCTTATCTGCTTTCGTCGGAAGAACTTCACCTTTGTAAATCCAAACCTTTACACCGACTTTTCCGTAAGTTGTGTCAGCTTCTGCGAATCCATAATCAATGTCAGCTCTCAGTGTCTGAAGCGGAATTGTACCCTCACTGTAGAACTCTGTACGAGCCATATCAGCACCGCCGAGACGTCCTGAAACAGATGTCTTCACACCGAGTGCTCCGGACTTCATTGTTCTTGACATGCAGGATTTCATAGCACGTCTGAATGAAATACGGTTTTCAAGCTGCTGAGCAATGTTCTCAGCTACTAACTGAGCATCTTTGTCAGGTCTCTTAACTTCTTTAATATCAACAATAAGCTTCTTGTTTGTATACTGAGTCAATTCAGCTTTCACTTTTTCAATCTCAGAACCGCCTTTTCCGATTACTACTCCAGGCTTAGCTGTATAGATGATGATTTTAATACGTTCAGATGCTCTTTCGATCTCGATTCTGGAAACACCTGCGCTGTATAATTTCTTTTTAAGGAATTTTCTGATTTCATGGTCTTCTACCAGGTTATCAGCGAAATCTTTTTCTGCATACCATTTAGAATCCCAGTCTTTGATAACGCCGACTCTTAAACCATGAGGATTAACTTTCTGTCCCATTATTGCCCTCCTTATTATCTTTCATTAAGCACGATTGTGATGTGGCTCATTCTCTTCTCGATTCTATAAGCTCTGCCCTGTGCTCTTGGTTTGATTCTCTTCATTGTCGGTCCTTTATTTGCAAAACACTCTTCAATATAAAGGTTTTCAACATTCATACCGTTGTTGTTCTCAGCATTTGCGATTGCTGATTTTAATAATTTTTCTATAACACTTGAAGCATATCTTGGGTTGTAAGCTAAAATACCAAGTGCTGTCTGTACATCCTTACCTCTGATGGCATCCAATACAAAGCAAGCCTTCTGAACTGACACTCTAGCGTAAGAAATCTTAGCTGATGGTCTTGTATCTTTCTGCTCGTTTCTTTCTCGTTTGATTTGGGATCTATGTCCTTTAGCCATGGATGAACCCTCCTTTCGAATATCTTATGATTTATCTGACTTTTGACTTTTTCTCGTCTTTTCCATGTCCTCTGTACGTTCTTGTTGCTACAAACTCTCCGAGTTTGTGACCAACCATGTCTTCTGTAACATATACAGGCACATGTTTTCTTCCGTCATGGACAGCAAAGGTGTGTCCAATGAATGACGGGAAGATTGTAGAACGACGTGACCATGTCTTAACAACTGATTTATCACCTGCAGCGTTCATAGCGTCTACTTTTTTCAGTAAGCTTTCGTCTGCAAATGGTCCTTTTTTAAGTGAGCGAGCCATAGGTTCTAACCTCCTTGTAATCTGAATTATTTAATCGCTTTTCCATCTCTTCTTCTTACAATCATCTTGTTAGAAGCTTTATTTTTCTTACGTGTCTTAAGACCGAGTGCCGGTTTGCCCCAAGGTGTACATGGACCTGGACGTCCGATACCTGTCTTACCTTCACCACCACCATGAGGATGGTCGTTCGGGTTCATAACGGAACCACGTACTGTAGGCCGGAAGCCCATGTGACGTGTACGGCCGGCTTTACCTACGTTGATCAGGTTGTGCTCTCCGTTTCCTACGACACCAATAGATGCTCTGCAAATGATTGGAACCATTCTCATCTCACCAGATGGGAGTCTTAATGTTGCATATTTTCCTTCTTTAGCCATCAGCTGTGCGCTGTTTCCTGCTGAACGAACAAGCTGTCCGCCTTTTCCTGGGTATAACTCGATATTGTGGATCTGCGTACCAACCGGGATCTCAGAGAGAGGCATGCAGTTTCCTACTCTTACTTCTGCTTCTGGTCCGTTCATGATTTTCATTCCATCCTTTAATCCTTCCGGAGCAAGGATGTATGCTTTTTCGCCGTCTGCATAGCAGATCAGTGCGATGTTTGCTGATCTGTTAGGATCATATTCGATTCCGATAACTGTTGCCGGAACCCCATCTTTCTTTCTCTTGAAATCTACGATTCTATATTTTTTCTTAGCTCCGCCTCCGCGGTGTCTAACTGTAATTTTGCCCTGATTGTTGCGGCCGGCTTTTCTGCTTTTGGAATCCAACAGTGATTTCTCAGGAGTTGTTTTTGTAATCTCAGAGAAATCAGAGCCAGTCATCTGTCTTCTGGAAGGTGTATATGGGTTATATGTTTTGATTCCCATTACTATCTCTCCTTTCGTTTTGCCTGATTATTAGTTTCACGGAATTGCACCGTATATTGTAAGCTTTCACGAGGTTCTTCCGAACCCGGACCGTTTTACAGTCCCTCGAAAATCTCGATATCAGCACTGTCCTCAGTAAGCTGAACGATAGCTTTCTTTGTCTTAGCTGTCTTTCCGTATGTCATACCACGTCTTTTTGTTTTTCCGTCAAGATTCATAGTATTTACGCTTTTTACCTTTGTTCCTGTGAACATTTTTTCAACAGCTTCTTTGACCTGAGTCTTTGTAGCTTCTGTGTGAACAAGGAATGTGTATTTCTTGTCAGCCATCAGCTCCATTGTCTTCTCAGTAACAACTGGTTTAAGGATTACATCATAATATTGAATGTTAGCCATTATGCGTACACCTCCTCGATCGTTGCAACAGCAGCTTTCGTGACGATTACTGTGTTGTATTTTAAGATATCAAATACGTTGATTGTATTTGTATGAGCTGTCTTCACCTCTTTGATGTTTCTTGCAGAAATCTCCACGTTTTTGTTGCCGTCTTCCAGAACAACCAGTGCTTTGTTCACGTTCAGGTTGTTTAAAACTTCCTGGAATTTCTTTGTTTTGATCTCGTCGAAGTTCAGTTCATCGATTACGATAAATTTGTTTTCCTCTACTCTGGAAGTAAGAGCGGATTTGAGAGCTGCTCTCTTTTCCTTCTTATTCATCTTGAATGAGTAGTCTCTCGGTACCGGAGCGAATACAACTCCGCCGCCTGTCCACTGAGGTGATCTTGTTGAGCCCTGTCTTGCGTGTCCAGTTCCCTTTTGTCTCCATGGTTTTCTTCCGCCTCCGGAAACTTCAGCGCGTGTTTTCGCTTTCTGTGTTCCCTGACGGTTGTTTGCAAGCTGGCTTACAACTGCCATGTGTACAAGATGTTCATTTACATCAACACCAAATACGGCATCGTTCAGATCGATTGTACCAACTTCTTTACCTTCGATATTATAAACAGATACGTTTGCCATCTGTGTGTTCCTCCTTTCTTCGTCAGACTAGTTAGCCTTTACAGTTTCTTTAAGTGTCACGAGACATTTCTTCGGTCCCGGAACTGAGCCTTTTACTAAAAGCAGATTGTTTTCAGCGTCAACTCTGACAACTTCAAGATTCTGAACTGTAATTTTCTTGTTACCCATCTGACCTGGCATCTTTTTGCCCTTGAATACTTTACTCGGGTCAGATGCCGAACCATTGGAACCAGCGTGACGATGGAACTTAGAACCGTGAGTCATTGGTCCTCTGCTCTGATTGTGACGTTTGATCGCTCCCTGGAAACCTTTACCTTTTGAAACTGCAGTAGCATCAATCTTATCTCCTGCTTCAAAAATGTCGGCTTTGATTTCCTGAGCAAGTGTATATTCTTCAGCATTTTCAAATCTGAATTCTTTTACATATCTCTTTCCAGAAACACCGGCTTTGTCAAAGTGTCCTTTTTCAGCCTTTGTAACACCGTTTCTGTGTGCGATTTCTTTCTTGCCGCTCTTGTCTTTTGTGACAATCTTTTCTTTCTTGTCAGCAAAACCAACCTGAACTGCGCTGTAACCGTCATTATCTGCTGTCTTAACCTGTGTTACTACACATGGTCCAGCCTGAAGTACAGTTACCGGAGTTAACACTCCATCTTCGTTGAAGATTTGAGTCATTCCGACTTTAGTAGCTAAAATAGCTTTCTTCATTATAATTACCTCCTGTGATTTACAGCGGAGCGCTTATGCGCTCATCCTAAACTTTAGGAATACTGCTTACTTATTTTTCATTTTGATATCAATGTAAACACCGGCCGGCATTTCCAGTCTGGATAATGCGTCCACAGTCTTCTGTGTCGGTGTGATGATATCGATGAGTCTCTTATGAGTTCTCTGCTCGAACTGCTCTCTGGAGTCTTTGTACTTGTGTACCGCTCTTAAGATTGTTACTACTTCCTTCTTAGTTGGAAGTGGCACTGGTCCACTCACTTGTGATCCGTTCTTTTTTACAGTTTCGATGATTTTCTTTGCAGATGCATCTACCAGCTGGTGATCATATGCCTTCAATGTGATTCTCATTACTTGACTTGCCATAAAAAAAGTCGCCTCCTTTTCGTACTATTCCATCAGTACGACAAGCGGTGACTGTACACTCTCCCGTGTGTGTCGTGAGAAACTCACACGTTGTTTCATACTTCTTATCCTTTGATAATCAGTAATCAGTTTTGATTCGTACAGTGACTTGTCGCCAGTTTCCTAACTTGACATTCGCTCCACGGAAAACCTGCCATCCTGCTCTTCGCAACCGGCAGCAACCTCACGCTTCCACGCTATCATGCCACAGCTCTCTTAGTATAGCGGATTCATCCATATATTTCAAGAGGTTTTTTTGAATTATTGTATTTTTTTTGATACAATCCAATTTATTTTCACCTTTTGTTTATTTCCCCGGATTCTGAAACATATTTATATAGAAGAAACTAATTTTCTTGTCCTTCCGAAATATACGCTTTTCCACTTACATCTTATTGCAGTATACAGCACATCTTATAAAAACTGCAATATTTTTATGTGGATTTTCCCCATGTTGCGATCATTTTCTACAATTTTCTACAAATTCTGCTTTTTTTAATTTTCTGCGCTTGACATCACCGTGGTAAAGTGATATAGTGAATTCAACTTATAGGATTGTAACCAAAGGCGGTTTCCCTAATACTAGGAAAGCGCCTTTTTATAAAAGATTAAGCCTTATCCTTAGGTGGATAATCTAACCATACTTATGGTTGCTGTTGCAGTTATGCCAACGCCGATTGTTTCCCCCAAGAACGATCTTGCGCTGGTAAACTCCAATTAAATATATACATCCTCATTGTAGGACATTCCCCAGATTTGTATATAATACAGACTGCAAAGCAACGAGGAAAAACCTCTCAATGACATACCAAAAGCGAAAAGCACGACCTCGGTCGTGCTTTTCGCTTGCCCGCTTATCCTGTCGTTTACTTGTCAGCCGGCGAATTCCTGCGCATCTTTAATTTCAGAAGTGCAGTCACGGTCCGTGCATCCAGTTCTGTGGCATTATTTTCTCCTACTATACAGCTTTCAATCCCCTCTGCATTTTTACAGATGTCTTTAATCCCGTCCAGATACTTATTTTCTACGACAAACCCACCGTTTTTACCGCTGAATTTAAGACCTGTGACAGGAATTCCACGGATACCAAGCTGTTCGCACGTATTTGCATAGTCTACATCACTGTTTCCCCATCCATCCGATGTCATAATTACGCCATCGGCCCGCATGCATTCTGCCATAGCGGCAGCACGGGTGCCTACCAGCATTTTATCTGCATGATCGTCAGGTGTTCCTACAACCAGCACTCCGAGCAGATCCAGTTCTTCATCCGAAGACACCACATCAAGCAGCGGATCTCTGAAATGATGAAGTGTCGTTTCTTTGGTAGACGGCCCTATTCCCATAAAATCAGCCTCCTTACAGTTTTATTCCGACGTTGGATTATTGCATTGAACGTATCGCGCCATCCCGGTATTCGTTAGGAGTAAGAAGCACGGGCATGTTTCCCAGATCAATGATCGAATGCCCGCCGTCCACTCCAGACGGCTCCTTCGGAAACAGCCATGTATCATACATAGCCCCCTGCCCTGCCACCTGTTTGACTATCAGCACCTTCTTTTTGCCAGGCCTGACAATATCGTGATATTCGTGCCGCTCTGAACACATTTCTCCCTTCAGCTTCTTGAGTTTCTCCCTGTATATCTGAACAAACCGGTCACACGCCCGGTGTGCCGCCAAAGGTCCTGGCCGTTCCTGGCCCATGCCGGCCTTCAAAGTGACATGAAAGGATATGATATAATCCCTTTCTGATGGTGTACCCGCACGGTTCAGGCAAAGCTGCTCCGCGAGAATACCCTCCGATGATCCGAACTCATGAGTCTGCTTCCCTTCCGTGTCGACTCCGGTCAGCATAACATATACACCAGTCAGCGTATGTGTGATTCCCTCTCCCAGTTTCCCCAGTACCTTCGTTGAAATTGGGATAATATCCATGATCGTATCGGTTCTGATGTTATGCTCCCCTGGCGGGATAATCGTTATACCGGCGTTTTCAATCAGAGGCTCTCCGGACAGAATATCATGCAGGCAGGATTCATCCACTGTCAACACGCCTTCATTTGTGATGTCATTTGTGCCGCGGTTCACAACGCTGTTTATATGAAACGACCTGATCACCAAACGCCTCAGATCTTTTTCATCAGTTTTCAATTCAAACACCTCCCGTAATTGGATGAGAAGGGCAAGGGGGTCAGACCCCTCTGCAGAGGGGTCTGACCCCCTTGCCCTTCGTTTTTCGATTTGTTTGACAAAAAAGGGACAATTCCATCGGAACGTCCCCTTTTGTATCATTATTTTACACTTTTGCTACATATTCGAATGGCAACGGGACAATTTTACCCGGTGTCTCGATCTTGATGAGCTGTTCAAGTGTTGCTTTCACGATATCCGTCTGCATTTCTACATCATTCGGCGCACCTGCGTTGGCACCCATAGGTACTAACGGAGCTACGGCACGAGGTGTACCGGTCTGACGGACAACCGGGGGAAGAGCTGCAATAATAATTGTAGGTATTCCAGCTTCTTCAATCGCTCTCTGCACCAATACTGCAGAGCGGTGACAGGTACCTCAGCCAGCGGTCAGGACGACTGCATCCACATCTTCAGCTTTGAACATCTGTGCAATTGCAGGTCCTGTTTCATGTTTGAATTTGTCCTGGTTTCCGCCGCCGCCCATGAATCCGGCATGTACCGGAGCACAGGCTCTGATAAACCCTTCTGCTGCCAGTTCATGAATCCTGTCGATCGGGAACATGCAGTTGATGTCTTTATTGACATCTCCATTATCGTATCCGCCGTGGGATACCATTAACTCGCTTGACGGAGTTTCGTTCGTTATCTTTCTCCAACTCGAGTCACCGGCCAGATTAAACCGTTCCTGACTCTTGCAGTGTACGCCCGCTGCTGTAGCAAGGGCGATGGACATATCCTTCAGCTCTTTTGTCACAGGTGTCCAGACTGCCGGAGGAGTGATCGGAACGTAAATCTCTGACTGTAAACCTTTTGTGGTTGTCAAACTCATTCTTCTGCCTCCTTATTTTCCGCATTTGTCTTGCGCATCTCTTTTTGTTTTCTGTTATATGTGTCCAGATTGCTTACGTACTTATCATTCACTTCCGGCCCAAGCTGTTCCACGAAACTCATGTTCCACGCAACTTCCTGCCCCACAGCCAGCGGATAGTCCGTAATCAGCATACGCATCGGCACTTTCAGATAACCGAGCCTGCCTTTCAGATCAATTCCGGCACACCCGTCATGAACTTCAATGATTACGCCTTCCATACGTATAATCTTATCACCATACTTCAATTCTTTCATCTTAGTCGTATTTCTCTTTCCTCTTCTGACTCATGGGCAGTGACTGCTCATTTTTCGCCAGCTCAATCGGCTTGCCTGTTACATTGGAAATTAATTCCACATTTGTCCCTTTGACATTTGGATTCCATTTTCTTTCTGCTGTTTTCACTTCTTCGCCTGCCATTGCATTTTTCAGCATGGCCAGAGCACGAATCGCATCTTCGTGGCAAAGTGTGTTGCAGGCAAGCACTTCATTCTCAATGCCTGACTCGGATTTATTGTTGTCAACCATATTGGTCATGTATTTGTTACCAACGACCAGGGCCCCCTGAACTGCGCAGAAAGACATACCAACAACGGGGATTCCGCGCATTCCAATCTGTTCGTGGTGACTTGCAAAATCAATATGGTTATTTCCGAAGCCTTCTGTTGTGACAAACGCGCCATCCACATCCATCATTTCAACCATCATACCAACCCGTTTAGACACATAGAACTTCTCTGAATTGATCTGAGGGCTTCCCACAAAGATGACACCGCACAGATCCACTTCCGGATCGTGAAGTGCTTCGAGAACCAATGGTTCTCTCCAGTAATGTCTGGACATCTCCTTAGACGCAGGTCCGATGCAGGTCAGGGCATGGATACATCCGTCCAGAACCTCCAGCGGTGATACACAGACAGGCACATTGCCAAGGTCAACATTCGGCTTAGCCCCAAGCACGCCGACCGGCTCTACCGGAAGAATCAGGTTGTCATGCATGGCACCCTGTCCCATGATCTCTTTTACAATAACCACTTTCTTTTTGCCAGGTCTTCTGACCTGGTCAAATGTCTCTGTATCAACAACCAGTGAGTCGTTCTCCAATTCTTTTAACGCCTCTCTGATCTCCTGTGTAATATGATCTGTAGCTGTGTGAGCCGCAAGAGGTCCCGGTCTTTCCATGTTCGTTCCCTCTTTGATTGTCACCTGGGTCTTAATGAAAATCTCACCTTTGTCAGGTGCCCCAGGGCGGTTCCACATAATATTTTCATCCAGATAACCTTCTGATGAGCCAAATTCCCCAATCTGCACTCCGTTGGCATCTGTCCCTGTTACCATCATGATCACGCCGTCCAGCACTCTTGTTGTACCGCTGCCGACCTCATCTTCGCCTTCCTTGCAGGCAATCGGCTGTACATCCATAATTGTCTCGGAATATGTGTGATAGTCTTCCGGTGTAATGATATCGATTTTAAGATCAAATACCAGTTCCTGAGAATCCACACATTCTTTTTCAATTCCTTCACGGATGTACAATGTGGTCCCTTCGATCTTTGTCTCAGGTCCGCGTTTTACTTCTGTAATGTTATAATGCTTTCTGGTCAGAGTCCTGACGATCTTTTCTTCATTCGTCTCCTGTACCTCTGTATCGGCTGCCAGTTCCGGAATTACTCCCGGTACCCCTGCCGGTGTGGGCGCGGATATATTTGCCAGCCCAACAGGAAGTTCAATATCAATATCTTTCCCTTCCCCAATGTGTATTCTGAGCACCTGTCCGGGTCCAACAGCAGCTTGCGGTGCGGCCGGCACAGCCGGTGCCGGCTCTGCAGCCTGTTCAGCCGCCTTCTCAGGAGCAGCAGCGGCTTTTGCCCCTTCAACCACATCTGCAGTCAAAGGGCACAGGGAATCACAGGTCTTTGTCAGCGTTGCACCTAATACCTGTTCAATCGTCAATGCGCCTTCCAGATCCAGAAGCCCTGAATCTACCAGATCGTCAAATATTGCCGGATCTTCCAGATTGGATGCCTGAATTGTAATGCCTTCCTCTGCTCTGCAGCAGAGCACCGCAGGGTCATTCGCATGTTCTTTCGCTGTTTCAGCTGTAATTGACATACTTTCTTTCCTCCTTTTATTTTATACGAAGCGGCATGCATACCAGCTTCATATAGTAACTATTGTCATCTATTTTCCATCAGGAATGCGCTACTTGCCCTCTGGCAGCTGCTCTACCTGCTTAGAAACTTTTAATCTCCTGTAAAGTGGATGGTTGATCGTCCTCATCACATGGTCTGTCTGGTGGAACACCTTAAGATTCATCTTCGGTGCAGAACCCATAACCGTATTTGAACAATCCGAACAGTTGCCCATAATGACATATTCTGATCCATCCTTTTTAAACTGCAGGCACTTTTGGGCCTGTCCCGGACAGTTGCCGGGATTCTCACACTTCAGCGTCCCGTTTTTCATCTCAACGGCCTGTTTGCAGCGGGCCACGGAGACAACATTTCCATGCATCTTCTCACAGACATCCCGCATACGCGCCTCGTCACCGCCGCAGGCACATACCAGCAGCCCAACCGGTGCACCGTGAAGATCAGGAAGATCGATTGTCACAATAATACCGCCCGTAGTTTTTGTAACAGGAGCATCCTTGCCAACGGCTTTCCCCGTAAATGGTCCGCCCATGATGATCTCTCCGTACACACCGTCAATTCCACCGGCACGCTCGATCAAATCCCCCACACTGATTCCCACCGGAACATCCATATAGACATGGGGCTCATTGCCGCCTTTAAGCTTACCAACTACTGTCATGTTCTTGCTGAAGCATGGTTTTCTAAAATCTATCGCTTCCGCAACACGCAGCACCGTCTCTACATTAATCACAATAGAGTCTGCTGCCGAAGGAAGCTGCGTTGGGTCCAGAAGCTTTCCAAGCGTCTCACGCACTACTGCCCGCTCTTCTCCCATCGGATAAATATCCGGAAGCAGATGGATTGAAATATTCTCTTCATCACGGACAGCTTTTCTCAAAACTTCCACAGCCTTCTCGTTCTTAGACTTAATAGCGAAGATTGCTTTTCCGGCATTGGATATCTCCATGCAGTACTTTACACCTTTCAGGGTCATCTCTATATTATCCTCAATCTGACGGATATTATGATAAAGTCCAGGTTCACATTCCACGGCATTCACAAGTATAAAGCCGCCTTTCAAATCTGTCCCAAGCTTCACCCCTGTCGGAAATCCCGCACCGCCCATGCCAACCACTCCGGCTTCTTTCACCATCTCCAGCCAGCTGCCTTCGTGAATCGGTACAAACTCTTCCTTTTGCTCTTCATCCGGAGCAATCACAATTCGGTCTTCGAGAACAGACTGTACAGACCCATAGACGCTGGAAAATATATTCGCGCCCAGTCCGGCCGGAACGGCAATCAACGTTCCCTTTTCCACTCTGTCACCGGCTTTGACAACCGGCTCACACGGAGCGCCAACGTGCTGTCTCAGCAAAAACTGTAAATTTTCCATGACCCGTTTTCTCCTTTTATAAGTTCTCTTCTTGCAAATGTTCAGTACAGGACTGTGCATTTACTGCACAATCCGTACGAAAACGTTGAATCTGCGATAGCAAGCCCCATCGCCAAGGCGATATTCATGGGCTTGCGGCGTAACTGTTCATGGTTCCGAACAGCTGCCTCTTCTTTATTATTAGTCTGCAGAAAAAATTCCTGCAGGTCTTGTTTTTGGCGGAGGCATGTGGGAATCGAACCCACCCAGGACGCTACGAACGCCCAACACTGGTTTTGAAGACCAGGAGGCACACCAGTTACCCTTCTACCCCCTCACTTATTTAGTTCTTCTATATCATTGCCACATTTACTGCAGGATATGATAAATGACGATAATTTTCAGGAAATACATACACTGTTAAATTGTTTATTTTTTATTTATCATGTTTATATATTAACAAATAATCGTTGACTTTTCAAGGGTTTTCGTACATAATAATTCATATAAACTATACTTCGTACTAGAATGCAGTCTATTTGTGGATTTTTTATCAATTTTTACCTGTTTAATCATCGGATTACTCTCCATAATAATCTGTAAAGGAATCTTTTAAACAACTTATAGACACATTCTATAAACCAACAATTAGGAGGAAGGGTTATGAATTACAATCCCAAAATCAATCTGGATGCATTTGAAGCATCGTTTAAAGCAATTGATACACATACGGTGGGAGAATTTACCCGTATTATTATGTCCGGTTTTCCAGAGCTGAAAGGTGACTCCATGATGGAGCGCAAACAGTATCTTGCAAATAATTTCGATAAATACCGTCAGGCACTGATGTTTGAACCACGCGGACATCATGACATGTTTGGAGCCCTGGTGACGGAACCGGTAAATCCGGAAGCCGATTTCGGTGTTATCTTTATGGATACCGGAGAATATCTGAACATGTGCGGCCACGGTACAATCGGAACAACAACGGCACTTATTGAATCAGGCCTCGTTCCAGCGATAGAACCTTATACAGAAGTAGTATTGGACGCTCCGGCCGGACTTATTCGTGTAAAAGCAGAAGTTAAAAATGGAAAAGTCCAAAATGTGACTCTGACCAATGTTCCGGCTTTCCTGTATAAAGAGAATCTTACTACCGTAGTTGACGGCAAAGAAATCAAATATGATATCGCATTTGGTGGAAGTTTTTTCGCACTTATAGATATCGAGCAGCTTGGCTGGACAGTTGACAAGAAATCCATACCAAAGCTTACAGATTTTGGCATGAAAGTTATAAAGCAGGTAAACGCAGAAGTAGAAATCAAACATCCCTATCTTGACATCATCTCCGTTGATCTGGCTGAACTTTACTGCCACACTGAGACCGAAGGCTGCAATTACCGAAACGTAGTAATATTCGGAGACTATATGTCCGACCGCTCCCCCTGCGGAACCGGAACAAGCGCAAAGCTTGCGGCACTGTACTCTCGCGGTAAAATTAAAATCGGAGAGCCCTTTGTATACGAAAGCTTTATCGGTTCCCAGTTTAAAGGGGTAATCAAAGAAGAAGCCACTGTTGGTGAGTTCAAGGCAGTCATTCCTCAGATTACCGGAAGCGCTTATGTTACCGGAGAAGCGACCTATGTGATCGATCCGGAAGACCCGTTAAAATATGGTTTTAAGGTCGCAAGAGGAGAATAATGCTCCTCTGATACCAACTGCATACAGCATATCCATAAAAAATCGGTGGCGGAAGCAATTCCCACCGATTTTTCTATATTTTTTCCATAGTCGTAATTTTAAACTTATGCTATACTAATAAACGAAACACAATGTAAAAAAGTTAGGAAAGAGAGCTTGTTATGCCTAGGAAAAAACAAACTACCAAGAGCCGTATCGTAAAGGCTGCCTGGAATTTATTTTATAAAAACGGATATGACAACACCACGGTAGAGGACATTATCAAACTGTCCAAAACCTCCAAAGGGACATTTTATCATTATTTCAAAGGAAAAGACGCACTTCTCTCTACTCTGTCAGACCTGTTTGACCAAAAGTATGAGGAGATCAACAATACCCTGGATCCATCTATGTCAGCCAGAGAAAAACTGCTGCTTTTGAATCACGAATTATTTTATATGATTGAGACAAGTATTGACCTCAACCTGCTTGCATCCCTGTATTCATCTCAGCTTATTACAAGAGACAACCGATCTCTTCTGGATGATGACCGTTATTATTTTCAGCTGGTTACAGAAATCATTACTGCGGGACTTAAATCCGAAGAATTCCGCAGCACCTCCTCGGCAGGGGAGCTTGTAAAGATTTATACGATGTATGAGCGCGCCCTGCTCTATGACTGGGCGCTGTGCGAAGGAAAGTACTCCCTGTCAGTGTACAGCGACAAACTGCTGCCCCATGTCCTGGATAACTTTGAGAGGGGAATCTGACAGGATTTGAGCGTATGTTCCGCGCAGTAAATGCGCAGACCTGACTGAACTGTTACCACAAACATACAGTTTATTGTATTTTTCAGCAAAAACTGATATGATTAAGAAAAATCGATATGGAGGTATTATCTGTGTCCGAAGAATTAATTTTTGTAAAAGAAAAAACTGCCAGTAACTCAACAGGGAACCCCTCGGCTGTCCCTTCGGTTGATACAGATGTTTCAAATATTGTACCATTTGCATCAGAAACGCCAGGCGCCCCTGCAAATATCACGGAAACTGCCGCAAAAGAGGCTGCTGCAGAGAATCCCTCCGTGCCTTCTCCTGCAGTTTCCGCAGAACCTGCCACCCAAAGCGCATCAGCAGAGAATGTCGCCAGAACACCGCAGGAGCCCGTCACCACACCGGAAAGCAATCCGGCCATTCCTGCTGCCGAACCAGTGAATCATGTCGAACCTGCCGTCGAATCCCGCAGTACGGTTTCAGAGTCCCCGCATTCTGAAAGCATTGCCACAGACTCTCAGCCGTCACAAAAGGCTTACGAATTCAGGGATATGGCCTCCAGCTTTGCAGATAAGGCTTCCGAGTTAACTGACAAAGCATCCGAACTTACTGGAAAGGCAACCGAACTCACCGGCAAGGCATTCAAAAAAGTGGCTTCCCGGCCTGAGACCAGTACTGATGACGAGATGCCCGATGATGATCCTGCTGATAAAAAGCGTTTTCATTTTAAAAAGGAAGACAAAGAGTTCTACCGTGATAAATGGATCCTCTCCCGCATAAGCGATGAGAATCTTATGGATTATCTTACTCTGGAACAAAAACGCAATGAAATGCAGCAGCAGGCACGGGATATTAAAGAAAAACGGATTATGAAAGGTTTTGAACTGACGATTTCCCTGGCGGCAATCGTGGCGGTTATCTACCTGCTTAAAGATAATCCTACTATACTGGTTAATATATTGTACATAACGGGAATCCTGGTAGCTTTTTGGTTTTGGAAGAATCCTCGTGATAAGTGAGTAGAGGGGGAAGGGTCCGCCTGGCCGTGAGGGTGTGGGCGGTGAAGCAGGGGAGGTACGGCGGTGCTTTCTGATACCGGCCGTTTAGCCTGGTTTCCGTAGGGATAAAATTAAAAAATCTGATGGAACCGGCGACAAGCGGCCCTAAATTTGATAATTTGGGGCC
>NZ_GL870809.1:476898-549655 GCF_000190355.1 Clostridium sp. D5 | reverse complement strand
TAAGTATGCGTTTATGATGGAAAGGACGGCGCCCGAACAGTACAAACAACTGGAATGGGCACTCCCCGTAATTTCAGAGGAGCGGAAACGGCGCATTGAAGCAACGGTAGCCGTCCATGTAAAATGGGCGGAAGAATTTGAGCAGGAGTATCCGGCTTATGCAATGCGTGGGCGCCCGATCCATGCATTCCAGGAAGCACCCGGCCAAACTTCGATAGAGACGTATCAGAGAGGGGAATTGTATTCCTATGGAGAACACACCGAAATGTTGTATTCCCAATATATTCAGGAGTGTGCTGCACAGAACAGAAATCTGGCGGCTCTTATCAGAGAAAATTCGGCGAGGATGTACGGATACGAATCGATCGCTGATCTTGAAAGGGAATAAATGCAGCTTCGGGCAGCGGGACGGGGACCCGTTCCACTTCATGTGTCTTCCAATCCACAAATGCTTAATTTTGATTTAAGAATCACTTAATCAGTAGATTTCCGCAGCCAATTGGAGTATAATAAATGAGGCTTAAGAAAAGCTGATTATACAGGAGGTTAAGATTATGTGGACGAGATTTGATTTAAAAATGAGAGGAAGGCAGGCATTTCAGAGAAACTACTGGGCCTCAGTTGTTGTTGCTCTTGTCATGTCCATTGTAGCGGCAGTTTTTACCGCCTCAGGATCTAACGGCTCCAGAGGATTTCATGGAAATTACGATGGATGGGGTTACTTTTCTGAGTTCTCTCTGCTTTGGATAGCGCTGGCCGGAATCGCTGCTGTTCTAGGAATTGGAATGCTTCTGCTGGCAATTTTCGTCGGTAACGTACTGGTGGTCGGCGGTTACCGCTTTTTTGTACTTAACCAGACAGAGATGCCAACGGCTGGGAACCTGGGATACGGATTCAAATCCGGTCATTATGGAAATATTGTCCTTACCATGTTCCTGCGGGATTTGTTCACCTTTTTGTGGACACTGCTGTTTGTCGTGCCTGGAATCATAAAACATTATGAATACCTGATGGTGCCATATATCCTGGCCGAGAATCCGGGAATGGGAAGAGAAGAAGCATTTCTGATCAGCAAAAAAATGATGATGGGACAGAAGTGGGAAGTATTCGTACTGGACTTATCCTTTATAGGCTGGAGAATACTGGAAGCAATCTCATTTGGAATTGTTGGAATATTCTATGTGGAACCTTATTATCAGGCAACACTGGCAGAACTCTATAGCGAGAATCGAACTTTGGCTTATCAGAATGGGTATATTCGGTAGGGTGTCCGCCAGCCTGTGATGGTGTATGGGGCGCCGGAGGGGATGTCTGCCGGTGCTTTTGGATACCGGCCGTTTAGCCTGGTTTTCGTAGGGATAAAATTGAAAAATCTGATGGAACCAGCGACATGCGGCCCCAAATCTGATGATTTGGGGCCTTAGTCGCCTCAGACTTTGCTTTGGAGAGCAAAGTCTGTCCATCAGATTTTTTAATTTTATCCCAACGGAAACACGGCACACTATGAGGCATCAGCAAGCACCGCCGTACCTCCCCTGCTTCACCGCCCACACCCTCACGGCCAGGCTGCTTGCATCCGGGCTGTACTTATATAACTTATACGGGGGGAGATGTCTGGCGGGGGAGGCGGATGGGATTGGCTGACGCGTAATGTGGTTCATACGTATCCTTTCTCACATAGCTTATACCATGCATTCCTGGATTGCTTCTTCTTCGATCCCTGCCAGTTGTACTGCTTTTTTGACTAACTCTATTTCTGACAGTTCGGCACACCATGAAAGGCCGCAGCCTGCGGACAGGATACGGGGGACGGGGATGAGTCTGCCGGGGATGTTTTGATTACGGCATAGTTTTTCCATTGCCATGGCGTCTGCGGTTGTATGAAATGTTACTACTAATTTTAGCTCTTTTTTTCTCATTTTATTCTATCATTACTGCAAATCCGTCTTCTGTCTCAGATGATGCGGCTTTTCTGCCGTGATCTCTGGCATACTTTTCTACGTTCATCTTCTGGTGCGGCTCGGTGACCAGGACTTTTACCGGCTCTTTGAACTTTTTTAGTGCCTCTGCGGTCAGCATCAGCGGCTCTGGACAGGAGAGACCTCTTGCATCTACTTCCTTCATAATATAATACCTTCTTTCATAGAATACTACTTTATACTTCGGGCTTCAAGGGGACAATCTCCCTGAAACCCCTTATTTTAATTTTCTGGCATTATGTATGTCTATGCTTTTTCCCTTTTATTTGTAAACGCGATTAAAAAGCATACTGCAATACAGATTATAAGCGCTACTTTCCCGTAGAAGGGCACCGCTCCGGCCACCAGTTCTTTTGTTTCCGGGTTTACTGCTGTTCCGCTTGCGGCAAGGCCGAAGTTATGGCAGGCCGCTGCCCCGGCGAACATTCCCAGCACTGTCACTGCGGAATCCGAGGATCCCTGACCAGCTAAAATCAGCTGTCTTAATGGGCATCCTCCGGCCAGCACTGCTGCAAAACCTACTGCATACATTCCGAGAATGTTCCATAGATGCTCGGAGTGTGCGATAATACCCGGTGTATTAAATCCTAATACAAATCTGCCTGTTGCAATATTGAATATTAACATGACTACGAACAGACTGCCAATTACTGTTAACAGATCAAAATTCTTCATTAATATGACATCGCGGATCCCTCCGGCAAAACACATCCTTGATTTCTGTGCCATTGCTCCAAATATCAGACCGCCGATGAGGGACATTATAAGAGGCGCATGCATACTTCCGGGGCCGGCCTCGCTTGCCTTCAGCAAAGTTGTCACCGCCTCGAGGATCAATACTCCAAGCATAAGCGCCGGAAGTACCGCACCGCTCATTTTATTTGTAATGTGTGCCCTTCCAAGACTGAAGCCTTTTTTGAGGGCAAATACGCCGGTTCCTACACCAAGTACAAATCCGATAAGGGCCACCCATGCATTCAGATCTCCTGCGGACATACGGATTACCATCCTGAGCGGGCATCCCAAAAACACAAGCGATCCGATCATGATGACCATTCCCAGGATAAAACGTATCATAGGCGATGATCCTGCCGTCGAACGGTATTCTTTTGTAGCCGCTGAAATAATAAATGCTCCCAACACAAGCCCTATGATTTCAGGACGCGCATACTGTACGGCTTCTGCCTGATGCATTCCCAGAGCTCCTGCAGTGTCCCTGATAAAACACGCAATACAAAATGCCATGTTTGCAGGATTTCCAAAATATGCCAGACACGCCGCTACGAGTCCGCATACCACCCCTGCGATTGCTAATTTCTTTTTTGAATCCGATAAATTCACTATTTGTTTCCCTCCTACTCTGCTGCTAATGCTCTCACTGCCTGGATTGCTAAATCAACTTCCTCTTCTGTATTGTAATGTGAGAAACTGAATCTCACGGCTCCCTGGCTTTCAGTCCCCAATGCTTTGTGCATCAGTGGTGCACAGTGTGCACCAGGTCTGGTGGCAATATGATATGTCACATATAATTCGTCGCTTACATCAGAAGAATCATAGTCCCCAATGTTAAAGGAAACGATCGGACACCGCTCTTTTGCTTCAAAGTCGCCGTAAACTGTCACCTGCGGGATCATGGAAATTCCTTTATAGAATTGACGCATATAAGCCAATTCTTTTTTCCGTATCCAGTCAATCCCTTTTTCCTCCAGATACTCCATTGCTGCATTTAAACCGGCAATTCCATGGCCATTTAAGGTTCCGGCCTCCAGCGCTGTCGGCATCTCCTGCGAATGATGGGTATTATACGTATCCACACCGCTGCCGCCGCTTAGAAGCGGGCGTACTAAAAGACCCTCTCTGACATACAGGCCTCCGGTTCCCTGTGGCCCCAGCAGGCCCTTATGGCCGGTAAAACACAGAATATCAATGTGCATTTTTTGTACATCGATGGGAAACACGCCGGCAGTCTGGGAAGCATCTGCAATCAGCAGTATTCCGTATTGCCTGGCAATCAGACCCACTCTCCCAATATCGATCATATTGCCGGTCAGATTCGATCCATGCGTACATACAATCGCTTTCGTATTGTTTTTGACCGCTTTTTCCATCTCTTCATAGGAAATGTTACCCTTTTCATCACATCCCAGAATCGTAAGTTCTGTTCCTTTTTCCTGGCATTCGTATAGTGGGCGGAGAACCGAATTGTGTTCCAGTACCGTTGTGATTACATGATCACCGGGATTCAGTGTTCCCTTGATGGCTATGTTCAGGCTTTCTGTAGAATTCGCTGTAAAGGCAATTCTCCTGGGATTTTCTGCATTAAAAAAGCGGCTGAGCTTTTCCCGCGTGTCATAAATAATTCTGGATGCACTGAGAGATGCCTCCGTTGCGCCTCTCCCCGCATTTCCAATCGAATTCATAGCCCTGACTACGGCCTCCGCCACTTCTTCCGGCTTCTGCATTGTTGTTGCCGCATTATCCATGTAAATCATAACTCCCCCTCCATTTCCATACATACCCAGTATAACCTGCCGTTTCCTCAGAGTCTAATTGAAAACCCTCATAAATCAAAGCCACTATAGATATCTTCTATAGCGGCTCAGACTGCGAAGGGCATGAATTACGGGGTGCTCTTCGGGTATACCTTATTCACCACCCGCAGGAAACTTTCTGCCAGAGCGGATAATTGGAAATTCTTATTATAGACAACATTTATATAACGTTTCCCCGCCTCCACATCCAAAGGAAAGCTAAGGACCTCGCCTGCCCTGATCTCGTCTTCCGCCGCCAGACGTGAAATTATGGAAATCCCCACGCCCCGGCTGACCGAACGCTTGATTGTCTCCTGATTTTCCATGCTTGCCACGACCTTCAGTGCATCCGTATGAATCCCCATTTTTTTCAGGAGACGTTCCGCCTCCTTGCGGGTTCCTGATCCTTCTTCGCGCATAATCAAAGGTTCATCCTGAATCCACATTTTTTCTGCCTGTCTCTTCGTTCCGCCCTTCTCATGCAGATTTTTAAACTTTTCCGTATTTGGAGTTATAATGACCAGCTCATCCTGATAAAACGGAATATACCTGCAGTATTTTTTCTCCAGCACGGTCCCGGTAAATCCGATGTCGGCATTCCCGTTTATCACCTGCTCGACCACCTTCGCGCTGTCCGTCTCCATAATCTTAAAACGTTCCCTGGGATACAGCTCGCTGAACTTTGCCAGTATCTGAGGGAGCAGATACTGGGAAGGGACACTGGATGCGGCAATATAGATACAGTGGCTGCTCTCTTTTCTGGTCCGGTCAAAGACGGTTTCAATTTCCCGTTGAAGCACAATCATCTGTTTTGCATAGCCGTGCAGCTTCTTTCCATCCTCCGACAGGCTGACCTCTTTTGTGTTTCTTACAAACAGGCAGACCCCCAGTTCCTGTTCCAGGGAGGAGACATGGGCACTCACGGTAGGCTGGGTCAGAAACAGGTGCTTCGCCGCTTTTGAGAAACTGCCTTCCTCTGCAACCGACACAAAGGCCTCTAATTGTTTCAGATTCATAGATTTGATATCCTTTCACTTTCTGCACCCGTTTTGCGGGTCACCTTGATACTGTCCATGTATTCCAGAATCGGCTTGGCACTCTTCCGGCTTGTGCCAAACATATCCCGGATCTCGGCAATCGTAATTTTCCCATCCGCTTTCAGCTTTTCCAGAATCTTTTCCCGGGCTTCCTCCATATAGGAACCAAGTGTATACATTCCGTCTGCAACTTTTACAACTTCTCCGCTGTCCGTCATCAAAAGCAGGATATCCTCCACCGTGCGGTCCGGTATATCGCCAAAACTGATGTCCGCAAACCGGACAAAATCATATCCGGCAGGCTTCAGCACGCCGAGCAGCTTTCGCCGTACCTTATCAAATAACGCATCCCTGGCTACTTCATAGCCCGCAGGAGCCAGATATTCTTCATGGCGTTTCAGACTGTTCTGTGCTTCCAGATACTCAATATATTTGTCAAAAATATTCGGTTTTACCTTTTTCATAAAGGTACTGTGAACCTCCGCTTTTGCCATTCCATAGCGATACGGATACTTCACCACATACGCCTTAAGGGCGCTCAGTATTTTTTCTCTGCAGGCATGTTCATCCGCGGTATGCCATACATAGGTATCTTTTTTCATCGGAAAAACGCAGACGAGTCCTTCATCCCCAAGTGCAGTCACCGCACTTTCTGTTTCTTCTCTGGATAATGCAGTGAGTTTGGCAAGTTCTGACACCGCTGCCATGGTCTCCGAATAATCTTTTACATGCAGCTCTATGACATCCTCTGCGGATCCGGATTCCTTCTGCTTCAGGCTTTTTTGGACCTCCTCAGAAAACCGTTTCTTTTTCCCCGCATTGGGCTCCAGTATTACGCCGCCGCCGATGGTTTCCATGGGAGAATAAAAACGTACGACAAATCTGTCGCCTCTTCGGAAAGCCACATCCTCTTCCATTCTGAGCTGGACATAGCCGCTCTCGCCGGGTCCGAGTGTTTCATCCCCCAGCAGAACGGCACGGCACAGCACTTCACTTGTACCGCTGAAGAAATGCAGTCTTGTGTTATTTGCCAGAACACGCACCGAAGAGTCCAGCATCTCCAGTTTTACATCCATAAGCCGGGATTCCTTCATGCTGCCGGGCGGTGCAAGAACGCAGCCCCTCTGCAGTTCCTTTTTCTTCATATTGGAGATATTGATTGCCACACGCTGCCCTGCGCAGCATTTTTCTACATCCTGGCCATGCACCTGGATATTGCGGATCTTGCACTCCTTGCCGTTTGGAAACATTTCCAGCGCATCTTCTTTTGAAATCGTTCCGCTGACGAGCGTGCCGGTTACTACTGTACCGAACCCGGATAGAGAAAACACCCGGTCCACGGGAAGACGTGGAATGGTATAAATATCCTTCTCCTCCACTTCCTCCTCGTTCAGCCGCTCAATGGTCTCCACCAGTCCCGGAATTCCCTCGCCGGTGGCGGCAGATACCCTGACCACAGGAGCATGTTCCAAAAATGTTCCCTGCAGCTCTTCCCGAATCTCCTCTTCTACCAGCTCCAGCCATTCTTCATCCACCAGATCACATTTATTCAGAACCAGAATACTTTTCCGGACTCCGAGCATTTCCAGAATATCCATGTGTTCCCTTGTCTGGGGCATGATTCCCTCATCGGCCGCGATTACCAGAAGCACCAGGTCCATTCCCACGACACCGGCAACCATATTATTGATAAACTTTTCATGTCCCGGCACGTCTATGATCCCGGCACGGTTTCCGTTCTTCAAATCAAACCAGGTGAAGCCCAGATCGATGGTGATGCCTCTGCGCTGTTCCTCCTCCCAGCGGTCCGTATTGCGCCCCGTGAGAGCCTTTATCAGCGTTGTCTTACCATGGTCAATATGGCCCGCTGTTCCGATAATAATATGCTTCATATCGATTTCCTTCCTTTTCCAGGACATTCTGTTCCTTTAAAATTCTGGTGAAATAATTCATGAAATTTCCCTCAAATGTCCGCATGTCCAGAAAGATTTTGTCATTCATGATACGTCCCACCACCGGCACCGGCATATGGCGGAGCCTTTCCTCCAGCTCCGGCGTGCTGATATCCAAAGGACGGATTGTCACTGCCGTGCTGGGGATGCGTTCCAGCGGCAGTGAACCTCCGCCGATCTGTGCTTCGCAGCTTTCAACGCCGAATTCTGCCTTAAGCTTCCCACGCCTGAGCATCCTGCAGAACTTTTTAGCATCCTGCTCTACTTCCTCCGGTTTCCGCGTGATCATATATAAGGCAGGAATATTCTGCACTGCTTTTTCTTCCGATAGATATTCCCGCAGAACAATTTCCAGCGCTGAGGCGGTAAATTTATCGATCCTCAGGGCGCGCGTCAGCTGGTTCTTCTTCATCCGGTCTATATATTTCTTTTTGCCTACAATGATTCCTGCCTGTGGACCGCCCAACAGCTTGTCCCCGCTGAAGCAGACCACATCGGCGCCATTTCTGACTGAATCCTGCACCGTCGGCTCATAGGTAAGGCCATATTTGCTCAAATCTATCAGAACACCGCTGCCCAGGTCTTCAATCAGCGGCAGATCAAACTTTTCTTTCAGTGCCGCCAGGTCTGCGGCGGGAACGGATTCTGTAAAACCCACAATCCGGTAATTGCTGGTGTGAACTTTCATGAGAGCTTTTGTATCTTCAGTAACCGCATCCTCATAGTCTGAAATATGTGTTTTGTTGGTACTGCCCACTTCTTTCAGCACTGCACCGCTCTGCTCCATAACATCGGGGATTCTGAACTTGCCGCCGACCTCTACCAGCTCTCCTCTGGATACGATGACCTCCCCGCCTTTCGCCAGGGAACTTAAGCTCAGCATCACTGCAGCTGCATTATTGTTCACCGCCATAGCAGCTTCTGCCCCTGTGATCCTGCACAGAAGCCTTTCAAAATGTGAATACCTTTCGCCTCTTTTTCCTTCTTCCAGGTCGTATTCGAGGTTGGAATAACCACCTGCAATGTATGTTATCTGCTTCAGATGTTCGATGCCAAGGGGCGCGCGGCCCAGATTGGTATGCAGGATGGTTCCCGTACCATTTAATACACGGGTCATATTGGGCCGGTGCATATCCGCCGCTGTAAGCTCAATCCGCACCATAAGATCCTCTATCTGCTTCTGTGCCTCTTTCTCGTCTTCACAGGACGCAATATATGCCCGCAGCCGGTCCAGCTCCAGGCGGACGGCTTCCAGTACGCCGTCATAGCTGTACAGTTCCGTCATTTGCTCTATGATATCGTTTTCCATCAGAACGTCCACTTTGGGAATTCTACGGTATAAAAGGTTCTTATCCATTACCTGCTCCTTTATGCTTCATTTTATGTGCGGTACTAGTACATCGTATAATCATTAACTGTCTGCTAAACTGACCTTATTTTACGATGTACTGGGTAATCCAGGCCCTCCGGACGCATTTTTGCTCTGCAGGGTATGGGTCTGATTTTTCATTATGGTACGAGCCGGATCAGCTTTTTCTCTCTTTCCAGCACCCGGCCGATCACGGATACTTTCGTGTCCAGCTCTGCGTGTTTTAGCTCACTGATGAAATTCTCCGAATACTCTTGTGGCAGGCTGAACAGAAGTCCTCCCGACGTCTGCGGGTCGTACATGAGGTCTGTAACATATTCGTCCACCTGTTCTGCATCTACCAGATTCTCGCAGTGTTCACGGTTTTTGTAAGCTCCGGCAGGGATCAGACCCATTTTTGCATATTCTGCTGCATCCCGGATGAACTGCACATGACCGGCCTGAATCTCCAGTGTTACATCACTGGCTTTTGCCATCTCCGCGCAGTGGCCCAGAAGGCCAAATCCGGTAATGTCAGTGCAGGCGCTGACAGGATAGCCTGCCGCCGCTTCTTTTGCTTTTCTATTCAGGGAAGACATGACTGTAATTGCTTCTTTCTCGGCCTGTTCTGAAGCCATTTCTGCTTTTACCGCGGTATTGATGATACCACTTCCGATCTGCTTGGTCAGAATCAGCACATCCCCCGGTTTGCAGCCATAATTTTTATAAATCTTATCCGGGTGTACAAAGCCCGACACGCTCAGACCGTACTTCGGTTCGTCATCCTGGACGGAATGTCCACCCACGAGTACGGCACCGGCTTCTTTCACTTTATCTGCACCGCCTTTTAATATTTCCCCCAGAATCTCCGGGTTCAGACAGTTCGGAAATCCAACAATATTCAGAGCTACCTTCGGCTCTCCTCCCATCGCGTAGACATCGCTCAGGGAATTGGCAGCTGCGATCTGTCCGAAGGTATACGGATCATCCACAATTGGGGTAAAGAAGTCAACGGTCTGAATCATGGCAATTTCATCCGTTACTTTGTAGATCGCAGCATCATCTGATGTTTCAATTCCAACCATGAGATTCTCATCCTGGAATTTTGGCAGCTTGCCCAGAACCTGGGCAAGGGTCTCAGGACCTATTTTGGCCGCTCACCCGGCTGTTTTTGCCATCTGGGTAAGACGCACGTCTTTGCCTGTATTCATATCGTTTCCCTCCTTGCTTATGCTACTTAGGCTCGGTCTTTTCGAGCCTTAGTTGCAAAGCACATCCTGTTGACTTAGGTTTGGTTCTTTCAAACCTTAGTAACATGGATGTTACCTTGCTGTATATTTTTATGGGCGTATCACTTTCCTGGCACCGTTCATGGTCTCTACAATACTATACATATTGGTGACACTTCCTACCTGAAGCTTTTCTTTCAGCCCGTAATAGTCAAGGCATGTACCACAGGTCATGATCTGCACTCCCTGGGCCTCCATCTCTTTTAAATCCGCCAGGGAATCGGAGCCTTCTGCTGTAAGTCTGGCTCCCCCGTTGTAAAACAGCATTGTCTTAGGCAGTTCTTCCAGCTGTGATACTGCAAAAATAAAACCTTTCATCAAAACTGCTCCCAGCTCATCATTTCCTTCCCCCATCCGGTCAGATGAAATCACAATAACAGTATCTTTTCTTCTGTCCGGGCGGCACACCATTGCTTCCTCCATTGCCTGCGTTTCCTGCCGGGGCATGGCACGGTCTGTTCGGATTACAATCCGGAATTCCTTTTCTCCAAGCTTCTCCGAGCTCACCTCTTTGCCGAAACTGGATGCCATCTTCGCTACATTCTGCACGGCAATCTCATTATCAACCAATACCTCTAAAACTTCCGGGCCTTCCAGTTCCTGAAGGGCCTTTTTTGTCTTAATTACCGGGATCGGGCATGCGTCCCCTATCGCATTCACTGTTACCATATCATTTCTCCTTTCAACCTCATAGGGGTCTGACCCCTTTGAAATCAGTTATAGATATATTCTATCACTGACTCTGCCTCCAGTAAACATAATTTATTCGCATTATCTCTTCTGTATAACTGATTACTTCTGTAATATCCCCAAATCCATATTGAAAATTTTATTTATATATGAGATGATATGTGTAGTTTTCCGCCTGTTTTATATTTTTAAACAGGCAGTTTCCGAAAGAAAGGATAAGAATATGTGGATTGCAGATAACTGGAAAGATTACGAAGTCATAGATTGTTCCGCGGGAGAAAAGCTGGAGCGTTGGGGAGAGTATCTTTTAATACGCCCGGACCCGCAGGTCATCTGGGACACGCCTAAAATGCAGAGAGGCTGGAAGAAGCCTAATGGACATTATCACCGCAGTACAAAGGGCGGCGGGGAATGGGAATTTTTTGACCTGCCCCATCAATGGCAAATTCATTATGGGGAGCTGACGTTTAACCTGAAACCTTTTAATTTTAAGCATACGGGGCTTTTTCCTGAACAGGCTGTTAACTGGGACTGGTTTTCCGAAAAGATTAAAAAAGCCGGACGGCCGGTGAAGGTACTGAATATGTTTGCTTACACGGGCGGCGCGACTCTGGCCGCTGCTGCTGCGGGTGCGCAGGTTACCCACGTGGATGCCTCGAAAGGTATGGTAGGCTGGGCAAAGGAAAATGCAGTATCTTCGGGACTGGGGGATGCCCCGATCCGCTGGCTTGTGGACGACTGTGTCAAGTTTGTGGAAAGAGAGATCCGCCGGGGAAATACTTACGATGCCATTATTATGGATCCGCCCTCCTACGGCAGAGGTCCTAAAGGTGAGGTATGGAAAATTGAGGATATGATTCATCCGCTGATCAAACTCTGTACCCAGATCTTATCCCCGGATGCCCTCTTTTTTCTTGTCAACTCATATACCACGGGCCTTGCTCCTGCCGTTTTGACTTATATGATTTCTACCGAACTCAGAGCCTGGAACGGAAATGTGGATTCCCAGGAAATCGGTCTCCCGGTAAGCTCTAACGGACTGGTTCTGCCTTGCGGCGCGTCCGGAAGATGGGAAAGTAAATAAAATAAAAGCCGGCATATGAACTATCAACAGGTCTCAGTTCCTGTTGATAAGACGGTTCAGACAGAATGTATTTTGCATACTTATGTCTGCCGCCGATGTTCATTATGCTGGCTTTTATTTTTATACAGTAGCAGTTATCGCCTGCTTACAAATCCAGGAGCACACTGTCTTGCTTCTATTTCGTGTACTCTTTTCATCATCGAACCTGAATTCGCTCCAAAATCTGCCCGATGGGCGCAGATATACTCAGTTCTGCCCTGACGGCCTTCGCTGTCTCGGATTTGTTAATTACCACAAGGTGTCTTCCCCTGAAGTAATCAATGAACCCCGCCGCCGGATAGACGACCAGAGACGTCCCGCCAATGATAAGGGTATCCGCTTCTGCAATTGCATTAACCGCCCCCTGGATGGTCTCTGAATCCAGCCCTTCCTCATACAGCACCACATCCGGCTTAATGATCCCACCACACTCACATCGGGGAATACCGTCTGATGCTTTCACGAACTGTGCATCGTAAAACCGATGGCACTTCATACAGTAACTGCGGTGAATACTGCCGTGCAGCTCATACACGTTTTTGCTGCCGGCGGCCTGGTGAAGCCCATCAATATTCTGTGTGATAACGGCTTTCAGTTTTCCGGCCCGTTCCAGCTCTGCCAGCTTGAGATGCGCCGGGTTTGGCTTGGCATCCAGTATCATCATCTTTTCTTTATAGAAGTCGTAAAATGCTTCCGTATACTGCATAAAGAAGCTGTGGCTCACGACCTGCTCCGGCGAGTATTTATATTTCTGATGATAAATACCGTCTGCGCTTCTGAAATCCGGAATATTACTCTCTGTAGATACTCCCGCCCCGCCGAAAAATACAATATGACTGCTCTCATCAATCATGTTCTGAAGCAGTTCTGTTTCCTTTTCGTACATTCTTCTACCTCCTGACTCCTGCAGAAATACTTGCCTGCCACATTTTCTTCCGTATCCTGGTATATCCTCAGTTTTTATGGACCCAAGCCACTGTTATCCACTAACCGTCTATAATATTTCCTTTGTTTATATGCTCCTGCACAATGGCCTGCATACATGCCCATATATCCTCTGATGTTTCCTCTATCTTCTCATTTCGCTTATAGATCTGTGACTTTTTCACCTTGTGCTCCGCCCAGCTTTTTCCGCCAGATGCATCGTTCAGCAGCAGCGGCTGGAAATTGTCCAGCAGGTGGGCAAACTTTGCGTCCGGTGTCTGATACTCTTCAAATTCTTCCCACAGCATGCGGAACTCCTGTCCCTGTTCCTTCGGAAGCAGTCCGAAAATACGGTCGGCCGCCGCTGCTTCTCTGGCACGTTTTGTCTCGGCTCCCGCCGAATCATAGGCATAGGTATCTCCTGCATCGATCTCCACCAGATCATGAATCAGCACCATGGTCATAACTTTTGCTGCATCCGCATCCGGCACGTACTCCTGTAAAAGTACCGCCATCAGTGCAATATGCCAGGAATGCTCCGCATCGTTTTCCTTCCTCTGTCCATCCGCAAGGTAGGTCTGCCGGTAAATACTTTTCACCTTGTCGATCTCCCTGATGAACTGAATCTGCTGTTCTAATCTTGTCATTCTTCCAACCTCTTTCCTATTATATTTACTTCATGTAAATTCTAAATCTCCAGAAATTCATCCAGGGAATCCATACCGTACTCACCAAGCAGCTGTTTGATTCCCTCATTGATTTCGTTCCTCGTATAATCGTTTTTCGCCAGAAATTCATCCTCGTATTCGTTGATATGATCATAAAATCCAATTCCCATCTCCAGATACGTCTGATCTGCCTGATCCATTTCCTGGTAGAGCATATTCTCTGCTTTATTAATCGCCCCCGCATCTGCCATTCTCAAAAGACGGGCATACAGATCATCTGCTGCCGTATACTTATTCTCTTCCGGCAGCTCATACTGCGGGCTTGTTTTGCGAAATATGATGCGTGCAAGGACCGCTGTTTCCTCCCTTTATCATTCTCATAATATAATCCTGTTCAAATTCCAAACCAGCACCTCTTTTCTCTGCTGCCTGCCGGACTTCCATGAATGCTCCTGCTGCAGCATCGGTTTTGTTTATTGTTGTCTGTTTTTTTTCCTTTTGGATATTCCAAGAAATAGTCCGATGAAGAAATAGATTACAAAACATAAACCCACTAATGCATTGACTAAATAAGTTGCATTCGTCGGGCGGAACATTAATACAAAAGTTTTTACGAGATTATCATTTCCGCTGAGCACAGCATCAATCCATATATTCAGTGTGGTGATCAGCACACCAGCCAGCAATGAAATAACCGCAGATTTAAAGTACCAGCTGATTCCTTTTATCTTCGCTGTAAGAATCATAAGCCAGGCCGCAATTACCGGAAGTGCCGCAATCGGAAAGGCATAACGGTATAGCCAGTCCCCGCCTGTATAACGGTTGCACGCATACAGCAGCAGAAACATAAAAAGCGTAACTCCAAGTGCCGATAGAATGACCCGGTGCTTTTTTACCAGCACCGGCAGGATTGTTACGGAAAAAGCGATCCCAATGGAAAACAGTACGATGTAAAACCATGACAGTGTATGCTGGATCACCAGATTGCAGATCAGACATGTAAGGACCGCAATGCCGTATGCCCCCAGCATAACCCCCAGATATAATTTAACTGCCGGATGTCTTCCTTTTGTGCTGTCTTCGCTGTTTACTGCTTCCATTACCTATTCCTCCTGAGTTCTACAGATCTTTTGTATAGCTATGAGCACTGAATGACCATTCTTTGGTCATTTACTTGCGATGCATGAAAAATAGTTGGCGAGGTAGTTTCGGGCCTTACTATTTTTTATATTATTACTCCTTTTGAAGCCTCTGTTGTTTCATTTCTTCTCACTGCAATTCTACCACAATCTTGCTAAGATTGCCATTCACAATAACAAACCTGCGGCCGCAATGCAGATGCCCGTTACTGTTCAGACCGTGCCGTGCACTCCGCTGCACGGCATCGGAGCCAATAAAGTGATGGCCTCGGGGCATCTGCCCCTCGCCGAAGGCGACTTTAAATGGGCATCTGTTACTGTTCTATAAGATAAAAAGACTCCTGATACGGAAAATTTCCACAATCCCGTATCCGGAGTCTTTTTATTATGCACGGCACTTCTATAAATCTACTTTTCCGGTTGTATCGCCGTTGATTACATAATATGCCGCAAATTCTTCTGGTTTCAGATAGATCTTTACGTCTTTCATATCGCCCACTTTATTCTTCAGCTCCTTGGTCCATACCTCTTTCACTTTCTGAAGTACTTCTTTTTCTGAATATTCTTTTCCTGAAAACTGAAGGAATAACTCTGTCTTCAACTCTGCCTTTTTTGTAGTTCTCTTCACAGCAGTTGTTTTTGCAGTGGTCTTCTTAGGTGCAGCCTTTTTTGCCGCCGTTTTCTTCGGTTCTTCTGCAGCAGGTTCAGGATCCTTGAGAACAGCCGCTCTTGTCTCAATTGCTTTTGTCGTGTCCTTTTTGGTCTCGATTGCCTTTGCCTTACCTGCTTTTGTCTCGATCGCTTCGGTTTTGACAGCTGCTTTTGTAGCCTCAGCATTTGCAGTCGCTGTCCCGGCTGCTTCTACAGATATCTCTGCAGCCTCTTCTGCCGCTGGTTTTGTGGTTACTGGTTTCTTTGTTGTTTTCCTTGGTGCCATACTTGCTCCCTCCTGCTAAAACAATCAAGTATTTAGACTTCAACATGAACGTTATTTTTGCTACAAGGCATATTGTACCTCATTTTATTTGAAACGTCAAAAAAACTTTTCCATAGTCACTGAAAAGTTATATTTCTGCTTTGTATCCGCGAAAAAATTCTGAAAGGCCTTCCAGCGTTTTTAAAAGGACCGGAATTTCATTTTCATCGAGGCTCTGTATTACGGCATCCGTCATCTGTGTATGGAAATCCTTATGGTGATAAAATGCTTTTTTACCTTTTTCCGTGAGCCTGATATAGACTACACGCCTGTCGGATTCGCTTCTCTCACGCACCACGTATTTTTTGTTCACGAGGCTGTTGACGGACGTAGTAAGAGACCCGGCAGTAATACCGAGTTTCTTGGCTACCACAGACATAGTGCTGTCCTCTCCAAGTCCAATGGCCTCTATGATATGCATATCATTATTACTGATATCCTTATATTCATCTGTTATGATTGCCTCTTCCTCTAATTCCCAGATTTCATTGAACAAATGAACCAGTATATCATTGATGGTCTCGTGTGCATTCACAGATGCTGTGCTCCTTTCTCTGCTTCTTGTATGGCTGAACCCTCTTCACTTAAAAGAGGGAGTCTATTACCTCTTTTACGGTTTCCATGCGCTCTGCCCGGTATGCATCGGCTCCGCAGAATAATAAGGCTTCCTCCACATCTCCTCTGGCTGCCCGTATCAGGCTGTCAGTGATACAGTATGGAATCTCTGCCGGATTACACCTTGCAAGGCACCTGTGGCATGGGGTATGTTCAATCTTCTCCCCTAGCATAACACGTTTCATAAAGGGATTCAAGATGGCGCGTCCCGGCATGCCTACAGGACTTTTCACGATCACAATATCTTCCCTGGATGCATTAAGATAAGCCTCTTTATAGCGGATATCCGCATCGCATTCCTGTGTGGTTACAAATCTTGATGCAACCTGTACTCCCTCTGCGCCTAAAGCCATTGCCCGCTGTACATCTCCGGCATCATATATACCGCCGGCTATAACAACGGGGATTTCTGTTTGATACTCATCGGCAAATCCTCGGACAGTTTCTATAATTTTCTTGATTTCCTGTTCGTATATTTCCGGAGAATAGTGCTCCAGCTCCTCCTCTTTAAATCCCAGGTGCCCGCCGGCCTTCGGGCCTTCGATTACGACAAGGTCCGCAGTCCTGTGATATTTTCTGCTCCAGTACTTCAATATCACTTTGGCTGACTTTTCTGTGGAGACAATGGGTGCAATCTTCGTCGGGCTTCCCGCAGTCAGGCCCGGCAGTTCGGTGGGCAGTCCCGCACCGGATATGATCAGGTCCGCTCCGGCTTCCACGGCTGCGGCAACATGCTGTTTATAATCTTTCAGAGCTACCATGATGTTATATCCGATCAGACCGTCAGGAGAAATGGCCCTGGCCTTCTCCATTTCTTTCCGGATAGCCCTCAGATTGGCCTCTGACGGGTGCGCGTCAAAATCCGGCTCCCGAAACCCGATCTGGGCCGTAGAAATGATCCCGATTCCGCCCTGCTGTGCAACTGTCCCCGCCAGATTGCCGAGGCTGATTCCGACTCCCATACCCCCCTGTATCAGGGGAACTCTGGCAGTCTTATCACCTATTTTAAGTGGATTCATGTTTATATGACCTCTCTTTTCATTTACATCCTTCTGAACCTTCCGTAACGTTTTTCAGTCAGATCGCTTTCGGAAATAGCTGTGTATTTTTCCAGGAAATCCCTGATCTGCTGTTCCAGTACGTCACAGACATTATTAAGATTCTCCGTTGTGTAGTGTTCCGGCTCCGGTATGACCCTTTCGATGATCTGCAGATGCAGCAGGTCATCGGCTGTCAGCCGCATGACTTCTGCGGCCTCGCTGGCACGTTTGCTGTCCTTCCACAAGATGCTGGAAAATCCTTCCGGAGAGAGAATGGAGTATACGGAATTTTCCAGCATCCATACCTCATCGGCAACCGCCATTGCAAGCGCGCCGCCGCTTCCGCCCTCTCCGATCACAATCGACAGAATCGGGGTTCTCATGCCGGACATTTCGAACAGGTTTCTGGCAATTGCTTCTCCCTGCCCCCGCTCCTCAGCCTCCAGACCACAGAATGCACCGGGGGTATCCACAAAACAGATAACAGGGCGGCCGAATTTCTCCGCCTGTTTCATCAGGCGCAGTGCTTTTCTGTAGCCGTCAGGGGACGGCATTCCAAAGTTGCGCTCAATATTTTCCTTCGTGGTTCTTCCTTTTGCCTGGGCAATCACCGTCACCGGCATGCCTTTAAAATATGCAATGCCGCCCGTAATTGCTTTATCATCTTTGAAGCAGCGATCTCCGTGGAATTCCATAAAACTTTCGAAGAGATTTTCAATGTAATTGGAGCCTACCGGACGGTCTTTTCTCCTGGAAATCTGAACGCGGTCCCACGCACTGCGTACTTTCTTAACTTTTTCCTCCAGTTCTGTGTGTACCTGCTGTTCGTCAGGAGTACGCAGAACACGTTCCGTGTTGCAATGCAGCCGTAATATTTCCGCCAGCTCCTGCCTCATGTTTTCACGCTCTACTATGCGGTCGATAAAACCATGCTCCAGTAAAAATTCTGAACGCTGGAAGCCTTTGGGCAGCTTCTCCCCGATCGTCTGCTCGATGACCCGGGGCCCCGCAAAGCCGATCAGTGCGTGGGGTTCAGCCAGAATCACGTCTCCCAGCATGGCAAAACTGGCAGTTACACCACCGGTGGTCGGATCTGTCAGAACGGATATATAGAGCTGCCCGGCATCGCTGTGCCGCTTCAGAGCCGCCGAAGTCTTAGCCATCTGCATCAGGGACACGATCCCCTCCTGCATTCTTGCACCGCCGGAACAGGCGAATATGATAACAGGGAGCTTTTCCTCTGTAGCACGCTCCACCGCCCGGACAATTTTTTCGCCGACCGCCTCTCCCATACTGGCCATCAGAAACCGTCCGTCACATACTCCGATAACTACCGGCATGCCTTCTATACTGGCTTTTCCTGTGACAATCGCCTCCTCCAGATTTGTTTTCTCCTGAAGTGCTTCTATCTTCTCCTCATATCCCTTAAAATCCAGGGGATTTTTGGTTGTCATTCCACGGTCCCACTCTTCAAAAGAACCCTCATCTGTCAGCATCTCTATCCTTCTGTACGCATGGACACGGAAGTAGCCGTGGCACTTCGGACAGATATAGAAGCCCTGTTTGACGTCCTCTGCAATAATAGCCGCGCCGCATTTATTACATTTTCTGAGAAGTCCCTCCGGGACCTCGGGCTTAGACTCTTTCAGAGAAATATAACTCTTTCTGCTCGTCTTCTTAAACATATTCTGTAACTTCATAAACAGCTCCTAACTTCAAAGGGGTCTGACCCCTTTGCGCTCCTTTTTCTGACTATTCTGACAATTTCTATATGCCACTCTACATTTTTTCTATAAATTCTATGTCAATATCTCCGGATTCGAAATCAGGATGGTGTAGTATTTCATATTGATAATCTACATTTGTTTCGATCCCCTCGATGATGATCTCTCCAAGGGCGCTGCGCATCTTGCGGATTGCTTCTTTTCTGCTTCCCGCGTGTACGATCAGTTTTGCCAGCATGGAATCATAGTATGGCGTCACGGTGTATCCGCTGTAAATTGCGGCATCAATACGTACGCCTTTTCCTCCCGGCAGATACATGTCTGTGATCATTCCCGGTGACGGACGGAAGTTCTTTTTCGGGTTTTCCGCATTGATCCGGCATTCTATTGCGTGGCCGGTTATTTTGACGTCTTCCTGAGAATAACTCAGCTTCCTGCCGTCCGCGATGCGGATCTGTTCTTTTATCAAATCAATTCCAGTCACCCACTCTGTAACAGGGTGTTCTACCTGGATCCTTGTATTCATTTCCATAAAATAGAAATTCCCGCTCTTTTCCAGCAGAAATTCTATTGTACCTGCATTGGTATAGTCTGCGGCTTTGGCCGCTTTGACTGCTGCATCCCCCATTTTTTTGCGCATTTCTTCTGAAAGCGCGATGGACGGGGATTCTTCTATCATTTTCTGATGGTTTCTCTGGACGGAGCAGTCACGTTCTCCAAGGTGGATGACGTTTCCATGCTTATCCGCCAGTATCTGGAACTCGATGTGCCGCGGATGCTGTACAAAATGCTCAATATACATAGTGCCGTCACCAAAAGCCATCTGTGCTTCCTTCTGTGCTGTGTTGAAACTGTTCTCAAAATCTTCCGGTTTTTCTGCCACCCGCATGCCTTTTCCACCACCGCCAAGAGCAGCTTTTACGATCACAGGATAGCCAATTTCCTCTGCTGTGACTGCGCCTGTTTTTGCATCGTAAATCGGTTCAGTGCTTCCTGGAATGACCGGCACTCCGGCAGCCACCATTGTATTTCTGGCTTCCTGCTTATTTCCCATTTTTCTAATCACTTTAGATTCCGGTCCGATAAATGTAATATTGCACTGCTCACACAGTTCTGCAAATTTACTGTTTTCAGACAGAAATCCGAACCCCGGATGGATGGCGTCCGCGCCTGATACAAGCGTAGCACTTATGATACGCTCCATACTCAGATAGCTTTCTGTGGAAGGAGCGGGACCGATACAGATCGCCTCATCTGCCAGCTGTGTATGCAAAGCTTCCTTGTCGGCCTCAGAATAGACCGCCACTGTCTCAATTCCCATTTCCCGGCAGGCACGGATAATGCGCACTGCAATCTCGCCCCGGTTTGCAATCAATACCTTTTCAATCATAACCTGCACATCTCCTTAATTTCCAACCATGAATGTCAATTCTGCGGTAACTACGACTTTGCCGTCCACGGAAGCAATCGCCTGGCCTACTCCCACAGGACCTTTCTGCTTGATAATCGTTGTCTCCAGCTTTAACTTATCTCCAGGGTGTACCATGCCTTTGAACTTGCATTTCTGAACGCCGCCAAAGAATGCGATTTTCCCTTTATTTTCCTCTATGCTCAGTATGGCAACCGCACCCGCCTGTGCCAGAGCCTCCAACGTCAGCACGCCCGGCATAACCGGATGTTCCGGGAAGTGGCCCTTGAAGAAATCCTCACGGTAAGTCACACATTTGTAGCCAACCGCATACTTGCCCGGCTCATAATCTTCAATATAATCCAACAGAAGAAACGGGTGTCTGTGCGGGATAATTTCCTGGATCTGTTTAATATCTAATCTGTTCACAATTAACCTTCTTTCCCAAAGGGGTCAGACCCCTACGGCAGAGGGGTCTGACCCCTTTGCCCTTGATTGACTATTTTATAACAAACAACGGCTGGCCATACTCTACGGTATCCCCATTTCCTACCAGTACTTCTGCCACGGTTCCTGTGTAATCGCTCTCGATGTCATTCATTAATTTCATAGCCTCTACGATTGCCAGTATCTGGCCTTTTTTTATGCTGTCCCCTACGCTTACGAAGGGAGCTGCATCTTCTGACGGTGCCGAATAGAATGTTCCAACAAGCGGTGATTTCACTACTTTGCCTTCCGTAACAGCTGCGGGGGCCGAACCTGATTCTGATTCTGACGAAGCCGCAGGCGCTGCTGGAAGCGCTGCCGGGGCTTGATCTGTCATTACCTGCACGGCCTCTGCCTCAACCGGAGCGTTTTTTGTTGCTTTTTTGAGGGAAAGCTTCACTGCGCCTTCCTCGTATTTAAATTCTGTCAGCGCGGATTTTGATACCGCATCCACCAACTGTAATATTTCTTCTATCTTCATGCTGCCTCCTTGATGTGCGCCGCACTATGCTTCATATTTCTTTACTAATAAAGTTGCATTATGTCCGCCAAATCCGAGGGAATTGGTCAGTACGTAATTTACTTCTTTTTCTGCAGGCGCCCCTACTGCATAGTTAAGGTCGCACTCTGCATCTGTCTCCACGGTTCCGACCGTCTGGTGGATATATCCATCCAGTATGCTTTTTACACACACAATAAATTCCACACCGCCTGCCGCGCCAAGCAGATGTCCGATCATGGATTTGGTAGAATTAATAACAACATCTTTTGCAGCGTCGCCCAGCGCGTATTTGATCGCCCGGGTCTCGAACAAATCGTTGTGGTGGGTGCTGGTTCCGTGGGCATTGATATAATCAATCCGCTCTGGTTCCACCCCTGCCTCTTTCATCGCCAGTTTCATGGCCATACCTGCCCCCTCGCCGTCTTCCTGAGGGGATGTGATATGATATGCATCTCCCGTTGAGCCATATCCAACCAGTTCCGCATAGATTTTGGCGCCTCTGGCTTTTGCATGCTCCAGTTCTTCCAGCACTACGATCCCGGCGCCCTCTCCGAGGACAAAACCGTTTCTGTCTTTATCAAAAGGAATGGAGGCCCGCTTCGGGTCTGCCGAGGTTGATAATGCAGTCAATCCGGCAAATCCGGCTACTCCCGTAGGACAGATACAGCTTTCCGTTCCTCCCGCCACCATAACATCGGCATCGTCATACTGAATGGCCCTTAAGGCATCTCCAATGCAGTTCGTGCCCGACGCACAGGCCGTCACAACATTCGTACACTTTCCTTTCAGCCCCAGCTGGATTGACACATTTCCGGCAGCCATATTGGAAATCATAAGCGGAACCATCAGCGGGTTCACCCTGCTCGGTCCTTTTTCCACAATCTTCGTATAATTCTGCTCCACTGCCTGCAGGCTCCCGATTCCGGAACCCACGATCACACCCGCACGATACGCATCCTCCTGCGCCATGTCTATCCCGGCATCCTCAAACGCCTCTTTCGCCGCAGCGACCGCATACTGGGAAAATGTTTCCATCCGCTTTGCCGCTTTAAAATCCATGCGCTCCTTTGCCACGAAATCTTTTACTTCCGCCGCAATCTGTACTTTATACTCAGACGCGTCAAACCTCGTAATCGGGCCGATACCGACCTTTCCTCTGCGAATGCCGCCCCAGAATTCCTCTACTGTATTCCCGATCGGAGTTACTGCCCCCATCCCGGTCACTACCACTCTTCTTTTCATGCTGTTCTCCTTTTACATTGCCATTCCGCCGTCTACACACAGAACCTGGCCTGTGATATATCCGGCATTTTCGGAAGCCAGAAATCCAACCGCTTCCGCAATATCCTCCGGTTCCCCGAAGCTTCCCAGGGGAATCTGCGCAGCAGCCCCTTCTTTCACTTTTTCAGAAAGCTCTGCTGTCATCTCTGTATTGATAAATCCAGGTGCAACCGCATTCACCGTCACTCCCCTGGATGCCAGTTCCCTGGCCGCAGCTTTTGTCAGCCCAATCATGCCCGCCTTAGAAGCAGAATAATTCGCCTGCCCTGCATTTCCCATCACTCCAGAAACAGAAGACAGATTGATAATGCGTCCGCTTCTCTGTTTCATCATCTGCCTGGAAGCAAAACGAATGCAGTTGAATGTGCCTTTCAAATTCGTATCCAGCACTGCATCAAAGTCCTCCTCGGACATTCTTATCAGCAGCCCGTCACGCGTAATCCCTGCATTGTTCACAAGAATATCAAGCCTGCCAAACTTTGCGATGACTTCTTTTATAAAATTCTCACAGGCCCCAAAGTCGGATACATCGCACTGCATCGTCTCGGCCTGGCCGCCCGTCTTTTCGATTTCTTCTTTCACTTCGGCCGCACGTCCTGCAGAACCATTGTAATTGATCACAACCACGGCTCCCTGAGAAGCCAGCTTCAGGGCAACGGCCCTTCCGATTCCTCTGGATGCCCCCGTAACAACCGCTACTTTTCCTTCTAACATAATTCCTGAACCACCTTCTCTACATCTTCCCACGTTCCCACGTTATATACCGTTACTTCTTTATTGATCTTCCGCATAAAACCTGCCAGAGTCCTGCCCGGCCCGATTTCCACAAAACGGTCCACACCGTCTGCGATCATCGCCTCCACGCTTTGCTGCCAGCGCACGGAGGATGCAACCTGTTTCGATAAAAGAGTTTTCGTCAGACCGCTGTCACGGACATACTCTGCTGTGACATTTGTGACATAGGGAATCTGCAGCGGGTGCAGTTCTACAGGCTCCAACACTTTCGCCAGCTCCTCTCCTGCCCCCTCAAGCATAGGAGAATGGAACGGTCCGCTTACATTCAGCGGAAGCACTCTCTTCGCCCCGGCTCCTTTCAGAGCCTCGCACGCCTGATCCACGCTTTCCTTCCATCCAGTAATTACAATCTGCCCGGGACAGTTATAATTTGCAATGCTGACGCCTTCCATACCGGCGAGTACCGCTTCAATATCCGACGCAGATAATCCCAGCACAGCCGCCATAGCGCCTTTTCCGTCCGGAACCGCATTCTGCATCAGGATGCCCCGCTTTCTGACTGTAGTTATGGCATCCTCCGCCGACATTCCGCCTGCACAAGCAACCGCACAGTATTCGCCAAGGCTTAACCCTGCCGTTACATCGGGCCTCAGTCCCCGCTCTTCCAGCACTCTTTCCATCGCCAGGCAGACTGTCACCAGCGCCGCCTGGGTATATTCGGTCTGATCCAGCAGATCATTTTCCTCAAAGCATAAAGCTTTCATATCTATATCCAACAATTCCGATGCTCTGTCGATCATCATCCCTGCCGTTTCACTATGTTCATAAAAATCTTTTCCCATACCGGCCTTCTGCGCGCCCTGTCCGGGAAATATAAATGCAGTCTTACTCATAAAACCCTTTTCCTCCAATCAGGCTGTCAGTCTCTCTTACCAGCTTCTGAATCAGCTCCGCGCAGGACATTTCTTCCTTCACCATACCTGCAATCTGACCTGACATCACGCTGCCGTTTATCACATCACCTTCCACAACTGCTTTGCGCAGTCCGCCCAGTGTCAGCAGTTCCAGCTCTTCGAGAGAAGCGCCCTCCTGTTCCTTCTGAAGGTAGACCTTCGTCATCTGGTTGCGCAGGGCGCGAACCGGATGTCCGGTTGTACGTCCCGTAACACGGGAATCAATATCCCTTGCCTTTAAAATGCATTTCTTATAATTTTCATGAACAACAGATTCATTCGTAACCACAAAATGAGTTCCCATTTGCACGGCCTGTGCGCCCAGCATAAATGCCGCCGCAATTCCTCTGCCGTCCGCGATACCGCCTGCCGCGATCACCGGGATACTCACCGCATCCACCACCTGCGGAACCAGAACCATGGTCGTATTCTCACCAATGTGTCCGCCGGCTTCTGTACCTTCCGCTACCAGAGCATCCGCCCCGCAGCGTTCCATTCGTTTTGCAAGTGCAACAGAGGCAACGACAGGTATCACCTTCACCCCTGCTTCTTTCCACATCTTCATATATTTTTCAGGAGAACCGGCGCCGGTTGTCACAACTTTAACGCCTTCCTCTACGATTACTTCTGCCACTTCGTCCGCATAAGGACTCATCAGCATAATATTTACGCCAAAAGGCTTGTCGGTCAGCTTCTTCGCTGCCCTGATTTGTTCCCGTACCCAGTCGGCCGGCGCACTCGCCGCTCCAATCAGTCCGAGCCCGCCAGCTTCTGATACGGCGGCTGCAAGATGATGTTCAGCAACCCATGCCATTCCACCCTGGATAATCGGATATTCAATTCCTAATATTTCGGTTACTTTTGTCTTCATACTAACAACCTTTCTTACAAGCAATTCTTATTTATGAGCCTCCAGATATTTCACAACATCGCCGATTGTTGCAATCTGTTCCAGATCCTCAGACGGAATCTCCACGTCAAATTCTTCCTCAAATGCCATAACCACTTCAAACAGATCCAGAGAGTCTGCTCCCAGGTCATCCTTGAATGAACTTGCCTCTGTAAGTGTACTGATTTCTGCTCCTAATGAATCTGCTACGATTTCTTTTACTTTTTCTAACATAGTTTTAAATTCCTTTCCTGCTCTTTTTCATTTATTCTTTTATTTTGTAATCCGGCCCGGCCGGCAATTACCTGTATTAAAATCTTTCTACCACTCCAGATAGGCGGCTCCCCAGGAAAGTCCTGCACCAAAGCCCGACATCACCAGTCTCTGCCCCTTTTTGAGCATCCCTTTTCTGTTCATCTCATCTAATAAAATGGGAATGCTGGCCGATGATGTATTCCCATACTCTTCCATATTCATAGGGAATTTGCCGATATCCTGCCTCAGCCGTTTGGCCACGGCCTCCACAATCCTCTTATTTGCCTGATGAAGAATAAAATAATCCACCTCATCCGCAGTATGGTCCGCCTTCTCCAGAATTTCCCGGATCACCTCAGGCACCTTTTTAACCGCAAACTTAAACACCGCCTGGCCGTCCATCTTCATATAGGAGTCCAGATCCATATCCCCGTCCGCCCAATCCCTGCGGTGCCTGCTCTTACAGGTCAGTGCATCACCTTTCCCACCGTCAGAATACGTTACCGGCAGATAAGGCGTCCCCTCTTCAGCCTTGAGCACAGCAGCCCCTGCTCCGTCTCCAAACAGAATGCAGGTCCCTCTGTCTTCCCAGTTTACCGTATTCGATAAGCTTTCCGCCCCGATCACCAGTATCCTCCGATACATCCCGGAAGCAATATAAGCCTGTGCAGTATTATAAGCAAAAAGAAATCCCGTACAGGCCGCGTTCATGTCAAACCCCGTTGCATTTACAGCCCCCAGCTCTCTCTGCACCTCACAGGCCGCACAGGGAAGCATCACCTCAGAAGTAAACGTAGAAACCAGAATCAGATCCAGCTCCTCCGGTGCCACACCCCCATTTTCCAAAGCGATCCTGGATGCCTTTACGGCCATGGAGACGGTTGTGTCATCCTCAATAATATGCCGCCTGACAACGCCGGTTCTCTCCCGTATCCATTCATCGCTGGTATCTACCATCCTGGATAAATCATTATTATCCAGAAAATGCTCCGGCACATAGGAGCCTGTTCCGCAAATCTTTCCTATCATATTCTATCTCCATGTTCGAATTAGTGAGTTAATTTTACATTCAAATACTTTTACACCAAAATACTTTGATTACCAAAGTATAATAACAATCTCCCCATTTGTCAAGAAGGAAATTTTGGGGGATGGGGGGTGTTGGCAGGAGGTCCGCCCTGCGGGAGGCTGATATGCCCTGACTGGATACGGTATTGGGGGCTAACTGGCGGTAAATCAAAAGAAGCTCTGATATGACAGGCACCGCCGACACTCACGGGAATTCTGATGAATTCCCGCTGCGGGTCGGCTTTCCATCAGGGCTTGTGGCCCTGATGGAAGCCTGCATATCAGAGCTTCTTTTGATGTACCGCCAGTAAGCCCCCAAAAGACGCATCCTGTCAGGGCATATCAGCCTCCCGCAGGGCTGCGTGCATCCAATCGGTAATAAAACCTCCATCCATGGGGGGAATTTCAACCGGAGCAGTGGATCGATTCGTGATGCTGCGCATAAATATCCCCAGCCATTCCTTTTCCGCATCCTCGATTCAATCCGCCGCTCCCGTCCCGCCCGGGTGCGCCCAGCCTGATGAGGACGGACGGGAAGTAGAGTGTACGCCTGCCGGGGGCAAACTGAATGGAGGGGCTGCGGGGAGGCTTATGCTGATTTTGGAAGCCTCCTAGCGTGCCTTAGAAGTTCTAGCCGTGAAATAGCCGCGTTTTATGGGGGATAATTGATTCCGAATCAATTATCCAGAGCGTCTGAGCTTAGAAAGCATCGGCTTTCTAAGTGAATACGCTCGGTCCCATAAAACGCGGCTATTTCACGGCTAGAACTTCTTGGCTAAGCGGCCGGTTTCCAAAATCCGCATAAGCCTCCCCGCAGCCCCTCCATGCAGTTTGCCCCCGGCAGGCGTACACTCTTCTTCCGGTCCGTCCTCATCAGGCGTCCCCCCTCCCATACTTTCTGATTAGGTGATCTACGCGGGCTATTCTTTTGGCTGTCGCCCCCGGCACTACCTGATCGGCGACTCCCAGTACGAAGCGGGGGTGTTCTTTCATATAGGTTATGACATGGATTACATATTCATCGAACTCTGCATCTGACAGCTGGCCCGTAAAGTATCCTCCGGGCAGGCCTCCCCAGATTACGGTGTTTTCTTCCACCATGTTCCTGAGGTCTTCCAGTGCGGCGTCTCCCACAGGTTTAGGCGTTACCGCTTCTATCACATCGAAACCTGCTTTGGATAGCTTTGTCAGAAGAGGGATTAATGTGCCGTCCAGATGGACAAAAGAAAACTTTCCTGATTTTCTTATTTTCTCTGTCCATTTTTCGTGGACTGTCCGGATATAATCATCGTAGAGAGAACCGCCTACCAGTTCACTGGACAGGTTGTCCGGAACCATGATGCAGTCTGCGGGGCAGTTCAGGGAGAGTTCCAGCGCTTCTTCATGCTTTTTCTGCATGACCTCCAGCAGCTCCTCGAATTCCTCCTGGGTATCCATACTAAGCTCTACTACTGTTTCTATTCCCGCACGCAGAGCCACCAGTTCCATCAGAGGAGATTTGGGCGCGTAGACGAGTACCAGACCGTTTTCACCAATCCCGGTTTTTCTTTTGACCGCCAGCTCGTAATCCGGCTCATATCTGGTATGCTCATAGACATATTTCAGGGCCGGGATATCCTCTTCATTCTTTAACAGCATTTCGATGGGCGCCCAGCTATGAGTTTCCTTCATGTATTTCCATATTTCCTGCAGGTTCCCGTATGGCGTATGAAACTTTGTCACACGGGTGCTGCCGTCATCTTCTGCAGTATACTCCACACCTTCATATATGGTCTGAAACGGGAAATACCCCTGCAGATAGAAACCGACTCCCAGATCTCTGTGCATCTGCTGCAGTCCCTCTTCGCAAAATGAACCTGCAAGCCCCTGGCTGACGGCGCTCCGCCCGCCTGAACTGCTGCCAGTCTCATCCGCATCTGTGTGACTCTCCTTTGCCGTACCGGTGTCACCGGATTCTGCCTCTTTGTACTTTTCTTCAATCAGCCCTTCATCCTTCAGATAATCAATCCAGTAGGCCAGGTCTCCAAACCATGGAACATATTCCGGCTGCTTTCCCTGAAGCACATCCAATACATCCTGTCTCTTGCTCATTTTCCTTTCTCCTTTCGGCTCCTGGCTTCTACAACGTCCGTACCACACGGTCCACCACAAGCTGCCTGAACTGCGGCGACAAACTTGCAAAATATGCACTGAACCCGGTGACCCTGACAATCAGGTCGGGATACTTCTCCGGATTTTCATTTGCTTCCAGTATCTTCTCTGCATTGAGTATGTTGAGATTGATCAGCGTACCGCCCCGCCGGCAGTGGTCTGCCAGGAGCTCTGCGATCAGCTCCACGCCGCCTTCCTCTTTTGCCACACCCGGTTCCAGTTCCAGCTGCATCGGAGCCGTATTGCCGAAGCCCGGCTGGACAGATGCAATCGCACACGAAATGGCGGTAGCGGCTCCGTCCTCCCTGAATCCTGGATTGGGATTTGCCCCATGGGAGATGGGTTCTTGGGCCTTTCTTCCATTTGGGGAGGCTCCCAGAATCTTTCCCATTGGTATTGTATTTGCCCAGGAAAAGATGCCCGGTATCATACGATGTCCGTCCGGGGTTGCCGCGCGGGTTATCTCCTGTGTAAAGCATTGAGACAGCTTTACTGCATACCGGTCTGCGGCACTGACACCCTGTCCGTATTTGCCGCAGTTTGAAAAGTACTGTCTGGCCTTCTCGCCCTCCGGCCCTGACCAGTCTGCATCCAGCAGTTCGACCATTTCAGCAAAGCTGTATCTCCCCTTTTCAAATACCATTTCCTCCATCGCCGCCAGGCTGTCCGCAACGACCGCCAGCGCCGAGGCATCGACACCGAAGTTATAGTACTCCAGTCCTCCGTTTGACGCGTCGATTCCCTTTTCTACCGGGCCATAGCACAGCAGGTCCAGAAATAATTCCGGAAACGTGTCGTACATATGCTTATACTGTATATCAATACTCGCAGCAATTCCCGCAACAGCAGCCCTTAAATGCTTTTCAAAATACGCCCAGATCACATTCATATCCGGATCTGGTTCTGAATCCCTGACATCATGTATTGCCACGTCCAGGATCGTCGCCAGATTAATTTTAATGCAGTCCTGCAGAGAGTATTCTCTTCCCGGAATGGACATCCAGTGGCAGCCCGCATTGATCCGCCCGGCGGCTGTTCCATAATCATATCCGTTTTTCATAAAACCCTGTATCAGGGAATCCACGCCTACAAAGCGGGGATTGCCGCACTTATCTCCGAACTGGATCTCCACGCCCCTGCGCAGCAGATTCCGGTCAATTCCTTCTCCGATTGCCAGTCCGATATTGGACGGAATCTTCAGCCTGTGGGCAGCCTCCAGAATCAGGTAGGACAACCTGTTTGTATTGTCTTTTCCATCCGGGCCGTAACCCCCGATCTGAATATATCCCGTATCCCGCACCAGCATAGACGCCAGATAGTATACCGCTTCTTCGTCATCCAGACAGCCTGCCGCCCGGTCTTTCTCATAGTAAGGCTGCAGATATATATCCAGCCTGCCAAGGGAACCGCTTCCGTTATACATGCGCGCACCGAGCTGATACCAGAGAATCCACTGGCATGCCTCCCGGAAAGTCTCCGGCGGCTGCGATACCAGTCTGGTGTTAATCCGATACAACTGCTCCAGATTCTCTTTCAATTCGGAATCAGATTCCTCCAGGCTTTTTTTCTTACATTCTTCCGCGGTCCGCCCGATCCAGTCCTGCATTCCCCGGATAACCGCGAGACAGCCCTCATAAAAATCCTGCTGCTTTTCTGTATCCCGGTTCACCTGCTGATATTTAAGCAGTTTTTCCTTCAGGCCGCCGAACCCCAGCTCCAGCCCGATTGTAAAGTCCTGGCAGAAATGCTGGGACGCTCCGATTGCGTGTACAAGCTGGTACTTTTCCAGAACCGGCATCAACTCTGTATAGGGATGTTTCGGGTTCCACTGTGTTTTCCGGTATGAGTTAAAGTTTGTCATAAACGCTCCGGCCAGTCCACTGGCCCGATCCACGAAGACCGGATGCATTTTCAGAAGCCGCTCATAGTTCTCTCCGCACTCCCTCAGTCCGAAGAATCCTTCCCCACTTGCGGACACCGGCTGGAAATCCGGAAAAATCATGTCAGTAACCGGCATTCCCGAGGAACTGATGGTCTCAATCTTTCTGCGCTTTTCGGGCGGCGGAAGAATCATCCCTGAGTCATCCGAATCTATGTAACCTATGGCCTGACGTTTTTCTTCTGTAAACTGCAGTTTCTGACGGTATAAATGTTTGATTCTTTCGTCATAATTCATGATAGATACTGACCTCCTTTTTTTATCTGAACCTGATCTTAACGGACGGAAGCCTTACCTGAAGGAAGGCCTGTACCTCTTCCAGCTCTTCTTTTTTGGGCTGCCGTATTTTAAAGTCCTTCTGATGACCGTCGAATTGGAATACTTTGGATAGCCCCAGCGGATGATATCCCAATAACATTACTTCTTCCACCATTTCCATATCACTCAGTATTTCAGATATTCTTTCAAAATTATCCCGGCTGTCATTCATCCCAGGTATCACCGGGATTCTGATCTGTATCTTTTTGCCCATACCGTTCAGATAAGCAAGATTTTCCATGATCAGCCGATTGTCCGTCCCTGTAAGTTCCTTATGCCTGTCTGCATCGCTGTGTTTTATATCAAACAGGCATAAGTCCATCTCTTTTACTACTTTGCGAAAAATTTCCGGTTTGCAAAACCCGCACGTATCCAGCGCAAGATGAAGGTTTTCCCGTTTCAGTCTGGACGCAAGGGAAATCACAAATTCGCTCTGCAGTGTCGCCTCTCCCCCCGAAAATGTCACACCGCCTCCACTGCTTTTATATAATCCTTTATCCAGCAGGATTTCTTCCGCGGTCTCCTCCACACTCCTGCTTTCCCCGCAAACAAAGAGTGCCCTGGAAGGGCAGTTTTGTGCACAATGAAAGCAATGGATACAGCTGGCTTTTGTATACTGCAGCCCGTCCGTCCCCACAGACAGTGCACCCTGACCGCATTCCTCCACACACTGGCCGCATGCAATGCACTGACTTTGTTTATAGCACAGCTCCCTCTCTCCTGCGTATGTTTCCGGGTTATGACACCACAGGCAGCGCAGGGGACAGCCTTTGAAAAATACGGTCGTACGGATACCCGGACCATCATGCAGGCTGAATCTCTGGATATTTGTTATAATTCCTCTCGGCTTCATACTGTTTCTCCTTCTCTGCCCCGGCCGCTGCACCTGCCTGAACGGCTGTAATGGCCGCCACACCCGCGATGTCATCGGCGGAACAGCCTCTGGACAGATCGTTTACCGGCTTTTTTAACCCCTGCAGAATTGGCCCGTACATTCTGGCCTTTCCGAGACGTTCAACCAGTTTGCACGCTGCATTTCCCACGTCCAGATTAGGGAACACCAGAATGTTCGCTCTGCCGGCTACCCGGCTCCCTTTCATTTTCGAAAGTCCGATTTCAGGTACAATGGCCGCGTCCACCTGCATTTCCCCATCCAACAGAAGCTTTGGCCACCGCTCTTTTGCGGTCTGGGACGCCAGCCTTACTTTATCCACCAGCTCGTGGTGCGCGCTTCCGTCTGTGGAATGTGAAATCATGGCCACCACCGGTTCACAGCCCAGCAGCTGCTCAAAACTTCTCCCGCAGCTGTGGGCGATCTCCGCCAGCTCCTGAGAATCCGGATTCTGGTTGAGTCCGCAGTCCGCAAAGAAGAAAACCCCGTCCAGGCCATAACTGCAGTCCGGTACATCCATGATGCAGAAGCTCGATACAAATGCCCCCGGCATTTTCAGAACCTGGAGCGCAGGCCGCAGGACCTCCGCCGTCTGATGGGCTGCGCCTGCCACCATGCCGTCTGCCTCTCCCATCTCAACCATGACCGCGCCGCAGGTGATCGGGTCTGCCGACAGCAGCCGTGTGGCCTCCTGCCTTGTCATTCCTTTTGCCCTTCTAAGCAAAGTATACCGCTCAGCACAGCGGCTCAGGAAGTCCCGGTCCCTGATATTACGGATCTCGATATTCCCAAGAGATATGCCCTCCGCCCCTGCTGCCACTTCGATCTCCTGTCTGCTGCCCAGCAGGATTACCCTGGCTGTCTTTTCTTCTGTTATCATTTCTGCCGCCCGCAGCACCCGAAGGTCCTCTGATTCAGGAAGCACCAGAACCCGCTGTTTTTCCCTTGCCTTTTGTTTCATCTGTTCTATAAAATTTAATTCCGCCATCTCTGTTTCACTCCGTCCATTAGTCTGCCGACCGCCCTGAATTTATCCAGACCGATCCCCGGAGGGCAGCTGTCACTGTTTGCCAGTATAAAACGCCTTCCCTCCATGCATTTCATAAGTCTTAACGCCTCCATCTCCAGTTCTTCCAGAGACGCATTCAGAAAAAATACCGGCTCAATGCCCCCAATATATGTGATGTCCTTCTCAATACGGCTGCACAGCTCTTCCAGTCCAATATTACCTGTGGGCGGCGGTGAAACCGACTCCAGACAGTCAATCTTTGACCGGCGAAAAGCCGGGGCCAGTGCTGCCAAATGCCCGCAGGCGTGCTGGATATAATATTTCTGATGTCCATGCAGAACCCTGCACCACTGGTTTATCTGCGGCAATATATACTGTTCATACTGATACGGGGAATAGTTGGTGGTAGAGGAATCCTCCCAGCTGATAAAGACCTCCGCCTCTGAATCTGCGCTGATACGGACTGCCTGGCCGGACAGCCTGCCCATGACTTCCAGTGTTTCCTCCACCAATTCCGGCTCATCCATGAGTGCATAGGCCATTTCCTCTGTGCCAACCCAGTATTCAATCAGAGACTGGAAATCAGATTTTCCAAATGGAACGAGGAGAGGAGCCAAAAGCGCCTCGCCCCCTGCATCCTCATTGAGCCTTTTATATATACTGCCGTCCGGTATTAATTTCGTGTTTTCGCAGATAAACTGTAAAATATTGTAATCCTCGGAACATTTAACGGGATGGCTGCTCAAAAACCAGGTGCTGCTGCCGCCTGTCATCTTATATTCCGCAGTCAGACTCCCGACCCTCGTCTCATAACATACCCGCTTCTTATTCCCGCAGATCGTTTCACGGATCTCATAGCCCCATCTAACGGTGTCAAAAACAAAAAGATCCCGGCCTGGCTGTGAATCCAGCGGAATATGCCCCCGGATCAGAGGATCGGCGCCCATCTCCAGCAATGCCTTTATTTCGCCTTTTCTCTGGTAGTCCTTTTCCTTCATCTCCCACCAGTATGCCAGAAAAGGGGACCAGGCGGGCCTGTCATATTCCAGGCCCTTTATGATTCTAAGTAACCGTTCCTGTGCTTTCATACTCGTCTCTTCCTGTCCGTTTATATTTGTTCTTTCTGCTCTATATTCCGACTGATAAACGCTGTAATTTCCGCCCCTTTCAGCAGCCGGAAATCAGTCTTTTGTTCTCTTTGGTTCAAAGCCTCTGTCTGAAGCGTTCCATCCTGCCAGCAAAGCCGGATTTCCTCATAATCGCCCTGTTCATAATCATAAGTCTCTCCGTCATCATTGTAATAAATCCCCTCTGCTGTATCGCCGTACACTGCTGCGTAGACAACGGCATCCCGATTCTCATCCGTGTACATTTCCGCTTCTTTGAACAAAAGCATGGCGTGTTCCCTGACAAAAAGTAAAATCCGGTCTGTACCGGCAGGGATCCACACCCGCCTGCCTGGCATATAACACTCTCCGGTCCAGAAATCATACCAGTTCTCTTCTCCCGGGAAATATACTTCCCGCCCCCTGGCCCCTTCATATACTACGGGACAAACCATCAGGCTTTCCCCAAAATAATACTGGTCCCGGATCTCCCAGCATGCCGCTTCTCTCTCATGCCTGAGATATAAGGGCTGCATCATGGGAATCCCTTCCGCCGTGGTCTTATGTGCCTGTGTGTAAATATAGGGGAGCAGCAGATATCTGAGCCTGTCATACATGACAAGTATCTTTTCCGCTTCTTTTCCAAAAGACCAGAGTTCATTCTCCCCTCTGGAGAATCCATAGAGCAGGTCATCCTCATTCAGGGCGCCCCTGCTGCCATGCACGCGGAATATGGGGCAGAACACGCCATACTGGAACCAGCGGATATAGAGCTCTCTGTATGCCTCATCCTCCGGGTTTCCGCCGGTAAAGCCGCCGATATCGGTTGTCCAGAAGGGCAGCCCGCTCACGGCCGCGCTCAGCCCGGCGGCGATCTGACTCCTGAGGGCCGCAAAATCATGGCCCACATCTCCTGACCATACGCACACACCATATTTTTGTGCCCCGGCAAAAGTGGAGCGTGCAAAGCTTATGACCCTGCTGTTTTTATCGATGCTTCTCTGCCCCTCATAAAAAGTCCTGGCATGGAGAAGTGGATAAGCAAGTACCCGCTCTTTCAGCGGCCCGTCGGCCGTCATAATCTGTTTCTCATCCATTTCGTCAAGCGGCACCTCCGGCTCGCAGCCGTCCAGCCACCACACTTTCGCTCCGGCCAGGTAATACCCCCTTGCTTTCTGGAAGAGGAATTCTCCCGCTGCTTTTGAGAAGACATCATACAGCCCGTTATCGTCCCCGTTAAACAGCGTAAATACAATCGAGTCACCGCTGCCGTTCTTCAGGAAAAATCCCCGCTCTTTCATGGCCTCGTAATGGACACTTTTCGTGGAAACGTGGGGCCATACAGAGACCATGCATTTTATGTGCAGCTGCTTCAGCCTTTCCAGCATCCCCTCAGGGTCCGGCCAGTCATTCCGGTCAAATGTAAAATCCCCCATCTGGGTCCAGTGGTAAAAATCCACCACGATAATATCCACCGGATAATTCTTTTCCCGGTATGTTTCCGCTACTTTCAGAAGTTCTTCCTGCGTGGTGTAACGCATCTTGCTCTGCCAGAAACCAAATGCCCACTTGGGCAGCATTCTGCCCGGCCCGGTCAGCTCCCAGAATCTCTGCACCACCTGCAGAGGGTTTCCCAAAAACACCAGATAATCTGTCTGGATGCCTCCGTATGCCTTGAAACTCATCTGCTTGCTCTTTGTGAAATCCGCAATCCCGGCAGAGCTGCTGTTCCACAGTACGGCATATCCCCTGCTGCTGATTACAAAAGGGACGGTGATCGAAGTATTTTTGTGGAGAAGCTCAATCTTTTTCCCGTTGTAGCCTTCCAGCGCCTCCTGCTGCTGCCCCAGCCCCCGCAGAATATCGTCCTCCAGGCAAAGCTCCAGATATCCGGCTTTTTTGCCGGCTTCCTGTAAGATCACATTTTCGTCTGTCTGGCAGCTGACTTTCCCACTGCCCTTTTCGATCTCAATCAATACCCGGGAGCCCTGTATCCTTATCACATTCTCCTGTTCATCAACTGCGGTTTCGTCCCCATCCTGTATCTCCCACTCTGACATATAGGTATCCGCTTTGGGTTCTGTGTCTCCCCACCATGCCCGGCATCTTACAATATCCGGGGAAAGAAACGTGATCTCCTGGGTCATTCCCTGTCCGGCTTTTATGGTTATCTTTCCTTTTTCAGACTGCATCATAATCATCCCTCTTATCAGCTATTCCTTCATTTTCTTAAATGCCTGGTCCAGATCCGCAATCAGAGTCTCTGTACTCTCAATCCCGATGTGCAGGCGGATCAGGTTCGGCGGGCAGTCAATCTCATCGCCGTATTCCTCTGTGGTTCCGACCGTGAACGGAGCAACCAGGCTCTCAAAACCGCCCCAGGAACATCCTCTCAGAAAACATTTCAACGAATTCATGAATTTTTCTGCCTGTTCTGCAGTTCCGTCGATCACAAAACTCAGCAGGCCGTTAAATCCTGTCATCTGCCTGTCAATCAGCTCCTTCTGCGGATGATCACAAAGACCCGGATAATATACTTCCTTCACACATGGATGCCCCTGCAGATACTGCGCAACTACCATGGCATTTTTGGCATGCTGTTCTACCCGGATCTTCAGAGTCCGCATGCCTCTCAGCATCAGCCACGCCTGGTGCGGATCGATACAGCCCCCGAAGTTGGCCCTCTCTCCGTAACGGATTTCATTGCATATCTCCTCAGAGCTGATCAGCGCCCCTGCCACGATGTCACTGTGGCCGCCCAGATATTTGGAGGCAGTATGCACGGATATATCAATCCCAAAATCCAGCGGATGCTGGTACAGAGGCGTGGCATAGGTATTGTCGATTACCGTACCGATATGATGTTTTTTTGCAATATTTGCAATGTATTCCAGATCCTGCACTTTATATACCGCCGTTGACGGACTCTCCAGATAGATCAGTCTGGTATCCTCTGTAATATAATCTTCCAGATGTTCCATCTCCTCAGTGGTTAAAAAGCTTGTCCTGATCCCGAACTTTTTCGGAAAATATTCTTTCAGCAGTGTCCTGGAAGGATTATAAATACTTTTTACCGTGATGATATGGCAGTCTTTTTCAATAAAATACATCATGGCAGAAGAGATTGCGGCCATCCCTGACGAAAAGCACAGGGCATCTCCCCCGTTCTCCAGCGCTGCCAGTTTTTTCTCCACAACCTCTACGGTCGGATTCGTTGTCCTTGTATAAACATACGGATGTTCCCCGACCCCATTGCCTTCAGTGGGCAGGACAAACAGGGAATTCTGGTAGATCGGCGGGACAACTGCCCCTCCGAATTTAGCGTAGTCGTCCCCCTCGTGCGCCAGTATATCCTCGATATTTTCATACTTACTGTTCATTTTGCCATCGACCTTTCTTTTCCTTATATATTTCCGCAGTGCCAGTCCGCTGTGTGTTAAATAACTTCTCACTTCACTGGCCTGATTTTATGATGAATTAATTACCGGAAAGTTTCAGCAGCTCTTTCCATCTCTCATCAACCTCTTTCTGAATCTCCTCTACGATCTCCGGTTTCTTCAGGATATGCCTGAATCTGCCCTGGATTTCCAGCCAGTCGCTGATAGGCCTTTTGTTTTTAGGCTGGTAATTCAGCGTATATACTCCGCCCTCCACCTCAAACAGCGGCCAGTAACAGGTATCCACTGCGATTTTGGATATCTCCAGCAGTTTTGGGGTATCGTAACGCCAGCCTCTCGGGCAGGGCGCAAGAACATTCAGAAATGCCGGTCCCTGTGTATAGATTGCTTTCTGTGACTTTTCGTATAAATCTTTCATGTTCGCCGTAAGCGCACTCTGTGCTGTATATGGGATGCGATGGGCCGCCATGATTCCTGTAATGTCTTTTCTGGGCTGCCCCTTTCCCAGGCTCTGCGTTCCCGATGGAGTTGTGGTCGTATCCGCATACCTTGGCGTTGCCGAAGAGCGCTGGATTCCGGTATTCATATACGCCCCGTTATCGTAGCAGACATAAACCATGTCATGCCCCCGCTCCATCGCACCGGAGAGAGACTGGAGGCCGATATCATAGGTGCCGCCGTCGCCCCCGAATGTGATGAACTTATAATCTTTCTCAAGCAGACCCATTTTCTTTTTATACCGGTAAGCCGCTTCAATTCCCGCCGTTGTAGCCGAAGCATTTTCAAAGGCGGAATGTATAAATGAATCCTTCCAGGATGTATACGGGTAGATGAACGTGGATACTTCCAGACAGCCGGTCGCACTTGTGATCACTGCCTCGTCGCCCTCTTCCAGCGCCCGCAGAACGGTTCTGACTACAACAGGTGCAGCACACCCTGCGCACATCCGATGTCCGGGAGACAGTCTCTCCGGTTTCTGCACTGTATTTTTCATATTATATGCCATCCGCTGCTTCCTCCTTTTCCTTGTCTGTCACGCCCAGATAGCGGCAGTACGGCTCTGCGCTTCCTCTTGCAATATCATCTGAAAGGCTTTTAAAAACCTGCAGGATATCTTCAACACGGACATCTCTTCCGCCCAGACCATAGATATAGCTGCAAAGGAGCAGATCTTTGTCTCCGTAATACAGTGCGGAAGAAACTTCGTGGAACAAAGGCCCGCCGTGTGTACTGAACCCTTCACTCTTGTCCATCACTGCCACTGCTCTCAGACCCTTAAGCGCCTCTTTGATCTCTTCTGCCGGAAACGGCCTGAATACCCGTATTTTTATAAGACCTGCTTTGACGCCTTCTCTGCGAAGCCTGTTCACCGCTTCTTTTGCCGTCCCCGCCGAAGATCCGATCAATATGACCGCCATCTCGGCATCGTCCATTTGATATGCCTCAAAGAGTCCGTATCTTCTGCCTGTCAGCTCATAGAACCGGTCGGCCGTCTCCAGAATCACCTTCTTTGCACATATCATCCCTTCTGCCTGGGAACGTTTGTGTTCAAAATAATATCCCGGCATATCCAGCGGTCCGGCAGACATCGGCGCACCAGGATTCAAAAGGTGATGGCCGGGCCTGTATTCTCCCACAAAATCTCTGACTGCATCGTCCTCCAGCAGTTCTATGTTTTCCACCGAATGTGAGGTAATAAATCCATCGTAACAGTTCATGACCGGCAGCTCTACATCCGGATGTTCCGCGACACAGACCGCCATAATCTCATTGTCATAGGCTTCCTGATTATTTTCTCCGTACAGCTGCACCCAGCCCGCATCTCTGGCTCCCATGGAATCTGCATGGTCATTATGTATACTGATGGGGCCGGACAGCGCCCGGTTGACAACTGCCATTACAATCGGCAGCCGGTCTGAGGATGCAATATACAGCATCTCCCACATCAGGGCCAGCCCGTTGGAAGACGTTGCCGTCATGGCTCTCACACCCGCATAGCTGGCACCGATACAGGCCGACATAGCGGAATGTTCCGATTCTACCGGTACAAATTCTGTATCAACTTCTCCATTTGCCGCATACCCGGAAAAGTACTGAGGCACTTCCGTGGACGGAGTAATCGGAAATGCAGCAACCACACCGGGATTCATCTGTCTCATGGCGATTCCCACCGCCTCATTTCCAGACCGTTTATCTCTCACTGCCATGTGCACTCTCCTCCTGTCTGCTCATCATATGAATGGCGCCTGCACTGCATACCTCGCTGCATATACCGCACCCTTTGCAATAATTATAATGAATTCCTGTCACCTGACCGTCTTCCAGTGCTATGGAACCGTCAGGACACAGCAGAAAACACCGCATGCAGTTCACGCATCGGGCGGCCTCAAACTGCGGCGTATCCACGCGCCAGCCCCCGGTCCTGTAATATTTGGAAGTACCGCTTCCGTAGATATTTCCGCCTCTGGTGGTGTCCTGCCATGGTGTAAAAGGCTGTATCAGATCCTGTTCTTTCATTCCTTCACCTCCCGGAATGCCCTGGCCGCAGCCTGCATGTTAGGCTCAATCATCTGCGGCTTGTGTTCGAATTTGTGCCGGAAAGATTCCTGCAGTGATTCCAGAAACCTCTCTTCTTCCTCCACTTTTGTTATCTTAACTACCGCGCTCAGCATGGACGTATTGGGGAAATTCTTTCCCAGCGTTTCCATGGCTATGCGGTCCGCATCTATGGTGTAGATCCTTCCCTCATATCCCCCGCATTTTTCTCTGATTTCTGCCGGGCTTTTGGGGGAGTTGATCAGCAGCGCCCCTTCTTTTTTCAGCCCGGCTGTGACATCCAGGGTATCCATGAGTGTCTCATCCACGACGACTACATAATCCGGTTCATAGATGTTGGAATGGACCAGAATTCTTTCATTGCTGATCCTGTTGTAAGCCGTCACCGGCGCTCCCATTCTCTCCGGCCCGTATTCCGGGAATCCCTGTATAAACTTGCCCGTATCAAAGGCTGCCTCTGCCAGCAGCATGGCTGCCGTTTTAGCGCCCTGTCCGCCGCGGCCATGCCAGCGGATTTCAATCATATTATCCATGTTCTTTTCCTCCTGCTATGCAAAGGGGTCTGACCCTTTTGCACAGGGGTCTGACCCCTTTGGTTTATATTCACATTTTTTTATTTCTCATATGACACTGCCTAACCTTTCACGGCCCCGCTGGTCATGCCTTCCACTATGTACTTCTGGGCAAAGGCAAACAGTGCGGCTGACGGCAGCAGCGCCAGAATTCCTCCGGCTGTCATCTCTCCCCAGTTTACGGAGAACTGCCCAACATAGTAGCTCAGGCCTACGGGGATGGTCTTCTTCGCCTCCGAATTAATAAACATAACACCGCCAAGCAGATCGTTCCACGCTCCAATAAATGCGAATATGAATACTGCAATGATCCCCGGAAGCATAACAGGAAGCACGATCTTGCAGATTGTCTGAAACTTTGTGCAGCCGTCAATCCGGGCCGCCTCTTCCAGCACCACCGGAATATTCATAAAGAACCCCTGCATGGTGATGACACAGAACGGAACATTCAGCACCACATACAATATTACCAGGCTGACCAGTGAGTCCTGAAGCTTCAGTGAGGAGAAGATCAGGAACATGGGGATCAGCAGCAGCGTCATCGGAATCATCTGTGTGATCAGAAATGCCACCATCGTGAGTCCTTTCCCTTTGTAGCGGTATCTGGAAAGCCCGTACCCACCCGTGATCGCAACCAGAAGAACGATTGCGGAAGAGATGGTGGCTACAATGGTGCTGTTCTTCAGATACAGAAGAAAATTACTGCCGGCCAGAACATTTTTGTAATTATCCCAGGTCAGATTCTTCGGCCAGTACTGTATATCCAGTGTTGCAATGTCTGCCGGTGCCTTCAGCGACGTAATAAACATCCAGTATATCGGAAGTATGACCAGCAGAAGAAAGAAAGCCAATATTAAAATCCTGCCGATTAAAAGCAGCGTTTTTTTCTTTTTCATACGTCTTCACCTGCCTGATTGTATTTTGTAACTTTAATGAATATAACGATATAAGCGGTCAGTCCTATCATAAACAGCACTCCCAGAGCGCTGGCGAATCCAAAATCAAGTGTACTGTATGCCTTCATGAACATATAAGAAGACAGGGTGTCCGACGAGTTTGCCGGCCCTCCTTTTGTCATGATGTAGATAATATCTGCGTTATTGAATATCCAGATGGTTCTCAGTAAAATGGTAATAACAAGTGTTGGCTTGATGCATGGAATCGTTACATGCGTAAACCGCTGCAGCGCTCTTGCCCCATCCATCTTGGCCGCTTCTGTCAGCTCTTCTGGTACAGACTGCAGCGCCGCCAGGATCATAATTCCGAAAAACGGAATCCCCTGCCATACAAGGGCCGTGATAACTGTAAAGATGGCCAGTTTCGGCGAACCGAGAAATGTAATCTTTTCGGAAATCAGGTTCAGTTTCATTAGAATATCGTTAATGGGCCCATATTCTCCGTTAAACATCCACTGGAAGGTCAGGCCTACAAGGAATCCGGAAAATGCCCACGGCAGGAATACGACTCCCTGATATACGCCCCTTCCTTTAAAAGGCCTCTTCAGCGCCAGTGCCAGTATAAAGCCGAAAACAAGCTGGCACAGCAGGGTAACCACTACGAAAAGCACCGTGTTCAGTGCGATCATCCCGATCTGGGGATCCGTAAATATCCGTTTAAAATTAGCCAGCCCGGCAAATGTAATGTTGTCCAGTTCCGTGACCTTATAATTTGAAAAAGCCAGACGGATACAGTTTAAAAGCGGATAGCCCATAAAGATCAAAATGACGATGTAACTGGGCGTCATAAAGAAATGGGGCTCCATTTGTTTTTTTAGTTTTTTCATGTGCTCGTTCACTCCTTTGTTAGAGGATAAAAAATGAGCTTCGCAAAGGAAACTTGTCTCGATCTCGCAATGCAAAGCCCATTTGTATCTGAGAATGCCGGTATTGGTTATTTAATTTCTGTTCCGTCCGTCTTAACTGCTCTCGGGAGCGGTGTATCCGGATTCGATTCCATAAATCTCTGCTGCGCATCTGTCAGGAAGTTGGAAATATTGTCCACTGCCTCCTCGGCTGTCTGCTGCCCAAGGAGATATTTCTGCACTTCAGAATCATAGATTGTCTCGGCAAATTCTGTTAATTCCGGGAAGTATCCATAGAATGGATTCCTTACAAAATTCTCATCATTTAAAGCCGTTACAAATCCTTCCATTCCGCCTTCCGTGAATCTTGGATCCTCTTCTGCCCCTTTCATAACCGGGATATAAAGATTTGTCTCGCAGTATTCCCTGTTATTCTCCGGTGACATCATAAAGGATACGAATTTCCATGCTTCATCCGGATGTTTGCTGGATTTTGTAATCGTATAGAAGAAGGAATCTGCTTTGCTGTATATATTGCCGTCAGCGGAACGCGGGAATGGAACTACCGTCCACTCATCGTCTTCCATCGTGTCTTTGCAGGTCTGTACTACCTCTGTGGTCTGATTCAGTATGCCTGACAATCCGGAGGTGAATCCCTGAACCATCTCTGCATATCCCCAGTTGATGGAGTCTTTCGGTGCATTACCATCCAGATACAGGCCGCAGTACTTTTTGAATGCTTCCAGGCCTTCCGGAGTATTGATGCGGCAGGTACCGTCCTCCTCATAAAGCTTTCCGTTCAGGGCGCCCAGGAGATACATACCCAGCTGGTCGGCTCCGCCTCTTGCCCCTCTGAAAGCAAAACCATATTGATTTTTAGCGGGATCCGTCATCTTTTCAGCGGCCTCGAAGATTCCATCCCATGTCTCCAGATCCTCCAGCTTCATGCCGGCCGCTTCCACCCAGTCTTTTCTGACATACATGCCATGAGTTGTCAGACCGTCCGGAATACCAAATGTATATCCGTAAACCTCCTTCTGGTCATATTCCATCAGTACATTGGACACATATGGAATAAATTCATCCTTGTACTCCCAGTCACTCAGGTAGTCGTCCAGTGGAATGACCCATCCTGCACTGTTGAATTCCCCTGCCCAGGATGCATGCATAATCGTCACGTCCGGCAGCACATCTGCACTTCCCTGTGTTACCAGCTTGTTGTGTGCCTGATCCCATGGAGTGGATTCATAGATCACTTTGATATCCGGATTTTCCTCATTAAACCGGTCTACCAGTTCTTTGAATTTGGCTTCCCTGGCCGGATTCGGGATGATGTCATGGAATCTTAATTCCACCGGATCCTTGCTCTTGGTCTCATCTGACTTCTTCGTCTCTTCCGGCGAAGACTTGTCCGAGCAGCCTGCAAGTGCAAATGTCTGTGCCGCCATAACTGCTACCAACAAAACGCTTAATAACCTTTTCTTTTTCACTCTTTTTCCTCCTTCATATGTGTGGATTTGTTTACCCCCATAGGGCACCCCGTAATGCATGCCCTGCGGGCGGGTCCGCAGTAAACTGCGAAATAATGTATAAGTCCATTTTACCTTTTTGTATCTTTTGCACAACCATCCTTCTAATCACCGTTGTGTAATTATTAACTATTCACATTTCATAATGTGTGTTTTTTAATACTAAGTGTACTTTTCAACAATTTTGTTTTATTTTTCTGTTTAATATACATTATTATGTCGATAGAGCAAAAAAAGATATATAAAACTATTCCGTTTCGTTTTATATATCTTTTATTTTATTATTTACCAAATTCCTTTGGTGACACTCCGTATGATTTCTTGAACAGCTTTGAAAAATACCGCTGATCCTCAATCCCTACCATAGACGCCACTTCGCTTATCTGGTATTTTCTGGCTGACAGCAGCTTTTTTGCCTTTTCAAGCTTCACAGAATTAATGTAATCCCTCAGATGTTCTCCTGTATTTAGATAAAATAGTTTTCCAAGATAATTTGGGGAAACATGGATATAATCAGACAGGTCTTTAATTCTGATGGGTTCTCTGTAATTCTGCTCGATAAACTCCTTCACTTTCAGCACATAGATATTATTATCATCTTCGTTTTTCATCTGTAAATCTTCTATCAGAGAAGACAATGTCCGGTATATGCCGGACAAGCTTAAAGAACTCATCAGATTATCATACACCCTGGACGCATGCAGCTCTTCGTCACACTCTGCCAGAACTCCCAGCAGTCTGTAAACGCTGGCAGACAACGCAGCAGGAGAACTCAGCGTGACAATTCTGATTTTTAGTTCCTCCAGCTGCTTCTGTGCCTCCTCATACTTTTGGAACCTCAGCTTTTCGGCCAGGCTGTTTTCCGCGCTTCGTATCTGCCGTACTGCCTCCTTCTCACTCTCCTGCCCCCCGCCTCTGAGCCGGTATGCCGGATTAGAAGCGTACTCGTAAGACAGCAGTACATGGTAGACTGCTTCTTTCATATCCGGATACTGAAAAAGATTCTCCGACCTTATAATGGTAATCTCTTCATCCACATACCGCCGGAACATATGGGACAGTTCCTCCGCCACTTTGTCCTGCCCTTCTGCCGTTCCTGCGTACAGAAACCAGCTGCCCCCTTCTTCCTCCAGTTTCATACATCTGGTATCTTTTCCCGAAAGCAGGTCACACACCATCGCTTCCAGCATCCGGGGATTCGCATTTTTTGCACGGAAATGAAGCAGATAAATGCTGGAAGGAGGTTCTTTCCATTCCCGGGATATGAATTCTGCCACATCTTTGCTTTGATAGAGCGCTTTCAACGTATTCTGATGCTCCAAAATGCCACCTTTCGCGTCCTCGTGAGGTTCTTTAAAAAGACCATGCAGAGTTTTCAGAAACTCACTGACATCCAGATCACCCTTCAGAAAATAATTTGCCACTCCAATTCCGATTGCTTCTTTAGCATACTGGAAATCATCATAGGCAGATACCACAATAAAGTTCACCTTTGCCTTTTGTTTTCTCAGTTCCTTCATCATTGCAATTCCGTCCATCTTTGGGAGCCGGATGTCGGTAATAATAATCAGGGGATGATATCTTTGATACAGCTCCAGGGCCTCCTCGCCATTCTGTGCTTCCGCTACAATTTCAAACCCTTCCGCATTCCAGTCAATACTTGTCCTGAGTCCTGCCCTCACTAAAAATTCATCTTCGACAATCATAACCGGTATCATCCAATTTCCTCCTTTATTATAGGCTGTCTGATTCTGATAGTTGTACCCCGGTCCTCCCCCGAGATAATCTCTACGCCGTATCCGCTGCCGTGCCACGCTTTGATACGCTCGTCAATATTATCAATGCCGATCCCCGTCATCTGCTTCATATTTTTATTTTTCGCACAGAATCCGATTCCGTTATCTGTTACTTCAAATATAAGCGAGTCCTCCGTCAGCCTGCTTCTGACTGTAATATGCTTGTCCCTGGCTTCACTGTTAAACGCATGAAAGAAACAGTTTTCTACAAATGGCTGAAGTACTAGTTTCAGCGTACTTAAGCTTCGTGTATCCTCCGCAATCTCATAGTTAATCTCGATCTCGTAGTTATTACGGAAAATCATAATATTTGCATATTCCCTGACCAGAATAATCTCATTGGCCACAGGGATCATCTCACGCCCCTTGGAAAGCGAGATCCGCAGCAGACGTACAAATGATTCTATAATATCTGCAATCTTATCAGACTGGTTTACACGCGCCACCCATTTGACTGCATCAAGGGTATTATATATAAAATGCGGATTAATCTGGGCTTCCAGTACCTTAAACTCTATTTTTCGCTTTTCTGCCTCCCGCATCTTAATGTCTTCGATCAGCCCTTCAATCCGTCCTGCCATTCTATTATAGGTAAAAATCAGTTTATCCGTTTCTATACAGCTGGTATTGTTGTCCACCTTATGGAACTGACTGTTTTCTATATCCTCCATCGCGGCCACCAGCTTTTTCATGGGTTTTGATACAGCCTGTGAGCTTACTGCACTGAGTATGACTGAAACCACGATTACCCCCAGAATAATCAGAACCATCCAGGGTTCCACCTGATAGGCAAGACTGTAAAAAGTGCTTTTATTGATATTACCCACAATATGCCAGCCTATGGCAGGCGTTTCCTTCTGGGTAAATACATATCCTGCCTCAACCTTTTCTTTCTCTTTATCGCTTGGGTTCCCTATCAGGTATTCCTCCACATCTTTCTGTTCCGCCGCCTGATATACCAGCTTTTTTTCTCCGTTCTCTTCCCACCAGACGTTGATGTTGATCACCGCATTATTAGTAAGCGCAGATATATGCTTCTCCAGTTCAGTGGTGTTAAAGGTAATGATGATCACCCGGTCTTCCTGATCCCTGGTCTGATAAAATTTATTTTTAAACTTGGTGGCATAAAGATAATAAGGCTTCTGCGCGTATGTATTTTTATAGAATGTATTTTCAGCAAATTTTCTTTCCAGCTTGTCCTTCTGTATCTCTTTGTACCATGTTTCGTTACAGATGCTCTCCATATGGCTGTCTTTGTCAATGCTGTATCCGTCCCGCTGAATAATCTTATCTTTTGTCCCGATTGTAATATTTTCAATAGAGGAATTCATACTCAGGGCGCTCTGAAGTATATAATCAATCATGCCCTTCCCGTCTACCGACCGGCTGATATCTGAGCTGAGATAATCTTCCACTGCAAGCCCCAGCTCCACATCCATTGCCAGTTTTTCGCCTGTATTTGTAATGCTTTCTATATAAGAAGACATGTAGCTCTCCGCCTGCCCCACATCGTTCTCCAGAGATGTGATAACCTCCTCCTTCATATAACGATAGTAAACTGTGCCAAATATAATGCCGATTATAAGAATCGTACTCAAAACATTACCGATCACCACCAAATTCAGCATCGTCATATAATGCATTTTTTTCTTCCCCATACCGTCTCCTGTCCGTGATGAGCCACAACATTTCTTACTATGTTAACACAACTGGCGGTACTAAGCTAATAGAACTCAGAATAAATACTTTCCACTTATTTCCACTCATAACCGCCTGATTTACATACGCTGGAATCGAAATATTGTAACTTCTCATTTTACTCATCATCCTTTGAATAAGATAATTAATATCATTTTCCGAAAATTTCCGCAAGTATATAAGTAAAGATATTTGTGTAATAAACAATGATTCTGGATTTCTTTTATTTTCAGCAAATTACCACCAAAATATATAAGGGGAAAGATTTTAAAATGTCATGAAGTACAAAGTCCGGCATTTTACAATAGACTATCACTAGCCGAACGGACGTAGCGGAATATCACATGTGCCGGAATCAGATTCCGGCGGAGTTAATCCCGTGAGCCTACAGGGCTCACCGTCAAAAAAGTTTATCCATTTAGTATATATAGTGATATACTTATATATAAAGGCTGCCGGTCAGGTACCGGTCAATGTAATTAATGGAGGAAGCTTGTTATGCCAAACGAAAATTTAAAAAACACAGTTTTAAATGATCCCTGTCCGTGCGGCAGCGGAAAGAAATATAAGAAATGCTGCGGAAAGAGGTAATTATGATAAAACCATTGCAATTTATATTCACAGAAGAGAGCTTTTATCCAGACGCAGTAACCACAGAATTATCTGCTGCGGATCAAAAGAAGTTTTCGCTATTTGAAAAGGATCGGTATCAAGCACTGTATCAGATGGGCTTTTGTGAGAAGCCCTCTGAATTAAGTCCCTCCGCGGCCTTTCTCTATCGGTTTTCCGACACGTTCTTTAAAATGCTGACGGACTTGCCTGAGCTTGCGCTTACGCGGGAAAAGACAGAAATTAAACCTTCCGAAGATACATATGCAATTCTCGAACAAGCCATTCCTTTTGCAATCGGAGCGGAATATATTACCCGGAACTGGATTGACAGACTGTTTCTGAAACTTGGAGAGATATTTTCAACAGAGATTGCGGACTATAATGGAACCGTAGAAATGTATCTGACAGAAAAGAGTCAGCATCTCCGAGTGCCTGAGCGTATATTCTTCCATTTGGTAGAAAATACAGGGGATGATTATCCGTTTGCGTTTCTTGCAACTTATGCGACAAGGGGGGACGACCAGAAAGTACGCCATGTCCCACTTCAATATGCATTAACGGAATTCCAGAATGAGCGCGAAAAGCTTCTGGCACTATTGTCATGTCTGAACCGTGTAGCAGAGGTATCAGAGCTTATAGCTGGTTTTGTTGAGAGTGGAGAGTTGTTTCATCCGCTTCGGCTGACGTCTGAGGAGGCCTACACATTTCTGAAGGAGATTGAGGCTATAGAGAGCACCGGAGTTCTCTGCAGGATCCCGAACTGGTGGAAAAAAAAGGCTGCTTCTGTATCTATGTCTGTAAGCATGGGGGAAGACAAGCCGACTATGCTGGGCGCAAACACACTCATATCCATGGCCCCCAGGCTGATGGTAGACGGAGTTCCTCTTACAGATACAGATATCAGGACACTACTCGCCCAGACAGATGGACTTGCTTTTTTAAAGGGTAAATGGGTTGAGGTGGATCATGAAAAGCTAAATAAGCTGCTTGAGCAGATGAAAGAGGTTCCGGGCGAAACCACGCTGATGGAAGCGCTTCGGATGGAACTGGGAACAGGGAAGCAGCCCGTGGATGTCGGACCGCTTATAACCAATGGGAAATGGCTGGCATCCCTTCTTTCTAATCTGAGAAAACCCGGAACTATCAGAAAATCGGCAGCACCAAAAACATTGCGTGCATCGCTTCGTCCTTACCAAAAGGAGGGCTATACATGGCTTAATTATATGGACAAGCTTGGCTTTGGAGCCTGTCTTGCCGATGACATGGGACTCGGAAAGACGGTTCAGGTGCTTGCATATCTTGAAAAAGTGCGAACCACAAAAAAGAATTCCCGTGTCCTTCTGGTCGTACCTGCATCCTTAATAGGAAACTGGCAGAAGGAAGCCCAAAAATTCGTTCCGTCCATGGATTTACAAATCCTGCACGGGAAGACCTCCGCTTTGTTAAGTGAGGATCTGAAGGAGAATACGGCATTTCTTACCATAACAACCTATGGTATGGCCGCCAGGATTAAGGAACTTCAGGCCATTCGCTGGGACTGCCTCATCTTAGATGAAGCACAGGCCATCAAAAATCCGGGCACAAAGCAGACAAAGGGAATCAAACAGTTGTCTGCCAATATGCGCATTGCCATGACGGGAACCCCCATTGAGAACGACCTTACGAATCTGTGGTCACTTTTCGATTTTCTGAACAAGGGCCTGATGGGAACTTCCCAGGAATTCCATGAATTTTCAAAGAGCCTGAATGAACATCCCGAAGGATATGTACGGCTGAAAACCATGATATCGCCATTCATGCTCCGGCGTGTAAAGACAGACAAGAGTATTATCTCCGATCTTCCGGAAAAAATAGAACTGGTTGATTACGCACCGCTTTCTAAAAAGCAGGTTGTCCTATACCGTAAGGTTATTCTGGATCTGGAGAATAAGCTCGCCGAGGCAGAGGGGATCGAACGCTGCGGACTGGTTCTGACTTCAATTATGAAGCTCAAGCAGATATGCAACCATCCTGATCAGTATATGGGACAGCAGACATTTGCCCTGGAGGACAGCGGAAAGTTTGCAATGCTGAAAGAAATCTGTGAAACTATTTATGAAAAGAGAGAGCGGGTTCTTATATTCACACAATTCAAAGAAATTACAGAATATCTGGGAGACTTTTTAAAGAGTATTTTTAAAACGGAAGGTTATGTACTTCACGGCGGAACCCCCGTAAAAAAACGAAGTGAGATCGTAGAAGCATTTCAGGGCGAAAAGTACATACCTTATATTGTGCTTTCCGTAAAAGCGGGCGGAACAGGATTAAATCTTACGAAAGCCAATCATGTGATCCATTTTGACCGCTGGTGGAATCCGGCTGTAGAAAATCAGGCCACTGACCGGGCATTTCGGATCGGCCAGGAAAAAAATGTAATGGTCCATAAGCTGGTTTGTACAGGAACCATAGAAGAAAAAATAGATGCTATGATAAATTCTAAAAAAGAACTCGCGGAGAATGTAATTGGATCTGGTGGAGAGAAATGGATTACAGAACTCAGTAATGAGGAACTGATGTCCATGCTGCGTCTGGGATAGGAGGATCAGTATGAGTAGATATTGGAACGATACACCACGCTACAGTCAGCCTACTGCGGCGGAGATCAGGCAAAAATCAGCTGAAAGTAAAAAGAAAGAACAGAGCAAAGGAAAGATGCTCGAACCGGTTACAATACAGGGCCGGACCATAGTAAATAATTGGTGGGGGAAAGCATGGTGCGATAATTTGGAACAGTATGCTGATTATGACAGCCGCCTTGACCGGGGACGGCGTTATGTCAGAACAGGAGCAGTCATTGACCTTAAGATTCAAAAAGGAAAAATTATATCCAGAGTACAGGGAACCCGCAAAACACCATATAAGGTAGAAATCAGAATCAGCCCTCTATCGGAAGAAAAGTGCCAGGCGATTATCCAAAGATGCGAAAAAAAGGTGCAGAATCTTGAAGAGCTTATGTCGGGTAATTTCCCGTTAGAAATGAAAGAACTGTTTCAGGGACAGGATGGATTATTTCCCACGCCAAAAGAAATCAGCTTCAGCTGCAGCTGCCCAGACTGGGCCCTGATGTGCAAACACGTAGCGGCATCACTCTATGGTGTTGGCGTGCGTCTGGATGAACAGCCGCTTCTGTTCTTTGAACTCCGTGGTATTGATGTCGGAAAGTTTATAGATGTGACGCTGGCAAGCAAAGTGGATTCCATGCTGGCAAATGCCGAAAAGCCAAGCAGCCGGATAATGGATTCTGACGATGTGGCCAGTCTGTTTGGGGTCCTGGATTAACAGCGCTATTAAATATCTGAAAATTCATTCAAAAGAAGCAAAGGTAAAGAATTTTAAAATAGGGGTTTACAAAGTCTGGTATCTTGTGATAGAATATCACTTGTCGAGCGGAAGTGGCGGAATGGCAGACGCGCTAGATTCAGGTTCTAGTGGGAGTTTATCCTGTGAGAGTTCAAGTCTCTTCTTCCGCATTGGTGTTAAAGTGGAGAAGTCCTTATAAATTAAGGCTTCTCCGCTTTTTTTATTGAATTGTTTTAGATTTGATTTTGGTTACCTATGGTTACCTGATCCATGTTACATGGATTTACAAAAGTTATGATGTTACTTTTTTCATTATTAAATTTTAATGCTTCTTCTAACTGTGTCTCAATCTGTGTATTATTTCTTCTGTCAAAACAATAACTCTGGTATGTAGTTTTTTCATCTTCATGACCGACTAATTTCCTAATGGTGTTAATATTGAGGTTATTATCTATCAGTGTTGAAATATATGTTTTCCTCATCTTGTGCGGGCTTTTATAAGGGATGGCAATATGGTTACAATATTTTTCCAGTCTCCATGCAACCGCTGTTTCCTTCGTACGTTCACCGTCCTGCATAAATAAGTACTCTCCACTGCATCCTTGCTTCTGATTAGCAAATTTTATCATACGAATTAATTCCATTGCTTCTGATGTGGCATATACTTCCCTGTCTCCTGCATCTGTCTTTGTGTGCTCTGCAACATCCACGCCGGTTTTTATATAGTTTATTCCGTCTGTTGTCTCAAATTCGCCTATCTCCATCCGCTGTATGTGAATATACTGCCCTCTTATATCTTCTTCTCTGATAGCAACTGTTTCTCCCGGTCTACAGCCTAAATAAAATGCCAAAATTACGGCCAGAGGTGTTGTCTCCTTGGCATTGGATGAATTGTAATCCTTCCATGCTTCCTGAATAATTAACGCCTGCTCTTCTACCAGATAGACCTGGGTTTCATCAGCCTTTTTCTTCGTCTTGCGAAACATTTTCGATTCAATCTTTACAGCTTCAAACGGATTTTCACTGATATCTCCCCGATTCTTTGCGTATTGTAAAGACTGCCTGAGAATAATTGACATCGTATAATACTGCTTCTTATTCATTTTATGTTGCTTAATCATTCTATGAGCCCACTCATCCAGCATTAGTACACTCAGCTCATCCAGAGGCTTTTTTATAATTGGATCTGACATATAGTAACGCTTCCATTCAGTAGAATATCGCTTAATAGAAGACGTTTTCTCTGTATGTAAACTCTTATAAGCCAGCCAGTCCGGGTATATTATTTCCAGTGTAATCTTCTCTTTGTCTTTCTTTTTCTTTTTCTTCGCAAGTTGATTTTTAACAATTTTAATGATTGCAGTATTCAGCGCTTCTTCTGTTTTACGCTTTAACAGCCTTCTATTGTCTTTTTTAGTCGAATCATATACATGTGTGTACCACTTACCATCCTTTCCTTGCCATTTAGCTTTATTATGTGCGTTTAGTATCTCTACATTAGTTGCCATATCAAGTTTTATCCGCACATCATCCAAATTAATGATACCACTGGCAATGGCTTGATTCAATATCTCTGTATTATTTAACTGTGATTCTGACGCTTTAACTTAAAGTTACCTCCCCAAAATATATTATAAATATTCATATCTCCTAGATTTAGATATAAACATAGCACTCGATTCAAGATATCCCTTTGTATACGGGAAAAAGCCCATAACTCTCTCCCGTAATACGGATAGCTTTATATATCAGCTGTCAAAATATGCCCTGACCGCCCTTTTAATTATCTCCACTGCTTCCAGCACATCTAATTTTGAGTAATAGTCAATACCATACTTTTGCCTGTGATTCTTTTCTTTGTTCTGGGGGTTACTAACTTCATCAAAACGTTTTAGCAAATCTATCATCTGCTCTTTGGTAAAAATGCAATCCTGATACTGTAACAGAAAACCCGTCAGATTATTATACCTTTTAGGGTACTTATTCATTTCCTGCTTAAATAACTGCACCAGCTCATCATTATACCGCATCTGCATCTTTCCATAATTTTCAACGGATTTATCTAATCTGTGTTCCCATTCAGCAATAAATTTGTCCTTTAGCTTATCCTCAGTAGTATTCCATTTTAACGACCTCAATTCAAGTCGGCTCTTTGCTTTATCCCGGCCTTGACTTTGTTGGTTTTTGTCGTAATGTTCAATCTGAAAATAATCATTTTTAACCGCTATGGACAACTGCTTATTTGAAAACAAATCAACACATCTATAGTTATTTTGCGTTTTATATGTCGTGCCAAGTAAACTTGTGATGATCCTGTTGAGTTTCATATACCGCTTATAATGCTCTTTGTCGTACGAGTCCAATCTTACATCGACCCGCGTTATTCTGTAATCTTTTACTCCTGCATCTAAAAGGATCGTATTTAATGCTGTCTGAAATTCACTATATTTGTAAATATCTCCGTAAAGTCTGTTCACATTAATCTTACTGCTGGTTATTCCCGATTCCTCAAAAAACCCGCTTTTCATGCAGTCTTTTACTTCCTTTTGGATGCTTCCCGTAAATCCGTTGAATTTTATTGACAACGTGTGGATACTCGCTGTCATTTCGTAGTTACTGCTAATACCTATAATCTCCCTTGCAATTTTGTACTTATTAGAAAGTCACCCTAGACATCTTTTTCTGGGTCTGCCTGCTGCCCCTTCAGTTTTGAAAAATGGTTCTGAGAAACCTGCTGTATGTAATTGTATCTATGTGAAAATCAGGGGGATAAGTAAGGAGAGGTTCCTTATTGACACGACACAAAACTTTCTGTTATACTTAACTGCATTATATATACGATGCTTCATGTGTCGTTTAAATCCAATACAGAGTGTTACCAGCACTCGTATCCAGCCGATGTTACCAGCATCGGTTTTTTAATTGCCCTAATTGTTTGCAATTAAAAAACCACTAAACATGATCTGAGTCCAGTGGTTTATAAACTTATATCAAATACCCTAGCACCTACGAGACATATTATATTGTTAACTTTACTGTTCTGTGGATTACACAATTATACTATCATACCGAACATATGTTTGCAAGTGTATTTTTCTTTATTTGACGTAATACAACTATATAGTAGCATTATTTTACGAGGTGATTATATGTATTTTAAACGGTTGGAAGATTTACGAGTCGACCATGATTTGACCCAAAAGCAGATTGCTGATCATTTGGGTATACAAAGAGAAGTCTACAGAAGGTATGAAAAGGGTACGCACACCATTCCTATTGATTACTTAATAAAGTTGGCTGATCTGTATAAAACCAGTGTGGATTATATTATAGGACGTACAATTAGAAAACTTTGAAATTCCCGGACATTCCATCCTGCCCCAGCCTTAGTACTTAATTCTTTTCTACACTCCGTACATTTATTTAATGCTATTTTCTTTGTCCTCCTCATAGGCCACAATTTTTCGTAGAATCTCTCTAAATGTTTTATCCTGTAGTAAGTGAATTTTATCATGACTAACGGGAAGTTCCGACATAAATTGGGGATTTTCAAGGAAAAATTTTTGTTGATCTCTATCTATTAGATTTATAACATAATCTTCGTAAAAGTCTAAGTCGTTACCCATTACAAAACGTTCAAATTTCTTATGCTGTTCCATCGTTAAGTTAATTTTGTACTCTTTGCTCATATATATTCCCCCATATATATCATGCATAATTCCAATCTCAGTAGTTTAGTCATACATAATTATTATTCTACTATTACCTTTGCTTATTTTCAACGCATATTTTCCGTTTGAGTGTATATAACTACACCTATGGGGAAATCATTTTTAGTACACTATTTGTGAAAGCAGGTGTTACATATGGTGGATTTTGGTAAAAAAATAAAGCAACTTCGTAAAGAGTATAATTTTACGCAAAAGCAATTAGCAAGTTTAGCCGGCGTAGCAGTTAGCGCAATATCTGCTTATGAAGCTGGTAATAGGTATCCCTCCTATGATGTGTTGATCTCATTATCGAGAATTTTTCACGTGTCCACCGATTATCTTTTAGGGCTGGAGAAAATGGAAGTAGTTGACGTCAGCGGTCTGGATGAACATGAGGTTGAGGTTGTGAGACAAATGGTTAATTTGCTGATCAAACGAAAATAAGTCTACAGAAGATATGAAAAAGGTATAATCTCTATTCATAATGATTATTTAATTCGGGCGTAGTAGAGAGTTCGGGACTACGTTCGGGGGCTTAAAATAACAGTGTTCGGAAAACGCCTCAGTTTTCAATGCTTTTTAGACTTTAATCTCATCTTTCCATCCTGTCATATATGTAAAAAGTCCTATTAATACAGGCTTTTCTATTTTTCCAATTAATGAAACACGTTCGAAATAATATTTTGCCGGTTGACGTTCGCATGTAATACATATACCATCTTTTATCTCAATCTCATTGCTCCAAAATGTAAACCACCCCTGCAAAATAGGAGAAGACCTATAGAATAAGCCCTCTCCTATTTTGTATCTTAAATTTTTAGATATCTCTGTATATATATCAGTCTATAAAAATATTATCCTTCCAGTAATCACTATATCCTTTTGCAATCATAAACTGTTCATATAAATATTCTCCATCGATTTTCAATCTGATACCCTCTGATAGTTCCTCGACCGCATCTGGTAATAATGAGATACGGTATTTTTTCTTTCTACAGTCTCCCCGCACTTTAAACTTTATATCTATTGCATTTTGGACAGTATCCCTTTTAATTTTTAAAACAATGCTATCCTCCACGAGCATAGCCATACACTTCTTCACTTCTTTATCTGTCATTTCAATGGACATTTCTCTATACATAATCCTATTCTCCACTACATACCGCTCAAATAATAATCTGATTATTATGCTTCTTTCAATAAGTATAGTCGTAATAAGACTATTTTTCAATAGTCGTGGTTAGACTTTCTTATAATATAAAAAACAGTAAGAGGGCCAAAACATGATTTATGAAAATATTCGCAATATACGCGAAGATAAGGACAAAACGCAAAAAGAAATTGCTGATTATCTCAATATTACGCAAACAACATATTCCAAATACGAGTTAGGTAAAATTAATATTCCTGTCGAAGTATTTGAGAAATTAGCTGATTTGTATGGCGTTACAGTTGACTACCTATTAGGACGTACAAATCATAAATAGTATTATCTGTTAGTCATATTCGGCATAAAAGTGGCTTATTTAATCAAACTGTTAAGAATTCCAACAACATTTTCTTCTTTCCGGTTACTTTTTTGGTTACCTCTAATTGGATGATGTACGAATGCCCCTTCCTACGTAGTTTTATGCAGATAAAGGGAGTTCAAGTCTCTTCTTCCGCATTGGTGGAAAAGTGGAGAAGTCCTTATGTATTAAGGCTTCTCCGCTTTTTTTATTGAATTGTTTTAGATTTGATTTTGGTTACCTATGGTTACCTGATTCATGTTACATGGATTTACAAAAGTTATGATGTTACTTTTTTCATTATTAAATTTTAATGCTTCTTCTAACTGTGTCTCAATCTGTGTATTATTTCTTCTGTCAAAACAACTGGATATATCTTTCTAATCTAAAAAACTTTAACATAAGCCCAATGCTCGTTTAGTATTTCGACCCAATCATAATTTTCTATTGCCAATACCTCCTCGTTCCTAAGTGAATATGCCGGTGCGTCCACATCAAATTCATTTTCACAGTATGCATAGCCATAACTATGCAAAAGATTTCTCTGTACTGGTAAATATATTGTGGTAATATCATTGTCTCTATAAATATGATATTCATGGCTATATGAAAGAAATATGCAAGAACCTCTATCCCCAACTGTATGACGAGTATATTCACCTTCGCTTACTTTTTCATCTTTTAAAATCGCTTTTGCTTCTGCTTCGTAGAAAGGTTCTAAAATTGGAAACCTAAATCTATCCAAATAGTTAGCAGTCAAATAATAATAAGATAACAAAATAATACAACAGAAACATCCACATAATATTACTATTGTACGATTTTTTTTGCTTGCAGCGATAATTAATATAAGAATATAAATCCAAAACATTCTCATTCTTATCTGACATATACTAAGCATGCAGAGGATAAAAGAAAAAATTAAAGCAATATTGCATATCGTATTTTTGTTGATTTTAATGTCTCTCACCTCCCTATTAGCTCAAGTGTTTCTTTGTTATATATTACCATTAATTTATAATAATATCTATTACACTTCTTAATTGAATCATTTATTATACCACTTTATATTTAGACTTCGAAGATTGTTATATTTAAGAGGGTGCATGTGCCTGATTTTAGTATGAAATATATGGTGTTTGAGGGATTGGAGTTGATGCGGGATATGATAGAAGGATGTGTAAAAGGATGGATGATTCTGGAATGAAAATGGACAAGTTCGGAAATGTGTTCGGAGTCTTAAAATAACATTGTTCGGAAGACTCCTTTGTTTTCAATATTTTTTTGACCTTATTTCCATTTTTATACTTTATCATAGATGTGAAAAAGCCCCCTCCTATTTTGTATCTCAAATTTTTAGTATATCTCTGTATAGATCAGTCTATAAAAATGTTATCTTTCCAGTAATCACTATATCCCTTTGCAATCATAAACTGTTGATATAAATATTCGCCATTGGTCTTTAATTTAATACCTTCAGATAGTTCTTCGACTGCATCTGGTAATAATGAGATACGATATTTTTTCTTACTACAGTCTCCCCGTACTTTGAATTTTATATCTATTGCATTCTGGACTGTATCCCTTTTAATTTTTAAAATAATGCTATCCTCCACGAGCATAGCCATACACTTCTTAACTTCTTTATCTGTCATTTCAATGGACATTTCTCTATACATAATACCATTCTCCACTACATACCGCTCAAATAATAATCTGATTATCATGCTTCTTTCAATAAGTATAGTCGTAATAAGACTATTTTTCAATAGTCGTGGTTAGACTTTCTTATAATATAAAAAACAGTAAGAGGGCCAAAACATGATTTATGAAAATATTCGCAATATACGCGAAGATAAGGATAAAACGCAAAAAGAAATTGCTGATTATCTCAATATTACGCAAACAACATATTCCAAATACGAGTTAGGTAAAATTAATATTCCTGTCGAAGTATTTGAGAAATTAGCTGATTTGTATGGCGTTACAGTTGACTACCTATTAGGACGTACAAATCAAAAATAGTATTATCTGCTAGTCATATCCGGCACAAAAGTGACTTATTTAATCAAACTGTTAACAATTATCTTATGATTTGAATGGGCTGCTCGTTTCTTTTTTTATGTCTAAAATATCGTACAGATACATTTTTCCATCATTCGCATGGAGAATCAACATGGATGCATGGAACACATTATATCGTTCAATTTTCCCCCTGTCATCATAAACTGGTAAAGCAAAACGGGAATCGTATCTGTACCAGCCATTTTCCGCACTTCGTTGATGTTTTTCCCCTGAATTTTACCTGAAATGTTTTCCAACTGCAATCTTTCGCATTTGAGGTATCCCCTGTGCCGAATTAGCCTTTGCTTTCGCATTCGCACCTTTTAAAGAATAGGTATATCTGGAGCCTGCATACTCGTCCGGCAAGTCATTGCCGATATACACGATATCTTTTGTATCGGCTATTTTATAAAACTCACCCACATATGATTCAGGATACGTTCTTACACCATCCCAATTTATAGACTTTTTCCCTTTGAATACAATATCATTGATCAGAACAATTTTATTTCCATTCAAGTCTGTTATTATGTTTATATTCCTGTCCAATAGCATTTCCTCCATTTCCATTCAATAAGCCACAATCCTTCTCAGAATCTCCCTAAATGTTTTATCCTGCAGTAAGTATATTCTATCATGGCTAACAGAAAATCCCGACATAAATTGGGGATTGCCCAAAAAAATCACCTGGTGCAAGCAAAATACAGCGGATTACTTCTTCTAAACCTGCTGATATTGTCTACAGCAGTCTACTCTATGCTTGATACTGTAATACCTCCAGCATGTGTAGTCTGAATACCTGATTTATTGAGAATTCCGAAAAATTTATACTACTAAAGGCCCATTGACGGCAACTTTTCTTTTCAATATAATTAAATTATAAGTTTATTGCAGCAAAAAAAGTGACAATAGGACAGAAAAAAAAGACCCCCAAAGTGTACACCGGCATAATACATCTGCGGCTGTTTCGTTACTGTTCACGAAAGAGGCATTTCTTTCAAACAATCCAAAAGTCACCCATTCTAAGAGGAGGGAAAAGATGAAAAAAATTTATGCTTTAGGAGATGTAACCTGTTCACACTGCGCGCAGGTGATGGAGACAAAAATCAGTTCTATCGCAGGCGTAACATCAGCAATGATTTCATTTCGATTAAAAAAAGTGACTGTTAATATGGACGATGATAAAGAAGCTGAGGTTGAAAGTCAGGTTCTCGAGCTGATAGAGAACCCGGTTTACTGCAAAACTTGTCCTAACCGATAATTCGGGCAGGCTATCGGAATTTTGTACAATCCGGCAGAAGACACGGCAGCATATCGCTGTCTTTACATAGTGCCATTAGCCGAAAGTCATCCAATTTTTAGAGGAGGAAAAGAATGAAAAAAATATATGCCTTAGAAAATGTAACCTGTACACATTGTGCCCAAGTAACGGAAGCACATGTTAATTCTCTCACAGGCGTAACATCGGCGATGGTTTCATTTAAATTAAAGAAGCTAACTGTCAATATGGACGATGATAAAGAAGCCGAGATTGACAGCCAGATTCAAAAAATTCTTGCGAAGCCATTTTACTGTAAGAATTGTCCCAACCGATGATTTTGGCAGGCCGTCAGAATTTGTACAATCTTCTTAACACGCTGCAGCGGTGCATCACTCAATATCCCTTTTCCGGGAAGGAGCGATGCACCGCTGTTTTAGGCTGGCTCATATTCCTTCATATTTGAATATACTGCCCTATTGGGGCATATCTGTACTACCCTGTCTTTTGGAACCGGCTCACTCTGCCAGCTGATTATATTTCCCCCTCGGTACATAATGAGTATGCAGCAGATGATGTGCCTTATGTCCATTCGGATCCCCCAGATATTCATCATACAGTTTCAGCAGATCCGGATTTTCATGGGACTTGCGGAGTACCTTGCGCTCATCCTCGCTGTACAGTGCCTGTGTCCGCTTTTCACGGTACCCTTCCTCGCTGCAGCGCGGCTGTCCGCCGCCGTTGATGCAGCCACCGGGACATCCCATTACTTCGATAAAATGATAGGGCGATGTACCGTCTGCAACTTCCTGCATCAACTTAGAAGCCCCGGCAAGACCGCTGGTTACGGCAATCTTCACCGTTACACCTTTCAGATGGGCGTACTCCGGCAGTGTTTCCACGATGGCGATCTCCGCTGTCTTCACCTGTTCAAGCCCAATAATTGGTGTCACATGCAATTTTTCAAAGGGCAGTTCCTCCCCCGTTACTACTTCATAGACTGTACGCAGGGCGGCTTCCATAACGCCTCCGGTCACGCCGAAGATATCTGCCGCGCCGGTCCCCAGCCCCATAGGAGCATCAAACGCTTCATCCGGCAGCTTCACGAAGTCAATGCCGGACTTCCTGATCATCCGTGCCAGTTCCCGGGTGGTCAGCACCGCATCTACATCGCGGATGCCGTCCACTTCCATCTCCGGCCGCTGGATCTCATATTTTTTCGCCGTACAGGGCATAACGGAAACGACAAACATATCTTCCGGCCGCGTGCCCGTCTTCTCTGCATAGAAGGTCTTCACTAAAGCGCCCATCATGGTGTGAGGGCTTTTGCAGGTGGACAAATGCCCCAGTGCCTCCGGAAACTGGTGCTCCACATGCTTGATCCATCCCGGAGAGCAGCTCGTAATCATCGGAAGCACAGCCTCTTCGCCCGTCAGAGCAGCGTTCAGGCGTCCAAGCAGTTCTGTGCCTTCTTCCAGGATCGTAAGATCCGCGGAGAACAGGGTATCGAATACATCATCAAACCCGATATCCCCCAGTGCCGCTGCGATCTTTCCTGTCACAGGAGTTCCGCAGGGCAGCCCGAATTCCTCCCCCAGTGCCGCACGCACAGCGGGAGCCACCTGGACTACTACCCGCTTTTCGGGATCAGCCAGAGCTTTCCATACCGGCGTCAGGCCATCGGTTTCCTTAAGCGCCCCGGTGGGACAGACGATGGTACACTGGCCGCACATGGCACAGGATGTTGAGTTCAGCGGCAGCCCCATAGCCGGGCTGACCATAGTATCAAAGCCCCGGTTCTGTGCCTGGATCGCGCCTACCTTCTGGATCTCTGCGCAGGCAGTGACGCAGCGGCGGCACAAAATGCATTTGCTGGTATCACGGGTGATGGACGGCGAGATATCCACATGCCCTTCAGACACAACGCCCTCAAAACGGCTTTCGGTCACATCCAGCTCATTTCCGAGGGCCTGCAGCTCACAGCTCAGGTTGCGGCTGCAATTTAAGCAGTCCCGGGAATGATTGGACAGCAGCAGTTCATACAGGACTTTCCTGGCTTCCAGAACCTTGGGGGAATGGGTCTTCACCTTCATTCCCTCCCGAACCTTTACCATGCAGGATGCCTGCAGGTTCTTCATTCCTTCCACTTCTACCACGCAGATCCGGCAGGAGCCGTACTGGTGGACATGTTTCATATGGCACAGGCTGGGCACACGGATACCGGAAGCCTCTGCCGCTTCCATAATGGTGGAGCCTTCCAATACCTCCACCGGCTTTCCATTTATTGTTAAATGTATCATAATAACCTCCTGGTCTCTGTCTTGTTAAGGGTTTCCGCTGCTATCGCCTGTCGCAATGCAGGCAGCGCAGGGATTCCGCCATCGCGTCCAGCTTGTGATATCCACAGTTTACTTCCCGGAAATTATCGGCCCGGTCTTCCGGCTTCAGGCATCTGGTTGGATAGCGGTCATGGGGTTCATTTACTTCCAGTTCAATCTCCGGGATGTCGAACTGCTGTCCCTTATTTAATTCCCCGCTTCCTCCCAGGTACTGGTCGATCTTCACAGCCGCATGTTTGCCATCGGCAATTGCCTGTATCACCACGTTCTTGCCCCACGGACTGACATCTCCACCAGCGAATATGCCCTCTTCCGCAGTCTGTCTGGTAAATCTGTTAATCTCCAGTTTGCCGGTCTTATCCAGACCTACATTTGTTGTTTTATAAACCTTGTGATCTACATCCTGGTTGATCGCGGTAACAATGCCGTCACAGTCGAGGGTAAAGTCCGAACCTGACATCTGCTTGGTCAATCTGCGCCCATCGGAACCAAACTCCGCTTTATAACGCCGAATCAGATGTATCCCCGTCACTTTTCCTCCCTCACCCTTAAATTCAACCGGGGACGCCATTGAGATAACCTCTATCCCTTCTTCCCGTGCCTCTTCTACCTCTTCCTTTCCTGCAGGCATCTCCTGCTCAGCCCTGCGGTAGATGACTGTAACCTGGCTTGAGCCAAGGCGGACAGCAGTTCTTGCAACATCGATAGCCGTACTGCCCCCGCCGATGACAACAAGACGGTCCGGCACAGACAGATCTTTATTCAAACCAATCCGTTTCAGGAAACCAAGGCCGCTTTCCACGCCTTCCAGATCCTCTCCCGGAATATCCAGCAGACGGGAGCTCTGGGTGCCTGCCGCAATGTAGATGGCATCCGACTGGCTGCGCATATCCTCAAGGCTCAGATCCTTCCCTATACTGGTGCTTAGATGGATATGGACACCGCTCTTTTCGATAGCGTGGATCTCCTTCTCAAGAACCTTCTTTGGCAGCCGGTATTCCGGGATTCCCCAGTACAGCACGCCGCCGGCCACAGATTCCGCTTCATAAATATGTACCTCATGACCCAGGTTTGCCAGATAGTAAGCACAGGTCAGCCCCGATGGGCCGGCGCCGATGACCGAAATCTTCTTTCCGGTAGACGGCAGCGGCTCTACTGTGGGGATGGTATAGTCATCCCGGAGCGCATAATCCCCGATAAACCTTTTTATCGAGCAGATAGACACCGGCTCATCCACCTGTGCCCTTCGGCAGTGATCCTCACAGGGATGTGTACAGACACGCCCGCACACTGCCGGGAATGGGTTATCCTGCCGGATCAGGCGGTATGCATCATCGATCCGCCCTGCGGCCAGAAGAGATAAGTAGCCTGGTATATAAACATTTGCCGGACACGCATTGCGGCACGGAGAGGTCTGAAGTTCCGCGCAGACACCTGCCGGACAGTATTTATCATAGATGTGGGATTCATATTCCCCACGGAAATATTTTAAAGTGGAAAGAACCGGATTGGGCGCTGTCTGTCCCAAACCGCACATAGCAGTCTGCTTGATTGTCTCCGCCAGTTCCTCCAGAAGATCCAGGTCTTCCGGCCGTCCCTTTCCTTCCGTAATTCCCTCCAGAAGCTCCAGCATCCGACGGGTGCCGTTACGGCAGGGGAGACATTTGCCGCAGGATTCATCACAGATAAAGTCCATGAAATACCGCGCCGTATCCACCATGCAGGTATCCTCATTCATGACCACCAGGCCGCCGGATCCCATGATAGCTCCAAGCTCCGCCAGTGAGTCATAATCTACCCGGGTATTCAGGTGTGCCCTGGTGAGACAGCCGCCGGAAGGTCCGCCGGACTGAATAGCCTTAAATCGTTTGCCTCCAATGATACCTCCGCCGATCTTATAAATAATATCACCCAGAACTGTACCCATGGGCACTTCGATGATACCGGCATTCACGATATCCCCGGCCAGAGCAAATACCTTAGTCCCGGCACTGCCTGCCGTACCGATCTTGCGGTACCACTCTGAACCGTTCAGAATAATAGGAGCCACATTGGCCAGAGTCTCCACATTGTTGATAATAGTGGGACATTCAAACAATCCTTTCTCAAACGGGAACGGCGGCTTCTGCCTGGGCTCGCCTCTTCTTCCCTCTATGGAAGCCAGCAGAGAAGTTTCCTCGCCGCACACAAACGCTCCGGCCCCAATACGGATCTCCACATCAAAATCAAAGCCGCTGCCCATGATGTTCTTTCCCAGTATACCGGCTGCCCTTGCCTGGTCGATCGCATTTCCAAGTCTCTCTACCGCAATGGGATATTCCGCCCTGACATAGATATAGCCCCTGGATGCACCAATGGCATAACCACCCAGCATCATGCCTTCTATAATGCTATGGGGATCCCCCTCCAGAAGACTGCGGTCCATAAATGCTCCTGGATCCCCTTCATCAGCATTGCAGACCATGAACTTGCGCCCGTCCGGTGACTGGGCTTTCCTCCCGGCTTCCCACTTCACTCCAGTAGGAAAACCAGCGCCGCCGCGGCCCCGCAGCCCGGAATTTTTTATAACAGCAACCACGTCCTCCTGGCTCATGCCGCCCAATACTTTCGCAATCGCTCCATAACCATCTCTTGCGATATAAGCTTCCAGAGAAGAGAACTCCATGCGCCCGCAGTTTCTCAGGGCGATGCGGATCTGTCCCTCAAAAAATCTGATATCTTTCATCAGCGGCACATGGATGCCCATGTCATCGTCAAAGTATGTATATTCCTCACAGATCTCGTCATTCATCAGATGACTGAACACGATATGATCCACCTTTTCCGGTTCCATTTGTGTGTAAAAAACCCCGTCAGGCTCAACCAGGATTACCGGCCCCAGTGAGCAGGTCCCCATGCATCCGGTGACCAGAACCTCCACCTCATCCTTCAGCTGATAATTCGCCAGCGACTCGTACAGTGCGTCTTTCACTTCCTGGCAATGGGAGGATATACAGCCTGCGCCCCCGCATACCAGCACCTGGCGTCTGTACTTTCTCCGCCGCGCCAGGTAATCCCCCTTGATCACGCGGAGATCCATCTGGTCTCTAACCAGCCGTTTCTCCCTGGATATTTCATTTATTCCCGCCATAATCTTACTCCTCCTCCTCATAATAGCGCTGCAGAATCTGTTCCAGTTTGTCAGGGTTCACCTGTTTATACACCTGATCGTCTATGGACATGGCCGGAGCCAGACCGCAGGAACCGATGCAGCGTGCCACCTCAAAAGTGAATTTTCGATCCTTAGTCGTCTCTCCAATCTCCACATCCAGAATCTTCTTCAACCGCTCCACAATCTTTTTCCCACCCCGCACATAGCAGGCCGTACCAAGACAGACACGTATCGTATGTTTCCCCCTTGGCTGAGTAGCAAAAAACGAGTAAAACGTAACAACTCCCGACACCTCAGCCAGCGGAAGGTCCAGACTGTCCGCTATAACCTCCTGCACTTCCAGCGGCAGATACCCATAAAGCCCCTGAGCCATATGAAGAACCTGAATCAGGCTTCCCTCCTTCCCCCTATACTCCGCAGCCAGCTCCCCGATCCGCTGCAGCAGAGCCGTTTCACTGTGGTCACATCCACAGCACCCCTGTGTGTAATCGCCCATCAATAAGTGCCTCCTTTTTCTTTTTTATTGTGAAAAAACATACAAAGTAAAAGCGGGAGCTGCCTGTTTGGCAGCTCCCGCTAAAAGTCTCTCTATATGTTTTTTACAAACTGAGTCCCGTTTTCCGGACTTTTTCCGAAGATATTGATACTTTACCATAATTCCCTCCTGCTTCCGGTATAACGCATAAAAATCAGGAACGATAAGTTCGTTATAAATTGTACAAAATTCAATAAACAATTCATCGTATTTTATATAATTGTTTCGATAATATCACAGTAACATCATATGTGTCAAGAAATATTTTCAGAACCCCCATATAAACAGACATTCACATCCGATCAAAAATCAGTCAACGAGCTTCAGCCTCGTTGACGAACATATTCAAAAATTCCCCCTTATCCAACCCACATACGCCTCCCCCGCCAGAAGATCCCCCTCATAAAGGAATTTCCCGCCTGCGGATGAACCCAGCTTACCGAGAGCCGGGACGGGCTGCGTAAAGCACCTGTCCTGTTTAAAATTCATCCAGCGAGCACTAGCAGCAGTTAGAGGAAATCCGTAAAGTCAGCCGGGGAAAAGTTGCTACCGAAGCAACTTTTCAGAACGCCTGAGGCGCTTAATCATCAGATTAAGCGCTGAATGCGTTCGGTCCCGGCTGATTTTACGGATTTCCTCTTACTGCTGTTTGGCGCAGCGCCCGAATTATAAACAGGACAGGTGCTTTACGCAGCCCGTCCCGGCTCTCGGTAAGCGTCCTCCCCTCGAAAAACTTTATATATATCTTCCCCCTCCGCAGCAAAGTCCGCTTCCTCCGCAGCACAAGTTACACAGCAAATTCGCAATACAAAGCTTCATACAGAGGTCACTTCCCCCCATTCCGGGGTATCCGTAAGAACTCTGCCTCTGCTGATACCATGAGCCCCCGCCCTGCAGGCGCTGAAGCATCATCTGATACTGCATGTTCTCAGGTTCCAGTCTGACGGCCTCTTTAGCATGTTCCAGCGCAGTGACATTATTTCCCATGCCCGAATTAGCGGATGCACTGTAAAAATACCACAGGGCACTCCTGTCGTTGATTCCGTTCAGGACATGCAGTCCCTCCTCATAACGCCCTGCCTGTATGTAGTTGGCGGCAGCTTTCATATGAATGTCTGTCTCGCTGTTCCCCGCCGTGCGCTGTTCCTGACGGCCGTATGGGCCATACCCTCCAAAACCGCCAAAGCCGCCGAAACCGCCATATCCACCGTAACTTCCGGTATTGCCGTAGCCGCCATAACTGTCTCCGCTTCCGGTATATCCATGCTCCCGTTCATCCATGATCTGCTGATAAGCCTGCTGCACTTCTTTGAACTTTGCTTCCGCCTCATCACGCATTGGGTTGTTGATATTCGCATCGGGATGATACTTTCTGCTCATTGTCCGGTATGCTTTTTTAATCTCCTCGTCAGATGCATCCCCTGACACACCCAGTACTTTATATGGATCACTCATATTGTCTTCATTCTCCTCAACGTCTCTATCCCCTGCCGAAAAAAATACACCGCAGCAGAAGTGTATCCTGCCTGCAAAATACACCTCTGCCCCGGCTGCATACCGACCGCTGGCTCCAGCGGGGCAGATGCCTTTTTCCGGCGTTATTCATTAGCTTTTCTTTATGAAGGTGGTACTGCACTTTGGACAGCACACTTCAATTTTACCCTTTCCCTTTGGGATCCTGATCTTCTGTCCGCAGCTCGGACATTTATAAATATGGTGCGTTTTTCTCTGCTTCCACATTGCTTTCTGATTCTTGAAAAAACCGCGTATCCCGCCTGTCTTTGCCAGGAATGCCTGATTCTCTGCGTACCGTTTTGTCACATTCTTTGAAAACATCCGGAAATAGCAGTAGATAATCAGAATCCAGCCCAGTATATAAAAAATAATGCCAAATGTTTTTCCACTAAAAATAGAAGAAATCAGCACTACTACCAGACCCATAATAAGCAGGAACTTCGAAAATGTATCGACTCCGTATCTTCCCTGCATGAAACGTATCAGTTTTTCTTTCATGTTTTACCAACCTCACTTTTATTCCCGCGAACAGTCGTCCAAAGCCGGTTCTTCCTTGGCCGCTGCCGCCAGGGTCAAATTCTCCGCAGCCCGCTTCGATGCAAGTTTTATGCCGGTCAGCATGCTGAAGGGGCTTTGCCCTATATGAGAGATATTTTCCTCTGTTTTCTCTGAATTGTCAATAAAAGGCTTATAAAATAAATATAAAATTTCCGGCAGGCAGCACTTCTGCCGCCTGCCTTCTTAACTTCAGCCTGTTACTCTTCGTTCAATATGTTTTTGCACACTTCATCCGATATCAGATATACAATTCTGGAATCATTCATCATGACATAACGGCTTCCTTCACCGTTTTCTTTCCCAATATACAGGGTCAGTGTCTGCTCTTCATCGTCTTTTGTATAAGTTGCCTGAACGGTAATTCTGGCCGCTTCGTCCAGCCCGAATCCTGCCAGATCTTTGTCTTCCACCGAATAATCTGCGGCCTCACTTAATGTCACGGCTCCCAGTCCGCCTGCAACTGCGGCAATATTCTCCGCATCGTCATCATTATCCGCGTCATAGGTGGTCTCGCTGCCGTCCCTGGTTATAACTTCTTTCTTCAGGTTGCCGCTTCCGATGCTTGGATAGGTATCCAGCTGTGCCATATCCTCAAGGGTATACTGCAGATCGGATATGGAAGTACTGCTGACCGTGTATACTTTGCCTTCATCCCCGACGGTAACGTAGTAATTATCCCCCGTAGAATTTCCATAATAAACTGTGGTTTCTTTTCCCTCTTTATCTGTCAGTACCACCGTATATACAGGATCTTTTAAGCCATAATCCTCCAGTGAATCACCGTCCTTCAGCTCCCGCTCTGCTTTCAGCTTTGCAAAATCAGAGGCCATTTGTTCCGGATAGCTCTGTGCCAGCGGGAAGTCCCGGTCCTTTGCATTGTACCACGTACCGTCTTCTTTAACGAGATCGAATTCACCGCTGCCCACATCGTATTTAATTCCCGTGATTTCCTCAATATCGGTGGCATATACTGCTTCTTTCTCTGTCTTCGCCTCCTGTTTTTTTTCCTGCTTCTTATTCCATGACTGAAGCCCAAAGTAGGCAATCAGAAGAATCAGCAGAAGGCAGAACAGTAAAAGGAAAGATCTCTTCTTTTTTTGTTCCATCTTCATCCATCCTCCTATGCTTTTCTTCTCTTGAACCAGACTGCGAATCCGCCGGCCAGAATCAACAGCGGAATGCCGAATATAACAAGAAGGCTGAACAGTCCTGCATGCTGCACTGTATTATACTCTGTAGCAAGGCTCTTCGGTTCAATTGAAATGTTCTGTACACCGTCAAAGTTGCTGCTCACTGCATTCATGAATACGGTTGTATTCTCAAGCTGTGTAAAGGTATCGGTTATCTGGGAATCAATCAGGCTGCCTGCGGTGATCACTGTCAGGCGGCTCTCTTTGGAGCTTTCCTCTGTATCATCAGATGTGTCTTTGCTTTCTTCCGCTTCTGCATCTTCCTTTCCGTCATCCGTGCCGTCAGTATCTGTTCCTGAACTGATCTGCTCTGTGGCAACTGCACCGAGAGTATAGGTTCCCTGTGTCTGATTATCCTCCGTCACGGCATAAGCACTGTCTGTTGTTGTCATAAAGGAGGTCGCTGTAATGGTATCTCTCGCGGCATCTACCATATTCAGGCCGCGTGTGTTGGTGACAAGTACCATCTGGGAGGAAATTCCTTTCGCCATATCCCCGGACAGTGAAAGCGTCGGGAATATATAATAGTAATTGCCCTGGTAGCATCTCTGCGGGTCCGCAATATACCCTTCTGCTTCTTCCATTCCGTATTCCTTCATAATGGAGGCAATGTTCGGAAGTTCTGACGTACTTGTATCTCCCAGGAGAATCATCACTTTTCCTCCTTCAGAAAGATAATTCTGCATGGCCGTTTTTTCATCGTCTGTCAAATCCGTGGCAGGCGCATACATAAGCAGAAGATCGCAGTCTTCCGGTATGGACGCCTGCATTACCAGATTCAGTTCTTCCATGTTATAGTTATTTTTGCTCATTAAGTCTGTAATTGAGCTTGATAACGTAGACTCACCATGTCCGGTTGTCCTGTATACTTTTTTATTCACATCACTTGTCACATAGTTTACTGCGCTGGTCAGCTGGCCTTCTCCGTCGAATTCGGATTCCGATACACTGCCCGTGTAATAATAGGAGGAAGTATCCACTACGACAATATCATCAAATGAAACGGTTGTACTCTTGCCTGTATCTGCGCATTCTACGACGATTGTATTTTCGCTCGCCTCGTGTTCCGTCAACGCAGAAGGATGCAGTACCGGGTCTATCCATTCCACGGATATATTTTTAGATAAAGCGGCATATTTACTCAGGAACGTTTTAATCCTGTCGTCCGCCTTGTCTTTCTCCGCCAAAACTGTAAACGTTACTTTATGGTTCAGGTCTTTCAAAAGTTCCCGGCTGGTATCCGTTATCTCATAGATCTTTGTACTGCTGACATCAATATTTCTGTATTTTTCAGGTATCTGCCCAAATATCATATTGGCTACTACTATGATTGCTATCACGATCACGGTGAGCCCCACACTGTAAGTTCCGTTTTTTGTTCCCGCTGTCTTAAATAAATTTTTTATTTTCTGCAATTTCCGGCCCTCCTAACTCCAGCGTCTTTTCTGTATTGCCTGTACTGTCAGGAAGATGAACACTACAATAACAGATAAATACAGAATAAGACCGCTGACATCTACAATACTGTTCGACGTAATATCCGTGAAAACATTTGCAAGCGCAAGATTTCCCAGGAACTTCGTCAGAATATTCTCGAACAGGCTGGATTTTACAATATACGTAACCACACAGGCTGCAATACCAATCAGCTCAATCCCTCCGCTGATAAACCAGTTGCCCGTCATCTGCTGGACATAAACGGCCACAATAGTCAAAAGTATGATAATCCCCACAACGCCGCTGATTGCAGAACTCGGAAGGAATGACAGAATCCCGTCCCACAGATACAGAACGAGCAGAACCCCGAACGTGGTGATAAATGCTATGATCTGGCTTTCTGTCAGTGAGGATAAAAACATTCCGATTGCAATATACACACATCCCAGAAGGAAAAATACGGCGATTGATATATAATCCACCTTCAGATATGCGGTTCCCTGCATTTTAATAATCAGAGGGAATAAACAGAAAATCAGGTTCGGCACTGCCAGCACGGAAACCATGGCAAGGTATTTTCCCATCACTACCTTGCGGAGGCTCACCGGTGCCGTCAGAAGCAGCTGATCCGTCTTGTTTTTTCGCTCCTCTGAAAAACTTTTCATTGTAATCAGCGGGATTCCCACCAGAAATACAATCAGTACGCCGGACAATGTATAGGAAAAATAGGGGTAACCCGCATTCAGGTTATACGCCATAAAATAAATTCCTGCAAAAGCTACCAGGAACGCTATAAAGACACATCCAATCATGGACTGAAAATAAGACCTCAGTTCTCTCTTATAAATCGCCAGCATCTGTCTCATCCTCCTCTCTCTCTGCAGACAGCAGTTTCGATCCAGTTTCCCCCTGCGTCAGTTCCAGGAAGATTTCTTCAAGACTTGCGCGGTTTGTATTCAGCATAAGAAGCGGGCAATTTGCTCCCGCAAAAGCAAAGAATACTTTTTCTCTGATGTCCTTATGTTCTTTTACTTCTAATGTAGCATAGGTTGTTCCGTCTGCTCTCTTTTCTGTCTTGATGCCCGAAATCTCGTTGACAGAGGACAATATTTCCCGAAGTCTGGATGGCTCAGTTTTTGCCAGTATCTCAACGGTTTCTGAATCATCCATCAGGTGTTCCAGGTTATCCGGTGTATCGCTGGCAACAAGCCGGCCTTTTGATATGATCATAATATAATCGCACACCTCTCTGACCTCAGCCAGAATGTGTGAACTGAGAATTACAGTATGGTCCTTTGCAAGTTTACGGATCAGCTCCCTGATCTCTATGATCTGTTTCGGGTCCAGTCCTACTGTCGGCTCATCCAGTATGATGATATCAGGAAAACCAAGCACAGCCTGGGCCAGACCGACTCTCTGCCGGTATCCTTTCGACAGATTGCGGATCAGCCTTCCCCTGACATCCATCAGTTTTGCCAGCTTTAGCACCTCCTCCACCGAGGATTCCCGCTTGTCTCTGGATATTCCTTTTAGCTCCGCAGTAAAATCCAGGTACTCCTGCACTGTCATTTCCGTGTACAGTGGGGGAAGCTCGGGAAGATATCCGATATGCTTCTTTGCTTCTTCCGGTTCTTTGAGAATATCATGCCCGTTAATAAGCACCTCGCCCTCCGTTGCTCCAAGGTACCCTGTCATGATATTCATGGTCGTTGATTTTCCTGCTCCGTTGGGACCCAAAAAGCCATAGATCTTCCCTTTTTCAATCTTGAAATTCAGGTGGTCTATGGCCAGATGACTTCCATATTTTTTCACTAAGTTTTTTACCTCAATCAAGTCCTTACCTCCCTGGTCTTTTAATTCGTGCCGGATCTTATTGAACCGGCAGGGATGAAACATTGGATTGCTTCACATAGTGATAAAATTAACAGAAGTTTGTGACAAAATTGTGTTATAAGTGTGGAATTTTTGGGGTACGGGTGGCGCCAAAGGGACGCCTCGGAAATGGCGGAGGCGGGAATGTCTGGAGCGGACCTCTGCCGGGGCAGGGGGAAGCGGATATGCCGTTTTTCGTTCGCGGGGCATTTGCTGAGAACGGCTAAATGGAAACACTGCCGGATTTTGAGGCATCAGAGACATTCACTGCACAATCTTGATGATTGTGCAG
>NZ_GL870809.1:467737-476597 GCF_000190355.1 Clostridium sp. D5 | reverse complement strand
ATTAAGCCGTTCTAGCGCGCATTCTACGCGTACGAAAAACGGCATATCCGCTTCCCCCTGTCCCGGCAGAGGTCCGCTCCAGACATTCCCGCCTCCATCGCCATGCTTCCAGCTCCGCCATCTCCTCGGCTGGGCGTATCAGGTCGGGAGGGTAATCGTACCGGATGGGATTCCGGGCGGAGGGCAGCGGATTGTGGTGGAAGGACGGAAGGTTTTGCTTATTGAAGGGTATGAGGAACTTCGGCGCGGCGCCGGGGGGCTGGCGCTCTTTTCACTCACTCGCAGGCTCGTTCGCTGGGGGTTGGGATATGGATTTGGATTTTTTTGTTTGTCTCTTTTTCTCTTGAGACTTTATTTTTATTTTTTCTTTTTGCGTCTGATTGTTATGACCAGGACACCGGCTAATATTACCAGTAGGATTGTGGGAACGAAGTACGAATATTTGCCCTGATTGGATTGGTTTTTGGACTGACTGGTAGTATCGGGGGGCTGATCTTGGTTCTCAGGAGTAGTCTGTTCGGATTGGTCTGCCGGCTTTGGTTGTTGAGATTCTCCTTTTATGGCTTCGCCATCTACGGACTGGGTGTTTGTGTCCGGGTCGGGCTCGATTTTGTCGTAGACCATTGTGGCTATGAGCTGCTGGCCTTCCTGGCTGGGATGCAGGCCGTCGCCCTGGACGAAGGCTACGATGTTGGAGTTAAAAAGGTCTACTACCTTGTAGTCGAATTCTTCGGCCCTTTTTTCTATGATGCTGTTCATGTTCTGGATGATGTCTTCTACAACTTTGTTCATGGTACCGGGGAGCTGCATGTTGTATATGGGGTTGTAGATGTTGGTTACGATGATTTGGGCATTATCTTTTTTCTGCTGGGTTATGGTTTCCATGGCTTCGGCCCATTGGGCCTCGAAGCTTCCGTAATCCCAGCTGCTCAGAGCATCTATGATTTTCAGGACGATTAACGGGTTCTTCTTTACGGCCTCCTGGAGTTCGTTCATAGCCTGAGGGGCGCTTCTGAACTTTGTATCGGAATTCAGAATCTCCTGGGACTCTCTTTTGAATTCGTTCAGGAGGTCGTTGGAACCCATTGTGAGTAATATGATGTCGGATTTGTTCAGGTTTCTTTTTACAGTGTCCCTTGACAGGACCTTTTCGTTGAGGCCCTGTGTGTCCAGACCGTTTTTCGCGTAATTCTGATAGTCAAAGTATATCTCATTTTCTTCGGCTATCTGCTCGGTGATGATACGGCCATAACATTTTATTTCATTGGCCTTGTCAGAAGAATACCCCTTTGCGATGCTGTCTCCCAGAACCGTACAGGTTACGATTTCCTCCCATGCCCTCACGGGCAGTGCCTGCTGCAGGCTCAGGATTACGGCCAGCAGCAGGGCTGATGCTGTTTTCAGGTATTTCTTCATCTGTCCCACTTCCATTTCTGTTTATTCTAATACCCACCTGGTACTGCTTCCCTGCTCTGTTTTTGTAACAGCAAGTTTCCATTCGATCTGTTCTTTTAATTCATTTACATGAGATATGATACCCACGATTCCTTTTTCCCCAGCCAGTTCCTGAAGAATCTGGATCGCCCGCTCTCTTGCCGCGTCATCCAGAGAGCCGAAGCCTTCATCCACAAACATAGTCTCAAGACTGATTGCCCCTGCCGTATTCTGTATGATATCTGACAGGCCCAGCGCCATGGAGAGGGATGCCATGAAGGACTCGCCGCCTGACAGTGTCTTCACATCCCGGACGGAATCATTGACAAGGTGGTAAACATCCAGGTCCAGACCGGCCTGCCCCTGGCTGCTCAGGTCTTTGATTTCCCGGCACTGCAGGATAAATTCGTTTGAGGTCATCTTACTGAGCCTTCGGTTGGCGGCATGGATGATCTGCTTGAAATATTTTCTCTGCACATAGGTCTCAAAATCCAGTTTGATGCTGCCGTTCAGCGTTCCGTTGGCCGTACGGCTCAGATTGTTTACCATCTCGTACTGCATCGTCAGGCCGGCTTTTGTATCAAAATACTGCTTGAGCTTTGTCCTGGCCTCTTTGTTCTTCTGGTTCTGGCTGTGCAGATGGAGCCATTTGTCTTTCTGCGTTTTCAGGGAATTCAGTACCGCTTCCAGCTTTTCTTTTTCTTCTTCCAGATCCGCAGACTGCTTTCCCTCGCTCTGCTGACAGAGCATCTCGTATCTTGTCTTTACTTCCAGACATTCTTTTTCATACTGGCTGAGCGCTTCTTCTTTCTCTCTGCGCCCTTCTGTCCATTTCAGAGCCTGGCTGTATTCTTCATGAGATGCAAATTTCTGCGCTTCTAACTCTTCCTGAAAATATTCTTCCTCTTCTTTCTGCTTCGTATTCAATTCCTGGAGCTGTTTTTCCTGGCTCTCCAGAAGTCCGCTTCTGCGCTTCATTTCTTCCATCAATTCCCGGAAATCTTTTCCCTTTTTCTGGAAGTTTTTTTTCATTTCTTTTAAATCTGCTTCCAGCTGTTTCAGGTGCTCTTTTGCCTCTTCTTCCGGAAGGGAGCCTCCGGCTATAATATCTTCTGCGGCTTCCTCCAGAAGTTTTCTCTCAGAGTCCAGACGGCTTTTCGATGCCTGAAACTGTTCCTGGGTTGTGGAGCGCTCCTGTTCTTTCTGATCCCGCTCATTCTTGGCCTGCTGCACTTCTTCCTGTCCCGGCGCGCTCTCCAGTATCTCAGCCTTGTGCGGGTGGTCTGTTGAGCCACATACAGGACAGGGGTGCCCTTCCTTAAGTTCCTTTGCCAGAATACCGGCCTGTTCCTCAAAAAACTGCTGATACTTTTTCTCATAATCCGCTGAGGCCGTCCGGCATTCCTCCAGTACAAGCTCCATTTTCTTTAATTGTTTATGATACTGTTCTTCCAGTTTTCGGATGCCTGCATATCTGGGCAGAATATCTTTCAGACGCAGAATCTGTTTCTGCATGACGGGTTCTTTTTCCTGCAGTTCCTTTTCCAGTCCCTGCAGTTTTGTTTCCTTTTCCGCCAGGACTGCTGTCTGCTCCTCCATCCAGCTCTTTGTCTGTCCGACCGTCTCTTCCAGGCGCTTTGCTTCCACACTGGTTCGTTTATACTGTTCCTCTTTTACAAGCACTTTTTCGGCCCTGGCACCGTCTTTAATCTGACGGCTGAGGTCCTCCATTCCGTTCTTTTTTTCTTCCAGCTCTTTCAACCTCTTTTGCGCCTGATCTTTTGACCGAAGCAGAATGTTTACCTCTTCCTGGCTGCGGATTGCAGCATTCAAATCCTCTGCCTGCTTCTGCAGACGTGTATGTTCTTTTTCAGCCTCTGTCTCCATAGACTTTCCCTGCCTGCAGATTTCCTTTAATACTTCCATTACCTCTTCTGCCGGAGGCATTTTCAGCGCAGAAAGCCGCTCCCATTTTGCAGCCTCATCACTGTCTTCATAAGTTTCCACACGCTCCATTTCCCGCAGGCAGTCCTTTGTATTGTCTTCCAGGCGGATATAAAGCTGCTTTGCCTCCTCCTTTAATTCTTCCTGCACCTGCCAGTACAGCCTGGTTTGAAAGATTCTGGAGAAGATCTTCTTGCGCTCTTTGGATTCTGCATGGAGCAGCCGCAGAAAATCTCCCTGGGCTATCATTGCAATCTGGGTAAACTGGTTGACATCCAGCCCAATGATTTCTTCTATTTTATTATCAATGTCTTTTTTCTTCCCCTGTTCCTCCCTGCCGTCCGGCATGAGCAGGCTCACTTTTGCCGTCTCTTTTACCAGACGGGGTGAACCGTCCGCCATCCTGCGTTTACCGATCCTCAGGTATTCAGGGTTTCTTCTGACTGTATATTCTTTTCCTCTGTATGAAAATGTATACTCTACGAAAGTATCCGTCTCTTCGGATGCATACTGGCTGCGCATCATGTTGCCGTCGCGCCTTCCTCCGCTGGTCTTATCATACAGCGCATAAGTTATGGCATCAAAAATCGTGGTCTTTCCTGCACCGGTGTCGCCGGTGATAAGAAAAAGGCCATGCTGTATTTTTGTAAAATCTATCTCTTCTACATCCGCATAAGAACCAAATGCAGACATTGTCAACTTTACCGGCCTCATCTTATTCTCCCTTCACCTTATCAAAAACCTGTTCCAGAAATCCTTTTTCTTCCTGAGACAGTTCCCTGCCCTGGATTTCTTCATAAAACTCTCCAAATACAATAAGCGGATCGGTCAGCTCCACCTCCTCATCGAACTCCTCCAGACGTTTTCTCGTCCGGGCATTATCCATCCGGATCTCCAGAATATGTGGATATACTTTTTCCAGCTGTTCCTTGGGCCTGTACGGGTCCACCTCATCCGTCAGGGTGATGCTGATATAGTCCTTACAGCTTTCCGTCTCCGCCTGTTCCATAATCTGTGTCATCTCTCCACGAACCGTCCGCACATCTCTGAGCGGATGAAGCGGCAGAAGCTCCACAAGCGCCTCTTCGCCTTTTTTTCCAAGTTCCACCATATGAAGCGATTTTGTATCTCCGGCTTCACTCACGGAATACTTCAGTAGGGTTCCGCAGTAACGGATAAACGGCTTTCCTGCCTGCTGTGCCCGGTGCAGATGTCCAAGGGCCACATAATCAAACTGCAGCAGCGGTGCGATATCAACATTGTCAATTCCTCCCACGGAGAACAACTCCGAATCGCAGGTCTGCAGTATTGTGCCGTTTCCCGTATAGAACTGATGAGACAGAAGCACATTGCGCTTCTCCTGATCCGGCGCTTCCCGCTCCAGAATTCGTGCAACCGCCTCACTGTAAGTCTCCGGAATGTCTTCCTCAAAAACGCCGCGGACATACCCCGGCTTCAAGAAGGGAAGCAGATAAAAATCTACCTCTCCATATTCGTCTGAAAGTGTTACCTTTTTTAAATATTCATCCTTTTCCCCGGGCACTTCCCCTGCAATATAGATGTTCTGCCTGCCCAGAATCCGGCTGGCGTAGTCCAGCCTCTGGGCGGAATCGTGGTTTCCGCTGATCAGCATAATAGCTGGTCCGCCCTCCACATCGGCCAGTCTCGTCAGGAAATCGTCAAACAGCGATACCGCTTCCGCCGACGGAACAGATTTATCATAGATATCTCCCGCTATGACTACCGCATCGGGTTTCAGTTCCTCCACCCTGCTGACCACCTCATTTAATATATGTCTCTGGTCCTCCAGAAGGCTGTAGTGGTGCAATTGTTTTCCAATATGCAGATCCGACAAATGAAAAAACCGCATACAACTCCCCTTTCTACAGCTTCAGACCGCGGTAACGGTCCAGGCATGCATATATTTCCTGTTTTCTCGGCACCGCAAGACATGCCACACTGGAGCCGCTCTCGCACAAACCTGCAAGCCCATCTTTTTCAATCTTATTCTCAAGCTCTTCTACAACTCCCTGCAGTGTTTTCCTGCCGTCCAGAAGATGTTTTTCCGCATATTTCACACAATATCCAAGTGCACTGACCTGCTCGCCGTCCACCAGCTGCTCCACATAGCGCAGGTCGATGGTTTCCCGGTTGATCTGCACTGCTTCCCGGCCCAGTGTCTTCATCTTTACCCTGTCATTTCCACGAAATGCTGGATTCCCGCCCGGGCATCTTGTGAATACGGGTGCTGCCGCCTTTTCCTCCGGTCCACTGAGCATCGGAAAGCTTTCGGCCTCTTTCTTTGCAAGTGCCGTAATATCTTTCGGTACATACCGGTCCATCTGGATGATACAGTCGGCAATATGGAAGTATGCCCCGGAGCTTCCTGCTACGATGGCCGTTGAAATTCCATACTCATCATACAGCTCCCTGATCCGCTCGATAAAAGGAGTGATCGGCTCCATGTCTCTGTGGATCACGCGCTGCATCAATTCATCCCGGATCATAAAATTGGTCGCGCTTGTATCTTCATCGATCAGCAGAAGCTTTGCCCCTGCCTCCATGCTCTCTATCACGTTGGCCGCCTGGGAAGTGCTTCCGCTGGCATCTTCTGTATAGAATCCACGAGTGTCTTTTTTATTGGGCAGGTCATTTATAAACATTGAAATGTCTGTCTTTTTTATGCTACGCCCGTCCTCGGCACGGATCTTCATTGCAGTGGAATCGGTAATGACATATTCCCTGCCATCCCCCGCAATATGGTTATAAACCCCCAGTTCCAGTGCTTTCAGGAGCGTGGACTTTCCATGGTATCCACCGCCCACAATCAATGTAATTCCCCTGCGGATTCCCATTCCCGTTATTTTTCCTCTGTGCGGAAGTTCCAGCGTTACTTTTAACTCTTCCGGTGAAGAAAACGCAACCGCACCTCTCATCGGCCTGGAAGAAATCCCGGATTCTCTGGGCAGGACAGCCCCGTCCGCAACAAAAGCAGTCAATCCCAGAACAGGCAGCTGTTCCCGGATGTACTGCTGGTCATCTGCAAGAAATGCTGTCTGTTCTATCCTCTTTTTATCGCTGTTCTTATAATACAGAGAGTTTTCCACACACTCCGGCAAAAAATCAAACAATATCTTCATTAATTCTCTTGCATTGATGGTTCTCCCGTTTGCCGGAAAGCCCGCCTCAAGCCTCAGTACCAGGTCTCCGCTTTGGAGGTCAATACTGCATGCTGTGCGCTCCAGTATCTCCTGCGCGCACCTGCTGACAGAGATCAGGCCGCTCTTCCCTGATCCCTTCGCTTTGAATGCATACTTTTCAACGCCGCGCCCAAACTGGCGTGTCAGATAGTCCTGAAGTGCAATCCGGCGATGCGCTGTCTCAAACAGCTCTTTCGGAAACCCAGCCACCGCACCTTTTATGTGAATACTTAATTTAGAAGGGGAAGCAAATGGGTCCCCCTGTACATGATCAATGGAAAGCTGATATCCCGGAAACTGATACACCCCTTTCGTATCTTTATATGCAGGATAGCTCTTGTGGTCAATCCTGTTCAGTAAGTTTTTTAATTCTGTTGATGTCTGCATCATAATGCACTCCTTTTCTATTTTCTTGTTCAGACAGCCCACTCCGGTGTGCCTTATTCTTTTATATCCATCACTGTCCCCATAAAGACAGGAAGTTTCGCCTCACAATCAATGAGCATATAAATAAACGGCCGGTTCAGATAAACAGTCTTCTGCTTTATGGGATCAACCATGGCAGCTTCGCTCATCACCTCTACTACCGTGGCTGCTCCCGCCTCGGTCCCTTTTTCATCCACCGCAATATAAGTTTTGTGCAGTACACGATTAATATAAAGATTCCCGTCCGTTGAAGTTCCCAGCCCGCTGAAATCTGCCTGTCCGGGATCAAAGGCATCAGGCATACCCATCCCCTTCAGAATTTCACTCATTTCAATATCGTACTCATTTTCGAATTTAGGAATCGCTGCATCCACCCGCACACTCTGTGAGTTGTTCAGAAGGTTCATCAGCTTTTCACCGGTTAAGGAGGAAATGTATTCGTTTATGCTTATCCCCTCGTTCGGAAGCAGGCCTACAAACGCATATTTTCTGTCCTTATAATACTTAATCAGGCCTGTTGTGTTCTCATCCTCCAGATATTCGTTCTCTTCCGAATACATCATCTCAGTTATTTGCTCACTTCCGCTTTCAGTTGTAAAAACATCTGCCCTGACTTCATTTTCCTTATATATGTTCTCCCATTCAGCATCAAAGGCAATGGCATTGATCAGATACATTATTGCTTCATCTGGAATCTCATCCAGGATATCTTCTATCATACCGTCCGTTTTATTGCTGACCCAGTGGTTGATCTCCTTAAGCGTGGAATTATCAAAAGGCGCTTTGTAAAGCTCCGCGTCATACCAGTCTGCGTTTGCCTGCAGGAAATCTGGATTTACGGTCAGGCTCTCATCATCTTTAAACCAAATCGAGTTAGCGAGGTCAAGCTTATACTTATTACCGGAAGCCAGTGCTTCTTTGTATGCATAAAGATAGGGATTCAGCTTGTCTACGCTCAGCCCCAGCACATTCTCCATCTGTGCAAGGGTCTCCCCATCTGCCCCGTTCGCGGTCATCGCCAGCGCATAGAGTACGGAAACAGGAGATATCAGTACCTCTGAGTTTTCTTCCCGGCTGGCCTGAAACAGGCGCACTGCAAAATCTGCCACAGCGGCAGTATCCTCGTCACGTAGTACGGCTTCTTTGCTGACATCGTGTGCTTTTACGCCTTTCATTAAATCTGATGCCTGTACCTTCGTGCCGCAGCCAGATAAAAAAAGCGATCCTGTAAGTATCAATGCAATACATAATGAAATCATACGTTTCTTCATATTACTTTTCCCCTTTCCGTTTTACCCCGAATACCACTATTACCTGACAGTTGCCTGATTTACGCATATTGTATCATTTACAAAGATGATTGTAAAATATATGGCTTATTTTTAGGGAATTTAGGATATAGCCTGCTCACTTTAGTCTCAAAAATGAAGGATATCTGGATTGCTGGGACGCTTCATGACAGGGATGCCAGACCGGAGCAATGAATGTGCACTGGCGACGCGTAGTCGTTCATCTACAAGAAGGGACTTAGTGCCGCTTGCCAGAAAGAAGTTCACTATTTTAAATATACCCAAAACTATTTTTCAACCTACTGGGGATATAAACGTTACGCCAATTCTATACCATCCACTGTCCCGGTCTGGGATCCAACCGGGGAAGGAGTTCTTTCCTATCGGCGGATGAACCTAGCTTACCGTGAGCCGGGACGGACTGTGAAAAGCACCTGTCCTGTTGGAAATGCTTTTAGCGAGCATAGCGGCAGTTAGAGGAAATCCGCGAAATCAGTCAGAAAAAAGCTGCTTCCGAAGCAGCTTTTTAGAACGCCTGAGGCGTTTAATCATCAGATTAAACGGTGA
>NZ_GL870809.1:407290-467276 GCF_000190355.1 Clostridium sp. D5 | reverse complement strand
GAGGAAATCCGCGAAATCAGTCAGAAAAAAAGCTGCTTCCGAAGCAGCTTTTTAGAACGCCTGAGGCGTTTAATCATCAGATTAAACGGTGAATGCGTTCGGTTCTGACTGATTTTGCGGATTTCCTCTTACTGCCGCTTAGCGCAGCGGCTGTATTTCCAACAGGACAGGTGCTTTTCACAGTCCGTCCCGGCTCACGGTAAGCGCCCCCGCCTAAATAGACCACGTATATTAAATGCCTACTGCATTTTCCTGTTCTACAGGCGCTTTTTCAGGCGATACGCGAAAAATTTGTTACTTGATTTCCAGCACTTTATAGTCCTGGTCTTCCACTGCCTTTTTCAACTCATCTTCCGGGATTTCTGCATTTAAAGTTACAACTGCCGTTCCTTCCTCATGGTTGACTGCAGCCTCATCTACCTGTGCAAGTGCCTCCAGGCTCTTCTTTACTCTGGCCTCACAGTGTCCGCACATCATACCTTCAATTATCATAGTTTTTTGCATCGTTGTTTCCTCCTCTTTCTTTTTCACTTTTAATTTTTTGTCCTTTGCTGCATTATACATTTTAAATAAGTTAAGCCTGAGTGCATTTGTTACTACACAGAAGCTGGACAGACTCATTGCGGCTGCGCCGAACATGGGGTTTAATTTCCATCCGAGCAGAGGGAACCAGACACCGGCTGCCAGCGGAATTCCGATGACATTGTAGATAAATGCCCAGAACAAATTCTCATGGATGTTCCTGAGAGTGGCCCTGCTTAACCGGATTGCAGCCGGCACGTCACTCAGGCGGCTTTTCATCAGGACTACGTCTGCCGCATCGATTGCAATATCCGTACCTGCGCCAATCGCAATTCCGATATCCGCCCTGGTCAGTGCGGGAGCATCATTGATTCCATCTCCTACCATGGCGACTCTGCCCTTACGCTTCAGTGAGCGGATCACGCTTTCCTTACCGTCCGGCAGTACGCCTGCGATTACCTCATCTACTCCGGCCTGACGCCCTATGGCCTTTGCCGTCCGCTCATTATCACCGGTCAGCATTACCACATGAATCCCCATATTCTGTAATTCCTGGACGGCCCGGGGACTGTCTTCCTTAATAACGTCCGCTACTGCAATGATGCCAATAAGCTTATTGCTGCGGCTGAAAAATAGCGGTGTCTTTCCGTCTTCGGCCAGCTGTTCCGCCTTCTTTCTCATTGTTTCCGGGACTTCAGTGTTTTCACTGATAAACTTTAAGTTGCCTCCAGTCAGGATATCTCCGTTTATTCTGCCGGAAAGGCCATTACCGGGGAGCGCCCTGAAGTCAGTAATTTCCTGGACATTTTGTATGTCCCGCTCCTCTGCCAGCATAAGAACCGCCCGAGCCAGCGGGTGTTCACTTTTTTTCTCCAGCCCATAGGCCATGGCGAGAAGTTCTTCTTCTTTCACGCCCTCTGCAGGCAGCATATCTGTAACTCTGGGCTCACCGCTTGTTATTGTCCCGGTTTTATCAAGAGCCACGATCTGCATCTTCCCTGTCTCCTCAAGTGAAACAGCTGTCTTGAACATAATCCCATGCTTTGCTCCCATACCGTTGCCTACCATAATCGCAACCGGTGTCGCCAGCCCCAGCGCACATGGACAACTAATGACCAGTACGGAGATTCCTCTTGCAAGAGCGAAACCAATGGTCTGCCCTGCAAACAGCCATACCAGAATTGTCAATGCTGCAATCACAATAACCACCGGCACAAATACGCCGGATACCCGGTCTGCAACCTTGGCTATGGGCGCCTTGGTTGCCGCCGCGTCGCTGACCATCTGAATAATCTGGGAAAGTGTGGTATCTTCACCGACCCTGGTCGCCTCGCACTTGATAAAACCAGAGTGGTTCAGCGTTGCCGCCGATACCGGATCCCCTGCTGCCTTGTCTATGGGAATACTTTCTCCGGTCAGTGCAGACTCATTTACCGCACTGCTTCCTTCTATAATAATACCATCCACCGGTATGTTTTCTCCGGGTCTTACTACGAATATATCGCCTTTTACTACCTGATCGATGGAAACTACTGTTTCCGCCCCCTGGCGCAGGACCGTTGCTGTCTTTGGCGCCAGTTTCATCAGGCTCTTGAGCGCATCTGTCGTCCTGCCTTTGGACCGCGCCTCCAGCATTTTACCCACTGTAATCAAGGCCAGAATCATTGCCGCAGATTCGAAATAAAACTCATGCATGTAATTCATGACCCCAGCCATATCCCCGTGCATCTGTGCATCTGTCATTGCAAATAATGCATAGGTACTGTAAACATATGAGGCCCCTGCGCCAAGTGCCACCAGTGTATCCATGTTCGGTGCCCGATGCCAGAGGCTTCTGAAGCCACTGACAAAAAACTTCTGGTTAACCACCATAATTGCCGTTGTAAACAACAGCTGAATCAGCCCCATCGCCACATGATTTCCATCCAAAACTGCCGGAACAGGCCAGTTCCACATCATATGTCCCATCGAAACGTACATCAGCGGAACCAAAAGACAGAGTGAAGCGATCAGCCTCTTCTTTAATATCGGGGTTTCCCTGTCTTTTAAAAGTTCATTATCCGCCGAAGCCTTAGCTGAAGCGCCCGATTTATCGACGGAAGCTTTAGGGGCCGCTTCGTAGCCTGCCTCTTCCACTGCAGCAATTATATCAGAAGCTGCCGCAGCGCCTTCTACTCCCATAGAATTTGTCAGCAGGCTGACCGAACAGGACGTAACACCCGGAACTTTGGCGACCGCCTTTTCCACACGGGCACTGCAGGCTGCACAGCTCATTCCTGTTACTGAATATTGTTCCATCTTCTGCCTCCTATCTCATTAATTTCTGCAAAGTTACAACCAGCTCGTCTATCGTCTCTTCTTTCCCTGCCCTGATGTCATCCGCCACGCAGGTTCTGATATGATTCGCAAGAAGAACTTTATTGAAACTGTTCAGTGCGGCATTTACTGCCGACACCTGTATTAGAATGTCTGTACAGTAAGTATCGCTCTCCACCATTCTTTTTATACCACGGATCTGCCCCTCAATCCTGTTCAGACGATTTACGAGATCCTTGAACTCCTTCTCAGAACGTTCTTTTGTCTTGTGGCAGCATTCCTTTTTTCTCCTCCATCCTTATCACCTCTTTCCAAGGATATTATATACCCCTTACGGGTATATTGCAAGAAGAAAATTGATTGGAAGGAGTGAGCCCTACACGGATTGGTACGGACTTCGTCAGAGATGACAAGTTGCTGCTAATCCGTTTCTCCCCCCTATTTCCCGCGCAGCTATTCCCCCTTAGCGCCCACATCCCCATCACCACACATCACACAAATATCACCATGATACTCACAATAAGTATGGATACCGCATTGGATATGAGCATGGTCCCAATCCCCAGTACCGGTCCTATCTGGCTTTTTATGTACCCTTTTTCTGCCTCAGTCTCTGCCCCTGCCGCTGCGTTTACTGTCAACATATCATTAACGGGAAATCCCATCATGCAGTTCACTGTTAGCGCAATCCCACGTTCGGGACGGAATCCGCATATTTTCGCTCCCGCGGTTCCGCAGAGTATCAGCACCGCAGTTGATACTGCAAACACCAGAAGTATGGGCGGAAGGAATCCTAATAATGTCTGCCAGGGGTATTTCGCCATAGTATTTGCCATCAATCCCATCAGCCCCAGCAATAGAAGGCCGTAAGAATCGGACTTAAACAGCGGAGCCTTATCTATGACCCCAATACTGCCAAGAAAGAAACCGAATAACAGTGCTGTGATATTGGGATTCAGGTTCAGGCCGGATAGTATGGTGCTGTGGAGCAGATTGTTTATAACGGTTACTATCATAATGATTCCCAGATAATACGCTGTATTTTTATACTTTAACGGTATTCTGCCACAGAAGGGTTTTCTCCTTTGCGTTCCCGGCCCGCCGTCTCTGCCTGTACCAGACATGGGCATTCCGCCAGTACGGACAGGTATACCCGCGCCTGTCACGTCCGGGAAATTATTGCAGGAAACTTCTTCATTCTCAGCTGCAGCCCCCGGATTATTTGCTCTGAATTCTGCAAGCAGCGCTTTCCCTTCCCTTTTAAGCGCCCATGTAACCACCGGCACGCTGAACAAGCCCTGGAACATGAATATCAGCCATGGAAACACAGAGAGCCCTGGATTCTTGTCCAGCACCCACCTGGATGCAATCGCACAGGAGGCACCGCCTCCTATTACGGATCCCGGTGCGAGGAATGCCAGTCCTTTTCCCAGCACCGGCACCAGTCCGAATCCAACGGTCAATACAAGTATCAGAGATGCTATTATGCAGAGAAGGGATTCTTTCTTAGTTGTTTTAAGCAATTTAAAATTAATCATCGTACCAGAATGTATGACCAGTACATTAAATGCAATGGTACCTACCGCTATCATATTTGCAGACAGCATCATGTCTGTGGGAAGGATACCTGTTCCAAATCCAGCTGCAAATAATAACCCATAAATAAGCGGCATCGGAATCATAGATTTCAGTTTTGCCGCTATTGTCAACGAGACAAACGCTATTAGGAGAAATACCAGAAAGCTTCTGTCAAATGCCCATGTATAATCAGTCCCCATAAAAAAATCACCGTCCTTTATCTTTCTATAGGAAAGTATAAGGGAACGGTGAAAATTTTACTGTCAGAAAACTGACACATGAGCACATTTTGCTACTTCTTCTGCCACTTTGACCGCCACTCGTTTATCAAACGGGGATGGAATGATATAATCCGGTTTCAGTTCTTCTTCCGTTACCAGAGATGCAATTGCCCGCGCAGCTGCCAGCTTCATGTCATAGGTGATGTCTCTGGCCCCGGCATCAAGCGCCCCCCGGAACAGCCCAGGGAAGGCAAGTACATTGTTTATCTGATTTGGGTAATCCGAACGTCCGGTTCCCATTACCTTTACCCCTGCTTCCACGGCGTCCTCGTATGTAATCTCCGGTGTCGGATTTGCCATAGCGAACACTACCGGCTCTGCTGCCATAGTACTTACCATCTCTTTTGTCAGGATGTTCCCAGCAGAAACCCCCACAAAAACATCCGCCCCCTTAATCGCATCCCTAAGTGTTCCGGTAATTCTTTCAGGATTTGTGAGCCTCGCCAGCTCCAGCTTATGTCCCACTGCAAAGGGGCATCCCTCTGCCAGAATCCCGTCCAGATCGCAGATTGTCATATGCTTTACACCTGCATGCAGCATCATTCTTGCAATGGCAGTTCCTGCACTGCCCGGCCCGTTAAGCACAACTTTGATGTCTTCTATTTTTTTATGGACTACTTTAAGCGCATTCATCAACGCCGCTGTAGTTACAATGGCGGTGCCGTGCTGGTCGTCATGAAATACCGGAATATCCAGCTCTTTTTCCAGCCTCTGCTCAATCTCAAAACATTTTGGAGAACAGATATCCTCCAGATTGATGCCGCCAAAACCAGGGGCAATACGTTTCACTGTTTCAATAATTTCTTCCGTATCCTTTGTATCCAGACATATGGGAAATGCATCCACACCGCCGAATTCCTTGAACAGTACTGCCTTCCCCTCCATAACCGGCATCGCCGCTTTGGGGCCGATGTCCCCAAGACCAAGCACTGCGGTACCGTCCGTCACAACGGCAACCAAATTGCCTTTCGCCGTATAGCAGTATGCCTTTTCTTCTTCCTTATAGATTTCCATGCATGGGCTGGCTACACCGGGCGTATAGGCGGTACTTAGATCCTTCCTTGTTTTAAGCGGGACTTTACTGCACACCTCTATTTTCCCGTGAAATTTTTCATGCATCTCCAAAGCTTCTTTTCCATAATCCATAACTGACACCTCTTTCTTATTTACTGCACATTTATGATTACATCTGTTTTTTAAGCATGAGCTCTTTTCCCGATATACCTGGCTCTGTCATATTCTTCACATCCAGGATTTCATCCAGCTCTGACTCATTGAGCAATCCTTCATCCAGGATTAGTTTTCTGACCGGCACACCACTCCTGATCGCTGTTTTTGCCAGAGATGCTGACTTCGCATAGCCCACATGCGGGCAGAGGGCCGTCACAATTCCCACGCTGTTATCTACAAGTTCTTTGCAGCGGTCCTTATTTGCCGTAATTCCGGCCACGCAATTATCAACAAAAGTCTCCACCGCATATGCCAGCGTATCAATGGACTGGAACAGGCAGTAGAACACAATCGGTTCAAAGGCATTCAGCTCCAGCTGCCCTGCTTCCGCAGCCATCGTAATCGTAACATCATTCCCGATAATATTAAAGGCAACCTGATTCACCACTTCCGGAATAACCGGATTTACCTTGCCGGGCATAATGGAGGAGCCATTCTGCTTTGCCGGCAGGTTGATTTCCCCAAAACCGCACCTCGGTCCCGAGGACATCAGCCTGAAGTCATTTGCAATCTTGGAAAGTGTCACAGCACACGCTTTCACAGCCCCTGATACAGCAACAAACGGATCCAGATTCTGGGTGGCATCAATCAGATCATAAGCCTGCACAAATTCCATGTCACAGATCTGCGCCAGATTCGGAACAATCCGCCTCAAATATGCTTCATCCGCATTGATACCGGTACCAATCGCAGTTCCTCCCAGATTCAGAGTCCGCATTTCCTCCTGCGCCTTTTCCATCCGGTTTATATCCCGCTGTATAGCCACTGAATACGCCTTGAACTCCTGCCCAAGCCTGATCGGGACCGCATCCTGCATTTGCGTCCTGCCCATTTTAATAATAGAGTCAAATTCCTCACCTTTATCACAAAAAGCTTTATGTAAACGCTCCAATTCCTTCTTCGCATTTTTCAGCAGCTTCAAAGAAGTCATCTTCCCAGCAGTAGGTATCACATCATTGGTAGACTGTCCGCAGTTCACATGGTCATTCGGATGCACGATAGAATAGTCGCCCTTCTGACCGCCCAGTATCTCAATAGCCCTGTTCGCAATCACCTCGTTGGCATTCATATTAATAGAAGTCCCTGCGCCCCCCTGGATCGGATCTACAATAAACGCCTCATGCAGCTTCCCCGCCAGAATCTCATCACAAGCCTTCACAATAGCCTCCGCAATATGCTTATCCAAAAGACCAACCTCACAATTAGTCATTGCTGCAGCCTTCTTAATCTGCGCCAGGCTGTTAATAACCTCCGGATGCATAGACAGCCCCGTAATCCTGAAATTTTCCGCAGCCCGCAAAGACTGGACCCCATAATAAACCCCTTCCGGAATCTCCTTAGATCCAATAGAATCCTTCTCCGTCCTACACTCCAACCCATCTACATTCTTCGTCATAACCATAACCTAAGACCTCCTAACAATAACTTCCATTTATAAGACACATTATAAGTCTCAATCCGCCCATAATCAAAGACAGATATTCATATACTACATATAACCATTCACTTATATTTACCCGCATCCCTGCTGCAAATGCATCATCACCAGTGGCAGATGTACGAAGCCGTCCCCGCATCAGACATAAAAAACTCCCTTTTACCCAGGGTCTCCTAAGGTAAATGGATCCCATGTACCGCCAGGATGCACCAGTTTTACAGAATCGAGGCAGGAAGCTTGCGGATGCACCGCAAGACCCCTGCCTCGATTCCACAAAGCGTCCCCTAACCGGCTATTCGTTTATCTCAATCTCATCCCAGTTCTCATAAGCCTGCACCCATTGTTCCGGATCTGTATAAGGAATTACCGGAAGCAGCAGATAAGAAGGATGATTATTATCCCTGTATATCTTATAAGCAGTCGTGGTATTTGACGGTATAACATTCATATTTCCAACCTTGCCCGTCCAGCTCTCTGTATGGCACGCATTTGGGCACTGGCTTGAGATTTCCAGCTCCAGTGAGTGGCCGGCCGGAATAATCATAGAGGTCGGATTCATCTCAATCACATATTCACGGATTTCTCCCGGAGTAACAGGAACAGACACGCTGTTGTCATGTACCGGTGCGCCGATTGTTGACTTCTCTTCATCCAGCGGATGAGAAGCTTTCAATGCCCCGTAGCGCAGCAGAGGCATTCTTGTACCGTCCGGCAGTATATCAAACAGGCTGCATACAAAATTTGCATCCTCTGCATCAATCGATGCCCACAGATGAAGCTCCATTGGACCTGTGATTTCCCTGTCCTGTGGAAAGCGTGACGATTTATAGACAATCTTGTTCACTTCTGTAGAAACAGACGGCGGTAAATGTGTAAATCCATCCGGCGGCAGATCTTTATCCGGCTCTTTGTCCCAGCGCAGGCGATTAAATGAACGCAGATACATCTTTTGCCATTGTGTTCTCTTAAGCGGCCATTCATTCTCATAACGGGTACCCCCGTTGATAATGCAGAACTTATAGGGAGGCTCATCCATTATTCCCGTATCCACGCCTTTCATCCAGTGATCATACCATCTCAGGCACTCTTCATTTAATGCACGGTACGGCAGCTCCAGCCCATCATATCCCTCCAGTACGCCCAAGCGTTTTGGCACTTGTAGTCTGTCGTCACTCATTGCCGAAAAGATAGGTGCACTCCACCTTCCAATAGGTGACCATGCACAGTGCAGGTATACCGGCACTTTTACTTTATCATACATCTGGTTTGCAGAACGCTGTTTCCAGTATTCATCATCTAGCGGATGAAGCAGATAATCCAGGTAGAAAGTATGATATGTCGGAGGCCATGTTGTCAGGATCTTTGTAAAATATGAATTTACCGCAATATCCGGATCCCTCAGGCGCTCTTTCATCATCTCTTTCACCTTTTCTTCCCCGTACATCTTCAGTGACCACGGAAGCGGATTATTGGACGGGCAAAGTTCCCAGTAAATACTCATGTAAGTGGACGGAACACCGCCATAATATCCGTGCTGATAGTAATCATCAACAAAAGAACACGGCATAATGCATTTCAGATGAGGAGGCTGCTGAGCGGCTGCAAGTATCTGGCATATACCAAAATAAGAATATCCGATCATGCCTACATTGCTGTCACACCATTCCTGATCAGCTGCCCATTCAATCGTATCATAAATGTCCAGGTGCTCCTGCGGGTTATATACACCGTAGAATTCCCCTTCGCTCTTACCGATTCCTCTCGGATCCGGAATAATATATGCATATCCTCTCTTAACAAAATACTCTATGTCACCGGCTTCCAGACTATGGTCAAACAACAGAGATTCCGGCGGAATCGCACCTCTTTTGATACCCTGCATCTCTTTACTGTATGCTGACCAGCTCACAAGGGCCGGCACCGGGCCGGCTCCTTCAGGAAGGTATACATCTGCGCAGAGGCGCACACCGTCCCTCATCGTCATCCATACGTCCCCATGGTACTCCACTTCATACATGGCCCTCGATAATTTGTCAAGATTCTTCACATAACGTTTATCCCAATAATTTGGAATAACATCAATCCCCAAAACTTCTGTTATCTTTTTCTTCATAGTAATTCGTACCTCCTTTTCATGTATATATCGTATCAAAAAATGGTGTATACCGTTGTCACGTACACACCATTTTTTTAATTTTGTATGTCATCTTACAAGACAATCAACTGGCCGTGCCGCCCTCGATCTCTGCTTTTGCCTGCTTTTCCATTTTATGCCATGGTTCGTATGGTTCTTTCATCTTTGCAAAAATATCGTAGCCTTTTTTATCCAGAACATATTTCCGGCGTATCATTGTATAAATAATAGCACAGATATAGAAGATAACCATTGTAATCCAGTTCTTAGAGGACATCTGGAACAGTACATAGCTTCCAAGCAGTACACACATAACACCCGCTGCAGCAGTCAGCAGACAGTTTAAGATATGAGGTGTCCGGATATAAGCATTTTTATATGCATTGGGGAACTTTCTTGGCAGCATGAAAATACTGAAGAAAGTAATCGGCAGCAATAATAGGCCAGGAATTGTCGTAATCTTTACGACATCGTCAAGGTTAAATCCTGAAACGATTGCCGCAATAGCGATCACGGAGTTTACCCAAAGCGAAAAGGCTGGAGCGCCATGTTTGTTAGACTCACAGATTTTACTCGGGAACAGGCCGTCTCTTGCTGCTGCGAAGTTAATCCGTGAGAACATCATCATAGCGGAGTTGATACTTGTCACAACTGCTAGGAGTGCGCCGCCAGCCACAAAGAACATCAGCATTCCGGGGCCCATGAATTCTCCTGCAACCTGTGCCAGGTTGTCAATCTCGTAAAAATTAGGCATAACGCCTACTGTTACATATGCAACTGCTGCATAGATAACTGCTGTTGCCAGTGTACTGACAAGGTATGCGACCGGCACGTTCTTGCCAGGATTCTCGATTTCCTCTGCTGAGTAGTAAAGTACATTCGCACCAATCAGGCTGCCGTGCATAATTCCCATGGCTGCCCAGAGTGCTCCGAGCTGGAATGTTGTAGAAATCACTTCTCCCAGAGATACGACTGCTGCTCCCCATCCGCCAAAGATATAGACACCTAATGCAACAAGCAGAACTGCTACACAGACATTCTGTACCGTGGATGAAAACTTGATGCCAAAACAAGAAATAATTGTAAAAATTATGATGCAGGCGACTGCTGCTGCTTTCTCGGGGCATGCCGGAACCAGCATGCAAAAGTATGTAGAAAACGTTAATGCCATGGTTGCGATCTTCATAACACCTACCACCAATTCGTTAAATGCATCCCACGCACCCATAACCGGATGGACCAGTCTTGTCAGGTACATGTAGGAGCCGCCGTTAGCAGGTAATGCTGAAACCAGTAACATCTCGGGGATACTGCGGAGAAATACAAACAGCGCCGCACAGATGAAACCGATAACAATCCCATTACCTCCAATAATCTTAATGGCAATAGGTGTTGTGGCAAATACGCTGGCACCTATGATACTTCCGATACCCATTAAGATACAGGACAACAAATTCATTTTCTGTTTTTTCATCTACCTACCTCTTTTCTTTCTGTTTATTTTAGTTAACTATACCTAATTTCTGACTCTCAAAGTGTCAGGCATGTGACATTTCCCTAATTTTGAGTTGTTTATTCCATTTTTTTGTGCAATATGTTAAACTCCTAGTAGCACATAATAAAGAAAGGACTGCAGGTAATATGGACAAAGCAACCAAACTCCAAGACTTAAGCAAAGAAGAACAAGCGATTTTTCAGTCATTGAAAGCAACCGCACTGTTTGAAAATATCCCTGTCAAACAGCTTATTGAACTTTCCACGCACTGTCGGGTCGTCCATAAGAAAAAAGGTGCAACAATTTACAGAAAAGATGAGTCATCCAATCACTTATACATTATTAAATCCGGCTACATAATGGAATCCGTATTTTACGGAACCAGCGCAGATATTATTGTAAAGGTGAGGAGCGACGGCGAATATTTCGGAGAGATGGGCATGCTGACAAATGAACCCTATCCCAATACAGCGCTGACTCTGGAGGATTGTCAGTTAATCTCTATTCCCAAAAATTATTTTTTAGAAGCAGTCTGGAACAATCCCTGTGTATGCAAAGTTATCATTCATGAACTGATCGACCGCCTGCTGAATTCCGCACAGCACATGGTCAACGCCATGTACCTGGATGCCCCGGGGCGGCTTGCCTCTACCATTGTCAACCTGACCACAAACAGCAAACAGAAAAGCATGAATATCCGCATCACCCAGAGTGCGCTTGCCTTTTCCTCAGGAATGGCCAGGCAGACAGCGGCCAAAATATTAAGCGACTGGAGAAAAGAAGGAATCATATCCACAGAACGCGGAAAACTGTCCGTACTGGATTTCAACAAACTCCTGGATATTATTCTTAATAGTGAGATTGGGGATTAGGGGCAGGCAGCGGCCCCGTCATTTTTGTCAGATTTTTCTTTTTGTGTCACATTATAGACAGACAGATGCTTTTTTGGGGATTATACTTACCTTATCAAAAACATAGGAGGTACGATTATGAACCAAGAAGAATTTTACGGGCAGACAGGTCTGGAAAAGGTTCCGGTTTATTGGGACAGACGATATACTAAGAACCTCGACAAGCTTTCAAAGCCTATTTACAATGTTAAACTGGAAGAAGATGTGGAAGTTTATTTAAGAGACGGAACGAAGACTTATGTTGATATTTATCATCCGGCAGAGCTGGAGGCGGCTCCTTCTCTGATTGCATACTCTGCTTATGGAAAGAAGATGCAGAGGATGCGCCACGGTGCACTTCCGGGTGCATCCAACTATTTCGACCACAGCCTGGAAGCGGGCGATATTGATTTTTTTGTGGAAAGAGGCTATACATTTATCATCCCTGACGGACGCGGTATCGGAAGAAGTGAGGGGGAATACCTTGGTGTTTATAACCCGCAGGAGCAGGAAGATGTCTATGACTATGTTGAGTGGGCAGGAACGGACTGCCAGTGGAGTACGGAAAAGGTTGCCCTGCTTGGATATTCCTATTTTGGTATTATCCAAGCATTGGCTGCCGCTCTTCAGCCGCCTCACCTGGTATGTATTATGCCGCTGAGCTATACGGATGACTACTATCAGCACGGCTATTACGGCGGTGTCGCTGATACATACATGAATATGTATTGGGAACTCTGCCCATCCAATAATCCAACTACCTGGACAAGCAAAATGATGTCCGGGGACGAGATGAAGAACCTGATTGAAGAGGTACAAAAAGATCCTGATATTGCCATTAACACATACTTTAACAAGATGTTTAATGTATGGCCTCCAAAATATCACACCTTCTATCTTGACTATCTGCTTCATCCGCAGGAAGATGATTTCTGGCGCCCCCGTTCTATGAAATATAAATATGACCAGATTAAAGTCCCTGTATATTTCAAATGCGGCTGGGCTCCGCAGGGCCGCTGGTCAGCTCCGGTATTCAACGCCATGAATTCAAAAGAACTGAATGTATACAAGCGCTGCGGCGTTATGGAAGGCTATAACGGAATGGAACTGCCTTACCGCTTTATGAATGAGGAAATGCTGCGCTGGTATGATTACTGGATGAAAGGCATTGACACAGGTATCGTGGATGAGCCTCCGATGAAACTGAATATTCTGGGGCGGGGATACCGTTATGAATACGAATATCCACTGGCAAGAACAAACTGGAAGAAATTATATCTTCATACATTCGGCAACCTGCGGTGGGAGCCTGTTGTGGAAGGCAATCTGCCTCCAGACAGCTTTACGCACAGGCCGCCTCACATCACAACCGAGGTGGAAACCCTTGTTTACCGCACAGACCGTTTCAGCCGGCCAACGGAATTCACAGGGCCAATCGAACTCCATCTCTGGGCTTCTATCGACAGTGATAATGCTAACTTTATTACCAAACTATGGCAGATTACACCAGGCGGAACAAGAATGCCTGTATGCCGCACGGGTTCCTTAAAGGCATGTTATCCGCTTGATGAGGAAAAGAGCGAAATCGGACGCCCGGCCCATGATTATACAAAAAAAGTCCCTGTTGTACCCGGAGAAATCAAGGAATACGTGATTGAAATTAACCCAATCGGAATGGTCTTTGCACCTGGCTCTGCTATTGAGCTTGAAGTAAAAGCTATGGATAACTTCTACGAGCAAAAAGGGGCATGGCAGGCCAAGATGGATCACCTTGGTCCAATCCCAAGTGCAACTACCATCAATTACAAGATTTACAGAGATAAAGATTATCCCTCCTATATCCTTATGCCATACATCCCCGAAACGCCAGGTGAACTGTGGCTGCAGCCAGTATGTGACGATGATATCGTCATCGGGGGAAGCGGACGGGGCAACACACACTAATCTCTTCCCCATCAATTTCTTCTCTTAAACAAGGGGCTGTCGGGAAACAGACACTTCTAAATAGGTGAGGCTGTGACTCGTACGAGTCACAGCCTCACCCAAACTTTTCCAAAAAGAAAAAAGATGGCTAATGACAACCATCTCTTTCCCCATTACATGCTATAATTCACATTATAAATCCGGATCTATTCATAATCATAGACATATCTTGTGATATAGTCTTTTCCGCCAGTATGACAGACGTTGTATTTTTAATGTATTTTATACCTCAAATATCAAATCACCATAAGAAGGCATCGGCCATACTTCTTTGTCTACAATCATTTCCAGTGCATCCACCGGTGTACGCAGATTTTCCATAGCCGGGAATACATCTGTATGATAGAAGTTCGCCTGCACAGCTCCCTCTTCCTTCTCTGCCGCTTCATTTGTCACTTTTATCAGGGTTTTCAGAGCAGTTTTCGTTTCTATCAGCAGCCCTGACACTTCATGAAGCAGTTCACTCTGCACGGAGGAATCTGCTCCGGCAGCTTTTACTGCAATAATTGTATCCGCAAGCGTTTTTGTATAATTCATAATTGCCGGTATAATCTGTTTGCTCGCCATGTCGATCATTGTACGTGCTTCAATGTTGATTGCCTTTGCATAGGATTCATACTGAATCTCCGCACGTGACTCCAGCTCCGCCTTTGTAAAGACACTGAACTTTTCGAACAATGCCACTGCCTTATCGGTCGTCATTGCCGGAATCGCTTCAACCATAGATTTTATATTCGGAAGTCCACGCCTTTCTGCTTCCGCTACCCATGCCTCTGAATATCCGTCTCCGTTGAATACAATTTTCTGGTTTTCTGTAGCATATTCTTTGATCAGGTCGTGTACCGCCTTATCAAAATCATCGGATTTTTCAAGCACGTCACATGCCTCTGAAAATGCCTCTGCAACGATCGTATTCAGTACAATATTCGGAGCCGCTACAGAATCACGTGCACCTACCATACGGAATTCGAATTTATTTCCTGTAAATGCAAAAGGAGAAGTCCGGTTCCGGTCGGTTGCATCCTTAGCCAGATCCGGCAGGGTCTTCACACCGGTCTCCAGTTTTCCGCCCTTGAGACTGTGTGTCGCCTCACCTGTGCTGATCAGCTGCTCAAGCACATCCTCCAGCTGTTCACCGAGGAAAACGGATATAATAGCCGGCGGCGCTTCATTGGCTCCCAGTCTGTGATCATTTCCGGGATCTGCCGCAGATTCACGAAGCAGATCTGCATGTCTGTTGACAGCCTTCAGAATACAGGTCAGCACCATCAGGAACTGTGTATTCTCATGCGGTGTCTTGCCCGGTTCCAGCATATTGATCCCGTCGTCTGTAGTTAAGGACCAGTTATCATGCTTGCCGGATCCATTTACACCTGCAAACGGCTTCTCGTGAAGCAGGCACTTCATACCATGCTGACATGCAACCCTTTTAAGCGTCTGCATAACCAGATGGTTGTGATCCACTGCGATATTTGCCTCTGCATAGATCGGGGCCAGCTCATGCTGTGCCGGTGCCACCTCGTTATGCTGTGTTTTTGCCGACACGCCTACCTTCCAAAGTTCTTCATTCACATCTTTCATAAATGAGGCGATTCTCTGACGGATCGTACCAAAATAATGGTCATCCAACTCCTGGCCTTTCGGAGGCATTGCACCAAACAAAGTTCTTCCTGTATAAATTAGATCCTTCCTCTGCCTGAACTTCTGCGCATCCACCAGAAAATATTCCTGCTCCGGACCAACAGAAGGTGTCACCTTTTTGGAAGTCGTATTTCCGAACAGGCGGAGCATCCGGAGTGACTGTTTGCTGACAGCTTCCATTGAACGAAGGAGCGGAGTCTTCTGATCCAGCGCCTCTCCTTTATAGGAACAGAACGCGGTTGGAATACAGAGCGTGGCACCTGCGGCATCCTGTCTTACAAAAGCCGGTGAAGTACAATCCCATGCGGTATAGCCCCTCGCTTCGAAAGTGGCCCGAAGTCCACCTGACGGAAATGAAGATGCATCCGGCTCTCCTTTGATCAGCTCTTTTCCGGAAAAGCTCATCAGCACTTTACCGCTCGGCAGCGGAGCTGAGATGAAAGAGTCATGCTTTTCTGCGGTCACACCTGTCAGAGGCTGGAACCAGTGTGTATAATGTGTGGCGCCCTTCTCGATCGCCCATTCCTTCATCTCATGTGCGATGACGTCGGCCGTCTCCAGATCCAGCTCCGATCCTTCCTCAATCGTTTTTTTCAGGTTTTTGTAGATCTTTTTCGGCAAACGTTCCTGCATTACAGTATCATTAAACACGTTTTCCCCAAAAATCTCTGCAACATTGACTAGTTCTGCACTCATAATTCCTTCCTTTCTTTTCGCTTCTCAAAATTTGTAGAACCGGGCTGCCTCGCGAATCCCCGTTTTAATCTTTTTATCTTATGGGCCTTCTATACTGCATATGTACAACATTCCCATAAAGTAAAAGGGCACTCCAAGTTATCTTGGAACGCCCTTGTTCGTATCTACGTCTGTCAGTATACCTCAATCGTCCAAAAAAGGCAAGTAAAAATTTTTAATTTTTATTCAGCTTTTCCGACTGATCCGAATAATTCCATCTTTTCTTTCACGGTCTCCTGGATTGCGTCTGCGCCTGGTTTTAATAGCTTACGCGGGTCAAATCCTTTTCCTTCCAGATCTTTTCCAGCCTCGATATATTTGCGTGTAGCTGCTGCAAATGATAACTGGCATTCTGTGTTTACATTGATCTTTGCAACGCCCAGATCAATCGCTTTTTTGATCATATCTTCCGGAATGCCTGTACCGCCGTGAAGTACCAGAGGCATGTCCCCTGTCAGCTTCTGGATTGCATCCAGAGTCTCGAAGCTCAGCCCTTCCCAGTTATCCGGGTATTTTCCATGGATATTGCCGATTCCTGCTGCCAGGAAGTCAATTCCAAGGTCTGCAACCATCTTGCATTCCTGAGGATCTGCACACTCGCCTTTACCGATAACGCCGTCTTCCTCGCCGCCGATAGAGCCGACCTCTGCTTCCAGAGACATTCCATGCTCACTTACAATCTTTACAAGTTCTTTTGTCTTTGCTACATTTTCTTCGATCGGATAGTGGGAACCGTCAAACATGATAGAAGAAAATCCTGCTTCTACACACTTCAGGCATCCCTCATAGCTGCCGTGATCCAGGTGGAGAGCTACCGGTACAGTAATGTTGAGTTCTTCCATCATTCCATTCACCATACCCACGACTGTCTTGTATCCTGTCATATACTTTCCGGCACCTTCTGATACACCTAAAATTACCGGAGAGTTGCACTCCTGGGCTGCAGTCAAAACTGCTTTTGTCCATTCCAGGTTGTTAATGTTAAACTGTCCTACTGCATAATGGCCTGCTTTTGCCTTCTGAAGCATTTCTTTTGCTGATACTAACATATAATCCTCCTCCACTTCTATGACTCGCCGGATAGAAACCGGTGAGCATGTTTGTTATCAAATCTTTTTACATTATAGCTTATCGTCGTGGAAAAGACAATCCATAAATGATAGAAATCGGTGGGGGACAGACCGGGGCGGTGGATTTTTTCTGGCTGTGTGTTGAGGATTGATATGGCAGGTGGTTAAGACTGCGCTCACGAGGCTAAAGCTCGTGAGCTGCATTTTGTTTTGGGTTTATCTAATGGTGTTATAAGGTCATTGCTGTTTCGTAGGCTGCCCAGATGGCGTCCATTACGTTTGTGGGCTGTCTTGCATCGCCTATTAGGTGGACATTTTCTGCTTTTATTTTTTCGTATAGTGATTGATCCGGGGTGTAGCCGACGGATACTACGATATGGTCGGCGGGGATCTGGTGTTTTACTTTCGTTCCCTGCGGACCGAGGGCGAACATGCGGGCTGCACGGTTTGCTGTGTTTGGATAGTTTTTGATGGTCTCTTGTACTGTGGCTGTGCCGTCTTTGTAGCTTTCTACTACTGCATTTTTTATTACTTTGACTTTGTAGTAATCCAGGAGTTCCATTAACATGTTGTAGTTTGCGGCTGCGAGGCCGAAAGCGTTCAGGATTGTTTCTGCCATTTCTATGATTATTACGGTTTTGCCTTCGCGGGCAAGCATGTAGGCTATCTCACAGCCGGTTAGGCCGCCGCCTATTATGATAACGTTTTTGCCTTTTATGTCTGTGTTTCTCAGGGTGTCGATGGCATAGGTTACATTTGCTGCGTCGAATCCCGGTGTGGTCAGTTTTCTTTCTGATGCTCCTGTGGCCGCGAATATCTCGTCATATCCAGTGGTCATTTCTGCTGTTACTTCGGTGTTCATATGTACGTTGACGGGGAGGTCTTTCATCTGTTTTTTGTACCATTTCAGAAGGTTTTTGTCGTCATCTTTGAAGTCCGGGGTTGCGGCGGCTACAAAGACGCCTCCGAGTTCTCCTGTTTTCTCGAACAGATCTACTTCATGTCCGCGCAGGGCACAGACTCTGGCTGCTTCCATGCCGCCCAGTCCGCCGCCGATTACGAGGACTTTTTTCTTCTTCTGGGCCGGTTGTATTTCATAGCTTTTTTCTCTTCCGCATGCCGGGTTGACGGCACAGCTGATGTCCTTGCCCTGGAAGATTCTGCCCAGACAGCCCTGATGACAGGATATACAGGGACGTACATCGTCCAGACGCCCCTCGTAGAACTTGGTGCCCAGCTCCGGGTCTGCCAGGAGCGGGCGTCCCATTCCCATAATGTCGATCCGGCCCTCGGCAATTGCTTTTTCGGCAAGCTCCGGATCATCAAAACGGCCCGCACAGACAACGGGAATGTTTACCGCTTTTTTAACTGCTGCCACATCCTGCAGATTGCAGGCCTTGGGCATGTACACCGGAGGGTGCGGCCAGAACCAGGAATCATAGCTTCCGTTGTCGCAGTTCAGCATATCATATCCATATTCCTCCAGTAGTTTGGCAACGGTTACGCCTTCCTCCAGATCGCGGCCCTTTTCTTCAAATTCCTCACCCGGGAGCGCTCCGCGGTTGAAGTCTTTTACATAGCTGCGCACGCTGTAGCGCACGGACACCGGAAAATCTTTCCCGCATTTTTCTTTGATGGCTTCCACAATTTCCTTTGGAAATCTCAGACGGTTCTCCAGACATCCGCCGTACTCGTCTGTACGTTTGTTGTAGAATCCGATTGCAAACTGATCCAGAAGATATCCCTCGTGGACTGCATGGATTTCAACGCCGTCACCGCCCGCCTGCTTTACAAGATATGCCGCCTGGGCAAAATTCTCAACGTATTTGTGAATCTCCTCTTTTGAGATTCCTCTGTTCTTTATAGCGGGGTCCCACACATTCTGTATTGGCGCTGGGGCGGGGAGCATCTTCCAGTCCGTCTCACTTTCAATATGTGCGGCTCTGCCCGTCATAGCCGTCAGCTGAACAAATACTTTGGAACCATACTTATGGACCCCGTCCGTGAGATACTTCATGGCAGATACATATTCATCAGGAAAATTAACCGGGTTTCTCGCCGGAATCGGAATAATCGGCACCAGTCCCGTAACAATCAGGCCGGTTCCCCCTTTTGCACGTTCAATATAATAGTCTGCGCCGTCTTTTGTGTAAGCTCCCGTTTTCTGATTCATCAGGCGCGGTGAGAATACCCCCATCGGCATCATGGCAATACGGTTTGGCACCTCTGTGTTCCCAACCTTGACCGGCGAAAATAAATGTTTGTACTTTGTAGACATAGACAACTCCTTTCAGCTTTCCAACATGTTCTGTTAAAATTATAACACTGAATCGAATCTGTATCTATTGGCACAGAATACAATTCGCCGAATTATATTTTGTTAAATATGCCTATAATATTCCGATACCTTGTCAAACAGGGAATAATCATGGTATGCTAAAAAAACAGTATTGCCCGGAGTATCGGCGTCAGTACTGCGTAATATCACTTTGAAAATGAATTAAATTTATAATAGACATGACATCCGTCAGGACGGATTAGGGGGGGATTTTATGAAACCACAGACAAACCGCCAGAAACAGGCAATAGCAACCAAGCAGAATATCTTTTCGTGTGCCGTATCTCTGTTCGCAGAAAAATCTTACGAAAATGTAACGGTTCAGGATATCTGCGACAAGGCAGAAGTATCCGTAGGCGCTTTTTATCATCATTTTAAAAGCAAAGAAAACATACTGGACGAGGGCTACCGCCTGTTTGACCAGCAGTCCGAAGAGGCCTGGAAAAAAGGGCATCCCGAATCACCGCTGGAAGCCATTCATTTTCTCATCTCGGGGCAGGCCCGCTCTATGGAGGACATGGGAGCCAGAGCCGCACTCCAATATTTCAAACATCAGCTTTCCAGCAGTGAAAAATATATCCTGAACCCGGAACGCTTCTTCTACCAGACAATCTATCAGGCCGTCCTGGAAGAGACTGCCGCCGGTTCACTCCAGGGAGATCCCGCTGCAATCACAGAAGATATCCTGGGTATTACCAGAGGCATGATCTACGACTGGTGTCTCCACGAGGGGGAATACCCACTTTCTGAGCGTTCAAGCCGCGCACTAGATATGATCCTCAGCTATTACAATAAATAAAAGAAAAAAAGCAATCAGCCTTTTCCATTCATATTTTGGGCAAGCAAAGATTCTTTGACAATATAATTTGCCTTTTTTGTTCCCTTTTTTATTTCGAGAAACAAAAAAATACCGAAAACCCTCTTACCAAAGGATTTCCGGTATCTCGTTCAGTGACTCCAAGGGGAATCGAACCCCTGATTCCAGCGTGAGAGGCTAGCGTCTTAACCGCTTGACCATGGAGCCATGTATTATATTGCTTTCACAAGCGAATTTCATTATACTATACGATTCTAAAATATGCAAGCATTTTTTTTAATTTTTTGTCGTTTTTGTCCTTTTTTTAACGGCATGGTTCGTAAAGACCCGTGGCACGGCTACACCAGCTCTATGACAGGACTGGCGGGAAGGCATATACAGTTCCAACGCCTTCCCGGCAGTCCTGTCATAGAGCGTCCCCCCTCACAAAACGTCTCCCTTCATCCCAATTCCCCCAGAAATCCTCCCCTTCACAGAAAGATTCTCAATACTTTTCTCCGCCACCATGATCCGCAGTCCCTGTTTCTTATTCCTGATCTGTACATCATCATGTTCCCCGCCGAACTCTCCGTCCAGCGTCCATGGGATCTCTTCCACTGATTCAAACCGGATATTTCCTGAACGGAAGGAATACATATGCGCAGAGTCAATCTGCTTGATCACAAGCGAAGCAATAATTTCATTCAGCTCTATCGGATTCTTCGGCGTCTTAATCAGCGTCACCTCAAACTCTCCATCATCGAACACCACATCTTTACCAATGATGCCCTTAAATCCCCCGACGGATCTGGAATTTGTCACCATTCCAAATACGAACTCATCTTCCAGTACCTCATCGTCATAAGTCACTCTGATGCGGTATGAAGGGATATTAAAGATACGCTTCGTGCCCTCCAGAACATAGGCCAGATGGCCCAGCACATTCTTCATGCTCTGCTTTGTCTCGTAAGATACATCCGTAAACAGGCCGAAAGCAGCAATATATACAAAGATATCATCATTAAAAACTCCTACATCGCATGGGAACGGCACCCCGTTTGCGGCTGTGTCTGCAGCCTCCAGCATATCTTTTGAAATATGCAGGCTATTGGCAAAATCATTGGTCGTCCCTGCCGGAATATAGCCGATGGGCACCTGCTTCGCTCTTTTTGCCATTCCCGTTACTACCTCGTCCAGCGTTCCGTCGCCTCCGCTGCAGACAACCAAATCGTAATCTGCTTCATAACTGATCGTCTTAGACAGCGCATCATGATAACGCTGAGTCGGATAAACCGTCACCTCATATCCACCCTTTACAAAAATATCCAGCACGTCGGAAAGTTTCGGTTTCAGCAGCCCCGTTCCGGCATTTGGATTGTAGATAAACAGCATTTTCTTCATAATTTATCCCTCCACCATACTATGTAAACCGTGGTTCGGCCATTATGCCGTCCACTTGCTGTGCTTCATATCCATTCATTATAAAAGAGGCCGCACAAAAGCACAACCTCTTTCCTCATACTTCTTTATTCTATTTTAAATGTGGCTGACTATTTTTTCCTGGTAAAAAAAGTTTTAATACCTTCAGCAGCCACCTGCTCATCTTCGCCTTCTGTTACTACTGTAAGCTTTTCGCCCTCTGAAAGGTTCAGGCTCATCATCCCCATAATACTTTTTGCATTGATCTTTTTCCCATCTACCTGAATATAAACTGAACTTGAGTACTGGCTTGCCTCCTGTACTAACAATGCGATTGGTCTTCCGTCAAGTCCCTTGTCCTGTTTTATAACAACCGGTGTTTCAATCATAATAATCCTCCTTGTTTTTGCCTTACCTTTTCTGCCATCTCGCTCAATTTTCTGAGTCTGTGATTTACACCAGACTTTCCAACGGGCGGTGATAAGAGTTCACCTAACTCTTTGAGTGTCGCATCAGGATGTGAAAGGCGGGCAAGCGCTACTTCCTCCAGTCCCTCCGACATTTTTTCAAAACCTATCGTATCTCTCAGATATGTAATATCCTCCACCTGCTTGACAGCGGCTGATACTGTTTTGTTAATATTGGCAGTTTCACAATTTACCTTGCGGTTTACGGTATTGCGCATCTCTTTGAGAATCCGGACATTTTCCAGCTCCATCAGCGATATATGCGCCTCCATAATATTCAGGATATCCACTATCTGTGAGCCTTCCTTCAGATATACAACATATGACTTCTTACGCTGGACAATCTTGGCGTCCATGGAGAAACCACATATCAGTTCCTGAATCTGGTGCGCCATTCTCTCAGAAGCACAGACAATTTCAAAGTGATACGACTTGTTTGGATCACTCATCGAGCCTGCTGCTAAAAAAGCCCCTCTGATAAAAGATCGTCTGCAGCATGTCTGCTGAACCACAAGAGAATTTGCGATATGAACATCTTCAAATCCTGCCTGGTATTCTTCGATCAGTTTTGCTGCCTGAAGGATAAAAAGAGCGTCTTTATGCCGCTTTACTACCACAGCATAAGAAACACTTTCCTTTGAAATGTTTCTTCGGATAGAGATATCAGCTTCTATATTAAATGTTTTTGCTATCAATGTAAAGCATTTTCTTGCAACAGCCAAATTTTCCGAATGAATTTTCACGCTGTAATGCCCGTAACTGTTGATGACAATAGATCCGCACATGCTGATTAATGCCGCAAGTTCAGCAATCTGGCAGTGCCTTGCGGTATTCCATTGTTTCGAAAGTTCTTCTTTCACATTTCCAGAAAATGACATAGCTCTCTCCTATTTTGCTTTCGTAATAGCATCTTTCCCAATATCCCGATGTTCAATACGCACACCATAGCTTTCCTTCGGCTCCAGAAACTGGTAAAGAGCATTCGCAAGAGTCACGGACCGATGCTTGCCGCCGGTACATCCGATGGCAATCACCAGCTGATTCTTCCCCTCCAGTATATAATTGGGGATCAAAAAATCCATCATTCGGGTCAGTTCATCCAGAAATTCCCTGGCCTTGTCATTATCCATCACGTAATCGCGGACCTCCTGATCATTGCCGGTCTTTGGCCTCAGATCCTCGATATAATAAGGATTGGGCAGAAAACGTACATCAAATACAAGGTCAGCGTCCTGAGGGATTCCATATTTAAAGCCAAAGGACATCACAGTAATATAGAGATTTTTAAAATCCTTTCCCTCTACGAAGATTTTTTCAAGCTCCAGCCTCAGCTCTCTCGTAAGCATCTTGCTTGTATCAAGTATATACGTGGACTGCATTTTTAAGAACGCAATTTTTTCTCTTTCTTTGGCGATTCCGATGTCGATATGTCCGACTCCGCCCAGCGGATGCTGGCGGCGTGTTTCTTTGTACCGCTTTACAAGCACGTCATCACCTGCATCCAGAAAAAGAATCTCATAATGTATCCCGATCTCATCAATCTGTTTTAGCTTTTCTTCCAGTCCCTTAAATGCCTGGCCGCCCCGGATATCTATCCCCAGGGCCGCCTTGTCTATCTCGGAATCCGGCGCTGCCAGCATCTCCGCAAACTTCTGGATCAGGGGGATCGGCAGATTATCCACACAAAAGTACCCCATATCTTCCAGCATCTTCAGCGCAGTCGATTTGCCGGCGCCCGACATACCAGTAACAATCACAAATCTCATCTCAGAATTCTCCTATCCGCTTCACTTCCGGCTCCAGTCTGACGCCCGATGCCGCCTCCACTTTATCAGCGACCTGCCCCATCAATGATATCACCTCCGCTGCCGTAGCTCCGCCCCGGTTAATCACGAATCCGCAGTGCTTCTGTGATACCTGTGCATTTCCCACCTGGAATCCGCGAAGTCCTGCATCTTCTATCAGCTTCCCTGCAAAATACCCTTCCGGCCGTTTAAAAGTGCTGCCCGCACTCGGATACTCCAGAGGCTGCTTTGTCACCCTTTTTTCTTTCAGCTCTTCCATATAAGAGCGGATGCTTTCGGCATCCCCAGTCTCCAGCCGGATTACTGCTTCGAGAACAATATAATTCTTTTTGGCAATCACACTTGTTCTGTATCCCAAATCCAGTTCTTCCTCTTTCAGGGTCTTAATCTCCCCTTCCGGAGTCAGAACCCGGGCACTCTCCAGAACCTGCTTCATCTCACCTCCATAGGCTCCTGCATTCATCATAACGGCTCCGCCCAGTGTCCCGGGGATACCGGAAGCAAATTCAAAGCCTTTCAGACTGTGTGAAAGAGCTTCTGCAGCTACCTTAGACAACAGCGCACCAGCCTGCGCAAAAATCCTGTTCCCATCGGTGTGTATTTCACTCATATTTTTATATATCTGAATGATAACACCTCTATATCCTTTGTCTCCTACCAGCAGGTTGCTCCCGTTTCCAAGAATGTAATAAGGCACTTCTTCCTTTTTGCAGAGATCGATTACCTTTTTTACGTCATCTGTATCACCGGGAACCGTAAAATAATCCGCCGGCCCCCCGATGCGGAATGTTGTATGCCGGCTCATCGGTTCATCCGCAAAAACGCTTTCCTCTCCCAGTAAGTCACATAGTTTTTCATATAAATTCATATACGTTCTCCAATTCTTTTGAACTTTCTCCTCAATCATACAACAAACCCTACTCAAATTCAACAGGATGTCACTTCCGTTTACCCAAACAGGCTGTCCGCTGTTACGGTTAAGACCGTGCTGTCTCCCCGGAGGGTGTAAACAGTAACTATGCCTGCAATGCCCGGACCATACGCCGTAAGAAAAAGACGTAACCCGAAAAAAAGCCGCGGCATCCGGTAAACACCCCTGCTGTAAACCGCAGAATGTTTACCGGATGCCCGGCATTTGCTTTCCTTGCTGTATGTTCTTATTGGAAACAGCCTATAAAGCCGACCCTTTAGTGGTCAAATAATTATTTTCTTTTTCTTCTCCGCAATACAACACCCATTACCGCTATCAGCAGAACTGCCGCTGCCGCAGTTGCTGCCCATACTGCCGGGTGCCCCTGGTCGCCTGTCTTAACTGTATCTTTTGCAGTGCTTCCAGTTGTTCCCTGATTTCCGGAATTATTATTAGTTGTATTGTTCTGATTTCCACCGCCTGTTGATCCGCCCGGATTAGACGGATTTGGATTCGGATTTGGGCTTGGATTCGGATCTGGTGACGGGTCTGGATCCGGTGTCGGATCGGGATCTGGCGTTGGGTCCGGATCTGGTGCCGGGTCCACTGCAGTGTCTTTCACGGTAACCTTAACCGCCGGTTTCAGCTCATCCGGGTTATCCATTGCGATATCTGTTTTTAATTCTCCATATATCGTATAAACGCCCGCTTCGTCTGCTTTATAATCACCCTTGTCCCATTTTACCGGAACATCTTTTTCATTTAGTCCGCTCTTGTATGTAATATCCACTGTCTTTGGAAGCTTCAGCTCTTTAAATGCGGTTCCTTTTTTCACGGCCAGTTCAGAAGGATCCACTGTGATTCCGGCGATAATGCGTTCCACGCTGAAGGTAAAGGAGAACTGGGCCGGTATGGAAGTATTTCCGGTCTGGTCATATGCTGTAATTTTCACCACATATATCTGTCCCACCGTCAGATTCTCCATCTTCCATGTAGTTGCCGTTTTATCTTTCAGGTCTGCTGCTTTGATATTATCGATGTAAATATTATATCCGGCCAGGTCTTCGTCTTCCGGCGCTTTCCACGACAGTTCCACAGCATCCTCTCCGACTGCTTTTTTAGAAATCTCTGTTACTGATCCGGGGCCTTCTGTGTCATTTGCCGCTGTTGTCTCCACCGGAATCCTGATTGCATCTTCGGACACATCACCAAGTGCGTTTACTGCGAAGATCTGTACCTCATACATTGTATTCGGCTGCAGACCTGTCAGCGTATACCAGGTATCCGTTGTTGTCATATCACCGGTACTCTCCAGTGTCTGTACTTCCGTCCCCCCGGTTCTGATGATGTAAGACGCTGCACCTTTTACAGCATCCCAGCTGACAGTTGCTCTCGTGCGCTCTACATGCAGCAGCCCGCCTTTTGCTTCACCTATAACCGGCGTCGGCATGGACGGTTCGCCCAGATCAGCCTTAGCTGCCAGTAAGCGTTCAGCCACATCCTTCACTGTGTCTTCTTTCGCATCCGCATCATTCATTACTTTGACTGCTTCATTATATACCGCTTTAAAGTCAGCCCATTTTGCTGCGTCATATGCCTCCGCTACCAGAGTTGAGCACTCGGTAATAGCATCCTGCAGATCCGCTTTATCCGCGTAGTCTGATGTGCCTGGTGAAAAGATTTTCAAATAATCCAGGTTGCCATCCATTCTTCCGTCTCTCTCAACGATTGTACACTTAATTGTATGTGTTCCGTTCCCGAGATCCGTCTTTGAAAAGACTACAGACTGCGGATCTCCACTGCCGCTTCCGTTCATAGATACAGTTTCAATGAACCCTCCGTCAATTTCCACATCAAAGCTGGCAAAATTGGCATGCTTCTGTATATATACTTCTATACCAGTACCATTAAACGTATACTCGAACGCTGCCCCAGCCTTTGCCTCAGTCTTCGTTCCACCGTGATGTTTGTCAGCTTCACCTGCATAGGTACCCCAATTTCCAGTCCAGGTAATTGCCGGATTTGGAGTAGAATTATTCACACTATCCTCCACAATTGTCTCATTGTCTGCTACATCGCCGGCAAGGGCAATCGTCATCTCCAAATCTGCAGTCACACTGCTGTCCGCTTTTGAAACTGCTGTTATCCTTACCGTTCCATTTCTGTCACCAACTGTAAGCAGGCCGTTCTCGTCTATTGAAGCCAGGTCATTGTCAACAGACCATACTACACTTTTATCTGCTGCATCCTCTGGCAGCACTTCTGCCTGCATCTGCACACTGCTGCCGGCCTTACCCACCATAGTAATTCCGGAAACTGCAGATACTGTCATACTTTCCGGTTTCTGCACCGTGCTGTCCAGCACACGGAAGGCATCAAATTCTACCTTTGTATTATTGCTGGCCGGATTCTTCTCACCCAGAACCTTCAGCTCAATCACATGGCTTCCATATTCCAGATCCTCTTTTGTAAATACGACTGACTGACGTACTGTTGAAGCGGTATAAGTATCTGCCTTTCCCTCGCTCTTACCGTCAATAAACACTTCATACATTCCCCGGTCAGTGTTTGTACAGGTAATTACTTCGATTCCTGTTCCGACAAAATTCATCTTCACAGTTTCACTTCCTGTAGGATTCTCAAGGTACTTAATTGTGTCCGCATAGTTCGGATCACCTTTGTGATCCCAGTCGCCCCAGCTTCCGGTATACTCGATCCTGGAATCATCGTCATCAATCATTCCTGCCATATTTCTTAGATCTCTGATTTCACACATCGCAGTGCGTTCACCTTCCTGGTCGCCAACCACCGCAGACACCTGATAGGTCATCGCTCCCAGGATAGCCCCTGCCCTTGCATCTGTAAAGGAAGGAACCGTAAGCCCCGTCTCAATTCTCTGCACATCACCGTCTCCTACCTGACGGTAAACATTATATGTAACCGTTTTGCCATCTGCATCATATGTATCCCATGTCAGATCAACCTTATCGTCGTATACTCTGACAGCTTCCAGCCCTGTCGGAGCGGAAGGAACCTTCATATCCGGCACGTCTTTTACTGTATATGTTTCTCCTGCACTTGTTTCAAAAGAAATCCGGTTGTCGCTGACCGCGTTGATTTCAACTACATTGCCGGATCCGTCCACTACAGTTGCAAGCGCTGCATCCGGGAACTGAACTGTTGCCGTCCCCCCATTTCGGGAAAGAATTTCTGCTGTCTTAACAACACCTTCTCCCCAGCTCATATTCAGTACGAAATTTCCGCGCGCTGTCAGGCCATTAACACTGCCGTCTGCCCACTCATCCGGAAGAGCCGGAAGCAGGTTCATATATCCCTGGTTGCTCTGCAGAAGCATCTCTGCCACACCTGAAGTCATCCCAAAGTTACCATCGATCTGGTATGGTGCATGTGTATCCCAAAGATTTGTAAGGATTCCTTTATGGAACAGATCAGTAATCAGCTTATACGCGCGGTTACCGTCTCCGAGTCTTGCCCATGTATTGATACGCTGTCCCATTCCCCAGCCGGTGCTCTCGTCAGTACGGTTGTTCATAGATATTTTAGCTGCCTCATACCATTCCGGTGTATCTGAAGAAATAAGATCGCCCGGGAAGACGCCAAGCATATGAGAAAGATGGCGGTGATTAAAGCCTTCTCCCAGACTATTTACAGTTGTCTCTTCATACCACTCTTTGATCTGTCCGCTGTCACCGATCTCGATCGGTCCCTTCAGCCTGGACTGTTTGTCTTTCCATACTTCTACCTGTTCAGCATCTGTCCCAAGGATTTCTGCTGCCTGAATGGTATCCTCATATAATTGCCAGATCAGGGTCTGCTCATAGGTATTTCCTGCTGTACGAGGCCCGTGCTCCGGTGAAAAACTTGGTGAGGAAACCAGTTTTCCCGTCCCGTCATCTACCAGCATCTGGTCATAAAGGAGTGCTTCCTCACGCATGATCGGGTAGATTACATTTCTCAGGTATTCTGTATCTCCTGTGAAATCATAGTAATCCCAGCAGTTCTGAAGAATCCACGGAACCGCTGCCGGTGACCATCCCCAGCTGAAATCCCATCCCGGGCATGTCCATCCGAAAGGATTGTTCTGTGTATGCGCCATAAATCCGGTCTCTGATTTGCCATCGCCGATCCCTGCATAAATCTTTGCCGTAACACGTCCCGGCTCACGCAGGCTGTCCACATAGGAGATCAGCGGCTGTGCACATTCTGCCATATTGGTGCTGTAAGTCGGCCAGTAGTTCATCTGCAGATTTACATTCATATGGTAGTCTGCATGCCATGCTGAATTATTAGCACCAACCCAGATTCCCTGCAGGTTTGAAGGAAGTGTCTCCCTTGATGGATCATCGTCCGGTGTTTCTCTCGAGGACTCAATGGTCAGATAACGCCCATACTGGAAAAGCATAACCTCCAGCTGTCTGCGCTCGCCTTCACTGGCCTTTCCACTGTTATATGCAGCCAGAAGACTGTCGGTCGCTCTGTCTGAAACCGTCTGTCCGAGATTCAGATCCACTCTGCCGAAAATAGAATCGAAATCCTTTGTATGGGCTTCTTTTACAGCCTCATATCCCTTGACTGCAGCCTGGTCCACATAGGCTTTGATCCTTGCGGAAACTTCCTCTGCTGTCTGTCCGGTACGATATTCCGGGTACTCGTTTTTATAATCTGTTCCTATAGAGGTGTAGATTGTGACTTCTTTCGCTCCGGATACACTGACCTTTTCGGTTCCATCCTTCACCTTGCCGCCCTCATCTGCAACTACTTTTGTATGGGAACTGAACTTCATCTGATTGTCGGTCAATTCCCCGTTTATCGAAATAACGCCATCCTTTACATCCGTGTCCCATGACCTTCCATAAGACTCCGCACTCGGGTTGTTGGATCCGCCGCCCTTCTGATCATCCGGTTCCACACGAACATCAAAGTCCAGCGTACCGCCTTCTGCAGTAAGTCTCGTTACCAGTACATTATCCGGATAGCTAACAAAATATTCTCTGTGATAATGTGTTCCTTTGTAATCGTAATCAACAGATGATACAGCATTCCTGAGATTAAGGTCCCTGCTGTAATTCTCTACATTGTCAGGTGATGCACCGTCCTGAAAATCGAGATACATATTTCCATAACTCAGATAATACCCATAGCCCTTATCGCCGGCATCATCACTCACGCCGATCAGCTTATTGCAGAGAGCCGACGCTGCACTGTTATTTCCTTCCTTGAACAGCTCCTGAATCTGCTTCATGGTTGCCCCGTCCTGGCCGTTTTGCTGGATGTTTCCCCCATTATAATCAGGACGGCTGTCACTTGGCCCGCCAGACCACAATGACTTTTCATTCAGCTGAATTCGCTCTATATCAACTCCACCGAATACGCTGGCACCGATCGCGCTGTTTCCGATCGGAAGTGACCATTTTTCCCAGGAGCTGTAACTTCCGATATCTGCCGGGCTGTCGTACCAGAGTCGCAGGCTGTTGCCGTCCTTCTGCTCACTGCCAGTTTCTTCTGCCGCCTTCACGTAAGTAAGGCCCTTTGCCGGTATACTTCCTGCAACCAGTGCTGCTGCAAAAACAGCAGCCATTGCCCGTGACAAAAACCGCCTTCCTGATTTTCCTTTTTTACCCATCAATGCTTTTCCTCCAATTTCTCCCTGTAACTCCCTTTATCCCCCCTGACTTCCCCCTCCTTTCCTTATAAATTTGTAAATAAAAATGGCCATCCGACAATTTTATGTTTCAGACACCCATTTTTCCCTCCTCTCCCCAAGAAGGACTTTACATTGCAGAATATCCCCAGATATACTGCCGCTAAAAAGTAGCACTACTATTATATTCCCGCCTCCATTTTTTCCCAATTCATTTTTTTACTGTTTTTAATGAAATTTTTCCTGTTTTTAATATCCTTTCATACAAAATAACTGAAATCATGGCCCATATTGACTATTTAACCGGCTCCCGGAACACCCTGTACTTGCAAAAAGGCCCCAAATGATGTATATTTATGAGGTATACATGCTTAGAGCAATTACGCAATAAAATAATAAAGGAGTGAACAGATAATTGGACTCGAGTGATGCCATACAATTTGTTATATTAATCGTACTATTGATACTGTCTGCATTTTTTTCATCCGCGGAGACAGCGCTTACCACAGTAAGCAAGATCCGTATGCGTTCTCTGGCAGACGACGGAAACAAACGTGCCAGAATGGTTCTGGACGTTACGGAAAACCATTCCCGTAAGATGTTGAGCGCAATCTTAATCGGCAACAACATTGTCAACATTTCTGCCTCTTCGCTGGCAGCCACACTGGCATACAGTTTCGGAGGTTACATGGTCAGCATTGCAACCGCAGCTCTGACCGTTGCAATCCTCGTATTCGGAGAGATTACCCCGAAGAGCATTGCAACCCTGAATTCTGTAAAGCTGTCATTATCCTATATCCCGGTGATAAGGGCATTTATGGTAGTAATGACACCGTTTATCTTCATTATTAACCTGTTCTCACGTGCTATCCTGTTTTTGTTCCGCATTGACCCCAATGCGAAGAACAGTGCCATGACAGAGGACGAGCTTCGTACAATCGTGGACGTAAGCCATGAAGATGGAGTCATTGAATCAGAAGAAAAAGAAATGATCTACAATGTATTCGACCTGGGCGATGCCCGTGCAAAGGACGTTATGGTGCCGCGTGTCCATGTAACATTTGCAGATGTAAACAGTACTTACAAAGAACTGATTGATATTTTCAAAGAAGACAAATTCACACGTCTCCCTGTTTATGAGGATACAACTGACAATGTAATTGGTACCATTAATATGAAGGACCTCCTGTTGTTTGACAGCAAAGAACAGTTCTCTGTGCGCAACATACTGCGCGAGGCTTACTTTACTTACGAATACAAAAATATATCCGAGCTTCTTGTGGAAATGAGAGATGCCTCCTTCAATATCGCAATCGTACTGGATGAATACGGTGAAACAGCCGGGCTGGTTACTCTGGAAGATATTCTGGAAGAAATCGTAGGTGAGATCCATGACGAATATGACGAGAATGAAGAAGAATTCGTTAAGCAGCTTGGCGAATACGAATATATCATCGAAGGCTCCATGAGTCTGGACGATGTGAATGACCGCCTGGATCTGGAACTACAGTCAGAGGATTACGATTCTCTCGGCGGTTTCATTATCGAACATCTGGACAGGCTGCCTGAGGTAGGTGATGAAGTCACAACCGACAGCGGGATCATGCTTGTCGTTGAAACACTGGATAAGAACAGAGTAGAAAGCGTACACGTTTATCTGCCCGAAAAGCAGGCATCTGATGAAGATGACGAGGATATAGAGGAGCAGGAAGACGCTCCCTCCAAAAAAGAATACAGTGAACGGGCATAGGGAATCAGCGGATCAAGCATCTTCCCTGCCCGCAATATAATCGGACTTCCACATGGCGGCCGGACTGCAAGAAGCAGTCTTTACTCATGCGGAAGTCCGATTTTCTTTGTCAAACAGGAACTTCCTTGGGATTTCTACATATCATAAAATAGAACAATGTGAAAGGAATTTTTACTTATGCCTTATTCAATCATGTTAGATGCAGGACACGGCGGGCGGGATCCCGGAGCAGTATATAACGGACGCCAGGAAAAAGATGATACGCTGCGCCTTACTTTAGCCGTCGGTGAAATTCTTCAGAATCATGATATCGACGTAGAATACACGAGAACCACGGATGTATACGAATCTCCTTATCAGAAAGCAATGGAAGCAAATAATGCGGGGGTAGACTTTTTCATCTCTATACACCGAAACTCTTTTCCAACAGATAATGTAGTATCAGGAGTGGAATCCCTGGTGTATGACCTGTCCGGAATTAAGCTTCAGATGGCTGAGAATATCAATGAACAGCTCGAGTCTGTTGGATTCGTAAACCTCGGCGTAAAAGCACGACCCAATCTTGTCGTACTCCGCCGCACGAATATGCCTGCTGTTCTGGTCGAAGTTGGATTCATCAATTCCAACACGGATAACCAGCTTTTTGATGATAATTTTGATGCAATCGCACAGGCTATCGCCTCCGGAATCCTGGATACACTGGAGATGGACCATGTGATTGACCCGCCCGGATATAAGGTACAGGTTGGTGCATTTCGAAATCCAACTTATGCAAACCGTCTGCTGAACGAGCTGCTGGAACAGGATTTTCCGGCATCCATCGTTGATACCGACGGCTTCTTCCGGGTTCAGGTTGGGAATTTTGATACACTCGACGACGCAACAGCAATGGAACAGCGCCTCAAAAGAGCAGGCTATCCGACAATTATAGTCAGCCGATGAATCTGCACATCTCCCCTGCGGTTTTCCTGCCACACTGTCCCACAATGTGGCAGGTATGTCCCCGTACAAAATCCGCAGGGGAAATCTGAGGATTCCCAATATTTGATTTTTCTTTCATTTGTGGTAAACTGGACATATTATCGGTTGTCCATGCGGGAATGGAGGAAAACAATGGAAATTTTTGAACAAATAAGTACCGGACTTCCGGGGGCAGATGAAGTAATCGACGGCCTCCGCCCCGGTGATCATATCATCTGGCAGGTCGACTCTCTGGAGGCCTATGCTTTTGCTGCCCGCCCTTTTGTCAGACAGGCTGCTGCAGACGGCAAACGGATTCTTTATATACACTTTGGCAGCCATGCGCCCCTGCTGGATGAAGCGGTGCTGATGGAAGACGGCGCCGACTTTAAAATGTATACCATAGATGTTTGTCAGGGATTTGAAGCTTTTACCAGTGATATCTATCAGATTATCACTGCGGAAGGAAAGCACGCATTCTATCTGTTTGACTGCCTTACTGAACTGCAGCAGCACTGGTGTTCTGACCTGATGGTCGGAAATTTTTTTCAGGTCGCCTGCCCTTATCTGTCCGAGCTGGAAACGGTCTCCTGCTTCGCCCTTGACCGGAATGCCCATACTCAGGATACTCTTGCACGCATCCGTGAAGCGGCCCGCATCCTTTTGAATCTCTACGCCATAGACGGTCAGTACTACCTGCATCCTCTGAAGGTCTCGGAACGCTATTCCTCCACCATGTTTCTGCCTCACCGGCTGACGGAAACCGGCGCGGAATGTATTACGGACAGCGCAAGTTCCGCCGAATTATTTTCCCGGCTGCAGCTTCATACCAGGAAGCTGGATTACTGGGATGTCAGCTTTGAAGAGGCCAAGCCCTATCTGAATGCCGCTGCTTCGGAACAGGCCTATGTAAAAGAGAACCTGTTGAATCTGCTGATCGGACAGCGTTCCAGAATTGCCTCACTGAGCAGAGAATTTTTTACCCTGGCCGACCTCATCCAGATCGGCAGCCGCGAGATTGGCACAGGCTATATCGGCGGCAAGTCTGTGGGAATGCTGCTGGCCCGCAAAATCCTGGAAACCAGGAACCCCGATTTTTATAATAAGCATATGGAACGGCACGACTCCTATTATATAGGTTCGGATGTCTTCTATACTTATATTGTACAGAATGGCTGCTGGCGCCTCCGCATGGAACAGAAAACCGAGGAAGGATATTTCCGGGCCGCTGCAGAACTTCGTGAAAAGCTGTTGACTGGACATTTTCCAGCTGCAATCAGGGAACAGATCATGGTGATGCTGGAATATTACGGCCAGTCTCCCATCATCGTCCGCTCCAGCTCCCTTCTGGAAGATAATTTTGGGAATGCGTTTGCGGGAAAATACGACAGCTTCTTCTGTCCCAACCAGGGATCCCCGGAAGAACGCTACGATAATTTTCTTGAGGCCGTCCGCAAGGTCTATGCCAGCGTCATGAGCCAGGAGGCTCTGGAATACCGGCAGAACCGCGGACTTGCCGGCAGGGACGAGCAGATGGCCCTGCTGGTGCAGAGAGTATCCGGGGATTACCACGGGAAGTACTTCTTCCCCCACTGTGCCGGAGTTGGCAATTCTTCCAATCTATTCGTATGGGATAAGAACACCGACCCGTCCAAAGGCATGCTGCGTCTCGTGTTCGGCATGGGCACCCGCGCCGTAGACCGGGTCAATTCAGACTATCCGCGCATTGTGGCGCTGGACAAGCCGGAGCGTCCTCCCCTGCTTACTTATGGGGATGAAAGAAAGTTTTCTCAGCATTATGTAGATGTAATCAATCTGGAGGAAAATGAATTCCAGACCGTCCCCATCGAGGAGACCAAAGGGCTCCCCCTTAAGACTAATATCCGCCTATTCATGGAACCGGATTATGAACTGGCCAGACATTTCCGCGAGATAGGACAGCCGGGACGCAAGGTTCCGGACATTGTCAGTTTTACCCGCCTGCTGCGGCATACGGATTTTCCCAAAGCACTGGAAGATATACTGGCCGTGATATCGCATACCTACGACTATCCCGTAGACATCGAATTTACCTGCAACTTTAACGCTCAGGAAGACTATCGGATCAATCTGCTGCAGTGCCGTCCTCTGCAGACAAAAGGACTTGGTAAAACAATTGAATTCCCCGACACGGCTGACAAGAGCCTCTGCTATTTCTCATCGAAAGGGAATTTTATGGGCGGAAACGTGCGGCTTCCGGTTCACTATATCATCTTTGTTAAGATAAAGCCTTATCTGGAACTGAATGAGTATCAAAAATACGCCATCGCGAATCAGATCGGCACCCTGAACCACCTGCTCAAAGACCAGCATGCCGTCCTGATAGGCCCCGGCCGCTGGGGAACCACCACACCTGCACTGGGTGTCCCTGTCCGCTTCACAGACCTGTGCAGCATGGACGCCATATGCGAAGTGTCCTATGAGAATCTGGGCCTGATGCCCGACCTCTCCTATGGAAGCCATTTCTTCCAGGACATCGTAGAATCCAACATCTTCTACACCGCCTTGTTCCAGGGAGACAGCCACGTGCACTTCAACGAAGAAAAAATACTCGCGCACCCCAATATACTAAAAACACTGCTGGAAGGAAGCATAGAAGAAGAAATCTACTCCGATGTCATACACGTAGCAGATCTACGTTCAGAAGGGGCGGAGATCTATTCCGATATCGTGGAACAGAAGGTGATCTGTGTGTAGGGGGAGGGACGCCCTTACAAATACCGCCCCGTCACACTTACCCGTTTTTGTTTTATTTGGGAGGGCGTCCCTTCAAATATAATTTTCCCTCCTTTTTCTCCCCCTTCTGGCCCCATATCTATGATCCAGTCGCTGTTTCTGATGAGCTGTTGGTTATGCTCCACGACTATTACGGTATTCCCGGCATCTGTCATGCGGTTCAGGAGCCTCAGGAAGTGCTCTATATCAATTGGGTGCAGACCGGTTGTGGGCTCATCCATGAGATACAGGTTTTTTCTGCCTGAACTGCTTCCGATTAATTCTTTTGCCAGTTTCAAGCGCTGCCCCTCTCCTCCTGATAATGTTGTTAGGCTTTGGCCCAGCTGAAGATAGCCCAGACCTGCATCCTGTAGAAGCCTTAAGATTTTTATAATTTTCGGGATATTTACGAAATAATCGGCGGCTTCTTCTATCGACAAATCCAGGATTTCTTTGATTGACAAGCCTTTGTATTTGACAGACAGTATCTGGTCCTGGAACTGATTTCCATTGCAGATGGGACATACGACTTTTGTATCAGCAAAAAACAGCATGTTGTTGTCTACATATCCCATCCCCTGACAGTTTTCGCATCTGCCGCCCGGAGTGTTGAATGAAAAATGTCGGGAAGTTAACCCGGCTTTTTTTGCCGCCTCTGTTTTAGCGTATACTGCCCTGATCTCTGTATAGAGTCCGGAATAAGTTGCCACGTTAGAACGTTTCATTTTTGTAATCGGCGCCTGTCCGATTTCCACAATACGATCAAACTGTTCCAGGCCGTATACCTTATTGAGCAGTTCTTCTGGGCACCCGCCCGCAGGGCATGAATTACGGTGCGCCCCTGGGTTTACCTTGTTTTCCTCTGTTTCTGCACTGCCTTTTGCCAGCACTTCAAAAATCAATGTTGATTTTCCTGAACCGGAGGGGCCCGTGACAGAGGTAAAACAACCGACAGGGATGTCCACGGAGAGATGATCCAGATTAAACTTTTCGGCATTCTGGATCTGGATTTTTCCCTGGGGGCTCCGGTAGTCTCTCTTTCCGGGATGAGATTCCTGCAGATAAGCTCCTGTCACAGACTCTTTCTGCTGCATAATTTCCTCCAGTGTGCCGGACGCTATGATTTCTCCCCCATGTCTTCCGGAACCCGGACCGATGTCTATGATGTAATCGGCGCCAGCCATAATATCTGTATCGTGTTCAATAACAAGCACCGTATTCTCCAGATCGCGCATTCTCTTCAATATTTCCAGCAACCCTGCAGTATCTTTTGGATGAAGCCCTGCAGTAGGCTCGTCCAGTATATAAATAATACCGGACAATTCCGAGTCCAGTGCAGCCGCCAGGCGCAGTCTCTGCAATTCACCTCCTGACAGGGTGACGACCTGCCGGTCCAGAGACAGATATCCCAGCCCCACCTTAATAAAACGCTTCAGCTTCGTTTCTATATCCAGGAAATAAGCATTTACAAGTGCAATATACTGCTTTGAAACAGAGGCCTTCAGCTGTCGGATCCAGTCTGCCAGACGCTCCAGGGAATAAAATGACAGTTCCGGCAGACGGGTGCCGTTCACAGTAACATTTCTGCTCAGTTCACAGAGGCGCTCTCCTTTGCAGTCCGGACATTCCACTACGTCAAAATATGCCTCCAGCTGTTTTACATCCCCCTTCTTATCCGCCAGACGCCTCCACAATATAGGAAGCACGCCCTCAAACCTGCCTGAAGCCACTGTCTTAGGAGGGCTGATCTCAGGAAATATTTTCATAATCCGATCATTTTCTATACCATTATATAAAATCTCTTTTTGTATTTCACTGAAATCTTGTACAGGTATATTTTTGCCGGTCAAGATGCCATAGTGCTCAAAAGCAGCATACAGCACCGAAGTCTGATACTTACCATATTGTTTTTCCCAAAAGCGCACCGCACCATCTTCCAAAGACAGGCTCTCATCTACCACCTGTTCCCTTTTTACAGTATGCACTTTTCCCAGTCCTTCACATGTCGGACAGGCTCCTTCCTTTGTATTAAAAGAAAAATACGTGCGGGTAATTTTGTCCATCCGCTGCCCACATTTACTGCAAAACATATAGACATAGAAATCCGCATTTATTTTCTCCGTTTCCTCCCTGCAGTCTGCAGCTGAAATAATCTCACCGCAGTGCGGGCAGACCCTGACGCCCAGTTTCTCATATATCATCCGCAGATCCGTATAGATATCCGACTGCGTCCCCACTGTGGAGCGTGGATTCCTATTTCCATCCATCTGAGAAATCAGGATAGCCGGAGATGCGCCTCTAACACTTTCCACCTCAGGCTTGTGGATCCCCTCCAGCGTGATCGCTTCCAGATACTGCCGCTGGCATTCCTGAAACAAAACATCAATCAACAAAGTTGACTTTCCAGAGCCAGAAAGCCCTGTAAACACAACAAGTTTATTTTTCGGTATTTGCAGCGAAACATTTTTCAAGTTCCCCTCTTTTGCACCTGTAATTCTGATATCACTCATGCGATACCTCCCTCTTTTTCCTATTTGCCGGACACCGCACATCCATTTTCAGTTCCTGTATTATCAGTATACAACATTAATGCAAGCGGCAGAGTTTTATTATTTTTCTCCTTATTTCTTGTAAAAACCTTTCCACACTATTATAATATGTTCATAAAAAGGAGGTGGCGGATGATGGCAGTCAGACCAGTTGATATAGCCCGAAGATTCGGATTAAGCACCACAACAATACGCCGGTATGAAGATTTAGGACTGGTTCCCGCAGTAATGCGTGCTCCAACAGGTTATCGGATTTATACCGATGAGCATATCGCTTATTTTATCTGCATCCGGGAGATGATGAATGGATTTAGTCTGCAGATCATAGCCGGTATGCTCGGCTTTGTCATGAAAAACCGCATTGACGAGGCCCTGTGGCTGGCAAATAAAACCCAGGCTGAACTGCAAAATGACCGTCGAGTCTGTGAGCAGATGCGGCAGCGTTTTATTAAGAAACGCCCTCTTGGAAGATCCAAAAAGGAATATAGCATCGGTGAGATAAGCAGTATTACCGGAGTCCCCGCCTCTACGATCCGATATTGGAGCAACATCGGCCTCCTGTCCGCAGGACGCTCCAAGGAAAACAATTACAGAGTATTTACACAAAGACATATAGATGAAATTTTAATCTCACAGACTCTGAAACTATCTTCTTTTGCAGAAAACGAAAAATACTCCATTGGACTACTCCGCAGAGAAATCCTCCGTTTCCAAACCGAAGACACCGAAAAACTGGCCGCTGTCATTAATGGAATAGAAAAATATCTTTATCACAAGAACAGACAGCAGATAAAAAGCATCAGCGCTTTGTACAGACTTTGCGAACAAGTAGAATCCAATAAATTTGAAATCTGGTAAGAATTAAATCAATCAAAAGATGTAGAAGATTCCCCATATAAAGCAGGAGTACTACGACATCCCCCACACCTCCCTGGTATTTTCTTCCGCCGGGTGCGCCCAGCTGTGAGGAATTGAAAAACTGCATGCGGTGCGGGAACCGGACATAGGGGGGACTGGATGCGTCTTGCGGCTGTTAGCTGGAGTTGCGGAAAAAGGAAGGGAAACGGGAGTAAAAATTGTAATCACCAAATTACAATTTTTCCTGGACCCAGTATGTGAAGCCATCAAGGCTTCACATGCTGTGTCCAGGTTGCTCCTGTTTCCCTTCCTTTTTCCGTTACTCCAGCTTACTGCCGCAATCCCGTATCCAGTCCCCCCTATGTCCGGTTCCCGCACCGCATGCAGTTTTTCAATTCCTCACAGCGACCCCCTACCCAATAACAAGCCCTTCCGCTTCCATTACCTGAATGACTTGATTTACGTGTTTTTCGCAGATTTCGTCTGTCGCTGCTTCTACCATAACGCGCACTACCGGCTCGGTTCCGCTTTCTCTGACGAGGATGCGTCCATCAGTTCCGAGTGCCGCAGATACTTCTTCCACTGCCTTCTGTACTGCCGGATTCTCGCGTGCTGTTTTTTTGTCTGTCACACGGACATTTTTCAGCAGCTGAGGATAGATCTTGACTTCTTCACACATTTTGGCAAGGCTCTGTTTCTTTTCCATGATTACTTCCATGATCATCAGGGAAGTCAGTACACCATCGCCGGTTCTTGCATGCTTGCTGAATATGATGTGGCCGGACTGCTCCCCGCCCAGCACGTAACCGTTTTTAAGCATGTTCTCATATACATATTTGTCCCCTACGGCAGTCTGCTCATAATTCATGCCGACTTTATCGCAGGCTTTGTAGAGTCCCAGATTGGACATTACCGTCGTTACAATGGTATTATCCTCCAGGCGGCCCTGCTCCATCAGATATTTGCCGCAGACATAGAGAATCAAATCTCCGTCTACCACATTGCCGTTTCCATCCACGGCAATACATCTGTCGGCATCCCCGTCAAATGCAAACCCTACATCCAGTTTTTTATCCCTTACATACTGCTGCAGTATTTCAATATGTGTAGATCCGCAGTTTGTATTAATATTTGTTCCGTTCGGCTCATTATTGATCACATATGTTTTAGCTCCCAGTGCATCGTAAACGCTCTTCGCAATGCTGAATGCGCTCCCATTCGCACAGTCCAGGCCGATCTTCATGTCCTTGAAAGAACGGGTAGCCAGTGAGATCAGATGTCCGATGTAACGGTTTCTTCCTGCAGCATAGTCGATTGTGCAGCCGATGTTTTCTTTTGTTGCCAGAGGAAGCTCTTCGATCTCACCGTCGATATATGCTTCTATTTTTGCTTCAACTTCAGCTTCCATCTTATGCCCCTGGCCGTTAATGACTTTAATTCCATTGTCATAGAACGGATTATGGCTGGCAGAAATCATAAGACCGCAGTCAAAATCTTCCGTGCGCACTACATAAGATACACTCGGTGTCGTTGTCACATGGAGCAGGTATGCATCCGCTCCCGATGCAGTTAATCCTGATGCCAGTGCGTATTCAAACATGTAGCTGCTTCGTCTTGTGTCCTTGCCGATTACAATTCTGGCCTTGTGTTCACGGCCAAAATACCAGCCCAGGTAACGCCCCACCTTAAAGGCATGCTCCACCGTTAATACTACATTTGCTTCTCCTCGAAATCCGTCTGTCCCAAAATATTTGCCCATATACTTTTCCTCTTATTAATTTGTCTGGTTACTATAATAATGCTCCCTTTTATGGCAACATTTATTACCATTATATTCTCATCTTCTTCAGGATACAACTATTTTTTACAATCGCCGTACTGCCAGTTCTCCCCCAGGCCTGCTTCCGGCTGCGTACTGTTAACTCTCCATTTTCTCAATAATTGCCCTTGCCACGCAGAGTCCATTGGCAGATGCCTGCTGGAGCCCTCTCGTTACGGATGCTCCGTCCCCCATAGCCCGAAGTCCTGTTACGTTAGTCTCAAATTTCTTGTTTACAATAACTTTATTGGAATAGAATTTAACTTCTACACCGTACAAAAGGGTCTCGTCACTGGCAATCCCCGGGGTTACTTTATCCAAAGCCTGGATCATTTCGTCAATTGATACCATAATCCGGTGCGGAAATACAAGAGACAAATCTCCCGGCACTGCATCTTTCAAAGTTGGTGTGATATTATTTCTAAGCAGACGCTCTTCCGTCGTCCTGCGGCCCCTGCGGAAATCGCCGTATCTCTGGAGCAGTATTCTGCCTCCGCACAGCATATTACCAAGCTGCGCAATATGTTTTCCATACTCAATCGGTGATTTGAAAGGCTCCGTAAAATTCTTTGATACCAGAAGGGCAAAGTTTGTGTTATGCGTCTTCATGTCTTTTGATTTATATGCATGCCCGTTCACAACAGCCAAACCATGCTCATAATATTCCGTTGCAACCTCACCGGATGGATTTGTGCAGAACACTCTGACCTTATCATCAAAAGTAGGGGTGTAATACACCAGTTTAGCCTCATACAGCTTTTCATTAAGCTCTTTCATGATCTCATCGCGGACTTCCACACGGACACCCACATCTATGGTTCCGTTTTTCGTCTCAATATCGTGCCCCTTGCAGATATGGGAGAACCACTCGGAACCCTCGCGCCCTACTCCCGATACAATCTCCGGAGCATAAAAGGTCTCGTCTTTATCCGTCACGATCCCCTTTGCCACGCCATCCTCAATGATAATGTCCGTCACCATCGTTTTAAACATAATCTCCACACCGGCATCCAGAAGATGGTGCTGAAGGCGCGTGTAAATCTTATACCCTTCTTCGGTTCCCAGATGACGGATCGGACATTCTATCAGTTTCAGATTTGCACGGATTGCCTTGGAACGGATATCAGTAATCGCCTGCTGGTCTTCGATACCATACACCTTCTCGTCAGCTCCGAACTGCAGGTAGATGCTGTCCGCTTCGTGAATCAGTTCCGTAGCCTTGTCATACCCCAATATAGCCGGAAGCGTTCCGCCTACATCCGGTGACAGGGACAGCTTACCGTCAGAAAACGCACCGGCTCCCGCAAAACCGGTTGTAATTGAACAGGGCTTGCAGCCTACGCACACCTTTGTCTTTCGTTTCGGACACTGCCGCTCTTCAATACAGCGGCCCTTTTCAACCATCAATACACTCAGATCCGGCTTCTGACGTTTCAGCTCATACGCACAGAATATCCCGGATGGACCTGCACCAATAATTATTACATCATACTGTTTCATCTTATCCCTCGGCTTTCTCTGAAATCAATCTTTAAGTGTGCGGGAATTGCGTGGGGGTCTGACCCCTTTTGCAAAGGGGTCAGACCCCCACGCAATTCCCGCACACTTACCACAATAGAATAGTATCATACAATTTTCCAGAGAACAAGGCTATACAATCCGGCCAATTTGAGGTACTATATAAGAAGTATAACTTACTATAATGAAGCAAGCCTTATATCTGAATGTTCTGTATCCATGGCATCTGAGACGCCGGCAGGAACTTTTGTATAAGGCCTTTATAAATAGAATCTGGAGGTTTTATATGATTAAATTAGTAGCCAGCGACCTGGACGGTACACTTTTGCAGGGAGGTGCCCAGGAACTCACCCCGCATGCCGTTGAACTGATCCGCCAATTAACAGAAAAAGGGATACATTTTGTCTCTGCCAGCGGAAGACAGTATGATAACCAGCGAAGAGTATTTGAGAAGATTAAAGACGAGATCTCCTACATCGCCGAGAACGGTTCACTCTGTATACATCAGGGAAAGGTTATTTCCCGCGCCACTATCGAAGACAGCCTTGCCGCCAGAATTATTGCGGAAATCAAACGGGAAGAACACTTTGAGATAGTCGTATCCCGTGAGGATTCCTGCTTTATCGAGGACAACGATCCTGCCTTTGTCAATCACATCGTAAATGTCATGCACAATACAACCCAAATCGTGGACGATGTCTCCACTGTAGAAGGCCCGATCCTGAAAATAGCAATCTGCAACATGTCAGAGGGTTCCCATATCATGGATAAATACCTCAAGCACCTGCAGGATATATTCAAGGACGAAATCAAAGTAGTAACCTCCGGAAATATCTGGATCGACTTCATCGCCCCGGGCGCCAACAAAGCAACCGCACTCGAAAAAATAATGGAACTCTTCCATCTCAAACCAGAAGAATGCATGGCCTTCGGCGACCAGTACAATGACATAGAAATGCTCCAGCTCGCCGGCACCAGCTATGCCATGTCCAATGCGGCCCCTGGAATCTCCTACTATTCCACCTACGTAACAGACTCCGTAGAAGAAGTCCTCGAAGACCTAATAAATGAACTCGAGTGAGTGGAGTACTGGGTGAAGAGGTACGCCAGGCTGAAGCGGGGGGCAAAATGCTGCCGGGGGACACGGGGTAAGCGTACTAATTCGATCAACCGGATCGTGCCAGCACAAGAAAGTTAAGGAAGCACCGTCCGACTTCACCGCCGGCTCCCTCCCGGTGCAATCAGTTTTTTGGATGCGTCCAGCCGCAGGCCCCGTACATAGGGATGTCTGGAAGCGTAGGAACGGTTGTTAGCCAGAGTTAAGCAAAAGAGACGGAAAACCAGGGCGAAAATTGTGATTCCGAATCACAATTTTCCCTGGACTCAGCGCGCGAAGCCTATCAAGGCTTTGGGTGATGTGTCCAGGTTGCCCTGGTTTTCCGTCTCTTTTGCTTTACTCCGGCTTACAGCCGTTCCCCCGCTTCCAGACATCCCTATGTACGGGGCCTGCGGCGTCCCCTCTAAATCCCTCTTGCCCCCCCTAAGCCATCACGAGAGGGATCTCTTCTGTTTCTGCGCGTTTGATATAGTCTCTATTGACCTGATTGTCTGTTATGATCTTATAGACATCTCTTAATGGACAAATGACAGACAAATATCCGCCGCCGAACTTACTGCTGTCCGCCAGTACATAAACTTTTTCTGTGGCTTTTAAAATCGCCTGTTTTACCTGCATCTGCGATGTGGCTATGGATGTGATTCCCACATCAAAATTAATTCCGTGCACGCCGATGAATGCCTTATCTACATGGAACCGGGATATGTCTACTACAGCTTCGTCTCCCATCGTTGCTGCAAGATGCCCGCCCACTGAACCACCTACCATATACAGCTCCACATGCTTTAACCCTGCCAGCTCGATGCCCGACATGAGAGAATTTGTCACCACCGCTATGCTTTTTTCCGGATGCTGCTTGATATGCAGCGCCAGATAGAAGCTGGTAGACGAATCATCAATAATAATCGTATCCCGGTCTTCAATACACTCATACGCACACGCCGCTATCGCCCGTTTCCTGTCTGTATTCCGATAAATACTTTCTGCAGAATACTTTTTCTGGGGATTCTCTTCTATTTTAAGTGCCCCTCCATGAGTGCGGATCAGGAGCCCGGCCCGTTCCATACATTTAATATCGTTCCTTATTGTCACTTCGGAACAGCCTAACTCTGCACTCAATTCGTTTACACGAACCTTCCCTTTTTCTTCCAGTTCCTGCAATATTTTTCTTCTGCGTTCTTCCATACCGTTCCCCCTATGTAATATTTAGAAAAGTATTCCCGAACTATAACACCACAATTGTTAATAAGAAAATGATTTAACAGGTTTCCTTATGTCCACATTCTACCATATTTAACCGTCAGAATAAATCATATTTTTCCAATTTTTACCATTTTTTAACTTTTAGAAGAATAATGTTTCGGTTAAGAAAGCTACTCTTACGGTACTTCCATTACATTCACTGATGATAAACGACAATGAAACAGTTATCATAATATATTTTTAACATATAAAAAAGTGTTTTTTAAGTTTCTCTGCAAAATAAAAAGCACTAAATCAGCCGTATTACAGCTTACTTAGTGCTTCGTATCTTTATTTTATTTCATTTTTACCGGCAAATATTTTTCTAAGAGACTCCTCATAAGGTGCCCTAGCGACACCATATTCCGTCACGATTCCGGCGATCAGTTCATGGTCCGTCACATCGAAACATGGATTATATACCTTCACGCCCTTTGGCGCCATACGGTTCTCATACCACATCTCCGTCACTTCCTCTGCCGACCGCTCTTCTATCGGAATTGCATCTCCGGTTTGCAGGGACATATCTATCGTTGAGGTAGGCGCACATACGTACAGGGGAATCCCGTAATATTTTGCAACCGCCGCAACTACAGAAGTTCCGATCTTATTTGCCGCGTCACCGTTGGCGGCTACTCTGTCACAGCCTACGAATATGGCGTCAACCCATCCCTTTTTCATGACCGATCCAGACATATTGTCACAGATCAGAGTCACGTCCATTCCAGCCTCCTGCAGTTCAAAAGCTGTCAAACGCGCTCCCTGCAGAAGAGGTCTTGTCTCGTCCACAAAAATGCGGAACCCATATCCTTTCTCCTGGCCGAGATACATGGGTGCCGTCGCAGTCCCATATTTTACCGCCGCCAGTTTGCCCGCATTGCAGTGTGTCAGCAGCCCATCGCCGGGCTTCACAAGAGTCAGTGCATTTTCACCGATTCTTCTGCACACCTCTATGTCTTCCTCCCTGATACGCAGCGCCTCCTGCCGGAGCAATTCCTTCACCTCTTCCACATTACAGTCCATATACTCTTCCACTACTGTTGCCATCCGGTCGAGAGCCCAAAAGAGGTTCACGGCAGTAGGTCTGGATGTGGCCAGGTAATCCCTGGCCCGCTGAAAGGCCGCACGGAATTCCATGATATCATTCGTATTCAGGTCTTTCACCGCCAGATAAACTCCCATAGCAGCGGACACCCCAATCGCCGGAGCGCCCCTCACTTTCAGCAGATAAATGGCCTCCCACACGTCCTCGATATTGGTCAGGGAAAGCAGTTCAATCCGGCCGGGCAGCTGCGTCTGGTCTATAATCACCAGGGCACCGTTCTCCTCATCCAGTGATACTGTGTCATATTCAAGAATTGTTTTCGCCATATTCAATTCTCCTTTGTCTTTTATTCGCAAAGTGGACACTGCCACTTCAGCATCTGTTTCACAACTATCTCAAAAAGGAGTTATTCCCATCTGTCCTCGATCTCACCGAGCATATCCACTCTTCTCTGATGGCGTCCGCCCTCTTCAAAGCCTGTATCCAGCCACACTTCAACAATCATCTTGGCAAGCTCCGGTCCGATAACCCTTGCTCCGAATGCCAGAATATTGCAGTTGTTGTGCATTCTCGCCATCCGTGCCGTAAATGGTTCACTGCAGACTGCCGCACGGACACCTTTCACCTTGTTTGCAGCCAGTGAAATACCAAGCCCTGTTCCGCAGATCAGGATCCCCTGATCCACCTCATGATTCGCAACCGCACGTCCTACGATCTCACCATACTTAGGGTAATCACAGCTTTCTGCACAATTTGTCCCGTAATCTACAACCTCGTGGCCTCTTTCCTTCAGTAACTCGATAATCTCCGCCTTCATCTCCAACGCAGAATGATCATTGCCAATACCTATTTTCATTTTCTCCACTCCTCAGTAAATTTTATAAGTCTGTTGTCCTTCATCTGCCGGCACAAAAACTTTCCGCCCCAGATAAAACTAATACCTTTTTTATTGTCTACCATCATACATAAAATGTCAAGTGCACCGGTCCTCAAATCTACTTAACGGCTCTGCTATAAATCACAACAATAATTCTTCAAACCACTCGGCTGCCGTCTTCATTTACAAATACCCTCCTATAAAATATTTTCTTCCCAGTCGCTTTTATAGGCTTTTTACTGCCATTACGTTCCACCAAACGAATTCATACGCCTCCCCGGTTCAGAGTCCCTCCCAAAGCTGAACTTTCCCTACCGGCCTGATGTACCAGCTAAGAAACCGGGAAGCCTGACCCCATCCATTCGCGAATCTAAAGCTCGCTCCTAAGCTCCTTATGAATCTGCACCAGATTTTTTATTTTTTAGTTCTATCAGAATCTGAGCATACTTTCTTTTATCCAGCCTGTAGAACAGATAAGCAAGAGCCATCAGCAGCCAGACTGCCCCCGGAATCACACTGAAAAACAGCTTCATAACCGTCAGAACTGTTTCATTCTGCTGCTGATTCGCAACATACCCTGCTGCTCCCAGAACCGAGGCCACCAGTGAAGATCCCAATGCCATGCCGATCTTATTAGACAGAGAGGACAACGAGTACAGAAAGCCATCATTTCTGACACCGGTCTTCAACTCACCATATTCCACGCAGTCCGGAATCATAGCGTAAATACCTGAATTGTGCCCGCAGAGGAAGAACCATGATATCCCCGCAATGACACAGAACGCTACCGGATTATCTGACATTGAGAACCAATAAAAAGCAATGATGCTGACGCCGGTTCCAATTGCAAAAAATGCAGATGCCCAGCCCTTGTTGTGGGTAAATTTAAACACCAGCGGGTAACTTGCGGCCCCAAAGATTCCGGGGATAAGTAAAACTGCGGAATAGATAGAAAACAGTTTCACATTTCCTTCTACATATGTAAAATAATAAAGAATGTCTGAATTTCTTGCATAGAAGGTAAATCCCATCAGGCATTGTCCAATCAGCACAAGTAAGAACGGCTTGTTGTGTACCACACTTTTCAGCTGCATCTTTAAGTTGATTTTCTCCGTCTTTTCGACCTGGACAACCTCTTTTGTTTTGGCAAAACAGAAGAAATGACATGCCGCAAAAATACAGCCATATACAATTGCCACCAGAAGGTACCCCTGTGTGGAGCTGCCCTGTCCCAGTCTGTCTATCAACGGCACTGTAATAACATTCAGAATAGCAGTTGCCGCCATCGCAAAAGTTGACCGGAATGTGGTGATTTTTGCACGTTCTTCAAAATTCTGCGTCATCGCTCCGCATAAGGTTCCATATGGAATATTCACTGCGGTATACCCTGTAACCAACAATCCGTATGTAATAACCATATAGATAACTTTGCTGGTTGCGGACCAGTCCGGATGTGCCCAGAATGTGACAATCAATATCACTGCCGTAATCGGGGCCGCAATGAGCAGCCACGGACGGTATGTCCCCCATTTTGTTCTCGTCCTGTCTGACAAGCTTCCGATCATAGGATCATTGACCGCATCCCAGACTCTTGATACGAGCATGAGAGCCGCCACTGCACTCATGCTGATACCAAATACATCTGTATAAAAAATCATCAGAAAACTTCCAACAAACGCCCAGCTGAATGTACAGCCGACATCACCCATTCCATATGCGATTTTCCCGATCAGGGGAATCTTAATATCTGTCTCTTTCCTTTCCATAACGCCCTCCTTTTATTCCACAGCTTAGCAGCGGATCCACTTCCATGCTCTCGCCACATCTACAATTTCCCCTGACACATGCACATTTCCACAGATTCTTTTACAGCCGCCTTCATTGAATTCTTACCTGCGTCCAGAATATCCATTAATCCCAGATTCTCAGGATCCGCCTCCATAAATGCCTGCATTTCACTGATAAAGGATTTCCGCAGCACTGTACTGAAATTGACCTTGCAGACTCCCATTGTGATTGCTTTTTGTATCTGTTCTTCGGGAATGCCGGTTCCGCCGTGCAGTACCAGCGGTATCTTCACTACTTCCGTGATCTCTTTGAGGCGGTCAAAATCCAGCTTTGGATTCTCTGTATAGAAACCATGTGCATTTCCGATCGCAACGGCAAGGCAGTCTATTTGGGTCTCATCCACAAGCTTTTGGGCATCTTTGGGTGAAGTCAGGTACGATTTTTCCAGCTTCTCTCCCATCTCCGATGTCTGTCCGATGGTTCCGATCTCGCCTTCTACAGTGACCTTCGCATATCCGGCAAGCTCAACAACCTGTTTCAGAATTCTGATATTCTCATCCAGAGGAAGCTGTGAGCCATCATACATGACGCTGTTAAATCCACCTTGTATACATCTTACCGCATCTTCATAGGAAGAACCATGGTCGAGATGTACTGCTGCCCTGATTCTTTTATTTTTCCCCACGCTCCGGACCATATCCACAACAGTCTGTGGCGTGGAATAATAAGCTTCCGACCAGTGCGTCTGCAGGATAACCGGCGCCTGCATTTCCTCGGCCTCTTCCAGCACTCCCTGTATCGTCTCCAGATTGCAGACATTAAAGGCAGGGACTGCATAATGTCCCCTGTGTGCCTCCTCCATCAGCTCTTTCATAGTTACAAGCTCCATGTTTTTGTCCTCCTAATCCAGTACATATCTCAAGACAATTGACTTTGACTGTGTCACTTCATCCATGACTGCAGAAAGGCTTTCCCTGCTGTTCCCGCTCATGGGTTTCCCACCGCCAAACGGCAGTTCCGCTGCCCGGAAATTACCAGAACCATTGATCGCAATATGACCGGTTTTCAGCGCTTTTGCTGTCTTCATGCAGGTCTTGATATCCCTGGAAAATACGCCCCCGCCCAGTCCGTAAACGGAGCTGTTGGCTATCTCAACAGCCTCTTCCATTGTATCAAATCCAATGACTGGCCACACCGGTCCAAATACTTCCATATCCCTGGCAATATCCATATCCGGTGTCACATCTATAAGAATTGTAGGCTGATAGAAAGCACCGCTGCGCTTCCCGCCATACACGATCTTAGCGCCCTGTGAAACCGTCAGGTTCACCTGCTCTTCTACCCCTTTTGCCGCCCTTTCTGATATCATCGGCCCCATGGTTACCTCAGGATCCATCGGATCGCCTATGACCTCCTTCTCCAGATACTCCGATATCAGCCTGCTCACGAATTCTTCCTTTTTGGAGTTGTGGATCAGAAAACGCTTGGAGCCTGTACAGCACTGCCTGTTGTTCCGGCACTGGTCTCCCGCTTCTTTCACTGCAAGATCCATATCCGCATCTTCATATACGATAAACGGATCATTGCCGCCCAGCTCGAACTGGTAAGCCGTAAGATGGTTTGCCGCAGCCTTCGCAATACTCACGCCCACTTCTGTACTGCCGGTAAAGTTTACGGATGCGATTCGTCCATCGTTTACCAGCCAGTCCCCGATCTTCGCGCCGCTGCCTGTCAGAACCTGGACTACGGATGCCGGAACCCCTGCTTCCACTAACATCTCATGCAGTTTAAGTACAGCCATCGGATTGTAGGAAGGAGCCTTTACAATGACTGCGTTTCCTGCGGCCAGTGCTGCGGCCACTTTAAAGGACCAGATGGCCGGCGGGAAATTAAAGGGAATAATACATGCAATCACACCCAGAGGCTCATGAATGGTAAACTGGATATCGCTGTCATATCCCGGTTCCGTACCGATCGGCATTGTTTTCCCATAATAGTGCTTCGCCACTTCACAGGAGCCTTCAAATACATATGCCACAGAATCGAATTCCCAGACAGCTTCTTTCATGTACGGCTTGCCGGATTCTTTCGCCAGGATCTCTCCCAGCTCCAGTCTGCGCTCCATCACCATCCCGGCAAATTTCTTCAGCAGCCCGGTGCGCTCTCTGACTGTGCGCCCGGCCCATTCCTTCTGCCCTTCCACTGCTGTCTCAATGGCCCGCTTCACATCTTCTTTTGTAGCCCCAGGAACGGTTCCGATCACTTCCTGTGTGGCCGGATTTACCACGTTCTGTACAGCCTTGTCACTCGCATTAACAAACTCTTTGCCCGCCAGCATTTTCATTGCAATCATCTTCTACTCCTCCTCGGGTAATAAAATCACTTTCGTTGCTTCCTTATTTTTAACAAGTTCGATTCCTTCTTTCCACTGGGACAGCGGCATTCTGTGTGAAATCAGTGCTTTCATGTCCACCTCTCCTTTTTCCAGTAAACGGAGACAGTTTTTCCATGATGTGGAGTCATAACCCATATGCCCGATTAATGAAACGCCTTTCAGAGCCATGGCATCCAGTGAAAAGTCAACCGGATTTTTGCTGTATCCGATTTTTACGATCTTTCCGCCGTTTCTAACAATGTCAATCGCCTGTTTCAGGACAATCGGAGCACCCGCACAGTCAATAATCAGAGCAACACCCTCTTCCCCTGCAATCTGGCGGCATCTCTCTATTGCATTCTCTTTATCTGCAACTACCACATCTGTCGCACCCAGCTTTTTGGCCAGTGGAAAACGGACTTTTTCATCCTCTGACATACCAACGGCAATGATTCTTCCTGCCCCACCGTTTTTCGCCGCAATCATACTGAACAAACCAAGCGCTCCTGCTCCGAAAACGACCACATTCTGCCCCGGCAGCAAACCGCCTTCCTGGATCACCGCTTTGTATCCATTACAGCACGGATCCATCATGGCAGCATCTTCAAACTCTGCATTGTCCGGAATTCTGTAGAGACAGTTCGGAAATGCCTGCAGTACCTGTCCCGGTATTTTTACGTATTCTGCGAATCCGCCGTCCATATCATTTCCCATCCCTTTTCTGTGGGAACAGAAAAGATATTCTCCGCTTCCGCAGGCATAGCATTCACCGCATACATAGCCGGTATTGTCTGATACCACTCTGTCGCCCTTTTTCCATCTCGTTACATTTTTTCCTGTCTCACAGATCTCCCCGGCAAATTCGTGGCCTATAACGATCGGATAATCCACAGTTTTCCCTTCCACCGTATCGTAGTACAGCCCCAGATCTGAGCCGCAGATTGCCGCTGCTTTCACCTTGATCAGCACGTCATTTTCTCCCACCACGGGTTTTGGAATCTCTGTATACTCCAGTTCATATGGTCCATAGTCTTTTTTAATTACTGCTTTCATCTTGCTTCCTCCATTATTCGCCGCAGCTGTTTACTGCTTTTTCAGTTTGTTTAATAAATTTTGAACCTGTGTCCTGCTTTTTATAGCCCCTGTTGCCCCCACATGGCCTATAGATATGGCAGATACGGCGCTCCCGAATTCCAGACACTCTATGAGCTTACATCCCCGGATCAGGCCTGATATAAATCCTGCCATAAAGTTGTCCCCCGCTCCGGTTGTATCCACAACTTCCGCTGCAAAAGTGGGTACCCGCAGTGTTTCCTGTCCGGTATGGGCATAGACACCGTCTTTCCCGAGCTTTATGATCACATTTTTTACGCCATACCTGTGAAATGTCTCCGCAATATCCTCCAGATCTTTTTTCCCGGTAAAATGTTCCGCCTCATCTCTGCTCGGCACAATATAATCAAGCAGGGAAAGAGTATCCTTAATCTCATCCAGCGTACACTCTTTCCGGTTCAGCACCAGATCTGCGATCGTAAATGCACCGGCCTCCTTTGCCGTCCTTAAGATTGCGTAATTCTCCGCATCGTTCAGCTGCTCACTACAGAACAGGCTGGCAATGGATACCGCCTTTACTCCTTTTTGAATTTTCTCGAGAGCAACATCAGCCAGGGCAAACTCATCTGCCGTCCCGCCTTTTCTTGAGAGAAAGCTCCGCTCTCCGTTCCCGCCCACGAGGACAATGCTGGTGGAGGTAGGATACGCTTTGCTGACCGCGATTCCTTCCATATCCACGTTACATTTCCGGCAGTTTTCGATGATAAATCTTCCCTGGGCATCGTCTCCCACCAGCGTCAGCAGCCCGGCCCGGTGTCCCAGATCCGCAAGCGTTACGGCCTCATTTACCGCATCTCCTCCGGTCTTCATATCTATACTGTCCACAAATCCGGTGGTGCCTTCCGTAGGCATGCCGTTCATTCCCTTTACCAGAATATCCGCAACTGCCATCCCAACACAAATTACTTCAAGATTCTGTCCCATTGCTATTCCTCTACTTTCACAACCGCTTTTACCATAGACTGCTTATTGGAAATACAGTCTTCAAACGCCTTCTGTGTATCTTCAAAATCATAGATTGTAGATATAATCTTATCAATCGGCAGTGTGCCCGATGCAACTGCATCAATGGCAACCGGATAGATATTGCGGTATCTGAAGTTGGATAAAATAGTCACTTCTTTATCTACAAGAAGCTGGAAATTGAACTTCGTCTCTCCCACCACATTTCCAATCATCATGATGGTACCGCCCCGCTTCACTAACGAAACGCTCTGGCCCGTTGTCACTGCGCTGCCTGCTGTCTCATACACAAAATCTGCACCGCGGCCCTCCGTGATCTTCATATATTCTTCGATAACGTCTGTCTCTTTCCCGTTGATCACCCTCGCCGCACCAAGCTCCATGGCTTTGTCCAGGCGGATATCAAACAAATCCACCACCGTGATATCCGTTACCCCCATGGACTTCAGGGAAAGCAGTGTGACAAGTCCTATGCATCCTGCTCCTAGAATGACAGCCTTATCCCCAACCGTGATCTGAGAATTCTTAACTGCATTCATTCCAACTGCAAGCGGCTCAACGAGCGCCCCTTCAAGAACAGACATCTGTTCCGGGAGTTTAAAGCATAATTCCTCCGGATGCACAATATATTTGCGGAACGCTCCATTATAGGGAGGCGCAGACAGGAACTTCACGTCCGGGCAAAGGTTGTATTTGCCGCTTTTACACCACTCGCATTTGCCGCATGTGATTCCCGGCTCTAAGGCCACCTTATCTCCGACCTTTAGTTTTGTAACGCCTTCACCGGTCTCTACGACTTCTCCGGCGCATTCATGCCCCAGTATGTATGGATAGATATCCGGCCATGCCGGCTCACCGTACTGGTAAAGATGTACATCTGATCCACATACTCCACAGTACTGAACCTTAACCTTTACATACCCCTGGCTGCATTCGGGCATTTCTGTTTCACGGATTTCCATTTTTCTGTTTTCTAAAAGATATACCGCTTCATTTTTCATTTTTCTACTTTTCTCCTTCCAGCTCTTTGTAACTTGTTTTTATAATACGTTCGGAATTTAATTATGTCAATACGTTATTATAAACATTTTTCTAACGTTTATAATAATTAGCATTATAGACAAAAACGCACTTGCAAAATTGTGATATTTTCCTATAATCAAAGTAATAAAACAAGTAAATATCACTTGCAAATAATGTTCTGAGATTATATAATCGTTTTTATAACCAGTTAAATATTGGACCTCTAGGGAAAGGAAGATTCATTTTGGAAATAACTACTTTTAATCAAGTCAAATTACATAATGTAAATCTGATCAAAAATGTTTTGCGTTCTGTACCATCCGGAACAAAGCATTCTGTTGCACAGATTACCGGATTGAGTATAGCAACCTGCAATACCATTTTGAACGAATTAACAGAAAGCCAGGAGATCATACCTATCGAAACCGGCACACCATCCGTAGGGCGACCACCCAAGTCCTACAAGTTTAACAAAGATTATTCTTATATCTGCTGCCTGTTTCCCGCCGTCACAGACGGGCAGAAGCATATCAACTACGCAGTCGTCGACCTTCTGGGAAATATCATATTTGAAAATTCCCGGCAGTACAAAGAGATTTACTATTCCGAAATCTATACGCTGGTAGAAGAACTGATCACAAAGGAGCCGCGGATCAAAACAATCAGCATCGGCATCCCCGGCTATTATAATAATGGGAAGATTGACTCCTGCGGAGTCGAAGAATTAAATGGATGTAATCTGATAGAACTGCTGGAGAAGGATTTTCACAGAACAATCTATCTGGAAAATAATATGAATGCAATTGCATACGGATCCTATGCAAACAACTGCCTGCAGCAGGATTCCGAATCCGGATTTGTGATGATTTCCTTTTTTCCGGATATCAGCATTGGTTCTGGTATTATACTGAACGGAAAGATTGTACACGGATATTCCAACTTTGCCGGTGAAGTTTTATATCTTCCTTATTCCGAGACCGAGATCCACCACCTGATAAAACAGGGTAACCAGGCAATTATTGATTGTGCTGCCATGGCGCTGGCATGCTACTGCGCCACATTGAACCCCTCACTCGTTGTCTTTACCGGCGAGATCCTCACCCCGGATATGCTGGACCCGATCCGTGAAAAATGCCTGAAGGCGATTCCTCAGGAACATCTTCCGCAGATCCGGTATGAAGAGAACTATATGGAGTCTTATATTGCCGGGCTTACCCAGATTGCATTTGACCATATGTTTTAAAATAGAGTTTCGCTTGCGAAACTCGCGCCTGCGGCAGTCGCACCGCGACATCTACCTCTTACGCCGCAGTGCGCATCCCCCCGGGAGGGCTTTTTTATCTTATAGACGAACTTTCTATAAGATAAAAAAAGAGTTTCGCTTGCGAAACTCGCGCCTGCGGCGGTCGCACCGCGACATCTACCTCTTACGCCGCAGTGCGCATCCCCCCGGGAGGGCTTTTTTATCTTATAGGCGAACTTTCTATAAGATAAAAAATGAGGGATGATATCCTTATAACCGGATATCATCCCTTTTCTGTATGTCTTAATGCCAATACTCACATCTGCGGGAAAGGCATCCCCTGCCCCGCAGTCCGGCAACAGTTTTCCACATTATAAAGCAAGCCGGTATATGTTTTCCACATCTTCTTTCCCAAGTTGAACAAAACTTCCAAGCGTTCCGCTTCTTCCATCTCCAAAACAGCTCTTTTCTGCCATGGCAGGGATATCTTCCTCTTTTGCTCCAAGTTCCCCAAAGGATACCGGCATGCCGATTGAACCGAGAAAACTCTTGAAGGCCTCAATCCCTTGAAGCGCCGTGTTCAGAGGATTTTCAAAATCCATCTGGCATCCCCAAAGCCTGACTGCGATCTGTGCAAATCTCATCGGATTATGCTCTACAGTATACCTCATCCACGCCGGGAATATTACTGCAAGCCCTGCCCCATGGGCGCAGTCATACACTGCGCTGAGCTCATGCTCGATATCGTGGCTGGACCAGTCCTGTTCCCTTCCCACACCGCAGGTATTATTATGAGCAACCATACCTGCCCACATAATATTGGCCCGTGCTTCATAATTATCGGGATCGGCAATCACTCTGGGTACTTCTTTCACCATAGTAAGAAGGACTGCCTCACAGAGCCTGTCTGTAATCTCAACGTCTTTTGAATTTGTAAAATAACGTTCAAATACATGTGCCATTATATCGGTTGCACCGCATGCTGTCTGATAAGCGGGCAGTGTCTGGGTCAGTTCCGGATTGAGGATTGAAAAAGCCGGACGGATTCCTTCACCTGTGGCACCACGCTTGAACATGCCCTCTTCTTTCGTGATCACAGAATCCGGTGAGCCTTCGCTGCCTGCTGCCGCAATCGTCAGAATCGTCCCCACCGGAAGCGCCCTGTCTATTGCTTTCCCCTGATAGAAGTCCCAGAAATCTCCGTCATAGATTGCCCCTGCCGCAATGGCTTTTGAGGAGTCAATCGTGCTGCCTCCGCCTACCGCAAGCACAAAATCCACGCCTTCATTCCTGCACAGCTCAATGCCCTCGTATACCAGTCCGCTTCTCGGGTTTGGCTTCACGCCCCCAAGTTCTACATATTCGAGCCCCTCCCCTTCCAGGGATGCTTTCACTCTGTCCAGCAGCCCGGAACGTTTTACGCTCCCCCCGCCATAATGAATTAAAACTTTACTGCCGCCGAAACGTTTTACGTAATGCCCTGTTTCCTCTTCCTTACCTCTGCCGAACACAAAATATGTAGGGCTGTAAAATGTGAAATTCTCCATAATAACTCTCCTTCATCTTTCTTATTTATAATCTGCTTTTTCAAAAGGAATCTCAAAACTGTCCATTGCTTCCTTTAAATTCTCAGCATTACGCGGACCATACAGCGGAAGACACTGAAAATCCTGGCATGTATAGAATCCCAGAACTGCCTGTGTCACGGTTGCCTGATACTTTTCCATCGCCATTTTCACTTTTCCAGCCAGTCTGATATTTTCAGGTGTATAGTATGGGGAATCCACCACTGAATCTTCCCCTTTTTCTATAAAATTATGGAAGAAACCACCGCAGATCCCCATATATGGCATAGCCAGATTCGCCGGATTCTCCTTATGATACCTCTGCATCTCCTCATCGATATACCGCATGGTGTCGTCCTCCAGAGGCTTCATATATCGGGAACCCAGATTGAAAAGTACCTGGTTCGCCGCAAACCCCCGGTATCCCTGTTTCCTGCAGTACTCGTCTGCTGATCGCATTCTGCCCGTATTCCAGTTCGAACAGCAGTAATAGCGGATCTTTCCTTCCTTTACAAATGTCTCCATCGTCTCAATCAGTTCTTCCACCGGTATGGACTCATCATCCCGGTGATAAAAATACAGGTCTATATAATCCGTGCGCAGCGCCCGCAGAGACAAATCTACATCCTGCCGCATATCCTCCTTTTGCATCCGGTTTTTATGAAGATCCGGTTTGGGACAGGTCATATCAGGATGTCCCCCCTTGGTGATCAGCACGATCCTGCTCCTCTTGCCGCTCCGTTCCAGCCAGTCCCCCAGAACCCGCTCGCTGCGCCCTGATTCCGGCAAAACCCAGTCGGAATACACTCGCGCAGTGTCAAAGAGATTACCGCCCATGTCAAGAAAGGCATCAAACAAGTAATCTGCATCCTTCCCATCCCACTTCAGACCGGCATTCACACACCCCATCCCCATGGGGGATAATTCCAGTTCTGTATTGGGTATCACAATTTTTTTCATTCCAATACTCCTCTCAAGTCAAAGTACCGGCGGCAATATCACTGCCCCGGCACTTCTATTATAATTATTCTCTTTACTTTTGTATATACTTCTTCAATGCTTTTATCAGAAGCCAGACAATATAAACAAATACTGCCAGAACCGTAATATTAATTCCATACATCACCCCTACCGCAAAAGAAGACTTCTCCAGCATCACCACAAGAAAAATAATCAAAGCCACCAGATATATTCCCCATCCAATGAGCCCCCATCTTCTTTTTTTCGGCCTTCCCGGATTTTCCCGGTCACCATTCCCGCACATACTGTTTTTAGTCTGCCCGCCGGTTCCACAGGTCCCCGAGCCGGATGGATCATAAGCCTGAAAGCTCCCAGCCGTAACATTCCCGGCTGTTGCAGTGTCCCCGCCCTCATCAGGCGTCTCCCGTTCCGGTTTCAGAAGATAATCCAGAGATACCTCCAGAATTTTCCCCAGCTGTATCACATTCTCCGTATCGGGTATGGTATCATTCAGCTCCCATTTGGAAACCGCCTGCCTGGACACGCCCAGCAGGGCTGCCAGCTCTTCCTGGGACATGCTTTTCTCTTTCCTGTGCTTCTGTATCTTTTCGCCCAGTGTCATACGCTTCTCCTCCTTATCTTTTCTGCCTTTAATATACCATCCCCGTATATTTTGAGCTACCAGATCGAATTTACATCGCCGCAACCCGGAGTTGCATCGCCCAGTTTCCAGGCATTTTACTACTCAGAAAAAATCTCAGAAGCGCTCTTTATACAATCCGTTTATAAGGACTCCGCCCATTTCTAAAATACCGTACATACCGCACCGCCTCACAGCCGGCAAGAACCGCGCCCAAAACCATAAACTTATCCGAATACATCCCCACTACATAGGGAAGCAGCGGAACAGGTGCCTTAAAATAAAGAATCTGTGCAAACAGCATCAGCACCGCCGGTATATCAATCAAAACAATTTCTACCCACATGAAGTATTTCTTGGCAATCCCGCCCAGAAGGGCAATCACCGCGGCGGCCAGCAGCCAGAACACCACCATGGAAACCAGAGCCATATACCTGTACCTGGCCTCATAGGTTCTCTCAAGCTGCCCCAGAGCATATTTCTCCAACCACAGATTACACCCAAATATAACATACACGAATAAAACCAAAATGACTGCTCTAAATTCTTTCACTGTCTTCATCTCTATCCCTCCACTTCCCTTAACCCCATCATCAAATACACTTTAACACTTTCAGTTTAACACAGGCGGAAGTTATCCACAATTGAATATCCCCCGCCCGAATACAAAACTAATAAAATCTAACTGTTTATCCCTCAGCCAGTACCTAACCAAATCTCAGGGAACAAGCTTTAGCCTTGTGAACGAATGAGGACGCGAAATAAAGGAATAGCCTTATACAACAATATACATATTCTTTCCATATTTACAGAACATAGCTGATATACTATGAATCATTTACCGGAACTTTTACGTTCCACCAAGCAAATTAATACGCTGCCACGGCTCAGAGCCCCTCCCAACGCTGAACATTTCCTACCGGCCGGATGTACCAAGCTGAGAAGCCGGGAAGCCTGACCCCTGTCGGGAGCATAGATGCCATTTTAAAAGTCCTAGAGTTTACGTTAGAGGCTCTTAAGGAACAAACATAGAAAATGGCGGGCAGAATTTGTCGTCTCACGGCAAATTCTGAAGCGGCCTAAGACCCGAAATTATCGAATTTCGGGTTGCATGCCGC
>NZ_GL870809.1:354448-407085 GCF_000190355.1 Clostridium sp. D5 | reverse complement strand
TCTCACGGCAAATTCTGAAGCGGCCTAAGACCCGAAATTATCGAATTTCGGGTTGCATGCCGCTGGCCCGCCATTTTCTATGTTTGTTCCTTTAGAGCCTCTTACGTAAACGGAGCGGATTTTTAAAATGGCATCTATGCTCCCGGCAGGGGTCAGGCTTCCCGGCTTCTCAGCGTCCCCTCCAGCCAAACAATGTTCCCCTTACAACTCCTACTCCAGATTTGCATGCAGAGAGAACATCTCTTCCTCAGTCCTCCCCATACGCTCCATCAAAATCATGATGATATTATCGCAGATCAGCCATGTTGTCTGCTCGAACGCATTTCCCATCGGCTGTACAGATGTGGCCGTACTCTCCAGTTCGCTTTTCGGTGTCACACCCGGAACCCGGATAACCGCGTCTGCCATGCTCCCAATAGACGCCTGCGGGAAAATAGTGATCGTAGCCACCATTGCTTCCTGCTTCTTCGCCTTCTCTGCCATGACTTTCAGACTGCCCGTTTCACCCGAACCTGAAGCGATAATCAGCAGGTCCCCTTTCTGGATGGACGGTGTCGTCGGCTCTCCCACAAAGTAAACGGTCAGGCCAAGATGCATCAGACGGTTTGAAAAGGCTCTTGCCACAAACCCGGAACGCCCGGCGCCTGCTACAAACACCCGTTTTGCATCCTGCACCTTATCTGCAAACTGTTCCAGCTCCTCCTGACGGATCTGTTTCGCATTTTCCATCAGTTCTTCCAGTATTTTTTTTAAGATTACTGCCTCTGCCATCCTACTCACACTCCTTCATACTGTCCTTGATTTCCTTTGCCGCTGCTGCGGGGTCTGCCGCATGTGCAATTCCGCTTCCGACAATCAGCACTTCGGGTTTCAAAGCCGCATATTCCGGAGTTGTACCGGCGCTGATGCCGCCGGCTACTGATATCTTCGCGTTCCGGCAGTGTTCTGCCATGACACGCAGATCATCAATCGGCCTGCGGCCTGCGGCCTGCTGATCCGTGCCCACATGCACCGCCAGTCCATGTGCACCCAGTTCCTCCAGCTCGCGTATACGTTTTGGCATATCCGGGACGCAGATCATATCCACTACAATCTCTTTGCCGTAATGCTCAGCCGCTTCAATGCATCCCTTAATGGTAAGGTTATCGGTAACGCCCAGAACTGTCACATAATCCGCTCCCACTTTCAGAGCTTCTTCTGCCTCGTAATATCCGGCATCCATAATTTTCATATCCGCCAGCACCTCTTTATCGGGAAAGCGTTCCTTAAATATCTGAACTGCACGCATTCCCTCCTGATAAACAAACGGAGTCCCTATCTCTATGATGTCAATATGCTCCTGCACCGCTGCCGTCAGCTCCAGTGCTTCATCCATTGTCAAATCATCCAGTGCTAATTGTAATTTCATGCTCTTCTCCTTTTATGAATGCTCATTTACGGTAATGATACGGCCTGGTTAATGATTCTACTGAGCCGGATAGCGGTAATCCGGCTCGCCGATCTTTCCGCCGTTTCCAAGTTCAAGTATAAATCCAAGCTGCTCCTCTGAGTCTACATAATAATGTACGTCGTTGTCAATCCATCCTGTCTGCATAACCTTCATTCCTTTTGCTTCCAGCTCTTCCACATAAGCCTTCAGCTCGTCATCATCCGGAATGACCACTTTGAAATGATGCAGGCAGGAACCTTTCCTTTTCAGTGTATCCCAATATACATTCGGCCCTTCGATCGGCTGAATCAGTTCCAGTTCGATGTCTTCATGCCAGCAGACAGCACAGATAAAATCAAAGCCTTCTGTCTGAAGTTCTCCGTTCACATAAAAATCATGGCATGTCTCCGGACGAAAATGGCGTACATCCCATGGGCCAATTCCGAGAATGTCCCAGTAATTCTGCATTGCCTTATCCACGTCCTCCACCAGAATAGCTATCTGTTTAATTAATCCTTTCATCGCATGAACCTCCTATAATTTAATTTTTATTGCTCAGCTTCAACCAACTTCCGTTTATTCCAGATTAGCATGATATTCCCAGAGTCCCTCCAGGTCAATGTTTCTGTCTTCAATCATCATCATGGCCGTCGTATCCCCAAAGAGCAGCAGTGCCTGTTCAAACAGAGATGTCATGGGCTGCCTGGAGTGAATCTCATCTTCCATCTTAGCCCTGCTTTCCACCGGAATCCGAAGAAACAGATCCGCAACATCCCGAAGCCCGCTGGACGGATTGCTTCCAATATGAATCACCTTTGCCCCCGCCGCTTTTGCCTTTCTCGCTATTCCGGCCGGAAACAGTGTTTCCCCGCTGCCGGAGCCTACGATCAGGACATCCTTCGGCGTAATAGCGGGCTCAGTTATCTCACCTACAATTACGGCCCGGATACCGAGATGGGCATATCTTTTCGCCATTGCTTCCAATGACAGAAGAACCCTCCCCACGCCGACAAAAAACACTTTTTCAGCGCTCTGGATCATCTCGATATAGCGGAGCACATTCTCCGCATCTATGGCATCCATTGCCCGACTGCACTCATCTATAATCACATCATGCATTTCCTTATACTGTATCTTTTCCATCGGTTCTGCCTTCCTTCTCTAAAAATTCTTCCACCTCTGCCTCCTTTGGAATGGATACCTGTGCACCCATGCGGGACACACAGATACCTGCTGCCGCATGTGCAAAACGGATAGCCTCCTGCATACGGTCCCCTTTGCAAAGCCGGATTGCCAGTGCCGCGCCAAACGTATCCCCCGCCGCAGTAGAATCTACCGCTTTTACCTTGAAGCATGGAATCAGCTCCGCAGTCTCACCGTCATAAAGCAAAGCCCCGCGGGAGCCAAGTTTCAGGACCACATACCGGGGATGCACCTGGCCGTACAGCCATTTTGCAGCTTCGACCGCCTTTTCCTCTGTATCGGGATTGATTCCCGTAAGTGCCTCCGTCTCCGCCTCATTCGGGGATAAAATATAAAGCCCCTGCAGCCTTTCAAGCGGGATGTTCATTGCCGGCCCCGCGTCCAGAAAGACGGGAATATTCCGCTCTTTTGCCAGCTCATATGTACGGTAAACCGTTTCCAGCGGCATTTCCAGCTGCATAATTACCATATCGAACTTCTCGGCATCCAGCGCTGCTTTCACATCCCCTGCACATATATTTCCATTCGCCCCCAGCGCCACATAAGAGACATAGCGTCCGTCAGAATTCAGAAGCATCAGAGCAAGTCCTGTCTGTTTTTCTTTGTCTGTCACTATATACTCTGTATGGACCCCGGCTTTTTTCATTTCATTTGTCAGGGATTCCCCGTTGGTATCTTCACCGAGACGTCCTACCATCGTAACTTCCGCGCCCTGAAGAGCAGCCGCGATGGCCTGATTAGAGCCTTTTCCCCCCGTAGCGTAGCCATAATTTCCGCACATAATGGACTCTCCGAATTTCGGGATGGTATTCGCCCCCTCCACAAAAAGATCCATGTTCATGCTGCCCACTACTAATATTTTCGGTTTCTCCATTACACCCTCCTGAACGATTCGCATTATTGTTACCCTTTAACTGATAACTGCGGGGCCTCACTGCAAAATACATTTGAGGCACCCGCAGAATTTATGTTACTGTTCACAGGCAAGCCAGTAAACAGTAACGAATTTATCAGCTGATCTTACTCAGCCTCTGAGTTCTTCTCCTGTCTAGGACGAAATTAATAATCAGAACGCCGATCAGGGCTATGCCCCAGATTAGATCTCTGTAGTAGTTGCTGATGCTCGGGAACATATTCAGATAGGATGACATCATCTGAAGTATGACTACCGCAATCGCGATACCAGGAATGGTACCAAATCCGCCGTTGGGATTCACACCGCCCAGCACTGCGATCAAGATACACTGCATGGTGTAACTGCTTCCAAAGTCTGCTTTTGCAGAATTGATTCTTGCAAGGCTCAGAAGGCCTGCCACTGCGGACACCAGTCCGGAGAGCATATAAGTGCGGATCAATACGGCATTACAGTGGATACCCGCGAACTTGGCCGCTTTTTCATTCGTTCCCACAAGATATACTCTTGTTCCAAATTTGGTCTTGCTCATGATAAATGTCACAACCGCAATCAGAATCAGGAATACAACAAATGAGAGTGGTATATATCCAAACAGCGCTGTTGTAGCAAAGCCGGTATATCCTTCCGGAATACCACTCACCGTACTTCCGCCGGAGAATATGATCGCAATTCCCATAAACAGCTGGTAAGTACCCAGCGTAGCCAGCATTGCCGGTATCTTGAGGTAAGATACAAGGAATCCATTGAACGCACCGCAGATCATTCCGACGATCAGTGCAACGAGGATTGCCACTGCAATACTTCCGTTCCCCTGCATCATCAGCCCGGCCAGAATACCGCAGAGATTTGCAATATATACGGTAGACAGGTCGATTCCGCCGGATATCATACAGATTCCGACACCGATTGCCATCAGCCCATACTCGGAGAGCTGTTTAGCCATTGTCTGGAAGTTCCCTATTTTAATAAACTCATTTGGCTTTGTAACACAGGCTATCACGATGAAAGCAACAAGTATTATTAACAAACGTTTGATGTTACTGTCCATTTTTTTCATATTATGCCGCCTCCTTCTTTAACCTGGTCTTTACCTTGGCACCCGCATGGCTCTGGATCGCAGAGATTGCCGTACCAATAATAATGATGGCTCCAATAAATACTTTCTGCCAGTAAACTGAGATTCCAAGAAGTATCAGACTGTTGGATACCATGGTCAGAAGCATTGTTCCGAGCAGGCATCCCTTTAAAGTACCGATACCTCCGGTCATTCTGGTACCTCCCAGGATAATGGCTGCGATAACAATCATCTCACCGCCCGCATACTCCGTAGGCAGGTATCTCATGGACATTACCGCATAACAGAGCCCTGCTACAGCAGCAATACCGCCGTTTACAACAAAGATTCCAAAACGGATTCCCTTTACATTAAAGCCCGCTCTCTCAGCAGATATCTCATCGCCTCCGATTGCATACACACCACGTCCAACAACCGTTTTGTTCAGCACCAGATACGCAATGATGTAAATTACAATCATAATCGCAAATGTCATGGGCAGCGTAGAACCAAGCCCGGTCTTTGCATTCTTTACTGTAATAAGAGATGCTTTGCCAAATGCCGCGAGGTTTGCCGGGAGATCCATTCTCTCCGCCTCAAATGCCCCCAGCAGAATTCCGCTGAATATGGAGCTGGTTCCCAGTGTTACGATCAAACTTGGAAACTTATATCTTACAATAATGATTCCGTTCAGTGCACCCATGATACATCCAAAGAGGATGCCTATGATAAATGTAATAATCCATGGTGCGCCATCCAGCCCCATTTTGTTGGTAACGATCAGAGCCAGATAACTGCTCAGCGCCGCAATCAGCGGGAAGGATACATCCGGTCCCGTGCTGACAAAAGCCAGCAGTGCACAGATCGCATAGATTGACGGAACTATCATGGAACGGAGCAGGTCTACAATATTGTTATTGGCGAAAAACAATCCGGATCTCGCCTGTATTACGAGTGACAGAACTACGATAATCAAAAATACATAGAATTCTGTCTGCTTTACCATCTTTTTAAAAAATTTATTCATCTGCACTTCACCCCTTCCCTAGACCGTAGCCTGTGCAAGCGTACCGGCATTCAGGTCCTCGGCCGACAGATTGCCGGTCACATGCCCTGCCTGCATAACCAGTGCCCTGTCACAGGTTGCCATTACTTCTGCCGCATCATCCGATACAACGATAATTGCCATGCCGTCTGCGGCCAGCTCTCTCAGCAGCTTGTGAATATCATACTTCGCACCGATATCCACACCGACTGTAGGTCCGTTCAGAATCAATACCTTCGGGTGGTTTGCAAGCCATCTGCCGAGCACAACCTTCTGCTGGTTTCCGCCGGAGAGTGTCTGTACCGGGAATTCGTGGTTCTTGGTTGCAACCCCGATATCCTGCACCCATTTTGCGGATTCCGCCTCAACTTTTTTGCTGCTCAGGATGCCTGCTTTATTTGCCAGCTGGTCCATCTTGCTGACTGTAATATTTCTGATAATTGACTGGGGAAGGAACAGGCCTTCTGTAAGACGGTCTTCAGGAACCAGGGCAATCCCCAGTTTCTGCGCCGCAGAGACACTTTTAATCTCTACTTCCTTACCATCCACCAGTATCTGTCCGCCTGTCGGCTTCAGCATTCCGAACAATGCCAGGGACAGCTCTGTACGTCCGGATCCCAGCTGTCCTGTTACACCCAGGATCTCGCCCTGATGCAGCTCAAAGCTTACGTCTTCGAATCCTGGAGCGGTGAGATTCTTTGCTTCCATAACCACATCGCCGTATTTGTTCTCATTTACCTCTTTTACAACCTGCGTGTCAAAATGACGCCCCGTCATGTAATACGCGAACTTTTCTTCCGTCATCTCTTTGGTCGGACAGGTGATCACATTCTCGCCGTTTCTGAGGATTGTAATGCTGTCGGAGATTTCGAATACCTCATCCAGTTTGTGAGATACAAAGAGGATCGTTACGCCGTTCTCTTTCAAATCCGAAATAATTTCAAAGAGCCGTGTTACTTCCTTCTTGGTCAATGCAGTTGTCGGCTCATCCATGATAATCAGCTTTGCATTATCGAGCAGTGCCCTTGATATTGCAATCAGCTGCTTATCTGCTACCGGAAGCGTCTCAACCAGTGCATCCAGATCCACATCAAAATTAATCTTCTTTACTGCTTCTTCTGCAATTCTGCGGAATTCCTTCTTATTGACCAGCTTTTTCTTATTCGCCAGCACCTGGTTAAATGCCAGGTTTTCGATTACTGTCAGATTCGGGAAGATTGAAAAGTCCTGGTAGATAACCTGGATTCCAGCCTTGATGGCTTCTGCAGGAGTCATGACTGGAAACCCTGTTCCATCCACTTCTATAGAACCTGCGTCCGGTTTGTAGAAACCGGAAATGACTTTAATAATAGTAGATTTTCCACATCCATTTTCACCTGCCAGACAATGCGTTTCCCCCCGCTTTATTGTCAGATCCACACCTTTGAGGGCATGGACACCGCCAAATGATTTCTTAATTCCTTTTACACAAAGGATATTTTCACTTCCCATCATGTCACCCTGCCTTTCTGTCCTCACTGGGGTAACGTAAATAATCCACCACGTTTCACTTACGTTACCCCAGTCTGGAAAAAAACCGCACACCCCACACGGATGTAAGATGTGCGATTATTATTGATTTTCCAATACCTTATTCCGCAGTTTGCTGCGGACCCGCCCGCAGGGCATGTGTTACGAAGTGCCCCCGGGTAAACATTTACTTACCATACGGCAAACCTGATTTCTATTGTTTAGAAATCGTAGTCGTTGATATTGTCTTTTGTGATTGTAAGGTCAGCCTGGCCGATGAGGCATCTGTTGTCGCCTTCAACCATTGTGATCTTGTTGTATCCGTCGATTCCAAGGTCAGTGCCTTCGCCAACTTCTTCGCCTGCAAGAATCATGGAAGCAACTTTACACATTACATATCCTGAATCTTTTGGATCCCAAAGTTTGATTGTGGAAATTGTGCCTGACTCTACATATGGTTTGAATTCGTTTGGTGTACCTACACCAACAACCTTAACATCCAGTCCAAGTTCCTCTACAGCCTTAGCGATTCCCGGGCAGTCTGTAGATGCAACACCTGTGAAGCCTTTCAGATCTGGATTAGATTTCAGGATTTCTTTTGCTCTTTCATATGATGTATCAATAGATTCTTCTGACTCTGCTGATGGAATTGCACCGTCGTTGATCAGTTCCATGTCCGGATATGCTTCCTTCTGGCGTTCGTACTGAGCATTTGCGTATTCCATATGAGTTGTGGATGTTGTATAAGCAACCATTAATGCATATTTGCCTTTTTCGCCCATGTCTTTTGCAAGAGCGTCCATGATTGCGGCACCGAAGTCTTTCGATGTAAATGCTTCTGTATCGAATAATGTGTTCTTCTGGTTAGAAGCTTCATGTGTGATAACTACAATTCCCTGCTCCATTGCATTCTTCAGGGATGCTTCAATTGCGCCCGGGTCGATCGGCACTACGCAAAGTGCGTCAACGCCCTGGTTGATCAAATCGTCAATAACCTGTACCTGAGAAGCTGCATCTGCGTTAGCCGGTCCTTTCTGGATCACGTTGATGCCGGTTTCTTCACCGAATTCATTAACGCCGACTTCCATACGCTTGAACCAGTTAGCAGTGTTATCTTTTGTTACAACTGCGATCGTCCATTCAGACTTGTCTTTGTCTGATTTGTAATTTGCAACATCAAACAAATCGGTGCTTCCGCTGTCTTCTGTTGTCGTCTCCTTGTTCTCCTTCTTTGTGTCTGAGGATGTGGTGGTTTTTTCGCTGCTGCAAGCCACCATTGAGAGTGTCATTGCTGCCGCTGCCATGATTGCGACAAATTTCTTGAGATTTTTCATAACTTTTTTCCTCCTTTTTTGAAAAAATTTATGTGATCGCTCATGCTTCCGCATGGCCCCATTATGGGCTTTCATAATACCTGGCGCAGACTCTACTCTACATTCCGGTGTCTGCTGACCATCTCTTCTCTGCTGATTCCCATCTCTTCCCTGAGCATCATAACCAATACATCGTAGAGAATGAAGAGTGCCTGTTCAAAAAGATTACCCATCAGCTGCTCTGTAGGAACAAATTCACCAACGGCTTTATATGCCGCTGCCGGAACATTCACTACCAGGTCCGATATTGGAATTATATATCCTTCATTGGAAGGAGTGATCAATGCCAGTGTGGCACCGTTGTCCTTTGCCATCTGTGCTATATAATTCTCATGTCCTACGTTGGCAGAACCGCATGCACAGATCATCAGATCCCCTTTCCCTATGGACGGTGTTGTGTCGTCCCAGATCCAGTAAGACTTCTTCCCCAGATGCATCAGCCTCATTGCAAATGACCTGGTAGAAAGGCCTTCCCGTCCCGCAGCCAGCAGGAAGATTCTGTCTGTCTTCTTTATCATCTCCAGAAGTTCCCTTACATTGGAATCATCCATCCTGTCAAATACTTCTGTCAGTTCTTTCATAGCCATCGTTGATAATTCTTTAAATCTGTCTCCCATATTTACCTCCATTCTCATAATTCCTGAATCCTCAGGACCGGAGTCAGAATAATCTGCTTCAGCGGCCTTTCGGGATATGCTATTCTGTCATTGAGCAGCCGGATAGCCTGACGGCCCATCTGGTTCGCATCCCGCTCAATATAGTTGAACTTATTATGTATCACATCGAATGCTTCTATTCTGTCCAGCCCAATACACGCGATGTCTCTTGACAAACGCTCATTTCTCTCATAAAGAGCTTTCAGAAATCCCAGGCTGGTTCTGTTATTGCAGGTCAGCACTGCCGTAGGCCTGTCCTCCATAGTAAGAAGCCTTTTGGAAAGCTTGTACGCTTTGGTCATCCGGTAATCTCCTTCGAATATGTAACGCTTCTCCAGAGGAATTCCCGCATCATGAATCGCTCTCTCATATCCTTTGTAACGGACTCTGGCAAGTACCCTGTCCATCGTCGCATTCAAGAGGCCGATCTTTGTGTGCCCTGCTTTTATCAGAGCCATCGTCGCCTCATACAGCCCCTTCTCATCATCAAAAAAGACGCCGTCATACTCTTCCAGACTGTCCGTCTGGCGGTCCATAATTACGATTGGGGCATTCAGATCTTTCAAAAGCTTGTTGATCTCCCGCTGCTGTTCCCTGGTAGTATAATCAACCGCCGGTGTATAGAGCAGCCCTCTCACTCTGTGCTCCTTCAGCATCAGCAGCGCTTTCTTATCCTTATCCGCACTGTCATCTGAATTGCAGCAGATTAAAGTATAATTATATTTGTCTGCGATCTCCGTGATCCCTCTTAGCATCTCCCCGAAAAACGGGTTATCAACCTCGGGCACTATCACACCGATCGTGTTCGAGCTCTGCCTCGACAGGTTCCTGGCCGTAGCCGAAGGAGAAAAATGACGCTTCTCCATAATCTCCAGAACCCGTTCTTTAGTTTCCGTCCTCACGGAAGCTGATTCATTCAACACCCGCGACACCGTCGCCTTTGAAACGCCCGCCTCTTTTGCAATGTCATTAATCGTAAATTCTTTAGGCATTTTCCATTTCCTCCGCTGAATGTTTGTAACCGGTTTCAGTAAATTAATTATTACACACAACTTTTCCCCCGTCAACCCCTCAGCACAATTCATTCATAGTTTCGTCGTTTTTAATGTATTTCATACCTTCTTTTTGTATATTTTTCACAAAATAATTGACATATTTTAATCATTCCCCCTCTCCTCCTTTTCCATCCCATATTATCCATATTTTCCCAAAAAGAAAGCGGTTTCTGAAAAATTTGTCGAAAAACGCCTGTTCTTAACATGACTCATCTCCCCCTCAAACTCCCCGGTTAATTCCAACACCCATCCGCTTCTCCGCCCAGGATCCCCCCACGCATTCGGCTCTTAAACTGCCGTTTGGATGCACCCAGCCGCTGGAACCGGAGACAGGGCTGGCTGGAAGCGTAAAAGGACTGTTAGTTGGAGTAAAGGAAAAATGAAGGAAAACCGGGACAAAACTTGTAATTCCGAATTACAAGTTTTCCTGGGCCCAGCACGCGAAGCCATCAGGCTTCGCGCGATGTGCCCAGGTTGTCCCGGTTTTCCTTCATTTTTCCTTTACTCCAGCTTACAGTCCTGTCCCGTTTCCAGCCAGCCCTGTCTCCGATTCCAGCGGCGTCCGCACTATCCTCACCCCGCATCAATAACCCGCCGCATGCGCCGAATCCCTTCCTTCATTCCATCTATTCCGTTCATGAAACTGGAGGACCCGGCCACAAAGATATCCGCATGTTTTTTCGACATCTCCCCTGCCAGTTCATAGCTCACATTTCCATCTACCTCGATCTCAATATGCTGATATCCTCTCGCATCCAGATAATTTCTGCAGTCTTCGATCTTCTGTATGGTCTGGGGAATCGCCTTTTGTCCGGCAAATCCCGGATTTACAGTCATGACAAGCAGACCGTCCATATCGTCCAGGACGTACTGAAGATCCTCTACTCTTGTGGACGGATTAATCGCAACCATGGACTTCGCACCTGCTGCCCGGATGGCCTGAAGAGCCTTCTGCAGATGTTGTGTGCTCTCCGCATGGACAGCCACATATTCACCCTCCTGAAAATCAAACCATTCTATCTTTCTTTCCGGACTGTTTATCATAAGATGAACGTCCAGCGGGATATCGGTCGCCTTACGAAGCTGTTTCACATAATCGGTCCCCAGAGTATAATTGGGCACGTATTCACCGTCCATTATGTCAATGTGAAGGTATTCTATCTTTTCTTCTTCAAATATTTTCAGATATTCATTCAGTTTGTCGATTTCCACGCACATCATAGATGGGGATATCTTTTTCACCGCTGCTCCTCCTTCGCTGTATATACCGTATTTTCAAATTCCACCAACTGATCATATTCTTTTTCTACAATTCTGGCCATCTCCGGCGTAAGACCGGACATATGCTCCGCTTCCAGCCAGGCATTGGCCATTTCTATACCCATTTCATTTCCTATGATAAAACCGCCCATGCACAATACATTCGTATTGTTCACGGCCTTAGCCCTTCTGGCCTGATACAGACTTTCACACAGGGCAGCATACACGCCTCTGTGCTTGTTGCATATGATACTGACACCCATGCCCGTACCGCATATTGCTATGCCTCTGTCATACTCCCGACTCTGTACTCCCCGGGCAACTGCAACTGCTGCATCCTGAAACAACACAGGAGTTTCCGGGTCTATGTCTGTGATGTCGTAACCCTTTTTCAGCAAATCTGCCTTAATCGCATTCTTCAGTTCAAAACCTGCCGGATCGGCGCCCATAATAATTTTCAAGACTATTCCTCCTGCTCTAACGGATATTTATGTAACCGCTTTATAATTACTAGTATATTTAAACCAATATTGCTGTATTTATGCGGTTTTTCTATTTTATATCATTTATTTTTCTTTGTAACCGGTTACAATATGGTTTAAATATAACTCTTTTCTGCACTGTTTGTCAATGAACTTGCTTTTTATTTTCTAATTTCATAAAATCATACAAAAAACCATCAGCTAACAGCCGTGCATTATAATCTTACTTGTATAATCTGCACAAACCGTCTCTGATGGTTTATTCATGTTCTCATTTATATTCTTTTATAAACTCTGCTTAACAAACGGGGATTCAATAATAATATGCCGGTATGCCCTGTCGGGAAATGCTATACGGTTAATCAGCTGTTCCATCGCCTTCTGCCCCATCTGATACGCATCTCGCTCGATGTAATTGTACGGAATTCCCAGAATATTCAGCATCTCCATCTTATCCAGAGATATATTCTTATAATCTGACGGTATCGACTTCCCGCACTCATACACAGCCTCCAGAAAGCCTTTCGTTGTATCATTATTGCAGGTTATAACTGCTGTCGGCTGTACCGGCAGCTTCATCATCTCCTTTGTCATCATATAGGCGCTCTGTATGCTATAATCCCCGAGCATAATATATTCATCCGGTATCTGTAGTCCGGCCTCCTCCAGCGCCCTTTCAAATCCGCTCTGACGCAGTCTGCCCAGCACCCGCTCCTGCGTTCCGTTAATAATCGCAATCCTGGTATGCCCTGCCTCGATCACTGCCCTGGTTGCCTCATACATTGCCGAATTGTCATCGAAAAACACACCGTCCACGGGCAGGTCTATATTCCTGTCCGCAATTACTACCGGCGCATCCAACGTATGCAGGTATCGGTTGAGCACCTTTCTCTCCTGCTTTTCTTCATAAGATACCACCGGTACATATATCAGTCCGCGAACTCTGTGTCCGGCCAGAATTTCCAGAGTCTGCAGATCCTTTTTCTTACTGTCGTCCGAGTTAAAACACATGATGGTCAGTTCATTTTTATCCGCTACATGTATCATGCCGCGAAGCATCTCGCCAAAAAACATATTGTCCACCTGCGGAAGTATCACTCCGATCGTGCTGGACTTCCTGTTCGACAGATTACGCGCCGTCACGGAAGGACGGTAATTTTTTTCTTCCATCACACGCTGGACCGTTTTTCTTGTTTTCTCATCAACTACGTCCGGATGATTCAGCACACGTGATACAGTTGCTTTTGATACACCTGCACATCGGGCTATATCGTTGATTGTTATATTGGGCATCTCTCTAGACCTCGGTTTCATTGGTTTCATAAATATTCCATTTGCTATGATTATAACTCAACTTTTCCGAGGATACAATAATAGAAGCCTATAAAATCCAGTGTTTTCCATGCTTTGAAGGGAATTTCGGATACTTAATGCAAAAATGACAGAAAATGATATATAACCGGAACCAATATGGCGGGAAGCATATTTCCCACCTTGATCATCTTTTTAAAAGTGAGGTTCACACCGACGCAGAATATCAGCACGGAACCAATACAGGACAGATTAGAAATCAGCGTCTCATTCATGTAACCTGATATCAAAGCCGCCCCGACAGTGATTCCGCCCTGATAGATTCCAAGCGGAATTGCCGCGAACATTACGCCAATTCCCAGAGTGGATGCAAACACCATGACAATCACAAAATCCAGAAGCGCCTTGGCAAAAAGCATTGTATAATCTCCGGTCAGCCCATCCTGTATGGAGCCTACAATTGCCATCGCCCCAATACAGATGACCAGTGTCGCCGTCACAAATCCATTCACGAACTGTGTATCTTTCTTTGCATTAACCAAGGCTTTTAAGGTATCTCCCAGATGCTCCATATGCAGTTCAATATTCAGTGCCTCCCCCAAAAGACTCCCCAATACAAGAGAAAATACCAGAAGCATCGTGTGCTGTGTCTCAAGCCCCCCATCCGGTGTAATCCTAAGAAGCCCCGTAAGCGCACCGCCCATTCCAATAAAAATGGTCGCAACACCGCACGCCTGCATCAAAATACTCTGAAACCGCTCTTTTAACCCATTTTTAATAAGCAGGCCAATCCCGCTGCCTGCAATGACAGCAGCAACATTGACTATCGTTCCCAGCCCTTTCATGCAAATTCTCCATCCTGCCTGAAATACATTTCCACCAGCCCTGCATCTTTATATTACAAAAAATCCATGTATAAAAACGCGTCCTTTCCTACATACTTAACGAATCTCTTAGGGATAAGTATACCATGAACAGGATATATTTTCCATTAATTACAAGAAGTAAATCAGCCATGATTCAAGTCCTCGTTAACTTTCTATCACGGAGCGGTCACAGAATTAAATCCGACTCGCTTCTGCTGCGCCGCCTCCCGTTCAGACTGAATTGCAGGATGCCCAGGTACCATGTACTATCCTTCCCCCATATACTCACTTGGACTGCAGCCAGTAAACTTTTTAAAGACTTTAGAAAAATAGAGCGGATCCGAAAATCCCACTTCGTTCGCCGCATCCTTTGCCTGCACTCCCTGTCTGAGCAGCAGACATGCTCTTTCCATCCGTACTTTCAACAGATATTCGTTAGGTGACACCTGAAATGATTCTTTAAATACAGAGCGCAGGTAAAATGCGGAGTAGCCAAATTTTTCTTCTAATATCTGGCTGGAAAACGGAAACTGATAGCTTTTTATAATATACATTTTCAGTTCCTCCGCCAGTCTTTCTTTGTTCCTGGAGGGTTCTACACTTACATAGAAGTATTCTTTCACCACTGCCTCTATCTTTTCAACCAGTTTCTCATATTTGAATTCATTTTCCAGTATGAATAATATCTCTTCCTCGATGTCCAGGTAATTGATTTGGGTCGGAACTTTTTCGCACAGACGGATAAAAAAGCTTTTCATACCGTATTCCAGATTCTTTCTTTTCGTTCCCGCCAAATCAATCACACGTCCAAATACTTTTGTTAATGCTTCTAAAGTGATATCAGGTTGAATCCCCTCCAATATAACTTCCAGCCTGTCTTTATCGATACCTTTTTCCGGCTGCCGTATTTTTTCAGAGAAGAGAATGCAGGATTTTCCGAATTCCATAATCTCTTTCGCCGTTTCAGACAGGTTCCTGTACACCTCACTGATCGCGGCTATCTCTGCCGGCCCGGTGGCTGAAGCTACGGTGATCGGCAGTAACGAAGTATCTGCAGAGCTTACCATTCCTTCCAGCAGCTCTCTGTAACGATCCGTATTTACATTCACAAAGAGTATCCGTTCTGATTCGCGATGCCCTTTTGCCAGCCAGAAACGGTTCTTACCTACTTTTTCTTCTATATATTTCTTAAGATACCTCTCTGTATCTTCCTGTCTCACTTTTGTCTCATCGTCCAGATTTCCCCTTGAGTAACCGCCTAAAAAACAACTTGCTACAAAACAGCTGTTCTGCATACCGTCCCCATCTTCAAATACCGTCCTGGATATCTGTCCAAAAGAATCAAATGGCTGCTGCTTCTTCTTTATCTCCACTTCCACTTTCAGTTTATTCAGCAGGTTCCCCAGCTCCTTCTCATCCAGCGGCTTCAGCAGATAGTCAAAGGCATTAAACTTCAAAGCCTTTTTTGCATAATCGAACTCCCGGTAACCGGTTAAAATAACCGGTATCAGATTCATATTATTATCGCGGATATACTGCAGCAAAAACAGCCCGTCATAGATCGGCATATTGATGTCCAGAAAAGCAACATCGATCTGGTTTGAATCCAGGTATTCCTTTGCCTGCTTCCCGTTACAGGCAGCATATTTCACACGGAAATCCGAATCAGCCGCTTCGATTGCCTTCACAATATTTCTCAGGATCGGTCTTTCATCTTCTGCCACCAATACCTCTATCATTCAATCATGCCTCCTATCATTACAGTGGTACCATCCTCATTATTTCTGTATATGTCAAACTCCATATCGTCTTTATAATGGATATACATTCTGATTAATATATTCATCAGTGAAAATCCCCCTATTTTCAGGTTTTTGACCAGTTCATCCATACTGGAATCATTCATTTTGGCCAGCCGGTTTTTGATCTCTTCAATACTGTCCGGTTCAATCCCCGCACCATTATCGCTTACCTCAATGTACCATTTTTCTTCTCTTTGATAGCAGGTGATCGCTATCTTCCACGGAAAATCAGCTTTGTTCAGGCTGTGCCTTATAGCATTTTCAACCAGCGGCTGTATGATAAACCTGGGGATCTGGACTTCTCCGCACCCGGCCTCTAATTCTATCTGATAGACAAAATCTTCCTCATACCTGTACTTTACTAATTTTAAATAAGATACAATGTTGTCTATTTCCTGACTTAAAGTCGTCTCCTGCTTCGTATAATCAGAGCTGTAGCGGATCATAGAGGAGAGCATATTGCTGACATCCTTTGCCTTCTGGTTTTCCCCCTCATCTGCAAGCGATGAGATAATCGCCAGCGTGTTATGGATAAAATGCGGATCTACCTGAGCCTGCAGTGCAAGCATCTGTGCATTCACTTTCTCGGTACGCATGGCAACCGTCTCCTCGACCGATGCCTGCAGACTTTTCATCATATGGTTAAAGGACTGCTGTAATTCCAGAATCTCATCTATGGAGTGCTCTTCTTCCAGCCTGGAGACATCATCCAGATCTGTTGTCTGAACCAGATTAAAAAGCGATATTAAGGGCTTCGTTATTCTTGTCACTACCTTACGCTGCACTAAAACCATGGATATAATAATGAGAGTGGCGATGATGAACAGTATGATAATCGTAACGAGTACAACCTGTCTCCCATTTTCATTGTAGCTTTTCAGCCGGATTTCAAACCCGTCCCCAATATCTTTGGTGACCGCAAATGCCCCTGCATCCCCCCGATCCTCCCCTACTTGTAAAATGGACCTGCCCTGATAGTAAATCGCTGCATTTCCACTTCCAATCAGGGGGGTAATTTGTTCTTTAATACCATTCAGTGATAAATGGACTTCCAGATAGCCAAGCGGCAGGCCGTCCCGTATATTGCTGTCCCTGACCGGGCGCACAACCGCAATATAACCATCTGTTTTAAACTCCGTATTTTGCAGTACGTCCTCGGTATAGACCAGGTTGGTGCTGATTCCTTTATTCTCTGCAAGCCGCCCGGTAACCTTATCCATCCTTTTCTCAGAGACATAATTCTGCACTCCCTTTAAAGTAACACTGGATCCACAGGCCAAAAAATCTCCGTTTTCATTATAGAAACAAATGCGGTAAAGCAAATCCTTTTTTACCAGATACGGGTAGAGATACTGAAGGATTGCATTGGCCTCCGTATGCTCATTGCTGAAATAGTTGCTTTGGTCTGTATTGAAATATAACTTATTCAAAACATCCTTTATATACGGATTATTTCCCGCCTGGACCGCTGTATTATCCGCAAAAAAGAAGCTGTTTTCCAGAATACTGCCTACAGAATCTGCGGTCCTGTCAGTATTATCCCTGAACTGCCTGTTATTTTCACTTATATAATAAAATGCAAACAGCAAAAAACAAAAAGTAACAACTCCTACCAGGACAATGCTATTTGTAATCAGAATTTTATTTTGAAATTTATACTTTTTCAATCTGGACTCAATTCCTTTCGCCGCACTTCATTAAATCCGGCATTTCTTTTCATTATAGCATAAACAATATGTGGTATGACAGGGCTTTCATATCCCCGCCATACCACACTTTCTTTTTCCTCAGGTATACGCTTCGTCTCTTTTTAAATCCTGTGCAATCTGCCTGCTATTCAATATAGATTTTCAATACCACAGGTTTATCATCTGTTTCAATATCGGCCGATACTTCCAGCGTATCCCGGAATTCGAAAAACGGTTTCACTTTCTGCCCCAATATTTCGATGTCGCGTATCGCTGTTCTCAGATATTTGATGCTTGCCATAGACTTTATCTTAACCATGCCGTTTTCCGGCCACTTCATGACAATCGCATACACCACATCGGCCTTGCTGGTAAAACGGATATCCTCTGATGTGAACTCTTCTCTCTGGGTATCTGTAAACTCTCCGTCCGGTACCGCTGTCGGTCCTTCTCCGTATATTTTCCAGTACTTAGTATCGTAGATGGCTTCCCCGTTCGTCTCCATCCATTTTCCAATCTCCAGGAGAAGTCTTTCGTCTTCTTCCGGAATGGTTCCATCGGGCTTTGGTCCGATATTCAGAAGAAGCGATCCGTTTTTGCTGACCACATCTACCAGATTACACAGGATGTCTTTCGCATCTTTGTACACATTGTTTTTTGTATATCCCCAGGAATTCTTTGCCACGGAGGTATCATTCTGCCAGAAGTCCGGGCTGATATCTCCCATCTGCCCTCTTTCAACGTCTTTTACTACGCTGCCGTGTACAAATGCGTCAAACTTTGCATTAATCGCTACATCTGCGCCCCACTTTTCGGCCTGGTTGTAGTAATAAGCAGCAAATTTCCTCAGATAGGGCTTAAATGCATAAGTCTGTATCCACCAGTCAAAATAAAGATCCTTTGGCCGATAGCGGTCCACCAGCTCGCAGGTTCTGACAAGCCAGTCTTCCAGAAATTCTTTGTCCGGCGGATTATCCATGAAATCCCCCCATGCCCGGGTAGGACCGGCTGCGGGGCCGTAAAAATCCGCATATTCCTCATCATTTACATCCGCCTCCGGTATTTCTCTGCCCAGGTTATAGAACCACCAGTGCTCCGCACGGTGTGAGGAGGTCGTAAACACCATACCCTGCGCTTCAACCGCTTCCTTTAATTCCCCCAGTACGTCTCTCTTTGGGCCCATCTGTTTTGCATTCCATTTACTGAGTTCGCTGTCATACATCTGAAAGCCATCCGTATGCTCTCCTACCGGCATCACATATCTTGCCCCTGCTTTCTTAAAAAGCCTGGCCCAGGCAGCCGGGTCAAATTTTTCTGCTTTGAACATTGGAATAAAGTCTTTGTATCCAAATTCGCTCAATTCTCCATAGTTTTCCACATGATAGTTGTACTCTGCAGAACCTTTCCTGTATACATTCCGTGAATACCACTCATCGCGGAATGCCGGAACGCTGTATATTCCCCAGTGTATGAAAATTCCAAACTTGGCATCCCGGTACCACTTCGGAACCGGGTGTGTGCACAGGGATTCCCAGGTATCCTGATACGGCCCCTCACTGATGACTCTCTCTATTTTTTCTAAATAATCCTGTCTATTCATTATCGTTTTCCCTTTCTTTCTCAAATAAAACCCTGTCACTCTATCCCATCCAGTTTCCGCCGCTCTTTTATAACAGACTAACCCTTCACGGCTCCGGATGTCATGCCTTCCACAATATATTTCTGCAGGCAGAGATATAAGATAATCACGGGCAGAATTGTAATCACCAGCATCGCAAATACATAGTTCCAGTTTCTGGAATACTGTCCGAAGAAATTATATACCATAAGCGGTATGGTCCATTTTTCCGAAGAATCCAGATAAAACAGAGGTATCATAAAATTATTCCATGTCTGGATGGCAGTCACGATCAAGTTAGTTATCATGATCGGCTTCATAATTGGCATAATAATCAAAAAAATAAGCCTGAGCGGCCCGCAGCCGTCTATCATTGCCGCTTCGTCAATTTCCCGCGGCACGCCTTTGATAAAACTGGAAAAAGTCATTACCGTAAATGGCAGCTGAATCGCGGCATAGATTAAAACAACGCCAACTCTGGAACCGTATAGATTCAGAAACTTTAACAGTGCGAATGTGGTCGCGATCTGGAAAGAGACTGTAAGCCCCAATATAAAGTAATTATAGATCGCCGTGGACACCCTGCCTCTGCTCCGTCCCACATAGATGCCTGCAAGAGCACCAAAAAGCAGTACAAGTACAGTGGCCGCAGCAGTCATAATAAAGCTGTTAAAATATCCGGTTAAAACATGTCCCTTTTCAAGTACATATGTATAATTGGACCATTCTATCACAGAGGGCAGGCTCAGATCGAAACGAATCGCCTCCTCTTTTGGTTTCAGAGATCCCAACACCATCATTACAATCGGAATTAAGTAAATGCAGGTAATCAGTATGAGCAGAATCATTTTCAGTACATTGTTTTTCTTCTTCATTATAATTCTACCTCCCTCTTCCTGAAAAATCCGTTCAGTGCAAAAGAGACTATGATTACCAATATCGTAAGTATAATGCTGGCCGCACTTGATTCGCCCAGATACCCCAGACTGAACGCCTTAAATCCATATGTGCTCAAAACCTGTGTATCTGTCCCCGGCCCCCCATTCGTCAATACGTATATAATGTCAAATACTTTCATCCCGCCCGCAACGTTCAGCGTTACATTTACGGTAATCGCAGGCATAATAAGTGGCAGTGTAATACTGGTAAACTGTTTGATTCTGGAGGCGCCCTCCGTACTGGCGGCTTCATAATAATCCCGGGGGATTGCCTGAAGGCCCGATATAAATACAAACATATTAAATCCCGCCCACATCCAACTTTCGATCAGAATAATCCAGGTCATCGCCGTGCCATACTGCCCCAGCCATTCTCTCTGAAATGAGGTCAGGTGCAGCATTTCCAGCAGGTTATTCAGCAGTCCGTTCTTCGCTAATATAGCGGTAAATAACACGCCTATGACAGTCATACTGAGAACACATGGAAGATAGAAAATCGTCCGGAAGATCGTATTGCCTTTAAATGGCTTTACCAGCGCCAATGCAAGTGCAAGCCCGAAAACGACCTTTAAAACGGTTGTTGCAATGGCATACAGAAAACTATTGAACAAAGATTTCATAAAAACCGGGTCTTTTAAAATCTCTATAAAACTGGTCAGCCCGGCAAAAGAGGGCGATGTCCACCTGTTTACATTCCAGTCTGTAAATGCGAGCACCAGGCTCATTACAATCGGAATAATCACAAAAACCGAGTAGACTGCGATCGCAGGAATGGAGAGCCAGAAAGGATATCCGCCATGTTTCTTTTTTATCATTGTCTTACCTCCTGGCCACGGAGATACCGGAGCTTTTGTGCCGATATCCCCATGCCTCTATTTGTTTTACATTGCATTTTCCTTGAGGTACTTCTCTACATCGGCCTGGAAATTATCCAGTACCGCTTTTCCATCCATATTTCCTTTTGTCAGTGCCTCAAGATAATACGTCCAGAGCTTTTCGCTAAAGACAGGTTCGATGCTGCCCCAATGCAGATTCATCTCTGTAACATAGGTACCGGCGTCCATATGCTTCTGGTATAATTCCAGAATGTCTTCCGGAAGTTCGCCGCCTTCCACCCCTTCGAAGGCCGGCAGTCCCGGGGCATCTTCAAAGTACAGGTTCAGATAATCCGGTGTCGCAAAAGCCGCAAACATCTTCTTCACCATCTCAATGTTTTCACTGTCTTTTCCAGCTGCAAATCCACTTGTATAGCTCGAAATACTAATCTGGTCTTTTTCGTCAAAAGGAAGAGGCACATTGAATACCCCAAATCTGGTATCCGGGAACATTGCCTGGTTAGAAGGAATCATAAAGGCTTCGCCCATGAGCATTGCGCCCTTCTGATCACTTAACTCTACCCATGCATCATCCCATGAAAGGGTTGCTATGTCGTCATTAAAGTATCCTTTTTCCTTGATATCCAGCAGATTGTCGATTACTTCAGCCATTTCCGGGTAGTCGCTGAACTTTTTCTCACCATTTAATACTGCCTCTGTCATCTCTACGGCAGCCTCGTCTGACCCCAGCGCACGTGCATATCCATTGGTCATCCATATCTGAGGCACCCAGGCATCACTGGCAAGCAGAATCGGGCTGACGCCCATCTCTTTGATCTGCTGGCAGAGTGCATCGAATTCCTCTGTGGTCTCTGGAATGCTTAGATTATTTTCTTCGAAAAAATCTTTATTGTATAAGAAACATTGGTATCCTGAGTTCGCCTTCAGCGGAAATCCGTACTGTTTTCCATCGACCTGTGACACCTCCGGCTGCAGGAGTTCATCAACCCACGCTTCATCCGAAAAATCATACAGCTCCGTCTCCGGGTCCAGATAATTATAAAGATGCGGTATATTATACTGGATAATATCCGGCAATTCCCCGGAAGCCTGCTTCATCTGCAGGATATTTAAGTACTGGTCGTCAGGTATCACCTGTGCGTCTACTTTAATATTCTCCTCTTCTTCCAGTTTTTCAAACATACGCTGTAATCCGTCATTATTCTGGCTCTGGATCAGCAGTGCGGAAATCTTTCCGCCCTCAGAGGTCTTCGTTTCTTTTTCGTCACTCTTTCCGCAGCCTGTAATGAGGGCACTTCCCAAAAGGGCGGTGCTTAAAACCGCTGCAATTCCTCTCGTTAAAGCTTTCTTTTTCATTTTCATTCCTCCTCGTATTTTATTAATAATTATTTTTATATTGAAACACCGGTTTCTCTTCATCATCCCATTCAAGTTTCATTCTATAGGTATGACGATTCGGGTCATACAGAGGGTCTCCCTGAATTTCATCATATTGCCTCGCATGATAAAACATAATCTCTGCCTGATCGTCCCCGCTTTTTACAAATGAATTATGTCCGGGACCGTATATCCCCTTTGTGAAATCACTTGACAGCACCGGCTGCCGGCTTTTTTCCCAATTTCCTGGATCCAGTATATCTGCTTCTCCATCAATACTCAGCATTCCCATGCAGTAGCATTTACCCGTAGCACTTGCGGAATATGTGAGAAAGATTTTGCCTCCGCGTTTCACCACCGCAGGCCCTTCATTTACCCAAAAATCAATCCTCTCCCAGTCATAATCCGGTGATGACAGAAGTACCTGCTCTGTCTTGAATTTTAATGGTGACTCCATTTCCGCTATATATAAATTTGATATTTTCTTTCCGGTGCTTACCTTTTCAGCCCATACACAGTAAAGTCTCTCTTTATGAGTGAACACCGTCATGTCCAGAGAGAAGTCCTGGAATGTAAATGCATCAGCCGCCTCTATCATGCCTCTCTCTATCCACTTATCTTTCAGCGGATCCTCTCCTGTGCATTCCAGCACATAGGGGCGAATGTCCCAGATGCTGTCTTTATCTCCCGCCGCATAGTAAATATACCATTTTCCCTGAATATAGTGTATCTCAGGAGCCCAGATATGTATACTCATTCTTCCGTTTTCGTGCCGCCTCCAGATCGTTGTTTCCTCTGCGCTTTGAAGCCCGTCCAGCGACTTGGCACGCCTTAATACAATCCTGTCGTATTCCGGCACAGATGCTGTAAAATAGTAATTGCCGCTTTTATCCTTCATGACATATGGGTCTGCTCTCTGCCTGATAAAAGGCTGGTTAAACTCTGTATTTTGATAACTGCTGCTGTTCACATCTTTCCTCCCTCTGATTGTTCGGCCTGTATCCGGGCCGGCCTCATTGTTCCATATTTTTTTGCCATTTAATTTGCTGATGTTTTATAACAATCCGCTTTTTTGTACCTCAATCCGAATCATATTCCACGATAATTCCGGCAGCTCTATATCTGCTTTTTTGCCGGTTTTCTCTGTCTTTCCATTCCTGTGCGGCTTAACACCTGTATGGTTTAAAGAGTTTACAGCCTTTGGATCTTCTGATTCCATCACTACATGCTCGATTATTTGACGGCACTCAAGTCCCTGCATTTCAAGACTGATATATTTCTTTTTAGCGTCATCTCTGTTTATTGCAAATATGACTAATTCCGAATCAGGTTCATTATATACGGCAGCATAGTCCAAATCTTCTTTTTCGCCTTCTATAATACGGCAGTCCAGCACTACGCCCTTCCCGTGGTTCGCCACATGGGTGAAGGGATAGTAGATTGGCTGATACCAGATCCCTCCGTTTTTTTCGGTCATGATCATGGCGCTTACATTTGTAAGAAGCGACTGGCATGCTATTTTTACTCTGTCTGCATTTTTCAGCAGTGCAAGCAGCATCCCTCCAAAGAGCAGGCTGTCTTCAAAAGTGTATATCATCTCGCTGATCTCCGGCGCCAGCTCCCACGAATTCGTTTTACACTGTTCGGCCACTTCCTGCGCCCGATACGCCCACACGCCCCATTCATCGAAACTGATATTGATTTTATGATCCGAGCGTTTTTTTGCTCTCACAAAATCACATGCCGAAACCACGTCCTTGATATACCTGTCCATCTCGTCGGCCTGCGCCAGAAACGATTTTGTGCCTTTTTCCTGGCCTGCAAAGTACTGGTGAAGGGAGATATAGTCTACATACTCATAAGTATGTTCCAGTACTGTTTCTTCCCATTGAGGAAAGGTCTCCATTGTATTCAGGGAACTTCCACATACCGACAATTCTACGGCAGGGTCTATGATTTTCATCACTTTGGCTGTCTCGGCCGCCAGGCGTCCATACTCTTCCGCGGTTTTATGGCCGATCTGCCAGGAACCGTCCATCTCGTTTCCCAGGCACCACATTTTTACATTATAGGGTTCTTCTCTTCCATTTTTCCGCCTGAGATCGCTATATTTTGTGCCTTTTGGGAAGTTGCAGTACTCTAAGTAATGAACCGCATCTTCGATCCCCCTGCTCCCCAGATTCACCGCAAGCATTGGGGTTATCTCCGCTTTTTTTGCCCATCGGAAGAATTCATCTGTACCAAATTCGTTGGTTTCTATTGCCCTCCAGGCAAGCTCCAGACAATGGGGCCTGTCTTGTTTTGGACCGATTCCGTCCTCCCAATGATAACAGGAAACAAAGTTGCCGCCAGGATATCTAACCTGTGTAATCCCCGCATTCTTTACGGCATCCAGGACATCTTGCCGAAAGCCGTCCTCGTCCGCCAACGGATGTGAGGGTTCATATACTCCCCCATATACGACTCTCCCCATATGTTCAAGAAAACTCCCGTACAGCCTGGGGTCAATTTTCCCTGCGGTATATGCCGTATTTAATAATATTTTTGTATTCACATCACTGTCCTCCCTTAATCGCACTCCACTGTATTTACTCTTTTAAGCCGTCTCATATGCGAATCCATATTTGTTATCATTTATCTATGTTTGGAATTATATAAGAAATTTAGAATTTATAGAATGTAATTTAAGCAACAGCAACATGTAAGATTTGCAACAAGACATTTTTTGCATATACTAATAAAAAAGGAATTTATCTATATGGCCAATACAACTTTTACTCCAATCACCGGCATGATCAGAAATATCACGCCTTTTTCGGGCGAGTGCTGCAGCCAGCTCATCAGCCTGCTGACAGACAATGGTCCTGTTAACTTTGTAGCTTCTCCCAATACCTACATTGTTAACAATACTTTTTTGCTGCCAGGTATGCGCGTCACTGCTTTTTATGACCCTAACCAGCCCGTACCGCTGATTTTTCCGCCTCAGTACCGTGCGGCTGTTATCAGTGTGGCAATGCGCAATGAACAGATTGCCTATGGATTTTTTGACAGAAATCTGCTGGCCGCAGATCAGTCACTGCAGTTAAATATCGGCCCATCAACCAATGTAGTAACAGGAAATGGGCAGAGGTTTAACTGTTCTATAGGGGGACGCAACCTGATTGTTTTTTACAGCAATACGACAAGGAGCATTCCGCCTCAGACAACACCGAGAAAAATCATTGTTCTCTGCTGATTGACCCTTTCTGACATTTACAGGTTATTTTGAACGCAAAAAACCGCAGTCCCTGATTACTCTAGGACTGCGGTATTTTATTTAGATTGTATGATTGTAAATCAACGATTAATCGAGGATTTTAGCAACCTTTCCTGATCCAACTGTACGTCCACCTTCACGGATAGCGAATCCAAGACCCTCTTCCATAGCTACTGGGTGAATCAGTTCGATTGTCATCTCTACGTTATCTCCAGGCATGCACATCTCAACACCTTCCGGCAGATCGCAAACACCTGTTACGTCTGTTGTTCTGAAGTAGAACTGTGGTCTGTAGTTGTTGAAGAATGGTGTATGACGTCCACCTTCATCTTTTGTCAGAACGTATACCTGAGCTGTAAATTTCTTGTGGCATTTTACTGTACCTGGTTTGATCAGAACCTGTCCTCTTTCGATTTCAGTTCTCTGAACACCACGAAGCAGAGCTCCGATGTTGTCACCAGCCTGAGCATCATCAAGAAGTTTACGGAACATCTCGATACCTGTTACAACAGTTTTCTTAACTTCTTCTTTGATACCGATGATTTCAACTTCATCAGATACGTGAAGTGTTCCACGCTCTACTCTACCTGTAGCAACCGTACCACGTCCTGTGATAGAGAATACGTCCTCTACAGGCATCAGGAATGGCTTATCTGTATCACGCTGCGGATCTGGAACCCAGCTGTCAACAGCATCCATAAGTTCCATGATCTTGTCTCCCCATTCTCCTGAAGGATCTTCGAGAGCTTTCAGTGCAGAACCCTGGATAATCGGTGTGTCGTCTCCCGGGAATTCATACTCGTCAAGGAGTTCACGGATTTCCATCTCTACTAATTCAAGAAGTTCTTCATCGTCTACCATGTCACATTTGTTCATGAATACAACGATGTAAGGTACACCTACCTGACGTGACAGAAGGATGTGCTCTTTTGTCTGAGCCATAACTCCGTCAGTAGCAGCTACAACAAGGATAGCTCCGTCCATCTGAGCAGCACCTGTGATCATGTTCTTTACATAGTCAGCATGTCCTGGGCAGTCAACGTGTGCATAGTGACGTTTGTCTGTCTCATACTCAACGTGAGCTGTAGAAATTGTGATACCACGTTCTCTTTCCTCTGGAGCTTTATCGATGTTTTCGAAATCAACTGCTGCGTTACCAGCAACTCTCTGAGAAAGTGTCTTTGTAATAGCAGCTGTTAATGTTGTTTTACCATGGTCAACGTGTCCAATGGTACCAATATTAGCATGTGGTTTTGTTCTTTCAAATTTAGCTTTTGCCATTTTGAATAATCCTCCTTAATATATAGCCTATTTACAGGCATTTTATTGGTTTTCGCTTTTACTCGGCTAATTCTGATTATATTTCAAAAGCCCGGGTTTTTCAAGCCTTTTTATGATATTTAGGCATTTTTATTCGTTAATACTTTTTCCTGTACAGACTTCGGTACTGCCTCATAGCTCTCGAAGAACATTGAGTAGTTTCCACGTCCCTGAGTTCTGGAACGAAGGTCTGTAGAATAGCCAAACATCTCGGACAGTGGCACGAATGCGCGGACAATTTTACCGCCGCCCAGATCATCCATACCTTCAATACGTCCACGTCGGGAATTGATATCACCAATGATATCTCCCATATATTCTTCAGGCATTGTTACTTCCACTTTCATGATTGGCTCAAGAAGTACTGGTGAAGATTTTCTCATGGCATCCTTGAATGCGAGAGAACCGGCAATGTGGAATGCCATTTCACTTGAATCGACTTCATGGTAAGAACCATCATATACAGTCGCATGAACACCAACAACCGGGAATCCTCCGAGTACACCGGACTTCATAGCTTCCTCGATACCCTGGCCTACAGCCGGAATATATTCTTTTGGAATAGATCCGCCGACTACGCTGGAGTCGAACTTGTAGATTTCTTCTCCGTTGACATCCATAGGTTCAAATTTAACTTTACAGTGTCCGTACTGTCCACGTCCACCTGACTGTTTTGCATACTTGCTGTCTACATCAACAGGTTTTGTGAAGGACTCTTTGTAAGCAACCTGAGGTGCACCTACATTAGCCTCTACCTTGAACTCACGCAGAAGTCTGTCTACGATGATTTCCAGATGGAGCTCACCCATACCTGCGATGATTGTCTGTCCTGTCTCTTTATCTGTGTGTGCACGGAATGTCGGGTCTTCCTCTGCAAGTTTTGCAAGGGATTCTCCAAGCTTGCCCTGTGACGCCTTTGTTTTCGGCTCGATTGCGAGCTCGATAACCGGCTCTGGGAATTCCATGGACTCCAGGATAACCGGATGCTGTTCATCACAGATGGTATCACCTGTTGTTGTGAACTTGAATCCGATGGCAGCTGCGATATCTCCTGCATATACTTTATCCAGCTCAGCTCTCTTGTTGGCATGCATCTGAAGGATACGTCCAACACGTTCTTTTTTGCCTTTTGTTGCATTCAGCACGTAAGAACCTGAATTTATAGAACCTGAGTATACTCTGAAGTAAGCAAGCTTACCTACAAACGGGTCTGTCATAATCTTAAATGCCAGTGCGGAGAACGGTTCCTCATCAGATGAATGTCTCACTACGCTGTTTCCGTCTTCATCCGTACCTTCGATCGGCGGGATATCTGTCGGAGCCGGCATATATTCGATGACTGCATCCAATAATTTCTGAACACCTTTGTTTCTGTATGCTGTACCGCAGCATACCGGAACAGCTGTACACTCGCATGTTCCCTTTCTCAGGGCTGCTTTGAGTGCTTCAACAGAAGGCTCTTCGCCCTCCAGGTATTCTAACATCAGATCGTCGTCTAATTCGCAGATCTTCTCGACTAATTCTGTACGATACAGTTCTGCGTCGTCTTTCATATCGTCCGGAACCTCTTCCACAGAAATGTCTTCGCCTTTATCATCATGATAGATATAAGCCTTCATCTCCATTAAGTCGATGATTCCTTTGAATTCATCTTCTTTGCCGATCGGCAGCTGAAGACAAATAGCATTTTTACCAAGTCTGTTCTTGATCTGCTCTACAGCATTGTAGAAATCAGCTCCCAGAATGTCCATCTTATTGATGAACGCCATTCTCGGTACATTGTATGTGTCAGCCTGACGCCATACGTTTTCTGACTGAGGCTCAACACCGCCCTTAGCACAGAATACACCTACGGCTCCATCCAGCACACGAAGCGAACGTTCAACTTCTACAGTAAAGTCAACGTGTCCCGGCGTGTCGATAATATTAATACGATGTTCCAGGGCACCTGCCTTTGGTTTTGTATTTTCTTCCAAAGTCCAGTGACATGTTGTAGCAGCTGAAGTAATTGTGATACCTCTCTCCTGTTCCTGCTCCATCCAGTCCATGGTAGCAGTACCTTCGTGAGTATCACCTATCTTATAGTTTACACCGGTATAATACAGGATACGCTCTGTCAGTGTTGTTTTACCAGCATCGATATGAGCCATGATACCTATATTTCTGGTTCTTTCTAGTGGATATTCTCTTCCAGCCAAGATTTTTTCCTCCTAATTAAAAACGGTAGTGAGCAAATGCTTTATTTGCTTCTGCCATCTTGTGCATATCTTCTTTCTTCTTCACTGATGAACCTGTGTTGTTGGCTGCATCAAAAATTTCATTTGCAAGCCTTTCTTCCATTGTCTTCTCGCCTCTGTTACGAGAATACGTTGTCAACCAGCGAAGTGCAAGAGCCTGTCTTCTCTCTGCTCTTACTTCGATCGGCACCTGATAAGTTGCACCACCGATACGTCTTGCCTTTACTTCGAGTACTGGCATGATATTGTTCATTGCTTCCTCGAATACCTCGATAGCCGGCTTATCAGCCTTTGCTTCAACTCTCTCAAACGCTCCGTATACAATCTTCTGTGCTACACCCTTCTTACCATCTAACATGATGTTGTTGATAAGTTTGGTAACAACCTTATTGTTGTATATTGGATCCGCTAATACATCTCTTTTTTGAGTATGTCCTTTACGTGGCACGGTCCTTCCCTCCTTAATCATTATTTCCGGTCTCTGCCGGGATTAATTCATCGGTACTCACATGTGTCTTTCTATGGAAATCGCGCTTCATGTGCTCGTGGCCGCGGGACCTGTATATAGAAGTCAGCGCTTAATCTTTTGCATTACATTAAGCGCCCTGCTTAAATCCGCAACCTACGATAATCATAGTTCTGTTTGTGATACGATTTAACTGTTTAGTTACATAATTTGCTAATTAGACTAACCATTTAAAGCCGCTTTTATTTATTTTGCGTCTTTTGGTCTCTTAGCGCCGTATTTAGAACGAGCCTGTCTTCTCTTAGCAACACCTGCTGTATCAAGTGTACCTCTGACGATATGGTATCTTGTACCTGGCAGGTCCTTAACTCTTCCTCCGCGGATCAGAACAACACTATGCTCCTGAAGGTTGTGTCCTTCTCCCGGGATATAGCTTGTTACTTCGATTCCGTTAGAGAGACGAACTCTGGCGATTTTTCTCAGAGCTGAGTTAGGCTTCTTAGGTGTAGCTGTTTTTACTGCTGTACATACACCCCTCTTCTGTGGTGCAGATACATTCGTAGCACGTTTCTGCAGAGAGTTGTATCCTTTCTGAAGTGCCGGTGCTGTTGATTTCTTTTCAGAAGTCTGACGTCCTTTTCTAACTAACTGGTTAAATGTTGGCATTCTTTTTCACCTCCTATGATTCTTTCGTTTCTTTCTCACTTATGTGGAAAGGGGTTGCAGATAATCGTAATTATCTTGATTTACGCGCCAAAAAATAATGCCTTTTTATGCACGCTAAATTAGTTTATTACGTTTTTACGGGAAAGTCAAGGGATTTTCAATAGATTTTAAGTATTTTACGGAACTTTTTTGTTTCTTGATATTCAAAGGGGTCAGACCCCTCTGCAAAAGGGTCAGACCCCTTTGCAGAAGGGACTGACCCCTCCGCGGAGATTCTAGTATGATTTGCCCCAGTATACCATATGCTTTGCCGGTTTTCCGCAGCATATACATACATCGGACAGATGCTCTTCGTCATCCGGAATACATCTGGATGATGCGCCTCCGGTCTGGGTTTTGATATCGTCTTCACATGCTTCATCACCGCACCACATTGCTTTGATGAATCCACGGTTTTCCTGGAACTTTTCGTTCATCTCTTCCATGGTCACCGCACTGTCAATGTGGGAATCCAGGAATGCTTTTGCTTTGTCAAACATCTCTTTCTGAATTGTTTCCAGGATTTCACCCAGTTTTGTTGTAATCTCATCTATGGATACGACGATCTTTTCTCTTGTATCGCGGCGGACTACTACTACCTGGTTGTTTTCAATGTCTTTTGGCCCGATTTCAATTCTGGTCGGGATTCCAAGCATCTCCTGCTCGCTGAATTTCCATCCGGGACTCTTTTCTGAATCGTCTATTTTGGCTTTGTAGCCTGCTGCCTTCAGTACATCAAGCAGTTCATTCGCTTTATCCAGGACGCCCTCTTTGTGCTGTGCAATCGGAATCACTCTAGTTTGCACAGGTGCAATTCGCGGCGGCAGTACCAGACCACTGTCATCACCGTGTACCATGATAATAGCGCCGATAATTCTGGTTGAGAGTCCCCATGATGTCTCATATACGCTGTGCAGCTCGTTGTTCTTATCTGCATATTTAATATCAAATGCATCCGGGAATGAGCTTCCGAAGAAATGGCTTGTAGCAGACTGCAGCGCTTTTCCGTCATGCATCAGTGCTTCCACTGTGTATGTGTCCTGTGCACCTGCAAACTTTTCGCTCTCTGTCTTCCGTCCGGAAAGCAGCGGAATCGCCAGATCATCCTGGATGAAGTCTCTGTATACGTCGCGCATGGTCAGAGTTCTCTGCTCCGCCTCTTCGTAAGTTGCGTGGATTGTATGACCTTCCTGCCACAGGAATTCTCTGGAACGTAAAAACGGTCTCGTCGTCTTTTCCCAGCGCAGTACAGAGCACCACTGGTTCCATACCTTCGGCAGATCTCTGTAGGACTGCACTGTCTTACTCCACAGGTCGCAGAACAACGTCTCAGAAGTAGGGCGGATGCAGAATCTTTCCTGCAGTCTCTCCAGCCCGCCGTGCGTCACCCAGGCTACCTCCGGAGCAAATCCCTCTATATGGTCGGATTCTTTCTGGAGCAGCGCCTCCGGAATCAGTACCGGAAGATAAACATTTTCTACCCCCGTATCTTTAAAACGTTTGTCAAGGTCGCTCTGAATATTTTCCCAGATTGCATATCCGTTGGGCAGATAATTCAGACAGCCTTTTACGCCTGAATAGTCGCACAGTTTTGCCTCACGGACCACATCCGTATACCACTGTGCAAAGTCCTCGTCTCTTGATGTGATCGATTCTACCAGTTTCTTTTCCTTTGCCATTATTATGTCTCCTTTTTCATTCTCCAGGGCCCCTGCCCCGTATTTGATATAATGGAAGTAATCTGTCCCGGCTGCAGTATGCCCGATTATAGCCGAAACGCCTCTTAGCATATAAATATATACAAAAACGCCGGGACCTTCTTCCCTTCCAAAAAGGGACCGAAAGTCTCGGCGGTACCACCCTAATTAACTGCATCCCCTGACACAGTTCACTCATACACCGTTAACGCCGGTTCTACGCCGTGTTTTCACACAGCAGCTCCCGGGCCGGTTCTATGCATTTCCTGCAGAAGCCTCGCACCTGATTGCTTCCTCTCTGTGACATTTCGTGCATATACTAATCCCGTTCATCGCCTGTAGTAACTGTGATTCTACTCGAAAAAGCCCTTTTTGTCAAGGCGCTCTCTTTTGAAAAACTCAGGATAAAATATCTCAAATCCTGGATCTGCATACTGCCGTTTTTCTTTCCACGGCGTCCCGTACTCTTTTCAGACAAAATGTTAACCCTGTACCTGCATCAGCTTCTGTTTCAGTTCGCCTTCCAGCCGCAGCATCTCCTGTTCCGCCTCCCGGCGTTTCTGCCGCCCCTCCTGCTGGATATGCATTACCTCGTCCAGAGTAGAGATCAGGGATTCATTCGTCATCTTGAGGGTTTCAATATCCACAATGCCGCGCTCCGACTCTTTTGCAGTTTCAATAGTTGCCATTTTTAGTTTCTCTGCATTCTTACGCAGCAGCTGATTCGTCATATCTGTCACTTCACGTTGGGCCGCTGCTGCCTGCGCTGAATGTTCCACACCAAGTGCAAGTACCATCTGGCTCTTCCACAGCGGAATGGTATTTACAATCGTAGACTGGATTTTCTCTACCATAAGAGTATCGTTCCCCTGTACGAGCCGGATCTGCGGCGCAGTCTGGATAGAAATTGTACGTGTCAGCTCCAGATCATGTATTTTCTTTTCAAACCGGTTGCACATAGAGTCCAGATCTCTCGCTGCCTGTGCATCTTCTGGCAGCCCATCTCTCTGCGCCTTGTTCAGCAGCTCCGGCAGTTTCGTAGTGCGGATCTCCTGAAGCTTTTTCTTGCCTGCCAGTATATACATGGACAGTTCTTTAAAATAGGTAAGATTCACTTCATACATCTTATCCAGTATCGCAATGTCTTTTAACAGCTGTACCTGATGGTTTTCCAGAACTTTACATATCTGGTTGATATTGGTCTCCGCCTTCGCATACTTTGACTTCATAGCGGTTATCTTATTGGAAGTCTTCTTAAATATGCCCAAAAATCCCTTTTCTTCTTCTTCATCAAAATCCTTCAGCTCTTTCACTACACCAGACAGAAGATCTCCGATCTCTCCCAGATCTTTTGTCTTTACATTCTCCAGCGCTGTCTCAGAAAAGTCCGCCATCTTCTTCTGTGTGCCTGCCCCATACTGAAGAATCACGGAAGAGTTGGTCAGGTCGATCTGATTGGCAAAATTTTCGACAGCCCTTCTCTCTTCTTCTGTCAGAATGTTGTCGTCGAAAACAACTTCTTCCTTCTCCACAGTCTCTACAACCTGTTTTTGTTCCTGAAATGGTTCCAGGGTCAGTTCAGGGGTTGCTGCAAATCCTTCAAATTCGTTGTTCATTTTACTTCCTCCATCTGGTAAGTCTGAATCTAACCTCTCTTATTTTTTATAGCTATGAGCACTTAGTGACCGTGCTTTGGTCACTTACGTGCGATGCATTAAAAATTGTTGGCGGGGTTCTTTCGCAACTTACTATTTTTTAAAGTCATCCTTTGTAAGTCCTTCCTGGGCCAGCATGGTGTTCAGAACGGATATGTCGGCTGAAACATTCCATGCCGTATCCTGGAACAGACTGTCCAGCAGTTTCTCAAACGCTGCATTTAATGTTTCCAGAGTTTTCTCGATCTCACTCTTGGACGAAATAATATTCGCGCCCTGTACCGGCTGGGCATCCAGCTCCTCATAGGCTTCCAGAAGCTTGACGGTGGTCGGCAGATAGTACTCCATCATACGGCGGATATCCGGTACATTTTCCGGATTCTGCTCTACCCGGTCAAAAATCCGGTCCACAAGAGTCTCTATCCGGGATATCTTTGCCGAAATCTCCTCCCCCGGAATAGCATCGTTGCATTCATGAATCTTCTTAATATATTCGTCCCCAGCTTTGATAACTTCCTGTACCTGCGGATCCAGGTTCTTGTTCTCTTCTGCCTGACGCGCCTTCTCCAGCCGTTCTTCCTGTTTCTGCTTTTCCATGCGCTGCATCAGTTCTGTATACTGGGTGTATGCCTCATTACTGACGATCAGACAGGTTCTCTGGCTGTCCAGATGACCCTGCCGGAACCATCCCCTGTTTATCATTTTTTCAATATCTTTTGCGATATACTTTGGAGATCTCCTCAAACGCTGCGCCAGTTCCTTGATCTCGCAGTAGTCTTTGCCTTCCATCTCCCGGATATATGCGCGGAAGCGTTTCACTTTTCTAAGAAGATTTGTCCCGACACCTGCCAGTATCACACCAGCCGCTATGAAAACTCCAATTACGCATGCGGTCACCCGGAAATTGCTGCTGAAATCATACGCAGTAATCCCCACAACCAGCACAAGTATCAACATTAAGAGCATGGAAATCCCCAGTGTATAACCTGTCACAGCCAGAACTATCCCTCCGGCTTTCGTACCGGTTGTCCTGACAAACAGGCTGGAATTTTTCTGGACAGTCGGAGAGTTCTGCGCGGTCTGATACTGCCAGCTTGCGCCCCTGGCGCGCTCCTGCCATCTTTGATCTCTTCTTTGGTCCCGTCTCTGTTCCCGTCTTTGTCTGGAATCCGGGTTCCAGCGATAGTCTGCATTCCCTTGTCCGGAGTCCCCCTGATACCTGTATGTATTTCCGCCGGACCGCCGGCTGCCATTCTGCCAGGATTGATTTTTAAAGTTCTGCGCAGTCTTGTCCACTGCATCACCTACAGCGTCCCCCATCGTGTGCAGCCCCTTCTCCAGTCCATCCATGGCATTATTGACAGTATTTGTAATTGTCTGATTTAATCTGTTAAAATCCTGGGAATCCACAGCATCCTGCACCGTCCTGCGGATATCCTCTCCAAATCTTTCCCAATCCTGGTTCCTCATCTTTTCCACCTACCTTGTCAGTATATATACAAAAAATCCTGCATAAAACAGCACAAACATACAGCCTTCCAGTTTTGACAGCCCTTTTCTGCTGATAGAGCACACATACACCAGGAAGCTGGCTACGATCAGGATCATCGTATCCTGAACAGCAAAAGAATTAACAGTTATTGGCATAATTGACGCAGAAGCCCCGAGGATTAACAGAATGTTAAATATATTAGAGCCAACCACGTTGCCAAGTGCGAGATCATTTTCTCCCTTTTTGGCTGCTACCATAGAAGTTACCAGCTCGGGCAGGGAAGTCCCCAGTGCTACTATAGAAAGTCCGATAAATGTCTGGCTTAACCCGAAACTCAGTGCAATCTCTGTCGCACTGTCCACAACAAAGTTGCCGCCGATAATTATGCCAGCTATTCCAATTACAATATACCCCACACTGCGAAGTGGAGTCAAGACTTCATATTCTTCCACCGGCTCACCTGACTGTGCAATCTGCCTGCGGGAGCGCATAGCATCCAGCACTGCAAAGCAGACAAACACGATAAACAATACAAGGAGAAGGATTCCCACGCCCCTTGTAAGTACGTACTCTCTGCCCTGTTCAAATATGCCGCTGAAACGAAACCCTGTCAGACCCAGTAATAAAATTAACGTTATTATTATAGAAAAAGGAAACTCTCTCTTCAGTATTGACCACTTCACCTGAATCGGACGCACCAGGGCACTTGCCCCCAGTACAACCAGCAGGTTAAATATATTCGAGCCGATCACATTGCTGACTGCCAGATCATTTTTCCCCTGAAGGGCAGCCGTTATGCTGACGGAGGCTTCCGGCATGCTTGTCCCAAAAGCAACGATTGTCAGACCAATGACAATGGAAGGCACCCTCAATATTTTTGCAATGCTTGAACTTCCGTCTACAAAAAAATCTGCCCCTTTTATCAGCAGAAAAAAACCTATTAGTAACAGCAGATATGTTATCATACTTGACCTCGCTTTTCTTTTATACGATAATCAGTGTAGTCAGATTTTTCTGAAAAGTCAAGGATATACCAGCAAAGGAGCAAATAAAATGAACCCGGAAATCTTATATGAAGATCAGGACATCATAGTATGTGCCAAACCCGCAGGGGTGCCGACCCAAAGCAGCCGCGTGGGAACCCCCGATATGGTAAGCATTCTGAAAAACCATATCTACAAAAACAGCGAAAAGAAACAGCAGCCTTATCTGGCAGTCATTCACCGCCTCGACCAGCCTGTAGAAGGGCTTCTCGTATTTGCAAAAACCCCTGCTGCCGCCCGGGAGCTGAACCGCCAGCTCACCCAATACGGATTCGGCAAGCACTACCGTGCGCTCCTCGCAGGCATTCCAGTCTGCATGGAAGGGGATCTGGAAGATTATCTGGTAAAGGACGGCAGAAATAATACTGCACAGGTCTGCACTCCTGATACTCCGGGAGCAAAAAAGGCGCGCCTCCATTATAAGATCATAGAAACCTGTTCCACGCCCGACTGCTCGCTGGCAGATATCACCCTGGAAACAGGGCGCCACCATCAGATCAGAGTACAGATGGCACACATGGGAACCCCCATCGCAGGTGACAAAAAATACGGAAAAGAATCCCCGGCACTTGCGGCTTCGAGGAAGCTCCAGCTGTTCGCCTGCCGTTTAAAATTCAAACACCCCCGTACCGGAAAAATAATGGACTTTCAAACAGACCGTCTAAATTCGCTTAAAAATGTTTCTTTGTGAAAATTGCAACAATCACCCCCAAAGGGGTCAGACCCCTATGAGACCGCTAAAAAACAGGCTGCTGCAAGCTCCCATGAGCTGCAGCAGCCTTACATTAACTAAGATTACATTTCCCCAAGAACTGTTTCCGGCTCTTCTTCCACTGACTCAGAATACTTTTCCAGAATCGTACTTTGGATACGCTCTCTGGTCCCGGAATTGATTGGGTGCGCGATATCACGGTATTCACCGTCAAGAGCTTTCTTGCTTGGCATTGCGATAAACAGACCTTTCTCGCCTTCTATCACCTTAATGTCATGAACAACAAATTCGTCGTCAATCGTGATAGATACAACCGCCTTCAATTTTCCTTCCTTTGCCACCTTGCGCACACGCACATCTGTGATTTGCATAATGTTCAAGTCTCCTTTCTCCGCCTGCATTAGTCATGTGCCTTATTGAGATAAGATTCAATAAGTCTAACCTTTATAATGCATACCGTTCGTTTTTCTCAACTACCACTTTCACACCATTCTCACCAACATGCCTTGTGTTCGCTCTTATCGTATCACGACTCTCCACTACACAATTCTCGATGTAAGTGTTGTCCCCAAGATAAACGTCGTTCAGGATGATAGAGTTCTTGATTACGCAATTGTTGCCTACAAATACTTTCTTAAATAACACAGAATTTTCAACGGTTCCGTTAATAATACTTCCGCTTCCGATCAGGCTGTTCTTTACAACCGCCCCCGGATTATACTTCGCCGGCGGAAGGTCACTGACCTTGGAATTCACCGGTGGAAGTTCCTTAAAGAAATAGCTGCGTACTTCTGGTTTCAGGAAATCCATATTTGTCTGGTAATATGCGTCCACTGTTGAGATGTTACTCCAGTAGCTGTTTATCTTATAACCGTAAATTTTCTTCAGATTCTTATAACGAATCAGAATATCGGTTACAAAATCATGTCTTTCCTCTTCTGCACAGTGCTCGATGAGGTCGATTAGCTGTCTTCTCCTGATAACATAAATACCAGTAGAAATCGTATGTGAGTGAGCCACCATCGGCTTTTCTTCAAACTCTTCAATCCTTGCTGATTCATTCATGCGCACAGTACCGAACCGGGTAGCGTCCTCTCCGGCCTCCAGGTCCTTGCACACAACAGTAATATCTGCCTTCTTCGCAATGTGATACTCAAGCACTTTATTATAGTCCAGCTTGTACACCGCATCGCCTGAAGTAATGATTACATACGGTTCATGACACTTTTTCAGGAAATCCAGGTTCTGGTAGATCGCATCTGCGGTTCCCCTGTACCAGTATCCATTCTCCGCTGTAATCGTTGGGGTAAATACAAAAAGCCCCCCCTGCTTTCTTCCGAAATCCCACCATTTGGATGAATTCAAATGTTCATTCAGGGATCTCGCATTATATTGCGTCAAAACGGCAACCTTCTGAATATGGGAGTTTGCCATGTTGCTCAACGCAAAATCTATTGCTCTGTAACTGCCTGCTACCGGCATCGCCGCCACGGCACGCCTGGAAGTCAGCTCCAGCATCTTTCTGTTGTTTCCGCCTGCTAAAATAATACCTACTGCTCTCATACACGATCACCTGCCTTTATTAATGTCTCTCCGCTTGCAAGTACTAAAGCGTTGTAATCCTCTATGGATGTAACACCACTAATGGCGGTATTCTTACCGATCTGTACTCCGGACGGTATCACTGAGTTCTCCCCGATAGTTGCAAGCCCGCCGCCGTAAACACTCGGTTTTTCTTTATTCGGAACTTCGCTTCCAATCCCAATCACGACGTCATTGCCAATCCTGGTTCCTTCGGCGATAATTGCCTTGTCAATTACACAGTTGTCTCCGATTATGACATCCCTCATGATAATCGAATCCCTGATAATGCTTCCCTTTCCTACAGTAACGCCGCCTCCAAGCACAGAATTGTGAATCTCTCCATAGATCTCCGAACCATTGCTGATAATACATCTGTCAACTACGGACTGTTCTGAAATATACTGTGGTGGAATATTGGCACTGTTGGTGTAGATCTTCCAGAACTCTTCATAGAGGTTGAACTCCGGAATAATATCGATCAGTTCCATGTTTGCTTCCCAGTAAGAGCTGAGTGTTCCGACATCTTTCCAGTAACCGTTGTATTCATATGCAAACATCCTCTTGCCATTCTCATGGCAGTACGGGATAATATGCTTTCCAAAATCGCAGTTCGGCTGCTCGGAAAGTTTGAGCAGTGCATCTTTAAGCACCTGCCAGCTGAATATGTAAATTCCCATTGATGCCAGGTTGCTGCTCGGTTTTTCCGGTTTCTCTTCAAATTCTTTGATCCGGCTCTCATCATCTGTAACGACAATACCAAAACGACTCGCTTCTTCCATCGGAACCGGCATGGCTGCTATTGTGACATCCGCTTTATTCGCCTTGTGGAAGTCCAGCATCACTTCATAGTCCATCTTATAAATATGATCTCCTGAAAGAATCAGCACATAGTCCGGGTTGTAAGTCTCCATGTAGTCGAGGTTCTGGTAAATCGCATTCGCTGTTCCTGTATACCACTCACTGCTTGTACTCTTCTCGTACGGCGGAAGAATCGTCACCCCTCCGACATTACGGTCCAAGTCCCACGGAATTCCAATCCCGATATGAGTATTCAATCGTAAAGGCTGATACTGCGTTAAAACGCCCACGGTATCAACACCTGAATTAATACAGTTACTGAGTGGGAAATCGATGATACGGTACTTTCCGCCGAAAGCCACTGCCGGCTTGGCCACTTTTGCGGTAAGAACCCCCAATCGACTGCCCTGTCCTCCTGCTAACAGCATAGCAATCATTTCCTTTTTAATCATGTCGTCACCTCATTTCTAGTTAGTTGGGTTTATTATAGCATACTTTTATCTTCCGCACACATTTTTTACAATTTTTTAGCGGAACGTTTTTCCTTTTTGTTAATTTTGCACAAAAAGAACATCTTTAAAATTTCCCCATATATAGTATAATATAAAAAGCAGTTAATGTTTATGACAAATATTTGATTTTTTTTAAAGGAGAAGGAATAAATTTATGTATAAGATCAATTTCAAAAAACCAATTCATATCCATTTTATAGGGATTGGCGGCATCAGCATGAGTGGTCTGGCTGAGATTCTTTTAAAGGAAGAATTTACAGTATCTGGTTCAGATTCCAGAAAGTCACCACTAACTCAGCAGCTGGAAGACAAAGGTGCCCGGGTATTTTACGGACAGAAGGCCGGCAATATTATAGATGGTATTGAGTGCGTGGTCTACACTGCGGCCATCAGCAGGGATAATCCTGAGCTGATAGAAGCTGTTGCACGTAAGATACCGATGCTTACAAGAGCGGAACTGCTCGGACAGCTGATGAAAAACTATAAAAACCCCATTGCAGTCTCCGGAACACACGGAAAAACCACAACAACCTCCATGATTTCCCACATTCTCCTGGAAGGAAACCTGGATCCCACGATCTCTGTCGGCGGTATATTACAGGCCATCGGCGGCAATATACGAGTTGGAAATTCTGAAACCTTTATCACCGAGGCATGTGAATATACTAACAGCTTTCTGGATTTCTACCCAAGAATAAGCGTCATTCTCAATATAGAAGAAGATCACCTGGACTTCTTTAAAGACCTGGAGGATATCCGTCATTCCTTTCACCAGTTTGCATCCCTGCTCCCGCCTGACGGAACGCTTGTCATCAATTCAAATATACAAAATTATGAAGAAATCTGCAGTGGTCTGAACTGTGGTATCATTACCTATGGCAGTTCGCCCAAGTCCGACTACAGTGCTCAGAATATCAGTTACGATGATAAAGGCTGCGTCTCTTTTGACCTGCTCAGGAAAGGGATCCCGGCAGAACATGTTGTCCTTTCTGTCACCGGCGACCATAACGTTTCCAATGCGCTTGCTTCTATTGCAGTTGCGGAGCTGCTTGATATCCCATCCGACATGATACAGAAGGGACTGATCTCCTTTTCAGGAACAGACCGGCGTTTCGAATATAAAGGAACCTTAAACGGCACAACAATCGTGGATGATTATGCACACCATCCGACGGAAATAGCCGCCACTTTAAAAGCCGCACAGCACTATCCGCACCAGGGCCTGTGGTGTGTTTTCCAGCCACACACTTATACCAGAACAAAGGCATTTTTCCATGAATTTGCAGAAGCACTGTCCCACGCAGACCACGTTGTCTTAGCGGATATCTATGCTGCAAGAGAAACCGACACACTGGGAATCTCCTCCAGCGATCTGGCACAGGAACTTTTAAACCTCGGAACCGATTCTCACTATTTTCCCTGTTTCGAGGAGATTGAAAACTTCTTAAAAAAGAACTGTAAACCTGGTGACCTGTTGATAACTATGGGGGCAGGAGATGTTGTAAACATTGGGGAAGCACTCCTAAAATAAAACTTATCCACATTTTCCCCACACAGTTATCTACAAAAAACCCTGTTTTACCCACGAAAAAGTGCTTTGTACCTTAACAATAAGGTGTTATAATACCTTTACGCATGAGAGTTAGAGTATATTTAATTATGCACTGCCAACCGTCTGACCGCCCCGCTCTGCGGCCTGATTAAGCCTGATTTAACCAGCACAGCATACTCTGCTGTGCCTCACAAATCCGACTTAACCATCCCACTAAGCGGAACATCGGCCGGCCACGCAGATTATCCGATATACTCAGGTACGATAACCGAAGGGTGGGGAAACATAAATTATGAAAACACTGACATTGAAAAATAAATTTCAGACAAATGTGACACTGGTCACCAACGACTTCATTGATAACTATATGATTCAGGCAAACGGTGAGTTTGTTAAAGTATATCTGTTCCTTCTGAGGCATCTCGATGATCCTTGTTCTTCTCTCACAATCTCAACGATTGCTGATTGTTTGAACAATACGGAGAACGATATACTCAGGGCCTTCAGATTTTGGGAATCTGAAGGGCTTTTAAGTCTGGAAAAAGATGAGGACGGCAAGATCATCGGAATTGAGCTGGAACGTACACCTTCCATAGCATCAGCATCCAGGAAAGTAACTGCCCTCAAAAGTTCTGCTGCCGCTCCAAAGCCAGCAGTCAAAGAACCGAAACCATCTGCCCCGCCTGCGCCACAGCCCGTTGCTGTGCCCAAGGCTGCACCGAAATCAAAGGCAATTCCGCTGACTTCATTTAAAGCCCAGAAAGAGCTGAAGTCTCTTCTGTTCATAGCGGAGCAGTATCTTGGTAAAACTTTGTCCGGCACCGATGTGGACGCGATTACATATTTTTATGAGACACTGGGTATGTCTGCTGATTTGATCGAATATCTGATTGAGTCCTGCGTCGAGAACGGCCATAAAAGTATTCACTACATTCAGAAAGTTGCCCTCTCCTGGTCAGATAACGGCATCACTTCAATCGAACAGGCCCGGCAGCATTCGTCAGCTTACAATAAGAACTGCTACACCGTTCTGAATGCATTCGGCATTAAGAACAGAGGCCCGGCAGCATCTGAGCTTTCTTACATTAAAAAATGGACGGAAGAATTTGGATTTTCCCTTGATATTATTCAGGAGGCCTGCGGCCGAACTATTACAGCCACACATCAGCCCAGTTTTGAATATGCTGACTCAATCCTTACAAAGTGGAATGAAAATCAGGTATGCCATCTGAAAGATATCGCAGTCCTGGATGCGGCGTTCCAGAAAGACAAGTCTTCCAAAAAGTCTGCAGACACCAGACAGAAGCCCGTCTCCAAGAATCTCAACAACTTCGAAAGGCGTTCTTACGACATGGAGTCGCTGGAAGAGCAACTATTAAACAGTAATTAGAAGGAGCATAATTGTGGGACTTAAAAAATCACAATATCAGGCAATTATGCGTGATTACGAACAGCGCCAGCTCCGTAATCACGATATATTGACCAGGCATTATGAAGAAGTTTATAAAAAGCTTCCTGAATTCAAGTCTATTGACGATTCCATTTCCATACTCTCCGTCCAATATGGACGGAAGCTTCTGAACGGAGATGAGAAGGCCATAGATTCTCTGAAAGAGGAACTGGCAATTCTGAGAAGCAGTAAAAAAGAGCTCCTGCAATCCGGAGGTTTTTCAGAGGATTACCTTGAACCGATCTATGATTGTAAAGACTGCAAGGATACCGGATATATCGGCAACCAGAAGTGTCACTGTTTCAAAAAGGCAGTCATCGGCATCCTTTATGAACAGTCGAATCTGAAGCAGGTTCTAAAGCAGGAGAACTTCAAAACCTTTTCTCTTGATTACTATTCTAACAATTATATAGACAGTAAAACGGGGCGTTCTTCCATGCAGGTGATACAGGATGCCCTTCAGCTATGCCATCATTTCGCCGATACCTTCGGAAAAGAATTCAACAACCTGTTCCTTTACGGCGACGTAGGAGTAGGCAAAACTTTTCTTTCTAACTGCATTGCCAAAGAACTGATGGACAGAGAATATTCCGTCCTCTATTTTTCATCTTCAAAGTTTTTTTCTATTCTGGCAAAAAATACATTTGACAAAAACAATATTGATGCGCAAAATATGTATGAGTATATATTTGACTGCGATCTCCTGATCGTAGATGATCTTGGAACCGAATTCACGAACTCATTTGTCGCGTCACAGTTTTTTACCTGCATTAATGAGCGGCTGCTCAGCCGCAAATCAACCATTATATCAACCAATCTGTCTCTGGACACTCTGGCCGATCTATACACAGAGAGGTCATTTTCCAGAATTACCAGTAATTATACAATGCTAAAACTGATTGGCGACGATATCAGAATCAAAAAGAAATTAATCAAAAACAGGGAGGAACACTCATGTTACACCGCACAGAAAGAACTCTAGAAAACATTCCAGTAGGCGCACTCGGCCTGATACCGGTCGTAGGCTGCGAGGAACTCGGCCAGAAGGTCAATGATTATCTGGTAAAGTGGAGGAAAGAAAGTGCCATTGAGCACAAGGATGATGTAGCATTTTCAGGTTATGAAAAGGAAACTTACATTGTAGACAGCGCAGTGCCGAGATTCGGTTCAGGCGAAGCGAAAGGCATTATTAATGAATCCGTTCGCGGGATGGACCTCTATCTTATGGTTGACGTATGCAATTATAACATCACCTACTCCCTGACGGGCAATATCAACCACATGTCACCGGACGACCATTTCCAGAACCTGAAGCGCGTCATTGCCGCGATCGGAGGAAAAGGCCGCCGTATTAACGTCATTATGCCATTTTTATATGAGAGCCGGCAGCACAAGAGAAACGGCCGTGAGTCTCTGGACTGTGCTCTGGCACTCCAGGAACTTGTGCGCATGGGTGTGGATAATATAATCACCTTCGATGCACATGACCCCCGGGTTCAGAATGCAATTCCCCTGAATGGATTTGAGACCGTTCCACCCACTTATCAGTTTATAAAAGGCCTTCTGCGCAACGTAAAAGACCTTCAGATTGATAATGAACACATGATGGTCATCAGCCCCGATGAAGGCGGTACCAACCGCGCCATTTACCTGGCCAATGTACTGGGCCTTGACATGGGTATGTTCTATAAGCGCCGGGATTACACAAAGATAGTCAACGGACGCAACCCCATCGTAGCACACGAATTCCTTGGAAGCTCCGTGGAAGGCAAAGATGTTATCATCATCGATGATATGATCTCTTCCGGCGACAGCATCATCGAAGTAGCGACCGAGTTAAAGCGCCGAAAAGCAAGACGGATCTTTGCTGCTGCAACATTCGGACTGTTCACCAGCGGAATGGACAAGTTTGACAAAGCACACCAGGACGGGATCCTCACTGGAATTCTGACGACAAATTTAATCTATCAGTCACCGGAACTCTTATCCCGCCCTTACTATATCAACTGCGACATGAGTAAATATATCGCATTGCTGATCGATACACTGAACCATGACGGATCTATCAGCACACTGCTCAATCCGAATGAAAGGATCCAGCACGTCCTCAATAAGTATCGTTCCAAGTTGGAAATATAGGGGGAATGTGGCTGGTGTGGGGGCGCCTGCGGTAAGGAGAGCTCAGGACACCGGTTCGGAAGCATATGACGGTTTGCTGGGCAATCCATTCGCTAACTGACACTAAAGAAAAAACAGCCTGATTTTATGGAACCGGAGAGATTCACTGCACAATCTTGATGATTGTGCAGCTCAGCTCTCCTTGAAATTTGTTTTGGTAAACAAATTTCATCCATAAAATCAGGCTGTTTTTTCTTAAGTGTCAGTAAGCTTATTCTACGCCCTGCAAACCGTCATATGCTTCCGAACCGGTGCCCTGTGCTCTCCTTACCGCAGGCTGCGTGCATCAAGGCGGACGATATTTCCTCCTGGGGGATTTCGGCCGGAGAGGCGGATGGAAACGGCTACGCGTAGGAAAACGGCTGGGGATAGTGGTCAGACGCATAGCAAAGATGATCCACTGCCCCCGAGGCTCCCTCCCCCAGGGAAGGGGGTTTTTGACTTTTTATTGGATGCACCAGCTGTGCGGAATTGGAATATGCCTCTTCTGGATGCGTCTTTTAGGGCATTAGTGCCGCTTCATCAAAATCGGAGCCGGCATGTGAACTGCATCCAGGCCCACAAGGCCTGGATGCAAGCCGACCCGCAGCGAGAATTCATCAGAATTCTCGTGAGTGTCGGCGGTGTTCAACATGCCGGCTCCGATTTTGATTAGCGGCACTTATGCCCTAATTCCGCATCCAGAAGAGGCATATTCCAATTCCGCACAGCGTCCACCAAACAACCAAACCCCCACTCCCCTACAAGAGCCCTCCTACGGAGAGGAAGAGGGGGGCGAATACGAGTGCCACAATAGTCATGAGTTTTATTAATATGTTGATAGACGGTCCAGAGGTATCTTTAAACGGATCCCCGACTGTATCTCCTACAACTGCTGCTTTGTGGGCTTCACTGCCTTTACCGCCGTGGTGTCCCTCCTCTATGTATTTCTTTGCGTTATCCCATGCGCCTCCTGAATTGGCCATAAAAATCGCCATGAGCACACCTGTTACCAGTGCTCCTGCGAGAAGGCCTCCCAGTGCATCGGTGCCTAATACAACTCCGACCAGTACCGGAGCTGCAACTGCCATTACTCCTGGAAGGAGCATCTCACGCAGCGCCGCTTTTGTAGAGATTGCTACGCATGATGTGTAGTCAGGTTTTTCTGTTCCTTTCATAATGCCTGGTTTCTCACGGAACTGACGCCTTACTTCTTCAATCATCTTATATGCGGCTTTTGATACGGAATCCATCGTGAATGCGGAGAATAAAAATGTCAGCATGCCTCCGATAAAGACACCGATGATTACTTTATAATCCAGCAGGTTGATGGCTTCTAGTTTTACGGCCTCGGCGTAAGATACAAACAGCGCCAGTGCTGTCAGTGCAGCCGAACCGATTGCAAAACCTTTTCCCATTGCCGCAGTTGTATTGCCTACAGAATCCAGTTTATCTGTAATCTCACGTACCGATTCATCCAGCCCGGACATCTCTGCAATGCCACCCGCATTGTCTGCAATCGGGCCGTATGCGTCTACTGCGACTGTGATCCCGGTTGTTGACAGCATACCTACGGCTGCAAGTGCAATTCCGTACAGACCGTCCGCTTTAAATGCCACGAAAATACCTACACAGATCAGGAGAAGCGGAATTGCAGTGGACTGCATGCCAACCGCCATACCACTGATAATTGTGGTTGCAGGTCCGGTCTCTGACTGCTCGCCGATCTTCTGAACCGGTTTATAATCAGCAGAGGTATAATACTCTGTTACATTTCCAATAATAACTCCCACGACAAGCCCTGCGATAACTGCAATAGCTGCATGGAAACTGCCAAATAACACTTTACTTAACACGATGGCTGCAATGATAACAAGAATCGCAGAAACATAGCTGCCTCTTGTCAGTGCCTTCTGTGGACTGGAATGATCATCTCCTTTTACGAAAAATGTGCCAATGATCGATGCAATCAGTCCGCATGCCGCTATCACAAGCGGATATACTACGCCTGATACAGCAGCACCTACTGCTCCGAGAGTCAGTGCTGATACGAGAGATCCTACATAGGATTCAAATAAATCCGCACCCATACCTGCCACATCACCAACATTATCGCCAACATTATCCGCAATAACTGCCGGGTTGCGAGGGTCATCTTCCGGAATTCCGGCCTCGACCTTCCCTACCAGATCGGCTCCCACGTCAGCTGCCTTGGTATAAATACCGCCGCCCACACGGGCAAACAACGCGATCGAAGAAGCACCCAGGCTGAATCCGGATAAGATATCTACATTGCGGGTGATTATATAGACCAGGCTCACTCCCAGTGCACCAAGCCCCGCAACACACATTCCCATAACCGCTCCGCCTGAAAATGCAATAGACAGTGCTTTATTCATACCACTTTCTTTTGCGGCATTCGCTGTCCTTACATTTGCTTTTGTTGCCACATTCATTCCAAAATAACCGGCAAGTGTAGAAAAAAGCGCACCCACCACAAAACAAACTGCCGTAACCCAGTTGCCGATGCCCACGCCTATCAGTATGAATAGCACCACAACGAAAATAACCAGAATTTTATATTCTGATTTTAGGAAAGCCTGTGCGCCTTCACTGATAGCGCCTGCAATTTCCTTCATTTTGTCATTCCCGGCATCCTCTCTGCTAACTTTAGCCGCCAGATATGCGGCAAAGAGCAGCGTCAGGATTCCAACTGCCGGAACCAAATACAATAACGTTTCCATAACATCCTCCTTAAAACCAATCCCTTTTCTAATAATTTCCCGGTATGCATTTATAATTCCAACACCTCCTCCTTTACCGGGACTACTGACCTCATTCTAGCAAATAATGCAGGAATTAACAATGTGTTTTGCAAAATTAATATTGTTTTCTGTAAAATCTGTAAATTCCCACAATTATATGAATACAGTTCTATTGGATCCTTCAATTATCAGATTATCGTGGTGGAGAGACGCTGTATGGAATTGTAAAGCGCCGGAAGGCGCCGGAAACGGGAAGGGGGTGGCTGGAAACGGGATGGGACTGTAAGCTGGAGTAAAGCAAAAACGAAGGGAAACAAGGACAACCTGACCACATCGCCCGAAGCCCTGATGGCTTCGCACGCTGGGGTCAGGAAAAAGTGTGATTTGTGATCACACTTTTTGTCCTTGTTTCCCTTCGTTTTTGCTTAACTCCAGCTAACAGCCCCAAGACGCTTCCAGCCACCCCCTTTCCGTTTCCGGCGCCTTCCGGCGCTTTACGATTCCATACAGCTTCGGCATTCAAGGCGGAAGGTGTATCTGGAGTTTGAAGGGTGTGCCGCATGGACGGGAGCAGCGGATTTGTCCTGGCTGCGCGGACCTGGCCTGGAACAGGCAGGTCTGCTTGCATCGCCTGAGTTAGGATAGAAATTCTGTATAGCTATACAATGTTAGTTCTTACTGTAAATGCTATTTCGTTAACTACACATTATAAAGACCTATTCTATAACTTCCCCACAGATACTTGTTCTGCATCCGCGACTTAATCCGCTGCCTCTCCGAATCCCCCCGACGGAGCAGGGTTTACTCCTGTCCGGATGCGCACAGCCTGCCTGTGATGAGGAGAGGGATGTCTCCGGGACAGAAGGGATGATTTCTGGAAGTTTAGAGCGCGCGGGTTTAGAAGTACTGGCGTAAAATGAGCCGTCCATGAGGGATGGGAAGTGATTTTCCAAAATCGCTTCCCAGGACGACTTAGGCGGGAAAGCATAAAGCTTTCCCGCCGGATGTTGTCCGTGCCCTCATGGACGGCTCATTTTACGTCTGTACTTCTCCGCAAGCGGGTTACTTCCAGAAATCATCCCTTCTGTCCCGGAGACATCCCTCTCCCCATCACAGGCAGGCGGACTCTTCTCCAATATCCCCGCTCCCCAAAGATTCTACTCTTCTGGAACGATGATCAGGTCTTTTGTGAAGTGGTTGAGTACTTCGCATCCGTCTTCTGTGATCAGTACGAGATCTTCGATACGTACTCCGATTCCCTCGTCAGGCAGATAGATGCCCGGTTCTACTGAAAAGCACTGGCCTGGTTTGATGATGTCTTCGTTTACTGATGATACATCGCCGAACTCGTGATCTTCGAGTCCGATTGAATGGCCTGTTCTGTGTGTAAAGTAAGGTCCAAAGCCTTTTTCTGTGATGTAATCACGGCATGCCGCGTCTACATCGCACATTCTGTTGCCCGGCTTAGCGGCCTCTATCCCTCTTCTGTTTGCTTCTACTACGATATCATAGATCTCTTTAGCTCTGTCGGATACTTCACCGATAAATACGGTTCTTGTAAGGTCAGATGCATAGTTGTCTTTGAAAGCGCCGATATCCAGGATTACGCAGTCTCCGCGTTTTCCTTTGGAATCGTCTGTTACATGATGTGGATCGGCTGCTCCTTTTGCATAAGCTGTGATCGGGTCGAAGGAAACATCTTCGCATCCCAGCTCTTTGTAAATCTCACGGATCTTGGCATTCAGCTCTTTTTCTGTCATGCCTTTTCCAACCCACGGAATCAGTCTTTCTACAGCGATGTCATTTAATCTGGAAGATTCACGCATCAGTTCCTGCTCTTTTTCATCTTTGATCATTCTGATGTAATCGACAATCATGGAACCATTCATAAACTTGCTTCCTGCGCCTAATTCCTGTAATCTGAGCAGGAATCTTGCCGGCCAGATCTTATCGATGCCGATCGGTTTATCTTTTTCTACGAACTGTGACAGAATCTCAACAGCATCCTGCACGTCGTTATACCATACCAGTTCTACCCCAAGATCTTTTTCCTGCGGGAACAGCTCGTTGATAACCAACTTGTGGTTCCCGTTCACATTCAAATACAGTGCTAATAATCTTTCCCCCGGAACAATCATCTTTCCTGTCAGCCAGAAAATAGTTAAAGGATCCGCAATAATCATCTGCGGCATGTCCTTTTCTTTCATAGCTCCAAGTATTCTGTTTAATTTACCTGTATCCATTAGTAAATCCTCCTTTTTCCTGCATATTTTATGCAATTTTTTAACATACCACTGTAATTGTAAGGCTATTTATACGGCATGTCAATAAGTCCGGGGCCGAATATATCCGGAATATTTTGTAATAGTCCACAGTACGGTCTGAACAGTATCAATATGTTTACTGTACGGACAGTATTTCCACCTGTATATACTTTCAGCCCCCGTTTTCGCACGCGCTTCTTAAATTTATTGTGGATTTTTTTCTGTATTATGATATGCTTGATAATGAGGTGATTTAGATTGATGAAAAATTTATTAAAAAACCTGGGGACAACACTGATGTTTCTGGCCGTTTCGAGTGTTTTATCGTTTTTATTCTTCCATCTCGGGAATAAAAATCCTGCAAATATTGCTTTGTTCTACATCCTTGCGCTGATTCTTATCGCACTTAATACGGATGGCTATGTATATGGAATATGTGCGTCTATTTTCTGTGTAGCCGCGGTTAATATATTTTTTACTTATCCGTTTTTTAAGATGGACTTTACCCTGGACGGATATCCTGTCACATTTCTGGTTATGCTTGCAGTCAGCATTATAACGAGCACAACCACTACCCGCATTAAGAAACAAAAGGAAATTCTGGACGAAAGGGAACGTAAGCTGGCAGAAACAGAAAAAGAAAGAATCCGTGCGAACCTGCTGCGTGCCGTTTCCCATGACCTGCGCACTCCGCTCACCAGCATTATAGGATCCTCAGCCTCATGTATGGAGGATTATGAAACCCTGGCCGATGAGGAAAAACTTGAGCTTATTACCAATATCAATGAGGATGCCGGCTGGCTTTTAAACATGGTGGAAAATCTGCTGACTGTTACCCGGATCCAGGATGATTCGGGCAAAGTAAAAAAATCGCCGGAGGTTGTAGAGGAGGTCATTTCCGAGGCAATCACCAGGATGCGGAAGCGGAATCCCGACATAAAGATTCACGTGAGTATGCCCCAGGATTTTCTTATGGTTCCCATGGATGCAACCCTGATTGAACAGGTGCTGATTAACCTGCTGGAGAACGCCTGTGTTCATTCGCAAAGCGTGAAACCAGTAGATCTGACCGTAGCCAGCGAGGAGGACTTTGTCTGCTTCAAAATCCGTGATTATGGTATTGGACTAGATGAAATGCAGCTTCCTTACATATTTGAAGGAAAATATACCTGTAATACAGTCGACAGTTACAGAGGGATCGGTATCGGCCTGTCCATCTGTAAGACTATCATTACGGCGCACAGCGGTACTATTACTGCCTCCAACCATGAAAATGGTGCCGAATTTACATTTACACTGCCAAAAGAGAGGGAGTATGAATATGACGCATAAATTTACAGTACTGATTATTGAAGATGAAAAGAATATCCTGACATTTGTCAGTAAAGTTCTGAAAAAGCACGAGTATAAAGTTCTGTGTGCGGACACCGGGAAAGAAGCACTCAGCCTGATTGGCTCTCAATGTCCGGACATTATTCTGCTGGACCTCGGCCTGCCTGATATTGACGGCAGTTCCATTATTCGAGAAGTACGGGCATGGTCCAGTACCCCCATTATCGTAATCTCAGCCCGCTCTGCAGAAAAAGAAAAAGTAGCCGCTCTGGATCTGGGCGCGGATGATTATATCACGAAACCATTTGGTACATCGGAGCTTCTGGCCCGCATCCGCACTTCCCTGCGCCACAGCAACCGCCTGTATACAGAAAGTTCTCTGTACATCCGGCCATATCAATGCGGCAGCATGCTGCTGGATTTCTCAAAACGCATACTTACCATAGACGGGGAAGAGATCCATCTGACCCCAATTGAATACAAAATAGTAGCCTACCTCGCGCAGAACTCAGGCAAGGTCATAACATATGCCGCCATTCTGTCAAATGTATGGGGCCCCTACGCGGACAGCGACAACAAAATACTGCGTGTCAATATGGCAAATATCCGCCGAAAGCTGGAAAAGGATCCCGCCCAGCCACAGTATATTTACACCGAGGTCGGGGTTGGCTATCGTATGAAAGAAGATGAATTTGATATTACATCATCCCCTTCTGCCGAGTGATCCGCACTGCATATTACCAACGTTAAAGAACCGCTAAGAAATTGCCCAAACTCTTTTTGTACGCCCCCTTTTCATTTACAATGAGTTCATAAAATTTATTATAACTCATAAAGGAAAGGGAGTCGACAGAGATATGGGCAATATAGGAATGGTTATATTAATGGTAGTAGGAGGAGCTGTGGGAATCTTTACCTCATTGTATATCGCAGTCAGTTTTCCGGCAGTAATCGTATGGAAAATATACCGCAGAATCCGTTTTGGATATAAGCTTGTGGACTGATTGGCGGGGAAGTGAGTTTTGAAAAAGGACGCCTGCCTGAGACGGGGAGAGGGACGCCGCGGGACAAAGGAAGAGGTGGGCTGGAAGTAACCCGCTTACGGAGAAGTACTAACACAAAAAGAGAGGTCCATGAGGGCACAGACAACATTCAGCCAGAAAGCTTGATGCTTTCTGGCTTTAGTTGTCCTGGAAAGTGATTTTGGAAAATCACTTTCCAT
>NZ_GL870809.1:331635-354202 GCF_000190355.1 Clostridium sp. D5 | reverse complement strand
ACAGACAACATTCAGCCAGAAAGCTTGATGCTTTCTGGCTTTAGTTGTCCTGGAAAGTGATTTTGGAAAATCACTTTCCATCCCTCATGGACCTCTCTTTTTGTGTAAGTACTTCTAGACCGTGCGCTCTATACTTCCAACCCACCTCTCCTTTTGTCCCGCTGCGTCCCTCTCCCCGTCTCAGGCAGGCTGGGCTTCATCAAACCGGTATTTAAAACCGCAAATCAGGTGGCGCTTGACGGGAGAGCCGGATGGAGTATGGATGCGCGGGTTATGTAGCTGGATGGAGTATATTCATACGTGTCAAGCTGCTGGGGACTGCATATTCACGGAACAGACCACTGGATGCTATCATACACACGCATCAGCCGTTGGGTACAAACATACCAACTATCCCATCAAAATATGCCAACCTCCCCAAATATCTCCTGCCAATATATGCCTTGGGCTGCCATACACCATCCGCCTCCCCCGCTATATTGCCCACCGAGGGAACGTTTTTTCTACCGGCCTGATGAGCCAGCTGTGCGGAATCGTGACAGGACTCTTTTGGATGCGTCTTTGCGATGTTACAGCCGCTTCATCAAAATGGAAGTCAACATATGAATTTTCCGCAGGGCTTCCAGCCCTGTGGAAAAGCCGACTTATACGGGAATGCATCCGGCATTCCCGTGTTTGTCGGCGGTATTCATCATGTTGGCTTCCATTTTGATTAGCGGCTGTTACACCGCAAATCCGTATCCAAAAGAGTCCTGTCACGATTCCGCACAGCGTCCCCTTAGCCTGTAAACTTAAACTCCTTCCCCTACTCAATAACCTCGATTATAGGGGATATTACTTCCTGTTTTATTACGTCTATGAATCCCACGTCCGTCACCGCATACATTGGTATAGCTGCCAGGCAGATGAATGACAGGAACATGAACGGGATGGTGATCGGTGAGCCGAGTTCATGGATGATTCCATTGAGTTTCCGTTTCTCATCTGCAAGTTCCTCGCCTGACATGTCGGAGAGAAGGCCGCAGATCGGGTATGATACTTCCGCGAGTATTTCGCCGTTTTTGACTATGTTCTGTCCCCCGCCTATTTCAATCAGGTGGTTGACTGCTATGGCCATATCTTCAAAGTTTGTGCCCATTACGATAATGTTGTGGTTGTCGTGTCCTACTGAGGACGCAATCGCACCTTCTTTGAGATGGAAACCTCCCATAAAGGCTTTGCCTACATTGCCGTTTACTCCGTAACGTTCCACCTGGGCAATATAGAGCACATCCTGTTCCACATCACACTGGACAACACCGTCTTTTACGGCCAGCTCTACTTCGCGTCCCTGTGTAATCGGAATCCACGGAAGGGTATCCATTACCTGTACTTTTACCTTTTTTGCTCCTTCAGGAGCTTCGATCCTGAAGCTTTCCGGAGTGATCGGGTTTTTCAGCTTTGTTGTGTTCAGAAGACAGGGGGCATGCTCTGCTTTCGGGTAGGATACGAGACATTTTCCATTGTCCACGATCTCTTTTCCGCCTGCAATGACACTTAATACCCGGAAGTCTTCTTCTCCTGTCGTAATGTTGATATCTGCCCTGCGTCCGGGTGCCAGTCCGCCGATCTCATCGTCCAGATGGAATGCTCTGGCGGCATTGAGGGAAACCATCTGGATCACGGTCGGGAAATCAACGCCGGCTTTGAGCGCCCTGCGCACTGCCTCATCGAGATGGCCGTTGTCTACCGCATCTATGGTGTGAAGATCATCTGTTACGATGCTGACTCTGGATGTATCCAGGTTCTGTTCCAGGATCGGTTTAATACAGTCTGCCAGGTTCTGCGCAGCGGAACCTTCTCTGATCATCAGATGGCAGCCGTTCTTTAATCTGGCAATGGCTTCCTCTCCGTTCAGAGACTCATGGTCTGTTGTAACCCCCGCAGCAAGACAGGTATTCAGAGCCGGTCCCATCATATCCGGGAGATGGCCCTGGCAGGTCTTGCCGGGCATCCTGTTTGCTCTTTCCATGGATTCAAGCAGGTCCGGAAAGCCGGATAATACATATGGTCCTACAATTTCAGACAGACCTACCGCATCTTCTCTCTCCAGCGCTTTCTGAATGATCTCTCCATTAAAATGTCCGCCGCTTGTCTCCAGATTCGGTGCAAACGGAACGTGGGACGGAACAACAAAATACAGTTTGAGATCTGTCGCTTCCGCTTCTTTCAGTACTGCTTCAATAGCTTCCAGGCCACCCACAACTCCTACTTCATGCAGATCTGTCATAACCGCTGTGGTACCGTGCTTTAATACCAGTTCCGCAAAAGAGCGGATTGCCAGGCTGGTGCTCTCCGGATGGATATGTCCGTCAATAAATCCCGGAGTAATGTAGTTTCCGCCGGCATCGATTACCTTTGTATTTTCTCCGATCGTATAATCTACATCTCCTACCGCTGCAATCGTATTTCCGCTGACAGCCACACCGCCCTCATAAATCTCTTTTGTATAAACATTCACAATTTTACCATTTTTCACCACAATATCTGCAGGGTTCTGACCTGCTGCAACTTCCAACAATTTTTTATCCATATGTTTACTCCTCCTAATCTGATTTTACACCATGTTCTCTGAAACAGTACCCTTTACATTTCATGCCCGGTACCATAATGTCGTATCAGTTCAGACCTGTCTGAACTGTTACATAATGTCAGCAGTGGATGACCGGGAACCGGTCCGGCAGCTCGATTCCTGCCCTTCTGTATATTGCCTCGCTCCGCATCTGTGCCTCTTTAACAATCGCATCTTCATCCAGCGTCAGCACTTTCCTGTCTTTCATCAGCCATTTTCCGTCACACATCGTACTTTCAATGTTTGAAGAATGCATGGCCGTTACAAGAGCGGCTATTCTGTCGTTAACCGGCATCATGGACGGTCCCTGCGGGTTAATGACGATCAGATCCGCTTTTTTGCCCGGTTCCAGACTGCCATACAGCTGTTCATCCAGCAGCGCCCTCGCGCCGTTTTTGGTCGCCATACAAAGTATATCCTCTGATGGGACAACTGTAGAATCCAGGCGCCATCCCTTATGGATCAGGGACGTAAGCCACATCTCATCTACCATATCCATGCGGTTGCTGGAAGATGCCCCGTCAGTTCCTATGGAAACGCAGATTTTTTTGTCCAGCATCTGTGGGATCTTTGCAAATCCCAAAACGCGCATTGCTGAAGCCGGATTGTGGGACACTTTCACATCATATTTTTTAAACAGGTCTACTTCTTCATTGGTCAGCCACACCGTATGAACCGCCAGAAGGTTTCTGTCCAATACACCCAGCCTGTGCAGATGCGTCACTGTAGGTTCCCCATATACTGCCTTCGTATATTCAATCTCTGACCTGGCCTCGGCCACGTGCATATGGACACCGACGTCATATTGATCTGCCAGTTCCTTTGTCCTGACAATCAGTTCATCCGTATTGTTAAAAATCGTCCTCAGGCCAAACCAGATCTGGACCCTTCCGTCTGCAGTATTATGATATTTTTTCAGATCATCCAGCTGCTGATCCAACTCTTCCTCCATGGTTCTCTGCCAGACCAAAGGGAGCCCCTCACCGCAGTCCATGACGGACTTTGCAAGTTTTCCCCGCAGTCCTGCCTCCGACACAGCTTTCACCATGCCACTGACAAACTGGCCTCCAGGCTCTGCAAAACTTGTAACCCCGGAACGGATCTGCTCAAGGCAGCACATCAGAGTCGAAACATAAGAATCCTCCTCTGTCATGTTGCTCTCAAAAGGCCACATTCTTTTATGCAGCCATGTCATAAAGTCCACATCATCACCCACACCGCGGCTGATCTGCTGGGACGTATGTACATGCGTATTGACAAATCCCGGCAGAAGATATCTGCCGTTAAGATCAATCACCTCTGCATCCGGTTTAACCAGTTCCGGAGCTGCTTTGCCGACTGCAAGGATTTTGTCATCCTGTACCAGAAGGCAGCCCTTATCATATACCTGGTTTGACTCGTCCATGGTTAGAATATAGCCGTTTTTAAAATATATTTGTTTTTCACTTTCCAACCCTTAACCTCCTTTATCTGACTTTTTGTTCATTATAACGAATATCGTTCGTTTTGTCAATTCACGCCATTTGACTGAGTATTCCGATTCTGTTATAATGTGTAACAGTTCGGACAGGTCTGAACTGTTACTATAATGTTACCGTTCACAGGCAAGCCTGTAAGCAGTAACACCGGGAGGTTATTATGGATTTATCTAAAATCGGCAAAACAATCAAAGACAAACGACAGGATATGAACCTGTCACTCCGTGAACTTTCCGCAATCTCCCAGGTTGCCGGAAGCACGATCAGCCAGATTGAGACAGGCAAAACATCTCCCAATCTGCTGACGCTCAAAGCCATCTGTGATTCTCTTGATATTCCTGTATTCTCGTTGTTTTTAGAGGAAGATTCACAGGTACAGCTGGTCCGCTCCAAAGACCAGAAATCATTTGTAAGAAATACAAGCAATGGAAAGTCGCTCACTGAATCGCTGATTATACACGGTAAAAATGAAATGTACGCTGCCACTGTTACAATCCCCTCCGGCACAGACTCCGGGGAGTACGCCCGTCATGGTGGAGAGGAATTTGTATATGTGCTGCAGGGAAAAGTTACTTTTGAGCTGGAAAATAACAGCATCTACGATCTGGAAGAACATGATACACTGTATTATCCGAATTATATCGGACACCGCTGGATCAATCGAAGTGAAGATGAAGCGAAAATACTGATGGTTTCTACGTCTCCTTATACGTTCTAAGGAACAGATGATACAGAAAATGTAAGCCGGGGTATGCATAAAATTTCCACATATCCCGGCTCACATTTTCTAATTTTTTAAAAGAAGATATTCCGTCTGGAAATACCGTGCCAGATTCCGAATTGTTTTTTCCAGGTCTATGACTGTATACAGTTCATCCCCTGCCTGAAGAATTGTCTTTTCTGTCCAGATTTCAACCGATGGTTCGTTTTCCGGCCTCTGAATCTCTCTGCTGTCTTCTGCGGAAAGAATGTAGGGCGCCCCCCAGTGCTCTATGCCCAGCTGATAATTACGGTACTGACAGATAATTATCACATTTCTGTCAGAAGACTGCTCTGCCATGTCTCCAGTATGTATGACCGGGACTATCATGCCTTTATAATTACACACCCCGGTAAAGTATTTCGGAAGGCATGGAATCCTGGAAATCTTCATCTCCGGACATATTTCGATAATATTAGAAAATTCAAAAGCATAATTTCTGTTCCTGCCCCGGATACAGAGCAGCTCTGTTATATTCTCTAATTCCATATATTCCCTTTCTCATATAAACCAAACAGCATCTCGAGATCCAGCGCCGTACAGACTTTTCCATTTCCCATAATGCTCATGCCGCTGACTCCTGTTTTTCTCCTGAAATCAACTCCAAAAAGAGACGGCAGCTGCTTTACCACAATCCTCTTCTGCTCATACATACGGTCTGCAAGTATACACCCCTCCTTGTCTGTACCGCGCACATAGACAATCATTGACGTATCCGGAGCTTCCCCGTCGAGGCGGTAGAACTTCCGAAGGTCAATCATAGGTACCATCCTGTTCTCATACAGAATATAGGAACAGCCATGACTTTCCTGAATATTCTTTTTATTTTCCCCATACTTAAGGAACTGGTACACATAGCGTGCGGGCATAGAGAAACGGTATTCCCCTACCCGGAACCGTATACATTCCATCGTGGCCAGTGTCAGAGGGACCGCCAAGGTAAATGTACTGCCTCTGCCATTCTCACTTTCAATGAAAATATTGCCGCCCGCGCTTTCCAGTACGTTTTTCACTACATCCATCCCCACGCCCCGGCCGGAGTATTCTGTCACATCATCCCTGGTAGAAAAGCCGGGCTGCAGAATCAGATCCAGTATCTCCTGACGGCTGTACTCCTCCACGGGTTTTGTCAGCATCCCCTTTTCTTTTGCCTTTCTGCATATCTTCTCCAGATCCAGCCCGCGTCCATCATCCGCTATAGAGATCAGCACCTCCCCCACTGTACTTTCCACAGAAAAGGTCACCCTGCCCCTGCGGTCTTTTCCTGCGGCAGCCCGCTCATCCGGAGATTCAATTCCATGATCCACGGCATTTCTAATCAAATGTATCAGGGCCTCTGACACATAGTCTACTACACTTTTATCCGCTTCGATATCCCCGCAGTTGGAAATAAACTCTACTTCCTTATCCTCATCCCTGCAGATGTCGCGGAGTATTCTCCTGAGTCTGGGCACAATCCGTTCGACAGGTACCATACGCATCTCCATCACAGTGCGCTCCACTTCACCGACGAGACGTTCGATCTGGTGTACGGGACCCTCTCTGATATCATCCATGCCACCGGATTCCAGCTGATTCTCCAGGGACATCATCTGGATCAGCATCTCTCTGGCAAGATTCTGCAGATGATCCAGTCTGTCACTGCGTACACTCAGGAACTCCACTTCCCTGCTCTCAGATGCTTCCGGCTCTGGCCTTCTCTCTTCTTCTGGTACAGGCCGGCGCTCCTGCATAACCCTGCATTTATCTACAAAAAGCCCCCGTTCCAGAACCTCCAGCACCTTTTCTTTACACTCGCTCTCAAATCGAATAAACAGGCCCTGTTCACTGATGATCCCGGAAGATCCCGGTGAGTGCTCCAGATCCTGGGGATCTGTTTCTAAAACGCTGCACATCCCTTTTATCTGCCGGATCAGCATAAAGGCCCTGACGTTCTCCATTCTGCAGCCTTCCTCAAACAGAATTTTTACAATAACGCCATTCTTCGTGGCCATACCTGCCGGTATCACGTCATTATCAGTTTCCTGCACCTCTTCTTCCGGCTCATCCGGTACCTCATCCTGAACCGGGCTTATTCTGCTCAGATATGCGGCGGCATTTTCCTCCAGATCTTTTGCATCGGCCGGAGCATAATCCGGCTGCACCATGCGTTCCAGCTCATCCTCTATATAGTCCAGCACAGCAAACAGCAGGTCAAACAGTTCCTGCGGCACCGCTTTCATCACTTCCTGCTGTTCCCTTAATTGAGAGAACAGGTCTTCCACCTTGTGTGCCAGGGAGGAGAGTTGTTTCAGCCCCATCATTGCGGACGAACTTTTTATAGTATGCATTACACGGAAAATACTGTGGATATCCTCTTTTGCAAAAGTATTTTTCTTCTCCGTATCCAGCAGGACAGCACTCAACTGCTCTGTCAGCTGTTTTGCTTCCAGCAAATATACCTCTAACATTTCCTCCGCATCTGCATCAAAAAATCCCATATTCTCATTCCGCCTGTTCTATGTTCTCATACCACACACTGCAGTTTTTCCCGTTCCTCTTTCCATAGTATAAAGCCTGATCTGCCTTTTCCACGCATTCTTCTATGCCCTCATGGCGCTCGTACACATGCATTCCCAGTGTAATCGTACAGGAGAAGGTATCCTCCCCATAGGCAATTTCGAAGTCCTCCACTTCTCTGCGGATTGTTTCACTCACTTCAAACGCCTCCGACTCCGTCACATTAAACAGTGCAACCAGAAACTCCTCGCCGCCCCAGCGCACTACCTTATAATCCCGGCAGATCCCTTCCATAATGTTTGCAATACAGATCAGCGCCATATCACCGGCTTCATGACCATATGTATCATTCACCATTTTAAAATCATCGATATCAGCCAGGATCAAAACGTTCTTCCGTGCTTTACCTGTATATTTTGTAATATCTTCCACCAGGTCACCGATTACATACCTCCGGTTATAAAGCCCTGTAAGACCGTCACGGAACGCCATATAGTTTAATTTTTCCATGCTGGTGAGCAGTTCCTTATTCCGCCTGTCAAGTTCATCTTTCTGCTGCTTCAGCTGGAGATGCGTATTCACCCGGGACATCAGTTCCCCTTTGACAAAAGGCTTTTTGATATAGTCACATGCACCCATATTAAAGCCTTTTACAACATCGTCATCCTTATCTTTTGATGTCAGAAATATAATAGAAGCATTATTCTTATCTGCTTCTTTCAGCCTGGAAAATAATTCATAGCCGTCTGTGTCCGGCAGAACCACATCCAGAAGTATCAGGTCCGGCTGATACTGGCCTAGCAGCTCCTGCGCTTCCTGCCCCGTATGTGCTTCACATATGAAGATGGCAGTATCACTCAGCGCCGCCCGGATCTGCTTGCAGATAAGCAGGCTGTCATCTACTACCATTACAATTTTTTTACTGTTCGTGTCCATCATTTTTCCTCCATCACTTTAAATCTATATCCACATGCAGCCAGGATCACAATCGTTTTACCGGATGACGTACCGTGCGCACTTCCAGTATTCCGTCCTCCGCTGAAAATGTAATTGTCCGGCCATAGCTATTTCCCGTGTCCTCTGCTGCAAGATGTATTCGTTCCTCGCTCAGTGCCTGTTTCACACTCTGTACATTTCGTGCCCCAATATCCCATTCATTCTCTGCAGTGCCGAACATCTTTGCCCCGCCTGCTATCTTTGCCATCAGATACCGTCTATGTGCCCCCTGCCTGCACATCTCTTCAATCAGTTTTCTTGAACCGTCTGTTGCAAACTTATATCCGTTTTCCTGTCCCACCGCATAGGATCTGTCCGGAAGGATGATATGTGCCATCCCTGCGATCCTGTTTTTTACATCATACAGACATATCCCGACACAGCTGCCCAAGGCATAGGAAATCAGTATCTGCCCCGGCCTGGCAGTCTTTCCTTCGGAAATCCCTACTACAATCTTCTCCATATGGCTACTCCCTGAGCATTTTGAGCATAGTATTCAGCGACTCCAGCTCCGGCCAGAATAAAATCCGCCCCACAAAAGCTTTTTCCCCCATATGGAATATGTTTTCAATCAGGAGAATGCTGTCGCTTACTTTCAGATGCCTTGCCAGAGGAACCCCAAGTATGGCCCCGCCCATATCTATACACATATCCGGCACCGACACGTCTGTTTCCATTCCCGTCAGCTGTGCCAGCGCGCGTATATAAGACCCGCACATAATGTTGCCCAGTTCACTCAGAAGGGACTTTTCCATCTCATCCAGACAGGTCAGACAGTGATCTGCCCCTCCCAGCATTGTTTTCAGAACTGCCCAGGTAAATGCCTCGTCCATCAGGAACAGAAACATTCCCTGAAGTTGCCCCTTTACCTGGATCAGTATCCCCGTCTGCAGAGCCTCCTGGATTCCCAATGACTCAAAAACATCCTGATATCTGACCAGACGGATATTCGGTATTCCGATTTCAATCGGACGTTCCATCATAGCCGAGAGAGAAGATACAGCATTGCCTGTTCCGATATTTCCAAGCTCAGACAGTATATCTCTTGTCTCATCATCCAAATCAGCATAAATGCTCATACTTTCCCCTTTTCTTCTGCCTATACATCAAATTGTTCCACCAGTTCTTTCAGAAGCTGTGCCTGTGCCGACAGTTCTTCACTTGCCGCCGCGCTTTCCTCAGATGTTGCCGAATTGCCCTGGACAATATCTGAAATCATCTCCACGCTCTTTCTGATCTGGACGATCGCCTCTGCCTGCTGGGTGCTTAATTCTGAGATCATATTCACCATTTCATTGACCTTCTGTGCTCCCTCTACCGAATCCTGAAGCGTCTGTGCGGTGATTGCCACCGCTGAGCTTTCTTCGTCTACAACTTCTGCATTCTTTTCCGCCAGTTCCGCCGTCAGCTTGGATGCCCCTGCTGTCTTGGAGGCAAGTCTGCGTACTTCTCCTGCGACCACAGCAAAACCACGGCCGGCTTCCCCTGCACGGGCTGCTTCTACCGCCGCATTGAGCGCCAGTATATTCGTCTGGAATGCAATATCCTCAATCTCCTTCACAATGCCTGCAATTTCCTTTGAATTGCCCCGTACCTGCTCTATGCCGTCTTCCAGCCGCCGCATCTGATTGTTATTTTCCAGAAGCTTTCTTCCCACGTCATCCGCAAAATCTCTGGACATAACCGCATTTTCAGCGTTTATCTTCACGCTCTCTGCGATCTCGTTTATACTCACGGCCAGCTCTTCAATAGAACTCGCCTGTTCCGACGCTCCCTGAGCCAGCACCTGTGCCCCATTGGATACCTGTTCCGCCCCTCCGGATACCAGCTCGGCACTGTTGCCAATCTGCCGAATAGAATTGCGGAGCATGGCGCCTATATCTTCCATAGACTTGCCCAGCGTTATAAAGTCCCCTTTGAATTCCACATCGCTGTGGTAATTCAGCCTTCCTTCCCCAAGAGCACGCAGCCCCTTCTGTATCTCCGATACATACAGGTTCAGAGATTCTGCAGTAGTACGTATATCGTCTGCCAGCTCGCCGAATTCATTTTGGGAATGATAATCCAGATCAATGCAAAGCTTTCCGTTTGCAATCTGGTTTGCGGCATCCTTTACCCCACGAACCGGCCTTACTATGCTTCTTGTTATAACGACCCACAATCCAATGGTAATCAGTACACATACAGCTGCCAGAATAAACATAATGGACATAATACGTGCGCTCAATACTCCTGCCCGATCCACGCTGTTCTCAACATCTTCCCCGCATGCAGCTATAACCGCTTCCAGGGCCTCCCTGGTAATCCTTGACTGTGGTTCATATTGATGGTAATACGAATCAAAAGCTGCACCGGCATCTCCGTCTTCCAAGTCCGAAAACACCTGATCCCTCAATATTTTAAGCTGCTCAAACTGTAGATTCAGCTCTTCCACCTCATCCGCTCCGCTCACATATCCGGTGCCGAGAAATTCCTCACACTCACCTACCTTCTGAGCATATTCTTTGGCCCTTGCCAAATATTGTTCTTTATCAACAACATTATCCGTTGTTGAAACAAGTATAGAAAGATTTTTTCCTACGCTCTGCATATTAGCAATCATATCCTGTGCAGCCTTCATATTGGCAAATGGCTCTGAATACAGCTTCTCAATCGTGACTGAAAGACCTCTGATATTTACAACGGCCACGGTTACCGTAATCACGTAAAGTACAATAATGCCCGCAAACGCTGCAATCAGCTTCCTGCCCACTTTCAGATTCTCAAAATGTTTTTTCATCCCGCTATTCCTCTCATTCGTTTCACAGCTATTCTCCAAGACTGTATTTTACCACCTTCAGTAACTCTTCCTTTTTAAATGGCTTCACAATAAAATCCAGCGCGCCTGCCATTACCGCTTTTTCTATCATCATCTCCTGGCCGATGGCTGAACACATCACAACTCTCCCCTCCGGATGAATGCGTATCACCGCCTCCAGCACTTCTATTCCGGACTTCCCTGGCATGGTGATGTCAAGCAGCATCAGATCCGGCATCTCCTGCTGATACAGATCTATCGCTGCCTCTCCGTCCGCGGCCTCCACAATCCGGGAGTATCCTGCGCCTTCCAGAGCATTGCGAATCGTTTTCCTCATGAACATCGCATCATCCACAATCATAATTTTTTTATCCATGTATTCTCCTTTTTACATCTGTAGATTTTATCATTTCAAACCGCAGTTTTTCTGTACACTGACGGATAGATCTGCTCCAGCGTTGTCTCGTCACGAGATAGAAGCTCCGCATGGCCGATAAACAGATACCCTCCGGGATTCAGGCTTTCCTCCAGACGGGCTACCAGCTGTTTTCTGGAGTCCCTGTCAAAATAGATCATCACATTCCGGCAGAATATAAGATCAAACCTGGAAGCCTCCGCCAGTGGTTCCATCAGATTATTCTTCCGAAAACGGATATTATACCTGAGATTTTCATTCACGCGGAAATTGTTTTTATCCACTTTCACACAATATCGTTCCTGCCAGGCGGGCGGGATATTTTCAATCTCGCGGACAGGATATATCCCTTTTTCTGCCTTATTCAGCACCTCTTCAGAGATATCGGTTGCCAGTATTCTGGCGCTTACCGCCGAGCTGTTCCCCGCTTTATACTCGTCCAGACACATGGCCAGCGTATAGCACTCTTCACCTGTGGCGCACCCTGCACACCATATCTGGCATAACCCGTATTTTTTTGCAAACAGCTCTGGAAAAACCATCTCAGACAAAATGGAAAAATGTGCGGGTTCTCTCATAAAATATGTATAATTTGTGGTCAGCCGGTTCACCATGCCGCCCGCAATCCCGCCTGTACCATCACGCCTTAAAAGCCTCATATATTCCGTAAAAGAGGTAACCTCATAGCGTTCCAGTTCTTTGGACATGCGGCATTCAATCAGCACTTTCTTCTTTTCCAGATTAATGCCGTAATGTGAACGAAAATATTCTACTATATCTGTAAATTCCGGTTCTGTCAGTCTAATCACAACACTTCTCTCCTACACCGTTTATCACCGGCACCAGATCTTCCATGAACTCCTCACTGGTGCCTACAGTGTCGCACGGTATCCCCATATAAATGTCCGGCCCGCGCTCCAGGAGAACACCACAGGCATATTCTCGCGCGCCTGTCCCAGGCTCTCCCGCATCTGTATTCTCTGCCGGATTGTAATAAACAGCCACTTCTGCCTCATACTCTGCAATCCCCAATACATCTTCTGCTGCTCCTGGTACTCTCTGAATCAAGGGCCTGCTGACAACTGCAGCCACCTTTTCCTGCTTTACATAGAGCTGTCTTCCCCCATACTCTAACCGGATATATGTACCGCCTGACATGGTGCCTGCCCCGGCCTTCCTCAGCCGGCTGCTGTTACTGATCCGGGGCTCCCCGGATACATCCAGCAGACCCGGCTCCAGTACATATGCCCACACTGCCTGTCCGCTTTTGAGCTTTACGGCCGCCTTCAGATATCCGTTGCTGCTGCCAAGCACCAGTTCCGGCAAAGGTACCAGCTCTTCTTCCTCCACTTCCTGCATGCCGGCTATGTTCTCTACCAGCAGCCCGAAGCCGCCCTCTTCCTCGTTTAGCAGTATCATATATTGACCTCCGGACTCCCCGCTGCAGCCCCTCCCACCGGTTAGCTTTGACATATCGGCCACTGTCAGATCAGCGGGAATCTGCCGTCCGTCCAGTATTCTTTCTGTCTTTGACACAGGAAGCAGATAATAGAGACCGTCAGTGCAAAAAAGCAAATACAGTTTTTCTAAATTCTCCATTTTTCTACCGCCTTCCGTACAACACAATTAACATAATCATACTGCATTTTCAGGGGAAACTCAAGGTCAGGCTCCTTTTTTCACGTTTTTTATTTCACAAGCATGTTCATAATATGTTTTATAATTCAGATGAGATTTGCAGGCCTTATTTTTACAGCTCTTTTTTTCTTAAAACAAAAACAGATCCCGTAAACAGCGCCGAAGGATCGCTTTCCTTCCGGCCTGCTTACAGGATCTGTGTGTTATTCCTTATTCTTCATCAAAAACCAGTTCTTCATCCAGTTCCAGTTCTTCATCAAAATCAATCTCATCGTCCAGTTCCAGCTCTGTACTCAACTTTACGTCACGGTATTTTCTCATACCTGTACCGGCCGGAATATGCTTACCAATGATTACATTCTCTTTCAGGCCGATCAGGTGGTCTACCTTGCCTTTGATTGCCGCCTCTGTCAGAACCTTCGTGGTCTCCTGGAAGGATGCCGCTGACAGGAAGGAATCTGTTGCAAGAGATGCCTTTGTAATACCAAGCATAATCTGTTCGCCTGTTGCAGGCTCTTTGCCTTCTGCTTCCAGCTGTTCATTCACTTCTGTGAAGTCCAGGACATCTGCCATGGTTCCCGGCAGGAATTCGGTATCCCCTCTTTCCTCAATGCGGATCTTCTTCAGCATCTGACGTACAATGACCTCGATATGCTTATCGTTGATCTCAACACCCTGCAGACGGTATACACGCTGTACTTCCTGGATCATGTAATCCTGTACGGCACGCAGTCCCTTGATCTTCAGGATATCATGCGGATTAACGCTACCTTCTGTCAGCTCGTCACCGGCAGCCAGTTTTGCGCCGTCCTGCACTTTGATACGTGAGCCGTATGGAATCAGGTATGCCTTGGATTCGCCCGTCTCATCGTTTGATACGATGATCTCACGTTTTTTCTTTGTATCACTGAGCGTTGCAGTTCCTGCAAACTCGGTAATAATAGCAAGACCTTTCGGCTTTCTTGCCTCAAAAAGCTCCTCGACACGGGGAAGACCCTGTGTGATATCATCACCGGCAACACCGCCTGTATGGAACGTACGCATGGTCAGCTGTGTACCAGGCTCTCCGATGGACTGCGCAGCAATAATGCCGACAGCTTCACCCACCTGTACCGCTTCACCGGTAGCCATGTTGGCGCCGTAACACTTGGAGCATACACCGTTCTTGCATTTACATGTAAGAATGGTACGGATTCTGACTGTATCCAGTGAATTGCCCTTCGCGTCAACACCCTTCTTCATGACTCTCTCCGCGCGTCTCGGAGTGATCATGTGGTTTGCCTTCACGATAAGATTACCGTCTTTATCTTTGATATCCTCGCAGGAGAAACGTCCTGTTATACGCTCCTGCAGGCTTTCAATCTCTTCGTTTCCGTCCATAAATGCTTTGACAGCCATTCCCGGAATCTCTTTGCCTTCCTCTGCACAGTCACTGTCGTGGATGATCAGCTCCTGTGATACATCAACCAGACGTCTTGTCAGGTATCCTGAATCGGCTGTACGCAGGGCTGTATCTGACAGACCCTTACGTGCTCCATGTGCAGACATGAAGTACTCCAGTACGTCCAGACCTTCACGGAAGTTTGACTTGATCGGCAGCTCGATGGTACGTCCTGTTGTATCAGCCATCAAACCACGCATTCCGGCAAGCTGTTTGATCTGCTTATCGGAACCACGGGCTCCGGAATCGGCCATCATAAAGATGTTGTTGTACTTGTCAAGACCGGACAGCAGCGCCTCTGTCAGTTTATCATCAGTTGCCTTCCATGTCTCAACTACTTCTTTATAACGCTCTTCCTCTGTGATCAGACCACGCTTGTAGTTCTTTGTGATCCTATCCACAGTATTCTGCGCTTCCTCAATCATCTGCGGCTTCTCCGGCGGCACGGTCATATCGGAAATAGATACGGTCATTGCAGCTCTTGTGGAGTACTTGTAACCGATTGCCTTCACATCATCCAGAACTTCTGCAGTCTGTGTCGCACCGTGGGTATTGATAACTTTTTCCAGAATCTGCTTTAACTGCTTCTTGCCTACATGGAAGTCAACTTCCAGGAGCAGATCACTGCCCTCTGCCTCACGGTCTACAAAGCCCAGATCCTGTGGGATAATCTCGTTGAACAGCAGTCTTCCGAGTGTTGCATCGATCACACCTGTTTTCTCGGTTCCGTCCGGCATCGTCTTTGTGACACGGACTTTAATTCTGGAATGCAGAGTAATATATTCGTTTTCATAAGCCAGGATGGCCTCGCTCACGCTCCTGAAGAACATGCCCTCGCCCTTTGCTCCCGGTCTTTCCTGCGTCAGGTAGTAAATACCAAGTACCATATCCTGGGAAGGAACGGCAACAGGGCCACCGTCTGACGGTTTCAGCAGGTTGTTTGGTGAGAGCAGGAGGAAACGGCACTCTGCCTGTGCTTCTACAGACAGCGGCACATGGACAGCCATCTGGTCTCCGTCGAAATCGGCATTGTAAGCGGTACATACCAGCGGATGCAGCTTGATCGCCTTACCTTCTACAAGGATCGGCTCAAAAGCCTGGATTCCCAGTCTGTGCAGCGTGGGGGCACGGTTCAGCATAACCGGATGCTCTTTGATTACTTCCTCGAGTACATCCCATACCTCCGGCTGAAGTCTCTCAACCATCTTTTTCGCATTTTTAATATTGTGTGCTGTTCCGTTCGCTACAAGCTCCTTCATAACGAATGGTTTAAACAGCTCGATTGCCATCTCTTTCGGCAGACCGCACTGATAGATCTTCAGCTCAGGCCCAACGACGATAACGGAACGTCCTGAATAGTCAACACGTTTTCCGAGCAGGTTCTGACGGAAACGTCCTGATTTACCTTTCAGCATATCGGACAGGGATTTCAGCGCCCTGTTTCCAGGTCCTGTTACCGGGCGTCCGCGGCGTCCATTGTCAATCAGGGCATCTACTGCTTCCTGCAGCATACGCTTCTCATTGCGGACAATGATATCCGGAGCTCCCAGCTCCAGCAGTCTCTTCAGACGGTTGTTTCTGTTGATAATCCTTCTGTACAGGTCATTCAGGTCGGATGTCGCAAAACGTCCGCCGTCCAGCTGTACCATAGGACGAAGATCCGGCGGAATCACCGGAATTGCTGTGAGGATCATCCACTCCGGTTTGTTGCCGGACTCCCGGAATGCTTCTACAACTTCCAGGCGTTTCACGATTCTTGCGCGCTTCTGGCCTGTAGCGCTGGTAAGTCCTGCCTGCAGTTCTGCATACTCTTTTTCCAGGTCAATGGCCTGCAGAAGCTCCTGAATCGCCTCGGCTCCCATACCTACACGGAAAGAACCATAGCCCCATTTTTCCTTTTCTTCCTGGTATTCAGCCTCTGACAGTACCTGTTTGTACTGCATATCTGTCTCACCCTTATCAAGAACAATGTAAGAAGCGAAATACAGCACTCTCTCCAGTGTTCTGGGTGAAATGTCCAGGATCAGACCCATACGGCTTGGAATCCCCTTAAAGTACCATATATGGGATACCGGCGCAGCCAGGGCGATATGCCCCATGCGCTCACGGCGCACGGAAGCCTTTGTAACCTCAACACCGCATCGGTCGCAGACCACGCCTTTATAGCGGATCTTCTTGTACTTTCCACAGTGGCATTCCCAGTCCTTGCTTGGTCCGAAAATCTTCTCGCAGAAAAGTCCGTCTTTTTCGGGTTTCAATGTTCTATAGTTGATGGTCTCAGGCTTTGTTACCTCGCCCCTTGACCAGTCCATAATTTTATCCGGTGAAGCCAGCCCGATTTTGATTGCATCAAAAGTTAACGGTTGGTATTGTTGTTCATTATTACTTGTTGGCATATAAATGGCTCCTCCTATTCTTCGTCATCCACCAATTCATCAAAGTCGATATCAGCGTCATCGTCGAAATCGTCTTCCTCAGGTTCCACATCCTCAAGTTCTTCTCCAACAAATTCCTGTTCCGTGAATCCATGTTCCCCGTAGGATTCTTTTTCATCACGGTATTTTTTGTCTCCTTCGATAATAGAGTGCAGATCAGTCTCGCCGTAATCCACTGTTTCCATAATCTCAACTTCTGTATTGTCATCACGCAGCACACGTACATCCAGTGCCAGTGACTGCAGCTCTTTTAAGAGTACCTTGAAGGACTCCGGAATACCTGGCTCAGGAATATTTTCCCCTTTGATGATTGCTTCGTATGTCTTCACACGTCCGACAACATCATCAGACTTCACAGTCAGGATCTCCTGCAGAGTGTAGGATGCACCGTATGCTTCCAGGGCCCATACCTCCATCTCTCCGAAACGCTGTCCACCGAACTGTGCCTTACCGCCCAGAGGCTGCTGTGTTACCAGTGAGTAAGGACCGGTAGAACGTGCATGGATCTTATCGTCTACCAGGTGATGCAGCTTCAGATAATGCATGTGTCCGATTGTAACCGGGCTGTCAAAAAACTCTCCTGTACGGCCATCACGCAGACGCACTTTTCCGTCTCGTGTAAGCGGAACGCCCTTCCACAGCTTTCTGTGCTCTCTGTTGGCCAAAAGATATTCCAGCACTTCCGGAAGCAGCTCTTCGCCGTGTTTCTTTACAAATTCTTCCCACTCCAGGTTGACATAGTCATTTGCCAGGTCCAGAGTGTCCATAATATCGATCTCGTTCGCACCGTCGAATACCGGTGTGGAAATATTGAATCCCAGTGCTTTCGCAGCAAGACTCAGATGAATCTCAAGTACCTGTCCGATATTCATACGGGAAGGCACACCCAGCGGATTCAGCACGATATCCAGAGGGCGTCCATTTGGCAGGTAGGGCATATCCTCTGCCGGCAGCACACGGGAAACAACACCCTTGTTACCGTGACGTCCGGCCATCTTGTCACCAACGGAAATCTTTCTCTTCTGTGCAATATAGATGCGGACCGCCTGATTAACGCCAGGAGACAGTTCATCGCCGTTCTCTCTTGTAAATACCTTTGCATCCACGATAATACCATATTCACCGTGAGGCACCTTCAGAGACGTGTCTCTTACTTCACGTGCTTTCTCACCAAAAATCGCACGCAGCAGTCTTTCTTCTGCCGTCAGCTCCGTCTCTCCCTTTGGAGTCACTTTACCGACCAGAATATCGCCTGCACGTACCTCCGCGCCTATGCGGATGATACCCCTTTCGTCCAGATCTTTGAGTGCATCATCGCCGACACCCGGAATGTCTCTTGTGATCTCTTCCGGCCCCAGCTTTGTATCACGGGCCTCTGCCTCATATTCTTCAATATGCACAGAAGTATACACATCGTCCTGCACAAGTCTTTCGCTCAGCAGTACAGCATCTTCGTAATTGTAACCTTCCCAGGTCATGAAGCCGATCAGCGGGTTCTTTCCAAGAGCCATCTCACCGTTGGAAGTAGACGGACCATCTGCAATTACTTGTCCTTCCTCTACCCTCTCGCCCTTATCTACAATCGGTCTCTGGTTATAGCAGTTGCTCTGGTTACTTCTTAAAAACTTGGTCAGTTTATATGTCTTCTTAGTTCCATCATCATGCTTAATTGTAATATCAGTGGATGTGGATCTTTCAATCACACCGGCTTTTTCTGCTACGATGCAGACACCGGAGTCTACTGCTGCTTTTACTTCCATACCTGTTCCGACAACCGGAGCTTCTGTGGTAAGAAGCGGAACCGCCTGACGCTGCATGTTAGATCCCATCAGCGCACGGTTGGCATCATCATTCTCCAGGAAAGGAATCAGGGCTGTGGCCACAGAGAACACCATCTTAGGAGAAACGTCCATGAAATCGAACTTGCTTCTCTCGTATTCCTGTGTCTCCTCGCGGTAACGTCCGGATACGTTTCTGTGGATGAAATGTCCCTCGTCGTCCAGAGGCTCATTCGCCTGTGCTACGTGGTAATTATCTTCCTCATCCGCCGTCATGTAGACTACTTCTTCTGTAACGATCGGATTTTCCGGATTTTCCTTATCTATCTTACGGTACGGAGCCTCTATGAATCCATACTCGTTAATCCTTGCATAAGTAGCAAGAGAGTTAATCAAACCGATGTTAGGACCTTCAGGGGTCTCAATCGGGCACATTCTTCCGTAATGGGAATAGTGGACATCTCGTACCTCGAATCCTGCACGGTCTCTTGACAGACCTCCAGGTCCAAGTGCTGACAGACGTCTCTTGTGGGTCAGCTCACCAAGCGGGTTGTTCTGATCCATGAACTGTGACAGCTGAGAAGAACCAAAGAACTCTTTGACAGCCGCTGTTACCGGCTTGATGTTGATCAGTGACTGCGGGGAAATTCCTTCCTGATCCTGTGTGGTCATTCTCTCACGGACAACTCTTTCAAGTCTGGACAGACCGATTCTGTACTGGTTCTGAAGAAGTTCTCCTACCGCACGGATACGTCTGTTGCCCAGATGGTCGATGTCATCCTCATTCCCCATTCTGTACTCAAGATGGATATTATAGTTAATGGAAGCCAGGATGTCTTCCTTTGTAATATGCTTCGGAATCAGATCGTGAAGATCTCTGCGGATTAAATCCTTCAGTTCTTCGATATCTCCGCCTGTCTCCTCCAGGAGCCCCTCCAGTACAGGATAGTATACCTGCTCCGTAACGCCGACTTCCTTTGGATCGATGTCTACAACTGCCTGAAGGTCTACCATCATATTGGAAAGAATCTTAATGTTTCTGGATTCCTCTTCGCCTTCTACCCAGAGATACGGCACAGCTGCATTCTGAATTGTATCCGCAAGATCCCTTGAGATAACGGTTCCTTTTTCAGCAACGATCTCACCGGTCAGAGGGCTGACTACATCTTCTGCCACTCTCTGTCCCTTGATGCGGTTCTTAAGTGCCAGTTTCTTGTTGAACTTATAGCGTCCAACCTTTGCGAGGTCATAACGTCTCGAATCGAAGAACATACTGGTGATCAGGCTTTCTGCGCTGTCCACTGCAAGTGGTTCGCCTGGTCTTATCTTTTTATACAACTCTAATAAACCTTCCTGATAGTTCTCGGCTGTATCTTTGCCAAAACTTGCAAGGATCTTTGGCTCTTCGCCAAACAGGTCGATGATTTCTGCATTTGTTCCGATACCGAGTGCACGGATCAGCACAGTGATCGGCACCTTTCTCGTTCTGTCTACACGTACATAAAAAACGTCATTGGAGTCTGTCTCATATTCAAGCCATGCACCACGGTTCGGGATGACTGTTGCGGAATAAAGTTCTTTTCCCAGTTTATCATGGGCAATCCCATAATAGATCCCAGGGGAACGAACCAGCTGGCTTACGATTACACGTTCAGCACCATTGATTACAAAGGTACCCGTCTTCGTCATAAGCGGAAGATCTCCCATAAATATTTCATGTTCGTTTATCTCATCGTTGTCTTTGTTGTAGAGTCTTACTCTTACTTTCAAAGGCGCAGCGTATGTTGCATCACGCTCTTTACACTCTTCGATGGTATACTTTACGTCATCCTCGCAAAGCGTAAAATCGACAAATTCCAGACTCAGGTGACCGCTGAAGTCAGAGATCGGTGAAATATCGGCAAATACCTCTTTCATACCTTCATCCAGAAACCACTGGTACGAGTCTTTCTGGACTTCGATTAGATTCGGCATCTCTAATACTTCTTTTTGTCTGGAATAGCTCATGCGTGAACTTTTTCCGTTTGTGATGGGACGAATTCTGTTTTTCTCCATTGACGTTTCACTCCTCATATATTTTTTGGCGGGCTACGAGTCGCCCTTCGTTAGTTCCAGTAATTAGGGAAAGAGCCCCGTGACGCGAAAACAGTCACTACGATGGCATACCTTTCCACAATAGCGCATTTTTTACTATATCACAAAGCTCTTTTCGTTGTCAACATATTTCTTACTAATCCACAAAAAACCTCTTGACATCTGTCGATTTCTGTGGTAATAACGAATTCATTCGGCTTATGAGCCTGGTTAAGGCTGCCCGGCCCATAAGACATACACTCCCGGTTTTTCAGCGTACCGGCGATCACAGCCGTATCAGTATAACCAGGAAACGGAGTGATTTCCGCAGTTTTTCCCGTCACCTCATGCACCGCACATTTCAGCTCCCTCAAAAGCACAGAATCCCGGTTCGTTTCTATAAAAGGCCGGTCACCGGTAATCCGAAAACTTCCGCTTACACCCGGGACATGCTGCACTCCATATTCAATAGCCTCACTCACGAACTCTTCTGCCTTTTTTGTATCCACAGGAGGCACAAGACGCATATCAACAGTGACCATGCACTGATCCGGAACCACATAGGGGCTGTACCCGCCCCTGATCTGTCCGAAGGTTACAGTTGAACGCCCCAGTTCCGGATGTACCGGACACTCCTCAATTTTCTTTCTTATATAAGTAATTACCGAAGCCATCCCCGCAATTGCATCTGCTCCCGTTTCCGGCATACTGGCATGCGCAGTCACCCCCTGCATCTCCACTTCAAACCAGGTACGCCCCTTATGCGCCATCTGAATCCGCCCGTCCGTAGGCTCCATATCCACAACCCAGTCCTCAGCCGACACCCATCCGTCCGCAACAGCCCGCTCAACGCCCCGCATATCACCTTCCTCATCCACAGTCCCAACAAACACCAGCGGATATTCCAGTTCCAGCGTTCCGTCCTTAACCCCTGCCGCCGTCTCCGCAAAAACAGAAAGCGCACAGGCCAGTCCCCCCTTCATATCACAGCTGCCCCTGCCCCAGAGCTTCCCGTCCCGTATCTGCCCCGAAAAAGCCTCGTCCTCCCAGCCCGAACCCTCCACAACCGTATCCATATGACAAATAAAAACAAGAGCCGGATGCTCCACCTTCCCCGGAAGAACCGCCCGCACATTGCACCGCTTGGGCATCACCTCAGCCACATCACAACAAATGCCAGCCTCCTCCAAATGCCGTCTGACAAATCTGCTAACCTCTCCTTCAAACCGCCCCGGATTCGTACTCTCAATCCGCACCAGCTCCTGAGCCAGTTCAACCGCATCCCATCTCTTCCGCTCCATAAAGTCTCCTCCCCATCCGCCAAACTATTTCCTAATTATACCATATTCCTCCCACACCTAAAAGGCCCCCCTTTGAAGCCGTCCTTCCCCAGCCAGTCCCCAGCCGCGGCGCTTGTGATATCCGGCCTGCGTCGGTGACGGCGGCTATGTGCCAAACGCCTTTTGTACCGCCCCGCAGGAACCGGATATAGGTGCTGCTGGAAGCGTAGCCGCGGAGGCTGGCCGGAGTTAAGGAAAAAATAAGGAAAACCGGGGTAAAACTCGTAATTCCGAATTACGAGTTTTCCTGGCCCCAGCGCGTGAAGCCATCAAGGCTTCACGTGATGTGGCCAGGTTGCCCCGGTT
>NZ_GL870809.1:304988-331354 GCF_000190355.1 Clostridium sp. D5 | reverse complement strand
GAGTTTTCCTGGCCCCAGCGCGTGAAGCCATCAAGGCTTCACGTGATGTGGCCAGGTTGCCCCGGTTTTCCTTATTTTTTACTTTACTCCGGCCAGCCTTCGCGGCCCCGCTTCCAGCAGCACCTATATCCGGTTCCTGCGGGGCGGTACAAAAGGCGTTTGGCACATAGCTGCCCGCCACCGACGCAGGCCGGATATCACAAGCCGCCGCCGCGTACGTTAGTCCTCTACTTTCCGAATGCGAGAGAGTTCCACCGCAGTTCATTTTTCAGCTGGCGGATTGTCGTATCTTTATCAATATAAACGGCCTCAATCCCCATGGCAGCCGCCCAGTCTCCCATCTGTTCCGCTGTCAGGTCATAGGAGAATGCGGTATGATGCGCCCCTCCTGCCAGAATCCATGCCTCCGCGCCTGTCTGCAGGTTCGGCTGCGGCGTCCAGAATGCAGTTGCAACCGGAAGTTTCGGCATTGGTTTCTCGGTCTTTTTACAATCTACGTTATTGATAATCAGGCGGAATCTGTCGCCCAGATCTATTAAAGACGTTGCGACCGCCGGTCCCTCTTTTGCCGTAAACACAAGACGTGCAGGATCTTCCCGGTCTCCCATGCTGAGCGGCTGTGCCTTGATACTGATCGGGCCGTCCGCAATAGACGGACACACTTCCAGCATGTGGGCCTGCAGGATTCCTTCTTTTCCAGGCACCAGGTTGTAGGTATAATCCTCCATAAAAGAGGTTCCTTTCGCATCTTTCATTTCCTGGGTCATAATCTTCATAATACGTACCATGGCTGCGGTCTTCCAGTCTCCCTCACCGCCGAATCCATAGCCTTTTTCCATCAGTCTCTGGATTGCAAGGCCCGGAAGCTGCTTCAGGCTGCCGAGGTCTCCGAAATGGGTTACAATTGCATGATAGTTTTTCTCTGTCAGAAACCGTTCAAATCCAATCTCAATACCGGCCTGTACGGCCGCGTGCTCTCTGAATTCCTTTTCATCTCTTCCTTCCAGAAGGATTTCATATTTATCATAATACTCCTCTACCAGTGCATCGATGTCTCCCCTGGAAACCTGAGCAACAGCCTCTGCGATCTCATTGACCGGATAAGCATCAACTTCCCAGCCGAACTTAATCTGAGCTTCTACCTTGTCGCCCTCTGTGACAGCTACATTTCTCATATTGTCTGCTATACGCATAACACGCACATGGCTGCTCTCAATCACGCCCACTCCGGTGCGCATCCATGAGCCAATCTTAGCCTGTACCGCTTTGTCCCCCCAAAAACCAACCACTACCTTGCGTTCCATACCAAGCCGGCTGAAGATATGGCCATATTCCCGGTCCCCATGGGCAGACTGGTTCTCATTCATAAAGTCCATATCAATCGTGTCGTACGGGATTTCCTCGTTGAACTGTGTGTGAAGATGAAGCAGCGGTTTTCTGTATTCCTGCAGCCCCAGGATCCAGGATTTCGCAGGAGAAAATGTATGCATCCAGGTAATCACACCCGCACATGTTTCATCCATGTTTGCCTCATTGAATGTCTTTCTTATCAATTCGTTCGTAATCAGCGTAGGTTTCCATACCACTTCATACGGAATTGCCTCCGATTTGTTCAGCGCCTCCACAATTTGTCTGGAATGCTCCGCCACATGCGACAGACATTCATCTCCATATAAGTCCTGAGAGCCTGTGCAAAACCAAAATTTGTACTGTTTCTGTTTCATGATAACTCCTCCTTTTCGTAAGAATGCAAAAAGTTTACCGCAAGGGGGTCAGACCCCTCTGCAGAGGGGTCTGACCCCCTTGCACTCCGTTTTCAGAATATTCTTAAATTATTGTCCATAGTAGGCATTTGCCCCATGCTTTCTGTTATAGTGTTTGTCCTGAAGCTCCTGCGGCGCCGGTATTGCCTGCGGATTGATCATCTCACTTCTGGCGGCCATTTTCGCTACCTCCTCCAGGACAACAGCGTTATGCACTGCATCGTGTGCATCTTTTCCCCAGGTGAATGGACCGTGATTTTTACAGAGTACGGCAGGCATGGAAATATAGTCTTTTTCCTTGAAATAATCTACAATAAGAACTCCTGTGTTCTTCTCATAAGCTTCGTCGATTTCTTCTTTTGTCAAGTTCCGGACACATGGAATTTCTCCGTACATATAGTCTGCATGTGTCGTGCCATAACAGGGAATTCCGCGCCCTGCCTGCGCCCAGCTTGTTGCCCAGGAAGAGTGGGTGTGTACGATTCCTCCGATCTCCGGAAATGCACGGTACAACTCCAGATGGGTCGCCGTGTCCGAGGATGGATTGTATTTCCCCTCTATTTTGTTCCCCTCCAGATCCATGACAACCATGTCCTCCGGGGTAAGCCTGTCATAATCCACACCGCTCGGTTTGATGACAAACATCCCGGTCTCTTTGTCCAGGCCGCTTACATTCCCCCAGGTAAATGTCACCAGGCCATACTTCGGCAGCTGCATGTTTGCCTCATAGACTTCTTGTTTCAGCTTTTCCAGCATTTTTACTTCCTCCTTATTGCCCTTTCTTTTTCAACCGTTTTCTTTCTATATTTAATAAAGCTCTCCGGGTTCCGAAAGAATCCGCACAGACTTTCTGACTATCATTTTCGGTTTCAGCTCTATACTTTCTGCCGTCTCAGCGCCTTCCAGCATTTGCAGCATCCCGGCCGCCGCCAGGCCTGCCAGTTCTTTTACGGGATTCTGTGCCGAGGTAAACGGTATTTCACAACGTCCGGCCAGATCGGAGTTATCTATTCCCACAATGGAAAGGTCTTCCGGGATCCGTATCCCCGCCCCCTTGCATATCCCAACCAGCTGGTTGGCAACCTCGTCATTGTAGCAGACGCAGGCCGTGCACCCCCGAAGTCTTCGCATGTACCTGCCCTGGTCCTCCTGCATTTCCTTCAGCTCACACGTATCTATCCAGGCAATCCGCTCTCCCTTCACTTTGATATCCCCCGCCATCAGGGCATCCACATAGCCCGCATACCTCCGGTGCCCCTGCCCGTCGTCGGATTTAAATATCCCCGCAATCTTCCGGTGCCCGCACTGCAGAAGGTGCTCCGTCACCATGCGCCCTGCCAGATAATCATCCAGGCTCACATGTACGCCCTGAAGACCGGGATAATAACTGTTTAAAAACAGAACCGGCACTTTCCTTTTCTGCAGCTCCCGGTAAATATCCAGATTGGGATTCGGCAGCCCGCTTTTCGTGGGCTCCGCGATAATCCCATCCACAGAGTCCTCCCGCAGAAATCCGTTCAGAATCATCCGCTCTTTTTCCACTGCATTGTAAGTAAATGAAATCTGCAGCGTATAACCTTCCCGGGACAATCTGGCCTCCATCTCCCTCAGCATGCTGGGGAAAATGTACTCGTCCACATAAGTTGTCATAACAGCAATCCGCATCGTCCTGCTGCGCTTTGCGTCCACCTGTTTCTCCTGCCCTCTTATATAAGTACCGCTTCCTCTGACCCTTCTGACAACGCCCCGCGCTTCCAGAACAGATACCGCATGCCTCGCCGTCTGTCTGCTCACCTGAAACAGAGAAACCAGTTCATTTTCCGAGTAGATCCGTTCCCCCGGCTTCAGCTTTCCCTGTTCCATCTCGCTTATAATCCGGTCAGCAATCTCCTCGTATTTCGCCTTTTCGTCAGCCATAAGTTCCTCCTTCCCAGCTATATTTCCGATCTCGTTTATACTATAACTTTATAATACATTATTTTGAAATTCAAGACGGAGTCTTTCATAAATGTACGTACAACTTTGATCATTTTTTTGTAACCTGTGCATATCACATTCCAAGTTGTATACATACAACTTTGCCATACAATATAAAATACCTCATTCATAAAGCTTATCGTCCACTTTACGAATGAGGCAACTTATTATTTCATATCCTTTCGGTCCGCTCGAAGTGAGGTACTTAAAAATACCGGTACAAGTAATCCAAAAGACTGTACATTACACAGTAAACTTTGTAAATCCAAGCAAAACCAAAGGCAACCGCAATGAACCGCAATCAGCCAAAATCATTAATATTCGCCGACCAATGTGGTTTTCAGCAGATTGGTATTGCCCGATTTTCCCAGGGGCACTCCCGCTGTAAGCACAACAACTTCTCCATTCTGTACATAGCCCTTTTTCTCCGCCGCTTCCGTGGCATGCAGAAACAGAATTTCCATACTGTACTCCTCCCGAATGTGAACCGGCAGAACACCCCATGAAAGGTTCAGCTGGCGACATGTATGGTCATCCGGTGAACAGCCCACAATCATGCATCCCGGTCGGTACTTTGAAATCATACGCGCTGTATGGCCCGACTTGCTCACTGTTATAATCGCTTTTGCCCGCAGGTCAATAGCCGTCATACACGTTGCGTGAGAAATCGCAGTCGTCATATCCGTCCGGCTCTCCCGGCTGCGAATACTGAACAGCTGATTGTAATCAATATCACTCTCCGTCCGCACTGCTATCCTAACCATTGTGCGCAGTGCTTCCACCGGGTAGCGGCCTGCTGCGGTCTCCCCGGACAGCATGATCGCACTTGTCCCCTGGTAGATTGCATTTGCCACGTCCGTCGTCTCCGCTCTCGTAGGACGGGGGTTCTTTATCATGGAGTCCAACATCTGTGTCGCTGTAATCACCTGTTTTCCTGCGTTGTACACCTTGCCGATGACAGCCTTCTGTATCACAGGAACATCCTCCAGCGGGATCTCTACCCCCATATCGCCTCTGGCTATCATAATGCCGTCCGCAGCCTCAATAATACTGTCTATATTGTCCACACCCTGCTGGTTTTCAATTTTCGCGATTATATTGATAAATTCTCCGCCATTTTCGTTCAGTATCTGCCGGATCTCATTCACATCTTCCGCCGAACGTGTAAACGATGCGGCAATGAAGTCAAACCCTTCCTGAATTCCAAACAGGATATCCTCCCGGTCCTTCTGGCTGATAAACGGCATATTCACATTGACTCCGGGAAGATTCACTCCCTTATGGTCCGAAATAACGCCTCCGTTTACAACTCTGCAGCAGACAGAGGATCCTTCTATCCGCTCCACTGCCAGCCCCACCAGGCCGTCATCTATCAAAATGCTGTCCCCTGGTTTTACATCTTTATATAAATCCGGATAAGTAACAGATACAACATCCTTGGTTCCTTCTATATTTTTGGGGGTCAGCATGAATTCCTGTCCCTCGCTGAGTTCCACCCTGCCTTCTTTAAATTTGCAGAGCCGTATCTCCGGTCCCTTTGTATCCAGCAAAGCAGCAATCGGCCTATCCAGCCGCTCCCTGACTGCCTTCAATTCGTCCAGACGTTTTTTCTGTTCCTCGTATGTTCCGTGAGAAAAATTGAATCTTGCTACATCCATCCCGTCTTTGGCCATCTGCTCCAGAACGCCTTCCCGGTCAGTAGCCGGTCCCAGCGTACAGATTATCTTTGTTTTCCGCATCCCAAAATCCACCTTTCTTCTGCCAGCTTTCTTAAGCCAGGAGACTGCCCTCATATCTGCTGACATTCTCCGATTTTCCAATCACAACAAGTATATCCCCCTCTGCAAATATATAATCCGGATTGATCTCCGTTTCCGTTTTTCCTTTATGTTCAATCGCAATGATATTCAGCCCGGTTTTCTGTCTGAACCGCACATCCTCCACGCTCTTTCCTATGACTCTTGGAGGCACCATAACCTCCGATATCTCCACATTATTGTCCAGTGTAATAGAATCCATCACGCTGCTGACCAACATTTTCTTAGCCAGGCGCAGAGCCATGTCACGCTCTGGATATACAACCTCTGCTCCGATCTTCTCGAGCACCTCTCCCTGATCCCTGCTGATTGCCTTCGCTATCACCCGTCTTACGCCCAGATTCACAACATTGAGCGTCACAAGTATACTGGTGTCGATTTTCTCTCCAATGCAGACCACAACTGTATCGCAGTTCTGAATTCCGATCTCCTCAAGCACCTCTTTGGTCAGCTCATCGGCTACATACGCAAAATCCGTATAGCGCCGCAGTTCCTTTACTTTATATTCACTCCGGTCCACCACAATCACTTCCCTGCCTGCCTCAGCCAGTTTCCGGGCCAATGCCGTCCCGAATCTTCCCAAACCTATAATCCCATAACTTTCTGATAATCCTTCTTTTAACATCCTCTTCAACTCCTAACCAATTGTAATATTTTCCTCGGTAAATACTGCGCTGGACGGCTGTTTAAAGCTCCACATCGTCACAATGGTAAGCGCGCCCAGTCTGCCTATAAACATCGTCAGTATGATTACCATTTTACCTGCCACACTCAGATCCGGCGTAATGCCGGTTGAAAGCCCGACTGTTCCAAAGGCTGATGTGCATTCAAACAGCAGCTGCATAAAGGAATACTCCGGCTCCAGTATACACATGATAAATGTAGACCCGCATACTACAATCAGCGACAGCAGTGTAATGATAAACGCCTTAAATACCACTTTTTCCGGAATCTTACGTTTAAATGCCGTGCAGTGCTGGTTTGTAGCCGTGCTTTTAATAATATTGAGAAGCACAAACAGTGTACTTGTTTTGATACCGCCTCCTGTGGATCCGGGTGAGGCCCCGATAAACATCAACACTGTCAGAGCAAAAAGCCCCGCAGAAGTAAAGCTTCCGATCGGATACGTGGAAAACCCCGCCGTTCTGGCAGAAACACTCTGGAAAAAGGCTCCCAGCCAGGTAATGTCCTCCGTGCACTTTAGTGACAGCGTCCCCACTGTAAGCAATGCAATACTGGTCAGAATTACCACCTTGGAATGAAGCGCCAGCCGCCGGAACCTTCTGTTTCTCAGCACATCTAATATTACCAGGAAACCGAGTCCTCCAAATATAATCAGACCGCAAGTTGTCAGATTCAGCAGCACATTATCCTGATATGGTATCAGGTTTGTCAGGCCTCCTAAAATATCGAATCCCGAATTGTTAAATGCGGCAACTGAATGAAACATACTGATGCCCAGTGCATCCAGCGGCGAATATTTCTGTACAAACACAAAATAGCTTAAAACTGCGCCGACTCCCTCGAAACACAGAGTCATCAGGAGCACATACTTTACAAGCATTACCATGCCTTTAAATCCATTCACGTTCAGGGCCTCTTTTACAAGCAGCCGCTCCTTGAATCCGACTCTTTTCCCTGCCGCCAGAATGATTCCCACGCCCACGGAAGTAACACCCAGGCCGCCGATCTGTATCAGCAGCGCTACAACCGTTCTGCCGAATACGGTAAAATGCTCCGCCGTATCAATCGCAATCAGGCCTGTCACACACACTGCACTGGTGGATGTAAATAATGCGTCAATCCAGTGCACCTCTGCCCCCTCTCTGACAGATACCGGCAGCTTCAGTAATATGGCCCCCAAAAGAATCACGCAGGCAAACCCCAGCGTAATCAAACGGGCCGGCGATTGCTTTTTAAAAAACTCTTTTCCCGCCTGCAATATGAAATTCACAATAATTTACGCTTCCTTTCGTACTTAAATTATAAAACTGCACAGAAAGCGCCTGTTCTTTTCTTTCCATCCTGTTCATGCAGAAATCCAAATACAATCCTCCATAGAATTGTATTCACATTCCGCTCAAAATGGAACACCCATAAAATAACGCACGGAATTACAGCTATTTTGAATAAAACAGCCAAAATAGAATTAAAATAGATCTTTACCTTCAGGTTCCAGAAATTAGAGCTCTGTTCCCTGCCTACAGTAAAAGAGGCGGACCGCGTCCCCCTGTCAGATACATCAGAATCCGCCAGCCGTCCCTCTGCACGGCTGATCTGTGTCCCGCCCAAAGCGGAATGCTCCCTGTGCTGCACATTTGATGTAAAATGCCCTGAAAGGAGCAGGCTCACAGTAAATAACAGTACAGTAAATAAACAGACGACAATGATTATTTTATTTTCACTTTTCATCTTCATATCTTTTACTCCTGCCTGTTCCAGAGTGTGTTTCATAATTCATGTTCCCGGCTGACCGTTCCTCTTAGCGGGACATTCAGGCGGGTGCGATGTATGTTCAGACACACTATAATGCTTCTCTGACACTGTATTTCTTTTATATTAGATATATGCATTATAGGGCTGAAAGTTCAAGTTGTCAATCCCAAAACAGAACGTTAAATTTAACAGGTTTTTTCCAGTAAATTTCCTATGAACTAAAAACAGCCATATCCGCAGTATTACTGCAAATATGGCTGCATATGAACATATCCGTAACAAAAGTCTCCAATTATTTCAGGTTAACTTCTGCTCCTTCACCTTCCAGTTTAGCTTTCAGTTCTTCAGCTTCTGCCTTAGAAACAGCTTCTTTCACTACCTTCGGTGCTCCGTCAACTAATTCTTTCGCTTCTTTTAATCCAAGTCCTGTGATTTCACGAACAACTTTGATTACTTTAACCTTAGAAGATCCAGCGGATACGAGCTCTACATCGAACTCATCTTTCTCTTCTACTGCACCTGCTCCGTCTCCTGCTGCTGCAACTACAACGCCTGCTGCTGCAGATACACCAAATTCTTCTTCACAAGCTTTTACTAACTCATTTAATTCTAATACTGATAATTCTTTGATCGCTTCAATCATTTCAGCTGCTGTTAATTTAGCCATTTTAATATCCTCCATTTTAGATTATTTGTGCGGGCTCTCTGTCCCTCTTAGTTTTAACGTCTGTCTTTTGATCCCACCGAATTCTCAGGGAATCCATATCGGCTTACTCAGCCGGTGTCTCTGCTGCTTCTGCCACAGGAGCTTCTGCTGTCTCAGCCGGAGCTTCCTCTGCTGCCGGAGCCTCTTCAGCTACACATGCGTCTGCGCCGCCCTGCTCTGCAATCTGCTTGATAACACGAGCAAAATTGGTAATAGGTGACTGGATACTTCCAAGCAGTTTGGAAAGTAATTCGTCTCTTGAAGGAATCTTGGACAGTTCTGTCAATCCAGCTACGTCATATACATTACCTTCAACTACACCACCCTTTAACTCAAGTTTCTGAGCGTCTTTTGCAAACTTGCAAATAATTCTTGCCGGTGCTGTTGCATCTTCTTTAGAGATCGCGATGGCACTTGGTCCTTCCAGACAATCTGTAAGTCCTTCGAACTCAGTTCCTTCAATCGCTCTCTTGATCATGGTGTTCTTGTATACTTTGTAAATGATACCTGCTTCTCTAAGCTGTTTACGAAGTTCTGTGTCCTGAGCTACTGTCAATCCACGGTAATCAACAAGAACAACTGACTGAGCGTCTTTAATCTCTTCTGAAATTGCCTCTACGATTGGTTGTTTTAATTCAACTTTTGCCACGTTCTGGTACACCTCCTTATTTTATTTGTGCGTGTACTGCCAAAAATAAAAGCCCCCATGTCCCAAGACACAGAGGCTCAATAATTCACATTAAGAATCATGATCTTCCTCGGCAGGCGTTTTTAAACTTATGCCTTACGGCACCTGCTGTCTTCGGCAGTCAATTGCTTTATTAGATTAGCATTAAATTGTTAGCTTGTCAATAGATTTTTAGATAATTTTGAATGAGGGACGCTCTATGACAGGGATAGGGAGAAGGGGACGGAGGTGTATATGTGTTTTCGAAGTGCACCCGCTTGCTAACTGATTCTAGGAAAAACCGCTGCCGGAAATGCGGGTACGGGGGAACACATCATGAGAAATCTGATGATTTCTCACGCTGGGTTCCCCAAAAACGTGATTCGGAATCACGTTTTTCCCCGCATTTCCGGCAGCGGTTTTTCTAGAATCAGTAAGCGCGCTCCAGCACTTCGAAAACACATATACACCTCCGTCCCCTTCTCCCTGTCCCTGTCATAGAGCTGGTGCATCCAAACGGTAGTTAAAATTGAATGCATGGGGGGCTAATACGGGAGCGGCGGATGTGGGTGGGCTGCACGGGACGTTCATACCACTTCACACCAGAACCAAATCCCGCATAGCCCGCTCAAATACGCTGCCCCCGTATTCGCCACCCCACCGGGGCAGGCATTTTCCTCCCGATTGGATGAACGCAGCTAAGGCCGAGGTGTGTCCTGCTCCTGCCGGGGCTGTGCATGCTGTTTCTGAGTCCGTAGAGTAAGCGGTTAGAAGATGTTGGCGGAAAAACAGGGGAAGGGAGGGCAAAATTTTTTTCACCGAAAAAATTTTGTTGCCGCCTGCGGCGTGAATGCATCGGCATTCGGGCCAAATGCGGCAAGTCCCTCCCTTCCCCCTGTTTTTCCACCTACATCTTCTCCGTGAACGGAAAGGATCCAGAAACAGCATGCACAGCCCCGGCAGGAGCAGGACACACCTCGGCCTTAGCGCCCCACCCCCATCAAAAAAAGGCCTCGCCCCAAAGGGCGAGACCTTAATATATTTACTATGTCATCAAATTGGATTAAGCCAGCTTCATTGGGTTGATTTTTACACCAGGTCCCATTGTAGATGTCAGTGTTACACTCTTTAAATACTGACCCTTTACAGCTGCCGGTTTTGCTTTGATGATTGCATCAATAAGCGTCTGGAAGTTGTCCGCTAACTGTTCCTCGGTAAAGGATGCCTTACCGATTGGCACATGGATAATGTTTGTTTTGTCCAATCTGTACTCAATCTTACCTGCTTTGATGTCGTTGATGGCTTTTGTTACATCCATTGTAACTGTACCAGCCTTCGGGTTTGGCATCAGACCTTTTGGTCCGAGTACACGTCCGAGACGTCCAACAACACCCATCATGTCAGGTGTAGCTACGACAACATCAAATTCAAACCATCCCTCGTTCTGAATCTTCGGGATCAGTTCGTCTCCTCCTACATAATCTGCTCCTGCTGCCTTAGCTTCTTCAGCTTTTGCATCTTTCGCAAATACAAGGATGCGAACCTTTTTACCTGTTCCGTGCGGCAGTACAACTGCACCACGAATCTGCTGGTCTGCATGACGTCCGTCACAACCTGTTCTGATATGAGCTTCGATTGTTTCGTCAAATTTAGCTACTGCTGATTTTTTAACTAATGATACTGCGTCTGCCTTCTCGTACAGGTTTCCCTTTTCGATCAGTTTTGCAGCTTCGATATATTTTTTTCCTCGTTTCATCTTAAATAACCTCCTTGTGGTATTGGCGGGATCGTGCCCCTCCCACTTATTTCAACTTCGTTAAGTGTACTAAGCTCGAAAATACCTTACTTAATCTACTATTCTTCAACAACTACACCCATGGAACGGCATGTTCCTGCTACCATGCTCATAGCTGCCTCGATTGTTGCAGCATTTAAGTCCGGCATCTTTGTCTTTGCGATCTCTTCTAACTGAGCTTTTGTGATCGTAGCAACTTTTGTCTTGTTCGGTACACCTGAACCGGATTTGATGTTGCAGGCTTTCTTGATCAGAACTGCTGCCGGCGGTGTCTTTGTCACGAAGCTGAAGCTTCTGTCGTTGTATACTGTGATAACAACAGGAATGATCAGGTCTCCCTGGTCTGCTGTTCTTGCGTTGAACTGCTTTGTAAATTCAACGATATTTACACCGTGCTGTCCAAGTGCAGGACCTACCGGTGGTGCTGGTGTAGCTTTACCAGCTGGAATCTGTAATTTAATATAACCTTCTACTTTTTTTGCCATTTTTAATTACCTCCTTGTGGTATTGGCGGGATATGAATCCCTCCCACGGTTTTTAATCCATCTTTCTTACTTCTGCGAAACCGAGTTCGACCGGTGTCTCACGGCCAAACAGCTCTACATTGATAGACAGGCTCTGTTTCTGTTCATTCAATGACTGAATGACTCCCACAGTCCCTTCCCATGCACCGCTGAGCACGGTCACGGCATCGCCTACTGCAAACTCAACTATGACGTTTTCCTGCCTGATTCCGAGTCTGTTCATCTCCTCTTCCTCAAGCGGAACAGGTTTGGATCCGGGACCAACAAAGCCGGTCACGCCTCTGGTATTACGAACTACATACCAGGTATCGTCATTCATAATCATATGAATCATGACGTAGCCCGGAAACATCTTCTTCTGGCTTGCTTTCTGGACACCATTCTTCAGTTCGATCACTTCCTGCATAGGAACTCTGACCTCCAGAATCTGATCTTCCAGATGACGATTTTCAATTGCCTTATCAATATTTGCTTTTACTTTGTTCTCATACCCGGAATAGGTATGAACTACATACCATTTTGCCTCTGACATAAAATCACCTTTCTGCTGCGGCTGTTTACTTAACTAACAGATCAATTCCATATTTCAGGATTGCATCGATTACGGAAATCAATACCCCCAATAATAAGGAAACTGAAACGACTGCCGTGGTCTGTTTTGCAAGTGTTTTTTTGTCTGGCCAAATGACTTTCTTAAACTCTGCCTGAAGCCCTTTGAACCAGCTCTTCTTCTGAGTTTTTGCTGTTTTCTCACCCATGCCATCCACTTCCTTCCAACGACTATTTCGTTTCTTTGTGCAGTGTGTGTGATTTACAGAATTTGCAGTACTTCTTAGTCTCCATGCGGTCCGGATGAGCTTTCTTATCCTTGGTCATGTTGTAATTACGATGCTTGCATTCTGTACATTCCAGTGTGATTCTTGTGCGCACAACTTCCACCTCGCTTTTTTCTTATTCACTACGTGTTACATGATGGTTGCGAAGCCATCAAAATTTAGGCATAAAAAAAAGACCTACTTCCATTCGCTAGAGCATTGTACCACAGCCAGCGGACAGAAGTCAAGCCTTTTCGCCAATTCAGGCTATTCAACGACATGATTTCTTATGATCGCACGGATGCTTTCATTCAGATAGGGCTTCAGCTCCTCATAACTGATCGGATCGTTCTCCAGTATGGTGCTGTAGGACGTGGAACTTGCAAGCTCTATAATAAGGAAAAGCATGGTCTCGGGCGCTTTCAGTTTGACATCCGGATTTTCCTTTACCATCCTGGTGAAGAATGCCATCACATCCATCTCGGAATCCGCTTCATTCTTGGTAATCGCCTGTCTGAATATGCCCCAGCTCAGGTTTTTGGAAATGAACCGGAGAACTGCCCTGTTTTTGCCCATCTCATCCAGAATATAATCTACGATAAAAATGATTTTATCCTCAAATTCAGGTATCTGCGCCTTATCCAGTGCATCGTGTGCCGACATAAAAAGCCGTCCCGCCGTCTTGGCAATCAGCCTGTCCCGTATCTCATACTTGTCTCTAAAATAGAGGTAAAATGTCCCCTTTGCCACTCCTGCTTTCTGAACGATGTCGTGGATCGATGTCTTGGAAATGCCCTGTGTCAGAAACAAGTCATATGCACTCTGAAACAGTGACTCTAATTTCTGCTGCTTGTTTTCGTCAACTTTTCCCATAATATTCCCCACTCTTTCGATGATTTTTTTCTATTATAATTTAATAATGACCAGAAGTCAACTTTTTATTCAAATATTATTGACTTTTGGTCATTTTTGCTGTATATTACTTTTAGTCTTGAAAATGACTAAGGGTCATAATTTAAAAAGGGAGGCATTACACATGGTGAAAGCAGGTAAAAAAATAGTAAAGTATCGGGGCGTTATCCTGATACTCGGAATTTTACTTCTGATACCTTCGGCTTTGGGATTCCTTAAGACCAGAGTCAACTACGACATACTTTATTATCTGCCCGATCATATTGATACAATGACCGGGCAGAACATCCTGATGGATGAATTTGGCAAGGGTGCTTTTGCAATGGAAGTTGTGGAAGGCATGAATACCAAAGAAGTGGCGGAAGTAAAGGAAAAGATCGAAAGCGTAGACGGAGTCGCGGATGTAATCTGGTATGATTCCATTGCAGACACTTCCATGCCGATCGATATTCTGCCCGACAAACTAAAAGATGTATTTAAGACAGACGATGCCACACTGATGGCAATTTTCTTTGATGATACCACATCCGCGGACAGTACGATGGATGCCATAACAAAAATCCGGAGCATTACGAATAAACAATGCTACCTGAGCAGTATGTCGGCCGTGGTCACTGACATCAAACAGCTTTCCGAAAAGGAAACTCCGATCTATGTACTGATTGCCGTGATCCTGAGCTGCATCATACTTTCTGTATTCATGGACTGCTGGATACTGCCCCTGTTCTTCATGCTGAGTATTGGAATGGCAATCCTTTATAACATGGGAACGAATTATTTTCTCGGAGAGATTTCCTATATTACAAAGGCGCTGAGTGCGGTGCTGCAGCTCGGAGTTACGATGGACTACTCCATCTTCCTGTGGCACAGTTATCAGGAGAACCAGCAGCGATTCCCCGGAGATAAGGAACGCGCCATGGCACACGCGATTTCCAATACATTTTCTTCTGTAATCGGAAGTTCCGTCACAACAGTAGCGGGCTTCATTGCACTTTGTTTTATGAGTTTTACACTGGGCAGGGATCTGGGCATTGTTATGGCAAAAGGAGTTATCTTCGGCGTAATCAGCTGTGTTACAATCCTGCCGTCCTTCCTGCTCGTGTTCGACAAACTGATCCAGAAGACAACGCACCGTTCTATCATACCGGGTATGGAGAAGCCCGCTAAGTTTATAACCAAACATTTTAAGGCATTCATTCTCATTTTCGTGATACTGCTCTTCCCGGCTCTCTGGGGATACAGTAAAGCGGAGGTATACTACAACCTGGATGCAACTCTTCCAAAATATCTGGAAAGTATCAAGGCAAACGACAAACTGGCAGACGAATTTGACATGAATGCCACCCATATGGTTCTTGCAGATGCGGATCTTCCGGCCAAGGATGCTAAAGCAATGCTGAATGATATGTCCGATGTAAAAGGCGTCAAATTCGCGCTCGGGCTTGACAGTCTCCTCGGCTCCGCCATTCCACGGGATATTGTTCCGGATGAACTGACGGAGACTTTAAAATCGGGAAACTGGCAGCTGATGCTGGTACAGTCCGAATATAAGGTTGCAACCAACGAGGTAAATGCACAGTGTACTGAACTGAATAATATCGTAAAAAAATATGATTCTTCTGCTATGCTGATCGGGGAAGCGCCATGTACAAAGGACCTGATTACAATTACTGATAAAGACTTTAAGGTAGTCAGCGCAATCTCCATTATTGCCATATTTATTATTATTGCACTTGTGTTTAAATCCATCTCACTGCCGGTTATCCTCGTGGCCGTCATTGAGTTCGCAATCTTTATTAATCTGGGAATCCCGTATTTTACCGGGACGAAGATGCCGTTTATCGCATCCATTGTCATTGGAACTATTCAGCTGGGCGCAACCGTTGATTATGCGATTCTGATGACTACCAGATACAAAAAAGAACGCTGCAGGGGAAAAGAGAAAAAAGAATCCATACGGATTGCAGTCTCAGCTTCCGTCAGCTCGGTTATTGTTTCTGCACTGGGCTTCTTTGCAGCAACATTCGGAGTGGGGCTCTACTCGGATATTGATATGATATCTGCATTATGTACTCTGATGGCGCGGGGCGCAATCATCAGTATGCTCACTGTCATCTTCATCCTGCCGTCCATGCTGATGGTATTTGATAAGTTGATCTGTGCCACTACAAAGGATATGCGTATCTGTACTAAGAAGAAAGATAAAACGGCCGATAAGGCCTGCGCAAATGCCTGACAGTCCCCTTGAGGGCGGGTCTGTGGTCAGGCCAAAGAGTAAGATATAATTAATGGAGTCAACCAGATTTTATTGAGGAGGTAAACTGATATGAAAAACAAAGAATATAAAACACTGGTAGCAATTACACTGGCTATGGCCATGGTGGCCGGCACACTGGCCGCGCCTGTCACCTGCTATGCAAAGGAAAACACGGCCAAAACGGAGGATTCTGCAGACAAAGACACTAAAAAGTCCACATCTGACATCAAACCGTTAAAAGACGAAACCGTTTATGCCAAAATAGACGGCAGCGGTACCGTTACTTCTGTTACGGTATCCGACCAGCTGAAAAATTTGAAAAATGAAACAAAAATTAAAGATGTTTCCACGCTGGAAAACATAGAAAATGTCAAAGGTGATGAAACATTTTCCCAGAAAAGCAACGGCCTGACCTGGGATGGGGACAGCAAGGACATCTGCTATCAGGGAACGACAAGTAAAGCGCTGCCGGTAGGTGTTAAAATCACTTACACGCTGGACGGCAAGTCAATCAGCGCCGACGAGCTGCAGGGAAAAAGCGGCCATCTGATCATGCGATATCAGTATCAGAATACAACAGGGGGATCCGACAGCGAATATACACCATTCCTGATGGTGACCGGACTGATACTGAATGCCGATAAGTTCACCAATATCAAGGTCACAAACGGTAAGCTTGTCTCCGATGGCGACAGAGATATGGCTCTTGGCATGGGTCTTCCGCAGGTAAAGGAAAATTTGGGCGTAACAGATTTAAATATACCGGATTACTTTGAACTTGAGGCCGATGTTGCAGAGTACGATGCCGTGGAGGGAATTACAATCGCAACAAATGATATTTTCAATAGTTTGGAAACAGATAAACTGGATGATCTGAACGACCTGAAAAGTTCTATGACCAAACTGCAGGATTCTGCAAATCAGCTGGTGGACGGTTCTGGTGAACTGAAAAACGGGCTGGATACGCTGCTCTCCTCTTCCGGAACACTGACAGACGGCATCGGACAGCTGGCAGCAGGCAGCAGCACACTGAAGAATGGAACAGATACACTGGCTGCAGGCAGCAATGACCTCAAAGACGGCAGTGCTTCCCTGGCGGACGGCACCTCAAAGCTGTTGGACGGAACCGGCACATTAAGTTCCGGAGCCGCAGAACTTAATACAGGCTTGAATCTGGTATCCGGCAAGGTTTCAGGCGAGCTCCTTCCGGGAATTCAGGCACTGGATGCCGGTGTCCAGGAGATGCAGAAGTCTCTCGGTGCACAGCTCCCTGTTTTATGCCAGGGAGTTTCTGCCCTGAATGAGGGAATCGCACAGACTGCTGCAGGCGCCGCGGCGCTGGATGCAGGAATTCAACAGGTCAGTGACGGGGCTGCTGCCCTGGACGCCGGTACGCAGCAGGCGGCCGCAGGAGCCGCATCACTGAACAGCGGCGTACAACAGACGGCCGCAGGTACAGGTGATCTGGCATCTGCCGCCTGGCAGCTCGCAAACGCCCTCTCCGCTAACGGTGCAAATCAGACTTCTGAAGATACTACCAGCAGCTGGGATGAAGTTACACAACTACAGGAACTGGAAACCACACTACAGGGCTGTGAGGATCTGCCGGAGGGTACCCTGGAAGCTCTGGAGAGTGTGATTGGCAGCCTTCAGGCCGAACAAAATGAGCGTGATAACCTCGCAAATGCCGCTCCTGCTGCTGACAACAGCGCACTCTCCGGCCTGGCACAGCAAGTTGCAGCAGGAGCTTCTGCAATCGATTCTGCTTTTCACGGCGACGGTACAACTTCTGGAATTGCAGGCGGGGCAGCTGCTCTGAATGCGGCGCTCAATGACGGTGATCCCGGCAATGGCGTGCCAAGTATCAAATATGCGGCCTCTGCTTTGAATAACGCACTGAACGCCGGTGATCCCAGCACAGGAACCTCCAGTATCCGTGCAGGTTCCTCCGCGCTCAATACAGCGCTTAACATTGGTGACGCATCTACCCGGACCGCCAGCATCAAAGACGGAATCAGCACCCTGAACGAAGGAGTCAATGGCGAAAACGGACTCAGTTCTCAGGTGGACAGGGGCGTTTCTAAGCTTAAAGCCGGAACTTCACAGGTTCTTGGCGGCGTCGCTGGAGAAAACGGTCTTGCTGACGGATTAAAACAGTTATCCGAAGGCTCTTCCCAGATAAGCACCGGTGCAGGAACGCTGAACAAAAAAATGGGGGAAGCTAATGAAGGGGCCGCCAGTCTCTTTGCCGGGGCATCCCAGATCGCTTCCGGTGCAGGCGAACTCAATATCGGAGCGGGCACGCTTGCCGCAGGAATTCAGACACTGCAGACTGGTTCCGGTTCATTAATAGATGGCGTGAAGCAACTGGATGAAGGAGCCAAAACATTAAATGAAGGCATGATTCAGTTCAACGAGGAAGGTATCAAAAAACTTGTCAGCGCATTTGACGGAGATCTCGATGGACTGCTTGATAAACTGAATACTATGATGGATGCATCAAAAAAATATACCAATTTCACCGGAATATCAGATGATATGGACGGGGAAGTGAAATTCATCTTTGTTTCAAATAAATAAGTTTGTCATAGAAACAGAAATAAGTTTCTTTTGTGCGACTTGTGTCTGCACAGTATTCTTTAACGGAATCTGACAATCCGGCAGCAGCTAAACACAGTTATACTTCCATCGGCATACGGCTGAATAACCGCTATATACCGTTGAGATCAAGTCAGTGCTTTGCTGCTGCCGGAATTTTTTATGTCCAAAGGGCACACCGTAATCCATGCCCTGCGGGCGGATCTGCAGAGAATCTGCAAGAAAGGTATACCCAAGAGGCCACTGTAAACCCACATCAAAATGAAATTCATGGAGTATTTATACTTGTCCCTGCATATAATATGATGTATAGAAATATCATAAGGAGGGGCTATATGATCTATTTTATTATAGGTATAATTTTGTTTTGTCTGATCACCTTTGTTTTGTTTTGCATCCTGCACTGCAGCACTCTTTATGACCGAATGACAGATGACGAACAGCAGGAAAAATTCCTGCGCCGTTATATGGACAAGTAATTATTCATTGCCTCCTACTTGTTTTCCCTTTATAATACTTTATTATACCATAAGCAGAATAAAGTATACCCAGGGGCACACGTAATCCATGCCCTGCGGGCGGGCTCGCAGCCAGCTGCTCGATAAAGTATACCCAGGGGCACACCGTAATCCATGCCCTACGGGCGGGCTCGCAGCGAGCTGCTCGATAATATGAAAGGATAGAAAACAATGAAGAAATCAGGCTATTATTCTTCCGGTGAGTTTGCGCGTATGGCTCATGTCACTTTGCGCACAATCCGCTATTACGATAAACAGGATATATTAAAACCTTCCCTCGTTGCAGAATCGGGTGCACGCTTTTATACAGACGCCGATTTTGCGCGGCTCCAGCAGATTCTTCTGCTGAAGTACCTGGGATTCTCTCTGGAAGACATCCGGCAGATGACCATAGATGATTCCGATTACCACTTTATGCTAAACTCGCTTCACATTCAGTTAAAGCTTGTTAAGGATCGGATTGAGCAGATGCAGCTTGTAGAAAAAGCAATCCAGGATACCGCAGAAGTGATTCAAAAGGAGCATAATATTGACTGGAGCCAGATGCTGAATCTGATCCACCTGACCAGCATGGAAAACAGCCTGAAAAATCAATATCAGAATGCATCAAACATTTCCGCCAGGATCAATCTTCACAGCCTTTACTCTCAAAATCCGCAGGGCTGGTTCCCGTGGATCTGCCAACAGTGCCGGATCGAGCCAGGAATGGAGATACTGGAAATCGGATGCGGTGACGGTACACTCTGGAAGGACAACCTTTCGGGGCTTCCTGATCATGTCCATATCATATTGTCCGATATCTCTGAAGGGATGCTGCGCGATGCCCGAAGGGCGATCGGTCCAAAGGATTCACGCTTTTCTTTTGATGCCTTTGACTGCCACAATCTCCCCTTTGAGGATAACAGCCTGGATCTCGTGATTGCCAATCATGTACTCTTCTACTGCGAGGATATCCCGAAGGTCTGCCGGGAAGTGCAGCGGGTACTGAAACCAGGCGGCCGTTTCTTGTGCAGTGCATACAGTTCCCGTCACATGGAGGAGGTCAGCCAGCTTGTCCATGAATTTGATGAAAGGATTTTCCTTTCTGCTGACAGGTTATATGAGAAATTCGGCCGGGAAAACGGGACCGATATTTTAAAGACATTCTTCTCAGATATATCATGGAAATTATATGAAGATTCTTTGCTCATACCTGAACCAGAACCGCTGATATCCTATATTCTTTCCTGCCATGGAAACCAGTATCAGTATATTTCGGAACATTATACAGATTTCCGGTCTTTTGTAAAGAAAAAAACAACCGGCGGGTTCTATATCACAAAGGAAGCCGGGGTATTTATCTGCACACCAAAGAAAGCCATATACTGAATGCTGCACAATTTTTCGTTTTCCCAAAAAATTCTTAAGAATTTATAAAAAGGCTTGAAGGTGACCTAAGGTCACCTTTTATAATACATTTACAGCTTGAAGCAAACCAACTAATCTTTGATACCAGTAACTTATACAGATAAAGGAGATTTCATATGAAAGGAATTATTTTAGCGGGAGGATCCGGAACCCGTCTCTACCCACTGACAATGGTAACATCCAAACAATTACTGCCAATCTATGATAAACCTATGATTTATTATCCGATGTCAGTGCTCATGAATGCCGGCATCCGCGACATTTTGATTATTTCCACGCCACAGGATACGCCCAGGTTCCAGGAGCTTTTAGGCGATGGACATCAGTTCGGAGTGGAGATCACTTACGCCGTACAGCCAAGCCCGGACGGACTGGCACAGGCATTTATTATCGGGGAGGAATTCATTGGAAACGACACTGTTGCCATGGTTCTGGGGGATAATATTTTCGCAGGACACGGACTGAAAAAGCGGCTGAAGGCTGCCGTGGAAAACGCAGAATCCGGCAGAGGCGCAACGATCTTCGGATATTATGTGGACGATCCGGAACGTTTTGGTATCGTGGAATTCAATAACGACGGAATGGCAGTATCTATAGAAGAAAAACCTGCTGCTCCAAAAAGCAATTACTGCGTGACCGGCCTGTATTTCTACGACAACAAGGTAGTCGAATACGCGAAAAACCTGAAACCCGGTGTGCGTGGAGAGCTGGAAATTACAGACCTGAATTGTATTTACCTGGAAAATAGAGCTTTAAATGTAGAGCTGCTCGGACAGGGCTTCACCTGGCTTGACACAGGAACTCACGAAAGCCTTGTGGAAGCAACAAATTTTGTAAAAACAGTAGAATCACACCAGCACCGCAAGATTGCATGCCTGGAGGAAATCGCCTACGTGAACGGCTGGATTACAAAAGAAGACATGATGAAGGTATATGAAATCTTCAAGAAAAACCAGTACGGCCAGTACCTGAAAGACGTTCTGGACGGAAAATTCCTGGATGTCCTGCATTAATGTAACAGTTCTGACAAGTCTGAACTGTTACGCATTAATAACTGCTGCCAGTAAAGAATATACTATAAGGAGACTATAACCATGACAATTATCGTAACCGGCGGTGCCGGATTCATCGGAAGCAACTTTGTTTTCCATATGTTAAACAAATACCCTGACTATCGTATCATCTGCCTGGATTCACTGACCTACGCGGGCAACCTCTCTACTCTCGCACCGGTAATGGATAATCCGAATTTCCGTTTTGTAAAAGAAAGCATCACGGACCGTGCCGCAGTAGAAAAATTATTCGAAGAAGAGCATCCGGACATGATCGTTAATTTTGCGGCTGAAAGCCACGTAGACCGTTCTATCGAAAATCCGGAAGTATTTCTGGATACGAACATCAAAGGGACTGCTGTGCTGATGGATGCCTGCCGCAAATACGGCATCACCCGCTATCATCAGGTATCAACCGATGAAGTATACGGCGATCTGCCGCTGGACAGACCGGACCTGTTCTTCACTGAGGAAACTCCAATCCATACGAGTTCCCCATACAGCTCTTCCAAAGCAGGAGCCGACCTGCTTGTAATGGCTTACTACCGTACCTACGGTCTGCCAGTCACCATCAGCCGCTGCTCCAACAACTATGGACCGTATCATTTCCCGGAAAAGCTGATTCCGCTTATGATTGCGAACGCCTTAAATGACAAACCTCTGCCGGTCTACGGCAAAGGTGAAAATGTCCGCGACTGGCTCTATGTGGAAGATCACTGCAAGGCTATCGATCTGATCATCCATAAGGGGCGTGTAGGCGAAGTCTATAATATCGGCGGTCACAATGAAATGAAAAATATTGATATCGTTAAAATTATCTGCAAAGAACTCGGAAAACCGGAGAGCCTGATTACTTATGTAACAGACCGCAAAGGCCACGATATGCGCTATGCAATAGATCCGACCAAGATCCACGGAGAACTTGGATGGCTTCCGGAGACCAAATTTGCTGACGGTATTAAAAAGACAATCCAGTGGTATCTGGATAATAAAGAATGGTGGGAAAACATTATTTCCGGCGATTACCAGAACTATTATGAGCAAATGTATGGGAGCCGCCAGGAAATATAATTCGCTTTTCAGATGAAATGGAGTGATTATATGAAAGTTTTAGTAACAGGCGTCAAAGGACAGCTCGGCTATGACTGTGTCAATGAATTGACCAAACGGGGTCATGTGGCTGTCGGAGTTGATATTGAAGAAATGGATATTACCGATGCTGCTTCCGTAAACAGCGTCGTAAAAGAAACCAGTCCGGATGCAGTGATTCACTGTGCTGCATGGACTGCCGTAGATGCGGCTGAGGATGAAGAAAACAGAGAAAAGGTTCGCCTGGTCAATGCAGTTGGCACGCAAAATCTTGCAGATGTCTGCAGAGACCTCAACTGCAAGATGCTTTACCTGTCCACGGACTATGTATTTGACGGGCAGGGTACTGAGCCATGGCAGCCGGACTGCACCGATTATAAACCACTTAGCGTATACGGTGAGACAAAGCTGGCCGGAGAACTGGCCGTGTCACAGACACTGGAAAAATATTTCATTGTCCGTATCGCCTGGGTATTTGGTAAAAACGGAAAAAATTTCATAAAAACAATGTTGAATCTGGGCAAGACTCATGATACGATTAAGGTTGTCAGCGACCAGATCGGAACCCCTACCTACACTTATGACCTGGCGAAACTGTTGGTAGATATGATCGAGACGGAAAAGTACGGTTACTATCACGCTACAAACGAAGGCGGATACATCAGCTGGTATGATTTTACCAAAGAAATCTTCCGTCAGGCATGTGAAATGGGGCGCCAGGAGTATTCCGAGGAAAGACTGAATCTTATACCGGTCACTACTGAAGAATACGGGATATCTAAAGCGAAACGCCCGTTCAACAGCAGACTGGATAAAAGCAAGCTGACTGAAAATGGATTTACACTTCTCCCCACATGGCAGGATGCGGTGCGGAGATATTTACAGGAAATTGAATTTTAGAAGTGAAAAGGCCAAAAGATTGTCTTTTGGCCTTACAATATCAGGAGGTAAAGATGGGACAGATTAAAGTAGAAAAAAATGTTGGCGGCATCAATGGGCTCTGTATCATCGAACCAGCCGTCCACGGTGATTCCAGAGGATATTTTATGGAAACATATAATCAGAAAGATATGGAGGAAGCCGGGCTCGGCATGAATTTTGTTCAGGATAACCAGTCCAGCTCGTCCAAGGGCGTACTGCGCGGTCTTCATTATCAGAAGGAATTTCCCCAGGGGAAACTGGTACGGGTCATTAAGGGCAATGTGTTTGATGTTGCTGTAGACTTGAGAAGCGGCTCAGAAACTTACGGAAAATGGTTCGGAGTCGAACTTACAGAAGATAATAAGAAGCAGTTTTATATCCCGGAAGGCTTTGCTCATGGATTTCTGGTACTTTCTGATGTTGCAGAATTCTGTTATAAATGTACGGACTTCTATCACCCCGGCGACGAAGGCGGGCTTGCATGGAATGACCCGGAGATCGGCGTATGCTGGCCGCAGGTAGTCGGTGAGTATAAGGGGAATGCTTCCGCTGAGGGGTATCGACTGGAAGACGGGACCGGGCTTATGCTGAGTGAGAAAGACCAGAAATGGGATGGGGTCAGGGGGACTTTTAAGTTTTAAAGGGGAGCCCCTGGGCTTATGTACCTTTTATAGTACTGGTTATTGTATCTGATGTATTTTATGATTAGTAAATACATAATATTAGAAAGTGTAATCAGCCGCCGTGTGGCGGCTGTTATTTTTTTATCTTATTATACTTATTCGCAGTTGTTTCAATGGTTTTCTTTGGTATAATTCTTTAAAATTTTCAGTATAAAACAATGCTATCTATATACTTCCCGAATTTTTATAATAAATCATAAAATGAGTTTATCGTCTTTCTTCTGATAGTGTAAGTGGGAATGGCTAATATATACATAAAATACCGTTCTGCTTATAACAGTAGTCGGAAAACAAACCAACTATTCAGAATAATTTTGTTACAAAACGAAAATAAACAGTTATGTGTCATATGTCCACATATTTTGTTTTTTACATAGAACATTTACGGAAAACGTGCAATAATAGATCTGTTCCTTTTTAATCCGATAGGTAATTAATCATGAAACTAACACATCCCCAAATCCGTTCTCCGTGCAATGCATTGCTCTGATGATCCCTGACAACAGATTACTAAAGAGAGGTGGTTAACATGAAATATAATTACAGGCAGCAGTCGGCGCTTGCAGGTGAGTTCGTAGAAGTCCTTTCAATAGAACGAAACCTGGGAGTCAAAACGTTATATGCTTACAAAAATGATGTTGATAATATGGTGAAATGGATTGATATGCGTGGTTATAGTGATTTAGACGCCGATACAATCATGATGTATTTTTTGTATCTTCAAAATGAAATAGAATTATCTCCTCGAAGTATTCGCCGCAAATATGTTTCTATCAGGCAATATTGCGATTTTCTGAATAAAGAATTTGATATGAATGAAATATTTTTCAAATTTTCTTCCCGAAAGTTTCAGATCCCCAAAAATCTGCCAAAGGTGCTGTCCAAAGCAGAAATACAAAGCCTGATATCGTCTGTTTCAGCAGAATTCCAATCGGTATCTTCTGAATATCACCGCCGGCTTTGCATTAGAAACATGTGTATTATAGAACTCCTATTTTGTTTAGGGCTTCGTATTGGCGAAATTGCTGCTATGGACGTTGAAGACTATAACAGGGAAGACTGTTCTGTTTTAATACATGGAAAAGGAAAAAAGGAAAGAATGCTTTTTATATCTTCTCCGATCGTATGTCAGAAACTAAATAACTGGATTCTAACCCGCCAGGAAATGTCACCGGCAGATTCTGCAATGTTTGTCAATAAATCAGGGGGCCGCCTGAGCATATTCAGTATTGAAAATATTTATTATAAATACAGAGAACTTTCCCAAATAAATCCACATTCAACCCCACACTACCTCCGTCATAGCTTTGCAACACAACTTCTGAATAACGGCGCTAACATTCGTGATGTGCAGGAATTGATGGGGCATAACAGTATTGTGACCACACAAATTTATACAGAGGTTTCCTTAAACAGAAAAAAGGAAGTTCTAATGAAGTATAATGGGAGGAACTTTATGAATACCAAGTAAGTGAAACATACCTAATGTATTATGAATGGTAACTGAACCGAAATTATAAAATGGAACAGCTTTTAACCTTCCACCCCTGTGAGCATGTTTTTACAGTGTTTACAGGGAGTTTTTGTTTCCTTAAACAGATTCCTTCTTTCTTTAGATATAAAAAGAGCGCCTGTCTAAAAAGCAAACACTCTTAATCTATGTTTTTATTAATTTAGTATTCTGTGCTTAACAGGAAATCAACGATACGCATGATTTTGATACCCTCATAGTTCCTACCAGCACATCCATATGTCATTAAAGCAGAAACAGGTAGGTTTTACTTTCGGGCGAGAGTTTACCTTTAAGCTCGGTAAACATCTGCTTCGCTGTCATATCCTCATATTCCATTGAATCAAATCAATAGCTTATAATACGCTTCCTCGGAATTCCTTTTTCCTCCCGGAGCTTTTCTCCTATCATCTTTAGTATCGTTGATTTGCCGCAGCGTCTTACTCCGGTAAGAATTTTATACATTGGTCTATAAATCATCCAAACCACCTCCATTTGTATAAAGAATACTCATAATTTTAATAAAAAACTATATGTTTTCCTGGTTATAACCGCAAAGTATGTTTTGATTTTTTTGATGCGGCCTTTATTTGTGGCAAGTGTGGTGTCAACCACTTTTGTACGCGGCAAGTAAATCCCTCCTTTGCTAAAACTTTTTATTCTTCAAATCTTAAACATTAAAGATAAAAACTCTCTAAAATTCTTTCTTATTGTTTATTTATTTCTCACAATTAGTTATATATATATTGCATTCTGACAAATTATGATAGTCAGGGATTAGGCGCCGTTGAATTATGCATATTACGTAAAAGAATTTTTATTTAAGTATTTAGACTCACTCTTCATATACTCTTAATTATCTAACATATCATTGTGCTGATTATTAAATGCATGTCAATTTATTCATTATTTCCAAACC
>NZ_GL870809.1:268068-304847 GCF_000190355.1 Clostridium sp. D5 | reverse complement strand
TATTCTTCAAATCTTAAACATTAAAGATAAAAACTCTCTAAAATTCTTTCTTATTGTTTATTTATTTCTCACAATTAGTTATATATATATTGCATTCTGACAAATTATGATAGTCAGGGATTAGGCGCCGTTGAATTATGCATATTACGTAAAAGAATTTTTATTTAAGTATTTAGACTCACTCTTCATATACTCTTAATTATCTAACATATCATTGTGCTGATTATTAAATGCATGTCAATTTATTCATTATTTCCAAACCAATAATAACAATTATTTTGAGGTGAAATGAAGCGAGTTGGCAGTTAGCATTCTATTTAGTTTTGTTAAAATTATCATTTTTACGAGAGAGTTTACGCGTCAGTTATCACATATTTTATACGGCATTATTTTCTCTAAAAAAAGAAGTATAAAAATAGAATTGAGCTAATTGGTCAAAGCCTGCCTACGGATATTTAGTAAATTCTGTTACAGGCTTTTATCGTTCTTATACATGCCCTACACTAAGTCTTAAAATATTGTCATTAGCTTTAAGGTTTATGGTGGTGCTAAAAGTTTGAAGATAAGCTTTAATGAAAAATACGTGAACTAAACACCTGAAATTTGAAGGGCCGATTTTATGGACTGAAAAATAGAATAAGCTCTTGTTATTGAATGACTGGAAAAAGCCAACCAGTCGATATCCGGACCGTTTTTCTGTTCTGTAGATAAGGTGTTATTTGAACGTGAAAATAAAATGTATAGGTTTCAGAATTTTATTTTAAAAATCGCTCTCCAAAATTGACGAAGCATTATAGATATAAGAAATTGTGCAAAGGATTAAGAAAGGTGTACATACAATGGGACAGATTAAAGTTACAAAAGCTCCGATCGAAGGCTTGTATGTGATTGAGCCGACTGTTCATCGTGACAGTCGGGGATATTTTATTGAAACATACAACCAGAATGATATGCATGAGGCTGGACTAGATCTTGTATTTGTTCAGGATAACCAGTCTATGAGCACAAAGGGCGTTCTCCGTGGACTGCATTTTCAAAATCAGTACCCCCAGGGGAAACTTGTTCGTGTGATCCAAGGTTCAGTTTATGATGTAGCGGTTGACGTACGCAAGAACTCTAAAACTTATGGTCAGTGGTTTGGATTGGAACTTTCCGAAGAAAATAATAAGCAGTTTTATATCAGTGAGGGATTTGCACATGGGTTCCTTGTTATGTCTGATGTAGCAAGGTTTTGCTTTAAAGTTACAGATTTTTGGCATCCGGACAATGAAATTGGTATTCCATGGGATGACTCTGCAATTGGAGTTGAGTGGCCTTTGAAAAAAGGACAAGAGCCGATTATCTCTGAAAAGGACAAACATTATCCAGGATTTGCAACATTGAATAAATAAGAGGAATTGTATGAACGTACTATATACATGTGATAACAATTATATATGGCTGATGGGAATATCCGCGATCTCCCTGTTTGAAAACAATAAGCACATTTCGAACTTGACAGTGTACCTCCTTGGCGAGCACGTTTCTGATGAAAGCAAAAAAATACTGAGAGAAATTGGTATTAAGTATAAACGGGATATTGTTGTTATTGATATCCCTTCACTTGATATTCCAGAGAGATTAGTTTCTGCAAGATGGCCCGTTAGTGCTTTTACGCGTCTTTTTTCCGGGCAATTGCTGCCGGCAGATATGCACAAAGTACTTTATTTAGACTGTGACACTATTATAAGAGGAGACATTCAGCCACTTAATCATATTGATTTAAGTTTATCTATATGCGGTGGAGTAAAAGATTGTATCGGCAAGACATATAAGGAAAATATCGGATTAGAGGGGGATGACCTCTATATTAACGCTGGCGTAGTTCTTTTAAACTTGAACGAACTCAGAAAAATTGATATCAAAACGACCATTGATACATATATGAATCAATATCTAAAATTAATCAATTATGCTGATCAAGATATTGTAAATGGGATTTTTGCTGGAAGAATGGCGGTATTGAAGCCACAGTATAATGTAATGACAATAACGGCTGTCCATGGTTATGATGAGATTATGCGTTTAAGGAAACCTACAAATTATTACACCATGACAGAAATTGAGGCTGCTGTCTCTGAACCAGTGATAATCCATTACACTACAAATATGAATGTTGTCAGGCCGTGGTTTAAGAATACGGATCACCCATTGGAAGATGAATTTAGAAAGTATATGGATATGAGCCCATGGAAGGATAAGCAGTTAGATCATATGCGTTTTAATTCCAAGGCAAATAAGGCAATCAACCTTATAGAACGGATGCCGAAAAATATGGCCAACAGTATTTTAGGACTAATTCATTCAGAACTCAAACCTTTATACATAAGAGTGAAGGCAACAAAATCATTAATTGCAAAGAGGATATAAGAAATGAATATTTTAGTTACAGGTGGTACAGGGTTTATAGGCGAGAATTTCATTCCTCGGTTACTGGAAAAGGGGCATAAAGTCAGATTGCTTGTTCGAGATCTAGAAAAAGGCCAACGACTGTTTCGGGATAAGTGCGAATACTTTACAGGAGACATCACAAATAGGCAAAGTCTTACTGGATGTTGTGATGGGATAGATGTTGTTTTCCACATGGTAGCAAAGGTCGGAAATCAACTTCCAAATGAAGAAACTTTAAAATTATTTAGAGAAATCAATGTCAGTGGAACTAAAAATATTGTGGACGAAAGCTGTAAAGCTAATGTATCACGCTTTATTTTTGTAAGTTCTATTGCAGCCATGGGAATAGTAAAAGATACGTATATAGATGAGAAGAGTATGTGCTGTCCGTATCTTCCATATCAGGTCACAAAATATGAAGCTGAGCAATTAGTTAATGAGTGTGTTAAGGCAGGATTCCCTGGGATTATTGTGCGGCCTACAAAGGTGTATGGTGTGGGGGAACACGAATTCTCTTATTTGACATTGGCAAAACTGTGTAAAAAGGGGATATTTCTGAAAGTCGGAAGGGGCCATAACTATACTTCAAACATCTATATAACAGATTTTGTGCAAGCTTTAGTAAAGTTGGTAGACAAGGGGGACATAGGTGAGACATATATTCTTACTTCAGATGAATCTATTGATTTTGTAGAGTCAGGAAAAATAATTGCGGATGTATTGAATAAGAGAATCATAGTCATACCAATACCGGTTAGGCTAATGATATGTGTTGCAACTGTAGAAGAGCGCTTTTTTAATTTCATACATAAGACTCCTATTGTAACCAGAAAGAATATTGAAGCCACTATAACAGATCGGGTATATGACATTAGCAAGGCTAAATATGAGATTGGATATGAACCGAAGGTACCAATGAAAAAAGGAATCCAGCAAGTTATTAGGTGGTATATGTCTGAAAAAATGCTATGATTTCATACGCTAGTAAGAAATGTTGGTAGTGTAAAATAGACTATGAAAATACTAACATCCCCAAATAACCCCATCGGAACTAGTGGTTCTGATGATTAAAAACGTGGAAGTTGAGTACAACCGATTGAGCGCAAAACAAGAACTCAATGGGTAATGGAGACTAATTTGTACACGTACACCATAACTGATAAGAAGTAATACAATTAAATTGAAAACGAATAGGGAGATGCTTGTATGATAGTTAGTAAAGGTAGAATAGAATGGATCGACTATGCAAAAGCTATTGGGATTTTTTGCATCGTTTTAGGACACACAATGAAAGGTTCTCTCATATGGCAGTTTGTATTTACTTTTCAGGTTCCTCTGTTTTTCTTCTTGGCTGGCGTTACATTTAATAGTAAGTTAGACTATAAAGCATTCTTGTTAAAAAAAACAAAAACGATTTTGATTCCATATTGGACAGTTATGGCAATCAGTATAATAGTTTTCTACTTTATGGGCTCTTTTGCAGCGGAACGGCTCGGGGAAGAAATAGAAAGTTTCTCGTGGATTAAATATTTATGTGGTTCATTGTACGGAAATAGTAAAAGTGGATATATGCGTGCTAATCTTCCTCTCTGGTTTCTTCCATGCTTATTTGTTGTCGAAAATTTATTGTATGGAATTAATAAATTAATGGATAAGATCGTGGTAAAGTACTGGATAAAACTTAGCAGTTTAATGCTGGTAAGTCTAAGTATATCATTTGTTAATTATTACTTTACTCGAATAGAGGGGTTGCCATTCGCAATGGAAACGGCAGTCAGTGTACTTCCATATGCTATTCTTGGATATGGATTTAAAAAGTTTAACATCCCCCGTTTTTCAAAGATGAAGATTGCTATCTATCCGACAGTACTCATGATGATTTGTTTAGTTATGGGGTGCTTCATAAACACCGCTACAGATTGTCGCAGTGATATTTATGGGAATCTTTTTATTTATGTAATTGCTGCGGTTTGCGGTATATTCGGGATATGTTTGTTATGTAGAAATATCCCATCGAATAGATACCTATCATATATTGGACAGAATACTATGATTGTGTTGTTGCTACATAAATTTCCAGTTTTGTTTTTTCAAGTGCTTTTTAAACCTACAGTGAATTTGGTTTCCAGAAATCAACCGATTGCTTGTATTATTGTTGCGTTGCTTTCTATGTTGATGTGTTTGATAGCAGGAGAAGTATTAGACCGTGTTTGTCCTTGGATAGTTGGGAAGAACAGATTTAAGAAAGAAATAAAGTAAAGAAGGAGAAAGTATGAAAGCAGTCATTTTAGCAGGAGGGTATGGCACTCGTATTTCGGAAGAATCTGCATTCAAGCCGAAACCTATGATTGAGATTGGAGGTATGCCGATTCTTTGGCATATTATGAAAGAGTTCTCTCATTATGGTGTCAATGAGTTTGTCGTTTGCGCTGGATACAAGCAGCATGTAATCAAGGAATGGTTTGCTGACTATTTTTTGCATACATCAGATATAACCTTTGATTTTACGAAAGGCAATGAGATGGTTGTACACAACAAGCATGCTGAACCATGGAAGGTTACTGTGGTCGACACAGGATTAAATACGATGACTGGTGGACGGATTAAGCGTGTACACGAATATATCGGCAATGAAACTTTCATGATGACTTATGGCGATGCTGTTGGAGATATTAACATTCCAGAACTGCTCCGTTATCATCAATCACATAATCAAATTGGTACGATTTCTGTTTATAATTTTGGGCAGAATAAAGGCGTTCTTGATGTTGGGAAAGATGGTTTTGTAAATGCATTTAGGGAAAAGTCAGATCTAGACGGTGATCTTATCAATATTGGGTTTATGGTTTTTGAACCCGAGATATTTGACTACATCGAAGGTGATGGAACAGTATTTGAACAGCAACCTCTTAATGCTTTAGTAGCAGAACATCAACTGAAGTATTACACACACAAGGGGTTTTGGCAGTGTATGGATACGCTACGTGAAAAGCAGCAGCTCGAAAAACTATGGGATAGTGGAAAAGCACCCTGGAAATCATGGGAGGACTGAGAAGTGTTTGATTTGTCTTTTTATCAGGGGAAAAAAGTATTTGTAACTGGTCATACAGGCTTTAAGGGGGCATGGCTTAGCAAAATGCTGGCGAATATTGGTGCAGAAGTAACGGGGTACTCTCTCAATCCTCCTACAACTCCGTCTCTTTTTGATGTGGCGGGTATTGCTGAGGATGTTCAATCTGTGATTGGTGACATTCGAGATTATGCGACAATGAAAGCGGCCTTTGATAAAGCGCAGCCGGAAATTGTTTTGCATCTTGCTGCGCAGCCCATTGTTCGTGAAAGCTATAAGAACCCAGTTTACACCTATGAGACCAATGTAATGGGTACAGTTAATATTTTGGAATGCGTTCGCAACAGCAGTTGCGTCAAATCCTTCTTGAATGTGACTACTGACAAGGTATATCTGAACAAGGAATGGGCGTGGGGGTATCGCGAGAACGAGGAATTAGATGGCTATGATCCTTATTCTAATTCCAAGTCTTGCTCAGAACTTGTGACCCACAGTTATAAGAATAGCTTCTTCGATGATGGCCGCGTGGCTATTTCCACGGCAAGGGCAGGCAATGTTATCGGTGGCGGAGATTTTGCGAATGATCGTATCATTCCAGACTGTGTCCGTGCTGCAATGAAGCACGAGGATATCATTGTGCGCAATCCTTTTTCTACCCGCCCCTATCAACATGTGTTGGAGCCACTATATGCTTACTTGATGATTGCAGCGAAGCAGTATGTGGATGGAAAGTATGCGGGTTACTATAATGTGGGGCCAGACGATATAGACTGTTTCCAGACGGGTACACTTGTTGATCTGTTTGTAAGTAAGTGGGGAGAAGGCCTAAAGTGGATCAATCTATATGACGGCGGACCTCACGAAGCAAACTTCCTAAAACTCGACTGTGCTAAGCTGAAATCCACTTTTGATTGGAAACCACGTTGGAATTTAGATACGGGCATCGAGATGGTGGTAGATTGGACGAAGTGCTGGAAAGAGCAAAGAGATATTCGAGCTTGTATGAATAAACAAATCCAGTACTTTTTGAACAGTTGAATAGCAACCAAAGATAGGGGGAAATGAAACATAATATGAATATATGTTTAAGTAGCAATGAGAAATTTGCTGAATTATGTACGATTGCTATGCTTTCGGTTGCTATGCATACTCAGCCAAGTATAGATTTGCGATTTTACGTAATAGATAATGACATTTTGCCAGAAACAAAGAAGAAAATGCAGGAATCCTTGCGTCCGTACAGTGTGACACTGACTTTTTTAAATGGGATTGATGTTGAGAAATTGATCGGAAGTAAGATTGACACTGGGGCATGGACGTTGAGCACATTACAAAGACTTTTTATTTGCGGCTTGTTTCCAGAAACTGTTGACCGTGTACTATATTTAGATTGCGATATTTTAGTGCGTAACTCCTTGGAAGAATTATACAATGTACCTCTTGATGGCTATTATGGTGCAGGTGTAAGTGACTGTACAAGTAACATTGTACGGCACAACATCGGTTTAACAGACGATGCAGACTACATCAATGGTGGAGTTTTGTTAATTAACCTAGAAGAGTGGCGTAACAATACAGTAGAAAAACAATTCGTTCGATTTTTCAAAGAGCATTTGGGTCATTTACAATATTTTGATCAGGATATCATCAACGGTGTTTTGTCGGGAAAAGTAAAAATGCTTCATCCCAAATATAATGTTATGACTGCTATGTACAACTATTCGTGGAATGAAATAAAGTTTTATCATGATTGTACCGTTTATCATACTGAAGAACAGTATGAAGAGGCGGTGCAAACCCCTGTAATTGTACACTTTTCCACAGATGCTCTTTCTGTGCGTCCATGGTATGAAAACGGCGGACATCCATTCAGAAATGAATGGATGGAGGTTCGTGGGAGCACAGTTTGGGCAAAAGAGTCATTATGGAAAAATAACGAAGCCCTGATGAAAAAATTGAAACGAAATATATTTTGTTTGTTGCCAAAAGATATAGCATTACGGATTGCAAGGGTATTACACAGAAAGCATAGTTTGAAATTTAAGGAATAGGAGGTGCGTTGACAATGCGGTTTAATGTAAAAATACGAATAAACCTCCGAAATCAGTTTGCAGCGTTCCTTGTTTTTTACATTATTATTAGTTCCTATTCAGTATACATGACTGTTTATACGCAGATTGGAACCCCCATTCAACTGGGCCTGTGTATTCTTGGGATAAGTATTTTTCTCCTAAATTATGCATATAGGCCACTTAGAAGTAGACATTTTTTTATTCCTGTTGCAGTTTTTATTTTGATGACAGCAGTACGACTTTTCAGCGGAATGGCTCTTTTTAACAGTATAATGGTAAGCGCACGATTTGTTGCAACGTTTATGATTGTTTCGGTTTTAATTGACTGGGAAGTTGACATTCTTCATCTGTTATGTGAAGTGATATTTTTTTTAGCCGCTATTATGCTCATTTCCTATATCGTTTTTGATCTAATAGCACCGAATGCTGGACTAGTCGCTTATTATGATGACATTGTGCGAGCGGATGGAACAAAATCATATGCGTTATACCATATTCATTATGGATTTTATGCTCGTTGGGCAACTACAGCACCTTTATTTGGCTGGTCTTTTCCACGGTTCAGTGGGTTCTGCTGGGAACCAGGGCAGTATATGATTTATTTGAACTATACACTATTTTATCTGTTATTCATGGAAAAAAAGCTAAAAATTAGCAGGTTAGTTATTGTTGGAATTAGCCTATTTTTAACTTGTTCTGCAACAGGGTGGATTATTGCAGTTCTCCTTGTATTCTTATGGAATCTTAATCGAAGAAAGTCAATTGGAAAATACATAATGTTTGTGGTTTGCTTGCTTGGTGGCGCTGCTGGGATTGCGTTAATTATTATGGAAAAGGCGGAGACTTCGATTGCATCATTTGAGGGACGTACAGGGGATTTAAAATTGATAGGTGATCTATTATTAAGGAATTCATTATTCGGTACAACAGAAACCGTGAGGGATATGACAAATAGCTTTATTCGTGTTATGTGGTATTACGGCTACATTGGTGTGATTTTGCTCGTGATTTTGTGCTTATTATATTATAAAAATAAGTGTCTGTTTCCAAATCGAACAATAAAAATTGCTTTTGCAGTTTGGTTAATTCTATCACTGGTCAATGAACCGCTCGAGGTCGCCAATATAACCAGTTTTATTATCAGTCTAATCATTTTAACAACAGAAATTCAAAAAACAGTTTCTGAAAAGTTGGAGGCCTCTATTTATGGTAAAAAATACACACGCTTTACGAGAAGAAAACTATGATTTACTCCGTGGAATATGCTGCATTTTCGTGATTATAATGCATACAGCTGCATTATATACTGATTATGAGTTTCGTCATGAAGGAATGCCTTGGTATTATTATTCCTTTCCAGATTTTCTTCAGATGATGACAAGAGCCGCGATTCCTTGTTTTGTGATGCTTAGTGGTGCTTTTTTGTTGGAAAGCAAAATTACGATGGATTACGGAGCATTTTACAAAAAGTCAATAAGGAAATTGGGTGGTCATCTGCTAATATTCTCTCTTATAGCTGTGATGTGGCGTTTAGTAGGTGGTGAGGGACTGTATACAATTTTAACATCCTCATTGAGTGGAAGACCATTAGGACATATGTGGTATATGTTCATGTTGCTAGGGTTGTATGCAGTGGCACCTATTTTACTTCGTTTACGGTTAGATATTGGAGATAAACATTTCACTAATCTTAGTATTTTCTTGTTAATTACGGGGTGTATCATTCATTTTACATGTAATCTGTTCTGGATATTACAGTTTTCAGAATATCTTGGCTTTTTTACTATTGGATATTGTATAAGAAATAATTTCTCAAATATAACACATAATAAACGAAATATCTGCTATTTTATCAGTGTAACTTGCTTTATCTTTACTTTTGTATTGAATGAGTGTAATCATTATTTTTGGAACACAGAAATTGTATTTCGACAGCCTAATTTTCCTACGGTAATTATTGGTTCGATTGCTCTTTTTATTGCCATAACAGGAACAAAAGTGAAGCATGTATTTAAGATTATCAAGCTTATTAGTGATACATCTTTGGTAATCTACCTTGTGCACCCTTTTATTTATGGTTCAATTGATTATGTTTTTCGCGCAACATTAGGATCTCAAATAAACCCATTGTGGTATGTACCAATTTTGACGATTATATGCATTGTAGGATCGATGATTTTTGTTGCAATATATTTGTCATTGTATAAAAAATGTGTGAGTTTTATCGAAAGCAAAGTATATTTGAATACTAGTTACTAAAAGGGGGGACTTAACGTTGAGCAATACAAAAAATGATATACTTTTGACCATTGCAATTCCAACTTATCGTCGTCCCAAATTTCTTGTACAAGCAATTCAAAGCGCGTTAGGACAGAACATGGCTGGATTTTCTTACGAAGTAATTGTCGTAAATAATGATTCGGATAGCGATATGTCAACACTTCGATCCATGTTTTCCGATGACACTAGGGTGCAATTCTTTACAAATGAAAAAAATATTGGAATGATTGGAAATGTCAATCGTTGCCTCCAATACGCAAAAGGTGAATACATTGCCTACTTACATGATGATGATTTGCTACTTCCCAATTATATTCAGGAAATCTCGCCTATAATTGAGGAAAAGAAATATGCCTGTGTTATTCCTGAACGTTACTTGCTATTTGAACGGGAAGACATAGACGAACGATTCGAGGTTGAGGAACGAAGGAAAAAGAAGGAAGTGATTCGCTCCTTGATTGTTCCACAGTATTTTACAAAAGAAACTCTTACTGAGCTACATGTAGAGGATAACGTTTTTGCATGGCAGAATTGCTATTGTGCACCAACCTGTGGTGTTCTATTTCGGAAACAGGCATTGCTGGATGCAGGACTTTTTTTCCCTGAAGGAACATATTCCTGGGATTTCTACTCATTTTTGGCTCTTAATAAACGGGAAAGCATTTACATTTTACATAAGCCAATTTCTATATATCGTATGACATCCGGTGCAACGCTTAGAGCAGAAGTACAGTATGATTTTTACAAGTCTTTTGAAGATTTGATAGAAATGTTTCCGGAAGGGACTGCGGTGCATAGCTTTATTAAGAAGTATCGGAAAGAAATAAAGTATTTGAATTACTGTTCGTTAAATCCGGCAGGAAAAGAATATCTTCTTTGTCGTACTCCAAATATTGAGACATCTTTACAGTCAAAATGGAAATATAGGATTTTGATGTTACGTAGAATATGGTATTACTCAGTAAAACATTTAGAAGTTGAGCGAGTGCTAGACCGCAAAGGAGTTGAAATGCTTCAAAGTATGCAGGTCTTAAGGAAAGGCGATTGAAATGGAGAAGATATTAATTACTGGCGCTAATGGCTTTATTGGAACAGAATTGATTCGTCAATTGAGCGAAAGAGGCAAGGAAATATACGCCGTAATCAAGGATGTGAACGAGGATGTTTCTGCATTGCAAGTGTGCGCGAATGTTAAAATCATATACTGTGATTTGGAAGAAATATATAAACTAAAAGATATTGTTGGAAAAATGAATTTTGATTGTTGCTTCCATCTTGCTTGGATCGGTTCATATGGGGACGCTAGAGGAGACTACGTGCTACAACTTAAAAATGTGCAATATGCCTGTGATGTTGTTAAAGTTATGAATCAGATCGGCTGTAGGCGTTTTGTAGGAGCAGGTACGCTTGCTGAGTTAGATGTACAGAATTACGCACCGACAGATGGTGCAACTCCGAACTTAGTTAGTGATTATGGTACTGCAAAATTAACCGCACACTATATGACGAAAGCAATGTGTTCTAAGTATGGCATTGAGCATGTTTGGGTTCGGCTTTCTAATACTTATGGCATTGGAAATCGGACAGGGAATTTTGTCAATTATGCAGCGAGAATAATGCTTGAAGGAAAACCAGCCAATTTTACGATAGCAACACAGATCTACGATTTTGTTTATGTAACCGATACGATCCGTGCAATTATTGCAGCGTCAGAAAAGGGAAAAAGCAATTGCTGCTATTATTTGGGTAGTAATGCTGAGCGACCGTTAAGAGAATACATTTATATGATACGGGATGCTATTGATCCAACCATTGAATTACACCTTGGCGCAATACCGTTTAACGGTATCTGTCTTCAGGCTGAAGAGTTTAGCGGAAAAAAATTGTTTGAAGATACTGGATTTGTTGCAGAAATAGATTTTAAAGATGGAATCAAAAAAACTGTTGAATGGCTGAAAGAACAGGAGTGAAAAACTACAATGGTACAAAAATTTGAATTTAAGGAATTAGATTTAGAAGGAGCATATTTGATCCACCCCTTCAAGGCGACAGATATTCGGGGTGAATTTATTAAAGATTATTCACTAAGTCTCTTTAATGATAATGGTATAACACATAATCTGAAGGAAGTTTTTTATACTGTTTCTCATAAAGGTGTAATTCGTGCTTTACATTTCCAACGAGTTAAAGAGCAGGCAAAATTGGTTCGATGCATTTCAGGACGTATATATGATGTCATAGTCGATCTTAGACCAGAATCCAAGACATTTATGCAATGGAGAGGATTTAATCTTACTGGTGAAAATTGCTGGGAGCTTCTGATTCCACAGCATTTTGCACATGGCTATTTGGTTTTAGAGGATTCCATTGTTTCTTACAAGTGTGCTGAGGCTTTTTATTGGGAATATGATGACGGGATTATGTGGAACGATCCGGATATTGCCGTAGATTGGCCCATTCAGGAAATTGGTGGAAACGAGAATTTGATTCTTGCGGATAAAGATAAAGTTTTGCAAAGCTTTAAGGAATTTTCCGAAACTATTGCAGATAAAATTCGCTAGCTTTGAGAGGAAAATAAATGCTAAAGTTAATAGAATGAGTCGATATATGTAAGTTAATCTTTATTGCCTGCTTTGTTTATATTGCTAATATACATAATTAATCAATTTTATCCACGGATACTTGTAAGAAAACAACATAGGAGAAAAACTTAATGCGAATAGCTCTTATTACATACCACAGAGCGCTTAATTACGGTGCTGTTTTGCAGGCTTTTGCATTACAAAGGACGGTGCAGTCACTAAGCGGTAAAAAGGAGAATTGTAAAATACTGGATTATCAATGTAAAGCAATTGAAGATATGTCCGTTTTGCTCCATATAGATAGGCGATTTCTGAAGGATATGATAAAATTTCTTCCCAACTATCACCTGATGAAGAGAAAAACAGAAAAATTTCGTGCATTTATCGCTCAGCGCCTTGAAGTTCAGCCTTTAAAAAACAATGATTTGTATTCTGTTGAAAATCTGTTTGACCGTTTTGTAGCAGGATCAGATCAATTGTGGAATTATGAAGTATGTGGGGATGATGATGCCTATTTCCTGGATTTCGTCTCCGATAATGCCAAAAAATATAGTTACGCAGTTAGCCTTGGTAAAATAACAGCCTTTGAAAAGCATAAGGATCGCTTGAAGAAACATTTAGCTGGCTATTCTGTATTGTCGTTGCGGGAAGACTTCTGTGCTGACAGGCTAGAACAATTGGGGTTAGAGACTCGTATTGATATCGATCCAACATTACTACTTACTGCTGAGCAGTGGAATAAAGAGATCCCTTCAGTGAATAGAAACGGTGATTACATTTTACTATACTGTGTTGCACCACCTAAATCTCTTATACAGGTGGCAAAGAATTTAAAAGAAAGGACGGGGCTATCTGTATTGTATTTAACAGATTTGGTTTCGGCAAGACTTCAGCGAGAGTTTACCCCTGTATTTGGTCAAGGACCAGAAGATTTCGTGTCGTTGATCCGACATGCTCAGTATGTACTTACTACGTCTTTTCATGGTACGGTGTTCTCCATTCTGTTTCATAAACATTTTTTTGCTGAAGTTGAGAATTTAACAGGTTCTAACGAGCGTATTAAGCAGCTCTTAAAAATAACCGGGTTGGAGCAGTGTGGAAATGAAGAAATTCTCCGTCAAGGGAATGTAATCAGTTTGGAGCAATGGAACGCCTCTGATGAGCGTATCGCTTTTATGAGGAAAAACTCTAACGGTTATTTACGTGTAGTGATAGGAGAATGTGACAATGAGTCAGAGAGTGACTAAACTTATTGATAGATTGAAATGCATGAATAAGCCAGCAAAGGCCTCGATTATATTTACTCTGTGTAGTTTCTTACAAAAGGGAATGGCATTTTGTATGGTTCCAATTTACACACGAATCATGAGCGCAGAGAACTATGGCTATTATTCTACTTTTCTATCGTGGATGCAGATTATTGCTGTCTTTGCAACATTGAATTTATCTTATCATGTATATACTAACGGTATCATGAAATATGAAACTGATCGGGATGGATATACGACATCCATGCTTGGTCTGAGCAGCCTTATAACAATTCTTCTGTTCTGCATATATCTTCTTAGAAAAGAGCAATGGAATGAATTGCTGAATTTACCAACGGTATTTGTAGCATTAATGTTTGCCGAAATTCTGCTTCAACCATCATTTGAGTATTGGAGTTCGTATCAGCGATTCCAATTCAAATATAAAGCTTTGGCTATTTTAACAGTTGGCATTGTCTTTGCTATACCGGTTGTGACCATACCTGCTGTTCTGTTAGTACCGGAATCACAGAAGGGATTAATGGCAATCATTGGGAAAGTCGGAGTGACAATTGCAGCATATATGATTCCACTGTGTATTATTCTACAGAAAAGAAAACCGTTATTTAACAAAGAATATTGGAAGTTTGCACTAAAGTTTAATATACCGTTGGTGCCACATTTTTTATCAGCAATTATATTGCAGCAAAGTGACCGCATAATGATTAGTAACTTATGTGGTAACACGCAGGTAGCGATGTATAGTGTTGCATTTTCAATATCTACAATAATGAATATAGTAAATACTTCAATCATGAACTCTATGATACCGTGGACGTATCAAAGTATGAAAAAAAAGAATTATACTTCTATCAGATCGGTTGCAAACAGCTTGGCTATCTTGGTTGCGGTATTGAATTTAGCTGTTATTTTTATAGCACCCGATATTATGTTGCTTCTTGCACCTGGTGAATATGCAGATGGTGTCTATGTGCTTGCCCCCCTAGTTGCCAGTGTGTACTTTATGTTTATACTAAATTTGTATGTGAATGTAGAATATTATTTTGCAAAAGTGAATTATGTTGCTATGGGAACGGTCTTTGCCGCAGTATGTAATATTATTTTGAATGCTGTATTCATTTCTAAATTTGGGTTTGTGGCAGCAGGATATACTACGCTATTTTCATATATTTTATACACTGCAGGGCACTTCTTTTTTAGCCGGTTGGTGATAAAACAGAAAGTGGGAGATCATACAAATTTATATAATGATAAATTGATATTTGGCATTGGAGCGATATTAATTGTATGTACATGCTTATGCTCAACATTATATGAATTTGAATTCCTGAGATACGCTATGCTCGCAGTTATTTTGCTGATCATCTTTTTTAAGAGAAAATTTGTTATAGAGAAACTCAAACTAATTCGAACGAAATAAGGGATTTGCGAAAGAGCAATAGCTGTCATGAGGGTATTGCGAAAAGGAGCGTAATATATGAATATAAAACTTTTTTTTAGACTATCTAGCTATAAACTAAATTTGAAGGATTATAAGATAGCTGTTCAAGAAGATGCTTATGCTCTTTCTACTTTCCGTGGTGGAATGGGTATACTGACCAAAAAAGAAAAACGTTTGGTGGAATATAAAATCATAAAATTATACAGAATATATCAAGTGAATAATGGAACTTTGTGGGGAAGACTATTCTTTCGCATATGCAAACATTATCTGGACCACTATGGTGTAGAAATTTACTATACACCAAATATTGGAAAAGGATTTGTAATTGGACATTGGGGAAGAATAGTTGTTTCTGGAAATGCAAAGTTCGGAGATCAATTGATGTTAACACATGGTGTGACAATTGGGAGGGATATTCGTGGGAAACGCCAGGGAGATCCAGTACTTGGAAATCGGGTCTGCATTCGTGCAAATTCCACTGTTACTGGAAATATTACAATCGGAGATGATGTCCTTATCGCTCCAAATACTTTTGTGAATTTTGATGTGCCCAGTCATTCAGTAGTAGTTGGGAATCCAGCTGTAATCCATTCGAAAGAAAATGCCTCCAAGGGGCATGTAGGAGAGTTGAAAAATGCAACAATATGAAACAAGAGCGTATGCATGCTATAATAAAGATGCTGCAATTCGTTTTCAAAGCACTTCTGGTGGTTTGTTTTATTCGGTTGCGTCGTATGTGATTGAGGAACTACATGGCGTAGTTTTTGGAGCGACTTTTGACGATGAATATTCTGTTTGCCATCAAATGATAGTAACCGTTACAGAACTAGGTTCACTTTGCGGCTCTAAATATCCGCAAAGTGATTTGAAGAATACATTTATAGAGATTAGGAAAAAGCTACTGAATGGAACAACAGTTTTGTTCGTTGGAACTCCTTGCCAAATAGGAGGTCTTCTTGCGTATTTAGGAAATAAACCCGATAATCTGTTGTGTTTGGATTTTGTATGTCATGGTGTGGCATCACCAAGTGTATGGAATGGCTATTTAGATCTATTCACACAGAGACAAAAAATCAATATAATTCGCTTCAAGGACAAGTCAAGAGGCTGGAAACACTGGTATACCAAAATTGAATACTGTGATGGTGGCGGCATTTATCAGCGCGGGAGTTTGAATCCATTCATGCGCTCATATCTAGATTGTGTGAATATGAGACCCTCATGTTTTCATTGTAAATTTAAGGGTTTGAAACGTTCCAGCGATTTTACTGTGGCTGATTGTTGGGGAGTCGGAGAGCAGAATAAGCATCTGAATGATGACAGGGGGTTGTCCGCGCTATTAGTACATACGGAAAAGGCGCAAGAAATTTTTAAAATTATTTCATCACAGATTGTGTATGAGGAGTACTCACCGGAGATATTAATGGCTGGAAATATGGCGACATTCATATCATCAATACCAGGAACTCAAAGGTCTGCATTTTACCAAACATGTCAGAACGAAACTCATGGAGAGGCACTGCGGAAATTTTACATGCCTTCCTTGAAGAGCTATATTTCCTATTATATTAAGCGCTTTCTTGGAAAAGAAAAATAAACAAGCAAATTTTTGCGGCATTGTAAATAAGTGATATCAAGTACGGCGCTAGTGTCCTGCATTATATCTTACGTAGAAAGGAGAATATATGGAAAAGATTTGTCTACATAATGGGATGTTACTCCCACCCATAGGATATGGAACATTCCCGTCTAAAGAGAAGCTAATACAAAATATTCCTGTAGCACATCAAGTTGGCTACGAGCTGATAGACACCTCTGATGATTATGGCAACGCAGAATATATTGGCAGGGTAAAGAAATGTGATGAAAACATCAGTAAACTTACTATATCTACTAAAATAAGTGATGTATCTCATCTTTGGAATTTCAGGAATGATTTTGTAAAACAAAAGAAATTACTGGGTGTTCCACAAAATCAACCTATGGATTTGTTGCTGTTACATTTTCCCTACCCACATTTATATCTGGATGCGTGGAAAGAACTGGAGAAGCTGTATGAGGAGGGGCTATGCAAAGCAATTGGTGTCTGTAATTTTGAGATTCATCATCTTGAAAAGCTTTTAAAATATGCCAAAATAAAGCCCATGGTTAATCAGTTTGAACTGCATCCATTGTTCCGGCAAAAGGAATTGTGCGAATATTGTGAACGACACAATATTGCTATCATGAGTTACTCTCCTGTGGCAAGAATGGACAAGAGACTGATTAATGATGAAATTATCATGCGAATTGCTGAAAAATATCAAAAGTCTGTGGTGCAAGTAATATTGCGCTGGGATATCCAGCATCGATACATTCCTATTCCCGCGGCTTCCAAAAAGGAACATATCCAAAGTAATATAGATGTTTTTGATTTTTCTTTGACGAATGAGGAAATGCAGCAGTTGGATTCTCTTGATTGTGGAATGCGAATTCGTTTTTCTCCGAGTACTATGTGGAGCACAACAAAAAAAATTAAAAACCTAATCCGACATTTACAATATAAATTTAAGATATATTAAGGAGATTGGATGGGATACTTAAAACACAAAGATGATTAGTAAATAGTGTGCGTTAGATTAAGGAAGGTGAACGGTAATTTGAATAAGTCAGTCCCACAACTGTACACAGCAAAGGGCGATTGCTGTGGTTGTACAGCTTGTTATTGCATTTGCCCCGTAAATGCAATAGATATGAAACCAGATGAAGAAGGTTTCCTTTATCCGATTGTTAATGATATAAAATGCGTTTGTTGTTATAGATGCCTTTCAGTTTGTCCACTTAAAGTAATGGAAAACGAGAACGAGTAAAGTACAGATAGCAATTGCCTAGCAACGTAGAAGTTCACAATCAGTTCCGAATTGCTTACAACGCCTTCCGGAACGGGGTGCTCAGCTGTCCGGCGACTATGCACCCTCATTTTGAGCAGGTGTGCTGGTGCTACAGTGTATCCATGCCTGCTGCTGATGTATATTCCACTTAGGGTAAGCCATCTGCACGGAAGATATTGCAACGTATAGAAGCTCCATACCAGAGGCAATAAAGAAGAAAAAAGAACTTCAAAAGTACGATCACTTATCAAGAAGCAGAGTATTTCACTTGCGGTGGATAAATGCAGAATTTACATCCGCATACAATAATCTATCTGCCTCTGAAAAGAAATCCGAAAAAATACTATAAGCTTGAAATGGAATTTTGTGCGCCTACAGGACGTTTTTTATGTAGTCTGTAACGCACTTTTTAGGTATACGGTAAATCACTAGTACCGTGCTAGTTTTTTAAATCTATGAGATAATAACTTCATAAAACTACAAGTTTTTTGAAGGAGTTTTTGTCTATGGATAAAATAACGCATCAGGTCCGTGCTGAGCACTGGACTAAAATTCTGAATGAATGTATCAACAGTGGAATGCCTAAAACTGCATGGTGCCGAGCTAATGGGATCTCAGAAAAGCAGTTTTTCTACTGGCAGAGAATCCTGCGTAGGGAAGCCTTTGAAAGTTCCAGAAACTCGGAACTTCCTGCAACTGTCCAGCTGGAAGCACAGCCAGTGGCTCAGAAAACGGTCACATTTACGGAGATCAATCTTCCGTCTGCTCCACAGAATACCGTTCCGGTTTTCCGGCCGGATCTCGTGATCCGTAAAGGTGATCTGATTCTGGAACTTTTGAATTCCGTTTCGCAAGAACTGCTTTCAAGGATCGAAGGGATCCTGCATGCTGAATGATGCAGCCGGATTCCGGAAGGTTTATATTGCAGCCGGGTTATCCTCACGATATTTTTATTCTCATCTTTTCTGATAACAGCTATTTTTTTGTCTGAGTTTCAAAAAGATGAGGATAACATTTTCATCTTAATCCGCAGTTTCGTGCCATTTCTGCTTCATCATCAGGCCACAATGACTTCTCGTCTGTTGACATGTTTCCAGATTCCATTGCTTTGCGCATCATTTCCACGGAAGGAACCGCATAAATACGGGTTGTCTCCGTTGAGGAATGTCCAAGTATCCTAGAGATAAGCTCCAGTTCAGTTCCATCCTGATACAGGTTTGTTGCACGGGTCCGGCGAACCATATGCGGATAACAGTGTTCCGGAAGATTGGGATGTTCAGGCCGTATCTTAGATGCATATTTTTTTATGATACGTTCCACATTTCCTACAGACATCCTATCTTTCCGACCTTTTATGACTGTATATATCAGTGGTGAGTCAGGCACCCTCGTTGGATAATAAGCCTTTAGATAATTCCTTATGTGGCCGGCAGTTGTGTCCGTGATAGCAACAATCCTTTCCTTATCACCTTTTCCGTATATTCTAAGATAAGGTATCTCAGCATCCAGATTTACAGAAGAGACATCAAGTGATAACAGTTCGGAAACCCGGACGGCAGAATCATAAAGTAAAATAAGGATCATCTGATCCCTCCGCCCAATCTTTGTATCCGGAGGAGCTGAGAGCAATGCCTTAAGATCATCCTTAAATATCATTTCTCTTGTCAGTTTTGGCACTTTGAGAAAGGGAACGTGTGAAGCCGTGAGTGCTACTGACTGTAAAGAAATATCACCATCCGCAACATACCAGAGGTATGCCCGGATTGCTGCCAGCCTGTTATTGCAGGTAGTTTCGGCATTCCCATTTTTATTCAGGAACTCCATGTAGGACAACAAAAAATCATGTGTACAATCTTCGAATCCGAATGACCGTATCGACAGATGCAGGGTGTCTGTTACATATCGTCTGAAAACTGTCAGTGCATCCCGGTAAGTTTCCACCGTATTCCTGCTTTTTAGTGCCTGCTCCGGCAGGTAATGTTCAAGGAATTCAAGGGTCTTCGAAAAAAACAGCTTCTTCTGGGGCTTTTTTCTACTCATAAGCGTTCACCTCCGGAATCACAAGTTTTCCGGTCTTATCTTTGTCCCTGATTATACGGAACGCTTCGGCAACCTGATGATAGTAATAGAATGTTTCATCCGGGCTTTGATGTCCTACATACCTGCTAAGGAAGGGAAGCATTTCCTTTAACGGAATACCTTCTTCCATCCACAGGTTCATTCTTTTTACTACAAAAGTGTGCCTGAGGTAGTGTACTGTCGGAGCTTTGTCGCAGCATTCTGCATACGGTGTTAAAGCCCAGAATTCACGGAACTTTTTATCGATTGTTCCATAACTCAGGCACCTGTCTGTCTCCCTTGCAGGGAAAACCCAATCTGACAGACAGTGATATTTATCATACAGGACCTTTTCATATGTCTGTAACAGCTCCGTAAGGTCTTCAGCCATATATATCAGGCGATCCTTATGACCTTTGGACTGCAGGATACGGATTGTTCCCTGCTTAAAATCCACATCCTTCCAGCGCAGTTTCCTGGCTTCTGAAATGCGCAGACCACAACAATAGATAAGCCTAAAGATCACTTTATACTCGGTAGCCAGCCGATAAAATCCTGCTATGCTGATTGTTGGAACATAACCGTTAACTTCTTCGAAGAATGCTTTTATTTCAGCATCTGACAGGATATGTACCACCTTTTTTTCTGCTTTGTAAAAGTTAGATGGAATGTAAGCTTCTATACCCAGCGGAGCCATGAACAATGCAAACTGCCGTATTACGGATGTCCTGGCAGAGCACGTGGCAAGAGCTTCACCCTCACGTAAAGTTCCCCATTTCTTTACAAGCTCTCTGTTTAGACATAGCTCTGTAACGGATTCCTCTATACAGAAAGCGTCAAAGTGTTTCAGTTTCCATTCTTCGCTTTCATATAGAAAACCAGCAGCCCGTTTTTCTTGTATAAACTTTTCAATGTACGGTGCGAAACAGCTTTGGAACTGATATCCACTGATCTTCATGCCAGACCTCCTTCCATGAGGATCCCGGCACTGTCCAGGGATAATCCACATTTTCTGCTTCTCTCGACATCCAGAAGCAGATATTTCATGACGCTTGTAGGATCACGATGTCCAAGGGTATCCATGACATCATCAATCCCTGCATGGTTCCGTAAAAGATTTGTGGCGAAAGTCCTGCGGGTTACATGAAAACCACCGCTCTTTACATCTTTTCTCTCAGGCAGGATACGGTAAAGTGCCTTTGTACATACCTTACCTGTAAGTTTTCCGTATGGAGCTTTTGACCTGACAAAAATATATTCAGTACTGGCCTTTGGCCTGCCGGATGTTATATAGGAATATATAGCATTGCCTGCTCCAACAGGCATCGGAAGGGTGATCTGCATTTTTGTTTTCTTCATGACAATTGAAATGTGACGATTTTTCCAGTCAATATCCTGAAAACGGAGTGCCAGGATATCACATGCCCTCAGCCCCGTCCTCAGTCCGAGTAAAACTATGGCAATGTCACGAAGCTCTATAGGTTCATTGTGTTCTGTGCGAAATGCATGGATTCTCTGTAACTGCTCGTCAGACAGCACATCAATGATCTTATCCTGTGGGGCAGTCCCTGACATCAGGCATGCATCCAGACCGTGGTTATCTGTATATCCCTTTTCATCAAGATAACGCAGAAACGCCCTTACAATCACAAAGCAGCCAGCTCGTCCATGAAAAGTTGTATGCTCATCATGGCTCGAAAACTCTTTTATAACTGTAGGTGAGAGCTGGTTGAAGCTTTCAAAACCATGGTCGACCAGAAATCTGCAGAAACGCGTGCAGGAACAACGGTAACTTTTTATTGTACCAGCATCCCGAAATTCACGCCTTTTCTGGTCAAGAAGTCCTGATATCGCCTCTTTGCACCATGATGGAAGTTCATCGAACACTACCGGATTATATCTGTACTTCCCATCCGGATGTATATCACCTGATAGGGTATAATCTTCATAAAATTTCAGAACTCGTCGCCAGTGGAGCCATGAATGTCCTATTGTTCTACTGATCTCTGCAAACCAGATCCACATGATATCCTGATGAAATCCGAAAAAATGCATATCCAGGAACAGGTACAATGCGGTCAGGGCGTGCCTGGCAAGTTTCAGGGTTGTACCAACATATCCATGAGATTCCAAAAGTTCAATAAAAGGTGTGACTGACTTATAGAACTCATCCGCCGACATGGTTACATCCGTTATCTTATCCAGGACCATCCGGTTCTGATCTGAGAACCCGGATACTTCCCCGATATGAGGATATATCTGGCAGTTGAAAACAAAGCTATAGTTCATAGGGCAAAGTCCTTTTTCACCATAAAACCTGATCATACGTGCAGTGTTATTCAGTATCATGGCCTTTGTATCATCACAACAGTACATTTTTGTTCCTATCAGTTTTATGGCTGCGTCATAAATGACATCAGTAATGTCATGAACCCCCATATCATCCAGAAAAAGCAATCCTTCTGAACAGTAAATGCGGATTAATTGTAATGTCCGGACTGTATAGCGGCTGCTACAATCATCAAGATACACATCAAGGTCTTTTCTCCATAATGTAGGCAACTTGTCATAGTTTGACCGATTAAGATAAAGCCTGCGGTCAGAAATGATCCCTGTGGAGTCCATTTCTTCTAACTGATATGCATACTGCAGCCATACAGCACATCTTTGCCGGTGTAATTCATTTTTGATATAAGCAAGCCAGCTTTCACGGATAGCATCTGAATACCCCTCATTCCTTTGCTCCATAAAAAGTCGAAGGGATTCATAACAATCTCTATGTGATTGTTGGCTGCTGAAACACACCCCCTTTTCTTTAAGCAGCACCATTACTTTGTCTACAGTTTCATTGTAATTCATGAAATCACATCCTTTCGGTTTTATTGTGATTTCATTATTACATATATTTTTTATCCTCATATTTTTCTTGAAAACAGTCTAAAATCAGTGCTTCTTTAAAAAGATGAGGATAAAAATATCGTGAGGATAAGCCACACACAATAAAAATATCATCTACGGCAGTGATATCGCCTAACAAGCGAACTCCATTAAAGTTTTTATCATCTGTGTAAGCAAAATAGGATCGGTTCCATTTGCGATACGAAGACTCGCTTTTCCGATGGATAACTCCATTACCGGCAACGGGGACGCCTGCTGTGGATAAGAAGTCTCATACATTGGCAGAGGATCATTGATAATAGATACCGAAGGTTCATTCATATCGAGCCTTACCACCTCTTGTTTTTTAGTTTCTTTGTAAGAGCAACCGGATGGCACAGGAATATCACAGCAGCCTTTTTTGCGAAGGCGGTTTACCCAGTTATAGAATGTACCTGGCTTAATATCATGATCAAGGCACCACTGCTGATCCGATAAACCGCTTTGCCGGCATTCCATGATAAGTTTGTATTGTTCTTCGGCTGAAACTCTTGCTGCGCTCATATGCAAGCCTCCATAATCATTATGTAGTGAAATGCTTGCATCTATCATTTCTATCAATCTAAAATAGAGTAAAACGCTTACATTTCCTAGCAATAATTATGAAACAACTTTTAGGACTTGACAATCCGTCGATTTATTTTGCGCTTACTTTAGATACACTCCGTCTACATAAACATACGGATAATCCTGCATCACTGGATGAAAACGCCATTCCTCGATATGTTCGGAAGACTTCTTGTTAAGATTACTTATCGTGCCTGGAGAAACTTTAGTTACCCAGAGTGCTTCCGTTACACCCTCAACGCGGCGTACAGAAATACCTACAAGATACATCTCAATCAGCGCTTCCTCAATAGGTATGTCCGCACCCCGTTTTAAATTTCAATATAGACTTTCTACTGTATTCTTAAATATCCTATTGATTTCTTCCAAACAAACTTAACCGGAACACTCATAATCAGCAATAGAATAGTTTCCCAGATAAAAATCAAAATTGAGACTCTTGGAGCAAAGCATATTTTTTGAATCCATAACACTCCAGATGTAAAGATTGCATTTAACAGCCAAATCTCCGTTGAATAATCTCCAATTAGATCTAAAAGCTTATTGATCCATATTAATTTAGAAAAATAAATTAATATGGTCGCTAATGCTAAGCAAATTGGAGTTACGTATATCCATATTAAGTGGAACGATAGCACCTCTGCTCCAGTAAATACTCTTAGTCCTAATGTAACTAACAACATCATCATTGCACACAAAACACCTCTGATATTGGCAGATAATTTTGCACCTAAAGTATTAAAATACTTGCTCTTACCAGCCATACAACCAATCAAAATAACTGGCATGTACTGAATGTATGATATAAATCCGTTCCAAATATGTATTCCACTTTTCTCTACTACAATTGAAAGAATCCAAAATGTTAGTATGAAACACAAACAAGATTTGAACCCTTTCTGGAATTTACTAAAGAATATTTTCATAGTAACTAACGCTAAAAGATAGAACGATACATACCACGAAGAATAATTAACACTACTAGATATAGTTACAATGTTAGAAAGCAATGAATTTAACGTAACATTTTTACCACCTGTCAAACCAAGAACTATAAAAATGATTAATGTTATCCAGTACAATATTAGCAAATTAAGGCTTTTCTTTATTACATATTTCCATGTCCAATCTTTCTTTATTGCAAAGGCATAACCAGACATAAATGCAAACAGCGATACGCAGATTTTACACATTTGACCTATGAAGACTTCTGCTTCCCCTCCCTCGATTTGAATTCCAACAAACGAAATTCCCTCAAGTATTTTGTCAGGAAAACCAAATGTATGATGAACTATCATCATTAAAACGGCAATGGACTGAATTCTACTAGCTGTTGTTTTATTTATAAACTTTTCTTCCATTCAATCTCCACCTTTTCATACTTCGATATATAAAACTAACCGAATAAATCCAATTTATCAAATGTAACTTATTACTGCTCATGTACGAAATTTCAGATATAACTAAATATCTATTCACTGAATAGATAAATTTCGAATTTGAGCAAATTCTATAGACTAATCGAATCCATTAATAAATTACACTTATATTCAGATCCCTTTTCTTTTAATTAGACTCTTCAAGATTACTCTGACTATATTCTCTATATCCTTTATATTAATAATGACTATCACTAATAATGAAATAATCGAAACAATATAGGTGTAATTACTCTCGAACGTAGTAACAATTGCTGTAACCAAAAACAATGTATAAGAAATAATCGTACTGACCACATTGATTTTAATTTTAACAATCTTCTGCGACAAGATAAATCTAAACAACCATACAACAATAAAGCTTAAAGCAGTCGCTATTGCCGCACCTAAAGTTCCATATAATTTTATGAATGTCCAGTTCAACACAACATTAAGAATCGATCCCAATATCACTGAAATAAATAGAGAAGTTGTTTTTTTCGCTGCTCTAAATGTTGAAGCAAGAAATCCCCCGTGGGATGCAAATAATGCTGAGACTGTTAGAAAAGGTACATACCGCCATGCAGCATAAAAATCCTTTGCGAACATAAATCCTGCAAGCCATTTACTTAGTATTATTACACACATACACCCAATTAAGCTGAATATGTTCAGTCCAGTATATATTTGGGTATGATATTCACTCTCGTCAGAACTTCCATAATTTGTTATCGCAGAAATCTGCCATGCTTGAGTAAATATAGACATAACTGTAGTGAAAATTGTCGGTATTTTATGTGCTACACTGTATACACCACTCGCGCTTAGTCCTACCAATCCTATTATCATATACTTGTCTATACTTGTATTTATCGCCCATGCCAAAAGTGTTGGAACCATCGGTATGCTGTACTTTAGCATCTCTTTTAACAAAGCAAAATTCATACCAATTGGAAACAAGTCTTTTGTTATTTTACCTGCAATAAGCATTATAAAAATTGGAACAATATATCCAAAAGCAATACTTATTAAATATCCATCTAATCCCGTCTTTAAAACTATTAAAAAGAAAATATTACTTAGTATAATCGTAAATGTCTGAATCAATCCCTGAATTGCAAATAATTTTGTATTTCCGATTCCTTTCAAGTAACTAGACATACAGTTATGAATATTAAACAACGCATAGGTAACAACAAATACTGTCCAATACTGTTTTATATTATAATCAATTCTTGCTAAAAGTGGATAAAATAGCATCAAAAAGACAATCGATATAAAAGTCAAGGCAAGCGAATTACTCAAAACCTTTTTCTTATTCTTTTCCTTATCCAATGCAAATCTTAAAGTAGCATCCGCAATTGCGAGTGTTAATACCGGATAGATAAAATTAATCGTTGTTGTTATTAAATCCGCTACTCCATATTCTTCTGTTGATAATATACTCGTATATAATGGTGTTAATAAAAAAACTAATATTTTTGAGCCAAAATTGCTTATCGCAAATAAGCACGTATCTTCTACAAGATTTTTAAATTTATTACCTTCCATTTTTATCCACTCCCATCACTTCTGACCTTTTAACTTTTTCCTTATTGATATTCTCATATGTAATGGGATAAGACTTTTTATCGCTTCTACTGTGTATTTTTTCAAATCATACCTAACATATTTTTTTCTTAATTCTTCTACAGATAATCCTATCATATCATTATATATCTCATTTATATTATCAGGCTCTTTAGTAGGATGATTTAATTGCGAGTTTTGTGAAAACTCCTTGTTCATATTCTGTATATCATATACAAAATCTTTTTTCCCCAACTCCCAAAGTTCTTCGCCCTTATTCGTGTTGATAACAATTGTCGATAACTCCTTTTCAGGATTAATATAATCATAGTCTTTGTATGTGCTACAATCTCCTATAGTCATATCTGCCCCTCTATTTTTTTGTGCATACATACATTTATAGCAGGACGGTCTATATATTTTTCCGTCAATGTACATTCTAAAATACACATCTTTATGGGCCGGTTGTATTCTTTTATTCCCGTCATACTGAATGGCTTGTAATATAAACGCGGATTTATGATATTTATTTTTTAATCTGAATCTCAGATTTTTTATTGGTTGACTACCACATGTATATGTCGTACACTTTGAAAGAAAATCATTATTAGATACACCATGACATATTATTTCGATTGTGAACAGATTAGTATTTTTACCAAAAATTGAGTTTGCTGCTGCCACTTGACATGGTGTTCCTGAAAATAATACTTTTTTATTCTGCTTTAAGTATTTACCTATTTCCAAATAAACCCCATTCGTAAAACTCTGAACATACTTAGATCCTTGAATGCTTTCTATGCTATTAATTTGGTCAATCACTATGTGTTGAACATAATTCTTTTCACTAATATACGATGCACCACATACTAGTCCACCTGAATTTATAAAACTTGTTGCTATGCCAGCAAATGCGCCCCCTGAGGAGCTAATGTTGTAAACTTTCTCATTATTATAAAATGCTACGTAACTTTTCTTCGGAACATTTGTCTTAACAAGTTTTCTACTCGGACATATTTTTATACATTTATTACAATTAATACAGTTTGATTCGTCAATATGAGGAACAATAAATCCGTATTTATCTTTATCCACCTCTATACACTTTTGAGGACAAGAATCAACACAAGCTAAGCAACCAGTACAATTTATCTCCTCAAGCAAAACCTTAGTTCTCATATTCTAATATTCCTTTTACCCATTCTATTGCTTCTTTTCGACCCTCTGCAAGTACCTTATCAACATTTGCAAATTGTAAATCTGTAATAGCATTAAAATCACTACTGTTATGATAAATTCTCTCGTTTAAGGATAACTTATTCAAGAGTTCATTAATTCTTACAGGGTTACTCTTATTGTTTATTATGATATACTGTTTGTGAAATAAATTTGAAAATACCGTTCCATGGAATGAGTCAGTGATTACTAACTCTGCATTCTGTATATAGCCTAAAAAATGCTCTGGTGTTACTCCTACCAAAGTTTTGTCTACTCCGTGCCATTTATATCCAGATGACTGCAAATTATAAACTGGCAAATTATATTGTTTAGATATTTTCATAACATCACTTTCAAAATCACAAAAGCTTCCTGACACAAAATATGTAAAAATGAATTTATTATCCGGTACCGATTTTGCGAGTTTTTTCCACACTGATGGATTAACTAGTAGAGTGGGATCATTAAGAACCTTAATATTGCTTATGCCTAGTTTATTCAGCTGTTCTCGTGCAAAATTCTCTCTTACACTTACATCTGAAAACAAACTTATTGCTTTTTTGATTTTTTCTTTTTCAGTGTAATGTAAGCAATAACTTCCAAAACTGGATGATAAAGAAATTCGTTTTCGTGCTTTTCCAAATTCTAGCAAAAATACTGGGTCTATCCCATTGCTAATATTAGGATTCCATACTTGGTCACTCCCCACGACAAGAACGTCATATTCCAAATCATTCATCTCTGTTGGCGATCTATAAGTTGTTTTTGTGATATTATAATTTTTATAAAAATCACTATATGCCTTTTTTAATAATATATTTCTACGAAAAACAATGCTTTTTACAGCATTTTTCATCATACTCTTAAATGTTCCATCCGCGGAAAAAAACACCTTTTTAATACGTTGCTCATAGCTATTCAAGTAATCGATTATTTCTGCGTCACAATTCAACTCTTGAAAAAAATTTTGTGAGGCATACGCTTGAAGACATGCACCATAACTCGGAGATCTATGATATGTCACTATTCCTACTTTTTTCATTAACTTCTCTATCTCCTTCTAATAAAATTGTAAAGTACAAAATAACGAAACTATATACAAAATGCTGCAATACCATAAACCCATTCAATAGCATTGGTAGTATCATATATAAAATTAGCATTATCAAAGAAACTTTACTTTTTATATTGACTCTAATATTAGTAAAAGATCTTTTAATAACATATAAATAGATATATGCACCAACTAAACCTCCACCAACTAAAAAATAAATAATATCATTATGGCACCAAATAGACATATTCACTGCCTTATAATTCACATCATATATGTTTGCAAAAGCTCTTCCAAACAGTAATTCAAATACATTTCCACTAAAAAAATAATTCAAATCGACAACCCAAAATTCTGAACGTCCACTCGTAAAACTTGCCAATGACGAAGCAGGAGTTGGATTGTTTAACACAGTGATAAACTTATCGATCATTGCGCTCTTCATCATGACATACCCAGCTCCCGCTATACCCACAATACCTATGCAAAGCCTCCATATCTTAGAGGAAACACTAAATCTAATAAGTAAAAAAATCATGATAGCCATGGGAATTAAGAATACTCTTGCACCACACTGCAAAATTGCGTATGACGGAATAAATGATAATCCCAGATAATAAACACTCGTTTTTTTTAACGCTTTACAATAGAACAAAATCATCGAAATCAACATGCAACACAATGATCCCATTGTATGCTCAGTATTGCAAAAGCCTAAAAAATATGTACCTTCTCCCCATTTATGTGTAAGTCCCACGCCTAAAATTAATAAAACAACTAAAGTTACACATTCGAAATGAATAAGGAAGTTTATCAATTTCTTCTTTTTTATAAAAAACCACGTGAAAGATCTACTGTTTTTTTCTTGTGAAATTACTGTAATCAAAAAAATTGTTGTAAAAACGTATATCCATTCATTTATTTCCTTACTTATATCAACAGTCAAAAATACTGAAAAGACGAAATCAAACACTAAAAACATGACAGAGATAAATAATTTTCTTTCAGGTTTAATTAGAAATAATGCGGCTGCTATTAATGCAATAATTGCACCCAAAATTCTATTTATCGCTATCTTATCAAATAACGATTGATACATTGTTGTTGCTGAAAATAATAACATTAATGTAACGAGCATATTTATCAATTTATTTCTCAATGTATTGCTTTTATCATATATTTGGTAGCACTCATCCATCATTTATCACCTCTTTTCAAATCATTCATCAAGCAATGCTTCAAAATGTGCGAATAATTCTGCCACAACCTGATGGCAATCGTAGTTTTTGTAGGTTCCTGACATTTCTATTTTATTTTCTGCTAGCGAAATGATTGCATTTACTGAATCATCAACAATTGTATCCTCACAATTGGCAATAACAAATCCGTCCTTTCCTTCTTTGACGAACAATCTAATATCACCAACGTCTGTTGATATAATTTTTGCTTCGCACGCAATCGCTTCTAAACTAGACGTACAAGTACCTTCAAACTCAGAAATATTAATATTTGCGTCACTTGCGTTTAGATATTGAACAAATTTATCTCTATCCTCTAAATATCCCACCACAGTGTACGCTTCTTGTGGTAATGAATTATTCAAATCTAATCTTAATTTTTCAAGATCAGTACCATCACCAACAACAACAAGGTGAATATTTTTATGTAGCTGTAGTGCTTTTTGAATTATTTGGGGAATAAGTAATACTCGTTTAGGATTATCTTCCACCCTGCCACCATATAAAACAATAAAATCATCTTGCGGCAGTTCCAGTTTTTTCTTACATTCTAATTTATCCAGCTGTCTAAAGATGTCTGTATTGACCGGAATCTTTGCATATCCTATTTTATTAGCATATTTTTTGTACTTTTTCTTATAATATGGTACGCCAAACTCAGATCTCATCAAAACAACATTTGTTTCATCTGCAATACCAATGGTTATTTTTTCAAAAAATTCGTAAATCCAACTTTTCAACTTATTCCAATGCATTGTAGTATAATAACTGGAACCATGGACTACCTGAATTATAGGTGTTTTATGTTTCTTCAGTACAAAAGGTAACACCGTTTCTATTCTTTGTGCATAAACTACATCGTATTCTAAAATCTTGTTTAAATACTTTCTTTCGCTTAATAGATACCCTAAAGTAAGCGGTCTCATTGAATCATCCGAAATCGGGAAAAAATCATACTCCAAATTTCCATTTTTGATGTTGTACACCTTCCCAATATCATATTTTCCTTTTACGCATGTTCCAAAAATTGTTATCTTGTTATCTTTTCTATCTCTTATTATATTTTTTATATATTGGTCTACTCCGCCCAATGCAAGATGCTCAAGATCACCAACATGTAAAATTGCTATTTTCACACTAAACCTCCAACTGTATTAACTAATAATATCCAAGATGTGTTTTGATATAATAGGCCACTGGTAGCGTTTTAATACTTTTGTCCCATTATCCACCAGTCTTAATTTTTCAGATTCAGACATTTGTTTCACATCAAGAATTTTATTTTTTAAATCATCTAAATTGTTATTTTCAAAGAAAATAGCTGCATTTCCCAGTACCTCTGGTAAAGACGCAGCATTTGATGAAATAACAATAGTATTTTGAGCTATTGCTTCAAGTGGTGGTACTCCAAAGCCCTCATATAAAGACGGAAAAACAAACGCTACAGCAGCGTTATATATATATGGAAGGTCTTCATTCTCAACAAAACCTGTAAAATAAATTTTTTTCTTTACACTTTCGTCTAATTCATTTAATAAATCTTCGACCATCCAACCTTTTCTTCCAGCTAATACAACATCTTCATCTACAGAACCTTCTAAAACAAGATCCGAATATGCCTTCAAAAATAATTTTAAATTTTTACGTGGTTCTAATGTAGATAAGCACAAAAAGAAACTTAAGGGTAACGCATACTTTTTCCTCACCGTTTCATATTTATCGAAATCACACTTGACATTCGCAACCTCATTCAAGGGTGCACTATAGGTAATGATAATTCTTTTAGGATCTACTTTTAATATCTCTGTAATTCGTTTTTTTGAAAAATTAGATACGGTTAAAATTTTTCCTTTTCTACTGGCTACTTTTCTAAACATAATTTTCCAATACAAAATCATATGTTTTTTGTTAGATCCTGGGCAATCCCAGCAACTTACATCATGTATTGTATTAATTGTGTTTCTTTTCAACCAAAAAAACGGTTCTGTAAATGCCATAAATAGGTATCTGTCCGCATGAACCTTTCTAAGTCTCAACGGCAGTATTAATTGATTAAAGATCAATTTATTACTACTCTTCAGAACTATTTTTTCTACATTTTCATATTCTTCACAAAACGCTTCATGAACCTTATTCTTAAATACCAAAATATATCTATTATTCTTGTTCTTTATTAACTCCTGAGTAACAGACATAGCGTATAATTCAATACCAGAAAAATTATCTGCGAGTGAAGTCAAATCAATTAGTGTTTTCATCAAACATCACCTATACTTCCAAACTAACTTTAATATTTTCACATCATCGACAAAGTATCTTTTAAACATTCTCTTTGGCTCCTGTAAGAATCTATAGAACCACTCTAGTCCATGTTCACTCATCCATTTCGGAGCGCGTTTTACATTTCCAGCAAGAAAGTCAACAGTGGCTCCGGCAGAAACAGACACCTTCGCATCGTATTTATCCATATTTCTATATATAAACTTCTCCTGCTTCGGACAGCCAAAGCATGTAATGAGAAGGTCTGGTTGTGCTTCGCTAATCATTCCATTGATTTGAATTAACTCTTCCTCGTTTTTTTCAAAACCGAATGGTGGAGCATAGGTACCAACAATCTTGATGCCTGGCAGATTTTTCTCTAGTTTTTCCTTAGCTCTTTCCGCAATACCGTCAGCACCACCAAGAATATACATGGTATACCCCCTTTCTGCTGCCAATTCACATAATTTAGGAACTAAATCCGAACCGGAAATCTTTGCTTTGATAGGGCGTTTATGAATTTTCGAAATCCAAATAAGAGGCTTGCCATCAACAAGCACAATATCCGCCTTATCCGTCAATTCTTTTAATTCCGAGTCACTCTCAATCTTCATAATGACGTCAACATTTACAGCCACTACATATGATTTCTCATCTTTATGAATCAATTTCTCTACAGCATTGATACTTTCATCCATGGACAGATTATTCACATATGTATTTAAGAGTTGTACTTTCTTCATTTTATCCTTCATATTTAGCTCCCAAAAAAATAATCTTCCAACATCAAGCACCAACAATGATAAATTGGTAAGTGCAATTCCTGTATTATACAAGTTTCTGTTTCTGGTGCCTTCACACACACATCTGCATAAACAGATAATTTGCTATCTTGCTGACCGGTAAGACCAAGCACTTTCATCCCTTTCGCTTTAGCAACAGTTGATGCATAAAGCACATTCTTACTGTTACCAGATGTAGAGATTCCTAAGAAAACATCTCCTTCTTTTCCATATCCATTAATCTGCTGTGCAAAGCAAAGAAGTGGCTCGCAGTCATTCATATAAGCTGTTGAAAGTGCAAGATGTCCATCTAGTGCAATTGCTGGGAGTGCTCCTTGAAGATTTTCTGCCAAAACCTTTCCGAGTTCCGGTTCTGCTTCTAACAACTTTTCTGCATACTCAGCACTAGACTTACGTGCCATCTTGAATCCCTTCATCAATTCGCCTACGATATGTTCTGAGTCAGCTGCAGAACCACCGTTTCCAGCAACGAGAAGTTTGCCTCCATTCTCATAGGACACCTGCATAACAAAATAAGCATCTATAATTTCCTTTTCACAGCTTTTCAATACAGGATATCTTTCCATCAAAAGGTCCACATGTTTCTGCAACTTATTATCTAACATACTCTTACACTCTCCCTAAAATCTCATTGATTATCGCAAGTAGATTCTTCTCTTCACTCACTAATGCCGTCTTGCAACCTGCTGCTACTCCGGCAGCGATATCATTTTCACCATCGCCAATCATCCAGCACTCAGAAAGTTCGATATTAAAATCTTCTGCCGCTTTTAGAAGCAGTCCTGGCTTTGGTTTCCTACATTCGCAGTCTATTTTAAATTTTTTCACCTCTCCCTCATAACCGCTGTGCGGATGATGTGGACAGAAATAAATGCCATCAAGATACGCCCCATCAAGACCTAAAAGTGTTTCCATCTTTTTATGAATTTCATCCAAATTTTCCAAGGTTATTTCCCCTCTAGCGATAACTGGCTGATTGGTTACAACAATGGCCAAGTAACCACTGTTATTGATTTTCTTAATTGCTTCTGCTACTCCATCAATCAGTTTGAACTCATCAATGTTTCTCAAAAAGCCAACATATTTATTAATGGTACCGTCCCGATCCAAGAAGATGGCTTTCTGTTTTTTCTTTAGGTTATTACCTGCAACAATACCATCTACGAAATCCTTACATACGGATACATATCTCTCTGGGGTACCCATATCCTTTACATACTCTGGACTATCATAGCAAAACATCTTTCCTGTTCCAGAAAGAGGTTTTAATAGCTGACGATCCAAATCAACTTTCTCTCCTGTTGGTCTTTTCTCCAAAATCTTTGGTGAAACAACATGAAGTCCTGCATTGACGCGGTTCTTGTACCACTTTGGTCTTTCATCTTCTTTGGTAAGCCACTGATTAACCGCACCATTCTCATCCGCAATAATCAATCCACTGTCATATGGATGGCTGTTTGGATGAGTGAATAATGTTACAAGACCATTTTTTTTCTTGTGATATGCAACCAGACGATTAAAATCAATGTCAAAAATTGCATCTGCATTTAATAGAAGAAAATCTTCTTTCAAATCCAGTTCAAATAATGCTCCGGCATTTCCAAGAGGCTTTTCTTCTACATAATACTCGATTCTCACACCAAACTGACTACCATCACCAAAATAATCCTTGATGATGTGTCCAAGATGGCTAACAGTGATAATTAAGTCATCAAATCCTTGTTCTTTTAAGCAATTAATTTCTCTCTCCAAAACAGGTACACCATCAATTTTTATCATTGGTTTTGGTATATCATTGGCAAGAGATGAAATTCTTGTACCTCTGCCACCAGCCATAATTACTACTTTCATCTGTCTTATCCCCTTGGTTCGTATTCTTCTGGACTATAATAAATAACCCTAGTCCCACCATCTTCAAATTGGAACGGTATATATAAGAGTTCATGCATTGCGGCTCTTACAGCTTCCTGATATTCTGGTTGTACATAAAATACCAAAAATCCTCCACCACCTGCTCCAAGTAGTTTTCCCCCAAGAGCACCAGCATCCATCCCTTTCTGATAATATTCATCAATGCCACCAGTTGAAATTGAAGAGCCTGTTTGTTTTTTTAGTTTCCAGGTGTGATCAAGAAGCCTGCCAAAATCATCAAGGTCCTTTTCTTTATTCGTCAAAACTTCTTCTGCCTCATCTACAAGTAAAAGCATTTCTTGAAGTTGTACTTTCTTTTCTTCAGCAGATACATTGTTTGCTTTCTGAATATCAGATGAAAAGCGAGTAAATCCAGTAAAGAACATCATAAGATTACTGTTTAATCTCTTTTTTCTTTCCGGCGAAATGATAATTGGTAGTACCTCATAACCATCGGCATTAAAATTAATACGGTTGAAGCCTCCAAAAGATGCTGCTATTTGGTCTTGCCAACCACCCGATTCATCACAAAGAGCCCTTTCTAAATAAATAGCCTCGTCTGCTAGTTTCTTTTTGTCAGCATATTTTCCTTTTAATGCATAGAACGCATTGAGCATACCAACTGCAAAGGAGCTGCTTGTTCCTAGACCAGAGCGAGCTGGAAGGTCTGCTTCATATGTCAGACGTAGTTCATGCATATCAAGCATCTTCATTGCATTGCGAATTGCTGGATGCTGAATTTCTTCTACATCTGTTATTCTTTCAGTTTTTGAATAAGATAATTCTGTACTATAATCAAAAAATCGAGGTAAATGGCGGACATTTACATAACAGTATTTATCAAATGTAGTTGATATAACTGCCCCCCCGTTTTCTTTGAAAAAGTTCTCCATATCTGTTCCACCACCAAAAAACGACATTCTAAACGGTGTCTTTGTAATTATCATCAGTAGTTTTCTCCCTCATTGTCATAAGTAATTTTTAAATTCAAAATTTGTTCATAAATCAACACGTTCATATTATTACGCATGCATAAATCAACACGTTCATATCATGACCGATCTATATTATGGCACTCCGTAATATGTTACACTTGTAATCTTATGTATTAAGTATTTTCCACTTATTTATACCCTGTCACATATCATGTATCATATTTGACACAGTTAATTTTTCTAAATGTGCTGAAGGCCTTTAGAAGTAGTGTGTGATTGTTGGCTTCAATCCAACCATATATTTATACTTTAAAGAAGAACTACAAAAAGCCCGTAGCAGAGTTTATTTAAAATATCTGCATGCAGGCTTAATTTACTAATACAGCTTTTTTATATCTCTTTTATCCGGGTAAACAATACCTAAATAAAACAACATCCATTGGTACATAGTCGTACTCCTTAAAATTGACAATTTAAGACACACTAACCAGTAAATTGACTAATTGATTTATACCTAAACTCCAAATAATTGTTATTATTGGTTTGGAAATAATGAATAAATTGACATGCATTTAATAATCAGCACAATGATATGTTAGATAATTAAGAGTATATGAAGAGTGAGTCTAAATACTTAAATAAAAATTCTTTTACGTAATATGCATAATTCAACGGCGCCTAATCCCTGACTATCATAATTTGTCAGAATGCAATATATATATAACTAATTGTGAGAAATAAATAAACAATAAGAAAGAATTTTAGAGAGTTTTTATCTTTAATGTTTAAGATTTGA
>NZ_GL870809.1:191341-268020 GCF_000190355.1 Clostridium sp. D5 | reverse complement strand
ATATTTGACACAGTTAATTTTTCTAAATGTGCTGAAGGCCTTTAGAAGTAGTGTGTGATTGTTGGCTTCAATCCAACCATATATTTATACTTTAAAGAAGAACTACAAAAAGCCCGTAGCAGAGTTTATTTAAAATATCTGCATGCAGGCTTAATTTACTAATACAGCTTTTTTATATCTCTTTTATCCGGGTAAACAATACCTAAATAAAACAACATCCATTGGTACATAGTCGTACTCCTTAAAATTGACAATTTAAGACACACTAACCAGTAAATTGACTAATTGATTTATACCTAAACTCCAAATAATTGTTATTATTTTGAGTTTAAATTCCTAAACTGCCCCCTTCTGCCCCAGCACAATCAAAACTGTCCGCCAGATAATTCTAATATCCATCACCAACGTCCATTCCGCTATGTACTTAGCATCCAGTGCCACGACTTCTTCGAAATCCACAATATCACTCCGCCCGCTCACCTGCCACATACCGGTCAGCCCCGGTCTCATAGCAAGCCGTTTCCTATGCCGCACTTCATACTGTTCGTATTCGTCCACCGTCGGAGGTCTTGTACCCACAAGGCTCATGTCCCCCTTGAGGACATTCCAGAACTGTGGAAGTTCATCAATACTGCTCTTCCTTAAAAAATGACCGATAGGGATAATTCGCGGATCGTTATCCATCTTGAACATAAAACCGTTCATCTTATTCTGTTCCATCAACTCTTTTTTCCGCGCCTCTGCATCAGGATACATGGTGCGGAACTTAAAGATCTTAAACCGTCTGCCGTTTCTTCCAACTCTTTCCTGAGAAAAGAAAACCGGACCGGGAGACTGCTTTTTGATGATCGGGGCAAATATGATAAATGCGATCCCGGTAATAATCAAACCCGCCAAACCTCCTGCAATATCCAACAGGCGTTTGAAGAAAAGCTGCCTTGGTGTCGCAAACTTCATACTGGAAGACAACACCATGTAACTTGCAAATCTCTGGATTCTTTTGTTTTCTACCTGCTCTGTAAATCTGGCCAGGTTTACATGGGATACCAAGCCCATGCCTACGAATATGCTCATCAGCCTTTCAGCCTCTTTTTCCTGTCCCGGCAGGTCAATGAACACTTCATCAATGATACTGTCCTGTATGTAATTTACAATGTGTTCCTTGTCGGCCACTACTGGAACATATTTAATAGTACTTCCTACTTTATCATCTGTATCATACAGGGTACATGCTGTCAGCTGATAATCTCTGTATGGCTGAAGCAGACCCTCAATTGTATTTTCTATCCGTTCAGAAGTGGATATAATGAGCACTTTTCTTTTGGCTTTCTTACCACTGATCCGTATGCGCACGATCCGTTTCCAGATGAGTCTTTCCACGATCATAAAGCACATGCTTATGGGACACATCGCTAATACTATCGCTCTTGAATATGAACTAGATTCTTTAAATATGAACATCCATATGATAAGCCCTATTGTGACAAATCCACAATGGAATATGACCTGCTTTATTTCCGCCATGTAGCCACGGCGTATAATATTTTCGTAACTGTTGATAAAGAATACCGCCAGCAGGCTTACCAGTACTATTGCCCAGACCATACTCTGGTACTGATCGCTCAGACCGCCACTAGGATAACCATTTCTTATTAAATAAGAAATAAAAAATGCAACTTCCAGGCATACAATGTCCAATATCGTAAAGTCTATATGCTTAGCCCAGCCCTTTACAATATTCTGATACATGCTACTCCCCCATCCTCATATAACCCCATGGATACTAATCAGTTTCCAACTCTGTTAACAGCTTTACTCTTCGTTTCCATAGTTTCCATAGTACTTGCCGTAATATCTGCCGTAGTATCTGCCATAATATTGATTCTGTTTCATATCAACTTTGTTCAGTACAACTCCCAGGATAGGGCACTCTGATTTTTCCAGCTGCTTTTTGACATTCTTGGCAAATTTATAGCTGATCGCCTGGGACGCGATTACCATGACAGCCGCATCACACTGCTTTGCTATAATTGCACTGTCAATGACACTTCCCAGCGGTGGTGCATCTATAATAATATAGTCATATACCTTTCTGGCACTGCTTATTAAATTTTCAAAACGCTTATGGCCCAGCAGCTCTGCCGGGTTAGGCGGTACCACACCTGCAAACATAACAACAAGGCCGGCTTTCTGAGTCTTGTACATAATGTCACCGACTTCCGCCTGCCCTGCCAGAAAATGAGATAGTCCCTTTATGGTTCCGGTTACCTTATGGCGTCCGGCAAGAACTGATTTTCTAAGGTCTGCATCTATAAATAAAACTTTCTTTCCCGCCTCTGCCAAAGAACTGGATACTGATAGAGATACTGTACTTTTCCCTTCATTCGGCGTACAGCTCGTGAAAACAATCACCTTATTATCTGCTCCGGAAAATTCAATGTTGGTACGAAGGGTTTTATACGCCTCATTACTTCTAAAATCTTTGTCCATGCCTTTCAGCACCATTTCCTGCATTTGCTTTATCCTCCTGTTCCCCTGCTTTCCGAGGATGAATCTCCCTCAGTCCCTCCGGGGGTGTCTTAACCTTCCGATTCGCTTTTTATCTTTCTGAGCATGGCAGCCGAATTATCGTAGAATATCTTTTTCATATACGGCTCTCCATACTTCTTCTTTACGTATGCAGCAGCTTTTCCCATCCTTGGAGCCCTGTTCTCCGTGTTGTGTGCATCTGAGCCCACACCAAACACCATGTCCTGATCCATCAGATCTTTTACGAACTGTCTGGCTTTTCTTCCGGAATCACCGGTAATACTGCCTGTATTTATCTGTATGTTAACTCCCATATTCCAAATGTGTTCAACCAGTTCAAACTTGTCAACCAGACAGAGATATCTCTCTGCATGGGCAAGAATCGCTTCATATCCTGCCATCTGTATTTGCTGAAGTCCCTGCTTAATATAGTTGAAACTATCTGCCGGTGAAAACTCCACCATGACCTGATTTCTCCGGTTCATTGTAAGTATCTCACCCTGACGCAGCTTTTCAGGGACATCCTGCCCAAAATATATTTCTGTGCCCAGATAGATGCGGAATTTCTCATCAATGTTCTGTGCAGCTTTTCGGACCAGTGTGAGTTTCTTTCTTAATATGTCAGGATGCTCATGTCCTCTGCGGGGATGGTAATGGGGGGTCGCTATCATACAGCGGATGCCTTCATCATAAGCAATGCGAAGCATCTTCTCTGTCACCTCCATACTGGCAGCCCCATCATCTACACCAGGAAGGATATGGCAATGCATGTCAATATATCTTTCCATCAGGCTGGCCTCCTAGTCATTCCTGTGACCTTTATATCTTTACTATAGGACAGAACACAGTATTACACTTTTTTCTGTCACCACATTCAACACTTAGTTTATCGCTAACTCCCCTATTTGTCAAGAAAACTGTCGAATTTGTACTAACATTACGTTTTATTGTCATATTATGCAAATTCCCGGAAAGCCCATAAATACGCGGCAAATCCATTTATAAATTTTCTTTTTCGCAATAAACCAGTATTATCACAGCCAAAAACCTTCCTGTGAAAACAAAAAATCTCTTTCTGACAATTAATGTCAGAAAGAGATTTTATTCGCTTATTCTCATTTGTGATATCTATAAGTACAAATTATTTGTTATAAGCTTTTTTTCTGTTCAGGCCATAAGCTCCAGCTGCTGCTGCCATTGCTAATACACCTAAAGCAAGAACGAGTGAAGACTCACCTGTTTTTGGTGATGTTCCTGTTGCGCTTCCATTTCCGCTGTTTGTTAATGTGCTGTTGTCAACAACGATTGCTACTGGTGATAAACTCTCGAAAGTACCAGTGATAACGCCGTCGCCAACGCTTCCTGTTACATTCTTCCAGCCGCCGTCATAGTGGAGAACAGCTGCTTTTGTGCTGGATGTTGCTCCTGCTAACGGAAAGCTGATTGTAAGTGCGCCATTAGCAAAATCCCAATCCGGTGCTGTCAGATCAAATGATGTTGCAAGTGTTCCGTTAGGAACAGCTGCTGTAATATCTGCAGCGCTTGGTGTCTGTGTTGCAGCGGCAAACGTTACGCTTACGGCATTGCCGTTCTTGTCTGTGGCTTTTGTTCCGCCCTGGAAACTAGCAGACGGGCTTCCTGCAGCAAATACGCCCATGGTCATAGTAAGAAGCATTGTAGCTGCTACTAAAACCCCCACTAATTTCTTCATTCTACTTTTTTTCATGACTAGTCCCTCCTAAGTAAAATAATATATTCTAGTTCATTTCCATATTGTATCATATATCCTTTATTTTGTAAAAGGTTTTGACTACCATTTTTTGTAATTCGTCCTCATTGGTATAAAATTCGTCATGTTCTGCACCCGCCCGTTCTTCGCCGGGTATGGTCTGTATTTCGCCGTCCATTTCATAAGTGGATAACGCCATAATCTCATCAGCGCTCATGTCTGTTGTAAAATAGGGGTTGGTTCCCGTCATAAGTTTTGCATATAATTCTGTATCCTTCTGGGAGGCCTGCTTTAACTGTGACATCAGAGCCATGACAAACTGTGTCTGGCGTTCCATTCGGTCACTGTTGCTCCCGGTGACTGTGATATCCCGGTAACGGACATACTTTTCCGCCTGTTCCCCTGTGAGAGTGAGCGTTTTCCCCTGTTCAAATACCGGATCTACATAAGTGTAATCCTTGGGAACCGTAATTTCTACTCCGCCCATCAGATCATTCACCGTAGAAATTCCGTCTATGCTCATTGCGATGGACGAACTGATCGGTACACCGTACATCAAATTTGACACCGCGTTCTTCATAAGCCATGCACTCTTCTTCTCACCATCTCCGTACGCATACTGAAGTGCAATCTGCATTTTCTGCGTTGTAAGATATTCTCCCTTTTCAGAATATACGTCAACATTCGTCATTGTATTTCTAGAAATCTGGAAAAGCTGGACCGTCTTCTCTTTCTCATTGAGCGCCATCAGTATGATACTGTCGGCCTGACCGCCGTCCCCCATGAACTGAGCATAGTCCATATCGCCCTTTTTATCTACACCCAGAAATACCACCGCTTTTATGTCACGGTTATATTCATACGCCTGTCCCTGGTAGGTAATGTTCTTGGAGTCTGTCCTGGCCGTGCCTTCTGAAGATGAGGAAGACTTTTTAGAGGGCACCTGTGTCTTGGCCTGCCTGGACTTCATAAAAAATAATGTACCTGCGATAATCACAAGAATGATTACAGCGATCACGCCGATGATCAAACCTGTATTCTTTTTGCCCTGCTCTGTACGCTTATTCCCGGTATGTCCTGAACCATTCGAACTTCTATTATTGTTGCGTTTCATATTCATACTCATCTGTCAGTACAGCTCCCACTAAATATCTGTTATCCGGTCTGTCTCCAATACAGGTACTCATTGTTATAATACGGTTTTCCGGGCCCACCTGTATGCTGTCATTAAAATTACTTCCCAGCTCCCGCACCGCTTTCAGCGAATCCAGATACGCCTGTTTCTGATTGTCCATTGTAAAATCAAAGGACTGCAGGATATGTCTGTCATCATATACTACCGCTTCAAAAATCTCATAAGTCAGCTTCTTCTCCGGCGTATAAACATATACTTTGGAATGTTCCTGGAAATATGCCGGATCATCATAATTATGTAAATTCTGGAACATGGAACCATCCAGCATATCATGTCCGTAAATCACGGTATTAAAATCAGAAAAATCTTTTGCATTCAGGTTTTCCGTATAGATTGATCCCGGCAGCCCTGCCTGGCCGTCTATTGTGTTGTCCAGATAATAGGTATTATCTGTAGCACTCTGTACAATCGGATAATTGATGTTGGTATCCGGGATGGAAATCCATGCATAGATATCCGGGTTTGTCTCCTGAAGCTGTTTAAAATCTATTGGATTCGCCTCTTTTGGTTCTTCCGGGCTCTTCGGTTCCTCCGGTTCTTTTTCCTGTTCCAGGCTCACCTGTTTCTGAACCTCATCGTATGTTTTGCTTCTTTTGTCCTGTCCTGTAAAATAATAGATGATATAACCAATGCATGCTGCTGCAATTACAACCAGGACTCCGGTTATGATCAACCTTGTTTTCTTTTGCAACTTCTGAAACCTTCTTTCCTATTTCCTATGAGTCTGAGATGTGCTTGATTTTTTCTTTCTTTTTTTCTTCTCTCCACCGTATTTTCCCATATGCTGTTTCTTCGTTGTAGTTTCTCCTGCCTCCAGCGGAATCACAGCCAGTGTATTCATATCAAGGTACTTTCTTACATCCTCTTCCGTTTTAATGGAATCATCCAGAAGAAGCAGTACAATAATAATTGCTATGGCAAGCAGTGTTGCAAGCAGTCCGCCTATTGCTACGTTCTTTTTCATAACTGGGCTGGAAGGATATTCTGAAACAACAGCCTCCTCCACGATGCTCGGCTTGTCAGTACTCATGACTTCAGCCACCCTGTCGGCAGTCGCATCCGCCATCGCGTTGGCAATATCTTTTGCCAGCTCTGCATCAGGATTCTCCACACTGATTTTCAAAATACGGGTGTCCGCAGGATTGGATATAGAAATGGTTTTCACCAGATCCTCATAAGTCGTGTCCAGGTCCAGCTCTTCTATCACATTTCCCACAACCGGCCTACTTGTTGCCAGTGTCTCAAAGTCTACGGTAAGCTGTGTCCCCATCTGAATATCCGCTAGGGACGTCACGCTGGTCGTCTTAGTCAGAATATAGATCATAGATGATGAAGTATATTGCGGCACTATCAGAAACTTCGTTGCGGCGCCCGCGATCACTGCTCCGGCTGCCAGGCAAAGTATAATCAGCCAGGCCTTGCGCCAAAGCGCGTGGAATATCTCCAGTAAATCAATCTCTATTTCATCATCTCGTAACTGTTCGTCCATTATAAAAGTCTCCCTCTCTAATCGCTAGAATCTGTTTTATTCTAGCACAGGAAACGACAAAAGACAACTATCAATGACAAAAAAGGGGGATCTGGAGAATGAAGTGAGATGCTGGGGATGGCCGTCGTACTGGGATAGACCCCAACCGCTCACGAGGCTGAAGCCCGTGAGCGGTATCCTGATGTATGAATGTTAGTCTGCATTATTTATTTTTTTTACTGGGAACTGTACTTCTGAGAGCCATTCTGCCTCATCCTCTTTGTTCCATACACCGTCTATATATGATTCTCTGGGGCTGCCGCAGATCTCATATCCGTTGTCTTCTACAAATCTGATGACGGCGGCATATGCCTCCGGGAATCCTTCGTAGGGTCCTTTGTGCAGGACGCATGCGGCTGTTTCTACTTCTGGAATTACCTTGAAACGGATCGTCTCTGAGTCTGGTTTCAGCTCTGTAACGGATTCGCATATTTCGGCGTCTATGTCTTCCTCCCGGTGTTCTCCGTCGTAATAGATGGTGAAGCAGTATTCCGGCTCCGTACAGATACAGCCCAAACGTTCCATTTCTTTGCCCATGGAGGGCATGACGTCAAACATGGCTCCGTAGTCCGGCAGACGCTTTCTCATGTATGCCACTGTTGTCTCAGGTATTGATTTGATCAGGACATGGTAATTGGCGTTTATGTTTTCCGAGGATAAATAGCATTCCACCTGCGCCAGCTTGGCCGTCTTTTCGGCAATCTCGGCCAGGAGCTGACGTTTTTTTGCCTTCAGAAGTTCCGCCTCAGACCCGCCATTTTGGATCTCTCTGATTTCATCCAGGGAAAAGCCCATATTCCGAAGCGCCAGGATCTGATGTATAACCGGCAGCTGGCCCGCTGTGTAATAACGGTATCCTGTTGCCATGTCTACACAGACTGGTTTTAACAGGCCCTGCTCATCATAGTAGCGCAGTGCTTTTACAGTCACATGATTCATACTGGCAAACATACCAATTCTATATAATTTGTAAGGTTCTTTTATCTCGCAGACGTGCTCTCTTTTCACTGTGATCCACCTTTCTTACAACAGGGTCTCTAAGAGACCCCGCGGACTAAAGTTATAAACAAAAGCTATTGTAAAATAATAAGTTATTCCCACCGGAATGTCAATTTTGAAAGAATACAGCAGATGAAAGTAATCGCTGCCATAAGAAGCACAGTACCGATGACATTCTCCACGGCACTGCCCATGGATACCTGCTTCATCAGCTTGATTCCCTGTGTCAGGGGGAGAATGGAGGCCACATTCTGCAGACCTTTCGGAAACAGTTCAAAGGGAATCGTCGCTCCTGATAAGAACAGCATGGGGAAATATACTGCTGTGGTCACTACATTTGCCACCTTGACTGATTTACACAGCCCCGCAATCAGCATGCCGATACTGTACATTGCTGCCATTACGAGGAGGTAGGAACCCAGGAACAAAAGTACATTTCCTTTCATACGGTATCCAAATACAACTACAGAAACCAGGGAAACTGCGGCACACGAGATTAGTGCCGTCGCCACGCCGCATGCTACAACCGCTCCCAGCAGCATCATTGGGCTGCAGGGCGTCACGAAAAAATGTTTTAAGATCTTTTTATCACGGTAATCCGCGATTGTCAGCGGAATTCCCATAAATGCACTCGCGCAGATTCCCACTGCGGTCAGCGAAGCAAAAGCGCTATCCAGATAAGTGAAGCTGCCCCCACCTCCTGCCGTTTTGCTTCCGGCGATCACAGCAATCAGTACCAGAACTCCCACCGGCATAGCAACGCCGAAGATCAGGCCGTCAGGACAGCGCAGCCCCAGCCTCTGTTCTATTTTATATAATGTTCCAAATTGTCTCATGCAAGTTCCTCCTCTCCCATATACCACAGATACGCCTCTTCCAGATTATCATAGGGAGTTGCTTTGATTACTTCCTCTACGGTTCCTTCCGTAATCCTTTGCCCGTCTTTTATCAAAAGAATCCTGTCACACAAACTTTCTGCTTCTTCCATATAATGAGTGGTAAGAAAGATTGTCATACCATTTTCTTTTAGTCCTCTTAACACCTGCCAGACTTCTCTGCGCGCCGCAGTATCCAGCCCCGTTGTTAGCTCATCCAGAAAAACCAGTCCCGGGTTTGGTATCAGCGCGAGCACTACTGACAGCTTCTGGCGTTCTCCGCCGGATAATTTGTCAACCGGCTGCTTTCTCAGTTCCCACAGTTTAAACCGACGCAGAAGATCACAATAATCCGCCGGCCTGCGGTAAAGCACAGACAGCTCCTCACATATTTCCTCAACCCGGATGTTGTTCTGAAAATTAGAAGACTGCAGTTGAACCCCTACTTTATTAAATAGTTCTCTTCTCTTTGTCCCCGGTTCCATTCCCAATATACTTACCGTCCCGCTGTCTGCCTTCTTTAACCCCAGGACGGTTTCAATCGTTGTACTTTTTCCTGCGCCGTTGGGACCCAGCAGCCCGAATACCTCACAGCCGTCTACGTGAAATGACAGATTGTCAACCACAATTCTGTTTCCATACTTCTTTGTTAAATTCTCTGCTTTTATACATGTTTTCATCTCTCTTATCCTCCTTACAAATTCATCCTACAGTCTCCCGTAGGGGCAGAGTCAAGAAGATTTTCACATATTTATTAAATGAAGAACGTACCGCCGTGCGTATCCTCCAGAGGAATTCCTGTATCAGAAAAAATGCCCTGCAAAAAACATCCCGGGGACGCTTTCCGCAAAGCACTTCTTTCCTATTATAATAGGCTTTTATTTGTGTCACTCTTTCCTTGCATAATGAAACCTTCTCGTTAGCAATACGCTTTTATAGCATTTTCTGCATTACAGAGGGTAAATATTAAGCCTTTTAATTTTCCCATTGTCATCCGTTTTCTCCAGGAAAGCAGTTACCGGCAGAATTGTATCTCCATACTCGATAAAATACCAAACCTGGCTGTCTCCGTTGTATTTGATACTGTATATTTTAAATGGTCCGCCGTTGAAACCGAACTTATGGTGAAACATCATCTCTACTGCCATTTTCCCTTCCAGGTGCATCGTGTCGCTCCCGATCTTTATTAAGGAAGCATCGTGCAGCACTCCGTACTCGTTAAACAAATCAGCCAGGCCTACATTATCCCCGCGCTGCATACAGTCAATATATTGTTCTAAAATTCTCATCACTTTCTCTCCCTTCTAAAAACGCTCTGAACGCAGTAATGCATCGATTCCGCCGTCTACAAATAAGATGATCCCATTGATCCCGCTGGCCAGCGGAGAGGCCAGGAATAACATCCCATTTGCAATCTCCTGTGCATCCAGAAACTCTTTTCTGCCATATCGCGTGGGTATGGGAATTAAAAGCGCTGCATCCCGCTGCGCCTCCGTCATTCCCTGAGTCATAGGTGTAGTCGTATTGCCAGGTGCAACTGCATTAATACGCAGCCCATCTACTGCCCATGCGGGGGATACTCTTCTCACCCATCTTGCCAGAGCATGTTTGGAAGAGCTGTAGGCGGAAGGCGCCAGTGTACGCGGAATGTCTGCCGCCATTTCCAGAATCCGGTCTTCATCCATAACATTTGACATCATATCTACCCAGTCACACCGAACCGTATGATTTGTCACTGAATTAGACGAGGTCATAACACAGCTTCCGTTTTTTTTCTTCAACAGCGGACGCAGTCCCTCTGCAATCTCTATCCCCGCAAAAAAGTTCAGACTGAATATCAGCTTGGGCGGTGCAGTCGGTCCTACACCGGCATTACAGAACAAGCCGTCAATCCCATCCGGATAGCGCAGTTTGACTGCCTCAATCGCATTCTGGCGTTCTTCGCTTTTTGAAAGGTCTGCAAGGAAATCGCCCTCCTTCAGATCAATATTAAAGACTTCGTGGCCCTGCTCCAGCAATGTTGTCCTCACAGCTGCCCCGATTCCCGTCGTTCCTCCTGTAATAATATAAACACTCATAATAAACCTCCCTTTTCAAAAGTGTATTCAAAAACTGTACATTTACATTATCACGCATGCAATATGCTGTCAATTTAAATAATATTTTAACAATAGTCTGATAAATTTTAGACATACTTAATATTTCATCAAAAAAATGTTCCGTTTACACAATTCACTCCTGCGATATCTGCACCATGTTGCCTGCCTCGAACACTGCTATGCGCATTTCGTTCGGAAGTTTTTTTATCTTTTCTAATATTCTAAATAAATTTATGGAAAACACTTGACACTTTAAACTGATACAAATATAATTACAGCATGAACTGTAACTAATGACATTACATTTAAACACATCACACAGCAGATAAAGCAAAAAATTAAAATCAGGAGGTACAAAAGATGAGTTATATCACATTGACAAACAATAATTTTCAGGAACATGCACAGCAAGCCGGCACTCCCCTAATCGTAGAATTCTGGGCGCCGTGGTGCGGTTACTGCCGCCGCCTGGGTCCCGTCATAGATCAGCTGGAAGAAGAACTGCAGGGAACCATTAAAATCGGGAAAATCAATCTGGACGATGAGCCTGAACTGGCAGAAAGATTTGAAGTAGATACGATCCCGTCCCTGTTGATGTTCAAAGACGGCCACCACGGAGAACTTCTCGTTAATCCGGGTTCAAAAGCAGAGATTCAGAAATGGATACAGGAGGTATAAAGGATGAAACAGAAAGAATATGATGTAGTCATCGTCGGCGGAGGCCCAGGTGGTTATACTGCAGCTTTGTATGCCGCAAGAAGCGGTTTTTCTGTACTGGTACTGGAAAAGCTTTCCCCCGGCGGGCAGATGGCAACCACCGGGCAGATTGATAATTACCCCGGATTTGAAGAGGGTGTGGACGGATTTGAACTGGCCGCTAAGATGAAAAAAGGCGCCGACAGATTCGGCGTGGAAACCGCTTTTGCCCAGGTGGAGGAGATGGAACTTACCTCCACCCCCAAAAAGCTTGCCACCTCAGAAGGCGTAGTACTGGGGCGGACCGTTATTCTTGCAATGGGCGCTTCTCCTCGTGAACTGGATGTCCCTGGTGAGCGGGAAATGCGCGGCCACGGCGTTGCTTATTGTGCGGCATGCGATGGAATGATGTATAAAAACAAAACGGTCGTAATCGCCGGAGGCGGGAACAGCGCCGCCGCAGATGCCCTTCTGCTTTCTAAAATCTGTAAAGAGGTACATCTGGTGCACCGCAGAAATGAACTCCGTGCATCACGCATTTACATGGAGCCGCTGAAAAACAGCAATGTCATATTCCACTGGAACACACGGGTAACAGGAATACTGCATGAAAAGCGAGTCATTGGTGCAAAGCTGGAAGATGTCGCCACAAAAGAGATCTCATATCTCCCCTGCGACGGAATCTTCGTGGCAATCGGCCGAGTTCCTGATACAGCTATTTTAAAAGAGCAGGTTACGCTGGATTCACACGGCTATATCCAGGCTGATGAGACCACACGTACAAACATTCCCGGGGTATTTGCCGTCGGAGATATCCGCAGCAAGCCACTGCGCCAGATTATAACAGCGGCATCCGACGGGGCGGTAGCATCCAAATACGCAGAAGAATTTTTGAATGGAATGTAGAAAATACTCTAAAAAAACTGCCTGTTGGATAAATAATCTACCGAAAGGAACAGATCTGTGAAAATAGTTTCACAAAGATACTCTGCTGCAATAAGACAGCAAAAATAATGATTGAGTAAAGGGTGATAACATGACAGGAGAATTTACAATTGCAGTACATGCACTGGTCTATCTGGACCATAAGCAGGAGACGCTCTCCAGCGAAGAGCTGGCCGGCAATATCTGCACAAATCCGGTCCGGGTCAGAAAGGTAATGGCCCGGCTGAAAAAGCATAAACTGCTCGACACAAAAGAAGGGTTAAAGGGCGGGTATAAGATTGCCCAACCCCCTGAGAAGATCAGCCTGAAACAGATCTGTGATGCCCTGGAGATGGATATCGTCAAAGCCTCCTGGCATTCCGGAAATATTGATATGCCTTGTCTGGTGGCATCCGGAATGGCAGGAGTCATGGACGGTATCTATGGAGATTTAAATAAAATCGGAAAACAGTATCTGGAAACCATCACCATCAAAGACATTGAGGAACAAATTTTCAGAAAAGCAGATTAAGGCGGGTTAAATCCCGCTTTTATTGCGGGGTTCATATCCTCTCGCCTTTTTGGCTTCGTACATCCGCATATCTGCAAGTTCCATCAGTTCATGGCAGTCGCTTCCATCTTCCGGGAAAAAGGCATAGCCTGCTGAGAAACGCACGGGCATTGAAACCTGCCCATTGATCTCTACGCTGGATTTGTTTACGGCCTCCTGTATTGCATTTATATAGCGCTCCAGCTCTGCCCGGTCTTTTCCGCCGTATATAAGCAGGGCAAATTCATCCCCGCCCAGTCTGCTCACGACCTTCTTTCTGGCCGGACACTCACGCAGCACATCCGCTATTCCCCGCAGGTACTCATCTCCACCTGCATGGCCATACCGGTCATTTACACTTTTCAGACCATCTGCATCGGCCAGGAACAGAACGGCATGCCCGCAGTCTTTGTTTTCATCTAAAAGCCCTTGAAACTTACTGTAGAACGCCCGGCGGTTATATAGTCCCGTCAGGAAATCCCGATCCCTTTCATATACAATATGGTGCTTTTCAACCATATCCTCTGTCACATCCAGAAGAATCCCTAAAATGCCGTTTTCATAAGGAATGGAATCCATTCTTATATACCGTTCCTCTTCCCACGGCAGGCGGTAAATCCCTCGTTCCACCTCCTCCGGACAGCGGCGGATCTCCTCCAGCTTCGCTTCAAACAGCTCATGGTCTGACAGGATCCTCTGTATTTCTTCCGAAGACAGACATAGAATTCCACCCAAACCGCTCGTAGTCAGTACTCTCTTCATATTCAGCCGGTATTCATAAATACCTACAGGAATGCTCACAATATCCAGCACTGCGGAGAATTTATTCGGCACATCCAGCAGGCTTTCTATCATTTCATTAATCTGTTCACTCAGTTCCAAAAATTCCGGTGTGGTATCTACACTCACCCGGGTATCCAGGTCTCCGCCGGTAATTACACGCAGCTTCTTATTAACCGACGAGATCCCCCTCACAATATACCTGTCCAGATATTTTGAAATCGCTGCGATGATAAGAATGCCAAGCAGTGCAAGATATATAGACAGCATCCGTGTACTTTTATAGACACTATGGTACATTCTGCTCTCGGGGCAGATTCTTCCAAGTATCACAGAACCGGTTCGCGAAAATACGCAGTAGCTTTTTTCCCCGTCAAATTTCGTCCTGAATCCCTCTTCGCCGTTCGTCAGATTTTCCGCTTTTATTCCCAGTTCTTTAACATCCTTTTTAATATAATTCCCATCCGTTGAACCAAGCACTTCATGAGTATCAGGATCCACCGCGCAGATTACATTGCCTTCATCCGCCGTAAGGATCGAAAATATATAGGAAAGTTCATTTCTTTTCATCGCCTCCACAACACGGTCAGGCTCCATCCCAATCTGTACGATTCCTTTTCCGTCTTCCTGCCACACGGCCGCATACTGCATCAGCTTGGATTCCGCCGTATTGGGGGTGATCTCCTGACACAGCTCCAGGGACCGGTCTTCAAGCATTGGCAGAAAAAACTGCATCTGTTCCCCCGAATTAAAATTCATCCCAAAATATTTCGGCTGTGACCCCGCATAAAGGTTCCCCTCTGTATCAAAAATGTGAAACTCATCAATCTGAAGCAGTCCCGCAATCTTCTCCAACTCCGGCTGATTTCCGATAATCTCAGGCCGGCTCTGCATAATATAGGCCGCCGCCTTTGCGCTGATAAGGCAGCTCTGCCTGAAATCCTCTTTGATCTGTTCCACATCTTTCTCATTCTGTACTAATATCTGATTAATCTGCCAGAACAGATTCTCCGATTCCGTCCTCATACTCCTGTCTACCTGTTTAATCTGAAGCAGAACATTTAACAGCAGAGAAAAAAGCATAGCTGCAGAAATAATCAAACACAACTTCTTCCTTATCTGATCCTTCATAGTGCCCCCGTCCGAATACCGTCTTCCAATGATTGCTTTTTTCATTATATCATATAAATGTCCCACCGCACCTTTATTTTATCTGCAATTCACATTCCTGCAATTTCCTGTGAAATCAAAAAACAGTCCTTTCATTTTGGAGTCATGAAAGAACTGCTATTGCTATTTTTTATTTTTTTCTGGCACCATGTATAATAAACATTCCCCATATTCTCTAACTGATATGGCAAGTCTCCTGCTGCTGTTTGTTTGTATACATCGCCTGGTCCGCCAGCGCATACAAAGACTTCCAGTCACCTACATTCGGTCCGTAACCGGCGCTCCCTATGCTGATTGAGATATTGCAGCTTTGATCTAAAAACCGGAACTCAATGCCAAGTACCATTTTCCTGAACTCTTCAATCAGCAGATTTACTTCTTTTATATCCATGCTCCGGAAAACCATGATAAACTCATCTCCGCCGACTCTGCCTGCCCATCCATTGTTTTGTCCGGTGCATTCTTTCATTTTATCCGCAAGGGTCAGTATCACCTGATCTCCCATCAAATGGCCATAGGTATCATTAATCAGCTTAAACCGGTCAATATCCAGCAAAACGATCACTAGAGGCTCCGTCTCTTTCCACTCTATGGTCTGTCTCTGGAGTTCATGCTCAATGAAATGTTTGTTATAAAGCCCGGTATAAGAATCGTGTGTAGCCAGATGGTTCAGCCTCTGAATCATCTCCGCCAGTGCTCTGTTCCCTTTTTGATTAACGTCATTGACCAGAAGGCTGTCCGTGGCATCACGGATCAGCTCCAGTGCAAGCGTTGCCCCCGCATCAGGCAGGGGCATTGATTCAACTAAAAAGACCTTGTCATCCACCATGTCCAGTTTGATGATCTGGCGGTTTTCATTCACTGCCAGTCTGGAAATACAGTTCTGACAGGCATAGTCACGATTCCATATATTATAGCATTTGTCCTTATAAGGAATTAACTTCCCATCTTTCAGCTCATAAACGGTGTATGTCTCTATATCTACGATCCGGTAATATTCAAAAAATGGATGAGATTGTATATATTCTTCCATAAGCCGGCCCGCATCCCGCATGTTAAACATTTCATGTCCCCCTTGAGCTTCATCTACAGTTGCATCTATAGCTTCATTTGACTATAATACTCCGGTCGCCTTTCTGCTGTAACCTAACCGAAACGGAAGTACGTTCCGTTTTTCCGGCACCAGCAAAGAACCTTTCGTGTCTAATATTATAGCTCCTATCAAATTTAGCATAGTTTTGTATGAATGTAAAGAAGTTCGATCTGTTTACACCGGTATCGGGGGGCGTATCATTACCATACGTGATCATATCTGAAATTGCCGGCCGGCAGATAATGCTGCTTATAATGAATCGCGGTCAATGAAACAATAATCCAGCTTTCTGGTTTTCACCTCCAGATGCCAGGCCATCTTTGCACTCTCTTCCAGCTCTTCTATCCCATAGAAGGCGTCCATAAGAGTTCTGCCGCCAACCACCGGCCCATGCTGCTTCAAAAGATAGGCATCCGACAAAGGAAGTCTTTCCCTCATATAAGAAAAAAGCTCCCGGCTTCCTGGTTCTGCAAAAGGTATCAGCCCTACCCTGCCTACCTTCATCCTCAGATACGGTGTATAGGCAGGAATAACATCGGCAGGATCCTCAAAGGCCATACAAGAATAGAGTGCAGCATAGAAGCTATGGGTATGGATCACCCCTTTTATCTGTGGCCTGTACTGGTATATCATCTGATGCATTGGAAATTCTTTGCTGGGTTTTACTGTATTTAGCTGTTCCCCGTCCAGAGTCAGACAGGCAAACTGACCTTCTTTCAAAGTGCCAAAGCATGTACCGCTGCCTGAAATGTAAATCTGGTCCCCCTCACGAAAGCTGATATTTGAGGAAGATCCGGAGGCGCTCCCTTTTGCAAATAATGTATGTGCGATCCACACTGCATCCTGTAGAAAATCTTCCGTCATCTTACAATTCCTCTCCTTTCATACTCATGATTGCCCTGTAAAAGAAGTCCTTTTGTCCAAAATTTCCAGATTTTAACACCAGGCGATAATCCGGCCCGTCAAGCGGCGTCATAACGGGGACCCCCGGAGCTATACTTCTGCCAATCCGGTAACCTTCATAACCCAAAGTTTTCATCACGGCTCCGGAAGTCTCCCCTCCGGCAACAATATACTTTCTAATACCTTTTTTCCTGGCAATAGTCACCAGTTCTGCCAGGGTGTCCTCAATTATCCCGGCAATAGATTCCTTCCCCAGCTCCTGGGTTTTCTTTACTTCCTCCGGAGGGGCAGAACTGTAGACCAATATCTCGCTGAGTTTATCCAGCCCTGCTTCCCTCCAGATCCCCTCTGCATCCAAAGACCCATCCAGTAGCCGGGCGGGAGCAATCTTATAAGAGAGAAGGCCTTTTTTCTGATACGCAGCAACCTGCTCTAAAGTGATCCGGGAACAGCTTCCTGCAATAAGAAGTACAGAACCTTCTACTGGTTCCTCCACTATTTTGTTCCCGTCAAAACCATAGGTTCTTCCAAAATATTTTCCCAGATGTTCCAGCAGGCCTGATCCCCCGGTATAAAACCCAATATTCGGGAAATCTTCGGCTATCTGCTGTCCCTGTACGTCGGTTTCATAATCAGGCACCACATAGCAATGCTGATTTTTGCTAATTTCTTCTTCAATCTTATTTTTAGCGTCCTCCGTCAAAGGTGTTCTGGTTTCCACGCAGCTATATTTTCCCTGAAGTTTCATTAAATCTGCCAGCCTTGATTTTCTCATGGGCGTCAGCGGGTGATTCTTCATATGGCTTTCTTCTAAAAGTACTCCATTCACATAAAGTCTTCCTTCTGAGAGTGTACGTCCGTTTACCGGTAGTGAAGGACATAATACTGTACAGGGAATCCCCATTTTTTCCATAACCGCGTCAATTACCGGACCGATATTCCCCTCATCCGTAGAATCAAAGGTGGAACAGTATTTGAAATAAAAGATACACGCTCCCTGTTCTTTTAGCCACTCAAAGGCTTCCAGCGATTCTTTCACCGCATGTTCCTTTTTTACATTCCTTGTTTTTAAAGCGATAACAACGCCCTGTACACTCTTATCTTCCATTTTTTTCTCCGGTATTCCGTTATACAGCGCGGTAGATATCCCGCTTTTTACCAGAAATGATGCCGCGTCGCCCGCACCTGTAAAATCATCCGCCACGCAGCCGAAAAATAGTCTGTCTGCCTGCATCACACGCCTCCTTCTCATATAGACGGATATGCATTGTATTGCAAATCCGTCCCCGTCTTATGACCAGCCGATTCCCTGAGCAATCACCAGAAGAACCATACAGGCTCCATACCAGATACCAATCAAAGGAATAATAAATTTAAACCACTGTTCATATTTGATTTTTCCATAAGCAATACATACCCAAAGATAGCCGAGTGTCGGCCAAAGAATATTGGAAAGACCGTCACCAAACTGGAAAGCCAAAACTGCAACCTGCCTGCTGACACCTACCAAATCGGCCAGAGGGAACATAATCGGCATAGATACCAGAGCCTGTCCAGAACCGGAAGGCACAATAAAGTTGAAAAACAACTGCGTAATCAGCATCCCAACTGCCGCAACTGATGGGGGCAGCGCCTGAACCAGCTGTGCAATTGCGTTGATAATCGTGTCAATAATCTTTCCGTTTTCCAATACAATCGTAATCCCACTGGCAAAACCGCTGACTAAGGCTGCACCGATAAACGCGGAAAGTCCCTCTGAGAACTTATCGCATATCTCCGTCAGAGAAAGCCTGCAGATAAAACCTACGATCAGACCAGTGATCAGGAACATCGTTCCAATCTCAACCAGGCCCCAGGAAAATTTTAACGCCCCCACAATCAAAATAGCAAAACAGATCAAAAAAGCAAACATTGCCGCTTTTCTGCGGCCGGTCATTTCTATGGTCTTGCCGACACCATATTCTTTTCTCAGCTCGATATCAGTCTCATAGGTTATGCTGAGTTCCGGTTTTTTCCGAACCTTTATTGCATGACGCATTACATACAGAATCCCGATAGTCGTGATAATTATAAGGCAGATCGTGCGGTATCCTGCGCCGGAATACAAAGGCAGTTCCCCGATGGGCTGGGCCACAACTACTGTAAAGGGATTGGCCACGGCAGCGCCGAAGCCTGCCGCAGTAGAAACCAGTGCCATTGCAATAGCCGTCAGAGAGTCAAATCCCAGAATCAGACAAATCGGGATTAAAATGGGGATGATTACCATAGAAAGCTCAAGCAGACCGATGAAACAGCACATTACGGAGGCTGCTGCCATGATAATAGGTATCATTAACAACTCTTTCCCTTTAAATATCTTCTCAACTTTTCCCAAGGCAGACTGAATCATACCTGTAGATACAATAATCGTAAACGCTCCTCCGATCAGCAGTACACCAAAAATAATAGTGGCTGATTTTACCATGCCCTGGGGGATTGCCATAAACCCTTCCCAGACGCTAACCGGACTGGCCTCTACATTGTGGTAAGAACCTGCAACTACCAGCGTTTTCCCGGCGTCATTCATTTCCCGGTCAAATTCTCCCGCTGGCAATATCCAGGTGGCTATAACCCCAATTAGAATCATAACGGCCAGCAGCGCAAATGCCGGAGGCATTGAAAATTTTTTCTTCTTTTTTACTACAGTATCCTGACTTGACATAACTTCCCTCCTCACTTATTCAAAGAGACATCTTACAATACGAAAGGCAGCACCGCATATATTTTACATGCCTGATAAACATTCCTCAGACTGACTTTTTCACATTTTGAATGAGCATCTTTAATGCTTCCCGGCCCGAACAAAATGCAGTCACATCCCGCGTCATATAAAACCCCCGCATCCCCCCAGAATGGTACACCAAATATTTCCGGTTCTTCTCCCAGCACTTCCCGGCCTGCTTTTTTCATCCCCTGTACAATGGGGTGCCCTTCTGGAATATCCAGCGGTGTTTTACTTACCTTCAGACTATAGGGCATGGATTCATAAGTAATGGCAAACACCTCATCATATCCTTTGTTGCATTTTTTTACCGCTTCATCCAGTTCCGCTTTTACACTCTCCAGTGTCTCCCCGGGGATATATCTTCTCTCTACCTGGAGATGAGCGTCTCCGGGAACCACGTTCGGCTGCTCTCCGCCCCATGCTTTTCCCAGATTTACCAGGGAGGAGCCCAGAAGCGGATGAGTTCTTTCTTTTAGTTTTGGCTCCAGTTCTTCATTGATACAGGTCATCAGCTCATTGAGCCGCTTCAATGCATTGATACCTGTGGCAGAAACACTGGAGTGAGTACGCCTTCCCGGTATATCAAACTGGAACCAGTGAAGGCCTTTCTGTGCGGAACCGATTTTCATATCCGTTGGCTCCCCGCAGATTCCATAATCGGTAAGCCTTGCGTGCTTTGCGTAGTAGGTGGCCCCATCGCTGCCATACTCCTCTCCTATCATAGCGGACAATACGATATCTCCCTTAGGTATAAGTCCCGCTCTTTTGATGGCTATCATCGCATATGCCATGGCAATAATACCGCCCTTCATATCACAGGCGCCCCTCCCGTACAAATCATCCCCGACTATTTTACCTGAATAGGGATCCTCCATGTCGATAGGAGGGATGCTGTCTATATGCCCGTTAAAAGTAACACTACTGCCCTCACCCGTACCATGAATAGTAGCTATCACATTGGCCCTCTCTCCTTCTACAATTTGAAGTTCCGTTTCAATCCCTTCCGCAAGCAGTTTCTCCGCAATAAAATTCCCGATTTCCTTTTCCTGGCTCTCCATCTCAATATGACTGGGAATCTGGACTGCTTTTTGCAAAAAATCGGTAAGTTCCTGTTTGTCAATCTTCTCCCATAGTCTTGTAAAATCCATTCCTCACACCTCTTTCCTCATAATTGATGTCTGCGCATAATTTCTTCGATTGCCTCTGCAAGCATGGCTGTCACCTGACTGATTTCTTCCTCACTAATGATAAAAGGGGGAGCAATCTGCAATGCATCACCCGAAATACCATCAGCACTTCCTGTTACACCTCCCGTTATCATAATTCCATGCTGAAAACAATATTGTGATATTTCTGCCGAAAAATTGAAATCCAGCGGTTCCTTTGTTTTTAAATCTTTTACAAACTCCACACCTAACAGTAACCCGATCCCTCTGATATCCCCCACAACCGGATATTTTTTCAGAGGCTGCAGTTTTTTCCAAAAGACTTCCCCCATTTCCCGGCTTCGTTCAATCAAACCATTTTCCAAAAGATAATCCAGCACTGCCTCCGCCCCTGCACAGGCCAGGGGATTCCCCGAGAAGGTAAAGCTATGGGTTAAGGCTCCGCTGCCTGCTGCGATTGCATCTACTATTTTTTTATGTACGATGACCCCGCCAATGGGCACATAGCCGCTGCCCAAACCCTTCGCAAACCCAATTAAGTCCGGTTCTGTCTGGTAATGGTCTACGGCAAAATTCCTGCCTGTTCTGCCAAAGCCGGTAATTACCTCATCCACACAGAACAGTACCTCGTACTTATCACAGATTTCCCTGACTTTTTGCATATATTTACGAGGTGGTATAACAGCTGCCGCAGTAGTCCCGGTGACTGGCTCTATTACGAATGCTGCCACCGTATCAGGACCTTCGTATTTGATTTTTTGCTCCAGCTCCAGAGCACACTGGCAGTCACAGCTCTCTTCAGCCAGACCATACGGACACCGGTAGCAGTTGCATGGCGGGATATGTGAAATATTCTTCGGAAAGAAATCTTCATACTTTTCTCTCCAGGAAGGCCTTCCCCCTAAAGCCAGCGTTCCGATTGTATTACCGTGGTAGCTTTGCCACCGTGAAATAATCTTGTTCTTTTTTGGTCTTCCGGCTTCCAGATGATACTGCCTGGCAATTTTCATCAGGGACTCCATCGCTTCGGAACCGCCTGAGCAGAAAAAAACTTTATCCATCCCCTCTGGTGCAATAGAAATAATTTTCTCCGCCAGCCGCCTTCTGACATCGCTGGTAAAGGTGCCGCCGTATACAAAGCTGATTTTTTCTGCCTGATTTGTCATCCTGTCGATGACCTCCTTAATGCCATGTCCGATATTCACCACTCCGATTCCGGCGGCACAGTCCATATACCTTTTTCCCAGTTTATCGTAGATATACATTCCTTTTCCATAATCCACCTCGGGATACTCTTTTTCTACTACTGCGTATAACGCTCTTTCCTCATTCATCCTGATTCCCTCCCGCTTTCTATAATTTTATATCTAATATTTCAGTTGAAGCAATATTTACCCCGTGCTAAGTGTTATTGGATGCCTTTCTGGTATGCCTCATTTGCTGCTCTGGGTCTGCTCCTGCCCTACTGTAAAAAGACTGCGGTAACTTTGCGGACACAATGCAACTTGAGGACAGGCTGCCGGATGCTCTTCTATCGCCTTTTCAAGCGCTTCCTGAAGGGTATGGTATTTTTCCATATGCATAGCTGCCGCATCTTCTGCGGAAATATTTTCGGAAACTACCATGATTCTTGTCCCCTTACTCAGTATCTCCCTGATAGGAACGATGTGATCCATCTGGATTTTATAGTGATTCCATACATAGGTTTTCAGCTCTTCCAAATTCGGATAATTCCGGAAGGGTTCTATAAAATCAGGTGCGTTGATCCCCTCTTTAAATTCACCGTACAAAATCACCGTAGTGTTCTCATCTGCCATTGTGTGCAGGGCTATCAATGGCTTTACCCCCTGGTACATATCAATGCTTAAGGGCTGTCCCGGACACACAACGTAGATATCAGGTCTTGCCGGAAGGACGGCCATACAAAAGCTCTTTAAAAATTCGGCGGCAGCTTCATGAGATTCCCGGAGCCCTCCTGAAAAAATACCTGCAATCTCATATTCCTGATTCATAACAATGTTTACAGAATAATCTACGCCGCACATTTCAGCGGCCTCAAGCATATCTTCGTGAATGGGATTGCCCTCCAGATTACCTGCACGGCTTCCGTGATGTACCATCATCTCCGGCCTATGGTTGATTACAATCGTCTCCTCAGAAGAAATCCCCGGTAATATTGATTTTCTTCCTCCGGAGAATCCTGCCATATCATGAAGCTCTACCTTGCCGATCGTTATGACCACATCGCTTTCGTATACTCTCTTATTCACCTTTACCGGTGTATGCCTTGATGTCATACCGAGATATACCAGCTTCTGCTCGTCGAAAGCATCATGGTTTTCGATGGCAATCTTCCCCATAAGAGGGCCGAGGAATTCTTTCATTTCGCTTTCTGTAGCATTCCTGTGGACCCCCAAAGCCACAACAAAAACTATATTTTCCTTTTTTATTCCAGCCTCTGTAAGTTCCCTTATAATATAGGGTGCAGTCTTATCCGTAGGGACTCCACGAGTGGCGTCCGAAATAATAATAGCCGCCGTCTCCGCCCCTTTTCTGCTGACTAAATCCCTTAAACACTCCCCCCTTCCAGCTGGAGATATAACGGCCTTTTCAATATCTTCTTCTTTCACAGGCGGTGGATTTCCCGTTTCATATATTCCCATGAAATTCTCCAAAGGCAGAGCAGCTTCTCTCTTTTCTTCTTCGTCAATGTAGCGGATCCGTTTCCCGTCCTTTTCTATCCTGTACATATTGTCCTCCAATTTTTTTCCTGTCGATTCCCAGTGAATTGAAATCTAAAATTTCACATTACTGTTTAAAAAAGGTGCCGGCACTTCTGGCCAACACCAGCTGATCACCACTGATTAATAATATCAAAGCATTCCATAATCTCTTCCTTTGTATTACGTATATCTGTGGTAATCCATTGAATACTCTCTTCTAACTCCTCATTCAGCAATGTTTCTATAAGGCGGACATGAATTTCAATCTCTTCTTTAAAACACTCCCAGCCTGCCTTCTGCAGCTTATATATGATATGCAGCTTACGGATCCGTTTGGTTAAATCCACCAGATTCATAATTTCCGCCCCTATAATGGAGGGGCAGGCATCGATTAAATATTCATGAAAGGTAATTTCAATTTCAAAAAACTTCTCCACTACCTCCAGAATCTGTTCCTGATTCTCCACGGAAGACACACTTAAGATAACTTTAAACTTTTCCCCGAATTCTTTCAGCTTCTTCTTATCTAATTTGGTAATCGCCTTGCGGATGACCTGGCCCTCTAATACCTCACGAAAATCAAAAATATATTCCAGCTCTTCCTTTGTCAGTTCCCTTACATAACTTCCGCTCCGGGGATTAATGACTACATAACCGTCTTTCTGCAGAGACTTCAGGGCATTGGTCACAGGTGTTCGGCTCACTCCCAGGGATGTACTCAAATAGTCAATATCCAGCTTTTCATTTGGTTTTAATTCGTTGGTGAGAATTTTACTCTTTATTTCATCGTAAATCAACTCGTTTAGACTGCTGTATTTTACTCTGTTAAACATAAATTACCTCGCATTACATATGTGCAACTGAAATTTTAGATTATAGATGTATGATAGCCTATTTTCCATAATAAGTCAAGAATTTCTTTGCTTTTCACATGCAATGGTGCCTGTCTCATTACGCTGTATTTTCAGCAAATGCTATTCTAAATTTGCTTTAATAAAATCTGCAGTAATGGAACTCCTGAGAAGCTGCTGACGCATTATGATTTTCTTTTCACGCCCTGTGAATATCAAAATCTTCCTCCCGGTATCCATTCCCGTCAGATTCAGTCTCATAGCACTTATGCCGCGCTTTACCCGGACCACCGGCTTCTCTCAAAATCGCTTCTGCGCTGTGGGAACTGGAAGGTGAAACGATTGTGGTGCCATTTATAAATGAATTATTCGGCCCATATGCACGGAATTGGCAGCTGATCAAAAGGTACAATCACGATCAGGTGAACTAAGACCAGTCTTACAGTATTCTTTATACCCCGTCAGGATTTCAATATCCCGGTGTTCCTGAATCGATGTAAATCTGGTGTTTGTCATCCCAAGCTCTTCTCCATGGAAAATAAAAGGAGTCCCTTTCATCATATGGAGGCACACGGCTAACATTTTTGCCGAGACCTCCCGATATTCTTCTCTGTCGTCACCAAATCTTGATACTGCCCGGGGCTGGTCATGATTGGACCAGTAAAGGCTATTCCACCCTTCTTCATTTAACTCATTCTGCCACTTGCCAAAGATACCTTTAAGCTCTGTAAGTTTCCAGGGACTGACGGACCATTTTCCATACTCACCATACCCCACTTCAACATCTGCACTTTCCGGCAGACCCGGAACTTTAGAAATAAAATTTATTACATCCATCCGAAAGCCGTCTACACCTTTTTTCACCCACCAGTTCATCATCTCATAGACTTCTTTTCGGACTTTTTCATTTTCACTAAAAGGATTCCGTTTAAAGCCGTCGTGCCGTTCACGAATCGCTTTCACGATTGTCAAGGCTTCTTCTACCTGCCCGGTTCTCGCCAGTAATGCTGCCACTTCGTATTCAATTCCGGTCCAGACCTCCCCATAATAGACAAAAGGAAATATGGGCCGGCCGCCATTCGGCCAGGTGCAGGGCGTCAGACCTTTTTCGTCATTTAAAATGTATGCCCGCTCCGCGAGAACATTCTCTTTTGCACGCTCAACAAAGTTATACTTGAAAATGGATGCTGCCGGTCATACTGGATATGCCGTATAATTCAGTAGCATAAGTCACATGCTGAGGCTCCTCCAACAATCCGTCGCCGTCACGATCCCACATTTCTGCGGTATATTTCATGGTCTTTTCTACTCCTGGCCAGCATTCTTTGACAATTGCATCGTCACCGCTGATCACCCCTTCCCATCCAAGGAAGTCACCATTCTCGATTCTAAAGCAGGTCGGGCTGCGCATAACCGTTATGTTGTCCGCCACCGCCTCCAGCAGATATCCCGGTAAAGTGGTATCAAAAAAGGCTTTTGAAAATGTTTTACTCTCATGAAACAGCCGCTCTCTTTCATTTCCCATATAAGAAGCTACTTCCCACGCATCACTAAAAAGAGTCGCATAATAGTTTTTTGTTACCTTGTAATTGCCCGCATTGATATCGGTTCTATCCTTGTCCAGTTCAATCCACATTTTTGGTCGGTTTGGAAAATACCAGCTGAGAATAAATGTGTATATCTTTTCTTCCCCCGGTTCCAGAACACACCTGCATAGCAGGTGGTTTATTTTTACTGCTAATACAAAGAAAACAGGGAGAAATGGCTGCACTGCCGTTTCTCCCTGTCCTTTAGTTCCTCCACTACAGCGTCTTGTGAACATTGCAGTAGTTGATTTAAAAACTACATCATCCTATTTTCATAGTCTTGCAGTTTATGAAAAATATTATCAATAAATACAACCTTCTCCACAATTCGATACTGCATAAAATATCTATGACCAAGGAAATTCATTCGCTGATATCCCAACGCTTTAAGTCTTGGATTGTCACATAATTTCAAACTGCCTGCAACACTCTTTAAACATTGTATTGCTGCCTCAAAATCATCAATAATATTTTTTGCAGCCTGCTCACTTTTCTTCTCGACAAATAAATATCTGATATATAGGTTTAAGTCTTCTTCTGCATCTGCTGTTAAAACCACATTATAGTCCATATGTTTTCCTTATATCTGAAATAACAGAATCCGCAGATTTATAGTTTCCCTGTGTAACAGAGTTTCTCGAATACTCAAGTTTCTTTAATAACTCTTCTTCTGACATTGCAACAAATGGATTACGCTCAACCTTTTTTATTTCAAATGGAAATCCATTATTGGCAACAGCTTGTGTTAAAAACATTCTGATTGCGGACGTTGTATCTGTACCAAGATCTCTAAACAACTGTTCTGACTTCTTCTTTAACTCATCATCAACACGCACTTGAATTGTACTAGCCATCTTAAACTCCTCCTTTTCCATTTTTATATTATACTATACAGTTATTGCTAATTCAATACATATGGAATGTATCAACAATGAAATTGCACGTTTTTAATATTATCCATGACCATTCCACTATCAGTTCCGGATGAACTGCTGCTAAACTGTTATTCATACCAAATCCTGAGCCCTTTTTCTGCCCATAGTATAAGAGGATTTTGTAATGATGTATAGTTTGCAAATTAGAGACAGCCCCAAAAAAGACCCTGAAAGATTTGTATCTTTCAAGGTCTTCTATACTGATTATGCGTTTTTTTATCTTGGTACAAATTGCTGCATCGTTTGATGTAAGATGTATTTTTTCACCCTATTATTGAAGATGAATTAGTACAGCTTTGCCCCCGCCGGAATATGTTCATCTACCATCAGGCAGTGTAGCTTTTCCACACCATCTTCGTGATGAACAGCAGAGATTATCATACCGCAGGAATCAATTCCCATCATCGGACGAGGCGGCAGATTTGTGATTGCAATCAATGTCTTTCCTACCAGTTCTTCCGGTTCATAGGTATCGTGGATACCGCTTAAAATTACGCGGTCAGTATCTGTTCCGTCATCTAAAATAAATTTCAGGAGCTTCTTGCTCTTAGGTACCGCTGTACATTCCTTTACCTTAACAGCTCTGAAATCCGACTTGCTGAAAGTTTCGAAATCAACCATGTCTTCAAATAGTGGTTCAATCTGCACCTTTGAAAAATCAATCTTTTCAGAGGTCTGTTCTACTGGTGTTTCGGCTTTTTCAACTTTTTTAGCTGTGTCAGAACCACCCAGTGTCTTCATTGTCGGGAACAGCAGCACATCACGTATAGCAGCCGAGTCCGTCAGCAGCATACACATTCTGTCAATTCCGAATCCAATCCCTCCTGTAGGAGGCATTCCGATTTCCAGCGCATTGAGGAAATCTTCATCTGTAGTATTGGCTTCTTCATCCCCCTGCGCCAGCAGTTCTTCCTGCGCTTTGAATCTTTCTCTCTGATCGATGGGATCGTTCAGCTCAGAGTATGCATTTGCCATCTCCCATCCGTTCATAAAGAATTCGAACCTCTCCACATAGTCCGGATTTTCCGGTTTTTTCTTTGTAAGGGGTGAGATCTCAATCGGGTGATCCATAACAAATGTAGGCTGCACCAGATGTTCTTCTACAAATTCTTCAAAGAACAGGCTCAGAATATCGCCTTTTTTATGTCTGTCTTCAAACTCAATGCCTTTTTCTTTTGCAAGCGCTTTTGCTTCTTCCGTTGTCTGGATCTCATTGAAATCAATGCCCGCATATTTTTTAACAGCATCAACCATTGTGATTCTCTCGAATGGCTTGCCCAGATCCATCTCAACACCGTTATATACGATTGTTGTTGTGCCCAGAACTTCCTGTGCCACATGGCGGTAGAGGTTCTCTGTCAGGTCCATCATACCGTGATAATCTGTATATGCCTGATACAGCTCCATCAGCGTAAATTCCGGATTGTGCCTTGTGTCAAGTCCCTCGTTGCGGAAGACTCGTCCAATTTCATAAACACGTTCCATACCGCCCACGATCAGTCTCTTCAGGTACAACTCAAGAGAGATGCGGAGTTTGAAGTCTTCATCCAATGCGTTGAAGTGTGTCTCAAACGGTCTTGCCGCAGCGCCGCCGGCGTTGCTGACGAGCATTGGAGTCTCCACTTCCATGAAACCATCTGCATCCAGGTATCTTCTGATGGCGCTCAGAATTTTGGAACGTTTGATGAAGGTGTCTTTTACTTCAGGGTTCATGATAAGGTCTACATATCTCTGACGGTAACGTATGTCTGTGTTTGTCAGGCCGTGGAACTTCTCCGGCAGTATCTGAAGGCTCTTTGAAAGCAGTTTAACAGAGGATGCATGTATAGACATCTCCCCTGTCTTTGTCCGGAACACTTCGCCCACAATTCCCACGACATCGCCCACGTCCATTTTTTTGAATTCTTTATAAACATCCTCACCAATACTGTCTCTTGCTACGTATGACTGGATGTTGCCTTTCAGGTCCTGTACGTTGCAGAAGGAAGCTTTTCCCATGACACGCTTGGACATCATTCGTCCTGCGATTGATACGGTCTTTCCTTCCAGTTCCTCGTACTGATCTTTGATTTCCTGGCTATGGTGTGTCTGGTCATATTTTGTGGTTACAAACGGGTCTTTGCCGTTTTGCTGCAGTTCAGCCAGCTTTTCACGGCGGACCTTTCTCAGCTGATTCAGGTCTGGCTCCTGTGCGTTGTTCTGCTGTGTGTTCTTGTTATTTTTCTGTTCGGACACTGTTTTCTCTCCTTCCTTTATATGCGAATTCAGACCCCTTGTAGATAAGGGGTCTGCATTTCATTGGTTTATTACATTGAACGGCTGATCTCGAGCACTTTGTACTGAATCTGTCCGGCCTGTGTCTCTACCTCTACTAAGTCTCCTGTCTTCCTGCCCATTAATGCCTGCCCTACCGGAGATTCATTGGAGATCTTTCCTTCCAGACTGTTTGCTTCTGTTGAACCAACAATTTTAAAGTCCATTTCCTCATCGTATGTGATATCAAATACTTTTACTTTACATCCTACATTGATTTTGTCGAAGTCTACTTCATCCTCAACAACTACCTCTGCATTTTTAAGGATGCTTTCCAGCTCTTCGATACGGGCCTCGATATCGCGCTGCTCATCTTTTGCCGCATCATATTCTGCATTCTCAGATAAATCTCCCTGCTCTCTCGCTTCCTTAATCTTAGCTGCGACCTCTTTTCGTTTGACAACCTTCAGATTCTCCAACTCGTCTTCCAGTGACTTAAGGCCTGCATAAGTAAGTAATCTTTTCTTTGCTTCTGCCATGTTAACTGCTCCCTTTCCTTTCTATTTCTTTCTTCTCGTTCTGTTCTTTTATTTATTAAGCTTGCTTCCGATCAGCATCACAATACGCTGATTCTTGTCCTGTTTAAATTTATATTTCACAATTTCAATATTATACCCAATCCCTATAACGATGTCAAGATATTTTCAAGTTCTTCATACGTCTCTACCTTATTAATAGCATCCCTCAGTCTTGCAGCACCGTGAAGGCCTTTTACATACCAGGCAACATGCTTCCGCATTTCCCGGATTCCAAGATACTCACCTTTGTACTCCAGCTGGAGGGCTGCATGGCGCAGCATGGTTTTCTTAACCTCTTCAAGTGAGGGCCTGGGAGGAAGTGTACCTGACTGTTCATACACTGTCAGCTCAGAGAATATCCACGGGTTGCCCTGGGCGCCTCTGGCAATCATGACTCCATCGCAGCCTGTCTGTTCCCGCATGGCTATGGCTTTTTCTCCTGATGTAACATCACCGTTCCCTATAACCGGGATGGAGACGGCTTCTTTTACCTTTCGGATAATCTCCCAGTCTGCTTTCCCAGAATAATACTGTTCTCTTGTCCGTCCGTGAACACCTACGGCGGCTGCTCCGGCTTCCTCAATAATTTTTGCAATCTCGACTGCGTTGACATGATCCTCGTCAAAGCCTTTTCTGATCTTCACGGTCACCGGCTTTTTGATCGCCTTTACAACCGCGCTCACCAGCTCGTAGACCAGCTTTGGATTTTTCATTAATGCGGAGCCTTCTCCATTGCGGACTACTTTTGGCACGGGACATCCCATATTTATGTCCAGAATAGCGAAGGGACGTTCCTCAATCTTCTTTGCCATCTCACTGACGATTTTAGGGTCGGAACCAAACAGTTGCAGTGAGGCGGGCATTTCATCCGGATGGATCTCCAGAAGGCTTTCTGTATTCTTATTGTTATAAAGGATCCCTTTGGCGCTTACCATTTCCATACAGACAAGGCCAGCGCCCTGCTCTTTACAGAGCAAGCGAAATGGCAGGTCTGTTACTCCTGCCATGGGCCCTAGTATATAAGAATTTTGTAACTGCACATTGCCGATTTTCAATTGTTTCATGACTATTATCTCACTATTTTCTGTTTTTATTATAAATCAGGCGAAGTCCGTCAAGTGTCAGATCAGGCCTGTATTCGTCTATACTATCGGTCTCCTTTGCAATGATTTTGCCAAGGCCGCCTGTGGCTACTACAGCAGCATTTTTGTAACCGGATTCTTCTTTGATTTTTCGAATGATATACTCAGTCTGACCGATTGCCCCGTAGACAAGGCCCGCCTGCATACTGGAGATGGTTTCTTTTGCCAGGATGGACGATGGCTTCTTGATCTCGATGGCCGGAAGCATGGCAGCCCCGCCCCAGAGGGAACGTCCCGCAGTCTCGATCCCCGGTGCAGTGATACCTGCTTCAAAGGTACCGCCTGGCCCGATCAGGTCATAGGTTGTCGCCGTCCCGAAGTCCACAACGATCACCGGGCCGCCGAACAGCTCATATCCAGCTACTGCGTCCACAATACGGTCAGGTCCGATTTCCTTCGGATTCTCGGTCACGATACGAATTCCGGTCTTGATCCCGGCAGAAACAACCAGCGGTTTTACATTCAGATACTTGATAATTCCATTCATCAGCGAATGCATAATATCCGGCACTACAGACGCTATGATCACAGCGTCTACATCTTTCGCCCCCACATCCCGGTGCTCCAGTATACCGCAGATCGTAAAACCGTACTCATCCGAAGTCCTTGACCGCTTCGTGGTCATGCGGAAAGTTCCGAGCAGCTTATCATTATTAAATATACCTAATGTAATGTTTGTATTTCCCACATCAATCGTCAGTAACATCCATATCCTCCCCTAAGCAGAATACCTTATAGAACAGCTCCAGCGATTCGAAAAGCTCTGACTTCGTACGCTGGAGTTCTTTGATCTTCAACACGCTGCCTATCTCATCAAACGTAAAATCATCCTCCCGGTGGTCCACCCTCAGTTCCAGGTTTCCCTGTTCATCATATACTACCATCAGCACACCGCCCACATCCTCTGTGTACAGCACACACATAATCTGCAGCTCCTGCTGAATATTATCCGGCAGCGTCTCAAACTCGGGGTTCAGATAGAACTTCTGCTCATACGAACTGGCCCCGCACAGAACAACTTCCTCTTCCATGATTCGTCCTTTCCTGCAAAGGGGTCTGACCCCTTTGCTCTCCATTTTCTGAATATTCTTAAAATTTATACATACCCATACACGCCGCGTACGGATACCTCTCCGGCAAAAACAGCCTCCTCAGATCCATCCTCACGGCGGACTAATAATTCGCCTTCTGAGTTTATTCCAAGCGCCACAGCGTTATATTCTTCTTTTCCTCCCAGAATCCGCACTTCTTTCCCGCGGTTTACAAGCAGCTGATTGTATTCTTCACGCATACTTTCGAGATTCCGGCTTTCCAGAAATAATCCATAGTATCTTTCAAATTGTTTCATTGTGGACGCAATGAGTTCACTGCGTCTTACAACATGTCCGGTTGCCAGGCGGAGAGAAGTTGCCTTATCCCGTATTCCTTCCGGAAGATATTCCATGTTCACATTGATACCCACGCCGATTACCACATGATTGATATAATCAATTTCCGTGCTCATTTCTGTCAGAATACCCACCAGTTTTTTTCCGTTCAGGATGATATCGTTAGGCCACTTAATCTGTACGTCCAGATCGGTGCAATCCTTCAGGCTTCCGGCAACGCTTAAGGCCATTACCAGAGTCAGCATGGGAGCTTTTACCGGAGGGATATCAGGGCGGAGCAGAATTGACATATAAACGCTGCATCCCGGCGGTGACTCCCAGCCTCTCCCGCGGCGTCCTCTGCCGGCGCTCTGCTGATCGGCTGTAACCAGAGTCCCGTGGGGGGCCCCCTCATCTCCAAGCTGCTTTGCCCGGATATTGGTAGAGTCCGTTATATTATAATAGTAGACTTCCTGTCCAGCCCAATTCGTGTCGATCATACTGACGATCTCTTCCTTTGAGATCACGTCCGGACTTTCCACGATATGGTAACCACGGTTACGCACCGCTTCCACCTGATATCCCTCTTCCTTTAGCTGGTTGATTGCCTTCCAGACAGCAGTTCGGGAAACTCCAAGTTTTTCACATAACTGCTGGCCCGAAACATAATCGTTGCTTTCCCGCAGCATTTTTAATATTTCTGCTTTCAAAACTTCACCCCAAATTCAAACGGAGAGCAAAGGGGTCTGACCCCTTTGGCAAAGGGGTCTGACCCCTTTGCTCTCCGTTTTCTGAATATTCTTAAAATTCTCCCAGTGTTGCAACCATGACTGCCTTGATGGTATGCATTCTGTTTTCTGCCTCATCGAAGACTTTAGACTGCGCGGATTCAAATACTTCGTCTGTGACTTCCATGTCTGTAATACCGAATCTTGCTCCCATCTCTTTCCCGATCTTTGTTTTCAGGTCGTGGAATGCCGGCAGGCAGTGCAGGAAGATTGCTCCCTCTCCTGCGTTATCCATGATCTCTTTTCTTACTTTATATGGGGAGAGCTCCTTGATGCGCTCTTCCCAGACTTCATCCGGCTCACCCATGGATACCCAGACATCTGTGTATATTACGTCTGCATCCTTTGTTCCGGCCATAGCGTCCTCAGTCAGTGTAATCGTGGCACCGGACTCAGCCGCATATCCTCTGCATGTCTCTACCAGCTCCTCATTCGGAAAATATCTGGATGTCGTACATGCTACAAAGTGCATTCCCATCTTTGCACACGCGATCATCAGGGAATTGCCCATGTTGTATCTTGCATCTCCCATATATACCAGTTTGATTCCTTCCAGTCTGCCGAAATGCTCCCGGATGGTCAGCAGATCTGCCAGCATCTGGGTCGGATGGTATTCGTTTGTCAGGCCGTTCCACACAGGGACTCCTGCGTATTTTGCCAGCTCTTCCACGATATCCTGTCCGAATCCGCGGTATTCAATACCGTCATACATTCTGCCCAGTACCCTGGCCGTATCTTCGATACTTTCCTTTTTCCCGATCTGTGAGCCGCTGGGATCCAGATAAGTAGAGCCCATTCCCATGTCGTGGGCAGCCACCTCGAATGCACAGCGTGTTCTGGTGCTTGTCTTTTCAAAAATAAGAGCTACGTTCTTCCCTTTATAATAATCTACAGGTACTCCGTTTTTCTTCTTCTCTTTCAGGTCCGCCGCAAGGTCAAGCAGGTAGGTAATCTCTTCCGGGGTAAAATCCTTCAGCGTCAAAAAGTTTCTTCCTTTTAAGTTCATTGTGTTGTCCCTCCCTATATTCATTAGTACGTGTGTAAATCTCGGCAAATGAATCTTGTCAGCAAGCTCTTCATACCGCCCGGCTGTCAGGTCATATAATTCATCCGTCGTATATATCTGATACTTTGGAATACGCAGCTGTTTTGCACTGGCCTCCAGCATCGCCATATACAGTTCCTTAACGTTAAATGTCAGCGGCAGCTTCAGCACAAATGCCATCTCCGCTCTCTCTATATCCGGAATATCCGCCAGCTGTTCCTCAAACCAGTCATCCTTATGTGTCTGCTCCACATAATAAATGAAACCTTCCAGGCCATAGAGCACCCGTTTGGCATCAAAATAACCGATTTTCATGTTCTGGCGGCTCCGCTTACTCTCAAACTCAATAATACTTCCCAAGCCAACCCGAGGGCCGATCTGGTACTTCTGGGCATCTTCCGGGAGCTTCACTCTCGGTTCTCTGCCCGGTCCGTAAATGCGGATCTCAATTATATTAGTATATCCACGTTTAACCAGGGACTTTAACGGCACATTATTCACAACACCGCCATCAATATAGCGCTTTCCATGCAGCTTCTCATTCTTGAATCCCAGCAGATAAGCACTTGCCAGGAGAAACTCTTCCAGCATCCCTTCAGGAATATCGTCCAGGCTCAGATCCAGTTCTTTAAAATCTGTCAGTGAAAAGGTCAAAAGGAAGAATTCCTTCCCGGAACTGCGGATCTTCTCCTCGTCGATCACCTCGTGGATCAGCTGGCGCAATGGAGTAACATCCACACCGCCGTCTGAGAGACGCTTCCAAATCTCTGCTATCACTTCCGTAAACTTATTCTCGTGGTTGAACAGGCTCTCCATCCAATCATCATCTACATCCATCACTTTGGAAAATGTCATGCCGGTCCATATCTTTTCCGCATTCTCAACATCATCCATACAGATAAGCGCTCCATTTAAAGCGCCAACCGAAGTACCGGCGACTGCATTAATCTTTACACCAGCTTCTTTCAACGCCTTCCAGGCTCCGATCTGATAAGCCCCTCTGGCTCCTCCTCCGTCCAGTACAATCCCATATTCCTTCGATAAGTCCAATAATGGTTCCATATGCTCACCTCGATTTATGATAGTATACTATATTCCGGGCTAAAAATGCAACTTTATACGCAGAATACGTGCAGAAATTGCCTGCTGTTCCCATAAAAACCGTCCTTTGCAATAATCCACATCCAAAAACACCGCATCCCATGGTCCACCCCCGTTAAATCCCGGCTTCCCATAAAATGCGGTTCCTTAATATCATCTGGTTATACTTACTATCCCCAGCGTATCTCTATATATACAGCCTTCTGTTACTATCAGGATCCTCCGGTGCATCATAATGCCCTTCATTACATCAGACGATATCCAAATGTATTCCCTTATCCCGAATAAGCTGTATCCATTCTTCGGAAATATTTGTATCAGTAATAATTCTGTCAAATATATCAATATCTGTGATAAAACAAGGTTTTATCACCCCAAACTTACTGGAGTCAGCCAACAGTATCTTCTCTGCACCAGACTGGATAATTGCCTGCTTAATCTCCAGTTCATAATTATTCATGCAGGTAACCCCCATTGTCTCATGGACACCTGCCGCAGATGCAAATACCTTCGTTGCCCTGATATTCTTAATTAAAGTAATATTCTCCGAGGATTCAAACAATGTCGTGTCCGGATGATAGTACCCACCCCCAAAAATAATCGAGATATTGTGGTTATTACATATCTTATTCAGGATATTCAGATTACAAGTAAAGATAGTCATCTTCGTATCCTTCGCGATGTTATCTGCCAAATATTCCACAGTAGAGCCATTATCAATAATCACGCAATCGTCTGGCTGAATCAAAGATGCCGCAAACATTCCTATGCGTTCCTTTTCATTCACATGGGCGTGGGTTGCCATAGACAGCTGATATCCGTCATCTTCCCCCTCATATACATACTGGGTATTCAGAACAGCGGCTCCCGGAATGTCCAAAATCATATTCTTCGCCTTGAGCGTATCCAAATCCCTGCGCACTGTCATCTCCGACACATCCAACAGTTGTGCCAGTTCCCGGATTGTAGCACCGTTCTGTATTTTTAAAATTTCTATTAACCGGTTTAATCTCTCATCTTTTTTACTCACAAAGAATTACCTCTCACTCTTCATTTCTTACCGAGATTGCGTTATCACACCACTGCTATTATAGCATAAACTTATGCCCCGGAAAAGACTTGGCCATGTGTTTTAGGATACATCTTGTTATAGTTCAGTCATAAGGCTGAACTATAACTATATTTTACTGTATACAAAAAATACCCGAAAATATATAAATACTTGTTTTAAATACTTGTTATGATAAAAGTTCTTTCCGCAAATGCTCAGTAACGTTCCCGGCAGTAAACCCATATTTTTCAAACAGCTGTGCTGCCGGTGCGGAGGCTCCAAATCCATCCATCGTTATATAACAGCCATCCAGGCCGACATATCTTCCCCATGACATACTGCTTCCGGCCTCTACAACCGCTCGTTTTTTCACATTTTCCGGCAGGACAGCCTCTTTATAAGCCTCATCCTGCTCCTCAAATAAATCCAGACACGGCATACTCACTACCCTGACTGATACCCCCTCCTGCTCTAATTTCTCAGCACTCTCCAAGGCGATTCCGACTTCTGAGCCAGTGGCAATCAAAATGATATCTGCAATTTCACCCGATTCCCTTTTCAGGACATATCCACCCTTAAGGGCATCTTTCCCGGTATTCTCCAATACCGGAAGGTTCTGTCTGGAAAGTACAAGACATGTCGGTGTGTGCAGCGAAGTAAGGGCAGAGTACCAGGCTGCCTTCGTCTCAGCCTCATCAGCAGGCCGAAATACATGCATATTCGGAAGCGCCCTAAGCATAGTAAGCTGCTCTACAGGTTCATGGGTTGGTCCATCCTCCCCCACGCCAATGCTGTCATGGGTCAGTACAGAAATCATCGGCAGCCCCATCAGAGAAGAAAGACGCAGCATCGGCTTCATGTAATCTACAAACACAAAGAATGTTGCAGCATAGGTACGCAGCCCTCCATGCAGCAGAATTCCGTTTGCTATGGCGGTCATTCCCAATTCCCTGACGCCATAATGGATATTCCGTCCCTCCGGGCAGTCTGCTGAAAAATCAGCCTCCCCCTCCATAACTGTTTTATTGGATGGGCCTAAATCCGCAGAACCGCCTATCACATTCGGCAGCTTATCTTTGATATAATTCAGTGCTTTTCCGGAAATACTCCTGGTCGCCTCTGCTTTTCCTGTTTTTGCCCAATATGCTTCATCTTCAAGCAGTCCTGCCGGGCTGCTTTCATTATAATACTCATCCAGTTCAGATTTCAGGCCAGGATATGTTTTACAATATTCTTCGAACATCTGCTGCCAAAAATGCTCTTTGGCTGCACCGCCCCGTGCCAGGGTATGGTAATGCTCATATACCTCCTGCGGCACTGCAAATGCTTCACTTAACGGCCAGTCCAAAGATTCTCTCAATATTTTCACATTCTCTTCACCCAGAGGTTCCCCGTGCGCATTTGCTTTTCCTTCTTTTGCAGGAACTCCATAACCGATTTTGGTTGTTATTTTGATGAACGATGGTTTCTCTTTTTCTGCCTTCGCCTGTTCAATTGCCTTCCCGATTTCCACCGGATTGTTGCCGTCTTCAACAGCAAGAACCTGGAATCCAAATGCCTCAAACCTTTTTTCCACATCCTCGGTAAATGCAATATCCGTACTTCCTTCTATAGTTATAGAATTGGAATCATACAACACAATCAGCTTATCCAGCTTGTTTGTACCTGCCAGGGACATCACCTCGGAGGAAATCCCCTCCATCAAACATCCATCTCCGCATAATGCAAATGTGTAGTGGTTAAAAACGGGATACCCCTCACGGTTAAACCTGGCTGCCAGATGTTTCTCTGCCATTGCCATCCCTACTGCCATGCCAAGCCCGGCCCCCAAGGGACCTGTCGTCGCCTCCACGCCTGCCGTATGCCCATATTCCGGATGCCCCGGGGTCAGGGAATCTAACTGCCGGAAATCCTTCAGGTCTGAAATCCCAAGATTTCCATATCCAAACAGGTGCAAAAGTGAATATAACATAGAGGAGCCATGTCCTGCCGACAAAATAAATCTGTCACGGTTCATCCACTTCGGATCCGCAGGGTTATGGCTCATCTGATGTGCCCACACCTCATAGGCAATAGGCGCTGCCCCCAGAGGCAGGCCCGGATGCCCGGAATTTGCTTTTTGAACCATGTCTGCGGATAAAATTCTGATCGCATTTACTGCTAATTGTTCTAATTGTTCATTCATTCTATTCTTTTACCTTTCTCTGCTTATGTCCGATCACTCCCTTTACCTTCAGCTTTGTGGTGTATGAGCTGATTGCCAGTGCCACAATTGCAAACAGGAACGGGAACATTTTAATGATGGATGGTGAAATATTCATTCCCACCAGTTCAATCCTTATTCCAATAGCATCTGCAAACCCGAACATTAATGTAACCAGTGAAGAGAATATTGGATGTGCATTGCCGAATACAAGAGCTGTAAAAGCATTAAAGCCCCGCCCCTGAATCATATCTTCTGAAAACTGGGAAACAGATATTGTTGACAAATACGCTCCTGCAAGCCCCGAAAGTGCACCTGATATAAGAACCACCTGCCATTTTATCAGTGCGGGCCTGATGCCTGCTGTTTTAGCCGCAACCTCCGACTCACCAACAGCACAGATAGCAAGCCCCATCTTTGTTTTAAATAGCATAACGTAAATCACAACAATTAAAATAATGGCAAAATAAGTGACAATGCTCTGTCCGCTGATGCAGTTCAGGATAGGGATATCCTTGATCACCGGGATATGAATCATCGCAAGTTTATGAATCTGATCCGGACTGTATGCTCCCTGCACTCCGAACATCGCGCGCAGCAGATAAGAAGTAAGCCCGGCTCCCAATGTATTCATCGCAATACTGGCTATAATATTATCCGCCTTGAATTTGGTTACAAATAATGCAAACAGCGCGCTGTAAATCGTTCCTATCAGCATTGCACCAATCAGTCCTGCCCACACGCTACCTCCAGTATATTGTACAACCGCAATTGCTGCAAAAGCCCCTACCAGCGAGAATCCTTCCAAAGCGATATTGAAGACACCCGCACGCTGACACAAAAGACCGCCAAGCGCCATCAGCATCAAAGGAGTGGCAATTCTTATCATAGATGCCAGTGTATCCGAAATAACTGCTATACTCATCTTATTTACCTCCTTCGTTCGCCGGTGTCTTTCCAGCTAATTTCCTCTTTAGTTTCGGCAGTACAAACTTTGCACTGATTGTGATAAATATAATTGAAGTCACAATGTCCGTCACCGCAGACGGCACATCTGTAATACGCTCCATGTTGATTCCACCGTTCTTTAATGCACCGAAGAAAATCCCGGAAAACAGAACTCCAATCGGATTATTATTTGCCAGCAGAGAAACAACAATGCCATCGAAACCAAAATCAGGATTGAAGCCTGCCAGAAGCCTGTGCTGCACAGCAGTCACTTCTACAGCCCCTATGATTCCTGCAATAGCACCGCTCATTGCCATAACCTGCAGAATCGTCTTCTTCGGCTTCATACCAGCGTATTTTGCCAGAGTTGGATTGGCGCCTACAATTTTAATTTCATGTCCGAATGCAGTTCTAAAGAAAACAAATGTCAGGATAATCATAACGACGATTGCAATATAAAATCCAATATTTGCAGAAGAAGGCTCAAAAAATGAAATACGCGGCAGCCATGTATTCTCATTTAAGACAGCACTTGCATTCAGGTTGGTTCCTGCCTCAGGATCACGTAAAGGGCCTATTACGAGATATTCAATATATAACGCCGCAATGAAGTTCAGAAGCAGCGTGGAAACCACCTCGTTTGTATTCAGATACACCTTCATCAATGCAGGGATCATGGCAAATAATGCACCTGCAGCCATTGCCGCAAGAAATATCAGCACCAATGATGCAGCCTGATTCATGGATTTGGGGATATTAACCGCAACTGCAGTGGCAGCGGCAGCCCCCATATATAACTGGCCGTCAACGCCAAGATTGAACACCTCGGCCTTATAAGTAACACAAATTGCAAGACCGGCAAGTATCAGCGGGGTTGCCCAACGAATGGTTCCTGCGATATCCAGCGTCAGTCCGTCAATAATACCATTTATGATTGCCAGCGGCTCATAGCCTGAAACTGCAAGGAAAAGTGTTGCAAGTAACAATGCTATAATTATCAGGCCCGCCTGCCTGCCCACGACACCTGCTGCAGATAAAATTCTGTTATTCCCTTTATTTTTCATCATGGTCACCGCCTTGTCTCTTTGCACCTGTCATATAGACTGCAATGGTTTTTTCATCTGCTTCGCCGCGTTTGAACTCTGCCATAATCTCACCTTCATACATGACCAGGATTCTGTCAGAAAGGGAAAGAATCTCATCCAGCTCAGCACTGACAAGCAGCACGCCCCTTCCCGAATCACGGACTTCTATGATTTTGTGGTGAATAGATTCAATCGCACCGATATCTACTCCTCTGGTAGGCTGTGCCGCAATCAGCAGATCGGGATCTGCTTCCATCTCACGGGCAAAAATAACCTTTTGCATATTTCCGCCGGAAAGAGTTCCTAATTTATAGTCAGAGTCCGGGGTCTTTACTTCAAAATCCCTGCATAAATCCTCAGAAAGGGCATGAAGTTTTTTGTTATCAAGAATCCCTCCATTACAATATGGTTTCTGATAGTAACGGTTCAGGATCAGATTGTCACGGATAGTACAGTTTGCAGCACTTCCCATCTTTAACCGGTCCTCCGGGATATGGGACATGCCCTCCTCCCTCCTTTGACGGACAGTATGTGCAGTAATATCCTGATGTTTAAAATGTACCTGGCCTGCAGTTGGCTTTAACATTCCGGAAACCACTTCAATCAATTCCGTCTGCCCGTTTCCTTCTACTCCGGCAATACCAACAACTTCACCTCTTGCGACCTGGAAGCTGACTCCGTTTAATGCCGGAAGCCCTCTCTGGTTCAATGCCCTGACCGCTTCCACTTCCAAAACATTTTCATCCGGATTATAATCTTTCCTTGGGATTTCCAGATTTACTTTGCGCCCTACCATCATATTGGAAAGCCCTTCCGTGCTTGCTTCTGCTGTGTCCAGGCTGCCGGTTACCAGCCCCTTTCTCATGACCACTATCTTATCGGTAATGGCCATAACCTCGCGCAGCTTATGGGTAATAAAAATAATTGCGCATCCTTTTGATTTCAGCAGCCTTAAAACATCCAGAAGTTTATCTGTCTCTGTAGGTGTCAGCACAGCTGTCGGCTCGTCCATGATCAGCACTTTAGCTTCTCTGTACAGCGCTTTGATAATCTCCACCCTCTGTTTCTCCCCTACAGATAACTGATATACTTTTTCATCCAGTTTAACCGGAAGGTCATACGTATCCATAATCTCTGTTATCTTGTCTTTTGCTGCCTTCGTATCAATCAGGCCGTTTTTCGTCGGTGCTTTTCCTAAGATAATGTTCTGCAGCACACTTAAATTGGGCATCAGCATGAAATGCTGATGTACCATTCCAATACCCAATTTGATTGCCATAGTTGGGGATTGTATCCGGACTTCCTTTCCAAATAATTTGATTACACCCAGATCCGGCTCCATCATTCCATATAGCATATTCATCATTGTAGATTTTCCGGCGCCGTTCTCTCCAATAAGGCCAAGTATCTCGCCTTCCTTCACACTGAGAGAAACATCGTCGTTTGCAACCACACCGGGAAAGAATTTTGATATATTCAACATTTCAACTGCTACTGCCATAATGTTCATCCTCTACTTTTTTAACTTCAGTTCCACTTTGCCTGTATCGTCCCATTCTTTCAGTATCTTCATTGCCTCAGCCGCTGCCAGGCACGCTTTTTCTTCACCGCCGTTATCCCCCCAGCGGTCCAGAACCCTGTTAGAAATAACAGAAAGGATTGCGCCCATCCTCATGCCATGCAGATGGCCTACCACAAACTGTCCGGATGTTTCCATCTCAATATTAGTAACACCTGCAGTCTGAAGATCAGGCACAATCTTCTCTGCGAATGACGGCCAATATCCGCTCCCGTCTTCCTCCAGCGGGCGTCCCTGTCCGATATAGAAGGATCCTACTGTATAATCAAGCCCCAGTCCGTAACGGAAACCAAGCCGCTCACAGGCTTCCATCAGGGCCATCACTACATAAGTATTCGCAAAGGCCGGGAACTCCGGTTCAATATAAGTAGCTGACGTGCCATCCTTTCTCACGCATGCTACCGGTATAATAAGGTCACCTAAATCAAACTGCGGCACAATGCAGCCTGTTGTGCCAACCCTTATACAGGTGTGAACACCTAAGGTATTCAGCTCGTGCAGGCAGATTTCTGAGCTTGGTCCGCCGATGCCGGTTGAAGTACATGCCATCTCCATGCCTTTGTATTTTCCTGTCACTGTTTTATATTCTCTGTAGGACGCTACTTCCCTTGCATCCTCCCAGTTTTTTGCAATTTTTAGTGTCCGTTCCGGTGCTCCCGGAAGAATCACATAAGGCGGTACATCACCTGGTTTTAACTGAAGGTGGTATACACCCTCGTTTTCAGCTTTAGGAGCTGATGCCTTGTTTACTTTTTCTTCCATAACTGTCTCCTTTCTCATCCTTACGCAGTTGCCATGTTAGCTTTTCGGTTAGAGCCCCGCCTTTACGATAAACTATTCCCCGAGCCTGCCCAATCATTCATCGTGCCTGTACTGCCCCGCTAAGCGGGACAGTCAGGCACACGAATGAGCAGTCACACTCATACGGCTTGGAGGTTTTCGCGTTACTTACTCTGCCGAAGCTTTAATTTTATCCCAATTCGGAACATCTGTATTGAAAGGTATTACTAATGAACCATCTTTAATCTGCTCTTCCATTTTTTTCGCTTCTTCAATTGCCGCTTTCATCACATCTTTATATTCTGCGTTGTCATCAGCAAATCTATTGAAGGAATCCCAATCCATAAAATATCCGCCGTTAGTAAGGTCACGGATACCGTGCTCTCCGCCTGTGAATTCATCATTCAACACCATTTCAATTGCTTTATAGACGGTATCTCCAAATCCAATTCCCTCAATCCCATAAAATCCATTGTATGTATCATAATAATCTGAAATTTCGCCTGCACATAAAATACCAGCCTCTTTGCTCGCCTCTACTACCCCGGCGTTAGATGCGCCTGAATCTGTCTGAATGACATCACAGCCTTTAGAAATCATTGCGCTTGTGATCTCTTTTGCTTTCGCCGGATCTTCATAGCTTCCTACATAAGAAAATTCTACAGTCGCATCCGGATTTGCCGCTTTTACCCCGAGCATGAATCCGTTTCCTTCTGCATTTGGAGTTGGTTCCTCACCGCCTACCACAAAACCTATATGATTTGATTTTGTGAGCTTTCCAGCAATATAGCCGCCGAGATAAAATGCGCCCTCACCATGGAATTCTGTATCCCATACATTTTCAAACTTTTCATCTCCCTGGTTAATTGTCTGGAATACAGCCGCATACTTTGTATCGGGATACTCCTTAGACACAAGCTTTGTTGCATCTGTCATATATGGATATGTGGTAACAATCAGGTCATATCCAGCCTTGGACATCGCGCGGACATCTTCTTCAAACTTAGACGCCTCTGCTGATTCCAGTTTTTTAATCTCAACGCCAAAGTCTTCTGCCGCCTTATCTGCACCTTTCGCAAGATCATCCATTGAAGCCTTATCTCCAAATTTCTGGTTTACAACAAGTGCAACCTTTAACTTCTTGTTACCATCGTCATTCCCGCCATTATCAGAAGATGATGATTCCTCTTTTTTCCCGCACCCTGCTACAAGTCCAATTACCATCACTGCTGCCAGCATAACTGCCAATACTCTTTTTTTCATATCATTTTCCTTTCCCTGCTTATAAAAACTAAGGTTTGGTCTTTTCGAACCTTCGTTGTTAAGTACATCCTGCCGACTTTGGTCCAGTCTTTCCGGACCTTAGCGACATAGATGTTTCAGTTTCTTTATGAAGGAAGTGCTTTGCAATCTTCTCGGATGTCTCCTGCACTTTTTTCATGATTACGGAAACGTCTGCTGTTTGTATTTCTCTGTTTTTTACAACATGTCTTCCATCCACAAATACGTCCGTCACATCCTGCCCTGTCGCATTATAAACAAGTGCAGATGTCACTGTTTCCTTTTCCCCGATCAGCATGGGCTGCATATGGGGTACCTTCGTTTCGATCAAAATAAAGTCTGCTTTTTTTCCCGCTTCGATTGTTCCGTATTCTTTTTCCAGTCCAAAACATTTTGCCCCGTTCCTCGTAGCCATATCAAGGATATCCGTTTTTTTCAGGCTGCGGACTCCGCTGTTTAAAGAATGAAGCAGCGACATCCCTTTCATTTCCCGGAATATATCATTTGAATTATTCCACATTGCCCCATCCGTCCCGAGGCAGACAGTTACGCCTTTTCTAACCATTTCAGGGATCGGGGCGATACCATCCTGAATCTTCATTTCACACAATGGCGTATTTACAACTTTCGTTTGCGTATCTGCCAGCTGAAAAACCTCCTCTGCTGATGCATAAACCACATGGGAGCCTATCACCTTTTTCCCAAGCAGACTGTTCTTGTGCAGATAGTCTATGGCAGATGTCCCATATTTCTCCCTCACAATGTCCTGCCTCCAGGTATTCTCAGCCATATGGCTGGTTATGGATATCCCCCTTATTTCTGCAATAGCCTGAATTTTTTTCAGCCTTTTGGTTTCATAATCCTCCTCTGAAATCCCGCCCAATACCGGAATCAGATCATTTTCTCTGCACAGATTTATAAAATCAGTAAGAGCTTCTTCCGAAATGAATTCATCCGGTTTCTGAAAATCTACACGGACATCCTCTGCCAACGCGCCTCTTATACCAACCTCCTTCATTGCCCGGACAGAGTCTGCACCCAGCCCCCAGTACATATTTTCCATAATAAATGTCGTACCGGACAGCAGCGCTTCGCAGTAAGTCAGCTGCCTGGAATAATATCTGTCCTCATCCTGAATCAGGGTATAAAACCATCCGGTATCAGCAAATTTATGATTTTGTTCCAGCAAAGTCAGGTCATCCCCCAGCCCGCGGGCCATAGTCATGTCGCCATGGCAATGACCGTTGACAAGTCCGGGCATCAGAATTTTCCCGTCTGCATCTATAAATACTTCGCATTCCTCACTCTTTATCTGTCCTTCTGCCACGGTTTCTATCCGTCCATGCAGCACACCTACCGAACCAATAAACGGCCGGTATCCATTGTGCGCTGAGACGATGACTGCCCCGCTGATACCTGTCTCATATTTCATATACCCACCTACTGTGCCCTTCTATCAAGTACGCCCCGGCGTATTTGCGGCGCGGCACACGTCGTGCTCTGCATGACATCATCCATATGTGTGCCTTTGCCATCCGCCGGCGGCTATCTGCATGCCAGATAAATTCTTTCCACATCATCGGCATTCAGGACTTTCAGCCCTCCAATATTACCGAATCTGCATGCGTCCTCTGCCATTTTCCTAAACTTCTCGTCTGTATCAACACCTATTTCCTTAAGAGTTGTCGGTGCCCCCATGGACCTGAAAAAGTCCTGAAGCCTTTGAATTCCCTCCAAAGCCGTTTTTTCCTGATTGTAGAAATCAACCTCTACGCCAAATACTCTGTTGGCAAATTGGACAAACCTGGGGAGATTTTCCTTGTATACATATCTTGCCCAGCCTGGAAACAGTACGGAGAGCGTGGATCCATGCACCGCATTATACTGTGCACTTAACTGAGCCCCCATTGCATGTGTTGCCCAATCCTGGTTCCTTCCTGCTGCAAGCAGGCCATTATGCGCCACGATCGCTGTCCACATAAATTCTGCCCTTGCATTGTAGTCATCCATATTTTCCATCAGTGCACGGGCATTCACCAGAATTGCTTTCATAACGCCTTCACACATATAATCTGTCAGATTCACATCTTTAGAACTGGAGAAATAACGTTCCAATACATGTGAAAACATATCCACAATCCCAAATACAGTCTGCCTTTTCGGTATTGAAAGGGTCAGGTCCGGATTCATTAGTGTGAATGCCGGTCTTAAAAAGTCTGCCATCACATCTGCACTCTCACCTGTCTCAGGATTGTTCAGTACACTTCCGTTGCTTCCTTCACTTCCGGTAGCCGGCAGTGTCATGACTGTACCTACGGGAAGCGCTTCCATGGGAACTGCCTTCTTCGAATAAAAATCCCATACATCTCCATCATATTTAGCGCCAAGTGCAACCGCCTTTGCAGTATCAATTACGCTTCCTCCGCCTACAGCGAGAATGCATCCAATCGGATGCTGCCTGCATATTGCAACCCCTTGCCTAACCAAGTCCACTTTGGGATTTGGCTCAACTCCCGGCAGTTCAAAATATGTTACACCTGCTGATTCCAGCGCCTCTACAATTCTTCCATGAAGTCCTGAATCATATATATATCCATCTCCATAATGTACAAACAAAACATGATCTGATATCTTCTTTATTTCCTGCCCGCAAAGTTTATCTGCATCCTTATCAAGAATAAACTTTGTCGGTGACATAAATTCAAAACTATCCATATAATTTTACCTATCCTTTCATATCCTTCAGAAAAGAAGTACCCGACTGAAATTGATATCCGAAATATTCAGCAACCGTTGCCGCTATATCGGAAAAAGTTTTTCGGATTCCCAAATCCGTTCCTGCCTGCAGCTGTTTTCCATAAACTACGATAGGAATGTATTCCCGTGTATGGTCGGTACCCGGTGTTGTGGGATCGCATCCATGATCCGCTGTGACCAGAAGGATATCCTCTTCCCCCATCAGTCCCGTGATGTCAGGTATATAAGAATCAAAGTATTCAAGTGCTTCTGCATACCCCTCCGGGTCATTCCTATGTCCATAGAGCATATCAAAATCAACCAGATTCACAAACAGAAGCCCATCAAACCCTGTCTTCAAGTAGGAAAGCACCGCCTGTATTCCTTCTCTGTTATTCTTTGTATGGTTAATTTCTGTAAGCCCTCTCCTGTTGAAGATATCCTCTATTTTACCAACGCCTATGACATCTTTCCCTTTCTCACTCAACAAATCCAGTACCGTAACCCCGGGCGGATCAATCGAAAAATCTTTTCTGTTCTCTGTACGGTAATAATGACCGCTCTCCCCGGTAAATGGCCTGCAGATAACGCGGCTTACTGTGTCATCTCCTGTAAGAAGCCCCCTGGCTATTTTACATATTTCGTATTGACGTTCCAGTGGGATAACACTCTCGTGCATGGCAATCTGCATTAGGCTGTCAGCAGAAAGATAAACAATAGGATACCCTGTATTTACATGCTCATCTCCCAGCACTTTGATTATCTCCGTTCCAGATGCCGGATAGTTCCCAATGACCCTGGTTCCTATACGTTTCTCCAGTTCTTCTATAATCCGGGGCGGAAATGATTCTCCGAAGACTTTAAACGGAGTCTTAACCGTCAGACCTGCAATCTCGAAGTGCCCATTTGTAGTATCCTTTGCCTTTCCACGTTCTGCCGCTTTGCCAAAGCACCCCTGGGGATCATCGACAGCAGGCAGCCCGGTTCCTCTGATATTAAAGATTCCGAGCTTTTTCAAATTGGGGATATTTAACCCTCCCCGGAAATCATTCACATGTTTTAAAGTATTGGTTCCGGCATCTCCAAATTCGTCCGCGTCCGGTAATTCGCCGATTCCCACACTGTCCAACACAATTATCGTAAATCTGGGCATATTTTTCACCTCATCTGCTTATGTTACTTTTCCTCCAAAAGCCCCGGTCCGTTTCCTTCCTCCCAGGCAAACACTTCCCACACATTTCCTTCAAAGTCCTGGAAATACGCAGCACGGGAGCCAAACACATAGGTATACGGCTCTTTAATGCAGTTCACCCCGTTGTCTATAAGCTCTTTCGCAATATCATCCACATCCTGTATCGCCGGAACCTTAACCGCAATCATAAAATGATGGCCGTCCCCGTCAATATATTTGTGGTCTACAACCTCGCACAGCCCTTTTTTATCCCAAAGCGTTATGGCTGTCCCATGGAATTCAAATTCCGCATAGTTCGCGTGCTCCGCATCCGGCTGGAGACGTTTTACCTTAAACCCAAATTTCTCCGTATAAAATTGAAGTGCGCCCTGAAAGTCCTTAACAAATAAGCAGATATCGTTTATTTTTGTAAGCTTTTCTAATTTACTCATTTATGTTTCCTTTCCCACTAAAAATTTTTCTTCCAGCCATGTTCTGAAAACAATGCTCATCCAGCCGCTTGCCAGCCCGAATACACAATACATCAGGACAACTCCTGCTGACTGGATCATCCTGATCCCCTCCACATAGCTGTTAATTCCGAAAAATGCACCTGCTCCTACAAAAAACACAGCCACATTGCTGATACACCACGGAGCTAATTCAAAACACATCATAAATGGGACAACAATCAGTGCAACAACCGGCACCGTCCATATCCCAATCCCAGGAATCAAAGCTGACAACCTGATCATGATTACCGCAAAAATGATACCCAGCACATATCCGCAGAAACCTTTTACCGCACCTTTTAGATTGCTTCCCAGAAGAAAATACAACGCCCAGCCCTGGAATGCTATAAATACAAACCCACTGTGCCCCCCGGCTACAAGCCGTGTGCCAATCAGCTGGTCCGCCAGCTGCAGCAGAAAGGACTGCACCCCTACAAAGACTGCAAATATCAGAAAGGAGGCACCCTTTCTGCTCTGGTGCCTCCTTCCCACATTACTTCTCACCATTGGCAGCATTCATAAACCTTCTTTGATATGTAATAACTTGCGGTGCTGATGTATTCTGTGCTAAATAACTCGGTTCTGTTGTTATAACAATCTTGTCTGTCATATCCTTAAACTCATCCTCTGCCATCAGTTTGTCAAGTTCCGGATACATTCTGGAGCCTTCAATGCTGCAAATAATCAATCTGGTGTCCTCTAAATTGGAGTTGCGCAGCATCCGTAAATTATGCCTTACACCATCCATGCCGTCAAATCCTTCGCGTTCATTGATTTTTCTATATTCTACCGTCTCACGGGCGATTCTCTCAACCATATGTAAGTCCGCATCCTGGTCATTCTTAGACAGAAAATCCCATTCAATCATAAAGCTGCGGAGATCCTGCAGGAATCTGTCATCATATGTCTGCTGATATGCATTCAGCAACCCATTAATATATGTAGTCACACCAAAACGCTGACGCACAAAACTATTAATGAAGTACGGTTTAGCCTGCAATGCCATCCCCGTCTGCCACGGCTCAAACATCAGTGTGTAATTCACCCTGAATCCATGTTCCTTTAATTTTAATGCAAGGTTATGACCATAGAGATAGTCCCTTGTAGCAGCCTGATTCCAGCGTGTGGACAGCTTCTTGTCCCCGGAAAGCAATTCCCCCACATTGCCTGCATTGACCGGACCTGTATGGGGAACTTTAATAACCATCCGGTAATCTGAAAACATCTCTCTGAATTCCTCTGCCTCTTCCAGTATCTTATTAAAATCAGCAAACGGATCATTTACTTCCACGCTGATATCACAGCCTGGTCCCAGGATATTCGAAATCTCTGCCATGACTTCATTTCTCGTCTTGAACTTCTTCCCTATATTTGCCTGTGGGTTGTTGATAAACAGGTCATAAATGATTCCCGGGTTGCAGGTCAGGTTACCAATTAAATCCTTGATTGGCTCGACTTCATATGGATTCGCAGTATCGGCTGAAAAGATAAACTTTGTCGGCCTTTTTTTACCGTTTTTATCGTACGATATATTTCTCACCAGGTCAATTTCCAATATCTGATTCTCTTTCATATTGTACTCAATCTTGAAGCCTGCCGGGGTCTCCCCTTCTGGAACCTTGAATAAATCAATGACATCTTTAAATCTGTCACTTACGCCTATGTATTTCACGGCCTTTTGCAGAAATTCATATTCTTCAAGACTGATATTCAGATGGAGGGCTCTTCTTACATACCCCGCATCGCAAGAAATAATCTGAATCTCACTGCCCACCAGGGAAGCTAAACTATAATTCACTGTCTGCATAACATCCTCCCTATACGATTTCTTCTAAGTACTTACTATATTCTTCTACCAGTTTGCCTGCGCTTCTTGTCCCCACAAGGCTTACACCCATATGTTCAAACATATACAGCGCAGCCGGCAGCGTAAATGTTCTCGGCACTCCGGAAACTTTAATCTTCGTATCACCTGACAGATTGTCCTTCATTATCTGCACCTGATCCAAAGTTGGAAATGCCTGTGAACCGGTGGCAGTCTTTACATAGGTAACCCCACAATCACAGCAGATTCTGGTCAGCTCTGCAATCTCTTCATCTGTAAGAAATCCCACTTCGAAAATCAGCTTTGTATCACAGCCTTCGCCGCAGATCCTCACAAACTCACTGATCTCATGGCGTACCAGTTCATAATTTTTATCCTTCATAGCTCCGATATTTACCACCATATCGCATGCGGTACAACCAAGCTCTACCATCTTCTCAAGTTCAAACAACTTTGCTTCCGTGCACATCGCGCCATATGGGAATCCAATAACTGCACTCGGCCCTACATCTGTACCTTTTAATTCTTCCACAACCAGTTCTGCCCAGCAGGAATTCACATTTACCGCATTTACATTATATTTCTTTGCAATATCACATGCTTTGATGATATCTTCCTTCTGTAAGTCCGGTGCCAGATAGGCCAAATCCAAATGTTTCGCAAACTCATTTACTGTTAACATTGTCTCTCCTCCTAATAATGTAAAACACCTGTCTGCTCAGATTATGATCCTTTAGAACCTCAGTGACAGAGGTGTTCTGTTATATTGATGCGCATATTCAATATATTGTTTGTTACAATGTTAATATATCACGCCTTTTTTGTTTTGTCAATAACATTTGTTATTTTTATTACATTTATTCTGCCTTTAAATGACCGGTTTATTTCATAAAATTAGTTGAATTGTTAACATTATTCGATTTTATTGTTTAATTTCTAACATTTTAACAATTTTGATAACTCCGTTCAAAGAACAAAGCAGGCACACCGCTTTCAACTCCATATGTTTTTTTGACAGGACATTCCAGAGGAATGTCCTGTATCATAAAAAACACCCCTGCATAAATCCTTAAATGCCAATAAGACATGGATCACGCAAGAGTGTTTCTTATGTAAAGTTAAGTTAATTAAATGATAAAAGAAGTGATCACCACAGCCAAGGTACTTAATAAGGTTCCCAATAGGTAATACTCCGCAAATTCCGGTTCCTTCGCAATCTTATCGTATCTTGCAATCGACTTGGCTGTCAGAACCAGCCCTATTGCTGAATACTGCCCTATGGATAAGAAAATCAACATAATGATACGTTCTATTGTTCCAATGAACCTTCCGGCATTATTATCCTGTTTTCTTCCCCGTTCTTTATCTTTCGGCCTGTAAACCGCTAACATTTTAGATATCGCAATATTAGCAGGCTTATGTATGATAAGCACTGCTGTAATCCACGACGCAAACGCTATTCCGGACACATTTGTAATCTCAGTGAATCTGGCCATACCGGAAACTAAACTTAATGTGCCCCCATACGCTGTAAAGAGATATGCAATGAAAATCAGGCCAATGATATGTAAAGCCTGGTCTGCTAAAAAGAGTTTCTGTTCACGATATATAGTTACTGATTCTTTATTTTTAATTCTAATATTATAGTAGTACTTTATCAGATCTATTATCATATGTACAATTGCAGCAACAGTCCCATATAGTAATATCTCACAGGATATTACAAATACGGAAACCAGCATAATGGCCCCCCAATAACTCAGACAGTGTATAAAAACCCATTTCAGACTGTTTGCCTTTTTATCAGCCATCATTTCTGTCTGGAAATAAAAATCCCCAATAACATGAGATAACAATAATAATATAAAGTATTCTCTAAATATCATCCTGCGTAATTTCCCCTAATGCCCTTCCTACTATATCCATAGCCTCTTTATATGCATAATATCTTCCTTTAGCCAAGATACGCTGCACTGTGGGCTGCTGAATACTCATACGCCGCGCCACATTCACCTGGCCGTCCTGATGTTCCAGTGTATCTGAAATAACTTCTCGCTGCCTGTCACTCCAGGAATCTTTAATAGCTGTCATCAAAGTTAAAATTGTGTTTAGCATCATTACTGACGACTCATTCCCGCCCTCAACCCCAAGGCGTATATCGGCTGAATCCGTCTGTTTTTTCTTTTCGTTTTCTCTTAATACTTCCAGGGCTTCCCGCGCTTTATAATAGCCCGGTCCGTCTGCGCCAATTGCCATTTCAGCATTAATATCAGTAATAATCTCTCCTATTCCAATCCCATAGCGGATTCTTACTGGATACATCTTATTTTCTATCTCTGTAATAATCTTCAGCGCATGATTCCCCTTACTTAGCAGTCCCTGGAACTCATCGCCTAAAGTAATCATAAATTTAGATGCAATATCCACGGCATATGTTTCATTGATATCATCCAAAACTTTTTTCAATTTCTCCTGTATCTTTTTTCTGTCTGAAAGTTTTTTGGAACCCTTTATATCGCCTATAATAGCTATATATGGTCTATATTTGAAGATAAAAAACATAGAGCACCTCCTTTGACCTAATTATATAGCTTTTACGATGAATAATCAAGAATTATTCATTGTAATGGCTATAATCACATAATATAGCTTATATAATACATAATTATCCAAAGTATAACTAAAGGCAAGTGCCGGATATTCTTTCGTTTTTACCGCCGCTGCCTGCTCGCCTCAAACATCAGTACCGCGGCCGCCACAGCAGCATTCAGAGATTCCGCCTGCCCTTCCATCGGTATCCTCACCCAGACATCCGCTTTCTCTGCCACTTCCGGCCGCAGCCCGTTCCCTTCATTTCCAATCAGAAATGCAGTCCCGCCGCAGTAATCTTCCTTATCATATGAATTTTTCCCATCCAGATGGGCAGCATAGACACGGATATTATTCTTTTTCAGGTTGTCAATCCCCTCTATCATATCTTCCACATAAAGAAATGGCATCCGATATACTGCCCCCATGGTAGAGCGGATCGTTTTGGGATTATAAATATCCACACAGTCCCCACTCATCAGAATCCCCGTAACTCCGGCGGCTTCGGCCGTCCGGAATATGGTTCCCAGATTACCCGGATCCTGCAGGTTATCCAGCACCAGAATGTGCGGATTCCCCTTTCCCGTAATCTCTTCCATCGTATATTCCATCTGCCGTACAACTGCCAGAATCCCCTGAGGAGTCTTCGTGTCCGACACGTACGCAAATACGGTATCTGTAAGCACTTCCGGCTGTCTGTTGTATTTTTTTAATTCTTCTTCATGCTTTTTGTAATAAGTTTCCGATACATACAGCCTGACCAGGCTCTCTTTCGGAGTCTCCCCCACCATACGGCTTCCCTCGGCTATAAAAACGCCCTCCTGATTCCTGATCCTGCTCTTCTTCTGAAGCTGCAGCAGCTCCTTTACCTTTTGATTGCCTGTACTTGTAATCATCTCAATTCACCATAACTTCCTTATCATCGTTATTATCAAATCTCCGTCAATTGAGTAACCGGAGATTCCCGCCCGCTATACTAAAACTGCTTGTCGTGAAACTTTGCCAGTACGGAGTTCGCACCGATTACAATGATGATACATTCCGGCGGCAGCGGTTTGTGCGGATCGAACGTAACATCCACTTCCTCACGCTGCATAACTCCGACCACATTAATGCCATAATGTTCACGCACCTTCAATTCCGCAAGGCTCTTCCCTACCCATCTGTCCGGTATCACAGTCTCAGCCATACTGTACTCCGAAGACAGCTCTATCCAGTCCGAAAATGCAGTAGAGACAAGGCTCTTGGCAACTCTGCTGCCCATATCACGCTCCGGATACACAATGGCATCCGCCCCGATCTTCTCCAGGATCATACCCTGCAGCTCATCCCTCGCCTTCGCCAGTACATAGGGGATCCCCATCTCCTTGCATGCTATCGTCGCCATAATACTGGCCTCCAGGCTCTCGGAGACCGCAATCACAGCGCCGTCCAGATTCCTTCCGCCCAAAGAAAGAAGGGCATCCGGGTCCGCCACATCGGCGCGCATGGCATAGGATACGGAATCAGAAATCTCCTGTACCTTTTCATAAGATTTATCCACCACAATCACATCACTGCCCAGGCTTTCCAGCGTCAGCGCCACACTGCGCCCGAAACTCCCCAGGCCAAATACTGCATACTGCTTCTTCATTTTATTTTCTCCTGTCTTAACTTTAATCTCTCTGTGGAGCTGCGCTTTACCGCGCCTCTGCCTCAGTCCAGCAATTACTATCCCAGCATAATCCGTTTTTCCGGCAGATCCCGCAGCTGTGTGCCCGAATTGGCACGTCCTGCGAATACAAGCGCCATGGTAATCGGACCGATACGCCCCACATACATCAGAACCATCAGCACCGCCTGGCTTGCACGGCCCAGCTCGGGCGTCAGGTCCGCAGTCAGCCCTACCGTTGCCATAGCCGACGTAACCTCATACATAATCCGCAGGAAATCCACCTGGGGCTCCAGCACGGTGATCAGTGTCACTCCCGACAGCCAGAATAAAAATGTCAGCAGGATAATCGCAATTCCGGACCGTACTATAGACGGCTCAATTTTTCTGCCGAAGCATTCCGTATCCCGCTTTCCTTTGAGCACTCCCAAACAGGTAAGCAGAAGCATGGCCACCGTTGTTGTCTTTACACCACCGGCCGTTCCCGCCGGAGATCCTCCTACAAACATCAGAATACATGCCAGCAGTTTGGAACCCGATGTCAGCCCTGCCTGGGACACGCTGGCAAATCCCGCCGTCCTGGTTGTCACGGACTGGAAGCCGGATGCCATAAGTTTTTGCCAGAAATTCAGTCCACCCATAGTCTCCGGGTTCTTGTATTCAAGAATAAAAAATCCCAGGAAACCGGTGATCAGAAGGACTGCCGTCATTGTCAGCACAATCTTCGTCTGCAGTTTCAGACGCATAAACAGACGCCTTGCCGGCTGCCTTTCCGTTATAACCCGCTTCGTATTTGTGTAAATATCGTGCCATACCGGGAACCCCAGGCCGCCGATTACAATCAAAAATATGGTCGTTAAACTGACAATCGGAGATTTCACATATGCCATATAGCTGCTGCTTCCCAGAATATCAATTCCGGCATTACAGAACGCCGACACCGCGTGGAAGACCGAATAACAGATTCCTTCGACCAGTCCGAATTCCGGAATGAATCTGATTGAATAAAGAAGCGCTCCGATTCCTTCCACCAGAAATGTTCCCCGCAGAATGCGGATCACAAACTGTACCATTCCAGTCAGCGTATCCAGATTGTAAGTCTGCTGGATCAGCACCCGCTCCTTCATCGTAATCTTCTTTTTTATAATAAGAAAGAAAGCAACCATACAGGCAATCACGCCCAGCCCGCCGATCTGTATCAGCGCCAGCAGTATTCCCTTGCCAATCACGGTAAACTGTACCGCAGGCGTAATTGTGACAAGCCCGGTCACGCATACGGCAGAAACAGCAGTAAACAGTGCATCCGCAAATGCAATTGGCTGCTGGTTGCTGATGGGAAGCCATAAGAGTACCGCCCCCAGCAGAATCACACCCAGAAATCCAACAGCAATCTTCTGCATGGTATTCAGGCTAGTTTTTCTCAAATTTTTATTCTTCATTTCATAACACCTTGAGTTTTATTCCGGATAAGCCGGTACGTCTTCTGGAGTATGTCTGGCAGGGACTCAGAAGAACATCAAAGATACGTATAATATAGAGGATATTATAAGCAGCAACTTTGGTTATCATTCTAACACAAGCTTCCCAAAAAGGACAGTCCTGAAATCATTCGGGACTGTCCTTCTTAAATATGTAACTATTCAATACTGCCTTTAGATCATCACTATCTGCGTCTTCTCTTTAAGAACACACCGACAACTGCTGCCACTGCGCCAAGGCTCAGCACAAGTCCGATAATCGGTACAAAAACTCTGACTGCATCCCCGGTCTTAATTCCCTGGTTTGCCGATCCATTATTGTTAGTACCATTTCCGTTATTTCCATTCTGACCGCCGCCGTTCTGGTTTCCATTATTCCCATTCTGGTTTCCGTTATTATTGTTTCCGCCAGAACCTTTTTTCTCTGTCAGTCCGTCACGCGCATCTGCAAGTAATTTTACAGTCTTGTCAACTTCTGCCTGGCTTTCTACAGATAAGGTTTCATCATCCATTACTGCATTTGCTTTTGCCAGCGCATCCGTGAATACTTTTACAGATTCGTCTGTGTACTTGCTCAGGTCAATGTCTTTTACACTGTCTAATAAATCTGACAATGTGGACTTGTCCGCTTTCAGCCTTAAGTCCATCATCCGGTCTACCAGCTCTGCCCATGCAGCGTCAACTTCAGGCTGCATAGCATCCCCGTCGCCCATTACACGCTCTGCCTCTGCTTTTGCTGCCAGATATTCAGCCTGTCCCTTTTCTACATACTGTGCCAGGTCAATCATGTTCGTCAGCTCAAGTGCCATTCCGAGGTCCGCCTTATCTCCGGCTTTCATATCCAGCGCCTGAATCGCCTTCATGAGTTTCAGACTTGCCGTCAGCACATCGTCTTTCGTAGCGCTCTCGTTCTCCATGACTGCTTCGCCCTCTGCAATTGCCTCTGCAAAAAGCTTCTGTACGGACTCAACAAGCTTGTCCACATCGCCGTTCTCTACATGCTGTTTTGCTCTGGTCAGGAAGGTTTCCAGTATGGTTTTGCTTCCCCTTAATCCGTCAATCGCTGCACGCAGTTCGTCTTTTTTCTGTGTCAGTTCATCCTGGGTCGTTGCATTCTGGCGTGCATCCTTTGCATTCTTTATTGCATCCTGCAGTGCCTGATAACTCTCCTGTGTATATCCGTCCTGTTTAATTGCTTCTGCCTCGGCGATTGCTTTATCGATTGCATCGTAGTCCAGTTCGACCGGAGCCTCACCTTTTTCTACAGTATAAGTCTCGCCTGCTGCAGTTGCAAATGTGATTGTTTTTTCGTCTTCCCAGTTCGGAACTGTTCCTGCTTCCGTTTTCACAACATTTCCTGCGGAATCACGGACAGTAGCGCCCTCAGCCCAAGGTGTTACCAATGTCATGGTCTCCCCTTTTTCACTGGTGATTACTACATCTTTTGCTTCCTGTGCAGCTCCATCGTAGGATGCGGATACAATAAACGCGCCTTTTGCACGGAGTCCGGAAAATGTGGCATCTTTGTCTGCATACCAGTTCGGGAATATTTTTGTCATTCCATCGTCACTGATCAGCATCATACTGTTGATTGTTTCTGTAGAGCCTGATTTTTCAACTCCATGTGCACCATCATTAATTCTTAAATTTGCTACCATCTGGCTGTCTATTACATCTACCAGCTTTGTTACAACGGTATCGATCGGATACCGGGATTTTACAGCCTCGGGGAACAATCTCGGGAAGTTATTAATCTGTCCCCATGCTCCTCTTTCCGAGAAAACATCAATGGTATCCTGAATCATCTGTAAATCTTCTGGTGTTGAGAAATAATTGTATACTCCTCCCGGAATCATTGCATCCAGAGGCAGTGCATTGCCATCTCCCGGAATCGGACTTGGAAGATCGATCCAGCTGCTGCCGTTCCACTGTTTTTCTCCCAGTGCAAGAACTTTCTTTCCATTCACTACTGTTGTCGGCTGATCCCCTAAATGATTATAAATGTCTGTCCATGTTTCACGTTTGTCTGCATCCCTGCCTAATGTTTCACTGGCAGAAATCAGATGTCTCAACAGATTCTTCACTGCTGCAAGCTCAACTGCCGGGTTCTTTGCCCAGGAGCCTTCATTGTAGCCTGCATAAAGTACATATTCATCGCCCTCTTTTTCCAGCCATGCTTCATAGAATGCTGCTGCCTGTTTCATATAATCGTATGCACCGGCATTTAAAAATTCTTCATCCAGCGTATAGTCATAATACTGTGTCATCAAATAGGCGTTATACGCTGCATCCAGCGCTTCGCTTAAGTAGACATCATCCGTTGTCGTACCCCATGGTCCGATACCTACCGGGTACAAAATAGCTCCTGGTATTCCATTTTCTTCACTGATGTCGCCTTTTTGAACCTTCTTGTTTACAAAATCCGAATTAATCCTTCTGATTTCATTAATGTCTGAGGCTCTTCTCTGCCCTTCTGGCACATAATCTAAAAGTGCCTGGATTCCCGGCATCGCTATTTCCGGCCTATTACTTGAATTTGTACCATAGAAGGTAGATATAAAGTTATAATTTAAATGATAGTCTGAATGCCAGGTAGCATTGTCTGTTGTATGCCAGACTCCATACAGACCTGGGGCAAGCTCCCCTTCCTTTGCGGTACTTCCCAGTATGTACTGTGCTCCATAATAATATTTCTGGACTTTATTCAGATTTTCATCTTCTGTTCCAAAATCTACGTAAGATGTACTCCAAAAATCTTTCCACCATGCCTGACGGGCCTCATTCAACGCTGCAACGCTTGCTTCATCTGCTGCTTCTGCCAGCAATTCCTGCGCTTCCTGAGCCGGCTCTTTTTCACATTCCCATAAAGTGGTGCCATCATTATGATAAGTTCTTCCGCCTCCGCCTATTGTGGTCACAATGTAAACACTCTGGCCTGCTTTCAGCGTAAACTTTAAGTTTCCTTTTCCGGCTTTGTTGTCCGATACCGCTGCTGCATCATCTGCTCCGATAACTTTCATCGATACTGCAGCTTTTGATACATGCGAATTGGGATTGCCTGAGTCTTTGTTCGGTGTAGTACGGGTAACTGTTACAGTATCTGCACTATTTTCTGCCGTAATCGGCTTATTCGCCTTGTCATTTGCTGATGCCCATACATCTGCCTGGAGCAGCGCATCAGTTGAACCATTAGACTTCAATTCCGTTACCATCACATTCTTATCTGCGGAAAGCCATGTCTTCATTTCCGTCGGAACCTCTGCCAATACCTGGGTTGTCTGTATCTCTCCATTCAGAATATCCTGTTTTTCATAGAATGAGCCCGGCTCTCCTTCATCTGGTATCTCAGGAGCATTTTCACGAAGCTCCAGCTCATGGATTCTTGCTGCTTTATTTGACGGTGCAGGATTGGTAATCAACAGGCGGATGTAACGGGCACTGACAGGCGTCTCAAATGTTTTTGAGGTAATTGTCTCTGTATTTCCTGTAACCGCATCCATATCCAACCATGCAGATTCATCTGTATTCTCAATACTGCTCCACTCTTCTGTATCAGATTCCAGATATTGGAGCTGATAGTCTACAGTATTATGTTCGGTCTCTCCAACAATTCCAGAATGAACTAATGAATAGTAGCCAATATTTTTCTTCTCGCCTAAATCGACAATTGCCCAATGTGTTGATTCATTATCATGTAACGAACACCATTTCGTATTATTATCTCCATCAACGATATGTGAACCAGCATGCTCAATTCCGTCTGTTAATGCTGCACATACTTTTACGGGCTTATTCAATGCCAGATTCTCGGATTCCTCTACTTTTGCTTCTTCATAAAGTTCAAATTGCCCTATTCTGGCACGCGGATTACTTCGGGAATCCTCTGTTGTTTCCTGGGTTGCCTTTGTAATAAGCAGGCGAACAAATTTTGCACTTACCGCAGAGTCCAGATTCTTATCATAGACACTTGCCGTATTATCTGTCACTGTATCAACAGACTGCCACGAATCCACTTCTCCTGTATCACTAATCTGCAGTGCAAAATCCTTTGTATTGTTTTCAGAAGCATATTGCGGCCTGACTGCTCCATCACTTTTTACTACGTACCTGCCAATGGTAATCGGCTCTTCATATTCCAGCTGAAGCCAAAATTCTGGATTTCCGCCCTGCTCAGTATCCTGCGGCCGCTTGGATACCCAGCCATATCCGCTGGAACTTTCCTGCATCTCTCCATTTACGGCTGTATCCGGGCTGAAACTGTCATGATAGCTGCTTGCCGTTACATTTTTATAGTTTGGGGCAAGATTCGTACTATTGTCTGCTGCTTCTTCCTTCTGTTTCCCTATGGTAACACCACCAATCAGCAGCGGTTTATCGTTATATGCCCAGAAGTCTCCTTTAGATATATAAAAACTTTTGGAATTTCCGTCTCCAGCTGAGGTGATACCGACATCTCCATTTCCTAATAAAGCCGTATTAGGCAGCTTATCAGAGACTGCACCCGAATATGAAGTATCATTCCATTCTCCATAATAGCGTGATACCACCGATTGGATTTCATTCCACTTTGCATCCTCCTGCCCTTCTGCCTGTACTTCACTCATGCCCAAACCTGAAAAGCACATGCTTCCAAGCATACAGCAGACCATGGCTGCTGCAGTTGCTCTGGCTAACTTTCTTTGCTTCCTCATCCTTTTCCTCCAATAAGTATATTTATTCAAGGCTTTGTGCGAAATATTTCATATCCTCCTTTCCAGCACTCACGACGCTCCTTATTTTTCTTATCACAAGGCCAAAAATAACGATTGAATAGGTTCCTTTTACGGAGCTTTCTTCTGAATCTATTGTTTTGTTTATTGTAATCTATCTCCACTTTCTATCGGGTCACACTTTTTGGCAGTTAGTTCATATTTTTTGTTTTTTTATTCATATTTTGTTTACATCCTAAAATATGTTGCAATATTCCAGAATACAAACAGGAAATCTCCTTATAAAGCACAAAAAGTCAGGGCCACTGCACATTATTTTGTGCAGTAGCCCCAAAGGCTCTTTATCTACGCTTTTTCTTAAGAGCAACACCTGCTATTACCGCTGCTGCACCTAAGCTTAACACGATTCCTAATACTGGTATGAACAGAGGTACCGTATCGCCTGTTTTTATAGACTGCTTTCCGCTGGTTCCATTCTGGCCATTTCCGTTCTGATTATTATTCTGACCATTGCCATTCTGACCGCCGTTTCCGTTCGGATCATCTTTATTGTCATCGCCGGAACCTTTCTTTTCCGTCAGCCCATCTCTTGCAGCCATAAGTGTTACAACTGCTTCATCTACTTTCGCCTGATCATCAACGGATAAACCGTCATCATTCATGATCGTATTTGCCAGGGCCAGTGCGTCGTTGTAAGTTTTTACAGATTCTTCTGTATACTTATTCAGATCCAGATCCTTAAGGCTTTCCAGAAGATCAGCCAGTGCTGCTTTATCTGCCTTTAATCTCAGATTCATCATCGCATCTACAAGCTTTGCCCACGCTGAATCAACTTCAGGCTGCATTGCATCTCCGTTGCCCATCACGCCCTCAGCTTCTGCTTTCGCAGCCAGATATTCCGTCTGTCCTGCTTCCACATATTTTGTAAGGTCGATCATATTCGTCAGTTCCAGGGCCATTCCAAGGTCTGCCTTATCGCCGGCTTTCATATCCAGTGCCTGGATCGCTTTCATCAGTTTCAGACTTGCCCTCAGCACATCGTCTTTCGTAGCATTCCCGTTCTCCATGACTGCTTCGCCCTCTGCAATTGCTTCGGCAAAGAGCTTCTGTACGGACTCAACAAGCTTGTCCACATCACCATTCTCTACATGCTGTTTTGCTCTGTCCAGGAAGGTTTCCAGGACATTCTTGCTTCCTTTTAACCCGTCAATTGCGGCACGAAGCTCGTCCTTTTTCTGAGTCAGTTCGTCCTGAGTCGTTGCATTCTGACGTGCATCCTTTGCATTCTTTATTGCATCCTGCAGTGCCTGCCAGCTCTCCGGTGTGTATCCGTCCTGTTTAATTGCTTCTGCCTCGGCGATTGCTTTATCGATTGCATCGTAGTCCAGTTCAACCGGAGCCTCACCTTTTTCTACAGTATAAGTCTCGCCTGCTGCAGTTGCAAATGTGATTGTTTTTTCGTCTTCCCAGTTCGGAACTGTTCCTGCTTCCGTTTTCACAACATTTCCTGCGGAATCACGGACAGTAGCGCCCTCAGCCCAAGGTGTTACCAATGTCATTGTTTTGCCTTTTTCGCTTGTAATCACAACGTTCTTTGCTTCCTGTGCAGCTCCGTCAAATTCAGCGGAAACCGTAAACGCACCTCTTGCACGCAGGTTAGCGAATTTTGCATCTTTATCAGTATACCAGTTCGGGAATACTTTTGTAATTCCGTCTTCGCTTGCCAGCATCATGTTGTTAATTGCTTCTGTTGCACCTGATTTTTCAATTCCGTGTACATTATCGTTGATTCTCAGGTTTGCCGCCATCTGGCTGTCGATTACATTTACCAGTTTTGTCACAACTGTATCAATGTCATATCTTGATTTTACAGCCTCCTGGAACAGTCTCGGGAAGTTGTTAATCTGTCCCCATGCACCTCTGTCTGAAAATACAGAAATGGTATCGCGAACCACCTGTAAATCTTCCGGAGAAGAAAAGTAATTATATACGTTTCCTGGAACCATGGCATCCAATGGGATTGCATTGCCATCTCCCGGTATCGGGCTTGGAAGGTCTACCCAGTTACCGCCGCTCTGCTGCTTTTCACCTAATGCAAGAACCGACTTTCCATTCACGTTTGTGGTAGGCTGGTCTCCAAGATGTTCATAAATATCAATCCAGTCTGCCCTCTTATCTTCGTCTTTTCCCAGGTCTTCGCTAAACTGAATCAGATGTTTGATTGTATTCTTTAATGCTGCCAGCTCTACTGCAGGGTTCTTTGCCCAGGATCCTTCGTTGAAGCCTGCGTAAAGTACATATTCATATCCGTCTTCATTTCTGTCACTGTCTTCTTTTTCCAGCCATGCTTCATAGAATGCAACCGACTGCTTCATATAATCGTAAACACCATTTTCAAGGAACTCGGTATCCATAGTGTAATCATAGTACTGTGTCATCAAATAAGAGTTGTATGCTGCATCCAGCGCCTCATTCAGATATACATTATCTGTTGTCATACCCCATGGAGCGATTCCTACAGGGAATAAAATTGCGCCCTCGATACCATTTGTAGCATCAATATCGCCTTTTTCAACTTTTTGATCTACAAAAGTTTTATTGATTCTTCTCAGCTCATCTGTAGAAGTTGCACGTCTCTGTCCATCCGGCACAAAGTCCAGAAGTGCCTGTACTCCTGAAAGTGCAAGCTCCGGTCTGTTACTTGAATTGGTTCCATAGAAAGTAGAAATAAAGTTATAATTCAGATGATAATCGGAACTCCAGCTTGCATTGTCTGTTGTATGCCAGATTCCATAAAGTCCCGGAGCCAGTTCCCCCTCTTTGGAAGCACTTCCCAATAAGTACTGCGCACCATAGTAATATTTCTGTACTTTATTCAGCTTTTCGTCTTCTGTCCCAAAATCAACATAAGAGTCGCTCCAGAATCCTTTCCACCAATCCTGACGGGCACTGTTCAGTTCTGCTACAGCATCCACACCTGTAACCCCTGCCAATAATTCCTGTGCTTCAGAAGCCGGTACCGCTGTTGTGTCATCCCACAGCGTAACCCCGTCATTATGATAGGTTCTTCCGCCTCCGCCAATGGCTGTTGTAATATATACAGTTTCTCCTGCTTTCAATGTAAACTTTAAGTTACCTTTTCCGTCTTCATTATTGGAAAATGTCGTTACATCGTCTGCACCGATAATCTTTGTAGACAATGCTGCCTGTGAAACATGGGCTTTTTCATTATCCGGTGCTGTATTCCTGGTGCATCGTGTCACAGTTACACTTGTATCATCATTTGCAGCTGTAATCGGTTTGTTTGCTTTATCATTCAGTGATGCCCAGGTATCTACCTGAAAAGCTGCATCGTTGGTTCCATTTGATTTTAATTCTGTTACCATAACATTCTTGTCTGCTGATAACCAGGTCTTCATCTCGGTAGGAGTTCCCACCAGTTCCTGTCTTGTCTGGATCTCAGCATTTAAGATATCCTGTTTTTCATAGAATACGGTATTCGGGTCTTTTGGCTCGGAATATAACTCCAGCTCATAAATACGGACTGCTTTGCTCGAATTCTGCTCCGCCTGCGTAACAAGTAAACGCACATAACGCGTATTAACCGCTGTTTCCAGATTCCGGTCTGTAATTGCTTCCGAATTATTATCTACCGCATCTGCATCTACCCATATCTCGTCATTAGCCGGGTCCGGATTCTCTGCTGTTGTATACTGCAGCTTAAATGCTTTCGTATTATAGCCTGAGCCCTCGCCGCCCGCCTGGGCATGTTTTACAATCCAGCGTGATATATCTTTTGCTTCGCCTAAGTCAAGCATTGCCCAGTATCTCTCTGATCCGTCTGCATTTTCGTTTTTCGTACAGCACCATTTTGTGGATGCGTCTCCGTCAATCAGCATTGTACCAGGTGAATGGTAAGGAGTTCCCGGATTATTAATATAACCGCTTTCCTGAATCGATTTGTTTAATGCCAGATTTTTTGACTCCGGTTCTTCTACCGGCGGCTCCTCAGCTGCATCTTTTGCATTCGCATAGAGTTCAAACTCTGCCACTCGTGCACGTTCATCATTTTTACCTGTATGTCCCTGATGCGGCTGTGTAATGTACAGTCTCACCCATTGGGTCTGTACCTTTTCATCCAGATTCGTATCAAAGTTGGCCTCACTATTGCCTTCAATTGTATCTACTGTGTTCCAGCTTCCATCTTCCCCTGTATCACTTACCTGCAATTCGAAATTACTTGAAGTGTTTTCGTCCTGTGCTGAACCTCTTACAAAAGCATCACTCTTCACTACATATCTGCCGATGGTAACAGGTTCTGCAAATTTTAACTTTAACCAGTATTCATTCCCCTGTTGGGCCGGAACTTTAGACACCCACATATTTCCATTTGCGTTATCTTCGATGATTCCGTTAACTGCAAGGTCAGGAGCAAATGCATCATGATAGCTGCTTGCTGTGACTTCTTCATGAAGAGGGGCGAGATTCTCTACCTTTGGCTTCGCATAAAGCTCAAACTGTCCGACTCTGGCACGGGGATTTTTCCGGGAATTTTCATCCAGTCCCTGTGTAGCCTCTGTAATATATAAGCGGACAAATTTTGTCGTCACGGCAGAATCCAGATCCTTGTCAAAAACACTTTCTGAATTATCTGTCACAGTATCAACTGATGTCCAGCCGTCTATACCATTTTCGCTTACCTGCAGTTCAAAGGCTTTCGGATTATTTCCTCTGCCTTCATCGGTATCTCTTACCGCACCATCACCTTTTACAACATACCTTGAAATGGTAATGGCTTCTTCAAATTCTAACTGCAGCCAGAAATCCTGCACATCTGCCACTCCGCCTTCTTCAGTATCCTGCGGACGTTTTGATACCCAGCCATAGCCGCTGGAACTTTCCTCCATAGCTCCATTCACTGCCTTATCCGGCGTAAAAGCATCATGCCAGCTGCTTGCTGTGACGTTTTTGTATGTGGGTGCAAGATTAACATCTGTTTCAATTTCCGGTTTCTGATCTTTTGTCTGTTCCCCAATCGTTACGCCACCAATAAGGATTGGTGGACATGGTGAAGAATAGTTTCCTGTCCCATAAGTCCAGAAATCACTTTTTGAAATGTAAAAACTCTTAGAAAAATCATTTCCTGCTGAAGTAATACCGACATCTCCATTTCCCAAAAGAGCGGTATTTGGCATTTTGTCTGATACCGCCCCACTATAGGTCGTGTTATTCCACTCCCCATAGTACCGGGATACAACCGACTCAATCTGGTTCCATTCGGAATCCCCCTCTCCTTCGGCTCGGACTGTACTGATCCCCGCGCCAGAAAAGACCGGTCCGGCCAGCATACAGCAGGTCATGGCCGCTGCCGTTGCTCTGATTAACGTTTTCTGCTTCCTCATCCTTTTCCTCCAAAATGTATATTTCATTCAAGGCTTTGTACAAAATATCCTACTGCCTCCTTTCCAGCGCTCACGGCGCTTTTTATCGCTCATATCACAAAGCCCAAAATAACGATAAAAGATTTCCTTTTTACACGGAGTATTCTACTAAATCCGTTGTCCTTTTTATTGTAATTTATATCCCCGTTTCGCCGGGATACTCTTTTTGGCAGTTAGTTCATTTTTTTTTGTTTTTACGCAAATAATTTGTTTATATCCCCCAAAATCATGCAATAACACGGAATACAGACAGTGGAATCTTATCATAAAGCACAAAAAAATCCAGGGCCACCGCACATTATTTTGTGCAGTAGCCCCAAATAGTCTTTATCTACGCTTTTTCTTAAGAGCAACACCTGCTATTACCGCTGCTGCACCTAAGCTTAACACGATTCCTAATACTGGTATGAACAGAGGTACCGTATCGCCTGTTTTTATGGTCTGCTTTCCGCTGTTTCCATTCTGGCTGGTTCCATTCTGGCCATTTCCGTTCTGATTATTATTCTGACCATTGCCATTCTGGCCGCCGTTTCCGTTCGGATCGTCTTTATTATCGTCGCCGGAACCTTTCTTTTCTGTCAGCCCATCTCTTGCAGCCATAAGTGTTACAACTGCTTCATCTACTTTCGCCTGATCATCAACGGATAAACCGTCATCATTCATGATCGTATTTGCCAGGGCCAGTGCGTCGTTGTAAGTTTTTACAGATTCTTCTGTATACTTATTCAGATCCAGATCCTTAAGGCTTTCCAGAAGATCAGCCAGTGCTGCTTTATCTGCCTTTAATCTCAGGTTCATCATCGTATCCACCAGCTTTGTCCACGCTGCATCAACTTCAGGCTGCATTGCATCTCCGTTGCCCATCACGCCCTCAGCTTCTGCTTTCGCAGCCAGATATTCCGTCTGTCCTGCTTTCACATATTTTGTAAGGTCGATCATATTCGTCAGTTCCAGGGCCATTCCAAGGTCTGCCTTATCGCCAGCTTTCATATCCAGTGCCTGGATCGCTTTCATTAGTTTCAGACTTGCCCTCAGCACATCGTCTTTCGTAGCATTCCCGTTCTCCATGACTGCTTCGCCCTCTGCAATTGCTTCGGCAAAGAGCTTCTGTACGGACTCAACAAGCTTGTCCACATCTCCGTTCTCTACATGCTGTTTTGCTCTGTCCAGGAAGGTTTCCAGGACATTCTTGCTTCCTTTTAACCCGTCAATTGCGGCACGAAGCTCGTCCTTTTTCTGAGTCAGTTCGTCCTGAGTCGTTGCATTCTGGCGTGCATCCTTTGCGTTCTTTAATGCATCCTGCAGTGCCTGATAGCTCTCCTGTGTGTATCCGTCCTGTTTAATCGCTTCTGCCTCTGCGATTACTTTATCGATTGCTTCGTAGTCCAGTTCAACCGGTGCCTCACCTTTTTCTACCGTATAGGTTTCGCCTGCAACAGTATCAAAAGTGATTGTTTTTTCATCTTCCCAATTCGGGACTGTTCCTGCTGTTGCCTTCACTACATTTCCTGAAGAATCACGCACATATGCACCCTCAGCCCATGGTGAAACCAATGTCATTGGCTGTCCCATTTCGCTGGTGATTACTACATTTTTTGCTTCCTGAGCTGTTCCATCGTAGACAGCAGAAACACTAAATGCACCTTTTGCACGAAGATTTACGAATTCTGCATCCTTATCCGCATACCAGTTCGGGAAGATCTTTGTGATTCCTTCGTCACTAATCAGCATCATGCTGTTAATTGTCTCTGTTGAACCTGATTTTTCTACTCCATGTGTATTATCATTGATTCTCAGGTTTGCTGCCATCTGTCTGTTAATTACATCTACTAGCTTTGTTACAACTGTATTAATTGGATATCTGGATTTCACAGCCTCCGGGAATAATCTTGGGAAGTTGTTAATCTGCCCCCATGCTCCCCGCTGTGAGAATACATCAATCGTGTCCTGTATCATCTGCAGGTCTTCCTGTGATGAGAAATAGGTATACACGCCTCCAGGAATCATTGCATCCAATGGCAATGCGTTACCATCTCCAGGAATTGGGCTTGGAAGATCCACCCATGAGCTGCCGTTCCACTGCTTTTCACCTAATGCGAGAACCGTTTTCCCATTCACAACAGTTGTTGGCTGGTCGCCCAGATTCTCGTAGATATCTTTCCACTTCACTCTCTTATCTTCATCTACTCCCAAAAACTCACTCATAGAAATTACGTTTCTGAGCGTATTTTTGAATGCTGCCAGTTCCACTGCCGGATTCTTCGCCCATGACCCCTCATTGTATCCCGCGTAAAGAACATACTGGCCTTCTTCTTTTTCCAGCCATGACTCGTAAAATGCAACAGCCTGTTTCATATAATCATAAGCGCCTGCATTCAGGAAATCCTTGTCCATGGTATATTCATAATATTGTGTCATTAAATATGCGTTATAGCAGGCATTCAATGCCTCATTATGGTACTTATTATCAAGTGTCATTCCCCACGGCCCGATACCTACCGGGAACAAAATGGCGCCTGGGATGCCGTTCTCCTCACTGATATCACCTTTTGCAATCTTTTCATTTACGAAATCTTCACGTATCCTTCTGATTTCGCTGATATCTGAAGCCCTTCGCTGTCCTTCCGGCACAAAATCCAGAAGTGCCTGAATCGCCGGTAGTGCAACTTCCGGTCTGTTGCTTGAGTTTGTGCCATAGAACGTAGACATAAAGTTATAATTTAAATGAAAGTCAGACTTCCAATTGGGTGTATCTGTTGTATGCCAGATACCATACAGACCCGGTGCCTCCTCGCCTTCTTTCGCCGTACTTCCTAATATGTACTGTGCACCATAGTAGTATTTCTGTACCTTGTTCAGTTGTTCATCTTCTGTTCCAAAATCTACATACGATGTGCTCCAGTAATCCTTCCACCATGCCTGGCGCTCTGCATTTAAACTCTCAATTACAGATGCATCCGCCACACTGGCAAGTAATCCTTTAGCATCCTGAACCGGTTCTGTGTCAGCCCATAAGCTGCCATCGTTATGATAGGTTCTTCCACCGCCGCCAATCGCCGAAACAATATAGACACGTTGGCCTGCACCCAATGTAAACTTAAGAGTACCTTTCCCGATATTTTCATCAGAAGCCGCAGCCACACCGTCTGCGCCGATAATCTTGGTGGATATGGCTGCCTGGGATACATGCGCATTAGTATCGTCCGGAGCCGTATTCTGAGTAGCGCGGGTAACTGTGACAGAACTCTCATCGTTCTCCGCCGTAATAGGTTTATTAGCCCTGTCATTATTCTCTGCCCAGACCCCTACCTGGAAATTTGCATCCTGAGTACCATTAGAGGTAAGCTCTGTTACCATGATATTCTTGCTGTCTGAAATCCAGGTTTTCATCTCTGTCGGAACCTCTGCCAATTCCTGGCTCGTTTGGATTTCCGCATTCAGGATATCCTGCTTCTCATAGAATGCAAACGGTGCTTCTTCCCGCAGCTCCAATTCATGGATTCTTGCTGCTTTATTTCCTGATGCAGGCTTCGTAATTAACAGACGGACATATCTGGCATTCACCGGATTCTCAAATGCCTTGCTGGTTACCGTCGATTTATTTCCTGTAACAGCATCCATATCAAGCCATTCAGTTTCATTTTCAATCGTATCCCAGTCTTTTTCTTCCGTTGAAGCTAAGTACTGGAGTTGGTAATCTACAGTATTATGCACTGTCTCTCCGACAATTCCCGAATGGGTCAGCTGATAATATCCGATATCTTTTGCGTCTCCCAAATCTATAATTGCCCAATGAGTAGACTCATTGTCGTGCAGAGAACACCACTTTGTGGAAGTATCGCCATCTACAACAAATTTTCCGACATAATCTACTCCCTTGTCTATGTAGGAGGAACAGACCTTGATCGGCTTATTTAATGCCAGATTTTTAGAATCTGCTGCCGGCACTTCTCCCTCAGCCTTTGGCTCTGCATACAGCTCAAACTGTCCGATTCTTGCACGCGGATTATTTCTGGAGTCAGCCGTTGTTTCCTGTGTCGCTTTTGTAATATAAAGACGTACAAATTTCGTACTCACTGCTTCATCCAGGTTCTTGTCGAAAATATCTGCTGTGTTGCCGGTCACTGTATCAACCGGAATCCAGCTGTCCTCCACTCCCGTTTCGCTTATCTGCAGTTCAAAGTCTTTTGTATTATTTTCAGCTCCATATGCAGGACGTACAGCCCCGTCACTTTTCACTACATATCTTGAAATTGAAATTGGCTCTTCATATTCCAACTGAAGCCAGAAGTCCTTATTACCATTTTGTTCCGGATCCTGCGGACGTTGTGTTACCCAGCCATACCCTGATGGGCTTTGCTGCATTTCTCCACTTACTGCTGCCTCCGGTGGGAAATCCTTATGTTGGCTGCTCACTGTCACTGCCTTATACTTAGGAGCAAGGTTCTCATCTGTCTCGATTACTTCTTCTTTCTGCTTTTCAATCGTTACCCCTCCAATCGGCATTGGACTGCCATTGTAGGTCCAAAAGTCTCCTTTTGAAATATAAAAGCTTTTAGAATCTGCATTTCCTGCTGAAGTAATTCCGACATCACCATTCCCTAAAAGTGCAGTATTGGGCAGTGTATTTGACTTTACCCCTGAATAGGTCGTATCCTTCCACTCTCCGTAATACCGAGATACAATAGACTGAACCTTATCCCAATCCGAAACAGCTGTCTCTTCCGCCTGGACATCTTTCATGCTTATTCCCGGCAAAATAGTAGTTCCCAGCATACTGCAGGCCATTGTTGCCGCGGCCATTTTAGCAAGTACTTTCTTTTTATTCATTCCTTTCCTCCTCAAATAAATCTTATTTTTATCAAAAAGGTACATCGCATTCACAGCCTTGACTGTATCCTTCAGTAATTCGCAGTATAACGCCCTCCTTTCCAGCTCTGACTGAGGATACTCGTCCCTCCTTACCAGCTTTGGCTGCTGATACTCCTCCCTTTTTCCCCGCCTCCTGTACTTCCAGACAAGATACTTTTTTATATTTACTTGTTTTGTATGGAGAATTTACCAAAATGGCCGCCTCAATAGCAGCGGCCCTCCGTTCAGTTATATATTAAATAGATTATAGTAAATGCTCTGGTTATTCAGGGTGGGAATTTTTAGCAGTTGGTTCAATTATTTTGGTTTTTTTTACCTGGTATGGCGAATTTATATAACACATATAATTTTGTATTTAGATATAAAAAATACCGGATCTTTCATCTCTTAAAAATGAAAGATCCGGTACTATAAATTTTATCTGCGTTTAGTTTTATAAGCGGCTACTCCAATAATAACTGCAGCACCCATACTCATTAGAATGCCTAATACCGGAATGAACAGAGGTACCGTATCGCCTGTCTTTATAGTACTGTTCCCCTTTTGACTACCACTTCCGCCATTACTGTTACCACCGTTATTATTCCCGCCATTGTTATTTCCGCCGTTGTTGTTTCCGCCGTTATTATCCCCGCCGTTGTTATTTCCGCCGTTATTGTTCCCGCCGCCTTCTTTTTCTTTCAGGTCCGCTTTTGCAATCATCAGGTTCATAACTGCTTCATCCACTTTCGTCTGGTCATCTTGGGACAAAGTATCATCTTCCATGACAGCCATCGCTGCTGCTAAGGCCTCCTTATAAACTGCAGCTGTTTCATCAGTATACTTGTCCAGGTCAAGATTCTTTACACTGTCTAATAAATCTGACAGTGTGGACTTGTCCGCTTTCAGCCTTAAGTTCATCATGGTTTCTACCAGTGTCTCCCAGGCTGTGTCAACCTCCGGCTGCATCGCATCTCCATTTTCCATTACATGCTCTGCTTCTGTTTTCGCTTCCAGATATTCTTTCTGTCCGGCCTCAACGTATTTCGTAAGGTCAATCATGTCCGTCAATTCCAGTGCCATTCCAAGATCCGCCTTATCTCCTGCCTTCATATCCAATGCCTGAATCGCCTTCATCAGCTTCAGGCTTGCTTTCAGCACATCTTCCTTTTTGGCATTCTCATTATTCATAACAGCTTCACCCTCGGCAATTGCTTCGGTGAAAAGCTTCTGCACAGATTCAACCAGGCCTTCTACATCGCCATTCGCTACGTGCTGCTTCGCTCTGTTCAGGAAGGTTTCCAATACGTTCTTGCTTCCCTTTAAGCCATCGATTGCTGCACGAAGTCCATCTTTTTTCTGATTCAGTTCGTCCTGGGTTGTTGCATTCTGGCGCGCATCCATTGCATTCTTTAATGCATCCTGCAGTGTCTGGTAGCTCTCCTGTGTGTATCCGTCCTGTTTAATTGCTTGCGCCTCTGAGATTACTTTATCAATTGCTTCGTAATCAAGCTCGACCGGAGCCTCACCTTTTTCTACCGTATAGGCTTCGCCTGCTACGGTATCAAAAGTGATTGTTTTTTCGTCTTCCCAGTTGGGAACTGTTCCATCTGCCGTTTTCACAATATTTCCTGCGGAATCACGGACAGTAGCGCCCTCAGCCCATGGAGATACCAGTGTCATTGTTTTGCCCTTTTCACTTGTAACTATAACATTCTTTGCTTCCTGTGCGCTTCCATCATATTCCGCCGATACTGTAAATGCTCCTTTTGCACGAAGATGTGCAAACTTTGCGCTCTTGTCTGCGTACCAGTTCGGGAAAATTTTTGTTATTCCCTCTTCACTGATCAGCATCATGCTGTTGATCGTTTCCGTGGAACCGGATTTTTCAATACCATGCATTCCATCTTTAATTTTCAGATTTGGCTGCATCTGTCTGTTAATCACATCCACCAGCTTTGTTACTATTGTATTCGTATCATATCTGGCTTTCACAGCATCCGGAAACAGTCTCGGGAAGTTATTTGCCTGTGACCAGCCACCTCTCTGTGAGAACACATCAATCGTATCCTGTACCATCTGCAGATCCTCTGGTGATGAAAAATAATTATAAACGCCGCCAGGAATGATTGAATCTAAAGGAAGTGCATTTCCGTCCCCTGGAATTGGGCTTGGAAGGTCTATCCAGTTGCTTCCGTCCCATTGTTTTTCGCCCAGTGCAAGAACCGTTTTCCCATTTACAACTGTTGTGGGCTGCGCGCTTAAGCCATTATAAATCTCCTTCCAGCCTGCTCTCCTGTCTTCGTCTCTCCCTAATGCCTCGCTTGCCTGAATCAGATTTTTAAGGCAATGTTTTAATGATGCAAGCTCTACCGCTGGATTCTTTGCCCAGGATCCTTCGTTATAACCTGCATACAATACATATTCATCCCCCTCTTTTTCCAGCCATGACTCATAAAATGCCACGCATTGCTTCAAGTATTCATACATATCATTTGCCAGGAACTCATCATCCATCGTATAGTCGTAATACTGTGTAAACAAATATGAATTATACGAAGCATTCAGCGCTTCATTATGATAATTATTATCGAGCGTCATACCCCATGGACCGATTCCTACAGGATAAAGTAATGCATTTTCAATCCCTTTTTCCGGATCTATATCACCTTTGGCAATCTTTGCTTCCACAAAATCTGACTTGATTCGCTTTAGTTCATCGATAGAACCTGCACGCTTTTGACCTTCCGGTACAAATTCCAGCAATGCCTTGATTCCCGGTAAGGACAGCTCCGTTCTGTTACTTGTATTCGTTCCATAAAATGCAGACATAAAGTTATAATTCAGATGATAATCGGAATTCCACCATCCGGAATCTGTTGTATGCCAGAGTGCATAGATTCCCGGTGCAACCTCGCCTTCTTTCGTGGAACTTCCCAGCAGATACTGGGCTCCGTAATAGTATTTCTGAACCTTGGAGAGGTTTTCATCCTCTGTTCCCAGATCCACATAAGATGCACTCCAGAAATCTTTCCACCATGTCTGCCGTGCGTCATTCAGCGCTGACACTGCACTTTCATCAGCAACACCGGCCAGCAGTTCCTGTGCATCTTCAACCGGTTCTGCAACACCGTCCCACAAGGTCATATCGTTGTGGTAAGTTCTGCCGCCGCCTCCAACTGAAGTCACGATATACACTGTTTGTCCTGCTTTTAAAGTAAATTCCAGATTCCCTTTTCCCGCTTCATTATCAGAAGCAGCCGTAACATCGTCAGCGCCGATAATCTTTGTGGAAAGCGCAGCTTTTGATACATGAGACTGCGGATTATCCGGTGCTTTGTTTTGGGTTGAACGGGTAACAGTTACGCTGCTGTCAGTATTCTCAGCAGTGATCGGAGTATTCACTTTATTCTTATCACTTGCAGATGTTTCTACCTGGAATGTTGCGTCCTGTGCTCCATTTGACTTAAGCTCCGTTACCATAATGTTTTTATCGGAAGAAAGCCAGGTCTTCATCTCAGTCGGAACCTCCGCCAGTTCCTGAGTTGTCTGGATTTCTGCATTTAAAATATCCTGCTTTTCGTAAAATGCTGCTGGAGCCTTTGCTCTCAAATCCAGTTCATGAATCCTTGCTGCTTTATTTCCTGAGGCAGGCTTTGTTATATACAGACGAATATATCTTGCACTGACGGGATTCTCCAGAACTTTACTGGTAACCGTAGCGGTATTGCCTGTTACTGTGTCCATATCCTTCCAGAGGCTGTCATCCAGGGTTTCGATTGTTTCCCAGTCTTCCTCTGCCGAATCCAGGTACTGAAGCTGGTAGTCTACCGTATTATGGTCAGTTTCCCCTATAATTCCTGAATGTACCAAATCATAATAGCTTATGGTCTCCACCGCTTCCAGATCAATGATTGCCCAATGAGTAGATTCATTATCGTGCAGTGAACACCATTTTGTGGAATCTTTTCCATCTACAATGTTTTCTCCCGGATACAGTACTCCCTGGTCCGTAAATGAAGAACACACCTTTACCGGTTTATGAAATGCCAGATTATCCGAAGGTTCTTCTGCTGCTTCTTTCGGCTCTGTATACAATTCAAACTGTCCGACTCTTGCACGGGCATAGTCGCCATCATTCTGTTCCGGATACGGAATATGGAGCCTTACAAATTTTGCCGTTACCGCCTCTTCCAGATTCCGATCTGATACACTTGCTGTATTCTCTTCAACCGTATCTACATCCTGCCATTCGTTTCCGGTATCGCTAATCTGCAGGGTAAAGCTTTTCGGGTTATTTTGTTCCTGACCGGGCCGTACATACCCGTCCCACTTTGCTGCCCATCTCCCGATTGTAATGGGATTCTCAAATTCAAGCTTCATCCAGTAATCATTTCTGTCCTGATCATTCCAGGCAGGAATACTGGACACCCAGCCGTAACCATTGCTATTTTGTTCCGCCTTTCCGCTGACAGCATCCTCTGGTTTAAAATCCGGATTTATATCCCGGCTGCTCACAGTTACCTCTTTGAATGAAGGTGCAAGATTCCCTGTCTCTTCCTCAATCACCTTCTGACTGGCGCCAATCCTTACCTTACCGATTGTGAGAGGCGTTCCTTCATATGTCCAGAAATCCCCTTTGGATATGTAAAAACTTTTCTCGTCCCCATTTCCTGCAGATGTAACGCCAACATCTCCATTCCCAAGCAACGCTGTATCAGGTATATGATCCGAAATAGCTCCGCTGTAATTGGTGTCATTCCATTCCCCATAGTACCGTGATACGATTGACTGAATTTCATTCCATTCTGAATCACCCTCTGCTTCAGCGCGGACTGTACCTATTCCTGCGCCCGAAAAGACCGTACTGCCCAGCATACAGCAGGCCATAGCCGCCGCTGCTGTTTTTGTGAGTGCTTTCTTTTTCTTCATTCCCATCCTCCTGCAATGTTTCACTTTATTTATAAAAAGGGGCATCGCTGTGACATCCTCAGCCTTGACAGTATCTTTCATTCTCTGACAAGTTGCCTGTATAGCGCCCTCCTTTCCAGCTTTTACAGCGAATGCTCCACCTTTTTCTTTTGCCTTTGCTCTTGGTATATATGGAATTTCCCTTTTATTACCTATATGCCTTTATATTTGGCAAAAAGATCCGCCACAATTGCGGCGGATCTTCGGTCCGTTATTTGTTAATATAAATTATAATGAATACAATTCTAACACAGGGGTTGTTTTTTTAGTAGTTGGTTCATTTATTTTGGCTTTTAGTATCCTTTCTTATCTGCGTTTCCGTCTGAAAAACATACTGACAGCCACAGCTGCTGCGCCAAAACTCAGCATGATCCCGATGATCGGCACAAATACTATTGCAGCGTCTCCTGTCTTAATTCCCTGATTTGCTGATCCCTTATTCTGTGTAC
>NZ_GL870809.1:186445-190909 GCF_000190355.1 Clostridium sp. D5 | reverse complement strand
TCCTGCCTCCACATATTTTGTCAGGTCGATCATATTCGTCAATTCCAGAGCCATGCCAAGGTCGGCCTTATCTCCGGCTTCCATATCCAGTGCCTGGATCGCTTTCATCAGCTTCACACATGCTCCCAGCACATCCTCTTTTGACGCATCCTCTTTTTCCATGATTGCTTCGCCCTCTGCAATAGCTTCTGCGAAAAGCTTCTGCACAGATTCAACCAGTCCGTCTACATCTCCGTTTGCAACATGCTGCTTTGCTCTGTTCAGGAAGGTTTCCAATACATTCTTGCTTCCCTTTAAGCCGTCGATTGCTGTGCGGAGCCCATCTTTTTTCTGATTCAGCTCGTCCTGGGTTGTTGCATTCTGGCGCGCATCTCTTGCGCTGTTTAACGCATCCTGCAGTGCCTGATAGCTCTCCTGTGTGTATCCGTCCTGCTTGATCGCTTCTGCTTCTGCTTCTGCGATCACTTTATCAATTGCAGCGCAGTCAAGATCAACCGGGGCCTCACCTTTTTCTACCGTATAGGTTTCGCCTGCTACAGTATCAAAAGTGATTGTTTTTTCGTCTTCCCAGTTGGGAACTGTTCCAGCTTCCGTTTTTACTACATTTCCTGCGGAATCACGGACAGTACCTCCTTCACTCCAAGGTACAGCCAATGTCATCGTTTCACCTTTTTCGCTGGTGATCACTACATTCTTTGCTTCCTGTGCAGTTCCGTCATATTCTGCAGAAACTATAAATGCGCCTTCTGCACGCAGTTTTGAGAACTTTGCATTCTTATCTGCATACCAGCATGGGAATATTTTAGTGATTCCCTTATCCGTCTGCATCATCATGCTGTTGACGGACTCAGTTGCACCAGACTTTTCAATACCATGATATGGATCCCAAATTCTAAGATTCGGCTTCATATTTGCTGTTATTGTATTGGCAAACCCATTTACAACAGTGTCCAGATTATACCTGGCTCTCAAAGCCGCTGTAAAAATTCTCGGGAAATTATTCGCCTGTCCCCAGCCTCCGTCACCGAATACATCAATTGTATTCTGCGCGATTTCAAGCTCTTCAGGTGTAGAGAAATATCCAACCCTTCCCCCCTGTGTGAGGCTTTCCAGAGGAATGCAGTTTCCGTCTGCCGGAATTGGATTCGCCAGAGGCACATATTTACTTCCATTCCATCCTTTTTCTGCCAGTGCGTAAACTGTCTTCCCGTTATAATCGGCTGTCGGCTGCGGTGCCAGATTATCACGGATGTCCGTCCAAAGCTCCCGCTTGTCTGCATCCACACCTAATGTCTCACTTGCATCGACGATCGTTTCAAACAGGAAATAAACCGTTGCAAGCTCAACTGCCGGATTATACCCCCACGAATTCTCATGGTAGCCTGCGTACATATTGTACTGACCGTTTTCATCCTTTTCCAGCCATGTCTCATAGAATGTTGCACAGCCCTTTAAGTAATCATACAGCCCATTCTGGAGATACTCCTTGTCCATCGTATACTTGTAATACTCTGCACCCGGATAAGCACTATAAGCAGCGCACAGTGTTTCATTATGGTAAAGTCCCGGACATACTGTCTGTCCCCATGGTGTAATTCCTACCGGATAGAATAATCCGCCCTGAATGCCGTTCTCAGGATCAATCTTTCCATCCTCAATTAATTTCTGAACATATCCATTTCCTCTTCCTGAACCTTCGTTGCTCAGACGTAATAATTCTTTCGTGGACTCTGAGTTTTTCTTACCTTCCTCCATATATTCAAGAACCTGTTCAAAAGCAGGAAGCCCTATCTCCGGACGGTTACTTGAATTTGTGCCATAGAAAGGTGCATTATAATTATAATTCAGCTGATAATGTCCCCACCACATCGGTGAATCGGTATTACACCAGATCCCCATAATACCAGGCGCCAGTTCGCCTTCTCTGGATGTGCAGCCCAAAATATATTGAGCTCCATAGTAGTACTTCATGATCGTATCCATCCTTGCATCAGAAGTATCCAGACTGACATAGGAAGCACTCCAGAAGTCTTTCCACCACTGCTGATGCTCAGCCTTTAATGCATCAATATCAGCACCATTTTCAATACTGCCCAGCAGCTCCGCGGCCTCCTGAACAGGATCTGTTCCTTGCAGCTCATCCTGCCCGTTGTAAGTCTTGCCGCCTCCTCCCACAGATGTCACGATATATACAGACTGTTCCGGTGCAATCGCAAAAGATAAGATTCCTTTATCTGCTGAGGCATCTGCCGTACTTTCTGCGCCTACTACAGCCATAGACATGGCTGCTTTGGAGGTATATGATTTTGAATCCGCTTTATTGCCATTATATGTAGTACGGGCAACAGTCACTGTTCCATCTTCATTCACGCTTGCAGAAACCGGGCGGTTGCCGTCCCCGGCCTTCCCCCAGAGTTCTGCCTGCAATTCCATCCCTTCACTGGCATGCGAAGTCAGTTTTGTAACAATAACATTTTTAGTCGCTGAAGTAAACGTCTCCATTGATACCATCTTATCCTTATATGGCATCTCTGTAGTAACCTCAGCATTTAAGATATCCTGTTTTTCATAAAATACTGGTTTGTCCGGCTTCTCTGCGTACAGTTCCAGCTCGTGTATCCTTGCCGCCGTGTTCCCGGACGCCGCCTTCGTAATAAAAAGCCGGATATATCTTGCCTGAACAGGTGTTTCAAAAACCTTTTCCGTTACTGTTGCCGTATTTCCTGTAACAGCATCCATATCAACCCAGGATGCGTTATTCTCAATGGTATCCCAGTCTTCATTGTCTGTTTCCAGATATTGCAGCTGGTAGTCAACCGTATTATGCTCGGCCTCACCTACCGTACCGGCATGGCTCAGACTATAATACCCGATGTCCTTTTTTTCGCCAAGGTCAATAATTGCCCAATGGGGTTCATCGGCTACTGCACACCATTTTGTGGATGGCTTGCCATCAATCATCATCGCTCCGGACTGAACACCCGAAGTTGGATGCGTGTATTCGGAAGATACCTTAATCGGCTTATTCAGAGCATAATTGTCAGATGCCTGTCCCTCCTGCTCTTCGTCAGCCTTTTCATATAATTCCCACTGCGCGATTTTTGCCCGGGGGTCTACACTGCCATATTCCGGCTGTACCGGATTGGTAATGTATACCCTGAAAAATCGGGCTGTTACAGCGTTATTCAAAACTTTGGTGTAAATGCTCTCCGAATTCCCTGTCACATCATCCGCAACTTTCCAGTCCCCGTCCTCTCCAGTGTCGCTGTACTGTAACTGGAAATCCCGAGAATTGCACTTTGCTTCTGCCGGCCGGATCGCCCCATCATGATAGATCACATATTTCTTTACTGTAATCGGGGATTCATATTCCAGCTGCAGCCATTGTGGCTCGTTATTAGCGATTGGCTTACTTACCCAGCCATATCCGGTTTCCACATTCTGTATCTTCCCGCTGACGGCCACTGCCTTTCCTAAACTGGAAAGTCCCCATGTATCCTCGGCCGTGGAGGTCACTGCTTTATACCGCGGCGCTAAATTAGGATTCTCCTTCGGTATCTCTTTTTCCTTAATCGAATATCCGCCTATTGCCTTTTGGGAGCCGCTATACTCCCAAAAATCTCCCTTTGAGATGTAGAATGTCTTTGTCTCCGAATCACCGCCTGAATTTACGCCGATGTCCCCGTTTCCCATTAAAGCTGTATCTGGTGTATAGCTTGAAATTTGTCCCGGATACATCGTATCATTCCATTCCCCATAATACTGCGATACTATTGACTGAATTTCATTCCAATCTGAATCACCCTCTGCTTCAGCGCGGACTGTACTTATTCCCGCCCCAGAAAAGACCGTACTGCCAAGCATACAGCAGGCCATAGCCGCTGCTGCCGTTTTTGTAAGTGCTTTCTTTTTATTCATTCCCTTCCTCCTGCAATGTTTCCAATACATTATTCCGCAGTTTACTGCAGATCCGCCCGCAGGGCATGTGTTACGGGATGCCATTGGGCATACTTTATAAAAAGGGGCATCGCTTAGACGCTCTCAGCCTGAACGGTAACCGTCTGTATTTGTCACGCTGATGATATAATTCCCTCCTTTCCAGCTTTTGCAGCGAATACTCCGCCCTTTTCTTTTACTTCCGATCTTCTTTTATTTGGCACTTTCTTCATATTTTTATATTAGCAAAAAGATCCGCCACAATTGCGGCGGATCTTCGGTCCGTTATTTGTTAATATAAATTATAATGAATACAATTCTAACACAGGGGTTGTTTTTTTAGTAGTTGGTTCATTTATTTTGGCTTTTAGTATCCTTTCTTATCTGCGTTTCCGTCTGAAAAACATACTGACAGCCACAGCTGCTGCGCCAAAACTCAGCATGATCCCGATGATCGGCACAAATACTATTGCAGCGTCTCCTGTCTTAATTCCCTGATTTGCTGATCCCTTATTCTGTGTACCATTT
>NZ_GL870809.1:165851-185619 GCF_000190355.1 Clostridium sp. D5 | reverse complement strand
GCCAGATATTCTTCCTGTCCTGCCTCCACATATTTTGTCAAGTCAATCATACTCGTCAATTCCAGAGCCATGCCAAGGTCGGCCTTATCTCCGGCTTCCATATCCAGTGCCTGGATCGCTTTCATCAGCTTCACACATGCTCCCAGCACATCCTCTTTTGACGCATCCTCTTTTTCCATGATTGCTTCGCCCTCTGCAATAGCTTCTGCGAAAAGCTTCTGCACAGATTCAACCAGTCCATCTACATCTCCGTTTTCAACATGCTGCTTCGCTCTGTTCAGGAAGGTTTCCAATACATTCTTGCTTCCCTTTAAGCCGTCGATTGCTGTGCGGAGCCCATCTTTTTTCTGATTCAGCTCGTCCTGGGTTGTTGCATTCTGGCGTGCATCTCTTGCGCTTTTTAACGCATCCTGCAGTGCCTGATAACTCTCCTGTGTGTATCCGTCCTGCTTGATCGCTTCTGCTTCTGCGATCACTTTATCAATTGCTTCATAGTCAAGCTCAACCGGAGCTTCACCTTTTTCAACAGTATAGGTTTCTCCTGCTGTAGTTGCAAAGGTGATTGTTTTCTCGTCCTCCCGGTTTGGAACTGTTCCTGCTTCCGTTTTTACAACATTTCCCTGGGAATCACGTACTGTAGCTCCTTCAGCCCACGGAGATACGAATGTCATTGTTTCACCCTTTTCGCTGTTAATCACAACGTTCTTTGCTTCCTGAGCAGCTCCGTCATATTCCGCTGAAACTGTAAATGCTCCTTTTGCACGTAAGTTAACGAATTTTGCATCTTTATCTGCATACCAGTTCGGGAATATTTTTGTAATTCCTTTATCACTTAACAACATCATGCTGTTAATGGCTTCTGTTGTTCCAGATTTTTCCACCCCATGCATATCGTCAACAATTCGAAGATTTGCTGCCATTTTCCCACCGGAAACATTCTGATACAGATGATCAATAATCTGATTGACATCATATCTTGCTCTCACTGCATCCGCATAGATCCTTGGGAAGTTGTTTTTATTGTTCCATGCAGTATTTGCCGCTGAATTACTGTCAAAGGTATCAATGGTATCTCTTGCAATCTGTAATTCTTCCGGAGATGAGAAGTACCCAAGACTGTCACCAGGCAGGAAATAATCCAACATCACAACATTAGAATACAGCTGTCCAAACAAGCCTAAGTCGGTCTCTCCTCCCGAACCATCCATTCTTTTCTCTGCCAGACCATATATTGTCTTCCCTTTCGCTGTCCAGGTCGGTTTAATCGAAATATCTTCATAAATTTCTTCCCACACCGGACGCTTCTCTTCATCTGCTCCTAATGTTTCGCTCATTGAGATTACATTTTTAAATACATTCTGCATGGTAGCAAGCTCAATTGCGGGATTCTTACCCTGATATGCCTCGCACCAGCCTCCGTACATATTGTAACGTCCATCCTCTTTTACAAGCCATGCCTCATAGAAATTTGCACATTTTTTTAGATAGTCATAAGCCTGATCCAGAATACTTTCATCGAGTGTATAATCATAATATTGTGTAAATAAATAGCTGTTATATCCTGCTGCTAAACATTCATTCAGATACTTATCGTTTGGTGCAGATCCCCATGGTCCAATGCCTAACGGGAATAAAATAGCATCCGCAATTCCATTCACAGGGTCAATATCGCCTTCTGCAATGTTTTTGTCCACGATAGAAGAATTGATTTCTCTCAATTCTGCTGTAGAAGCAGCCCGTTTTTCACCATTACTCACAAAATCGAATAACGCTTCTGCCGCCGGAAGACTTAAAGCCGCTCTGTTACTTGAATTTACACCATAAAAGGTTGCCATAAAGTTATAATTCAAATGATAATCCCCATGCCAGAGAGGGTTATCAGTCACACGCCATACCCCATACAGTCCAGGTGCTTTCTTCCCTTCCCTGACTGTGCTTCCAAGTATGTACTGTGCCCCATAATAATATTTCTGTATCTGATTCAGCTTTTCGTCATCTGTTCCAAAATCAACATAAGATGCACTCCAGTAATTCTTCCACCAATTCTGCCTTTCGGTATTCAGTTCCTGAACAGCATTCTCACTGGAAACTTCGCCTAACAATTCCTGTGCTTCTGCATCTGGTTCTGTCTTGGCTTCCCAAAGCGCTCCTTCGTTCGTATACGTTCTTCCGCCGCCTCCGATTGCTGTTACAACATAAACCTTTTCATTCGGCTGTAATGTGAAGTTCAAGGCTCCTTTTCCTGATGCCATATCAGAAGCAGCTTCTGTTATGTCCGCACCGATTACAGTCGTAGAAAGTGCGGCTTTTGAAATCCACGCCTCCGGATCATCCGGATGTCGGTTCTCTGAGCTGCGTGTCACAGTCACACTTGTATCATCATTCACAGCAGTAATTGGCCGGATATTAGATTCACTGTTTGTTGCCCATGTTTCCACTTCAAACTCGGCTGATCGATTTCCTTTCGCTTCTAATTCCGTTACCATGACGTTCTTGTCAGAAGCCACCCAGGTTGTCATCTCTGTATTAAGGTCTGCGATCTCCTGCCTCGTCTGGATCTCAGCATTCAGGATGTCCTGTTTTTCATAAAATGGTTCCGCAGGCTCTACATAATTTTCATACAACTCCAGTTCCCGAATTCTAGCGTATGAATTATCTGTCTGTGTTGCTTTTGTAATTGACAGCCGGACATATCTCGTATTTATAGGATTTTCAAGTGTTTCTGCTGTAATATACTCTGCATTTCCTTCTATCACAGCAAAATCTGTCCAACGTTCCTTATCATTACTATATTGTAATTTAAAATCACTGGTGGCGCATCCTGTCTCTGTACTATTTTTCAGTACCCAATAACCGATATTCTTTTCTTCCTCTAAATCGATAACAGCCCAATGTTCTTCTGCATTCTTGGCTTCTCCCGAAGAAGTCCATTGTGTACCATCATTCCCATCTACCAAAGTACCTTTTGCTTCTCCACTCCACTGAGAAGAAACTTCAACCGGTTTATTCAATGCCAGATCTGTCTCTTCCTGTTCTTTTGTTTCTGCATAAAGTTCAAATTCCGCTACCCTGGCACGGGGATTTTTTTTGCTGTCTGCTGTCGTCTCCTGTGTCGGCTTTGTAAAATTGATTCGTACATATTTTGCTGTTACCGCTTCCGCCAAGTTCTCATCAAATACTGCATCACTGTTTCCTATAATATTCGATACATCTGTCCAGCTGTCTGCTTCACCGGTTTCACTAATCTGAAGCTGAAAATCACTGGCCGTATTGGCCCCAATATCCGGCAGTCCCGGGCGCAGGGCCTCGTCAAACTTTACTACCCAGCGGGAAAAAGTAATTGGAGTATCAAACTCCAACGTCAGCCAATGTTCCTTGCCAATTTGTGTACACCACATATCATTGGCATCCGACATGGTTCCATTCACTGCCTTGTCCGGCGTAAATACATTCAATACACTGCTGGCAGATACATTTTTGTAATCCAATGCCAGATTCGTACCATCCTCTTTCTTCTCTTTCTCCCGGATCGTAACGCCTCCTAACGACAGCATTCCGGCTTCGTGTGAATACCCGGTCGTACCATAAACCCAAAAATCACCTTTCGAAACATAAAATTTCTTTTCCTTACTGTTACCAGCAGATGAAACTCCCACATCTCCGTTTCCGAGCAATGCCGTATTTGGCATCTGCTGATTACTCAGTCCTGAATAGTTCGTGTCATTCCATTCTCCATAATATCTGGAGATGACATCCTGAATATCATTCCAACCTGTATCTTCTTGTATATCCTCTGCTTTTACCGTTGCCACTTTCGCCGACAGCGCTGCCGAAGCTGTCATACACACTGCCAGTCCCATAGATAACATTTTTACATGTCTTTTACTTTTTTTCATGGTATTCTCTCTTCACTCCTCCATCATCTGATATATTTTAACCCTTCGGTTCCGATCTGTTTTCCTCCTTCCCCCTACTCGGCCGAAGCTCTAAGCCAAAGACCTCGCAGCGAACTGCGAAGTATTTGACTTTCGCAGCAATCGCCAAGGTCAAGCAATCTCCTCCTTTGGATCGCTGCTCGCGGAAACCGCACATTATTCCTGGCATGTCCGCATTTATTTAATATAATAATACTGCTTAAAACGCGAATTATATATCTTTATACCGACAGTAAGTATAACTATTCCGCCAAAAAGTGAAAGTGAATACGGAATCAAAATTTTAACCTGAAGAACCAACCAGAAGGACGAAAAGAGACAGACTAGTCTGCCTCTTTTATCACTTGATTATAATACCTTCTTATTTGCATTTTCGAATACATTTCTTTCTATTGCAGCAAAGAAATCATTTATCTCATCTTCAAGTACTCTGTGTTTGTTATGTACTCTTCCTGTTTCATGCGCGTTTCTATACACAAAGGAAGATTTCTAGATGAGCCGCCCACATGAACTCGATAGATTCCATCTTCCGTTGTCCACTTATCCAGAGCCTCACTATAGTAACGGAATGCATCTTCATCCAGTGTAATCTGCACCTCTGCACTGGAATGTGCCGGTATCCTCACCTTTTTAAATGCTTTCAATTCCCGAAGTGGATGGCTGTTCCATGAATTATCCGGGAATTCCACATAAACCTGAGCGACTTCTTCCCCGTCTGCATCGCTGACATTCTCAATCTGGAACTTCAATTCATTATCATCCAAAGACAGATTGCTGTACCTGAACTCTGAATAGGATAATCCGAACCCAAATTCATACGCAGGCTCCACATGATTCGTATCGAAATGGCGATACCCTACCATCATCCGTTCTTCGTAAACTACTTTAAACCTGTCTCCAGGGTAATTTTCTAAGCTCTTTACATCTCGCAAATGTTTCGGGAAAGTCTCCGGCAGCTTTCCTGATGGATTGTTCTTTCCTGTTAATGTCTCCGCAACCGCTCTCCCCATCCCCTGCCCGGACAGCCAGCTTACTAAAATTGCCTGGGCACAATACCCCCATTTTTCCGTTGAGACTGCACTTGCAGTATTTAGCACTACAATCACCCTGTCATTGACACGGCGTGATGCTTTAATTGCATGTTCCAGGTTTGGCGGAAGATCAATATAATTACGATCTATCGCCTCACTGTGGCATGCAAAATTCTGGTTTGCAAATACAATCACCGCATCCGATTCAGAAGCTCGCTCTGCAATTTCCGTTTCCATAGGTCCGATTTCATTATTATAAGCATCCACTTTGTCTATTCCCATAAATGCAATGGCAGTTTCATCTCCCATTTCTTTTTTAAGTTCATCTAACGGAATATCAACTTGTGTAGGATTCGCCACTCTTGAGCTGCCGTCTCCTCCAATATATGGATTGACCGCGCATTCACCTATAACCAGCAGCTTTTTAATTTTATTCTTATCCAAAGGAAGCGCCTGATTTTCATTCTTTAACAAGACAAAAGATTTTTTCGCCGCCTCAACTGCAAGTTCATGATGTACCTCAAAATTGCAGGCACTTGCTTCATATACCCCTCTGGTTCTTTCATAGAAATCAAACAGTCTCGTCAACGCCTCGTCGATCACCTCATTATCTATAATGCCAGACTCATAAGCATCCTGAAGCTGCCCGTATGCTTCTTCCTGATAAGGCATACACATCTCAACAGAAGCCAGAAGAGAGTATGCACGATTCTTTACCGATCCCCAGTCCGATATAACAATCCCGTCAAAGCCCCATTCTTCTCTCAGAATATCAATCAGGAGTTTTTTATGCTCCGATGCAAAAATACCATTCAGGCGGTTATAAGAACACATGATGGACCACGGCGCAGATTCCTTTACCATGATTTCAAATGGCCTGAGATAGATTTCTCTCAGAGTTCTCTCATCCACTTCACTGCATATATCCGAACGTCCGTATTCCTGATTGTTCGCCGCAAAATGTTTCGGGCAGGCACTCACGCCTTTTTCCTGTACCCCTTTTACATACGCACTTCCAAGTTTTCCGGAAAGATAGGGGTCCTCTGAAAAGTATTCAAAGTTTCTTCCGCACAACGGATGTCTTTTGATATTCATGGATGGTCCCAGGATTGCATTGATTCCATAAGCACTATATTCTTCACCTAATGCATTTCCCACTCTTTGAATCAATTCCTCATCCCATGTTGCACCCATGGAACATCCTGTTGGAAATGCAGTGGATGGCACTTCCTCTCCCTTTACCGCATTGGGAAATGCGGAGCGGATCTTTTGTTCCATCATTTCCTGATGGCTGTTGTCCTTCTCTTTCATACGAAGGCCAAAGGGACCGTCATGATAGCGCATCCTTTGTATTGGGAACCGTTCCAGCTTATATCCGGCATTTATATCTGCTCCGGTTAAATAATTAAATTTTTCCTCTAGAGTCATCTCATTTATGATTTGTTTATAGTCCATCTTTTCTATTCCTTCCATGTTTTGATATATTTTTCTGTCTCGTCGTAAAGCGCTTCCAGGCTGCTAAGCTGCCAGTCCAGTGTAGAACCATTTCCCATGGTAAGCATAAAACGTCCGTCGGGACGGCTGAATGTGTCAATTAAATCTCTTACTTCCTGACGAACCTCTTCCGGAGTTCCAAACGGGATCGTCTGCTGAACATCAAATCCTACCAGCAGGCAGATTTTGTCACCGTATTTCTTCGCAATTTCCTGATAATCCATTGTGTATTTTTGAATCGGATGAATCACATCCAATCCAATTTCAATAAAATCTTCCATATACAGTTCTATATTTCCGCACGTATGCAGCCAGAAATGCATCCCCAGGCTATGTGCCTTGTCGATCATTTGCTTATAGTACGGTTTAAAAAATTCCCTGAAAATATCTAAAGAAAAGAACGGCCCCGACTGCGTCCCGATATCATCTGTAACAAAAATGGCATCTGCATCGGTTTCTTCCTTCACCCGTTCCATAATACGCATATAATAATCCGCGAGTTTTTGAAACAGGCAATGTACCTCATCCGGATATAAGTAGAAATCCGTCAGGGCATTCTCCATCCCGCGGAAAGACCACATACGCTCAAAGAAACAGAAACACCATCTTGCAGCAATATATTTTTCTTTATTAAGCGGTTTTTGCGGAATCAGACCCGGATATTCCGTTGTCGGGAATGAGTTATAAACCGATTCCATATCTTCCCATTCCTCTGCTATGCACTTTGCGTCAATTCCGACTCCCGATTTTTCATTCAGTCCTTCGTAAGCCCATTTATAATCCGGAGCGTCCTCCGGCGCCTGAAAATTATCCGGTAAAACCAGATCAATGAGATCCACATCTTTTATCTGTGCATCCATAAATGTTTCAAACGCCTCCCTGCGTTCCTCATAAATCCATGGATAAATCCACATGTCATACAACATTGGGGTACGGCCCACATGCCCGCGGCCTTCAATCACCTGTTTTATATCTTCTTTTTTCAGTTCACGCATTTTTTTCACCTTCGCTTTCCTTGCTCTATTCTCACAATTCTTGACACATTCACAGTATTTCATTATAATATCCAATATAATAATACTGCTAAATATCAATAAAATATATCTCTATACTGACAATCGATATAACGATTCCGCCAAAACAGGAGGTTCAATACTATGTCAGAATTTATAATCCCCAGCCTGAATACTCAAACAGAAGAACACATTTTTTTCCCAAATGACCAATTCCATTACAACCTCCTCGTCCCTGTATCTGAAATACAGTTTTTAGGAGATGTTCCATGGCATTGGCATACTGAATTTGAATTTGGATATGTGTTAGAAGGCGAAATTCTTTACAAGACAAACCGGCATGAATATATTCTGAAAAAAGGTGACGGGATCTTTATCAATTCCGGTGTTCCCCACTTTCTCCATGTAATTACTCCCTATAAAGATTCTAAAGTACAGACCCAGTTTTTTGACAGTTCTTTTCTCGTAGGGAATTCAGACAGTTTCCTTGATTCAAAATATGTTGTTCCCGTTATAGAACAAAAACAGCTGGATTGTATACCATTCTATTATGAAAAGGAAGAAGACCGTACCACATTAAAACGGATTGCAGATGCTGCCCGGATGGGTCTTGATAAGAAGGCATTTTATGAATTGCGCCTCAGAAATCTATTTGCAGACATTTGGGAAATCATATATTCTCAGGCTGCCAGCCAAACGCTGTCCCAAACGTCTCAAAATGCACTGGAAGATGAACGGATTAAACTGCTGCTCCTTTTCGTCCAGAAACATTATGCCGAAAAATTGACCGTACGCCAGATTTCAGACTGCATACCCATCAGCGAACGGGAATGCTACCGAATCTTTCAAAGTAATCTTGGAATCAGCCCTGTGGAATTCCTCTTGTCCATACGTTTAAAAAGGGCACTGGAATTATTGATAAACACGAAAAAAAGCATTGTGGAAATTGCTTTAGAGACAGGGTTTGGGAACAGCAGCTATTTTGGAAAACACTTCAAACATTGCTATCATATGTCTCCCGGTGAATATCGGCGGCAATATATTTTATGATATAAAAAGTGGGTAAGCAAAACTGCTTACCCAGGAATTTTTTTAGGGGATTTTAAAGCTTTGATATCAGATCCGGCATATGATTTATTTTGGATTGGAGAACAATATTATATGGAAATCTGGCTTTGCAAATAACAATTTTTGATTCTCCGCAGCGATGGCATCTCATGGGATATGGATAAATATATAAATCCTTTCTCTGTAAATTCATTCCAAATGTTTCATTCAGACAATTCCTGCAATAAGCAAGGCTGTTTAACGGGTATGTAATTTTGCTCATCTTTTTATTCTCCTATAAATTTTATGTAATTATACACGAAAGGACTGTGCAATTACCGCACAGTCCTTTCATGACTATTGTAATTCCCAAAGCCGGAGGGGCTCTTCATGGGTTTACTACGTATTTATTCTTAATTCCAACTAATATATATTATTCTGTAGCTCCATATGTATTAGCTTCCCAGATTGGCTGCATTTCTTCAATGAAATTTGCTGACATGTATCCCTGGTCTTCAGAAACTAACATATTATACAATGTAGTGAACTCAGCAATTGTTACTCCATCCATCTGAGACTGACCAAGTACGCTTAAATGAGTTTTTGCTGCCTTGTAAGCTTCCAGTCTTTTAGCTTCCAGATCATTTGCAGGTTCTGCCGGGTTCTCTACAATGAAGTTTGTGTTGACACCATTGGCATTGTGACGCTCAGATTCTGCCTTAACGATTACCTGTAAGATCTCTGTAAGTAACTCTGGATCTTCTGTGTTTGCATTCGCTGTATATCCACATCCGTTACCTTTTCTTGGTTCGAAGATAAGCTGAATATAATCATCAGCTGCTGCCGGGAAGTTAAATGTTCCAGGAACGAATCCCAGTTTGTCTTCTGCCATATCACCGTTAAACCAGGAATATGTCAACATCATAGCTGTGTTTCCAGCCTGGAACTCTGAATAAGCTGTTGCATCATCTTTATTCACGATATCCGGTGCGAAAGCTTTCATTTTCTTTAACTCGTCAAAATAAGATAATGCTTTTTTTACTCTGTCGTCTGTCCAGTCACATTTACGTGAATGTAAGTCTTCTAAAGCATCTGGTGCAGCACTTGCAAGGATACCATCAATCAGAGAATAGGAGGATACCCAGTCAGCTGTTGTAATTGGTGTAACGCCTTTGTCTACAAATGTCTTACATGCCTTAACGAATTCGTCCATGTTAGTTGGTTCCTTCACCCCATTTGCTTCAAAAAGGGCTGTATTGTAATAGAATACCGGTGTGTAGTATGCATTCTGTCCTGCTGCCAGCCAATAGATAGCATCCCCATGCTTAACCATATCCGGATCCGTGTAATTTTCCTCTAACCATCCATCTTCAAGATATGGTGCCACATCCAGTGCGTCTTCTGCACCCAGAACTGCATCCATATCAGCTCCGCCTGTGAAATAGATATCCGGAAGGTCGCCGGAAGCACTCATTGTCTTAATGGGGCTTTCCCCTGGCTTTGTTGTTATAGGAATGTACTCGAATTCGACATCCGGGAATTTTTCTTTGAGTGCCGGCTGAAGATAATTCTCCATAACATCTACCTGTGTAGAATCTGTTTCAGGCCACAAAATACTGATTTTTTTTGCGTCGCCCCCTTTGTCTCCGGCATCTTTTTTGGGCTCGTCAGCTTTTTTACCACATGCTGCCATGCTTAAAACCATGGTTCCTGCCAAAAGAATACTCATTACTCTTTTCATTTTCATATCATTTCCTCCTCGATTAATTGATGTCTATATTATATCGTCCATTCTTATTTTCGGGGGTACATATTTTTAGCATATAGTTCAATTTTTTTTGGTATTCGCCCCTTTTTTCGTGGATTTGTTACATGAACGAAGATGAAACAATATGGCGGTTCCTTAAAATACTTCGCCGCTGCTCCGTGTTTTCTGCAATACTTCTATATATTGATTCGGAGTAATCCCAAACTCTTTTTTAAAACACCGATAAAAATACTTCGTATCCGTATATCCGACTGCGCCGGCAACCTCTATCATATTTTCCTCCCCGCTTCGGAATGCATCCGCTGCTTTTGTCATGCGGAACCGTAATATGTACTGACTCGCAGACATTCCCATTTCCTTTTTAAACTGGGTACTGAGATAAGAATAATTTACAAATAATTTCTCCGCAATTTCTTTCAGGGACAAATCAGGATTTGTATAATTTTCATGAATATAACGCAGCATTTCTGTAACTAACTTTGATGCCGTAATTTCCTGTACAGATGTTTCCGCCTCCATTCGTGACTTTGCAATCTCATGATATGTTTTACAATAATGGCCCACGCCTGCCATCACAGTACACACCCATTCCTGCATCAATGCAATCTGAATGCTCTGCATCAGCGCACCGACTGCAGCCCTGTTCCGGTCATTTTCCCTTACATCACTGAAAATAATGAACAGATTTCCATATCCCTGATAATAAACGGTCCAATTCCAGCCTTCTCCTGTTTTCCCCATCGCTTCTGTTATCTTATTCTGCCATTCTTCCTGGCTTAAATGCACATATGTCCGGGAGTCAATTTTCAAACAGCACACAAGATATCCGCCATGTTTCATCGGGAGATTTAACTGGTCACACTCAAATAAAAACTGGGATTCTGAAACACCATTTTCTTCCGTTAACAACATATCCAAAAAATTCTTCCTGTTTTCTTCGCTGTTCTTTTCCGCCCAAAACTTCAGGCTCTCGTACTCGCGTTCCTTCTCGTGCTTCGATTCCAGAATTTCCACCATATTTTGTATGGTCTTTATCATCTCTTGATCATCAATAGGCTTTACAATAAAGTGATGAACTCCAAGCTCGATTCCTCTCTTCGCATACTCAAACTCACTGTATCCGGTCACAATGGAATACAAAATATCAGGCTGTGCCTTCTGCAGATGCATAATCATATCGAGGCCATCCATAAATGGCATATTAATATCTGTTAATATGATATCCGGCTTTAACTGCATTGCTTTTTCAATACCGTCAAATCCATTCTTGGCTTCTCCGCAGATCATACATCCATACGTTTCCCAGGAAATAGTTGTCTTAAGTGCTTCTCTTGGAAAATACTCGTCATCCACTAATAGTACCTTATACATGTTTTTCCCCTTCCTCACCGTCCTTCAATGGCAAATGCAAACTGAATCGTGTATATTCTCCTTCCCGGCTATCGATCTCCATGTGATATTCGTCACCATATATCAGCTTTAACCTCTGGTGAATGTTCAGAATCCCAAATGATTTCGTAATACTTTTCCCAGTTTCCAGACTCTGGCGCAGCTGCTCCAGCCTTTCCGCTTTAATACCTGCACCATTATCATAAACACTGATTTTTAACATCTCATTTGGATTGTCGGCTATAACACTGATATGGATCCGACATTTTTCCCCGTTCGGCTTTAGCCCATGATGCAGTACATTCTCCACCAATGGCTGTATGGTCAGTTTTGGTATCCAGACTTCTTCCGTATCTTTATCACACTCAATCGTGTATTCCATATACTCAATATAACGAAGCTGTTGTAATTCTATATAGTTGCGTGTTAATTCCACCTCTTCTTTTATTGAAATAATTTCTTTTCCAGACGAAAGGGAAAGCCGATAGAAACTTACCAGGTTCTGAATTGTTGTAAGCGCCTTTTCCGGCATACCAAGCTTAATAAAAGAAGATATAATTCCCATCGTATTATATAGAAAATGAGGAACAATCTGTGCCTGCAATAAGCGCACTTCATTATGCCGCCTCTGCCGCTGCTCCTGATATATCTGCTGCATAGATGCATCCAGTTCGTCCATAAGTTCGTTAAACCGGTTGCCCAAAATGCCGATTTCTCCTGTATTTCCGTCCGGGAAACGGAGATGGCTGTTTTTATCTTCAGTTGTGATCCTCTCCATAATTCCCATCAGCTCTCCCAACGGTTTTGTCACCCTGCCCGACACAAACCATGCACTGACAGCAGCCAATATTACAGATAAAAGCATCACGATTCCAATAAAAAGCTTTAAACTCCTCTGCTGCCTCCCAAGTTCTTCCATTGTAGTCTCGCAGACCAGTTTTAAGCCATTCTCCCCAATCATTCTGCTTACATACAGAAGTGGTTCCTGCCCCTTCTCCTCTTTTAAAAGGACTCCATCCTGCATACACTTCTCATATTCTTCGGTTGTAAGTCCCAGTGAAACATCGGCTCTCTTGTAGAGATCCTTTTTATTTACTGCAGACACAATGTTATTATCGCCATTTACCAGATAAAATGTATTCTTTTGTTCTTCATTTATAGGCTTTAATATATCTGCAAAACTGGATTCCCGGACATATACTGCAATTACCCCGACTTTTCCCATAGATTCATTACTTACCGATTTCACCACAGCAAAACCATAGTCAGGTTTCTTTACATAAGACCGGTATTGTCTAAGTGTCAATAAATCTGTCCATATCGGCGGACTCTGCGCGTTTGCCATTCTTAGAATTTCATCGGGAACATTCTTTGTATCATTCACCGTCGGATCATCATAGTAACTATACACCATAGTCTCCCCTGAATAGATTTCCAGACTATAGATCATCGATGTGGAAAAGATCAGCCGCTGACTGAGCATATCCCATTTTTGTTTCATCGCCATCCGATTCAATATGCTGCTTTTATCCATATTTTGATATTCGATAATTGTTTCCAGTACATCCTCATCCAGAGACATATACTTTGTAAAATCCTGTGTATACGTGATCAGTGTTTCTACATTTTTTCGCATCGTATTCACGGTTTCCTGATAGTCATCTACCATGCGTTCCGTTAACAGTTCTTCAAACTGACGACTGGAAACATATCCTAAAATCAGCACAATGATCGCCGTGATCATTATGATCGTAATCAAAATAGTATTTCTTAATTTCATCCGCTTTTTCATAGATTCCCCTCATTTCCCCAAACACAAATTATCAGAGATTTTATGTTATAGAAAACAAAGATTACTATATCATAAAAAACAGCTGCATACACAGAATATTTTATCAATCTATGCATGAAGCTGTCAATTTAATTTTATATTGCCCTGACTATTTTAATCCGGAAGAGCCAGCCATTGCCTGCTCAATCTGCTTATTACAGAACATGAATACAAGGATTACAGGAAGAGATGTAATCGCAACCGCCGCACCAACTTCGCCCCAGTTTGTAAGATCGAACTGACCAAAGAACAAATCCAGTGCAAGCGGAATACTTCTCATATCTTCGCCCATTGCCAGAATACTCGCCAATGCGTATTCATTCCAGTTCGTGATATATATCATCATTCCCTGTGTAAAAAGTGCCGGTTTCACCATTGGAACCATAATGCTTATAAAGGTTCTGTATACGTTACAGCCATCAATGGCCGCGGCCTCTTCCATTTCTATCGGAATACTGCGGAAAAAAGCACATATCATCAGAATCGCACTTGCCATAGTAAATGCCGCATAAGGCAGAATCAATGACCAGGATGTTCCTTTTAATCCAAGTGTCATAACCAGACGGTACACCGGAATCATCATGACAGCAATCGGAACCAGCATGCCAATTGTAAAATACAGTCTGATTGAATCTGAATGTTTCATACGCATCCTTGTAATTGCATAAGCAACCATAACGCTGAGTAAAAGACATAATAACACAGAACCCGCAGTATAGATAAAGCTGTTTTTTACCAGATTCGGAATATCAATCCGATTCCATGCTCCTGCAAAGTTTTCAAAATGCAGTCCATTTGGTATTGCCCAGGGCTGACCTGCCGCCTGCATTGCATCTTTTAGGGACAGTGAAAACATCCAGTATAAAGGAAGTATAAACAATATTGCAAAAATGATCAATATTGCATCTCTGATCCCACGGCCAACTTTTATTCCCATTTTATTCTTCATCCTGTAACCTCCCCTAGTACTCAATCGGCTCACGTGCAACGAACTTGTTAATGATAAAAGCCCAGAAGACACATTCAATCAGGAACAACACTGTGATGGCACAGCCATATCCAAACCTGCTGGTTTGAAATGCCTGATAAACCATTTCATAAATTACCGTTCTGGATGCTCTTCCCGGACCACCTTTCGTCATAATGGCAATTTGGGAATACATTCCCATAGTACCAATTGTTGCCCCAATCAGGACATATTTGAATACATCCTGCAGCAAAGGAAGGGTAATCTTAAGACTTGCCTTTAAAAAACCTGCTCCGTCGATCAATGCCGCTTCATAGAATTCCGCCGGAATCGTACGGATTCCTGTATAGAACAGCAGGGAGTTCATTCCCAAATACTGCCAGATATAGGCAACCGCAATACATGTCATAACCGTCTTCGGATCTGACAGCCACGATCTTGTAAGATTTTCCAGTCCCACAGCATTTAAAACCGAATTCAAAAGGCCTACATTCGTATCAAAGATTCCCAATACAAAGAACTTACCGACAACTGCAACAGATAATATAATTGGGAACAACGCCGCAAACCGGTAAACAGCCTTTGCAACCTTTCCCGCACGATCCAGCATCAGCGCCAGCAATAGTGACAGTGGAATACCAATCAGCAGTTCTAAGGCAAGAAGCCAATATGTATTTTTATGTGCCGCCCAGAAAGCCGGTGATGTTAATGTCGTAATATAATTCTCAACCCCTACCCATCCAAGTGACGCCGCACCATTATGGTTCTGGAGGCTCATAATGAAGCAGGGTATAATTGAATAGATTACAAACACTGTAAATAAAATAAATCCCGGTAGAATAAATACCAGTTTAGCTCGTTTCGAATAGAAACTTTTCATAGATTCTTTCCTCCTCTTCTTTATCCTGATTTTATTATAAAATCAATTTTCATGATTGGGGGAACATAATTTTAGCACCGGGAGCATTATTTTTGGTTCTTTTGTTTATTTTTTGAACACAATTCTTAGGTTAATACCTCATAGTAAAAGTCAGATATCATAAAAGTCAAATTCAGGAATCTGCATGACCACTGCGAAAAGTGGTACTCGGCAGCTCTCCCATATAGCGCTTATAAGTTTTCGTAAAATATGGAAAGTGCTGAAAACCGCTTAGGGAAGCGCACTCTGAAACACTTAATTTTCCAAGCAGCAGAAGTTCCCGGGCGTGTTCGCAGCGTATCATATTAAGAAAACTTATCATCGTTGTGCCGGTAATCTGCTTAAATTTGTTACAGATATAAGACTTGTCAAAGCTTAAATATTGACAAACATCTTCCGTGGAGATGGGATGTACATAATTTTTCTGCATGTATTCAATTACCTGCTTCACCATACGCTCTCCTGAAGATTCTGAAGTTCTTTTAGAAGGTTCCGATACCTTGCCATGGTTTTGCATCAAATCGAGCAAAAGCTCCAGCAGAATTAATTGTACTCTAGCTTCATAAAACTGAGGTTTTCCGCTCAGTATCCTCATAATCTGATTAAAATCGCCGGTATATTTCTCATCCTGAATATAGTTCTCTATCATATATTTTTCCACGGGGATCCCCATCTTATCGTACAGGGCTTTGTGCGGTATAAGGCATTCATACAGGCTGTCCCTGGTTCTTTCCGGAATAGAATGGGTTTCACCGGGATTTATCACCACCAGATCCCCTTTGACAGCTTCAAAAACCCTGCCTTTTACATAGATACGCAGTTCACCCTGGATGACACACAGCAGTTCAATATGCTCATGCCAGTGTGCCGGCGTTATACTGCTCTTCAAAGTTTCTGCAAAATGATACGTTACCGGAAAATTTGGATTTGTTTGAAACTGTTCATAAGTTCCTCCATCCTCCTGGCTGTTTTGGTATTTTGTCACCTTACATATCTCCTTTTCCCATCTTGTAAACATTATTCTGCGGCAGCCGCAGATCCGCCCGTAAGGGTATGCGTTACGGGATGTCCTTTGGTATACAATATTGTACTGATTATATATAACTTTGTAAATAAATGAAAGAACAAAATTTAGTGCTATTGTAAACCAATCCTATATATTTACATACCTGTTTGCTTCGCTATATCATAATAGTACAAATCAAAGACCTTACAGCGAACTTCGGCGTCTTTGACTCTCACGGCAGCCGACAAGGTTAAGCAAGCTCGGCTTTGGCTCGTTACCTGTGGGAATAAATACTTTTATCAGGGCCAAAAAGGAGGACATATTTGATTATGAGACAGATTAAATTAGGATTGATTGGAGCCGGGGAACGCGGGGCCAACTGCTACGCGCCATACGCATTAAAATATCCGGCAGAAGTAAAATTTGTATGTGTAGCAGAGCCATTGGAGGAACGGAGAAATGTTTTTTCAGACATGCATCATATTCCACAGAGCGATAGATTTACAGATTGGAGAGAGTTATTAGAAAAAAATTATAAGCTGGATGGAATCATTATAGCAACTCAGGACCGGCAGCACTACGAGCCTGCAATGGCGGCTATAACCAAAGGGTACAATCTGCTTTTGGAAAAGCCCATGGCAGAAACGGCAGAAAAAACAAGAGAGATCGTTAAGGCAGCAGAAAAGAATGGTACACTTGTAATGGTCTGCCATGTATTAAGGCATACTCCATTTTTCCGTGCTATGAAACAGGTGATAGATGAAGGGAAGATAGGGGCGGTTCAGTCTATTCACCACATTGAAAATATCGGATACTGGCATTTTGCCCACAGCTACGTCCGGGGCAACTGGAGGAACAGTGAAGAGACCACTCCAATGATCGTAGCAAAATGCTGCCATGATACAGATATTATGAATTATCTGCTGGGTGGCAAAAAATGCAGGAAGATATCCTCTTTTGGTTCTTTGTCTTATTTTAAACCGGAAAACGCCCCCGAAGGAGCAACAGATCGTTGCGAAAATTGTCCGCATAATAAAACATGTATGTACTCAGCTTATAAATACCTGGAAGACAGAAAGCTTCGCAAGAACTTTCGAGATATTATCAAACGTACCGATGACAATCATGCTTTTCTGGAATATTTACTGACAACACCATATGCAAGATGTGTTTATCATTGTGATAATAACGTACCAGACCATCAGGTTATAAATATGGAATACGAAGGTGGGATTACAGCCTCATGGCAGGCATCGGCCTTTACAATGGATATCATCCGCCAGACAAAGATTATGGGAACCAGGGGAGAAATTGAAGGCTGCCTGGAAGATGACCGCTTTGTAATCAAAGATTTTGCATCAGGAAATGAAATGACGGTACATGTAAACACTCCTACGACATTACATTCCGGTGGTGATGAATGTATTATGGAAACATTTACAAACGCACTGAGAAATCCCGGAGAGGAAAAGCTTATGTATAGTGCACGGCTGTCTTTGATGGGGCATGAAATGGCTTTTGCAGCGGAAGAGTCCAGAGTGAATGGGGGAAAGGTTATCGACTTATAAAGATGATCAGTTTGAGATACAGTAGTTTTCCACCCAGAGCTTTCAAATCAGAAAAACCCTCTCGGTAATCATCTTTGCACTTTTCCATGAGATGATATTATTTCTCCAGCTAATTTCTCGCACCTGTGGTGCGAGAAATAATATTTTTGAATTTATACACTCAGAAGGCACCACGTTACCCTGATGCCTTCTGTAAATACTATATTAGACTGCAATTACATAATGTTCCTTCAATCCATTCATCATGCTATATTCAATGCATCCTTCATTTTGCAATCTTCCAACAACGATTCCTGGTGCAACGCCAAGTTTTTTTGCAAAGGTGCACACACTTGATTGTGAAAAATTATCTCCCTCCCTAAATTCTTCAAACTGCTCAAAAGGGATCAATGCATCTCTCGACCATATATCCGCATCTTTTTCATCTTTTTCTGATGTTCCATTTAGCTGCCCTATATGACCAAGAATAATATGTCCTATTTCATGAAACAAACTAAACCAGAACTTATCTGCATCTTTACCTCTAACTGTTAATCCTACAACTATTTTCCTGCCATCCATGAATGACGCACCTTGTAAAAAGGAACCTTTCAAATGCGGTAAAAAAACCAGTGCAATACCACAATCAGCTAATATGACTTTAAGCTTAGGACAAAATGTGGCAGGTTCTAGTAAAGTCATCTTTCTAATCTCTGGGATTAATGAAATCAATCCTTTTATATTGATAGGTGCTGTTGTGATATCTCTTGCCTTAATTTTTGCTTCCTGTGCCCACGCCATAAGTGCTAAATCACTCTTTTCTGTCACTGCTAATCTTCTGCAGGCAATTCTAGTTATCTGATTACTTTCGAGTAACGATAGCTCAACAACTTCAAAAAATTTTCGTAAATATATAACTTTTTCTTTTGAATCTCTGGTTGCAGGAATCCATCCAAACTTAGACATTTCGTTATATGGAAGTTGTTTAGCTAAGGCTTCATCTGCATCCATGGCATTCTCTGCCTCAACTTTAATTAACTTCTCTCTGTAAATTGCTTCTAAATTGTTCCAAAACTTTGCTGGCACACCAAGTACCATTTCTAATCTAACAGCCACTTCTGGAGTCAACTGAACATCTCCATTTATGAGCTTGCTAACGTGCTTCTCAGACAAATCCACTCTGACAGCAAACTCTTTCTGACTCATTTTCCTGTCATTGAGCTGTTCCTTAATTGTTGCTCCTGGTGGTGTTGCAATAAAACTGCGACTTCTCACCATAGTGCTACCTCCTATTCATACCACTTTCTTTTAATGATAATCAACTATCTCCAAAATATGCGCTATTTGGATTTCATTACCATGTTTTTCAAATACCAATCTATACGGATGAACCAAGTCCACAGCATACTGTCCTTTTCTGTTATTGGTCAACGAATGACATCTACCGATATGAAACTGAATCATCATTTCAATAGTGTCTGCGGCCTCAATTTCGTCAATACGCATCTGAATTTTTTCTGCCATTTCCTTACCATAAGATCGTTCGGCAACCTTGCCATCCGTACAAACCTTCTGAAGCTTGTTATTTTTGTACGTAATGTCCAATCCATCACCTCTTTCTTTATTTACCTTTGAGGTAAATTAATTGTATCACTAATCACCATGATGGTCAATATATCTATTTACCTTTCAGGTAAATTTAACCTATTTTTATTCAGTTTAATTTTATTTTACTCTCTATCGCAAAGAATCGTATAAGTAATAAGCCAGCTCCATAAAAGGAGAGCCGTAAGCCTCCACTAAGAAACAATAACCTCGTCC
>NZ_GL870809.1:155750-165415 GCF_000190355.1 Clostridium sp. D5 | reverse complement strand
AGAGCCGTAAGCCTCCATAAGAACATACCTGTCCTTATGGAGGCTTACGGCTCTCCTTTTATGGAGCATCCTCGTCCGCTCCCGAGGCTAAAGCTCGTGAGCTAAATCCCGATTTATTTGAATCCATATCTCCAATCTCCGTTATCTTCTTCCTGCTTCGGCATATATTTATGAAGTCCCGGCTCTGAAAGGTAAGATATCAAGAGCATTGCCAGTGACGGAAATACAATCACCAGCGGAAAAGATGCCAGCACCAAAATAACAGATACGATAAGAATCAGAAACATCGGTATGCTTCTGATTATTTGTCTTACCGCAATTGCATAATTCAACTGCATGATCTTTCCAAACGTATTCGTAAACCTGGAAAATACAGGAATCAGCCAGAGCACATTCATCAGATATATAACGGTCACGATCAACATGCCAAAGGCCAGAATAAATGCAGCACTCGTTCTGCTCTGCATTAAGCCAAACACACGGTAATCAATAAGACCAATTACTGTTCCTGCGATTCCATAGACTATAGTCAGCAGAATCCCCTGCTTTAAGTTTTTCTTATAAGCTTCTTTGAACTCCTCAAGTACCTTCCCCCGGTCATAGCGGATACACTTTACCGTGGTGTGGTACATGCTCGATGTGGATGTAAGAATCGTGACAATCGGTATACATCCTATAATCCACAAAATCGTGAGAAATATCATATCAATTATTCTGCTGGTTATCGAAAAAAATTTCCCTTCTGCGCTAAAAAATCCACTCATTATTCATTTCTCCAATCTACTTTATTCTGCAGCTTAACCGCAGCCCCGCCCGCAGGGCATACCCTTTTGCTATATAATCTTATTTATATTATAACTTTTAACACAATATTGTGGGATACAAATTCTACTTTTGGGGAGAATTTTATGGGGTATTACTTTCATCTGCTTTATAAGATGATATATTTTTGATGTGGATTTTCAAAAGAGCCGAGAGCCGCCACGAATGTGACAGCTCTTAGCTCCTCGGTAGCTGCAGCCGCAGTTGTAATTGCCGCACCTATATTATTCTTTATCAAAAAGGTACATCGCCTTGGCATTCTCAACCTTAACTGCATCCGTCAGTATATTACAGGTTGAAAGAATAAAACCGTCGGGTCCCGCCTTTTTGGCCAAATCCTTCACTTCTTTTTTCACATCTTCCGGTGTTCCAAATGGAAGCAGATAATTCAGGTCTACATTTCCGATCAGGCACAGCTTATCCCCAAATTCTTTTTTCACTCTCTCGATATCCATGCCCGCCGAAGGCTGCAGTGACTGTATCGCATCAAAGCCGCAGTCCACAATATCCTGCAGGACATCATAGAGATACCCGTCGCTGTGGAAAATCACCGGAACATCTTTATACGCTTTGATCTCCCGGATCACCTTTTTGTAAAATGGGTAAGCAACCGTCTCCATGGCTTCCGGCGGCAGTAAAAGCCCTGTATTAAACGCTATATCATCTGTGATAAGAATTGCCTCTGCCCCCTTATCCAGGAACATTTTTGCCCTGCCAATCTCAAAGTCCATAATCTTATCTGCCAGTTTGGCAACAAGCTCCGGGTCTGTCATGCAGTAGCACATATAATCTTCCATTCCCAACGCCCAGTCCAACGCACTGACAGGCCCATTAATCTGGGATATCAGAAAGAAGTCCGTATTATTTTCATAAAATTCAAGCAGGTGTGATGTGGCCACAGACAAATCCGCAGTCTGATATTCTTCCACATCCTCAATATCTTCCAGTGCCGGTTTCAACAGTTGAAAGCTGTGCGGTGTTTCCTTAAATATATCATTATATGGGCTCTGATAGATTGGATACCCATCATCCGCATATCCCAGCAGAGTTTTTGGAAACTCATGCATATTAATAAAATCAAATCCCAAATCCTTACGGACATAAATCTCTTTTTCTAACGCAGACATCGGTTTTTCTACATCTGCAAGATACATTGCCATAAATCCCGGTTCAATTGCAAGTTCACCCCTTGGAATTCTGTCCACCGGTTCCCTTCTCAAAGCTGCCAGAACCCGTTCTTTCTTATTCATATGTTTTCTCCTATCTCTGTCAAGCACTTATTCAAATTCTATTGGATTTCCAATTATAGTTCGGCCTTCGGCCGGGCTGTAACGATTTCTAAACAATTTTTTCCCATGTTTCAAACACTTTAAATACATTCTGAGGATTCACGCCAACGCCAAAATCACACTGGGCGATACATCCGCCGTCTTTCCACAGCTTTTTTTTGACACTTTTGACTGCATTTTCTACATCCTCTAAGCTTCCAAACGGCAATACCTGCTGTCTGTCAATCTCTCCCCAGAAGGTAATCTTCCCACGGAATTGCTCCAATTTATCCAGTCCCATACAAAAGATCTGGGAATTCAGAGCATCAATTCCGATTTCAATCAAATCCGGGATAATATCCAGAATGTATCCGTCGGAATGCATAAATATCTTTTTATCATACTTTCTGGCAATCTCGGCATATTCCCTGTATAACGGTTTGAAAATCACCCGCCAAAGCTCCGGTGAAATCAGCAGGCTTATCTGTGTTCCCCAGTCATCCTGAATAAATAGTGCATCCACGTCTGTCTGCGCCCATGCCTTCAGCTCCTCGCAAAAGAATTGGTGAACCTTCTGAATTGCAGGCTGCATACTGTCGGGATCCATAAACAAATCCATCAATGTCTTTTCTGTTCCCGCAAGGAACTGAATCCGTTCAAAAATACGGACTGAAGAACCTGCCAGAACAAACTGCTCTGTATTTTTACAATATTCATTAATCGCATCTGCATCCAGATCCAGAAATGCCTTTGGAACAGCTATCTGCTCCGTTTCTTCCCACTCATCAGATGTAATCTGAGCGTGCTTCACTTCCCCGATAATTCCTTCAAATTTATTATCAAATACACAGCCCCATTCATCCACATAAGTACCAATTGCATATGGATCTCCCTTACATCCGCTGTCACTCTTCAAGAATCGGGGACACCACACAATATCATCCGGATAATCTTCCTTCAGCCTTTGGATTTCCTGCGGAAATTGTTCATAGGTCCACTGAATATCCCACACATGCCGGGGAGCTCTCTCCGGCTTCTTATTTTCAAGCGTCTGATAGACTAATCTTCTTGATTCTGTCATATTTTTCATCATTCCTTTCGCTTTGCTTAGGCACAAACAAGCTGTGAAGGTTTTGTCAAATTCTTTCACCTATTTCACTTCGTTCCCTCTGCCCCTAATCAAAGTGTCGTAACCAGTACTTCACAAGCACCTTCTATTTCATAATTTCCCGTATCAGCAGTTATAAAAAGACTGTCTCCCTTTCGAAACTTAAGTTCCTCTTCCCCCGCCCGGATCACGCCTTCCCCATCCAGCACCAGCATACTGACAAATGTCGTGGGGTCGACAGTTCCTGACATACGCTTCATAATTCCACCGTCCAAAACCAGTTTATCCACCGTGAAATACTCACAGGAGGCAATATGCGGCTCAAAAGATTTCTGTCTGAGAATCGGAATCCGACTGGTCACCTGCAACGCTTTTTCAATATGCAGATCTCGTTCCTTCCCGTCCTTATCTTTCCTTCCATAGTCATATACCCGGTATGTAACATTAGAATTCTGCTGAATCTCGGCAATCACATTCCCTTTTCCAATTGCATGGATTGTCCCCGGCTCGATAAACAGCACATCGCCCTTTTTTACGTACACTTTATTGAGTACATCCAGCAGCGTATTGTCCCTGATTCTCTGCTCCAGTTCTTCCGTACTCACTTCTCTGGAAAATCCATAGTACAGGCTTGCCCCTTCTTCACAGTCCACGACATACCACATCTCGGTCTTTCCATACTGTTTTTCGTTTTCCAGAGCAAACTCATCACTGGGGTGTACCTGAACCGAAAGATCCCCTGCGGCATCGATAAACTTAATCAACACTGGGAACTGTTCGAATTTCCTGGCATGCTTTCCGAGTATCTTCCTGCCCTCCATGATGATATACTCCTCCAGCGTCTCCCCTGCATATTCTCCGGCAGCGATATAGCTGGGGCCATCCTTGTGGCAGGAGAGTTCCCATGACTCCGCAAGAACCTCTCCATCATATTCTTTATGAAAATCTGTGATTAACTTTCTTCCGCCCCATAAGTAGTCTTTATAACTCGGACAAAGCTTTAAAATCGCCATACGTTCTACCTCTTATCAATTGTGCCGTATCAGTCCCTTATGGCAGACTGCCGAAAGGGATAATACAGCACTTTATTTTCATACAATTTCTTATCTGTTTAGAACTTTTAAGCAGTTACTTAATTTCAAATGTTTTTATTTCATTGGAACCTACTTCTGTCTCCCAGACATTTGCATGAACAGGATATTTTATTTCTGTCTGTTCCTCATTCAGATTACACTCTGTCACTTCCTGCACTTCGAATCCCGGTACTGACAGCCTCACCTGTGAATGGATGGTTTGCCCTGTCGGATTATACACTCTGAGAATCAGGCTGTCCCTGTCCTCACTCTTCTTAAAAGCAGACACCTGGAGATTCCGGTTGTCAATATGCAGAAGTTCCTGCTCCAGAGCCAGAGTTCCTCCTTTTCCGCCTGCAACCTGATAGGTCATAACCGGGGTATTCAGTTTCCTTGCTTCCGCATATGTTTCTGCTTCCTCCCAGTTTCCTTTGTGGGGATAGATGGCATATTCAAATTCCATTTCTCTTTGAAGCTGGCTTCCCTTCTTACCCGGGAATTCTCCGACAGCCTCCCACCAGGTCACAATCATATTCCCCATGGCACGGAACAGGGTCATATACAGTGTCTGGTCGTCCTTCATCTCATATTCTGTAAAACAGCTGTTGACGATTCCAAGCCCCTTGTTTTCATCGCTGACATCTGCAAACATCTGCATTGGCAGTGTCCTCATCTCCGGATAGAACTTGCCGTCCTTATCCATCACCGGATGCGCCGGGCGCTTATCTACACAGAAATGTCCTGCCGTATCTACTGTCTCCGCCTGAATGCCGGTCGGGAAAGCAACTCTCAGACGGTGGTTTTCCACATTGTTATCTACGACTGTCCTGACTTTCAGGCTCTTTGCACCTTTTTCTAATGTGATATAGGATACAATCTCAAATGTCTTCTTCTCTTCGCTTCGTTTGCCTTCTCCGTACACACCACATTTGGATTCAAAGCCTGCTGCCGGCAGCATCATGCTGTAACGGATTCCCAGCGTCGCTGACAGCGGACCATTGTCCTCACACCACACCTGCGCTGAGTTCGTAAGTGTTGTGTATATCTGATTGTGGTAAGGCGGATAATAGGCCCAGTAATTGCCCACATCACCTGCGTCTTCAAAATAATGCAGGTCTTCATATATTTCTCCGGTTGTCTTATCCAGCATATTCAGCGTACCGTTAAAGTTCACGGTCACTTTCAGATTCTCATTTTCCAGTACATTATCGGTAGCACAGATATCATGCCCCTCGGATTTTCTCATTTCCATCCAGTAATAATGTGTTCTCGAGAAATTGTTTTCCGGCTCCAGAACGATTGTCTTATATCCCATTGCCGGGATCACGCCTGTCTCCACATAGAATGAATGGCGGTCCGCCACGTATGGCCACGGTCTTGCCTCCAGGTCATGAACCGGGAATGCTTTCTCGTCCCTGTGAATCTCCTGAACCTTCAGCTGATTCCCATGAACGTCCTGCGCTTTCATGCTCCACACGGAATCCTCTCTCGGGGTTGCAACTGTCACCTTACAGATTTCTTTTGTTTCGAACGGATGTGGATTAAAGACGACAAGCATCTGTTTACCCTGGTTCTCTTCGCCGAAATTCATTTGACGGATGAGCCCGTATGCTGCATGGTCACACAATACCTGCCCCATCTCAATTGCCTGATTCAAGCGGTATTCAACATCATCCGCTGTCTTATCCTGGGTCACTCCATTGATGGAATCGTGGGGATGGGATTTCAGCATATAGTCCCATGCTTTCGCCAGATATCCGGACTCATAGCTATTTCCAAGCAGGAAATTAACTGCCATGAACGGCTCCGCTTTATGAATCAGCAGATTTTCTGCCTTTTTATTTAACAGCTTCAGATACATACGGGATGCAAGCGCATTTCCTGAACAGTCACAGGACGGACCGTCCCGCAGCTCTCCGAATACCGTCTTCAGGCTGTCTTTGTCCAATACTTCATGCATCTTTTCCGCATACTCTTCCAGTCTTGTATTTACGAATTCCTGTTCCGGGAAGATTTCCTTCAGATCACGGAGCATATCTGTCAGCTCTGGGTGCGGCGTTGAGAAATCGGTTCCGTCTAAATACAGGCGGTTCTCTTTAGCCGCCGTATCTTCCGTCCCTTTCTCCGTATCCAGAAATCCCTTTTCGAGCCATTCCTTTTCATAATTCATTTTAGAGGAAACCATGAAGAAATCCTCGTCAGCATGCCCGGATGCCGCGTTATGTACTGCCGTTCCCGAAAGTTCCGGGCGGTAGGCGAACTCTCCGCTCAGACAGTTGATTCCATACTTGCCGTACAGATAGGTATAGAAATAGAAATTCGCCCTGGCATTGTCGCCAAGTCTGGTTGTCAGCATTCTGGTGCCATCCGGCCCTTCCCACATGAATTCGCTTTCCGGGGCACGGTCTTTGGATACTTTTTTCGCACAGATGACAAAATCAATTCCAAATTTGTTATAAAGCTGCGGAAACTGCGCGGTCTGTCCCCATCCGAAAGAGTTATACCCAACCTTCATGCATCTGCCATGTTTCTCAGATACCCGGATTCCTTTCAGGAGGTTCCTCACCAGGCACTCTCCGTCCAGAGGGTACAGATCCGGCAGTGTGTACCATGGCCCCACTGCGATGCGGCCCTCTGCAATATAATGATCCACCTTTTCCCTGTTTTCTGGCTTTACTTCCAGATAATCCTCAATCGGCGCCACCTGTCCGTCCAGAAGGAAACAGTGATAATCCGGGTTCGTATCCAGAATCTCCAGTAACTCATCCATGAATTCAATCAGGAGCATTCTGTTTTTCCAGATTGGATATCTCCACTCCCTGTCCCAATGTGTATGGGGGATAATATAATTTGTTTTTTTCTCGCTCATTTTTTACCTCCGGCCGTCCACTCTATCAGTCTCTGTTTTCTATGTACATGAGTGTGCGGCAATATTTCCAAATAAATTCCTCTATCAGTTTCTCAATTAGTTCCTCTGTCAATTCTTCTGTCAGATTCTATAACAGTTCTAATATTTCTTCAAATGTCTCACAATATGAATTGCACATGCCCAGTGTTCCGCTCTGCTTTATGTTGCCTCCACCGATTCCGACTGTGTAATATCCTGCCAGACGGATTGAGCTGACTCCCGCGCCGCTGTCCTCAATTCCAATGACCTGCCCTCTCTGCTCGAACGGAATTCCAAGACCTATATTGGCAGTCTCCGCATAGAGCCATGGATGCGGTTTCGCTTCCAGTTCACCCAGCGTTCCTGTCCTGCCTTTACCCAAAGCCGTTCCGGCAGTAATGATGCTGTCATAGAATTCTTTTGGATCTCCCATCCCCATTGTCTGGAATGCTGACAGAATTTCAGGATATGCTTTTTCATAGAGTCCTGAGGTAACAAGGCCAATTTTCATATTTTTCTCTTTCAGCTTCAGAAGGAATTCCTTTGCTCCTGGTGTTGGAACAAAGGCATTGGGGCGTCCTTTGCCTTCCATGATGTTTTTCATCTCCAGGTTGGTATGGTAAAAATAGAATTCCCTCGCCTTTTCAATGAGCTGCTCCGGGCAATATTTATCGATGCAGTATTTCAGATGTTCCGTAACGCTGTGGCCCGAAACATACGGAATGTCTGCGTCTGTCAGTGAGAACTTTGGATTGTCCAGAAGGCTCTGTACAGTCTTTTCAATGATCCATATCCAGAATTCCTCGCTTTTTACCGTTGTTCCGTCCAAATCCATCAGCACTGCTTTGGTTTTATCTCTGACTATCGGGTAAACCGGATAGTATGCACTATATCCGACTGAAGAATTGATATATGCGATTGTCCTGTCTGCAAAACAAATCAGCTCCACCTTTTTATCCCCGGTTCGATAGATTGCATTTACGCCATCCTTCCCCGTACAAAACTGCCCGTCACTGCATACAAGCTGACTGGTAAATCCACTTTTTTCATCCAGCTTACCAAAGCCGGGTATCATATATTCTCCCATTACTTTTCCTCCTTGTTTCCATAACGATATCCAAGTTCATACATTTTAATAATCCGTTCTGTCGGTATCTCCGGCAGAAATCCCTGGGACGGTCCGAATATGAAGCCGCCGTTGTCAAACAAAGACATCGTTTCCTGTATTCTCTCTTCCACTTCTTCATCAGTCCCATCGATTAAAAGATGCATTGCATCCATGGAACCGGCAAAGTATAACTGTTCGCCAAACTGCCGTTTTACCTCTTTCAATTCCATCCCGGCCGCTGATACCTGAATCGGATGCAGTCCGTCCAGCCCGATTTCAATCAGGTCCGGAACAATCTTTACAACGCTCCCGCAGGAATGCTGCTGAACAACATACCCATAACTTTTCGCCAGATCATAGAGTCTTTTCAGTCTCGGCTTGATGAACCTGCGGAACATATCCGGGCTGTAAAGCAGGCTGTTCTGTGTACCATAGTCATCACCCATAAAATAGATCTGCATCAGGTCTCCAGCTTTTTCAAACATTCTCCGGTTGCATTCCAGATAAAAGCCTACGATTTTATCCAAAAGGATATCAACCAGCTCCGGATCATCGTACATTAACATCATAAGATTCTCCATTCCTACCAGCATGGTTGCCTGCTCTAAAAACGGACTCCACATCCCGCCAAATACGGCATAATCCTGAAACTGCTTCATTTTCTCTATATATTTATCATAATCAATCTGATCCGGGCTGGGCCAGTGATCATAATTTTCGATATCCTCCACGCTCTCCAGATGAGACAGCGGATGAGCAGCCGGAATCCCCCCGTAAACGGTCTTCTCCACGCCCCACATATCAATGAATGTTCCTTCCTCATACGCATTTCTGCTGATAAAATCATCCATACATACGCACCATCTGCAGTCAATCTGCAGTTTCTTGTGCATCTCTTCCTCGGTCTGGCAGCCCACTCCTTTGATGAGGGCCTCTGTTACATCTAACGTTGTGCAATCCATAAACATTGGAATTCTATCTACTTTTTGATGGCGAACCGCTGCCATCACACGTTCCCTGCTGTTCATAAACACTCTCCTTTATTACATTTTTCTTGATTCTATTATAATTTCTCATTGCTTTTCTTTGGACTACATTTTCTAGCAAATAGTTCAAATATTTCGGGATTTAGGTCGCGAGCTTTAGTCTCGGGAGCGGACGAAGGGGGGCGCTTACCGTGAGCCGGGACGGACTGTGAAAAACACCTGTCCTGTTGGAAATACAGCCGCTGCGCTAAGCGGCAGTAAGAGGAAATCCGCAAAATCAGTCAGAACCGAACGCATTCACCGTTTAATCTGATGATTAAACGCCTCAGGCGTTCTAAAAATCTGCTTCGGAAGCAGATTTTTTCTGACTGATTTCGCGGATTTCCTCTAACTGCCGCTATGCTCGCTAAAAG
>NZ_GL870809.1:86667-155355 GCF_000190355.1 Clostridium sp. D5 | reverse complement strand
CCGTTGCGAGAATGCTGAGAGTGTGGTTTAGTGCTTCTTGAACCCCCGCTGCCGGACAGACGGGGAAAAACTTGATCACCGAATCAAGTTTTTGCTGAACCCAGCGCGGGAAATCATCAGATTTCCCGTGATGTGTTCAGCGTACCCGTCTGTCCGGCAGCGGGGGTTCTAGAAGCACTTGACCGCACGGGTGCATTTCGCAACGGCATATACAGCCCCAGTACCTCCCCGGCATCCCTGTCATTAAGCGTCCCCGTCCGTCAACGAGACTGAAGCTCGTTGCCTAAATCCCTATTTGAAGTCCCCCCGGTACTCCCGCACGATCTCAATCATATTCAGATAGCTTTCTGCCGGGACATAAGACGGAATGGAATTCCCAGTCCCGAAGGCAAACCCTCCATGATTTTTGCTCTTTGCAATAACATCCAGTATGTACTCTTTGAGTTCTGGTTTCGAATAGTTACATACCACATCTACGTCAGCACCGCCAAAATTACCGATTTTATCTCCATACTTTTCCACCCAGACCGGAAATGGGGCAATCTGGTCTTCATTGGAATGCTTTGCATCAATCCCAACCTTCTCTATCAGGTCTCCCATTACATCGAATATCCTGCCGCAGGAATGCAGAAGAAATGGCTTTTTATAGCTGTGTACCAGGTCTACAATTGGTTTGTACTGCGGTAAAATCAGATTCCTGACATCATCTGTGGAAAGCATCGTACTGCTCTTATATCCCAGATCATCACCGAACCTGAGAACGCAGTATATATCACCGTATTCTTTCATAAATCTTTTCCAGATTCTTAAGTTTGTCTCCCCTACCTTCTGAAACAGCGCCTGATATAATTCTTCATCGTCTGCTGCAATGTAGCAAAGTCCCTCAAAGCCTGTCAGATCCTGCACGCATTCGAAAATGCCGTTTCCAACACCGCCGATTGCCTTCATCCCTTCCGGCATCTCATCCCTGAGTGCACCGAAATATTTTCCATATTCTAGGAAATAACGCTCTTCCAGCTCATCCCATGGGTATGCCTTGAAATCATCCTCGTCCTGAATAACCGGTATCACCCGGCTGTCTCCCAGTGCGCCTGCGCCGGGCATAATCTTGCCAATACAGTTCTCGAAAGTCACGACATCATATCCGTGATCTTTAAAAAAGTTGCAGTATACACGGAAAAATTCATGGATGTCTTTGTCATCTCCCTCGAACAGGGACAGCATATCCACACCTGTAATCTCTCCGATCTTGTCAGGGGCTACATTGTGTTCATATAGCGGCAGCCTCTCTGCCTCTCTGTTCCATGCGCTGTTCATGATATTACGATAATCCGGTTCAAACATTTTTTATTCCTCCTTGATTATAATTTTTTTGATAATATTGACTTCTCTTTTCCCGTATTATATAATTTCTAAAATTGTACTGCTACCAATTGCATACAACGTACAAATTTAAATACACGCTTTATCAGGAGGGCTGTTATGGATTCTTTTCCAATCTGGCATGATGACTATCTCTATACTAAGGACAGGGTGGTGCTGACCGAACAGGAGCTTCACATTCCCGGCGTCCGCATATTCGGACATCACGTGCTTTATAATGCGATTCCTTCTCTTACCTGGCATTGCCATGATGACGCTTTCGAATTTTCCATGCCGGCCCAGGGGACTTTTTCTTTTTCTACTCTGGAGGAAAATTATCCCTTCTCCGGTGGAGAAGTTTTCGTTTCCCACCCGGATGAGGTACACGGCACCAACCAGGTTCCCGTTACAACCGGCGAGCTTTACTGGTTCCAGCTTGATATCAGCGATGAGAATCATTTTTTATTCCTGAACCAGGAAGCTGCACATGACCTGATTGTGAAGCTGAAAGCCATCCCCCGTCATGTGATCCGTACGGAAATCAAAAAGACCCTCCCGCTGATGGAAAGGGCCTTTGAACTGGCACTGGAGGGCGCTGATAAACAGCTGACCAGCTCCCTCCTGCAATTATTTCTTCATCTCATTATTATGTACTCCCAGAAGGAACCTTCGCAGCTCTCTACGGATATCATAAAGGTGCTGGACTATATATTGGAAAATATAACTTCTGAATTGTCTCTGGATCAACTGGCTTCCCTGGCAAATCTGTCCTGCTCGCAATTCAAACAGAAGTTTAAAAAACAGCTCGGCATTGCTCCCAGACATTTTATTAACCAGCAGAAAATCGAATATTCAAAAACGCTTTTACGGGAAGGGAACTCAGTAACCGAGACTGCAATGCTTCTGAATTTTACGACCAGCAGCTATTTTTCCACTGTTTTTAAGAAGTATACGTTATATACACCGGTTGAATTTCTGAAAAAGTGCAGGGAAGAAGAATTATAAGGATTCATACCGAACAGCAGAGACTGTAGTTTTAGCAAAACAAAAAAACAGTTTATCGACTTGTTCAGGTCGTGCAGTATACTTCTGCAGTTTCAGTGAAACTTTCCTTTTAGACTTTAAACCGGTACCCCACGCCCCAGATCGTCTCAATATACTGCGGATGGGAGGTATCATACTCCACCTTCTCACGGATTTTCTTGATATGCACCGTGACTGTGGCAATATCTCCGATTGATTCCATATCCCAGATCTCCTGGAACAGCTCTTCTTTCGTATATACATGGTTCGGATGCCCTGCAAGGAATGTCAGCAGATCGAATTCCTTCGTGGTAAAGGACTTCTCTTCTCCATTCACCCACACACGTCTTGCAGTTGTATCGATCTTAAGCCCTCTTATTTCTATGATTTCATTCTCTTCCACGTTACTGCCGATCAGCCTTTCATAACGTGCCAGATGTGCCTTTACCCGCGCCACAAGCTCACTCGGGCTGAATGGCTTTGTCATATAGTCATCTGCTCCGAGGCCCAGACCCCGGATCTTGTCAATGTCATCCTTCTTTGCGGATACCATAATGATCGGTGTGTTCTTCTGGTCACGCACCTGCCGGCAGATCTCAAAACCGTCCACTCCCGGCAGCATCAGATCCAGGATAATCAGGTCAAAATCCTCTTCCAGAGCCTTCCTGCGCCCTATCTCTCCATCATTCGCCACGGACACCTCGAAGTCGCTGAGCTCCAGGTAGTCCTTCTCGAGGTCAGCAATGCTTTCCTCGTCCTCGATAATCAAAATTTTCTTACTCATCCAACGGTACCTCCTGATATTTTCTAATTACAAAATACATTGTTGTTCCAACCCCGTCCTCACTGGTCGCCCAAATCTTACCGCCATGCTCTTCCACAATCTTCTGGACGATGGAAAGTCCGATACCACTTCCGCCCTTGGAAGAATTCCGTGAAGCATCCGTACGGTAAAACCTGTTGAATATATACGGTAAATCCTTAGCGGCGATTCCTTTTCCATTATCCCCAAGTTCCACCTGGATAAAATCACCCACATCCTTTAAACTCATCGTAATCTTCCCTGCTGGCTTATCCATATATTTCAGGGAATTTGTCACAATATTATTAATAACACGCCGAAGCTGCTCCGGATCCACAATCACCTTTGAATCCGTCTCCACATAATTGCGGTATGTGAATTCCACACCTTTTGCGTCCAACTCCAGAGACAGGTCGTCCGCACAGTCGCCAAAATACTGCCTGGCCGATATGGTTGTAAAATTATAAGGAATACGGTTCGTATCGATCTTCGAGTACAGCGTCAGCTCATTGATAAGCAGATCCATCTCATTAGCCTTATTGTATATTGTTTTGATGTATCTGTCCATCTTTTCCGGCGTATCCGCCACACCATCCATGATCCCTTCGACATAGCCTTTAATCGCCGTAATCGGAGTCTTCAGATCATGTGAAATATTACTGATCAATTCCTTATTCTCTCTATCATATGCAATCTTATCCTCTGCATTCGCTTTTAGACGCAGACGCATCTCCTCAAAATCCCGGCACAGCTGCCCGATCTCATCATCCGTTTCACTTTTAATCTCAAAATCAAGATTCCCTTCCTTGATATTCCTGGCCCCCCGCTGCAGCTTCGCCAGCGGAACGGACACCGTCCTGTAAATCCAGTAAATCAGCAGCGCAGCCGTCATAAAGACAACCAGCAGATACAGCTGCTGGTATTCGCCGATCTCCCTGGGGGCAAACGTATGCACCGCAACCGTAGTAAAAAGCGTTGACAGAATCATCAGCGTCATAAATGCAATAACCAGTTTTGTTTTTAGCTTCATGATTTCCTCAAAGGGGTCTGACCCCTTTGCCCTCCGTTTTCTGAATTTTCTGAAAAAAGCAGGCACCCGAAGGTGCCTGCTTTCTCATATTATTAACGCACCTAATACCTTTATATTACAGATATTTTTTCAATGCGTCAACTTTATCTAACTTTTCCCATGGTAAATTTAAATCATTGCGTCCAAAATGTCCGTATGCTGCGGTCTGTTTGTAGATCGGCCTGCGCAGATCCAGCATCTTGATGATGCCGGCCGGACGCAGATCAAAGTTCTCACGGATGATATCTACCAGTTTATCCTCCGTTACTTTGCCTGTTCCGAATGTATCGACCATGATGGATGTTGGCTGTGCCACCCCGATTGCGTAGGAAAGCTGAATCTCACATCTCTTTGCAAGACCGGCTGCTACGATGTTCTTAGCAGCATAGCGGGCTGCATACGCAGCGGAGCGGTCTACTTTTGTGCAGTCCTTTCCGGAAAATGCACCGCCGCCGTGACGTGCCATTCCGCCGTATGTATCCACGATAATCTTACGTCCTGTCACACCGCTGTCACCGTGTGGTCCGCCAATAACAAAGCGCCCTGTTGGGTTGATAAAGAATTTGGTTTTTTCGTCTATCATATCTGCCGGAATAATCTCGTCAAATACATACTTTTTGATGTCTTTATGAATCTGCTCCTGTGTCACGTCCGGATCATGCTGCGTGGACAGAACGACTGCCTCCAGCCTCTTCGGCATATTGTTTTCATCATATTCTACCGTGACCTGTGATTTTCCATCCGGGCGCAGGTAAGTTAACGTTCCGTCTTTTCTCACCTTTGTGAGCTGTAATGCCAGTTTATGTGCCATTGCGATCGGATAAGGCATATACTCTTCTGTCTCATCTGATGCATAACCGAACATCATTCCCTGATCACCGGCGCCAATTGCCTCTATCTCGTCGTCTGACATCTTATTCTCTTTTGCTTCCAGAGCTTTATCCACTCCCAGTGCAATATCTACGGACTGTTCATCAATTGCCGTGAGCACTCCGCATGTATCTGCATCAAAGCCAAGCTTATCTTTCGTATAGCCGATCTCTCTTACGGTCTCACGCACGATTTTCTGAATGTCCACATAGGCATTCGTGGTGATCTCTCCCATAACCAGAACAAGTCCCGTTGTTGTACAGGTCTCGCATGCCACACGGCTCATCGGATCCTGTTCCAGCAATGCGTCCAGGACAGCGTCTGATATCTGATCGCACATTTTGTCCGGGTGTCCTTCTGTTACTGATTCTGATGTGAATAATAATTTTTCCATACTCTTTCTCCTCCTTGATTTGTAGGGACTGCTTTTTCCTGCAATCCGAATCAGCACTTTCTCTCTGGAGTTGTTTTCTTCATAAAATAATACATAAGAAAACAGCCCACAAGAAGCGGACTGTTTATATCACATAAATCAATCCTCTTATTGTTCGATTACTCGCTCAGGTTGGCACCTTCCTTGTTAGGGGTTGCCGCGGCTTCACAGATCCTTTGTACCTCCACCGCTCTGAATAAGAGAAAGCTTGCTTTATTAAATTGTTTACTATATACTAAAAACCTTACACCGTATTGCGTAAAATGTCAATACGCATACGTTATTTTTATAGTTTTTTCATTTTTCCAGTATTTTTTCTGTTTCTATCTCTCCCACGGGTATGACCGAAAGGGGCCGATCGGGATGTTCTCCCAGCATCTTTTCCATCCACACCATATCATACCATTCCCCCAGTTTATAACCGCATTTATGAAAATGTGCGACTGTCTTATACCCCATCTTTTCGTGAAATGCGATACTTTCCGGGTGGGGATAGGCAATACAGGCGTTCAAATTCAGGATATGCTGCACTTTCAGTATCTCCTCCAGCTTTTCATATAACAGCCTGCCAATCCCTCTGCCCTTATCTTCAGGCCGGATATATACGGTCGTCTCAACGGACCAGTCATAAGCCTCCCGTTCCTTAAACTGCGATACATAACAGTATCCCACGATCCGTCCGTTATCCACGGCCGCAAGCCAGGGATACTTTTCCAGTGTTCTTACGATCCGCGCAGAAAATTCCTCCACTGACGGAGGCTCATATTCAAATGTAATAGCCGTTTCTTTTACATACGGCACATAAATATCCAACATCTCCTGTGCATCCCTGATATCCGCCATACGGACCACAAACTTCTCTTTCTCCATCCTTCTGCCTCGTCCTTATACTTCTACATAAGGCCCTGTATTTCGCAGGCCCTATCCTATCTCTCCCTGAAATCATGTTCTGCCGCATTATTTCTTTTCTGTTATCACACCATTTTCATCTATGCCTGCATTCGGCGAAAGTCCCTCCAGAAAATCATAAAATGCAGCCTGTTCCTGTTGATCGCTGATATACTGCGTTGTAAATCCCGTCTGCAGACATGGCACAAAGGACATCTCTTTCAGCCCCTCTGGTGTAATATCCAGCTTCAGAAGCCCTGTATATTTTGTTTCATCATTAAACCAGAAATCTCCCATACTGTAAACCACCGGCCTGCCGTCTATGTACTCAATCCCCTGAAGCACATGCGGATGCCCGCCTACCACAATGTCAGCTCCTGCCTGCAGAAATTCAGCGCCCATATTATGCTGGTATTCTTCATAAGTATTGGTATCCTCCGGCCCCCAGTGTATATAGGCAATCAGATAGTCGCACTCCTTTGCAGCATCCGAAATCACCTGGTTATATTCTGCAGTATCATAAGCTTCCAGCACTCCCGGCGAATCCGCTTCCGCTTTCGGGGTATAATATACAATCTCTGCATTTGTAGCCGCTACAAAACCGATCTTCATACCATTTACAACAAAATAAACCGGCCGTCTGGCCTCCTCACTATTTGGGCCGCCGCCCACATAAGGTATCTCCGCCTGATCCAGAAGATCCATTGTATCCATCATGGCATCCTTACCAAAATCATAAACATGGTTATTCGCCAGTGACACCAGATCTGTTCCCATCTCTTTCAGAAGCCCCATCCGCTCCGGCTTTGCCCGGAATGTATAGAGCTTCCCTTCCAGGGGCTCGCCTCTGTCACTGATAGAATATTCATGATTCAGATAAAAAATATCTGCATCGTTGGACGTCTTCAAAATCTCCGGAGCAATACACTGAGACAGATCATTCACTGTATCGTAATGATCCAGTACAAATCCATCCTCAGCAAAACACAAGTCCCCGGCAATCACCACTTCCGCCTGATCCGCTTTTCCTTCCCGCAGATAAATCCCCTCCGCCCGGGCAGTCCCGGCATCCTCCAGTTTTCCGTTATACCGGTCCCTGAGTACATGCATCGTCTCCCCCACGGCCGCATAAATCTCTTCTCCTGAAATCTTTCCCTTCTGAATCCGCTTCAAAATATCCCCGCGCTCTCCGGAGTAAGTTTCCATAAACCACGTTCCAAAAGATTTCTTCTTTGCAGTCCCACTCTCCGCCGAGACAGGAACCGCTTCCTCACTCCCGCCGAAGCTTTTCTCAAAACAGGCCTGAACAGCCTTCACTCCGCTCTCCAGTTCGTTAGCCGCCACACGCCGCCGATATCCCCTGACTCCCAAACTCACAGCCAGGACAATCACAACAGCCAGGCACCCGACAAAAACAGCCACCCTGCGCCGAACTTCCCGTTTCCGTTTCTCCTGCCTCTGTCTGCGCAATTCCACATCATACCTGTCACTGCCCATCACTCAAATCCTCTTTCCGTAAATTCCAATCCCGCTCTGCAGCGCCCGGCCGCCTTGCAGAATTCTACTCCATCCAGTATCCTTCTCCTCTGAAAATCTCTTACCCGCAATAACAAAGCGGGCAATAACTCTATAAAAACAATCCCACACTCCCCTGAAAAAGTCAACCCCCAACTCCTGGCAAAAAAGCTTAAAAACTATAAAGAGAGGGGGTGTAATATACATCCTCTCTCCTTATAGTTCCAGTATTTAATACTCAATTGCCAATAACACTTCATGTAACATTAAATGATTGACATTGAATTCCGAATCACAATATCTCATGGCCGCAGTGCAATTCCGTGAAGTGTAAGCACCCCCGTCAGGCGTTCGCCAGGTCACTCCACGACCTGATACATTGCTACTTCATCTGTTTCGCGGTTAGCGGATATGAGAATGTCTTCCCCATCTTTTATGAAGTGGTATACGTTTGCAGGACCGCAATCTTGATCCAGTACTTCTGACTGGTAGGATTTTGTATCCTTATTATAAGTAAAGGCAATCAGGTTTCTCTCGCCTTTTCTGTGTCCTACGACAAGGGCCGGGTGGTTCAGCAGATTTCCGCCGTAGATAGCATGGGTAAATTCTGCGGGTTTTTCGTAACCGTAGACCTGCCTGAATACACCGTCTTCTCTCTTGTAAATGCTGATCTTCTCGCCGTGGAACGGGGACAGGACTGCCAGTTCTTTTTCCCCGTCTTCGTCCATGTCGATCAGGACGGCATCGCTTGCTGCAGTGTCCAGCAGAGTATGGATCGTCCATTCGCCTTCTGCTGCCTCAGGCGGAATAAACTGGAATACTCCGCAGTCCGCGGATATGATGCAAGTGTCGGTTCCCTGGTCATTTACACGGTAATAGCCGTGGTTTTTCAGCATGTTGTCTTTGATAACTTTCAGTTCCAGCTGATGATCCTGGTCAAATCCGCTCAGGTCATCAGGGAGTACGGCTGCGTATACCTTGCCGGGCATGGACCAGTCGTCTTTATATTCGTGGCCGGATTTGAGGGCACAGGCGATCAGGTATCTTATGCCGTTTCGCTCTACGATATCAAAACGATGTACGTGCGGAAGTTCCGCAAGAGTCCTGACTTCCCAGTTTCCCTTTGAAACTGGAGTCACTATGACAATTCTTGCTTCCTTTGAATCATTCGGAGAGTAGAATTTGTGCGTTGCCAGAAACTGGCCGTTTGTTCCTGGTACCTGCACCATACTCATGACTCCGCCGGGTTCACTCCACACAGTGTCCACTTCACGGCCCTCCTGATCAAACAGGATACATCTGTCTACTTTTTCAGCAGCTACCAGGAAATAATCATTTCCATTATAGTTGAGAGGTGCTATAGAATAGCACTTCGTAAGATTAGATATTACTTTCTTGCATGCTTTCACGAAATATTTATCCCCTTTCCTCGTCATCCAGTATTTTCTTAAACATTTCGCCTGCTGATCTCAGGTCCTGTTCCCAGTCAGCGCTTCCTGTGTACCAGAATTCGGTAACAAACTTGCGGATTCCCAGTTCCCACGCCGTATGGATCGCACTTTTAAAATCCACATGGCCGGTGCCGTAAGGAATCTCACGGAATTTGCCCGGCACTGTCTCCTTGAGATGCATTGCCACCAGATGTCCTTTTCCAATGTACAGATCTTCCAGAACATCCGTCTTATAGGTGTCCGCAGCATTTGTTATATTTCCGATATCCGGATATACATTCAAATAGCTGGAGCCGACCAGGGTCACATACTTCATCGCCTTTTCCACGGTGTTCATAAACTCATTTTCCATCGTCTCAAACCCCAGAAGCACACCGGTTCGTTCCGCCATATTAACCGCCTTTTTCAGGTTTGTCAGAAAACGTTTTTTCGTCTCCAGGCTGGATTCTTCGTAGTATACATCATAGCCCGCCAGCTGTATGATCCGGACTCCCAGGTCATCGGCCAGCTGTATGGCCTTCTGCATAATCTCCATTCCCCTCTTGCAGACCTCCGGGTCATTGCTTCCAAGGGGATACTTTCTGTGCCCGCTCAGGCACATGGTACGGATCGGAATTCCCGTCTCCGCCATCAGACGGACCAGCTCCAGCCGCTCTTCGCCGCTCATATCCAGCCGGCTCAGCTTCTCATCCGTCTCATCAATACTGATTTCCACAAAATCATAACCGGCGCTTTTAGCGGCCATTAATTTTTCTTTCCACGTCAAGCTGCCGGGCATTGCTTTCTCATAAAGCCCAAGCGTATATCCTTTCATAAAACTTTCTCCTTTAAACTGATTCTTCCAGCAGCCTCATCACAGAGTCTATGACAGGCTGTTTCATTACTTCTTCGGCTAATTTCTGCGCCTGTTCACAGGAGGCATTCCGTATCTGATACTTTACTCCGGCTGCCTCTTGCGGGGACACGCTGAATTCATCCAGCCCCATACCAAGCAGCATTTTTACCGCTTTTATATCGCTGGCAAACTCCCCGCACATGCCGACCTTGCGGTTGTACTTATGCCCGGCCTGTATGGTCTTATATATTGCACGCAGAACTGCAGGGTGGTAGGAATTATACATGGCTGCAATCTTCTGATTGCCTCTGTCCACCGCCAGGAAATACTGCGTCAGGTCATTTGTTCCGATACTGAAGAAATCCACCTTTTCAGCCAGCTCTTCCGCCATCATAACCGCCGCGGGCGTCTCGATCATAACCCCTGCCTCTATCTCTTCCTGGAACGGGATTCCTTCTTTATGCAGTTCATCCTTGCATTCTTCCAGAACCGCATATGCCTCCACCACTTCTTCAATCGAAATGATCATAGGGAACATAATACGGATATGTCCATATGTACCAGCTCTGAGAAGCGCACGGAGCTGTGTCTTTAAGATCTCTTTCTGATCCAGGCCGATGCGGATTGCACGGTATCCAAGGAACGGATTTTCTTCTTTTGGAAATTCAAAATAATCCAGGCCTTTATCGCCTCCGATATCCAGAGTCCGGATGGTCAGCTCCCGTTCTCCCAGAAGTTCGGCCGCCTGTCTGTATACATCAAACTGTTCTTCCTCGGTAGGGAAATGATCACTTTCCATATAGAGGAATTCACTTCTGAAAAGCCCGATTCCGTCAATCTGGTACTTCACGGCATTTTTCACATCCTCCAGGCTTCCTACATTCCCGCATACTTCCAGCTTTCTGCCGTCCACGGTTACGGTAGGGAGAGAACTGGATTCTTCCAGTTCTTTCTGGTATCTGTCGAACTCTTCCGCTTTCTTTTTATATTCCTCTATGACTTCCGGTTCGGGATTAACGATAATCACACCCCCGGATGCGTCCATAATCACAAAGTCTCCGGGGCAGACCTCACTCATCACCTCTTCCACACCCACAAGCGCCGGGATTCCCATCCCTCTTGCCATAATGGATACGTGGCTGGTCACTCCGCCCAGTTCTGTGATAAATCCCAGAATGTATTCCAGGTTCAGCTTGGCTGTATCTGACGGTGCCAGATCCTTCGCAACCAGTATCACCTGTTCGGTAATCGAATCAAAATCTCCGTCTCCGATCCCTTTCAGCTTGCGCATCAGGCGGTTCCGGATATCCTGTATATCTGCAGCACGCTCACGCATGTACTCGTCTTCCATCATCTCAAAGATCATGCGGAATTCTTCCACTGTCTCATGCAGCGCCTTCTGCGCACAGCATGCCTGTGTCTGAATCCGGTTCAGTACGCCTTCCTTCAGCGCAATATCCTTCGCCAGCTCCAGATGCCCTGCAAATATATCAGATTTTTCAGCCAAAGGTTCCAGGTCCGCAATGACTTCTTCAACCGCGTGCTCATAAGCTGCTGTCTCTGTGTCTGCCTGTCCGGCTTCGATTACTCTTTCTTCCGGACTCAGATCCTGTTCCTCAGCCAGGAACACCTTTCCCATAACAATGCCTTTGGAAGACGTTTTACTCACTTCAATCCTTTTCATTGTCCCGACTCCCTTACTCGCCTAATCCGCTTGCAATCGCATCGATAATGGTCTTTAAGTCCTCTGCTTCAGACTCGCCTGAACATTCCACTGTAATCTCATCTCCGCATTTGATCCCCGCTGCCATCAGGATGAGTACACTCTTAGGATTCACTCTCTTGTCCCCTTTGACGAGAGTCACGTCAGATACGCATTTTGATGCAATATTGGACAGGATTCCTGCCGGTCTTAAATGTAATCCTGAAGGGTTCTTAACTGTTATCTTTTCGCTTACCATGGTTGAATTCTCCTTTTTTCTTCACTTTTTCTTTTTCATTCAGAATGTTCTGCATTTTGCACACTGATCTGCGGATCTGCCGCAAATCACCAGGAAACAGTCTTACTGCTTCTCTTTTGTTAAACACATTTTTTCATACTCAGAACGTCATCGAGGGAGCTCTGAATATATATATTGGAAACATGCTGTTCCAGCACCCGTAAAACCTCTTTCAGTTTATACTTGCCGAAATACAGCTTATGTTTGCCTTTCTCTGTCTGACAGACCACTTTGATCTTGGAAGTCTGGTATTCGTCGATATGTACGGATTGGATCGAATCCCAGTCCACAGTGTAGAATATCTTCTCCATTCCCTTATCGGAAAATCCTCTTTTAACAGCGGCTGACCCGAAAATAGCCACAAGGATCAGGATATTCCGGATGTTCTCCACCATGCTGTCCATATCCGAGAGCGGAAAAATCATTAATGCAAAAAGAACTATCAGTGTAAATGTAAAGAAATCATCCTTGCCCTTCATCACAATCTTACGGTTTCTTTTGAGGATAAACACCACCTCAACAATTAGAACAACAATAAACACGAAACATAACATATAATTCCATATCATAGCTCTCCGCTCCTTTCTTTATGTTCATTATATCACCTCATTTTTCATAAATCAATCACTTTGTTCTTATTTATATGATCATTTATTGCATTTATATGAATAAATTAAAATTTCAATAAAACATTCCTTATTTTATGAATCATTATCTCACATAAAAAGCTCAAATTGACTTATACAGCAGGGAAATGAACAAAAGAACAGACCGGATTTCTTACGCGTTTCAGGCAAGAAATCCGGCCGCTTCCGAGCGTTTTATCTGCGGTCCGGCATACCTGATGGTCCCGGACTATTCATTGCCGAACCGCTCCCATACCCCGCTCAGGCCCTCGATTACCGCGCGGTAGGTTACGTATTTTTCTTCATATATCTCCTTGTAAAGCGGACGGGGCTGCACCGTCTTCGTGATCTTAACAGTACGGCTCACAGCCTCCCGATAATCCCGGTAAATCCCGGCAGCGATTCCTGCAGCAATTGCCGCTCCCTGGGCTCCCAGTTCCTTATCTTCAATCACATCCACCGGTATCTGCAGGACATCCGCGAAGATCTGTACCCATACATCCGAATTTGCAGCACCTCCGGACAAACGTATGGACTTTGGCACCTCTCTGTTTTTCAGAAGCTTATTGATGTGTGTAAGATGTGAAAATACAATCCCTTCGTACACCGCCCGCAGCATATGCTTTTTGCTGTGATAAGCACTCAGTCCGACAAACGTTCCTTTCGCCAGTGTATCCTCATTAGAACCGTTGAGAAACGGCAGGAAAATAATATTGCATTCCTGAGGCTCCACCGATTCCACCCAGGCATTTGTTACATCATATACAGATCCGCCGGCCGCCCTGCGCTCCTCTTTTTCATAATTCATCAGGTTTTGGATAAACCATTCCATATTGCCGGCCGAAGTGGGGCTGCTCTCTTCCACCAGAAAATAACCCGGAATACAGAACATAGAATTAAGCGCCACGCTCCCGTCGGCAACCGGTTCCCGCCGGATGAATTCGTTAATGCTCCAGGTTCCCGCAATCATACACATTTGCTCTTCATCCGACAGACCGGATGCAATTCCGCAGGCATCCACGTCAAACATCCCCGCAGCCACCGGAATCCCTGCCGGCAGGTTTGTCTGGCGGGCAGCCTCTTTTGTCACATATCCGCACGTATCTGCGGCATACCTTAGCGGCGGAAGTTTATCATAGATCTCTCCCAGCCCAAAAAGTTCCAAAAGCTCTCTGTCGTACTCTTTTGTAGTCAGGTTTACAAAGTTTGCGCCGGAAAAATCCGTATATTCTGCATATGCTTCCCCAGTGATCATAAAGCGTATATAATCCTTAACTGCAAATATATACTTCACCTCCCGGAGCACTTCCGGATGATGGTCGCCAAACCATGCCAGTATACTCACCGGCTGACATGCAAGGATCTCCTGGAAAGACTTTTCAAACACCTTTTCTTTTGTGCCGTCCTTTTCCCACTTTTCAATATATTTCCAGGCTCTTGTATCCGTGGAAACAATCCCGTTGTAAGCAGGAGTACCATCGGCTTTTACCATATACAGGCCTTTTCCATGCCCGGAAAAAGATACGCCCGCAATATCGTCCGGACATATCGCGCTTTTTTCGATGGCGGTGCGGATTGCTTCGGCATTAACCTCCCACAGTTTTGTCATATCCCGCTCCGTATAACCCGGCTTTGGAGTAATGGTCACTGTGGGTACGCTTGCCGCCGCAATCTGATTGCCCTCCTCATCAAAAATGGCTGCCTTTGAAAAAGTTCCTCCATTGTCTATTCCAACTAAATATCTCATATTCCGCCTCCTTTTATGCCGGTACTCCTGATGTGCAGATGCACCGGAGTTTTGTCCGCTCTCCTATTCGCAGACACACTTCGGAACATCCGGGTGGTTCGGCCCAAAATGCTTCAGCAGTACCAGAGGCTCCACCTTACTCAGATTCGTGATTGTAACCCCTTTTTGGGCTGCGTCTTCTGAGACAAAGAATTCATCCGTACTCTGTTGTCCAAAGCGAAGCAGGGTAGCCGCCTCCGCATCATAGCAGCCGAATTTTCCATGTCCCTGTATGAAGATACATCCATAGGCAGCGCCGTCCGCAATTGTGACCGTCTGTCCAGGATAAACCGTCAGTTCTTTTGCTGCTATGTACTCATTTGCATACGTAATCCATTTTTCACTATACCCCTCTGATTCAGATGCAGTCACCGGCGGTCTGAAGAAATGTTTTCTGTAATGCGGATCCACGTTTTTCTCCCAATCCAGTAAGCTGAAGATATAATCAATATCGCCCTGTTTGTCTAGTGGACACTCTTCATCCAGCATTTCCGGAGGATAAACCTCACCCGAAACAATATTTTCATAAACCGAATTGACATCGGAATTCCACTGTGGTTCATATGTAAGCACAGATGCGGGCGCATGTATCACTCCCGCCGGGGTATACCAGCCCGTACCCAGCTCAATCCGGTATGCACGGGATAAATCCGTAATTCTCGTGTCATCGTCCGCAAAATGCCGGATTCTTTCTTTGACTTCTTCCGGGTCCACATCCGGGTCAAATCCAAAATAGGTATAGCCTGCCTCACCAAAATAATTGTTCAGCTGTTTGGGGAAATAATAGCATTCCGGTTTTCCCAGCTTTCCTACTCTTGCAGCATCCTCAAACATCAGATGGACATGGTGAAACAGAGGATTTTCATTGTCGAAAAACTTGGAATACATGGGCCAGCCGTTATATTTATTCATCAGTTCTTCGCCAACCAGCTCTTTTCCAAGAACCTTTACCGCGTCTCGCAGTGAGAATTTTTCATCAGAATCATATGAGACACATACATAACTCATTCCTTCATCTGCCTTAGACAGTTCCCCGTTCTGGGCCGCAATCGTAGACGCGAACCATCGCTCTGTAATAGAACCTCTCGCCATCCCGAATGCAAAATAGTCATCCGGGTGCAGCTTTAATCTGCGGCCCGCTTTTCCGAATCTTCTCGGAACAAAGGCCGGGAACAGACGGAAGATCCCTTTCCCGTCCTCAAATGTTTTTCGGATGACCGTCTCATCTTTTATTGCGTCCTTTACCACCAGATTCCCGCTCTGCTCTGCCTCATGTAATATCTCATCCAGTTCTTTGCTGTTCTTTATAATCAATTCCTTTTCCGTCATTCTCTGTTACCTCCTTCTATGTCTTTTTTTCACGGACCGCACTGCCCTCACCGAAAGGAAGCGTTCCACCGCGTAATTTGAAAAACGTTTTTCTATCACCTGCAAAAGTGCATTCCTGCACTTTATACAACACCTTTCTGCAAAACTATATTGGCATACCGCGCCGTTGTCCCGGTCTGTACTATCACGTATGCATTTTCCGATGTCTCATAAAACGGCAGACGGTCCATAAATTCGAATTCGGTAAAACCACCGGAAAAGTCATACTTATTCAGCAGCGCCCTGTATTGTGCCCAGATCTCAGGCACAGGTTCCTCCGGCAGATTTCTCATCAGGCGCACCGGAGTATCAACAAAATTGTCCAGAGGAAAAAATGGAAGGATTGCTTCCAGCAAATCCGCTATTTCCGCCGCATCCATTCTAAGGATATGTTTTGCATGGGAAGTCCCGGGATAATTGGCATCTGCCAGTACCATCACGTCCGCATGGCCCATCTCCATCATACACTTCATGAATTCGGGTGAAATGATTTTTGGTATATTGTTTAACATATTGCCTCCTGGTTGTCTTTGAACATTTTCTGCCACGCCATATAAGGCTGGCAGATTTTCTCGTCTAATTAAGGGAACTGCCGTTTCAAGCAATAATCACTTTTCGCGGCAGCTCAATTTTCTTAGATTACAACGGCCGCAGAACGCGCCGGTATAACAAAACAAGATTCAAAATCTGTCATTTTATCATCATCGACCAGGCGATAGCTTGTAAGCTTCTGTCCACTGTCTAATTTTACCGTTACAGTAATCGGCATATATTCTTCATAATTGCAAATCACCAGGCCCTCTTTTCCATTTGTTCCTTTAAATACAGAATAAGAAGTAAGCTGTGTTCCGTCTGCCAGGGTAACTTCACCGCCAATCTTATCCATGAACTTACCATCCCAAAAATATTCCCTGAGGTCTGTTCGCAGTTTATCCATCTTGCTCCCATAATTTACAGTATCAGGATAATCCGATAACATCCCTTTGAAATTATACGGTTCATAGCTAATAATATACTTATTCATTAAGCATTGATTTATCATCCCGCGGTCATTAAATCCCGTTACAGCCGTCATTATATTACAGTCCGGGCGAATCATTCTTGTCATTGCTTTATGGTCTCTGCCCCACGTCCTTGCATATGAAAGGTCGTAATAATCGTGTTCAAAATCATACAGCCCTTCGCCTGCAATCATAAACTCTTTTCCATCCAGAATCTTCCGAAAACCACTAATAAGTTCACTATCCCAGCTGTAGGAAGAAGCCCCATAACGATGACCATGAGATGTATCAAAACAACACAGTGTCGGAGAATGATGCTGACATTCATCAAAAAGGATGCCATCTGCCCCCAATTCTACACATTTCTCAAATTCTTGATTACAGATTTCTATCCATCCCTTATCCCCAAAACACATTGGGATCAGCCTACGGGTATTAACATTGGTTAACTGGGACAGCGTCATATACTGGTACCCCTTATAAACGTAGTACTTTCCGTACGGATCCTTAATGGCATGCTTTTCATATACATCTTTAAAGTCCTCATTAGATTCGTCAGCCCAGACAAATTTGGCAAACAAAATCACCTTAATTCCCATCTTCTTAACTTCGCTAATAGCCCACTTCAAATCATCCCATGTGCCAAGCCTTTCATCCGGATCATGGCATGGGTTCCCCCTATCCTGTCCGCCTTTATTCCACCCTACCAATTGTATGGCTTTCACACCGTATTTTTTGCATTCTTCACCAACTTTTACAAAGTCTGCAAATTTCATTCTCAGTTCATCTTCCGGGGAATTAATATGAATCTGCAGCCATGAATGAGGATCTCTTGCCCATCCTGGAATAGTATCCGGAAGCTTATTCCATAGCTTACTATTTTTACAGTAACACTGTGCACCGGTACTCCAGTCCCCTTTATATGCGTCCATTACAAATGGTAAAATATCAAATGACATTCCAGGTGTCACAAAAGGCAAATGTCCAACAGCAAATCTAACATAGGTATCTTTATCTCCAATCTTATCTTCGTCAAAGACACGAAAGTCATTTGAATTACGCCAGCCAGGAAGATATTCCCCATGCCAGGTTACGACCTCCATTCTTCTTTCTCCAACTCCCAGAAACAACCCATTCCCATTTTCATCCGATATCAGGCCAAAAGGATTCATGGGCGGATTCAAATGATCCTCTACGCAGAGAGTGGGATAGTCTACACTATGTGTTCCCTGACAGTTGGGAAACGTAGGATATAACTCATACTCTTTCATTCCAATGTAGTTTCCATGCTGGAATGTAAACTGCTTGGCATTATTAGGACGATACAAATCACCAATATATGGATAATATACGTTCTCAACAACATGAGAATCCGCATTATCAATATGCATAGAAAATACTGCCTGATCATTTCTTATTCTGCATTCTGTAGTTATACTGATTTTATGTATGCCTCCAAAATGGGATTCGATTTCTTTCCACACAAACTTAACGTAGTCTTCTCCATATTCGCATCCAGGCGCTGCTTTCTGCTCATGCCCCCAGGCTTCATTATTTCTTTTTCCCTCCAGAGGAATCATCATCCTCCATGATAAAGCCAGCCTTGGACGCTTAATCACATTCCAATTTGATTTTTTAGACAAAATGCTGGTCAGTGAACCGTTATCTTTATTGAATTCCAGGCTCAGATTACTGGTTTCAAGTTTAATAATATTCATTTTCCTATCCCTCCATTATTTCTAAGATTGATGTGATGCATGCTGTATAATCCTCTTCCTCAGTTCCTGTACAAAATATTCGAAATCTCCTCTTGTAATATCCGGGGGGATCAAATGATCCAACGCTGCAATGTATCCAGGATAATCAAACATTTTATCAATTCTATCCAATTCACGGTCTATCGCTAATTTTCCTTTTGCAATTTCTCTTTTGTCAATGCCACCGTAAATACATAAATCAGGATATAATTCTCTGTATTTAACAACATCACTCCCACATGCAACTTCAAAAGGAAGGATAGTATTTATTCCACTTTCTAAAAACAATGGCACTAATTGGGTGCAATCCCCATCTGTATCAAGCGAAAACATAGGAATGTCATGTGCATCTGCAAATGCTTTCATTCTTTTGTAATTTGGCATCATAAATTCTCGAATCATTGCCGGTGATATTAGTGCTCCCCCTTTACCTGACATGTCTTCCCACATATGGATTGCATCTACTTTCACCGTACGGCAGACTTTTTCATAAATCGCAAGCCAAAAGTCCGTCAGTCCGTCCATCATCGCATGAATCAAATCCGGATCATCATAAAACATGATTAAAAGATTTTCGACTCCCATCATATCCCTTAACGTCCCAAAGAGTCCATATGGATACCAGCCCAGCTGAATAACATAATCTCCATTATTGTATTCCTCCGCTAAACTCTCCCAGTTATCAGGAAAACGCTCCGGGCTGTCCGGGTTAAGCCGTTCCTTTTTCAGTTTTTCCCAGTCCTCCCAGCCTTTCACCGGATAATCGAGATATCTTGGAATAGTTGAATGTTCCTTATAAACTTCCATGACAATACCTAATTCATCTCTGACAATTCTCTTTTCCCCTTTGTCTTCCAATATCTCATATGGAAACGCCGGGCAATACCCCAGATTCACATCCACATGCCGAATTCCAGCATCTAATCCTAAACCATAATCCCAAGGCTGCCCATGCGGAAAGCCTTGTTTTTCCCATTCCGGAACTGTTTCAGTCCATGGACCAAAATAAAATGTTAATGGCAAACGGTCTACCGGTTTACATAAAGCAGTAAGGGTGATCCTTTCTCTATTCGTCATTAGTTTCCTCCTATTCTTTCACCGCACCCTGTGTCATTCCCTGCAGGAACTGTCTTTGGAATAATACAAAGAAAATTACAACAGGTATAAATGTAATCATAATCGCGGCAAATAACTGGCCATATTGAATACTGTATTGTCCTATAAACGAGTTGAGTTTTAATGGTAACAACGTCAGTTCTTCCTTACGAAGTACAATTAGCGGCAGCATGAAAGAATTCCATATATTTGTAAATTGAAATACGGCCACTGACCCTAATGCCGGACGGACTAATGGAGTTATAATTTTCCATAGTATGGCAAATCTGGAGCAGCCATCAATTGTAGCCGAATCAATTAATGCCTGAGGCAAATTCGCTATAAACTGTTTTAGAATAAACACAGACATAGGAATCCCCAATGCCACTGACGGTAATATCACCCCCCATAAATTATTGATCAGATTATATGATTTCAGCTGGAAGTACATAGGAATCAATGTTACATCAGGCGGAATCATGATTGCAATCAAAAATACAATAAATATGATATTAGTAATTCTACTTTTTATTCTGGCCAATGGATAAGCCGCCAATAGCGAAATCACAACAACCAGAACGACTGTTACGAGTGACACAAATACACTGTTAAAAAAAGCACGCTGCAAACCTGATTGTTTCCACGCTACAACATAATTTTCAAACACAGGATTTTCAGGCAGCCCCCATGTATTCAGAAATATTTCCGAGTCACTTTTTAATGACGAAACAAATGTCCATAATATAGGATAAATCATTATTAAAGCAAAAATTATTAAAATAATATGCAATAATACCTGAAACAATTTTTTCTTCTGCATAAACATTCTCCTTCTCACACAATTAGCCTAATCAGACTTTCTGCTTATCAAAAATAAGTAGACTCCTGAAAATACTGCAATTAATAGAAAGAGTATCACTGATGCCGCCGATGCCATTCCCACATCATTATATTGGAATGCCTGTTTATAGATATAGGTAGATAGCACTTCTGTTGAATTTGCAGGTCCACCCTGTGTAGTCACATAAATAACATCAAACAATTTAAGATAACCTATCAGATTAAGTGCAAAATTTATAACAATCGAAGGTGCCAGCAACGGAACTGTGATTTTCCAAAAACTTTTCCACTGATTAGCTCCATCAATCTGCGCAGCTTCATAATATTCATTGGAAATATCCTGAAGTCCTGCCATAAATATAACAATATTAAAGCCGGTCCATCTCCATATAGAGATAACAAGTACCGCAAGCAGGGCTGTCTTGGGATCTCCAAGCCAAACCTGATTAAAATCTTGAAACCCTAATAAACGAACAAAATTATTAAGTACACCAAAAGTTGGATTATAAATACTAAACCACACAATAGAGGCAGCTACCAAAGGAAGAATAACCGGCATATAAAAAATTGCCCGATATAAAGCCTTGCCTTTTAGTGCTTTAGAAATCAACACCGCCAGCACTAATGCTAAAAACGTTTGAGTAATGGGCCCAATCAATACACACACTAATGTATTTTTTATTGTTTGAAGAAAAACTTTATCTTCAAAAATATATCTGTAATTTAAAAGCCCCACAAATGTACTTTCTGCACTAACTCCATCCCATTTATAAAAACTATAATTAAAAGCTGAAACAATTGGGTATACTAAAAATAATACATAAAATATAAGTGCCGGCACAGTATAAAACACATATGATATTTTGCTAAACATGAATCTATTTTTCTTCTTTTCGTTAAGCATAAATGTCCTTCCCGGTTAAAACTAACCTGCGTAAATCCACGGGAGGGTTATACAAACCTGTACCTATAAGAAGCCACATAATATTACTTTTATAGGTCCCCCCAAAAGCGGAGCCTTAAAGATATGTATAACCCCTGATAGATTTACTTATTCATAAAATGTTTTCCCTTGCTCACGCAATTGTTTATAGTGTTCAACAATGTCATTCATAACCTCTTCCGGTGTTTTTGTACCCGTTATAGCCGCCTGTACACCCATTTGGAAATCCGTTATAATTTCTGGTTCCCAAATTGCATCCAGCCAAATCTCAGTGCTGGGCCCAATAGCCTCGAAGTCCTTCATAACAGGATTTTCATTACACCCTTCTGCACCAAGTGTAATATTTACAAAACTGCCAACTTCTTTGTTATACTCTTTCTGAACATCTACAGACTCCCAGTATTCAATAAACCGGATTGCTTCATCAACATTTTTACTATCTTTATAAACACTATATACTTCCCCAACGCTTCCTGCCGCCTGAGACTCCAAACCTTTTTCCATAACAGGAACCGGGAAAACTTCGTATGAAAAATCAGGTGCTGCCTGTTTAAGGTTGTCGGTAAACCAGCTTCCTGAAAAATACATTGCCGCTTTCCCCTGTGTAAATACGTTAATTGCTGCTGGAAGATCCATTCCTTGTGTCCCCTGGATAAATATTCCGTCTCTGTCCAGATCCGTAAAGAATTGTATTGTATCTATATAGGGCTGAAGTACTTCCGGGCTAAAATCACCCTTCATAAATTTTTCATTTACTTCAAGGCCCTTATTTTTGGTTTCCTGATAGAACATAATATTAAAATGCATAGGATTCCAGAATGCCTCCGCCCCTGCATAAACCATAGGAGCGATCCCATCTGCTGCTAATACATCCTTCATCGCATAAATATCGTCCCACGTTTCAGGAATTTCAAGATTATATTTTTCAAAAATCTCAGGATTATAATAAAATGCGCTGGTAGACAATGTTGTAGGAACCCCATAAACACGGTCACTTTGAGCAAAATACTCCATTTGTTCCCATGCCATATCGTCCCGAGGCACTTTGTTCAAATCAATATCATCTGTAATATCTTTTAAATATCCTTTCGAAACATAATCCCGATAAAACTGGATATTAACCTCTACGACATCAATCTGCTCTCCGCCAGAAACAGCGGTTTTAAAATATTTATCAAAATCTTGTGTTGCCACCTGGACAAGTTCAATATCCACATTAGGGTTCTCCGCTTCATATTCTTCGACTTTTTCCTTGAAAAACTTTCCCTGGTTTGTCTCCGATGCAAGGTCACTGTAAACCACTAAATTTACTTTCTCCCCATCTGCCTTCTTCTCTGATTCATCCGAAGGGGACTTAACTGCATTCCCCGGAGCACAGGCTGCTGTACCCAGCATTAAAGTAATACACAATATCCCGCAAACCAATTTCGAAATTTGTTTCTTGCTTCTTTTTTTCATACTAATTCCCTCCTAGATATGATTCTTCGCCGTCCCGAATCTCTACTTTCTAAACCTAAACATTGTTCTGCAGCAATACCGCAGCTTCGACTTCAAGTCACAAACTGCGAAATGCCTTGGCTATACGTTTCGAACCTTTACTTCTCCAGAACACTTCGAATTAATTTCATTTACCAGACAATATTTTTCATATCCATCCTATGATTGTTGCCACACACTCCTCTCTAAGCAAAATATCAGCACACCTTGTCTCACTGTCTGTTGCAGAATAAACCTCCTCCTTTCCCTGTCCTCTTCTACAGCCGTTTTGTCTGAATATCTTCCACATAATATTAGAAAAACGTTTTTCTAAGAGTTAAAAAAAATATGATTGATCGAGTGCTTTTCCTTTTTTATTTTTTACTCTTGGAACTTGTATTAATCATATTCCCATCCTCCCCCTTTGTCAATGCTTTTAACAGAAAAACGATTTTTTTGTAAAAACTATAAGAGATTTCACCTCTGTTTTTATACATTATTCACAAAAACGTTTTTCTGCAAAAATAAATAGAGATCAGGTCACGTTCCTCAGACACTCTTTCATGTCCTTAACGATTCCTGATCCCCATTACATCAAAGTGGATTCTTCCCGTTCCCCCCTGTCTCAAATATCACATTACCAATCTGCCAGTATCCAGTCTTCCGGTGCATCCGCAACCGTCGATTTTCGGACAACCAGCCTGCTTTCCATCTTAATTCCCACAGGCTCTCTTTCTTCTGCAGGATTATCAATCCGTTCCATCAACAACTTTGCCGCTTCAATACCGGCATGGCGCTTACGTATGTGTATGGTCGAAATAGCCGGCTCTACCACACTGGATAAAAATACATCATCATAACCGATGAGTTTTACTTCCTCAGGAATCTTTCTGCCGTATTCCCTGAGAAGCTTTAACGCTCCTATAGCCATCTGGTCGTTACCACAGAAAACACCATCCAGATCAGGAACGTTGTCTAAAAGCTGCTTCATTCCTTTATATCCGCTCTGATGGCTATAATCGCCTCTTACTATCATTGTTTTTCGATCCACTAAAAAATCGTTTTTCTTCATACATGCCAAATACCCCTGTACACGCTCTTCAGCAACCTCCATAATCTCAGGGCCTGTGATATGTCCAATCTTCTTGCAGCCGCAGTCTATCAGATGCTGCACTGCCTTCTGAGAGTTCTCGTACGCATCAAAATAAACCGAATCTATGCCAAACTGAGTAAAGTCTCTTTCCAGGCTGACAAGCGGAATCGGCTTATAACGCTGAGAAGCTTTCATCAATTTGTTCAGGTATCTTTCCCGTTCTTCCGTAGATACAAGAGATGCAAAAATAATCCCATCCACACGGCTGGCCATCAGGTTCTTAAATATCTCCTGCTCCCGTTTCGCTGCATTGCAGTCCCCATACTCTCCCTGTGTATCACAAATGACCATCTGATAACCGGCCCGCTCTGTAATCGAAGCAATTCCCTTTATAATATAAGGATAAAAAACACCACAAATATCCTCTGTTATAATTCCAATAGTCCCCGACCTGTTACTCTTCATACTTCGCGCAATCGGATTCACCTCATATGACAGTTCATTTACTGCCGCCTCCACCTTCCGAACCAGTTCAGGGCTGACATATTTTGTCTTATTCAAAACATTTGAAACCGTAGAAATAGAAACACCGGCTTTTTGTGCCACATCTTTTATTCCATACATCTTAATTTTCCGTACCTCCTCTGAAGGTCCTGCACCGCACATCAATCGATTATATTATAGAGTATTTTTTCTGACATGGCAATCAACTTTAAGAAACGATGCAATAAAATACCGTTAATAGATAAAAACGCGGGCAAGTTCTGTCCGCGTTTTCCAGTTCTGCTATTCACATTAAACCATTATTTGCCCTGCCCGTAGTAAGCTCCCGGCCCGTGTTTTCTCAGATAGTGCTTATCCTGCAGCACCTGCGGCGCAGGAGCCACTCCAGTGTTTAGCTGCTCCGTGCGGAAAGCCATCTTTGCAACTTCCTCAAGTACCACCGCATTATGCACAGCCTCGGCCGCATCTTTCCCCCAGGTGAATGGTCCGTGGTTGGAGCACAGAACTCCAGGCACGCTGGCAGGATCCTTCTCCTTAAAGGTCTCTATAATTACAAGTCCCGTGTTTTTCTCGTATTCCCCATTAATCTCCTCTGCTGTCAGGCTTCTCGCACAGGGAATCTCCCCGTAGTAGTAATCCGCATGGGTGGTTCCATAACACGGAACGCTTCTGCATGCCTGTGCCCAGGATGTTGCCCAGGAGGAATGAGTATGTACAATGCCGCCCACTTCCGGGAACGCCCTGTATAATTCCAGATGGGTTGGCGTGTCAGATGAAGGATTATACTTTCCTTCCAGCTTATTTCCTTCCAGATCCATCACTACCATATCCTCGGGCATCAGCGTCTCGTAATCCACACCGCTGGGTTTGATGACAAAAAGACCAGACTCTCTGTCAATTCCGCTGACATTGCCCCATGTATAAGTGACAAGGCCCCTGCGGGGCAGTTCCATATTCGCTTCATATACCTTCTGCTTTAATTCTTCTAACATATTTTCCTCCTCGATCCATTACCTGTTAATTCAAAAACTGTATTTTAAAATGTTCCTTAAAAAGTTTCCGTTCCCTTATGTGCTTTTATGCCGCAGTTTTTCTTTACACCTGAAAGTCTACAGGCGTGCCTTCTTTTGACACCTGCACTACATTTACTTCATACTCCCGCAAGCCATCTACAATCTCTTTCGGTGCCTTTTCGTCCGTGATAATATTCAGTATAGACTCTGTCGGGCAGCTCACAAAACTGCTGTTTCTTCCAATCTTCGTGTGGTCAGCCAGGATATAGGAAGTATCTGTAACACGCTGAAGCATCAACTGGTTAATATTCACTTCACTTAGTATCTCTGTAGTCATTCCGCTCTCCAGGCTTAGTCCGGAGCATCCTATAAAACTTTTTTTGGCAGTTACTTTACTGATATTGTTGGAAGCAAACTCACCCACCATTGCCTCTTTGATCTCACGCAGCTCTCCTCCGCTGAGTATGACCGATACTTTGGAGGAATGCTCCGTGTATATGGCCTTCCCATTGTTGGTGATCACAATTACCCGTTTGTCCCTGATATATTTTATCATCTGCAGTGCAGTAGCGCTTGTATTGATAAAAATGGTATCCCCGTCTTCCACCAGTGAAGCCGCATACTGGGCGATCCTCTCCCGGTACAGTTTGACCTCATCCTGTTCCATATCAATGTCGGTTACACGGTCCGTCACAGTGGCGCCGCCGTAAAAGCGCTCCAGTTTCTTCTGATCCTCAAGATACTGGAGATCCCTGCGTATCGTCAGAGGGGATACCTGAAGCTCTTCTGCAAGTTCCTGCACTTTTACAAAGCCGTTGTTCTTCAGCGACTGCAGCACCTTATTTCTTCTGTTTTCAACCAATGCCCTGCTTCTTTTCATACCTTTTCCCTCTTTTCACCGCTCTGACAGGTTTTACTTTCTTCAATTATATGTTTATATAACGCTTTTAAGATAATTATATGAATGTTTCCGACAATCGTCAAGCATTCTTGATAATTGTCGGAGGGGGGGCGCGAAATGAAGGGATAGACGCAAGTCTCCCCAGTGCGTCTATCCCTTCATTTCGCCAGGTGCATCAAATCGGTAGAAAAACTTGTCAACTGGGAGGGCTTCGAAACCGGGGCAGCGTATGAATTCGCCTGGTGGGACAAAACGCTCCATGTATTTATCTACCGTGGTATACCGCAACACCAAACGAATTCATACGCTGTCTCCGTTTGGAGTCCCCTCTGACTAACGCAACGCACCTTCCGCCTGGATGCCCCCAGCACCGTAAAGTGACAGCCGGGAAGCGCTGGAAGGGTATATGCCCGGCGGATGTGCTGGAGTACATCTTAGAAATTCTTAGTAGAAAAAGGCAGAAAATTGGAGAGAAAATGTGCTTCCGAAGCACATTTTCTGCTGACCCAGCGCGAGAAATCATCAGATTTCTCGTGATGTGTCAGCTGTGCTCCAATTTTCTGCCTTTTTCTGCTTAGAATTTCTTAATGTACGGGTGCACATCCGCCGGGCATATACCCTTCCAGCGCTTCCCGGCTGTCACTTTACGGTGCGCCCCCTCCCCGTCTCAAAACCGCCCATACTTTTCAAAGCATTCCAGGGCATACAGCATTGATTCTTTTGAGGTGCCAATGGCATCGAGGTAACCATACTCCACCCCGATCAGCCCACCCTGAGGCGTTGCCCACTTCTCAACCAGCTCTTTTGCTTCCTGCTCGATCAGCGCCCGGTCTCCTGTAGGCAGTGTCGCCTGAATGTCAATGGCTGCCTCGAAACAGATGCGGCCCTGCGCAATCTCGGACACCTCGTCAATACCAACCAGCCTTGGCTGATGAATATTAATGATATCCACACCCAGCTCAATCAGATCCTCCAGGATATCATTGATCTTTCCGTCTGTATGGAATCGGATATCCATACCGCACTCATGTGCCTTATCAAAGATTCTTTTATACTGCGGTTTGAAAATCTCCCGGAAAATGTCCGGTGATATCATTAAATTGTTCTGGGTTCCCCAGTCATCTGTAGTATCATAACAGTGGATTCGGCCTTTCCCCACTCTGTAGGCTTCCTCAATGATCCCAATCTGATAATCGGCAAGCTTCTCCGCCATAACCCCGATTTCTTCCGGTTCTACAAGGCAGTCCATTAAGGTGTTCTCAAAACCTCTTAAAAAATGCATTCTTTCAAAGATACACTGCGGGCTGTTCAGCTGCACATAAAGGCCCTTTTTCTCTGCCTCATCAAGCGCTTCATCAAGTCCTTCAAAACGTCCTTCCGCCTTAGGATCCGGGAATACATAATTATCCATATCCTCCCATTCCTCAATTGGAATGTTCGTTACCTGGCCCATATCAGAACCGCTGGCATCATCGCTTTCCCACAGGCATCCCCATTCATCATATTCCCCGTTCTTAGGACGCACTTTTTTTGAAACAGTGTAGTGTGCGTCCGTGGGCCATGTACTCTTCGGCGGCAGGACGAAAATACGGCATACGTCCCCTTTACCGGCAATCCGGTCAAAGCGGAGTCCAATTCTATCCGGCCCCGTAAATTTCACGTTTCCTTTTATAATCTCATAACCTGTCATTTTCATCCTCCTAAAATTTACATGCCTTACTTTATTTCGTTCGGGAAATGTTCTTTTACTGCTGAAAGAAGTGTCTCTGTTACAGCGGCCGTATCGATCAGGTTCTTTGTCTCAGCAATTACTGCACTGCTTGGCGGAAGCATCCCTGCCCACTCCGGACTTGTAAGCACCAGGTCCGTAGTTGTAATGAAAGACAGTGCCTCGCCGAATGAACATGATTCAACAGCAGCATCAATATTGTGCTCATCACAAATTTTCTTTACGCTGATTTTTAAGATTGTGCTGGTTCCCATACCATTTCCGCATACACATAAAATATTAAGCATCTTTTTACCTCCTGATTTTGAAATTGTTATTCAGTCAATTACCTAACCTGCAATCGGAATTCCGAGCAGACTTCCAATTCCTTTGAAGATAGCGATAATTGCTACCCATATTGTCGCATAATCTGCGCTTCCCTGCCACCATGTTAATTCCATCATCTTAACTGCAAGCGCGGAACCAAGTATCTGAACAAGACCATTTGCTGTACAGATAACAGCTGCAGCCTTCCATCCGCCGAACTTATTTGCAAAAATCGCGATGGTTGCATTATCGAAGAACAGCGGTATAAATCCAGGTACCAGGAAGATTGGGGACTTGAATACCAGCAGTCCGACAAGACCGATGATCTGTCCCAAAGCTCCGAAGAGCAGACCCAGTACAACTGATTTTGGAGCAAATGCAAAGATAGCTGCACAGTCAACACCAGCTACTGCTCCCGGCAGTAATTTTTCCGAAATTCCCTTGAAGGACATCATCAGCTCGCCAACGAACATCCGGACACCACTCAGCAATACAACGATGTTGGCTGTCAGTGTGATGGAGATCCAGACAAGAAATACAATATTGTTTGTCAGTCCGCCCTGGTTCAAGCCCTCAGCACTTCTAAGCCAGTCTATCTGATCTTTTCCTACTACCAGCATAATGATTGCTGTAGAAACAAACATAACAAGTGCTGTTGCGATAATGTTATCCTGAAGGAAATTCAGGGATTCTGGTAATTTCTTCTTCTCAATGTCATCTTTTTCCGGGTTACCAATCTTTGGCGCTACTTTGTAGGCAATATAGTCAACAACCATCTGCTGGTGAGCTACTGTAAAATCAGCACCTGTGATTTTCTTTGTAGGCTCGATCAGAAGCGTTGAACAAATGCCCCAGTAAAGAGCGGTTACTACGGCTGCGATCAAAACTGTCGGCAGCATCCCAAGCCCCAGGAATCTCCATACAATATATGTACTGATACCTGCCTGAACGATCATAGCGTTGCCTGTAAGGTAAACGGCGCGGATTCTTGTAAACTTTCTTAAAGCTACAAAAACCAGGTTCAGGATGAAGGCTACAAGCAGTGTGTAGATCCCCCATGCAGCCCCGGTACCTTCTCCGAGGATTGCATCCATTTTCTCATAACCGGCAGTCATGGTCGGATATGTGTTAAGTCCTGCTCCCTGGATGCCCGTTGCGTTCTGGAGGGCTGTCAGAAGTTTTCCGAAGTTCGCAATCAGTGCTCCTGACCCCATCCCCATAACGATAATACCAATGGAGGCTTTTGCGGCACCCGCAATCGCCTTGGACACCTTCTGTTTCATCGCGATATAACCGATAAATACGATGATTGCCATTAACAGAAACGGCTGCCCGAAAATTTGTTTTAAGAGTAAATCAAGAATTGAGTTTAACATAATTCCTCTCCTTCCTTTGTAACATGATTTTTCCTACCACTTTGTGCAAAATGCATTCTTGATACTTTGTATTATAGTGTTCGTTATGATAATTGTCAATCTTATTATATGATTAATTATGTCATTATATGAACTATTTGCACTTTAAATAGATTTTTAATCTCATTAATACTCATTTTTTTATTTTAAATATTTTTTAAGTTTATTTATGTTCATATAACCGTTATTTAGTCATAATACCTAACTCTTTTTCCAGATACCTTGCCACACCATCGTCATTATTACTGAGTGTCACACTGCTGGCCGCATCTTTCAGTGCCTGTACGCCATTTCCCATGCAGATTCTGTAATCTGCACATGCAAACATGCTAAGATCATTTTCGTAATCACCAAATACGCAGACATTTTCTTTTCCAATCCCCATATCCTGCATAATTGTCTCAAGAGCCGTTTTTTTGGAAACATGACTCTGAAATGCTCCCAACAGGCCATACCCCGTTGGCTCATGATGTACGTTTATAAGGCCGTCAACAAACTTCTTATAAGCTTCCATTACCGCTTCATCTTCCTCGTATGCCACGATCTTTGCGGCCGTTTTATACCCCTCCGCGGATCCGCTTCTTAGGAATTCCCTGACCTTGAGTTTCACCGGACATCCCACTTTTTGGGATAGAGCTTCATAATTGTTGATTCTTTTTTGCAGCTTTTCGCTTCCCTCTGAAAAATACATAACTTCCGCAGAATACATCATGAATGTCATCTGATGTCCGTTCAGATAAGTAAGAAGGCTGGCCACATCTTCCTCTTCCAGAAAATTACAGTATATCACCCGTTCTTTGCTTCTTACAAGAGCGCCGTTATCAGAAAGCATATATTCACAGCCTCCGAGCTGCTTTTCATATATGGACATCATCTGCTCGTCCCGTCCGGAAGCAAGACATACGGCGATCCCCATCTCCCTGACTTTTTTCATCACAGAAGCCGTATAGGGCGTGATCATTTTTTCGTCATTCAAAAGTGTCCCGTCCAGATCGCAGACGACAAGCTTAATATCACTCATTCTTATCTCCTTCTTTCACACAGTGTATTTGCGCCTGCAGCTCCCGGCATATCAGTTCAAACAGTTCCCTGCCCTTTTCCGCGGTTGCTGCGGATGCATCACCGAATGCACCGCTTTCCAAAAACTCTCTCCACGGTATCGGTTTTTTCCCATAAAGAAGCGGAACCGGCGGAAATTCTGCGGTCGCAGCTTTCATATCCACCAGTTCCTCATTTACATAGAGCATAAGGGAAGTCTCCAGCTCTCCTGCATGCCATATACTTCCATTCCACAACGGCGTCGTCAGAATATGTCCTGCTTTCTTTTCAATCCCGGCAGCTTTTATATGAAACACATTTTCCCCGTCTCCACGGTCTGTCAGAGTACGCAGCACATCATCAATGACCTTATGGTTCCCATTGTGGAAAGAAAATAAAATAATCCGCCTGGGCCGGGCGCGCATCACACTCTCCACTGCCTGCAGGCAGTAATTTTCCAGACATGCAGGGTTAATGGATATGGTACTCTCAAAATCCCTGGCAGACCATACCTGTCCGTAGGTAATGCATGGATAATAGTACATATTCTCTCTTTCACAGATCTCCTGTGCAAATGCCTGGGCAAGTATTGTATCTGTCCCGAGAGGAAGGTGGAGGCCATGCTCCTCCACCGACCCCAGGGTAATCAGAACACCTTCGCTCTCCCGTATATTCTTACTGGCGGCTGTCCAGTTCTGATAGAAAAGGTTTCTCATAGCGCAGAATACTTCGCATCCAGTGCAAGGAGCTCCTCTTCGTCCTTTACATTCATCAAAGCATCCATAATATCAGCTGTCAACAGCATATTCGCCAGCTTTTCCATGTTTTTCATGTGTTCTTCATGGTCTTTGGACGCCAGGACAAAAAACAGTTTGGCATCTTTATCCGGATTACCCTCTTCAAAATGTACCGGCTCCTCCAGTTTCATAAAGGATACCGCCGTATCATTCACTCCGACGGCGCCTTCCTGTGAATGCGGCATTGCAATATTGGGTGCAAACACAATGTACGGGCCGTATTTTTTCACGCAGCCGATTACAGCATCTATATATGCCTGCTCGATAGAGCCGTCATCCAGAAGAGGCTGGCAGGATGCCGCTACCGCTTCTTCCCATGTATCAAATCCTTTATGAAAGCAAACTCTTTTTTTCTCCACTAATTCTTTTAATAACATTTCCGCATTCTCCTTTTTATCCTGAATATTATTTTTACAGAATTGAACGATAAGGAACGTTTGGCTCATCTGTAAAGCAGTCTTCAAATCCTCTTCTATAATGGAACTGTTTTTTATTTTTGTCCAGAGGCCAGATATATTTTCCACCCACATCCCAGATAAACGGGGTAAACTGATACTGAAGTACGTCCTTTTTAAAGTTGTACAGCATCATGATCTCTGCCGGGTCTGCCTTAAAGTTGGTCCACACATCATAATGGAATGGAATCACGACTTTGCACTGAAGAGCCTCCGCCATTCTCAGGATGTCTACGGATGTCATCTTGTCCTGATTTCCGGCCGGATTCTCACCATAAGAGCCGAACGCAATGTCAATATCATAGTCTTTGCCGTGTTTCGCATAGTATGTAGAATAGTGGGAATCTCCGCTGTGGTAAACACTTCCTGCCGGTGTCTTGATCAGGTAATTGACCGCTTTTTCATCCATATCATTGGGGCATGTATTCCTGATATCCTCATCTGCAGTTACAAGACAGGTCCTGTCAAAAGAATCCAGGACAATGATCTCGCAGTCTTTTACCTTAATTACATCCCCTGGTTTTACAACTCTGCATCTTTCTTCTGGTACTCCATAGCTGAGCCATTTTTCAACGCTCTTGAGCGGTCCGATAAACGGTACGTCAGCCTCGCAGTTCTGCATAACCGCTGCTGCGAAGAATGGGTCGATGTGGTCATTGTGATAGTGGGTGGACAGTACAGCATCCACAGCAGTCACGGCAAACGGATCATATACGATCGGGGCTGCACGCAGGTTCGGCTGAGTCATCCTTCCGCCTGTCATATTACGCATCTGATGGAAGGGAGCCATCTCTTTGGTTTTTTTACTTCTTTTACCATTTCCAAACCATAAATCGATTGCGATGTTTGTGCTGTTCTCAGATTTGATCCAGAGTCCGGTGCATCCGATCCACCACATGGCGAATGTTCCCGGAGCAACAGTCTCCTCATCAATCTCCTCGTTCAGCCAGGTTCCCCACTCCGGAAATGCTCCGAGTACCCACTTCTCTCTTGTCAGTTCATCCACTTTGCTCATTTTGTTTCCTCCTGCTTTAAATGTTTATTATTTTTCATTAAAACTATCATTTATTATCTTTTCACGCTTATTTTATCATTAATTATGAATGTTTTCAATGCATTTATATGATTATTTTTCATTTATATGAATATTTTACGTATCGCTTGACTATTTTTGATTCTCATGCTATCCTATAGGTGTATTTTCATCGGAGTTAGATTTCACATATTTTTGTAAGTCATTATGTTCCATTGATAATGCTTTACAAAAATATGTGATTTTTTATTTTCTGAGATTTACAAATATTATATTTTAGGAGGTACCTATTATGAATAACGGTACAGTAAAATGGTTTAACGCACAAAAAGGATTTGGATTTATCACAAACGACGCTAACGGAGAAGACGTATTCGTACACTTTTCAGGAATCGCTTCAGATGGTTACAAATCTCTGGAAGAAGGACAGAAAGTATCTTTCGATATCACAGAAGGAAACCGCGGACCTCAGGCTGTTAATGTAGTTGGAGCATAATCCGGTTTTTAGTGATACGTCAGAATTGAATTCTACGCGAAACTAAGTCAAATACCCCGCAGTAATCTGCGGGGTATTTGTTTTTCCGGGCGCAGCGCACGAAGAGCTGTCCCGAATATAATTTTCTGGACAGCTCTAAATATTGTATAAGGAATTACATCCTATATTTTTCGATATCGTTTCGCAGTTTCATAAAGTTTTATAATCCTCTGAGGACTCACATTGCTCTGTATGTTATGTACCTGATTGAATACATATCCTCCTCCCGGTGCAAAGGTTTCTATCATCCGTTTCGTTTCATCTTCAATCTCTTCCAGTGTCCCGAAAGACAGTGTTGTCTGGGTACTGCATCCCCCGCCCCAAAAGGTGATATTCCTGCCGAATTCGCGCTTCAGGGTACCAGGGTCCATCTTTTCGGCATTAATCTGCACCGGATTGAGGGCGTCGACTCCTGTCTCAATCAAGTCCGGTATCAGATCATATATACTGCCGCAGGAATGAAGCAGTATATGAGAGCCAGGTACTTTTTTCTTTATATATGAATATATTTTTTTATGATAAGGTTTAAACACTTCGCGGTAAACTTCCGGAGAGATCAGAGTCGACGTCTGCATTCCCAGGTCATCATTGCACTGGAAGATATTTGTATAAGGGCCTACCGCCTCCAGGTAGGAATCCAGGAATTGCAGGTATGCCTCAGTCAACTGTTCCAGATAAGACTTAACCAGTTCCGGTTCTGTGTAAATTCTTACAAGAAATTCTTCATATCCCCAGTCTTTAATTCCCTTTTCAAAAATACTGATCCCCGTGGATGCTACGATCGCTTTATCCGTATTCTCATAGAGATCTCTGGCATGTTCTTTTATATATAACAATTCCTTCTCAGAGGTTCCAGGAAGCGGATATTCCCCAAGCTCATCCTCCGTCTCCTCCAGCGGATGATAGCAGTCATCAAAATACAGACCATCCGCAGGCCGTTTTAATACCGGAACTCCATTTGCAATAAGAAGAGAGGAGCCGTCTTTCTGTTCTTCAGGACGAAAGCTTTTCGGAACCAGATATTCTTTTCCATCCATGAGACGCTCCCTTCTGTACTCATCAATCTGCACTCCGGCAGACGGAGCAAGACGGTGGAGAGCAACGCAGTCCGTTCCGAACATACGGCTTATCTGTTCTCCCGGTTCTGCCAGAAGCTGTTTAAAGTCAAAAACCTTAATCTCTTCTTCTATATTCAGGTAATCCAGAAGTTCACGGTATGCCAGTGCATTAATTCCAGTCGATCTTGTAGCGCCAAAATCTATCGGCACCTGATCCGGCTCTTTATGTTCCAGCGCGGCTGCCACACGTTCACGGCCAGTCATTTCTTTCATAGCTAAGTTCCTCTCTTTGCACATTTTTCTATTTCACTGACCCACTGGTCAGTCCTGTAACCAGGAACTTCTGGAAACAGATAAATACAATCAAACCGGGAATCGTAGAAACAAGGGATCCCGCGGCAACCATCCCATCTCTCGCAAAACCACCCATTCCGATGTACGACTGCAGTTTAATAGGAAGTGTCTGCAGCGCTGGTGTCTTCATCAGACACAGGGCAAAAAACAATTCATTCCAGGCATTGATAAATGCAAAAACACCGGCTGTCAAGATCCCCGGAAGAATCACCGGAATCAATATTTTCTGTATGACCTGCCATGTATTACAGCCATCTATCTGAGCCGCTTCCTCCAGCTCTTTTGGCACACCTCCTATAAATCCCCTCATCATCCAGCACGAGAACGGAAGAGACCACACCGCATAGCAGATGATCAGACCTGCATGGGTATTCGTAAGTGCAAAGTTTTTCAGAATATTATACACTGGCACCACGGTAATGATTCCCGGTATCATCTGGGACAGCAATACCCAGACTACCATACCAGAAGTCAGTTTATTGCGGAACCGTGCCATAGAGTATGCTGTTGGTATCGCCAGCAGGATAGCAATCACCATCGTAATCAGTGATATTTTAAAGCTGTTTTTTATATCCTGCATAAATACCTGGTCCCCTGCCAGCTCCTTAAAGTTGGATAAAACAGGATTTTTTGGAAGAAACGTAGGGACAGCACTGTTAATTTCTGATGTGGTTTTAAATGCATTTGTCAAAATCACAAGAAACGGGCCAATCAGATAAAAATACAGAACCAATAACAGCAGAAGGCCTAAAATAGAAAATAAAAGTTTTTTTCCTTTTCGTTTTACTTTTGCCTGCACCGTTTACACCTCCTTCTGTTTGAGTACTCTGATATAGAAAAACAAAAATGCTGCACACACCACAACCATAATATTTCCATACGCCGTGGACAGTCCAAAATTACCATATTTAAACGCCTGCAGATAGGACTCTACGGTTATTGTCAATGTTGCGCTTCCCGGTCCGCCCTTTGTCAGCAGGAACTGGGAGCTGAAGTCTGTGGTGATCCACATAAACAGCAGGGAAACTGTCACCATACTGATTTCCCTCAATTCAGGGAATGTAATATACCAGAATTTCTGGAATGCATTTGCACCATCAAGCTGCGCTGCTTCATAGTTTTCCTCCGGTATGGCCTGCATGGATGCCAGAAACGACATTGCAGTAAAAGGAATGCATCCCCAGACTATAATTGTAATTACCGCAAAAATAGCATATTTTTCATCTGACACCCAACCGATATTGTGGTCTATCAGATTCAGCTTCGTAAGAAGGTAGTTCAGCTGTCCGTTATTTACACTAAATATTTTCTGCCATACACCCACTTTCGCAACGGGTGGTACCGCCCACGGGATAATCAGCAGAACTCTCCATAATTTTCTAAATGGTATATTGCTGTTCAAAAGAATCGATACTGCCAGACTGATCAGATAAATAGCAATCAGCGAGACAAGCAGTATGAACATGGTATTTTTCATTGCGACTTTAAGATACCCGTTATTAAATATGTAACTGTAGTTCTCCAGGCCATTAAACTTAGCGGGCATTCCAACTTTATAATCTGTAAAACCGATATAGATCCCTCTTAATATAGGAAAAAGACTCAGTATACTGATGCAGACCAATGAAGGCAGCAACAGCATAATTGATTTTTTGGTCTGATTCTTCATCAGTCTTCTTGGCTGGCCAGTTGATTTTTTCATATAATTCATTCCTTCCGGCATTGCTTATGCAGCAGTTCTTCCTTTTCATATAGTGCAGCACCTGCCGCGGCAGGCACTGCACCAGTTTCATTCATTGCAGATAAATCACTTTACTTAAAGTGTGTTATTTGTCAATTCTGGATTCTTCCAGGAATGGCAGGAGTGACTTTTCCATCTTGTCTTTAAAATCATCAAACGTAATCTGGCCTGTAAAATATTCCTGATAAATTGTTTTGCCTTCACCTTCAATAAAGCTGCCCCATCCAGGTACTGATATATAATTAGGTACTACAAGACTTTTTGCACTCTGATAAGCCATAGACCAGCCTTCCTCATCTTTGTTAAACTTCTCCATTACGGAATTTCTTCCCGGGAAAATATATGCAGCCTGTGCGATTCTTTCCTGATTCTCCTGATTCCAGAAATATTTCAGGAATTCCATGGCAGCCTCTTTATTTTTAGACTTTTCAGGAATACTTACGGTCTGGATTGCCCCATAACTTGCTGTTGACTTAATCTTAACCGGCGGCATCATTCCCCAGTCAACCTCTTTATCGCCCATCTCATTGATGAACTGTGATCTCGTATAGCATCCAAGCCCCGCCAGTATACCGATCTGACCGTCCATGAAAGCTGATTCCGCATCATATCCATCTGTAAAGATCGCCGGATCCATAATGCCCTCTTCCGCCATACCTACAAAAGTTTCCATAAGTTCACGGTATTCTCCGTCCAGATTCAGCTCATACTGATCTCCATCCGTTTTCAAAGGAGAGACTTCCGCTTTGGTTGCCCAGGAATCGTTAAAGAAACGTGCAGCCCAGTTCAATCCTTTCACTGCAATTCCTTTTACACCTTTGCTGTCATCATTCAGCTTACGTGCCGCATCAATCAGTTCATCCAATGTCCACGGGTCATCTGCTGTAGGAGCTTCAATTCCCTTTTCCTTAAACAGGGTCTTATTGTAGTAGATCATATCGACTTCACTCTGATATGGAAGCGCTGTGATTTTTCCGTCCGATGAGGTCATCAGATCCCACACTTCCTGGTTCACGTCATTCTTCATCTCATCATCCAGCATCGGAGAAAGATCTGCCAGGAATCCCCGTTCTTTCCAAAGCTGAATCGGCGGCGTCCAGTACTGGAATATATCCGGTACATCTCCTGTCTCAAATGAGGTCAGCATCTCCTGGTCCACAGTACCCCAGTCTCCCTGGATGTACTCTACCTGTATTTCAGGATGTGCCTCATTCCATTCATTAATAACTGCCTGTGTCTCATCCTGCTCAGCCAGCATCCATGCCAGTGACTTATAAGTAATATGGGCGGGATTTTCTGCTGAATATTCGCCTCCGTCTGAGCCTGTCTCCTTTTCAGAGTTCCCTCCGCACCCGGTAAGGGCACCTACTGTCATTGCCGCGGTCAGAAGAACCGCCGTTGCCGTTCTTAAGTTTTGTTTCTTTCTCATACCTGTACCTCCACTTTCCACTTTTTTCCATGTACTCTTTTGTACACCTTTGTTTACGTGGATTATATAATCATTGCCCTGTGAAGTCAATACTCATATGCTTATTTTGTTGATATTATACAATTTATGATTATATTTTTGTGCATTTATCACATTTTTATTTTTTATCTTGACTATAAAAACATACAATTGTAATATTATCTTATAGTTATACAAAGATGTACATATAGACCAATAATCTATCATCACCTATAGAAAGGACGTGTTTTTCTCATGTACAACAACATTGATCCTGTATACAAACAAATTGAAGAAATCATCCTGAAAAACATTGAAACCGGTGTCTGGCCGGTACATAGTAAGATTCCTGATGAGATTGCACTGGCAGAAGAATTCCAGGTAAGCCGCGGAACACTGCGCAAGGCTCTGAAAGAAGCACGCCAGCAGGGTCTGCTGACACAAATACGCGGAAAGGGTACTTTCGTCGTCTCCCAGCAGATTGAACATCCTATCGGAAGCAGCCTGATCTCCTTCTCCGAATCCATGAAGCAGCAGGGACTTTCCTTTAAAACAGTTGTTTTAAAAAAAGAAGTTATTATTCCGGACTTAAAGATTTCAGCGCTCCTCGAGCTTGCCCCCGGGGAGGCAGTAAATTATATAGAACGTGTGCGACTTTCCGATCAGGTTCCTGTCATTTATCTTAAGAATTACATGCCTGTCAAATATTTTGACGGATTAATCGATGAAGACCTTGAGAACATTCCGTTGTTTGACTGCATGGAAAATAAGTATAACCAGAAAATCCAATGGGGGCGCAGATTCTTCCGTGCCGTCCCCGCCCTGGGAGATATAGTCCAGAATCTGGGAGTAGAGGTAGCTTCCCCAATCATGCAGCTGGAGCAGATTATTTATGATAAGCACTCAACTCCACTGGAATGTTCAACTGTCTGGATTAATTCAGACCGCTTTGACATTGTTTCTATTCTCCAGCGCTGATGCAGGCCATGCCTGGCAGCAATGAGTCCGGACACCGAATGATTTTTCAGGTGTCCTGGATTAAATCAAGAAAGGTACGATATGAAAAATATGATCTTAATTCCCCGAACAACCTACATATACAGGGTAAGACACCGAATTATGGAAGGGGACTGCCAATACGACCACGGCCCCCGTCCGGTGACCGCAGGCCCCTTCCTGGCAGGCAGATACCCTGTTACAAATGCACAGTATTATCAGTTCATACAGGAAAGCAGCTATATTCCAGAAGATTCCTCCAATTATCTTCTGCATTGGGAAGATGGCAAGTATCTCCCAGGAGAGGAAGATCACCCGGTTGTCTATGTAAGCCAGAAGGATGCCGCTGCATATGCAGCTTTCTATGGCTGCCGGCTGCCTCTTGATTATGAATGGCAGCTGATCGCAGCAGGTTCCCGAAAGAATCCATATCCCTGGGGAAATTCTTTCAAAGCCTCTCTCTGTAATTTTGAAGGTGAGAAAACCACTCCGGTAAACGCATATCCTGACGGGGCAAGCGTATACGGATGCGAGGATCTCTGCGGCAATACCTGGGAATGGACAGGCGACCTGATTGATGATGGTATGCATCTGTTTACTTTTTTGCGCGGAGGCTGCTGCTATAAGGCGCCTCATTTCTGGCATGCGGAAGGCGGTGCCCATCCAAATGACTATCATTTAAAATTCCCACTGCTAAACGAGGGGCTGAACCGAAACAAAACGATAGGATTCCGATGCATCCGGGAGGTGAGTTCATGAAATATCAGATAAAAAACAGCAAAACATCTTTGGAGCTCGTACTTGAAAACGGAATTTTTCTGCGGTATGCTTCGCCGCCGGGCAGACATCCCGTACTCTGCGAAAAGGATACGGAACTGTTTTCCCTGCGCAGCACAGCGCAGATCCTGTCATCTGATCGCTTCGATATTATCGGAGTACACACTGACCAAGATGAAACTGAAGAACTGTTGACCGTGGAAGCGTATTGCTTTGATGCCCGTCTCAGGCTTCGTCTGTGTTTTTTAAATAATTTAGTGGATACAATATACATTATTTTCCAGATGGCGGACGATAATGCTCCGGATATGCGGGACAATTATTACTTTCACAGCCCTTTTTTGGCAAGCCTAACACAGTATGCCCCTCAGGGCGGTAAAATCTATTATCCGGCAAATCCGGCAGCAAAAAAGGACGGCACATCGGCCATGCAGCTCCATCCGCTGATTCATCTCCCGCTCGTTGTAACCGATGAGGATGACGGTGCCGGATTCGCAGTCTCCTTCCCCACTTTGTCCAGTCTGGAAGTAGCTGTCCAAAACAGAAACGTGGATCTCTGGAAAATCAGCAGCCAGGAGGAGCTCCAGAATCATTCCTCGCTGCTTCGCCTCACGGATTGTCTGAGCGATATTGCCGAATTCCAATTCTGCGGATTGGAACGCGGCTGGCGCGAGGCTTTTGCCAGAGTACGGCACAATTTTTGCAGGGAACTCGACATGCGTGAATATGAAAGGCCGGAGCTGAAGTGGTTTTCGGATACCTTTCTCCACCATTTTACGTTTCTCTATTCAAAAGAAGCCTATGATTATGAAAATGGCAGGCCCGATATTGGGAGGCTGCTGAAAGACGGAGAAGAGTTCGGCGGTTATGATACTCTTACGCTCTGGCATCAATACCCCCGCCTGGGCGTTGATTCCCGGTCTCAATGGGATTTCTTCCGGGATTTTCCCGGCTCCATCCCCGGCATTGCCGATGCGGTACGCACAGCCCACGAGCACAATGCAAAAGTGCTCCTGCCTTACAAGCCATGGGATATTGGAACCAGCCAATCCATGGACAGTGTTTTGAAAGAGATTACTTCACTGCTGAAGGAAACGGACGCGGATGGATTTTTTCTGGACACAATGGACCAGGCCCCCGGCAAATTCCGCCGCGCCGCTGATGCAGCAAAACCGGAAGCAGTATTCTGCAGCGAGCTTCATCCGGCAGACAAGGATTCGCTTTCGCTTCTCACCGCTTCCTGGGATCAGTTCTGGAATATGCCCTGCATGCCAGAAGCAGATCTGCTGCGTTTTATCCTTCCTTCACACACCGCCCCTCAGATCTCCCGCTGGCAGAATGGCTCCGACAAGGATACGCTGATCAACCGGGCCGTTTTCTCGGGCACAGGCCTGGTCATCTGGCAGGATGTATTCGGTTCCTGGCTGCCCTACAGTGCGGCTCAAAAAGAGAAAATACGCAGGTATAAAACGCTTTGGACCAGACATAAAAGTTTCTTTACAGATGCTGATGCCGTTCCGTTTTATCCCGTGAAAAAAAACAATTTATACTGCAACCGTTTTATGGATCAGTTAAATAAAGCTTGCATTTACACTTTTTATAATGACAGCGATACCGATCTCTCGGGGATCCTCGCAATACACAGAGATTTCCAGGCACACATCTGTGAATGTCTGTGGGGTGCACCGCATATCCGCCTGGAAGGCAGGGAACTGACAGGCACTGTTCCCGCAGGGGAAGTCATTATGATAAAAGTATCCGGGAACACCCCGTAACTCCTGCCCATAAGGGCAGACCTGCAGCAAGCTGCAGAATCTAATTTCAGGAGGTTCTATACTAATGAGCAAACCTAAACTTTCAATTGTAGGCAGCTATGCTGCCGGCCTGACCATGAAAACATCCCGCTTCCCGATAAGCGGTGAGACACTTCTTGGACATGATTTTACCTGTATGCATGGCGGGAAAGGCTCCAACCAGGCAATTGCCTGTGCAAGACAAGGCGCCGAATCCACCCTCATAGCGAGTATCGGAGATGACCTGTACGGAAAAGCGGCCTTAGAACTCTGGGCCAGGGAACATGTGGATGCCGCACACGTGTGCATCTCTCCCAACGCACCAACAGGCGCCGGTTTTATCATGGTCGATCAGGATGGAAATAATGAGATTTTAATTGACCTGGGAGCCAACAACAAATTGAGTGCCGAACATGTCTCCCAAACAGCAGATGTGATCGCTGCATCCGATGTTCTGCTTCTGCAGCTGGAAATTCCATTGCCGCCAGTAGAGGAGGCTCTTAAAACCGCCTCCAAAAACAGCGTATTTTCCATTTTGAATCCAGCGCCATGGCAGCCGCTCCCGCTGGATATCCTGACAGGATGCAGCCTAATAACACCAAACGAAACAGAAGCAAAATTGATGCTGGGAGCTCCTGCAGATTCGGAGATTGATATAAACACGCTGGCTGACAGCCTCCTCCAAAAAGGTCTGCAGTCTGTCATCATTACACTGGGTGAAAAGGGATGCTTCATTGTCAATCAGCAGTGCCGGGAACTTATCCCTGCATTTTCAGCAGATGCTGTAGATACAACCGGAGCCGGGGACACTTTCACGGCATCTCTGGGAGTAGCCCTGGCGGAAAAAGCCTCACTCAAGGAGGCCGCTCTGTTCGCCTCCGCGGCTTCTGCATTATCTGTATCAAAATATGGAGTCATTGATTCCCTGCCCACGCGACAAGAAACAGAAGCATTTTTACAACACGAAAAGGAGAATGTATATGCAGATTAATCCAAACGACTTCCTGACAGCCGGCCTGCTCAAGGAGATCTCGATATCCGGACTGGGGCACCTTTCTCCCCGCTTTACATACCAACAAATGGAAGAAAATCTGTGGCGTCTGTCTTTTTCCTGCCACCTGGATAAAGCGCATGCGCAGAAAGACTGGGAGGCTGTACTGACAGCCGGTTTTTCGCCAACATTCCATTGGGCGCCGCATCTGACGCCTCAAAACGGATATGTGGCAGCCAGACATGTGTTCCGCACACCTGCGGTTATCTTCCAGGATAACTGCCATACTCTGGCCGTGATTCCCGATATCAGGACAATGGCCTCCCAGAGGGTTCCGTGTTACCTGGATATGGATGCCGTAAACCAGACCATTTCCATCGGCCTGGCCGATTCACAGGTGACCGGCCATATTCTTTATCACAAGGCTCCGGAAACATGCTATCCGGAAGGAGATCTGGAAATCGCTTTTTATATTCTCGTGTATCAGGAGGCCCTGAAAAACCCTTTCCGGCCGGTTCTCTCCTTTTTCTGGGAGCGTTTCGGAGCATCCGACTTCCGAAGTCTCACAGAGTCCAAACGTAATCTGGAAGTTTATACGAATCACACTTACCGGTGGGCCTTCCAGAACTGGAAAGAGGTTGTCTGGCAGGAATTCCCTGTCAACGGCACCGTTGTCGGAGCACCTGCTTTTATTGTAACGGCTACACAGAGCCCCGGCAGCCCCCGCCCGCCTCATCAAAGGGAAGCACTGTCTATCTGGAATCAGGCCTGGTTCTGTTCCCTTCGAAGTGCATCCGGTTTATACCGCCATGCAAGACGGATTCAGGATCCGGAATTAATGGCCTATGCACAGAAGACAAAGGAGCTGGCTCTGGCTTTTCCACAGACTGACGGTCTTTTCCCTGCTGTCGCCGCAACCCGGATGGAGTTAATTACAGATGAAAACGAACCGGAGACTCAAAACATGCGTTCCCTCGGCTGGGACACTCTGTACTGGGGAAATTCCGACAGGAATCCATTTTCAGCGGAAATCGAAACCTCTCCGTACCATATACTCGATATGAGTTTTACCGCAGAATATATGTTAACCTGGTATGAAGATCTGGAACCAGACCAGCGGCTCCTGGATTATGCACTTAACTATGCGGACAGGCTGGTCGGTCTGCAGGATGACAGGGGATATTTCCCCGGCTGGACAGATTCCTGCGGGAACCGGCTGGGAGTCCTGGATGATTCACCGGAAAGTTCGATGAGTGCAGCCTTTCTGATCCACTGCTTTAACCTGACAAAAAACAAACATTATCTGGATGCCGCCCTAAAATGCCTTGACGCAGTCATAAGGGATATCATACCAGAAGGAAGATGGGAAGATTTCGAGACTTACTGGTCCTGCTCTCATTACTGGAATGACCATACAGGAGAGAAAATCCCGCGGAATAACATGTACAAACAGTGTAATTTTTCTATGTACTTTACCTCACTCGCACTCCTGGAGGCTTATCTATGCACAAAAGAATCCCGTTATATGGATTGGGGGCGCCGCGTAACAGATGAAATGCTGATGACCCAGTCCTCCTACCAGCCATCTGCTATCCCCATCCCGGTAATCGGTGGATTCGGTGTGATGAACGGTGATGCGGAACTCAACGACGCCAGGCAGAGCCTGTTTTCTATTCTGCTTTTGCGCTATGCGCACGTTACAGGCGACAAGGAATACATGGAACGCGGATTCGCCGCACTGCGCATTTCATTTTCCATGATGTACTGCCCGGAAAATCCAGAGGCCCGGCTGCAGTGGGAAAAGGCATGGCCTTTCTTCGGAGAGCTGGATTATGGATTTAACATGGAGAATTACGGACACAATGGCGTAGTCACCGAGGAGGGCATCGGAATCGGTGAGTTCACCATCTATGACTGGGGAAACGGAGCTGCCTCCGAAGCTTACGAACGGCTTTTGGATCTGTACGGTACTGAATTTGTAACCCAAAAATTTTCATAAAAGGAGAATTATCATGTCAGATTCACAGACTTATCCCGCAGATATTTCCTCTATCTGCTTTTCCAGAGAGGGAAAACGTAAAAGAATTTCTTCCTATGACAGAACCGGTGGGAATGACGACCGGATCCATCTCAAAGTAAAAGAAAACAAAACTATTGCCCGCATGGATCAACCCGGAATGATCACGCATATCTGGATGACCATCGCCACTGACAGCCGCCTGCCCGAAAAGGACCATCTGCGTAAAATGGTACTCCGCATGTACTGGGACGGTGAAGAAACGCCCAGTATTGAAGCTCCCATCGGTGATTTCTTTGGAATGGGGCACGCAATAAGCAGAAATTTCGTCTCGTCTCCGTTTCAGATGAGTCCCGAAGACGGGAAAGGCTTTAACTGCTGGCTTCCCATGCCTTACCAAAACGCCAGGATCGAAGTGGAAAACGAATGCGGACAGCCTATGACACTTTATTATTACATTGATTATGAAGAATACACATCACTCCCGCCAAATATGCTGCGCCTCCATGCCCAGTGGCGCAGGGAAAATCCCACAGTGGGAATCGATGGCAGCACTATGGCGAACAGCGAATTTCAATTTAGCGGAAAAAATACAACCGGAGACGACAATTATGTGATTCTGGAGGCAGAAGGAAGAGGCCATTATATCGGCTGCAATCTGAATATCCACAACCTTCGCGACACTTCCCAATGGGACTGGCCCGGTGAAGGGGATGATATGATCTTTATAGATGGCGAAGAGTGGCCTCCCACACTTCACGGCACAGGCACCGAAGACTATGTGAATATGGCATGGTGCCCCACGCAGGAATACTGTGCTCCCTATCACGGCCTGATTCTCCCTGGAAAAGATAACTGGAAGGGGAAAATTACTTATTACAGGTACCACATCCAGGATCCGGTTATGTTCCAGAAATCAATTCGCGTAACCATTGAACACGGGCATAATAACCACCGGAGCGATGACTGGTCTTCCACCGCATACTGGTACCAGGATGAACCCCACATGCGCTTTCCGCAGCTGCTGGATGTCGAGAGCCGTCTTCCCGTCTATGAGGAAGAACTATAGACATACGAAACGCAAAATACCCGTCAATGGGATGAAGAAAGCATTCTGACGTTCTTACTATTCATTTAAAATGAAAGGAATGTTATCATATAAAAGTAAAAACCGGACACAGGGAAGGACCGTATTTCGGCAGCTTGCTGCCGCAGACCCAATCCCCTGTGCCCGGTTTGTTTATATAGTTCTCTTTCCTGTCAGTACAGCTTGCTGCTTAGCAGGTAGCACCACCCCTGAGGTGCTTCTGTGCGGCAATATTTTCATCTTTTCTGGACAGCAGTTCATCTGTCAGAAGCTGTTCCTGAACATTTTCAAATCCCAGGCGGGCTACCGTATCTGCAAATCTCTCGCCCGTGATTCCCTGTTCTCTGAACAGAAGGATTGCTTTTTCTACTACTGAAAGCACTTCTTCTTTATCTGTAAACACCTTATCCAGATATTGGCCCTGCGCAACTTTTTTGCCCCAGCGGCCGCCGATGTATACTCTGTATCCGTTTGTGTACTTCTCAATTACTTTGAACGGGCATTTTCCGACGCATCGTCCGCAGTGATTACACTTATCGTCATCAATCAGAATCTTACCGTCAGCCAGCTCTGCGATCTTGATCGGACATCCCTCTACAACCTGACATGTCCCGCAGCCGCGGCATTTTTCAAAGTCAATCTGCGGCACACGCTGTCCAATGATCCCCAGGTCGTTCAGATCCGGTTTCACACAGTTATTCGGGCATCCACCCACAGCAATTTTGAACTTGTGCGGAAGCTTGACGCTGGAATATCCATGATAGAAACGTTCATGTATCTCTTCCGAAAGATCAAATGTGTCAATCAAACCATACTGGCAGGTCGTTCCTTTACAGGATACAACCGGCCGGACTTTTGAACCTGTTCCGCCTGTTTCCAGCCCTGCCTGCATCAGATATTCTCTGAGTGGTTCAATGTTGTCATATGGCACTCCCTGAATCTCTACAGTCAGACGGGAGGTCATCGTCACTTCGCCGCTTCCGTAAAGCTCTGCCGCTTCTGCAATAGTACGGGTCTCTTCGGCAGTGATTTTTCCGTTTCTCGTGATGACGCGCCCGTTAAATTTATTGGAGGTTGTCTTATCTTTCAAAAACCCAAGTGCCTTTACTCTTGTCTCATCTTCCGCTGATACTTCGGCCTCCGGATTCTTTACCCTGACATCATTGAAGAAGACACCGCCTTCCAGAGCGGCTGTATTTGTATAACCATAATAGCTCAGTCTGTTCTGGAGGAAATATGCACGTTTTCCCTTTGTACAGACTAAAAGCAACTTCTCTTCTTTTCCGATTCCTTCGAGTTCGCCCTTTACTGCGCCCAGATTCACATACTCTGCGCCGCGGACAGACGGTGCCAGCCCCACATCCAGGACACGCCACCCCTCCGCTTTTCCTTCTGCGTATTCGGCAGGAGTCATGCTTACCAGATCACCGTTGATCTTGTTCAGCAGAATGTACACAGCCTGGACAAATGGGTGAATGGCTGTGGAAAACGGAGGTGCATAGGCAAAATCAGCGTTTTCATAATCTTCCAGAACTGCGCCCATGTTAATGCCCATCACGGCTATGTCTATCATCTTATCTACCGCTCCCGGGCCAAACACCTGCACTCCCAGAAGTTTGTGGGTATTTTTATCCGCAATCAGCTTAGTTACAAAGGAGGAAGCTCCCGGATAGTAATGTGCCTTATCATCCGTTACTGCCAGAGCCGTCACTGCCTCGTATCCTGCCTCTTTTGCCTGTGCTTCTGTGAGCCCTGTGCGGCCGCAGTTCAGGTTCGGAAGCTTCACAACGCCGGTTCCGAGAACACCTTTATATTCCTTTTTAACTCCTGTCAAAACCTGCGCAAGTGTCCGGCCTTCCATATTGGCGGAAGAGCCCATGGGAGACCACTGTCTCTTTCCTGTGATCCGATTGGTTACCATTGCACAGTCTCCAGCCGCATAAACATCCTCTGCGCTGGTCTTCATCTGACTATCTACCAGAATCGTTCCTTTAAACATCTCAATTCCGCTGTCATTTAGAAATGCAGTATTCGGGCGGATACCCGCTGCCATAATCACCATCTGGCAAGGCAGCGTTCCCGCTGTCGTTTTCACAGCAGTTACGCTGTCCGCGCCTGTGATTGACTCAGCTTTTGTGCCCGTGATGACACGGATCCCCTCTTTCTGAAGGTGCTTTTTCCCATACTCAGCCATTTCCGGATCCAGAATGTTCGGAAGAATCTGGGCTGCAAAATCAATCACAGTAACCTGTATTCCCCTGGCTTTGAGGTTCTCAGCCACTTCCAGGCCTATGAAACCAGCTCCCACTACAACCGCTTTTTTCACGCCATGGTCTTCTGCATAAGCCCGCACTCCAATTGCATCATCCGGTGTACGCATACGGAATACTCCGGCAAGCTCCATCCCCTCTATCGGAGGAACAGACGGAGAAGCTCCTGAAGCAATGATCAGCTTATCATAGGAATACTCTTCTTCTTTCAGAGTCTTAAGATTTTTAGCTTTTACCACTTTCTTTTCAGCATCCAGTCCAACTGCTTCGATACCAGTCCTGACCTCTACACCGGTGAGTGCGGAATATTTCTGAGGTGTATTGACAATTAATTCTTCTCTCTCTTCAATCAGACCGCCCACATAATACGGCAGACCACAGCCTGCATAAGATATATCCTGATCCTTTGTGATAATCATAACTTCAGCGCTGCGGTCCTGGCGCTTTAATTTTGCAGCGGTCTTCGTACCTGCTGCAACGCCTCCAATAATTAATACCTTCATGTCTCTTTCTCCTTTGATTTTATGTACCGTTTCCGGATTATTTTCTGTGGCAGCAATGTACTTCATTGATGCACTCCGGCTTCACGGCCTGGCATACAATCACATCACCGCCTTCAATTCTGATACTTCTGCCATTCACCATGGCGTCGGCCATCTTATTCCTGGCCTCATTGTATATTCTTGTAACTGTTGGACGAGATATGTTCATCTTCCTGGCGCACTCCTCCTGGGTAAGCTGCACATAATCCAGCAGGCGTATCGCCTCATACTCATCATATCCGATCGTAACCGCTCCATTGGGAGGCCTTCCCTCCGGCAAAAATCCTGTGGTCCCCGGAATCGAACAGATACATCTGCATTTCTGCGGTCTAGCCATATCAGCACCTCTTTTCCTGCTTTTCCAGTATAGCTTATTGTGAACATATGTCAATAACATAATTAAATATTTAACAATTATTTTCGGCTCCCTGCCGTTCAAAAAACAACCAGTATATGCTGATCCGGGAAGTTTTTATTTCAATTCCCGTCTTTCAGATGCTGGATTGTCTCTCGGGAACCCGCATTACGCTGCACCTTCCGCTTACAGAGCCGGATGTTATAAATGATAACAGTGCATAAGATTTCCCCGCTATGAGGCTATATTCTTTATCGCAAAAAGACCGCCGCTGCTTTCGCAGTGACGGTCTGTCAACTCTGATTAATCCTGTACGTATGGCATTAAAGCAATGTGTCTTGCTCTCTTGATTGCTACAGTAAGAGCTCTCTGGTGTTTTGCACAGTTTCCTGTGATTCTTCTGGGAAGAATTTTTCCTCTCTCAGAGATGTATTTCTTTAATTTTACTACGTCTTTATAATCGATATCGTTATTCTCTTTACCACAGAATACGCATACTTTTTTTCTTCTGCGAGCCGGTCCTCTTCTTTTGAAACCGCCTTCTGGTCTTCCGCCTTTTTCGTAAGCCATTTCTTTTTACCTCCTATATTAATAGAAAGATTTCACAATACGTGTCTTAGTTAAACGGTAACTCTTCATCAATCCCGTCCGGGATGTTCATGAATCCGTCGCCTGCATCAACACTTGGTGAAGGGCTTGGAGCTGCCTGGTGGAAAGATCCTCTGTTTGCTTCAGCCTCTGCTCTGCTCTCAGCAAATTCCTGATCCTCAACGATGACTTCCGTTGTGTATACTTTCACACCTTCTTTGTTCGTGTAACTTCCGGTCTGAATACGTCCGGAAATAGAAACACGCATTCCCTGACGGAAATACTTCTCCGCGAACTCTCCGGAACGTCCAAATACAACACACGGAATGAAATCCGCTGTCGGTTCGTTGTCCCTCTTGAATCTGCGGTCAACAGCCAATGTATATCTTGCAACTGCAGTTGCACTATCACCCTGTGAATATCTAACTTCTGGGTCTCTTGTGAGACGTCCTACTAAAACTACCTTATTCATATATACCTCTTTCTCTATGCTTCCTGTCTAACGCATAAATATCTGAGTACATTGTCCATGATGCGGATACGTTGTTCCACTTCGCCTGGGACAGTACTGTCAGATTCGAAGTGGATGAAGTAGTAATATCCTTCTTTCATCTTCTGAATTTCGTAAGCAAATCTTCTCTTACCCCATTCATCAACGTCAGTCACATTGCCGCCGAAACGTAAAACTAATGCTTTCACTTTTTCAACAACTTCTGTTCTAGCGTCGTCTTCGATTTTTGCACTGACAACAACAGCTAACTCATACTTGTTCATGTCTCTTGCACCTCCTTATGGTCTCTGGCCCCCGGATTAGCCGGGAACAAGGAAATTTGATGTCCGTGGATAAAAATCCAACGGGTACGTCACGAGTAATTATCATACCATAAGAACTTGTCCTGTTCAAGACTTTTTACGAATTTCTTTTGTATTTTTTTCCACCAGCCTGCGCGGAACCATGATCTGATGACCGCACCCCACGCACTTCAGCCGGAAGTCTGCACCGACCCGCAAAACCTCCCACTCATGGCTTCCGCAGGGGTGGGACTTTTTCATTCGGATTATATCGCCGATATCGAATCTGTCTGCCACATTCACCCTCCTTACCCATTAAATATTCTGAAAACGAACCGCAAAGGGGTCAGACCCCTTTACTCTTCCACAAGCACTCCCTGGAGCAGGAAACGTTCATCATCATTTACGTTCGTACATGTAGACAGGCTGACAATTTTGGATTGTGCGTTTACGTCTGCATCTACCTGATAGTTTGAGGATTCCCTGCACAACTGAATATAAGAAGTAAATTCCTCATCATTCAGATAAGTCAGTTTGTAATTTTCAGCTGTATCTTTCACAGTTCCTGCGGAAAACACCTGGTACTTAAACTCTCCCTCGGGAGTGTAGATATAGAAATACGGGTGTGACTTGCAGAACTCTTCGCTGGCATATTCGTTCAGCTGGGAGAACATCTCTCCGCCCACTTTCAGGTTGTGGCCGTATATAAATGTGTTCCGGTCGCTTAAGTTCGTGGCATTGCGCATGTCCATGAAAATTGCACCCAGTTTGTTGTCATTGGCCGAAAATGTTTTCGTAAGGTATTCGTTGTTATCTGCGCTCTTCACAACAGGATAGCTGATCACGGACGGCTCGTCGAATCGTATCCATGCCACCGTATCCGGATTCTCCTTCAGCAGTGCATCAAAATCTACCGTATACCCTGGTTCCCCGCCATCTTCCGGCTTTTCATCAACCGTTAGCGCCAGTTTCTTTACATCATCATATTCTTTCCCGCCCGAATAATACGGCACCAGCATCATTGTGAGCTGATACGCACAAAATATAAATACACATACTGCAATAATCAGTATGGCCGTAGATACAACTTCCCCAACAGAGCTTTCCTTTTTATGCCTTTTTTTCTTACTCATCGCGCGTTTCTCCTCTTCCCATCTTTTCATCCGGTCTCATTGCCTTCTAATCCTGACTATTGTACCATATCTTCGCACCGAAAACATTCTAAAAATCATGAATTTGCCAAAAATTACAAAAATGAAGGTTTATCCGTTTCTTATGCCACTTTGATATGATAAAATAGGGATATTGAAACAGGAGGTTATGCCATTGAAAACACTGCTTATCTGCGACGACGAAAAGAGCATCCTGGAGGATCTTAGTTTGCGTCTCTCCCATATTCTTCCTGAAAACTGGGATATCAGAGCAATACTTGTTCCTGGTGACCTGCTTACATATATCGATACTTCCGCCGCATTGCCGGATATTATTTTTATGGATATCCAGTTTGGCACCGAAAACGGTATCAGTCTGGCTTCCGACATTCAGGCCCGCTATCCCTGGATTGCGATTGTACTAATTACTGGATATCTGGACTATGCCAGGGATATTTTTACCATACACCCTGCCTATTTTCTCGTTAAGCCCGTGGATACGGACAAGCTTACGGCGGCTGTGGACCGGGCACTCGAATATTTGGACAGCTGTCAGGATACACCCGTGGTCCTGCAGAGCAACGGCAAGCTCTTTACGCTGAAAAGCAGTGAGATCTGTTATATAGAAAGTGAAAAACGCCTGCTGCATGTCTACACCCCCAAAGAGAAGTTTACAGTCTATATGAAGCTGAATGAACTGAAGGAAAAACTCCCCGGCTGTTTTCTGACCTGCCACAAGAGCTATATGGTCAATATGAACTATATCCGGAATTTCACAGCGCAGAAGATTATTCTGCTGAATCAGTCTGAGATCCCGGTAAGCCGCTCCAGGTATAAGAAGTCAAGAGAAGAATTCCTTCGTTTTTTCAGTACAGAGGATTATTCCTAACAGTTCAGGCAGGTCTGCACATTTACTGCGCAGATCGTACGAAAACGTGATGGCCGCAGGCATCCAGCCCATCTCAAAGCGATTTCATTGACTGGATGAGTAACATTTCAGACTTTTCTGAACTGTCACGATTATTCTGAGTCAGGAAATACTTAGCAGATAATACTTCCGAGACAGAGGGAAAATGTTATGGTTCTTTATAATATTATCAGGCTGACCCTGGTGAATGCCCTGATCACCTATTTTATAAGCCCGGATCTTGAACGGCGCCGCTTTTTTACGCTGGCTTACACAGTGGCGTTTTTTTTGCCTGCAAGCATCTCTATCACTGCCACTTATAACGGTTTCCTGCAAATCGCCGCGCTCACCGAACTCCTTCGCTTCTTAGTGCAGCTGGCAGTCTGCTATCTTATCACCGACAGAGGCATGTATTACTTTGTAAAAGCCATGGTACATTTTATTCTGTTTAACTGTATCTTCTCCGGCCTGAATACAATGGAAGGACTTTTGCTCGCTGACTGGCATTATTTCTTTCGGGGTATGGCATTTATGGGGAATACACTGTTTCCAACCTTACTTTCCTGTATTGCATTTCTTATCGTTTTTGCGATCATACGGCTCAGGCTTTTTGACCGTATCCCTTATAATGTCATGAAATTTCTGTTTGCAGCGGTATTACTGATCGACATAGCGGCAGGCCTGATTATGCGCCTGACCAGCGGCAGTTTATCCGTATTGGTCAGCACGATAGCTTCCGGAACCATGCTGTTTATATTTTTTATGGTTTTTGTATTGTACCGTCAAAAGCAGGCATCACGGCAGAGAAAGTATTACGAGAGAATACTGAATGGTGAATACTCCTTTTACCACTATGCTCTTGTCCAAAAAGATGCCGTTCGTAAACTTCGTCACGATCTCGCCAATCATCTGCAGATTCTGGGAGATCTATCACAAAATCAGATGAAAAAGGAGGAGCAAAAGTATAAACAGTCTCTTCTGCAGCTATTTGACGCCATATTAACCTCATTCGGGAATCCTCCTCCCGCGGCTCCTGCCAAAACCAGTATCATACGAAAGGTCACTCCATTCCTGGTTCTATTGTTGCTGGGTTTATTTATTCTGTGGGAAGTGTTCTTTCCCCTTATGGATAAATGGTACACGATGTACGAATGGACAGCCTTTTTCTGTTACTTCTTTCTGTCCGCCGTTTCCTGTGCAGTGATCTGCTTTGGTGTGTATTTAGAATATAAAAAGCATAAAGCCCGTCAAACGCTGGACGCTGCCCGCGCTGTCAGAAAGCAATTGGAAGATATGATGCGGATGGTCCAGAGTCCCCTGACCGAAGAAGCCGCCCGGCCTTCTGAAGAGCTGAAGACATTCACCGCGCATGCAGTGGTCAACACGATGCTGAATGCCAAATACAAGTATTGTATGCAGAATCACATTGACACAAACTGGCGGATCTATATTCCGCCGGAATGCCCCCTGCCGTCGGTGGATATTACCGGTCTTCTGGTCAATCTCATCGACAACGGGATTGAAGCGTGCCTCCGGCTGCCGGAGGATAAACGCCGCCTGAATATCTACATGCAGGAACGGGCAAATTTCTGGATTGTAGATGTAAAAAATTCCAAATCCCCTTCAGAAAATCCGAAGGAAAAAGATTTTATTTCCATAAAAGGAAAGGGCCACGGACTGGGACATCAGATTATTAGAAATATTGTTAAAAAGTACAACGGAGAAATCCAGAGCGTAGACAAAGGTGATTTTTTCTTTGTCACAGTCATGCTGGATATACGGGAACAGACCTGAGGGACTGTGTGAGCACGGTCACATCTTCCCATATTGTTCCAAAAGCTTATCAATTGCATACGCAACACCCAGCTCTTCGTTCGACTTCGTCACATATCCGGCCACAGACTTTACCTCCGGCATTGCATTTTCCATCGCCACAGTGGCGCCAAAATCCATGGACAGCATGGAATAATCATTCATGCTGTCTCCCAGCACCATAACTTCATCCATCGTATATCCAAGCGATTCGATATACTGTTTGAGCACAGGACCCTTCTGCGCTTTCACATCTGTAATTTCCAGATTCGTCTCAAAAGAGGCAGCCACCGCAATATCCGGATTCTTTTCCAGCTCAGAACGTATCCTCCCCAACATCGAGATGTCTCCTGAATACAGAAATATTTTATAGACCGGCACTCCCGCGTCCTTAAGTTCATCAAACTCCGAAATCGTCTTTGTCATCTGCTTCACACGCTGATACAGCGGATCATTTTTGGCCCGCTTTTCATCGATATCCTTATCAAGATGGAACACCTTGAGCTGCCGGATAAAACTTTCCTCAATCTCCTCTTCGGTTCCAATCCTGTAATCATAATCATCCGTACAGAAGACAAGCGATACCGGGTATTTCTGCAGCACCTCGTAGACCTCACTGCACAATTCCATGTCCATGGGTGCCGTATACACCACTTCCTTATCCGGATTACGCACTTCTGCACCGCTCCCCAGTATGTAGTCACAGATGAGGTCAGCGTCCCTGATTTCTTCCATAGCCCCCTGAAAATTTCTTCCCGTTGCAAGCATAAACCGTATACCTGCGCCGCATGCCCGGCGCACCGCCGCCAGCGTCTCCGGCTCCAATTGGTGATTATCATTCAGCAGCGTACCATCCATATCGGATGCAATAACTTTTATCATAATACTTCTCCTTATCAAATTGTAAAACTATTCTGAAAATGGACCGCAAAGGGGTCTGACCCCTATAAAAGACCTTCCACGTCGTCCATCTGTCGCACGATGTCCTGCTGCCGTTCGTCGAACAGCAGTCCTTTATTGTACCGGAAATAACTGTCGCTTCCATTCTCTTTGATAAACCAGACGCTATAATAATTCGCATTCAGTTCTGTAATGAAAGCAACCATCTCCTGGCTCTCTCCAAATGCATCTTCCAGGAAATTGAAGGCGTGCTGAAGAGTCTCCGAGGTATAGGCTATCTGATCTTCCCGTTTGTCCACTTCCTTTTCAAACAGTGCCTTTACTTCGTCGAATACGCCGTCCCCGATAAACAGTTCCCCTTTGATGCTTATTGCAAATCGCTCAAGCGCTGCGATGACACGCTTTAAAACCAGTTCTTCCCGGCGGGTCAAAAGCTCAGTCTGCAGCTGTTCTTCCAGATCTTTTTCCGCCAGATGCCAGATATCATCCACCATGGAAGTCACCTGGTTTTCCCTGTAATAGATCAGATATTCGTAGAGTTTTGTCACATATGCATCTGTCATATAGCATTCGGTAAACATTTCGCAGAGTTTTCCATTCAGCAGACTGACAATACTCAGATGTTCATCAAACGGAGCTGCTTTGATCTTCTGCAAAGTTTTGGTACTCCAGCTTCCTGCCAGAATATCTTCCACACCGTAATCCTGCTTATATTTGTAGTACAGTTCCAGATAATTTGCAAAATCCTTGGAAATCATGCGGTGCTGGATATACTGGTACACGACATCTCTGTCCACGGTTTTATGCAGGCTTTCGTATACCTGGATCAGCTGTGAAAGATCTTCCCAGCCGCGGGCCGTTGCAAAATATTTACCGTCCACCGTTGTCTCTATGCGGTAAAAATTCTCTTTTCTCAGCTCCAGATAAGAAATCACGGCCGGATGTATCCCCTGTTTATAGGCATACTCCTTCCACACTTCATAATTTTCTTCCACATCTATCTTTTTGATTCTGTCCAGTGTCACCACATCAAAATCCCGGACAGACTTGTTATATTCCGGCGGATTTCCCGCACCTACAATAATCCAGCCTTCCGGCACCTTCTGATTGCCGAAGGTCTTGCCCTGCAAAAACTGAAGCATCGTGGGTGCCAGTGTCTCCGACACACAGTTGATTTCATCGATAAAGAGAATCCCTTCTGCAATCCCGGTCTGCTCAATCTTCTCATATACTGACGCGATAATCTCGCTCATTGTATACTCGGTTACCGAATAATTTTTGCCCCCATATGTCTTCTCCTTGATAAAGGGAAGCCCAACCGCACTCTGTCTCGTATGATGGGTGATGGTATAGGCCACCAGCCCGATCTGGCACTCCTTCGCAATCTGCTCCATAATCTGGGTCTTCCCAATGCCGGGAGGCCCCATCAGCAGAACCGGCCGCTGACGGATGGCGGGAATCCTGTATTCCCCAAACTCATCCTTTGCCAGATACGCTTCTATGGAATCCTTTATTTCCTGTTTTGCCCTTTTTATGTCCATGTCTGTCTCTGTCCTCCAGATTCTGTATTCTCTTCCAAATCTTCCCGGTCCAGCGTGAGTTTGATTGCCCACGGCGGTACGTCCGTATCCCGGTAATCCTCCTGCATAAAAACAAAGGCCGTCTTATAGGCAGGCATTTTCCGCGGATATATACCGTACCCATCCGTAAAATATAAGATCCCCCGCAGGTCTTCAAAACTCCCGTTTTCCACCAGCTCGTCCACATAGGCAAAGGCCGGCCGGAAATCCGTCCCTCCTTCTCCGTAAAGCGTAAGCTGTTCCATATATTCCGCCAGTTCTCCGGCGTTTGTGATACATGTATCAGAGTGTACCTTCTCATCGCACTGGATGATATGGATATTAACCTTTTTGAAAAAACTGTCCTCTTCGCTCAGTACCGAATATGTCTCCTCCAGAAACTTCCTCACCAGGCTGCCGGAACAGGACATGGAAGTATCAATCACCACTGCAAACTCCGAGATCTTTTTAACTTCCTTCGTCTCCTGCGGTTCGATCAACGGCATATTTCCATAAAGCCGCAGTCCGTAACTGTAAAAAGAATAGTCGAAACTGTCCGCATCCACCCCGACTTCTTCCCTCAGCACCGTAAACTTCTTCAAAAACGCCTTATAATTATATCGATCCCTGTTCTCAATTTTTATCTGATCCAGCAGATCCCCCGATCTTTCAGATGCTTCTTTGGAAAATGTCTCCAGATCCGTTTCCATACGTTCATTGATATCCTGCCACTTCTGCTGCAGACTTGGATCAGGCTTTTGTCTGGGATACTTATTCTCCCAGTACTTGTGGTCATCTACATAAAATTCCTGCTCCAGGCGCTCTAATTCCTTATCCGTAAGTTCCCAGCCGGCAAGCAGCGCATAGACCCGCTCTGCATTGAGCACCTTCCCCTCTGCCTCCAGTTTCCGATAGGTCTCCCTCCTCAGAAGGCTCCTGGAAAACCTGATTGAACGGTGATGGTTTCCATCTATCATATGCTCGGCAGCAATATCGCAGCTCAGATCCCAGTACCGGTCATCCATCTCCCGTTTGACCATATGTCTGAAAATACAATGGAAAACCATGTGCAGATATCCCCGGTTAACCAGAATTCTGTTCTCCCTGTACATCCCGCCCAGGTACTGTGGGTGAAAATATATGGAATTCCCATCCGTTCCAAAAGGACTGACAGAGGTATCCATCTGATATGAAAAACTGCTCAGCGCCACATCCAGAAACCGCATTCCCAGATAAAGTTCATCTCTTGCCGCAAAAAGGATCTTATTCCCAAGCGATTCCAGGCGCACCGCCAGCTCTCTTTTTTTCTCACTGTTTAACTCAATCATAACAGAACGCCCTCCTTTCATCTGTATCGCTTTCTCCAGGCGTTCAAAGCCCGGCACCTTATACGTATCAAAGTCTAAATATTTTTCTTTCCTTTGGGAAAGACTTCTGCTTCTCGTTCATCAGGTAGCTGAGGATCTCCGTTCTCCCCATTTTCGAAGCAGCCTCAAGCGCATATTCCAGCATTTCCGCATTCCACAGAGAATGTGCTGAAAATAATTTCACTTTATCAAAACGCTCTTCTTTCATTAGATATGTTATTATTTCCTGATATCTTTCTTTCATCATATGTTCATAGGCTAATTTGTGGTTTTCAGACAGAGCATAGGGAAAAGCCAGCCGGCCCAATGCCATATCTGCCAGAACCCCGGCCTTATCCCTGGCCGCTGCAACCGAAAAAAGGCTGTCGTATTTGCGGTAATCCATTTCTTTATTATAAAAACACTGTCTGTAATTGTTTCCCGACCCGTGATGCTGGGTAAATAATATCCGTGCCGGCGTATTCTCGACGGCCTCCTCATAGTGTTCCGGAAATACCAGAACAGCTTTTCTGCCCTCCTGCCCGTAGCAGAACGTAACGTCAATCCGCTGCCACAGATCCCCTAAAATTTCTTTTACGCAGGACTGCCTGCCATTTTTCATATGCACTTTTAAAAAAGACAGTCTCCCGCAGCCGGTAAATGCTCCGCTGCCGATCTGCGTCAGTGCATCTGAGAATTCCAGCCTCCGCAGATTTTTACATCCATAAAATATATAATTACCGATTTCCCGGACTGTATCCGGAAATATAATCTCTTCCACATCCATTCCGGCAAGAAGCCGCTCTTCTCCTCTGAACAGAACATGATCTTCTGTCTCATAAACCCGAAACGTCTGCTCCTCCTCGTCTTTGTGGCCGGAAAATGTATATGCCGCAACCTTCTCCACCGGCATGCCGTCAATATTCTTCGGAAGAACTACCTTCACATCACTTCCAAAGCATCTGATAATTTCAATGGCCTGATTTTCTACCCGGTAATAAAACTTCATAAATCTCTTCTGACCTCTTCTTTTCTATTTGCCACTTCCTCATTATAAAAGTGACAGGCATTTTTTTCAACCGCTATGGCTATTTTATATTTAGTACCCTTTTTGTTACTGTTCATACCCTCCTTACTAATTGACATTGCCTGTGGACAGTAACCCCATTTTTTCTCCTCGCATTACATTAAGATTATGAATTATCCTTGCATAAGATAAATCAATAGTGTAGTATAAAATCAGTGATTTTACAAATGAATTAGGGGGATTAACATATTATGGATAAAATCGCAGTTTTAATTCCGTGTTATAACGAAGGTAAAACCATCACCAAGGTAGTTACCGACTGGAAGGCCGCCCTACCCGAGGCAACAATATATGTATACGATAACAATTCTTCAGACGATACGGTCGTATTGGCGAAGGAAGCCGGTGCTGTTGTCCGCCATGAGTACCAGCAGGGCAAGGGAAACGTTATCCGCCGTATGTTCCGCGAAATTGATGCACAGGCATATTTGATGGTAGACGGTGACGACACATATCCTGCTGAATTCGGGCGTGAGATGGTGAACAAGGTTCTGGAGCGCAACGCCGATATGGTGGTTGGCGACAGGCTCTCCTCCACCTATTTTACAGAAAACAAACGGCCTTTCCACAATTTCGGCAATTCGCTGGTCCGCAAATCAATCAACCTGCTGTTCAAGAACGATATCAAAGATATTATGACCGGATACCGCGCTTTCAGCTACAATTTTGTAAAAACCTTTCCGGTGCTTTCAAAAGGATTTGAGATTGAAACCGAGATGAGTATCCACGCAGTAGATAAAAACATGCGTGTGGAAAATGTCGTGATCGAATACAGGGACAGGCCCGAAGGCAGCGAGTCTAAACTGAACACCTACAGTGATGGCATGAAGGTTCTCCGTACAATAGCAAGACTTTACAGAAGCTACAAGCCGCTGGGATTCTTCTCCGCATTCGCGCTTCTTCTGACAATTGTCAGCACCATTTTCATCATTCCGGTCCTTATAACCTATGCACGAACCGGTTTGGTGCCGAATTTTCCGACACTGATCGTATGCGGCTTTGTTTACCTGACTGCAATCATTTCGTTCTTTGCCGGACTCATCCTGTCCTCTATTGTGCATCAGGAGCGGCAGAATTTTGAAATACGGCTGATCGCCTGTCAGCACCGGTATGATCAGACGTTAGACCATGATGCCGATAGCAGGCAGACAGTTCAATAATTCGCTGGCAAACATTATACAGATGAAAGCACTGCGGCCGGAGACGAGGCAATAAACACCTCTGTCTCCGGCCGTTTTCTGTCTTAATATACTACGTTATACAGATAGAATCTTCCAATTTTTTCCGTCTCGTTGAACTGAATTTCCTCTGAACTGAATCCACTCAGATCTTTATCCGACATAATATGCTTCACTTCCAGAGTCTCCAGCTGTTCCGGCTTCAGGTTCACGATCAACTGATCATCATAAGGATTTGAAAATACAGGTTCCTGTGAGGAATCATCCACGATATTAATAACAATATGGGCATAACGGTTATATTTACTGAAATCTTTTTTGTCAGGGTCAAACTGCTCCCACCGATCCAGATTCGGATATACATTCGTTGTATTAATCGTTGGCGCCCCCACTGTTATTGGCAGATTCAGATATGGGAAGCTCAGGCCTTCCACCATCCACAATCCTTCTCCCTGATCCGCTTCCGTCTCTTCCTTTATGGCCTGAGTCAGTTTACTGGAATAGACAGACTCCGCTCCCTGATGTACCGGATTCACCATCATTCCGCTGACAAACGAAATAATCAGCGCGTAGCAGGCAAGGCCCGCATATCTTTTCCACTTCATAGCCACAAAGATTAGAATCGCACCTGCAGCAATAACTGCAGCCAATAAAAGAGCCTTCTTCTTCCCCATAAACTGTGTATAATTTATAAAACATATCCCCGCCAGTGCCACTCCTGTAACAGAAGAAATAACAACGGCAGTTCTGCTTTTATAATTTACAGTGCATTCTGAAATAAGATAAATAATCAGCAATATACTGAGAAATCCAACTCCTACCAGCACCCTTCTCCCCTGACACATACTCAGAAGCGTCACTTTGGCAAGCAGCGGCGGCCATGGGAACGCACTATACAGGGCAAGAAAACAAGTCCCTGCCGTCATTGTAATCAACAGCGGATCCTTCTTTTTGCTCTTCACCAGCTGGATAGTCCCAAGTATAACCCCCAACGGGAAGAAGGAAAAAAACTGCGCTTCTTCACAAACATTAGAAATGCCGAGCCCCGGATCAATAGATGGGAAAAACAAACCGCCTGCCCAGCTGAACATCCTCAGCAGAGAAGCGCCTCCAACAAATGACCTGTCGCCGGGATAGGATGTATTCAGCACCAGCTTTATAGTGTCTGCGGACTTCAGGAAAATCAAACCCAGAACTCCTGCCATCAATACGAAGAGGACCCCCGCGCTCAAAATAATCGGGCCTTTTTTCCATGTTACATTCTTCCTCTCCCGCAGAATAATACCAATCAGCAGGAACAGGTAAGCATAACCAAGCGGTATCTGCCAGGAAGGATAAAACACAAGAATATATGATATCCCGCACCATGCAATCCCTGCCGACAGCAGTACCTTTTTCCACAGGGATTCTGTACGCATCCACCAGACAAACATAAGAACCGCCAGCTGACCAAACACCAGCATCTCCACCAGCCCGTTAATCGCAAACCACCATGCGACAACAGGAGAACAGCTGACTAGCACCGAATAGATCACAGACAGCATTTTTTTCTTATTAGTCAGATACATGCTAAATTCCAGCGATACCAGGAATAAGGCCAGCATCCGGGCACACCAGAAAAACGACAGCCCACGTGAAGGCCCTAAAAAAAGATAACCGATTTGAAACGGCCGGAAAATGACTTCCCATGACCTCACCGGCTGCCCATAGACAATAAAAGCATCTGTACTGTCACCTCTTATTGTATCAGAAAAATATGGATATTCTCCCGTATGATTGTACTCCTGTGAAAAAGCCATAGGCGTACTGACTGCCCACTCATCCGTCCTGATACTCCGGCTGCTGCCCAGAAGATCACCACTGTTATCCTGGGCACTGTTTTCATATGTTCCGTCGAGCAGCACAGACCAGAATCCAATAGAAGACCCGCTTATTTCAAACAAGACACAGCAAAACAGTATGACTGCCGCTGCCAGGTAGCGAAGCTGATACACTCTTTCTGCAAGCCCGCCCTTTTCCTTCATTTTCATCAATTTCTCATCTTCTCCTTCATTTCAGATTACTCCTCTTTAAATAAACCTAAAGACATAATAGCTTATCCCCTATATTTCGTCAATTGCGAACTTTGAGGAAGGGGTGGTTGTGTGGGGGGATGGGTGAAGACGATGCGTAACTTTCATCTTCCATATATGAACCTGAATTTGTTTTAGATTGAACTAAAGATATCTTTAACTTATAATCCCGCATCTCCTTACCTCAAACCCAAATTACTCAATTCCCCCACCTAAACACCCCCGCACTGCCATACCAAATCCGCCACACCGGCCCAGAATCCCCAAACTTGAAAACACATTCTTACCTACCGCCTGGAAGCACCAGCTTACCGGGAGCCGGGACGTGCTGTGTAAAGCACCTGTCCTGTTGGAAATGCATTTAGCGAGCACTAGCAGCAGTTAGAGGAAATCCGCAAAATCAGCCAGAAAAAAGTTGCTTCCGAAGCAACTTTTTAGAACGCCTGAGACGCCTAATCATCAGATTAGGCGGTGAATGCGTTCGGTTCTGGCTGATTTTGCGGATTTCCTCTTACTGCTGTTTGGCGCAGCGGCCTGCATCTCCAACAGGACAGGTGCTTTACACAGCACGTCCCGGCTCTCGGTAAGCGTCCTCCCCCCATCCGTTCACAATATCTCGTTCTCTGAATCCTCAAATTGACATTCGCTCGATTTAGTTATACTCTATATTTTAGAAGTAATTTTACAGAAAAGAAGGAGATTATCATGTCTATTGAAAAAGTGAAAACATATTTTGGCGCCTTCGGCATGGAGGACAGAATTCTGGAACCGGAGGCCTCCAGCGCTACAGTCGAAGAGGCTGCTAATGCACTGGGCTGTGAACCTGCACGTATTGCCAAAACGATGTCCTTCCTTACCGGAAACGGCCCGATCCTGATTGTGATGGCAGGAGATGCTCGGACGGACAACAAGAAGTTTAAGGACGAGTTCCATGAAAAGGCCAGAATGATCCCCTGGGACCAGGTGGAAGAACTGACGGGACATGCACCGGGAGGAGTCTGTCCTTTTGCCGCAAATAGCGGTGTGGCTGTCTATCTGGACGAGTCATTAAAACGCTTCACAACTGTATTTCCTGCAGCGGGAAGTGGAAACAGCGCCATCGAGCTGACTCTTCCTGAATTAGAAAAACATTCTCTGTCAAAGAAATGGATCTGCATCTCTAAAGACTGGAATTAGTATATAAGAACGATGTCAGGAGGGCCGTCATTTGTATCGCATATTGATTGTAGAAGATGAAAAAGAGATCCGCGCGGAGCTGAAGCTGATGCTGGAAAACGCCTTGTATCAGGCGGAAGCAGCCGAGGATTTTTCTGACATTCCCCGATACGTGAAAGAAAGTGCACCGGATCTGATTCTTCTGGATATCCAGCTGCCGGGCACCGATGGGCTGAAGATCTGCCGTGATATCCGCAAAAATACGGATGTTCCCATCATATTTGTGACCAGCAAAAGCAATGCCATGGATGAGCTTAATGGTATGATGCTGGGCGGCGATGATTACATTACAAAACCATACCAGGCCCCTATCCTGCTTGCGCGAATTGCCGCGGTTCTGAAACGTACAGGACACAATAAGATCCAGGAAAATCCCTACCTGTTTTCCCGGAAAGGCTGCGAACTGAATATGCTGGAAGGTACCCTTTCCTGCGAAGACAGATCTGTGGAACTGACAAAAAATGAACTGCGCATCTGTTACAATCTGTTTTCCCGGGCCGGACAAATCATTTCCCGCGAAGAGTTGATAGACGATCTCTGGGAAAACCAGATTTTTATAGATGACAATACTTTAAGCGTTAATATCACCCGCATCCGTAGCAAACTGAAGGAAATCGGCATAGAAAATATGATCTCCACAAGGAGAGGACAGGGATATCAGATATGACCTTTTTAGAATTCTTGCGGGATAAGCTCCTGCTTCTGCTTTTTCATATGCTGTGTATGCTGCTGAGCTTTATTTATTTCAGTATCTGCGGGCTGAAAAATAACCAGATGTTTTTGCTTTATATTCTCTGGTTCTTTCTACTGGCCGTCTGGTTTTTTGTGTCCTGGTACCGCAGAAACCGCTATTTCCGCGAGATCTTCCAGATACTCGACGAACTGGACAAGCCATACCTGATCTCAGAAGTTATGCCGGATTCCTGGCGTCTGGAGGACAGGCTCTGCCGAAGGCTGCTGAAGCAGTCCAACAAATCCGTTATCGACGCAATACATCATCTGGAAAATGAACGGACCGAGTATAAAGAATTTATCGAAAACTGGATCCATGAAGTAAAGCTGCCGCTCACCGCCATGAACCTGATCTGTGACAACCGCAAGAGAAAAGATTCCTGGTGTCCCGAGGATACCCGCCGCCTGAAATCCCTCCTGGGTGAACTGGAAAACGATGTGGATAAGGCTCTCTACTATGCCCGCTCAGACACGGTCTGTCAGGATTACATGATACGGGAAATCCCTCTGAAAGAGGTGGTCCTCGCCGCAATCCACCGCATTCAGTCTTATCTCATACAGAACGGCGCCGTCATTGATATGCAGGTCGGTGATGTAAACGTATACTGTGACGATAAATGGCTGGAGTTTATCATCAGCCAGATTATGATCAACGCTGTTAAGTACAAAAAGGATGAGGGATGCCGCATAACCATCCGGACACAAAAAGAAGATCAAAAAACAATTCTTTCTATAGAGGACAACGGGATCGGCATCCGCCCGGAAGAACTGGGGCGCATCTTTGACAAAGGATTCACCGGCACCAATGGGCGCCAGAATCGGCAGTCAACAGGGATTGGGCTTTATCTCTGCATGAAATTAAGCCGGAAGCTGGGAATTACTCTGGATGCACAGTCTGAAGCCGGTGTCTGCACGCGGATTATTCTGGTATTTCCGGATGGAAGCCGCTACTTTGGAAGAGAATAAAACAGTAATCTTTCAAATTCGTAAGGTTTCTGAAAGCTGATCCGATACAATCTACTCACATTTTCCGTTACAATAACTATATTCAAAGGCTGCCTGTCAATATATAACGGAAAGGAAGGTATCGATTTCATGAAAGAACTGCTCCATATAGACGATGTAGAAAAATATTACGGAAGTAAAAACAATCTGACTAAAGCCATAGACCGCATAAGCTTTACCATTGATCAAGGGGAATTTACTGCTATTATGGGGGCCAGCGGCAGCGGCAAAACAACGCTCTTAAACCTGCTCGCCACTGTAGACACCGTAACATCCGGGCATATCTGGTATGGCGGGGATGACATTACAAATATGAGAGAAGACCAGATGGCGGACTTCCGCAAGAATAATCTCGGATTTGTCTTCCAGGACTACAACCTCCTAGACACGCTCACACTGAAAGAAAACATAGCTCTTGCCATGTCTCTGACCAAAAAAGGGAAACGGGAGATCGAAAAACGGACAAAGGATATCATGGAAAGGCTGGATATCTGGCCCATCCGTGACAAATTCCCCTACCAGGTATCCGGCGGGCAGAAACAGCGCTGTGCCTGTGCAAGGGCGCTGATTAACCACCCGAAAATCGTTTTTGCCGATGAACCCACCGGCGCCCTGGATTCCAAATCCTCCCGGATGCTGCTCGAAACATTTTCCTATATGAACAGCACGCTCGGCGCAACCATCCTGATGGTAACACATGATGCATTCTCCGCAAGCTACTGCAGCAGAATTCTTTTTCTGAAGGACGGACAGATCTTCCATGAGCTCCGCCGGGGTTCGGGGACAATGAAACAATTCCTCAGCGAAATTCTGGATGTGCTTTCCCTGACTGGAGGTGACGGGTATGCTGACTAAGCTGGCCCTGCGCAATGCCAGGCGCTCTTTCAGGGACTATCTCATCTATCTCATGACAATGGTCTTTATCACCGCCATGATGTTCGCGTTTGATTCCATGATCTTCTCCGATACAGTCCGGGAAATCTGCACGGAAGCAGGAATGCTGGGCGCCATGCTGGGAATGGCAACATTCTTCATCGTCCTGATCATTATCTGGCTTGTGCACTATATGGTAAAATTCATGGCAGAAAAACGGAGCCGGGAGTTTGCAACCTATCTCCTTCTGGGCTTTCGAAAAAAACAGATCGCGAATCTTTTCTTAAAAGAAACCATCCTGCTCGGGCTGGTCGCTTTTGTCATCGGCCTGATCCCGGGAATGTTTCTGCAGCAGATCCTCACCACGCTGATCTACGCAATGGTAAATGCAGACTACAATATCCAGATGGAATGGAAGGCGGGAACCCTGCTGATGACGGCGGGGATCTACTGCGGCTCCTATCTGCTGGCTCTCTTCCGGAACAAACGAAGGTTTAAGAAAATGAACATACGGGATATGATGTATATGGAACATCAGAACGAAGAGTTAAAGAACGGCAACAAGTCCGGCAAACAGTGGATGTTCTTCATCTCTGTATTTTTTATGATCTTTTTCGGCTGGATGCTGATTTTCGGACACTTTAACGACTGGAACGTGTATCCCATGATCGCCGGGCTTGTAGCGTCCGTTTATCTGCTCTACATGGGACTCTCCGCCTTCCTCACCGGCTACATCAAAAAAGGCAGAGCCGGAGTCTGGAAGCAGGCAAATATCTTCGTCCTGCGCCAGCTGTCCTCCAAAATCAGAACCATGCAGTTCACACTGGGCACGCTGACGGTCCTCTTCATGGTCGCTTTAATAGGAGCATCCTGCGCCCTTATGCTGAACCAGTTCCAGAATACACAGTCCGATGAAAAATGGCCCTTCGACATCGCAATATACCACGAAGACCCGTACTACGGTTTCTCTGGCGAGAAGGAAGCGATACAGCAGGAGGCACATATAACGGACTCATATATTTACCAGATATTTGAAAACGAATCCGATGATATGAACAGCTATCTCATTCAGAATTATTCTCTGGGAGACAAATCCTGTTACTACCAATATGACACCTACATGAAGCTCTCCGACTACAATTATCTGCGGAAAATGCTCGGGTACCAGGAGGTGTCGCTGGGAGAAAATGAATATCTGCTCCACATTAAGTCCCGTCTTGCCAAAACCGCGGCCCCCTTCACAAAACAGCCATTCGATATAGGCGGCACTGCCTGTTCCTGCGCCGGCATATACACGGAAGGCCTTGAGCAGAGCGGGCATAACGGAGCCGATTATATCCTCATCGTACCAGATCAGACCGCCGAAACCATGACACCTTATTATTCACTGATGATGACCCAGATAGACGGCACTGTCCCCCAGAACTTCGGGGATACCCTCCTGAACGTCCAGGGAATCGCATGGAATGAAGAAGAATATGAGTATGAAGGTTACGGCGATGCCGGCGCACACAGAGGATATGGAACCGACAGCATCTATGTATCAGACAGCTACGTCTTTGTCCGTCAAAATGAAATGCGGGAAATGAAATTCCTCATGTCCACCCTGATCTTCCCGCTCTTTTATATAGGACTGGTCTTTCTGTGCGTAGCCCTGACCGTACTGGCAGTACAGCAGCTGAGCGATTCAAGCAAATACCGGTACCGATACAACCTGCTGCGTAAACTTGGCCTGCAGGAAAGAGAGCTGAACAGTGTCATCCTGAAACAGCTGTTCCTCTACTACCTCTGCCCGTTCATCGGAGCTCTCCTGATCAGCGGTGGAATCGTAGGCTATATCAGCCACGCATTCGTCACCTATTCCGGGGTGGTGGCACCGGTGTGGTCGTACTTTGGAATATCCCTGCTGCTCTTTGGGGGGATCTATATGATCTACTTCGTTGCAACTTACATCGAATTCAAACGGAATATTCTTGGGGGGAAAGGTAAGGTCGCTGATAAAGGGACGCCGTGAGAACCGGATATGGGGGTGTCTGGAAACGGGGCAGGGACTGTAAGCTGGAGTAGAGGAAAAAAGAGGGAAA
>NZ_GL870809.1:55965-86453 GCF_000190355.1 Clostridium sp. D5 | reverse complement strand
ACCTGGACACATCGTCCAAAGCCTTGATGGCTTTGCACGCTGGGTCCAGGGAGATATGTGATTTGTGATCACATATCTCACCCCGTTTTTCCCTCTTTTTTCCTTTACTCCAGCTAACAGCCCCTGCTACGCTTCCAGACACCCCCATATCCGGTTCTCACGGCTGGGCTCTTCATGTAGGTACGTTTCTTGCTTTCATCCTGGGGGGAATGACGGGAGAGGCGGATGGAATACGGCGGATGCGTATGGGGGTTGAACTGGGAAATTATTTGTTTTTAGATTATACATTAGTTGGCACAAATAATTATGGTCTCATATTTAAGCAATAGAGATTGTTTTCGATCACTTACGTCTCATATCAAGATCCGGGCAGACAGTTCAATCCGCGGGTCCCGTTAGCGCCGCCAAGGCGCGTTTTCCCTTCCCATTTGAGGCACCTAGCTTTCGGGGAGCGTGGCTTCTGCCGGTGGGCGTGGAACTTTCTGTGTGCTTTCTGTACGCATAGAGTGCGGCTACGAACCCTTGATAAAAACCATGCCGGATGGAAAGGCAAAAATCGGCTCACCGAAGCCGATTTTTAGGCGGCCTGAGCCGCGCAATTCATCAGAATTGCGGGGTGAATGCCGCCGGTGCCTTTCCATCCGGCATGGTTTTTATCTAGGGTTCGTTGCCAAACGGAAAGCGTACAGAAAGCACACAGAAAGTTCCACACCCACCGGCAGAAGCCACGCTCCCCGAAGGCGCCCTCTTATCCACGCAACTACTTGAATCATTTTAAGAGATATGTTATAGTGAAGTCACAAAGAGAACAACCGCCACGAGAATGGTAACCTCTTTAGTTAAGAATTCGCCTTACGGCAAACGCCTATCCTGTGGTCCGACAGGGTAGGCATTTTTATTTTCGCTTATTGTTCCTATCTATGTGGGTAAGCAGCGCGATCAGAAAAATCCCGAATGTCAACATCAATGATATTGCTTCTGATATATCCATCATCACCACCTCCCCTCTTCTGTGAAGTCCGGGAGGTTACCACCCTGTACACGGTTGTTCTGCTGGAAGTGTATCATGTAAGGCCATTCCGTTCAATAGTCTGCTAACTGGTTCCTGTTTTTTGTATACTATTACATAATTATCACACTTAATGCAGCTTTTCTGATCCCTAAAGTGAATCCAAATAGTGATAGATATGGAGTTAGATTTGCTTTGATAATTTACGATTTATTCTTCCCCCATCAGCTCACAAACTTTGCGTCTGCTCTTGACGTTTCTTATTTTTTTTGGTATAATTTAGGAGCTGTTTGAGTATGATATAGGGTACGTAGCAGTGAAATAAGGCGCAGTAGCCAAGCGGTAAGGCGTGGGTCTGCAACACCCTGATCACCGGTTCAAATCCGGTCTGTGCCTCTTAAAAAGCCCGGTAGATTAATCTCCCGAGGCTTTTCTTTTTTGCCTGTGCTGAGCACCCGGCCTGCCTGGTATGGGGAGCGTTTTCGTGATCAAATAGAAAACTACTCGAGTTTTCTCAATGTTGATTCTTTCCGCAGAGTCTCGGTTCATCCGGCTGCACTATAGCCATGAACTTCTGCAGTTCTACTTTGGCGCTTTCCATATCATTCTCCTTGATACGGTATACATTATTTTCTAAATTATATCCAAATGCTCAGCTACCGCATTCAAGAATGCGCTCCGACGGATGTTCTTTACGGAATTCTGAACCGTTTCCTGTATAAATAAAGCCGGACGAGTATCCCCCTGTTCCTTCTGATGATGAACAAGCGTAGTGATAATTCTTTTAATGTCTTCTTCTACTATATCCAGGTTATAGTTGCGGAGCTTTTTGTCGCACAATACAATCAGAATTCCCCAGTTCACATAATCATAGAGAAAGTCATTATCCGGTGATGTTGTGTTTATAATCAGTCCGACCACGTCCTTGCTCACAAGAGACGCAATTGCACGTTCTTCTCGCTTAGGCTCCTGGCGGCAGTTGAAAAATAGCACAGGAACGCATTGAAATGGCAGAGGCACTGGCTCATGATTTAAAGTCTCCGCGTTCTAGCATTCTGGCATATTGGGATGCACTGATTCAGAATACTTCTGACGGCATCGAAAAATTGCACTGATATCTCGGTGTCATCAGGGAAAATGCCTAAAAAATACCGCACATGACCAGCAGATGCTATATTTATCTGGTCTGGAAACTTCAAGTGTCCGGATGAATCTTGCCCTTGTATGCTTATTTGAGTTTTTGACTTAAAGGTGCATGATTATGCAGGCAGGCCAAATGAGGATTAAATCAAAAACAGGGAGCTGCCGTTCCCCTGCCTTGCTGCCTATAGGAAGCTTACCCCTGCTAAAATAAGGACTGCCCGTAATCAGGAGATAATCTCTCCCGGTTTCAGGCAGTCCTTTTCACTCATATTAAAATCCCAGATTCTCATTGACCAGTATCACTTTAATTCTTTCCCTGACTCCTGAATTACGAGTCACAAGTACCTGACAGCAATTGGAATTTGCCCCTTTGCAGTCATAACAAAGTCCCTTATTTTTACAGGGTGTATCTGTATTCAGGCGAATGGCATTGATAGGGGCAGCCTCATTCTGCACACGGCTTACCGCTTCCTCCACATTTTTAGTCACCTTATTCATTCCCACAATTAGTATCACATTCTTAGCGCCGAAAGCAATGGCCGCGATCCGATTCCCGAACTTATCAATATTCACCAGGATCCCATCATGAGTAACGGCATTGGAACTTGCCAGGAAATAATCGCAGTCAAAACACGCAAGTTCTGCCTTACGTTTTTCTTCCGGTGTCTTACAGACATCCCGGTTAATCACCTGATAGCCGCCCTCACAAACCGCCTGCTTCAGCCCGATTTCCGTTAGAGATGCGGAACCGCCCCAGCCGACAGTACTCCCCGCTGGCATCATATCAAGAGCCAATTTCAGGGCTTCTTCTTTACTTTCAGCATAAAAGCCTGCCATATTGCGGCTCTCAAGATTCTTTATGATGTGTTCTGCCAATAATTGATTGCGTACTCCACGGTAATTTTCCATACTTTCATCCTCCGATCATCTACACGCTTGCTATTACTATACACTTCTTCATTATAAACATAACCGACAGAAAAATCCAGCTAACGAAACGATTTTGTGACGGTGAAGTTCAAAGGGGTCAGACCCCTCCGGCAAAGGGGACTGTCCCCTTTGCAGAAGGGTCTGACCCCTTTGCATTTTACTCCGCCAGCTCCTGGAATAATCCCTTCATAGCCGGATATATCTTGCGGAACTTCTGATACCGTTCCTCGTATTTTTCTACCATCTGTGCATCCGGTTCCACGGTCTCAACCACCTTAACAAGCTTTCCTGCCGCGCCCTCTACGGATGCATATTCTCCGCAGCCGACTGCTGCCAGAATCGCTCCGCCGTATCCGGGGCCCTCTTCGCTTTCTATGACATCCACTTTCAGATTCATGACATTTGCAATGATCTTCTTCCACAGCGGGCTCTTTGCACCGCCGCCGCAGATTTTAGTTCTTTCGATCCGAATCCCCAGGCTTCTGGCTACTTCCAGTGAATCCCGGAGTCCAAATGCCACGCCTTCCAGTACAGCCTGAGTCATTTCTTCTCTCGTCGTGTCCATGGTCATTCCCGTGAATGTGGCTCTTGCTTTCGGGTCATTATGCGGGGAGCGTTCTCCCATCAGGTATGGCAGATAAAATACCTGGTTTTCACCCAGTTTTACGATTGCATCCTGCTCCGCTGCATACTCTTTTGTTTTCAAAATCTCATCCATCCACCACTTATTACACGATGCAGCGCTCAGCATACATCCCATAAGATGATAGTGTCCGTCTGCATGGGCAAAGGAATGCAGCGCATTGTTGTCATCCACACCAAAAGAGCTGCTGGAGATAAAGATGGTACCGGATGTTCCGAGAGAGATATTGCACATCCCGTCCCCCACCGTTCCGGTGCCTACCGCTGCCGCCGCGTTATCTCCTGCGCCTGCAATTACTTTTACACTGCTGTTGAAACCAAACGCTTCCGCCAGATCTGCTTTTATATTACCTACAACTTCATAACTCTCATAAAGTGCAGGAAGCTGCTGATCTGTGATCCCGCATATCTCCATCATTTCTTTTGACCAGCATTTATTTTTCACATCCATCAAGAGCATACCGGACGCATCAGAATAATCGCTGCAGAATACACCGCTCAGTTTGTATGCAAGATAATCTTTGGGCAGCATAATCTTGCTGATTTTCGCAAAGTTTTCCGGTTCATTTTCCTTCATCCACAGGATCTTCGGAGCCGTAAATCCTGCAAAAGCAATGTTTGCAGTATACTCGGACAATTTTTCTTTCCCCACTGCCTGATTGAGATAATCCGTTTCCCTGCCTGTCCTTCCGTCATTCCATAAAATAGCAGGACGGATCACTTCATCGTTTTCATCCAGTACAACAAGTCCGTGCATCTGACCGCCAAAACTGATTCCGGCAACCTGAGATTTATCACAATCTGCAGTCAGCTCTCTGATCCCTTCTATAGTTTCTGCATACCAGTCCTGAGGATTCTGTTCTGACCAGCCAGGGTGGGGGAAGAACAACGGATATTCCCTGGAGACAATATTGTGAATTTTACCGTTTTCATCCATCAGCAGAAGCTTTACTGCCGAAGTTCCTAAATCTATACCTATATATAACATGATAACCTCCATTCCATACATCGGAAACTTCAAAGGGGTCAGACCCCTCTGCAAGAGGGTCTGACCCCTTTGCTCTCCGTTTTCAGAATATTCTGCTTATTTCCATGGATTCTCTGTCGGATAGCGGACGCCTGCCGGCTGGTTATATCCGATCTCTTCCACCGGAACGCCTATATACTTGAATACTTCAAACAGTGCCTTGCCGTAATTACCGAATGCTACTGCACCGTGATGCGGGTAGTTGCCCTCGATTAATACATGGCGGTAGAATCTTCCCATCTCCGGGATGGCGAAAATGCCTATGGCTCCGAATGAGCGGGTTGCCACAGGAAGCACTTCTCCCTGGGCAATGTATGCGCGCAGTTTGCAGTCTGCTGTGCTCTGAAGCCTGAAGAATGTGATGTCTCCCGGCACGATATCGCCTTCGAGTGTTCCCTGGGTAACTTCCTCCGGCAGAGCCCTTGCCATAATCATCTGGTATTTCATCTCGCAGAAGGAAAGCTTGCCGGATGCTGTGTTGCCGCAATGGAATCCCATAAAGGTGTCTTTCTGTGTGTAATTGTATTTGCCTTCGATGTCCTCTTTATACAGGTCCGCAGGCACCGTATTGTTGATATCCAGCAGTGTAACTGCGTCTTCGCTTACAACGGTTCCGATAAACTCACTCAGAGCCCCGTAAATATCAACCTCACAGGATACCGGAATCCCCTGGCCTGTCAGACGGCTGTTTACATAACATGGCACAAAACCGAACTGTGTCTGGAATGCCGGCCAGCACTTTCCTGCGATAGCCACGTATTTTCTGTAGCCCTTGTGCTCCTCTACCCAGTCTTTGAGAGTGATCTCGTATTGTGCAAGCCTTGCCAGTATCTCCGGTTTTTTGTTGCCGGTTCCAAGCTCCTCTTCCATCTCTTTTACAACAGCAGGAATTCTCTCGTCATCAGCATGTTTGTTGTATGCTTCAAATAAATCCAGTTCGGAGTTCTCTTCGATCTCTACACCCAGGTTGTAAAGCTGTTTGATCGGGGCATTGCATGCCAGGAAGTTCAGCGGGCGCGGTCCGAAGCTGATAATCTTCAAGTCATTCAGTGCTGCGACAGCTCTTGCTATCGGTCTGAATTCATAGATCATATCTGCACACTCTTCTGCTGTACCAACCGGATATTCCGGGATATACGCTTTGATATTACGCAGTTTCAGGTTATAGCTTGCATTAAGCATTCCACAGTAAGCATCCCCACGGCCCTGCACAAGATTATCGCCGCGCTCTTCGGCTGCAGCGATAAACATCTTCGGTCCGTCAAAATGCTTTGCAAGCAGTGTCTCTGCAATCTCCGGCCCAAAGTTGCCAAGATAGACAACGAGTGCGTTGCACCCTTCTTTCTTTACATCCTCCAGCGCCTGTACCATATGGATCTCACTCTCCACGATGCAGACAGGACATTCATAGATTCCCTCTTCTCCGTATTTCTCTTTATAAGCCTTCATCAGCGCTTCTCTTCTGCTTACGGACAGACTCTCCGGAAAACAGTCTCTGCTGACAGCTACTACTCCAATTTTTAATTCTGGCATATTATTCATATTATGTATCTTCCTTTCTCTTTTAATAAACTTATTAACTTCTTACAGCCACATTCATCCATTCCGCGCCATAATGCCGGGATTCCTATAAATCGCAAAGCAGAACAGGAGTTCCTTATCAGACTCTGTACCAGACGCCTTCCCAACCGTTAACCCAGTGTAATGTTTTCACCCTTCAGGCCACAGAATGCTCCATCGATTTTTGCGTCTTCATGTGCGATCAGCCATTTATTCTTTGCAGTAATCAGGCAGTCATCGCCATCCTTCCCTGGTGCAAATGTCAGTTCTGTGTTCGTCCCCTCCGGCAGAATGACAACACATCTGAAACCGCCGGGCTGCGCGGTGCACGGTGCATAATGGAGGGTTGTTGCGTACATCTCCACAATCGTTCCCGCAGGCACAAAAAATGCCTCCACCCTGGAAGTATCATACGTAAAATCTGCCTGAATGTCCTGCTGTGCTCCCAGCAGCAGAATCATATCTGTAACTGCAATATTGATCTCGGATGACCGGTGGTACTCCAACCCGTTCAGCTTGTTGTTATCCCCATTACAATATCCGATCTGGATCGGCAGCCCGCCATATGCCCGATTCTTAAAGGCCTCCGCTTCCGGCAGCGCTTCCATCTCTTCAACAGATGCTACGTAGATGACTTCCTTCGGCAGAGGCGTATGTTCCATTTCTTTCAGAATCTTGCAGATTGAGTATCCCTGCAGCACTCTTCCATATTTGCCAAATGAAGAATCCGTTATTTTTTGAATGTCCATCATTATCCCTCCTAAGAATTTATATTTGTTCAATTTTATCCTTATGAGGTAATTTTATCAGTTTATCCTGTGCTTTTCGACCAAATATTTATCTACTCAATGTCACTTTCTTGTCCTTTTCCTGTATTCGCTTGGCAGCATCCCATACTTCTTCCGAAATGCCTTTGCCAGCGCTTTGCTGTTTGGGAAACCATTTTCCAGTGCAATTTCACTGATTGTTCTCTCCGTATTCGCCAGCTCCTGAAAAGCATATTCCACCCGGATGCTCTGCAGATAAGACATATAGTTAATTCCTGCGTATTTCTGGAACATTCTAGATAAATATGTAGGCGAGTAGCCAAAAATTTCTGCCAGACGCTCAAGCGACAGTTCCTCGCTATAGTGATCCTTCACATAGGAAGTAATCACGGACAGCCTGTTCAGTTTATGGCTCTTTTTTACCCTCTCACGACTTACTTGTGTCTCCCGGTATTTCGTGACCAGCAGATAAAGAAGTTCATAAAACAAACTTTGCACTTTCAGGTCATATCCGCACCTTTTTTCTGTATACGCCCGGTAAATGGAAGACAGCAGTATCATCATTCTCTCATCCTGCGACTTTACATCATGAGTGAAACTGATAAAATGCTCTCCTGTATAATACTTTTCAAAAACTTTCAGCGGAATCTGAATGACGACGGTCATATTTGGTTCCGGGGAATCCACTGAATGGATTTCATTGGAATTCACTACCATAAATTGCCCCGGCTGAAGAAGATACTCTTCTTCGTTAATATAAAATGAAATCCGGCCTTCATAAACCGCAAATATTTCAATCGACCGGTGCCAGTGCTTATCCCTGAAGTATTTCCCTTCTCTGCCCTCAAAAACAAATACCTTAAACGGCAAGTCTTCATTCGGTACAATCAGTTCATGACTGTATTCCATCTTATCGCCTCCATTCTATCTGCTATAAATTTATTTATTATACCGCAAATTCCAACTAAATACCAGAGTGTATCTGCAATGCGGACTATCATAAAAAGTGGCCATACATTACTGTACAACCACTCTTTTTTTGATGTACTGATACTTAGAAGGGAGTATCACTGCCTACATAACAGGTTAACCCTGCCATCTGGAACTGTACTTGAATACGACCCAGAATATCTTCAGAACAGCCAGTCATATCGCGGCATTCATATGTACGGCCAAGCTGCTCATATTTAGAGGCTCCCAAACGGTGAAATGGTAAAATATTAACCTCTTTCGTTCCGATCTCTTTTATATAAGCAATCGTTTTTACAATATTATCTTCATCTGAATTAAAACCATCAATTATAGGAATCCGCACAATATGGCGAAGCTTTCCCTTGTGGCCAAGTTCAGCAGTTTTTGCTATGTTTTCAAGAATCAGCTCGTTGCCAGCTCCTGCAGCATCCTTGTGCTTTTCGGTATCCATATGTTTAATGTCGGTAAATGCCCAGTCTACATTTTCATAAATTTGCTCGAGATGGGTCCATGGCGCAAAGCTGCAGGATTCAGTTGCGGTATTGATATAACGCTCATGGCAGCGACGCAAAAGCTCTGCAGCAAACTTATACTGCACGGCAACCTCACCGCCGCCTAAAGTCACACCGCCGCCCGGTCCCCAAAAACGGCTTTCTCTTTCAATTCTGTGCATAATCTCATCAATCGTGTAGACTTTACCAGCCATTTTCAGCGCCTCATGATAACAATTTTCAGAACAGTCAATTGTTTCACAGATGTCACATCTATTACGATCAAATGAAACATGCCCCCCCTTTTGTTCTGGCAGGGAAATCGCATTTCGCGGACAAATATTCCTTCCTACACAACCGTAGCAATTAACGCAATTACTAACACGATACATTAGCTGAGGCTGAAGCTGCTGACTCTCGGGATTACAACACCAGTAGCATTTTAGCGGACAGCCCTTAAAAAATATTAATGTACGGCAGCCCGGACCATCATGAACCGAGAAACCCTGGATATCAAAAATGACAGCCTCGTTATTTGTATTGAGTTTCATTTTCTAACTATTCCTTCCCGAACGGAAACAATGCAGATAAACTTCACTTTAGATAACGATCAATGCTCAAAGCTAACCAGATGCTGCATCGCCCGTCCTGGGTGGAAAGATCTACTGACAACCGTTCTTGTATTTGTTTCATGCGATATTTTACTGTGTTAACGTGCAAATAAAGTGCACGGCTTGTTTCTACATAACTGCAATTTTTATCCAGGTATGTGCTAAGTGTACTTACCAGCTCTTCCGCATCTTTATCATTATATAATTTGCCAAGCACCGTTTGACTATAACCCCGTGCAGCCTCATCTTTACGCAAGATAGAATTTAGCAGAGCATAATGCCCAAGTTCATCGTAACACATTACGTTTTCTCTCAGCCCAAATCTACGGATACAACGCACAGCATCAAGAGCTTCCAGACAGCTTTCACGGTAAGAGTGAATTCCCTTGCCAATGCATCCAATCCCCATTACAACGTCCATTTTCATTCTTCCGCCCGTTAGGGATTCCCAAATTGACATACCAATTCTTTTAATGTCTTGAATTCCCTTAGAGCCAGTATCAACAAATACTACAAGGAATCCGTAATAACCGCCAAGAATAACCTTGAATTTATTTTGAGCTATGAAACTCTGTATGCTGTGAATTGCATACTCTGTAAAATAGTGATATTTAGACCAGTTTTTGCTGTCAAGCTGCTCCTTCTGTGCTTTGCTGAGAGGATTTATGACTATTGCCGACATATTCTTCTGCTCATTGAATCCCATCATTTGGGCAAAATAGCTGACAACTTCATTTTGGTAATTTTCCGCCAGAAGAGCCTGTAAAAAAACTTCTCCAGTATGCCATGCAGTACTGTTAATATAGCTCTGATGATGATAAATTGTTAAAGCCAATATATCAAGGCATCGCTCAACAAGGTAGCGATTCTCGAAGGTTATTGACTCCTCATATTCACAAATACTGAAATAACCTATGACATTTTCTTTTACTGTTATTGGCCATGTTTCCTGCCAAATCATTTTATTACCCATGGCCACTTGAGTACGAATGGATGACTCTCCACCAATATGATCTACTATAACCTGCAGATTTTCTTCACGACGGCGAGCAAGCAAGGCTTCTGCAGCTCCTGCTGATTGATTGTCACAACACGTCACATAACGCCACTCATCATCCTCAATTAAAACCGGATTATTCAAATAACCTGCAAATATTCTTGAAATATCAACTATGGATGCACCACTTACTACAGCATCATGCAGATTAGAAAGAGCCGCTAAACTGCGGTTCTTACCTTGTTCTGCCGCCTCCATAACAACTCTTAAAACACATTGCGTTACATCATTTTGCGTGTCTCCCGGCGGCAGCTCGATGATCGGGAAATCATTTTCATTGCCTAACTGCAGCAGAGGTTCCGGGATTTCATTTAAATATCTCTTCGTTTTAATAGCAAGGCAACTGGCACCGTGTTCTATTAAGTTTTTTGTCCATTCGCACAATGCCTCAATTGATAATTGATTTTCACTGTGTTCATCCATAAATGATGCAACACTATGTACAAAATCTCCGCCCTTTAAATAAAAGGCGATATCAAGAATTTCTGCCACTGTCACCGCCTTCACTTCACGATCTAAGCCTGCCTCTCCAGCTAATACAACGGCTCCCTGCAACTCTGGTTCTTCTAAGACTAATTTTACAGTTACTTTTGGTGGCATAATATTTCCTCTTTCTGGTATATTTATGTACTCAAAACAACCCAACATATTCAAATTGACTGCCTGTTGATTATTTTTGTTTCAAGTTGCCAATATATACATGATATATATAAGATATTATATCATTATTTAAAGAAAACGGAAGTAAGAAAAAACAAATGCCTTTAGTAACTTAATCTTTTTTCCTCTCTGGTAAAGTACCCCCGGTAAATCGCCTTTGGCGATGGGGCCCGCTATTGCATATATAACGTTTTCGTACGGACTGTGCAGTGAATGCACAGTCCTGTACTAAACAGTTAGAAACACGATACAATCATTCTGCAAGAATAAAATCCTCACAGCCGGCGAGATCAGGGTAAACCATATCACCATCACAAGTACCAAGATTGGAATCCTTCTCAGATGCGATATATTTGCTGCAATATTTGCACTTGTCAGCACGTACAAATTTTTTACAAACAGGAGCATCAATAGAAACTGTTTCCTTACTGATTAAGCATACACCGTTAAACACATCACGTGCAGATAGATTGGTGCAATCCTTACATTTATCACACATCATATTATCCTCCTTAAACTTCTTCATATTCTGTACGGGCAATAAGTTCATCCTGAATAGGTTTGGAAACTTCGCACCAATACTGAGTGAAGCCTGCCACACGAACAAGCAGATCACGATAGTTATTCGGATTCTCCTGCGCATCCTTAAGCATACGAGAATCAACAACATTGAACTGGATATGGAAGCCGCCGTTGTCCATAAAGGAACGAATCATATCGAGCATCTTAGCGGACCCCATATTGCCCTTGATAGATGCAGGATGCAGCTTCATGTTCAGCTGAGTATTCTTGAAATTTGTATGGTCGATAACAGTTGCAGAACTAAGTACAGCGTAAGGTCCATTCTGATCGGTGCCGGGGTAAGGTGACTGACCGCCGTCTGCCAAAGTTACGCCTGCAAGCCGTCCGTCAGCAGAAGCGATATCAGCCTGACCAAGTGGTCCGTGGGTACCTACAGACAGCATAGATGCACACCACTTGTTTCCGAATACATCGGTAATCGCTTCCACAGATTCAAGAAAGCAGTCAGCTACCTGAACATAAATATCATCAACATAAGCGTCATCATTTCCGAATTTAGGTGCGCGCATACACAAAGCGTGTATTCTTTCCCAGTCAGGGTCAGAAACTTTCTTAGTCTGCTCCATCATGGAGAAGTTACCCGTATCCAGTGCACTGATAAATCCGAAGTTGTTAAGCAGGACATCCTTAAGCTCATCAAGTGTAAATGCATTGTCGTCAAACACATTCTTCTTTATAGATGCAAGAGAGTTTGCTGTGTTAACCTGACCGGTAATCCAAGTTGTGAAGCAGCGATTGTAACGGGAACCCGCATGGTCAATATCGGCTCCCTTTTCAATGCAGTCAGCAGACAGTGCAGAAAAAAGTAACGGCTGGTCAAGCTCAAACGTTGCAGATACCTTCATATTATAGGTCTCTTCAAAAATTTGGATGACCTTTCCAAAATATGCCTTAAAGGTGTCCATAAGTTCATCAAATGTTTCGTATTTTTTTCCAGTTGCCGGAAATACACGGACATTTGTTCTGGGATCTACGCCGTCAAAAAGTACCAGTTCAAGAATCTTTGGAACATTAATGAAATTGATACCCGAAGAACTGTATGAACCTGCGCCAATCTTGTTGTCATATACAGCGCCGGGCTGAATCTCAAGGCATCCGCCTATACTCCATGCTCTTGCATCTTCAAGAGTAATACCTTCACATGAATGATTCTTCATGCAGTACTCAATGCCAACGCGGTTGCTTACCCATGCAGGCATACCGCAGCCGGTCTTGTTGCATTCAATCCCCTTTTGCAGGAAAGCATTAGACAGCCTGCCGTCATAAATAATTGACAGAGTTGGAGAAACAGTAGGGCAATTAATAGCTGCCTGGATAAATAAGTATTCCAGTTCGTTTTCGGCACTGGAGCCATCGGGCTTTACCCCGCCGAGACAGATGTTGTTAAATGTGTTACCTGCAAGTATACCAGTGGTACCTGCACAGGTTGCAATCTCAAGTTCAGTGTATTTAACACGCATACATTCGAGAACCTCAAGAGTCTGCTCTCCGGTGATGCTGCCTTTATCAATATCCTCTTTCCAATAGGGATAAAGAACCTGACCAAGGCGTCCGGGAGAAAATCCAGAGCCCTGCATTTCGTTATAAACTTCAAGCTGGCAGGTCCAGTGAAGCTGAAGGGCTTCCATAAAATCACGAGGGGGATTCGATGAAATCCATTCAAGGCGTGCTGCCATGGCTTCGTAAACAGCCTTCTGCTCTGCGTCCTCTTCGATAGAAGCAAGACGGGTTGCTTCAGAGGCATACTTGCGAACCCAAGTCTGTACGCCTTCGATTGCATAAATTGTAGCCTGCCAGTAAGCAACTTTATCCACTGCAGTACCATCGCCGACATTCGCAGCAATAAGCTCCTTACAACGATCAATCATACCCTGGAAGCCTTTTTCAAATACGATCTGGTAGTTTGTAACACTGCGTCCGTGACGATTGCCGTACTCCATATCGGCTGCCATAAGAACTGCGTTCTTGAAATTAACAAGGGTATCATACTCGGGATGGAGGGTACCCCATTTCCAACATGTGTCCTCGGCAGACTTGTTCTGCCAATAACGGCAAATTTCAATCAAAGCCGCATGTTCTTCAATACGCATACCATAACGGCGTGCCATAGAGAGAACCTCCGGAGTGCTTTCAGAAACAACACCGCCGCCGGTTGCAAGAATCGTAACTTCCTCAAGAGCCTTGTTTGAAGCCTTCTTGCTGTCTTTCTTAGCGCGCTCTTCATCGCTCAGGGGAAACTCGTTTGCTGTCCACGGAGTGATACTGGCACCACGGACATACTTATTACGGCTCATAACCAGAATTTCATCAGGGCGGATTGCTGCCTCAAGGTGAGAGAATGCACTCTTCATTGCAAGTCCGCGGCGAACCAGCGGATGCTGTCCCTCTTCTTTAATCCAGGTTCTTGTATACCAGTAGGGGAACGTTGTGTCCAGAGAAATCTTTGCATCGTAAAATTCCTGCAACAATTTTGCTGCACGGGGACATGCGGTCTTTTTTACCTCGCGGTCCTCTACTTCCTCAGGGGGGGTGCCACAGGTGAAACATAAGTACTGGTCATTAGTTGTTGCTTCCATAATACTTTTCCTCCTTCATAAATTTTTTGATTATGGTGTATTTGTGTCAATATTGCACAATATACATTAACTTATCTATCTAAAAGCATACAATATATCAATACTAAACTATATATCTGTCTGCAACAAAATTAACCGTATTTTTTTGTTACTGAAAGAATTATTTTTCTCTTCTATTCTGTCAAGTCTGTACGAGCGCAAAAAAGACATCCCAGTAAAATCTTCTACCTGGATGTCTTACCGCATTCCTTATCTGTCTATTAAGTAAATTAACATTGAGGCGGCTGATTATCTTTTGAAGCACAGTGTGCCTTTATATCACCGCTCACAATCTGCACTAATCTGCTTGTTCCCATGCGCGCAGCTCCTGCTTCTGCCATCTTTATTACATCATCTCTGGTCTCAATGTCTGTCGATGCTTTCGCAACGCCATATTTATTTCACGCAGTTATGCTTTTCTATTTTTTTCATCAAACCATCCGCAACCCCCAGCAGAAGCCCCAGCGCAACAAATATTGATCCAATAAAAAGCAAGGCAATTCCGGTTATAATCTTACCCAGTATTTCCACACTCCTCTTCCTGATAGTTTTTTGCTCCATCATCTGTTCCTTCATAAATGTCTGCCTCCTGTCAAATAGAAAAAAATTGCCGCGCCTTATTATATATTTATTCTATCACAGTGGATTTGTGAAAGCCTTGCACAAAGCTTTCATTCAGTCATCTTAACCTTACGTTTTTGCAAGATAGGTTCCACAAGATAGCGTGCTGCAGTAAAACCCCATATTCCAGTCGGATTTATCCGATTTGACAGGCAAATCCCCAGGAGCTATAATATCTATATTACATACGTAAGATTTAAGGGGGATTTTGAAATGACAGCACTGCCTCAGATTTCAGAAGCTGAATATGAAGTAATGAAGGTCGTATGGAAACATGCACCAATCAGCACAAATGAAGTAACAGACAATTTGACTGCGCGCACCAGCTGGAGCCCCAAGACAATACAGACTTTACTGAAGCGTCTCGTAAACAAAGGCGCGCTGGCTTACGAAAAGAAAGGCAGGGTATTTATCTATACCCCGCTTGTAATGGAAGAAGACTTTATAAATCAGAAAAGCAGCTCTTTTCTGAAACGTTATTATAATGGAGACATTACTGCCATGGTATCCTCCTATCTGGAACACGATAAATTAACCGAGTCCGATATTGATGCACTGCGCAGCCTGCTCTCCGGCCAATCCACAAAAGGAGGAGACTGATTTGACCGGCTTTTTCACCCGATTTTTTATCTGCAATTTTTTTATTGCAATTTTTATTTGTTTCATGCTCACAGCCAAATGGCTTCTCCGAAAGCACTTGTCTGCCCGTATGCAGTATAACCTCTGGTTTATCCTTCATGTGCTCTTCCTCGTGCCTTTTCTGCCGTCTTTTCCAGATAGTTCCCAAAGGTTTTTCTCCCTGCTTGGCCGCGTTTCTTCCTCTTCCTTTACGGGAACAGGCAGCACATCCTCTGCTGCAGGCACCGGAACATCCGCTACCAGCACAGCAGGCTGGATGAATGATTTTGCTATGTCCGCTGTACATAACAGCCCCTCCGTTCTGTCCAGTATTTTGCTGGTCATTTGGGTTGTCGGAATTATGGCATTATCCCTATATTTCCTGCATTCCCGGATACAGCTTCGCCGGCTGGAACGGACCGCCCTGCCGCTCCAGAGCGAAACCATCAGAACACTCTATCTTAACTGTGTCAGAGAAATGCATTTAAAGAAAGCTCCTCCTGTTTTCAGTACGGCATATTTAAATTCCCCTGCTACGGCAGGCCTGATCCGTCCCCGCATTTATCTTCCCCATCATCTGATCTCGGATTTTCACGGCGGCAGGGTGACTGAAACGGAGCTGCATTATATGCTTCTGCATGAATTGCAGCATTACCGCCACGCGGATGCCGCTGCAAATCATCTCATGAATCTGGCAAAAATCATATACTGGTTCAATCCGCTCGTCTGGACCGCCATGCAGAAAATGCAATGTGACCGCGAGATCGCCTGTGATGCCTCGGTTCTGCAGATGCTTACTGAAGAGGAATATACCAGGTACGGCAATACCCTGATCAGTCTTGCAGCCAAAATTTCCTCTGTGCCGCTCTCATTCTCCGCCCCCATGGCGGGAAGTAAAAAACAGATAACAAAAAGAATCCTGCATATTGCTGCTTACCGCCCCCAATCCCGCTTGCGCAGGCTGGGAGGAACGTTGCTGTGTCTTCTGCTGACATTTGTTCTGCTTGGCCTCTCCCCGGTTCTTTCAATTCGGGCGGATGTGGCGAAACAGGGGGCTTACCCGGATCCGGAAGAAAACGTAACTTATATCGATCTCGCCTCAAGTTTCGATGGGTATGAAGGCAGCTTTGTCTTGTTCGACACAAAGACAGACAGCTGGCAGATCTACAATCAGGAGCTGGCCTCACGCAGAGTATCTCCCAACTCCACGTACAAAATATATGATGCTCTCCTTGGGTTGGAATCCGGAATCATCACTCCGGCACAGTCACAGATGGCCTGGGACGGCACAGAGCAGCCTTTTGATGCATGGAATGCAGATCAGAACCTGAACTCAGCGATGCAGAACTCCGTAAACTGGTATTTTCAGTCTATTGACCGTCAGGCCGGCACGGCGGCTGTCAAAGATTATTTTCATGAAATTGGATACGGCAATGAAGATGTAAGCGGAAATCCTGATTCCTACTGGATGGAATCTTCACTGAAGATATCCCCCATAGAACAGACAAAACTTTTGAAGAAATTATATTACAACGAATTCGGCTTTGAACCGCAAAATATACAGGCAGTAAAAGATGCCATGTACCTTTCCTCCAACGGGCAGACTTCCCTGTATGGAAAAACCGGTACCGGAGCCGTAGACGGCCGGGAAGTCAACGGATGGTTTACAGGGTATATCAGCCAGCCCGGCCATGTTTCATTCTTTACAGTGAACATACAGGGCGAAAAGGATGCAGCCGGCAGTAAAGCGGCAGAGATTGCCCTGAACATACTGGACCCAGATCACGGGCTTTAGTTCCGGAAGTGTTTTAGGAACGGGATGAGGAGAACTGTAAATGTACCCATCAATCGTCCCGTGGCCAAAACTCCTTGCAAGCATCCCCGCTCTATAAACAGCTCTGTAAATGGAATAAAATATAAGTAGCTTTCTTCCTCCCAATTGATTATAATAGAGATGGTATGTTAATTGTATGGGAGGACACATAAATGTTAAAAAATATGGTATTAATCGTGGCATTAATCTGTTCCGTCATCTACATGACGCTTTTCTGGATCTCGAATCCAAAAGCAAACAGAATTGCCCAAAAACTCCAGAAGCCTTTTGTAATCACCAGCGCACTTCTTCTGGTACTGTATATTATTCTATAGCGGCTTTCACAATCAGGCCTTTTGTTCCCCGTGTACATCATCCCGGAACAGAAGGTTTTTTTCATCAATCCAGATGACAGATGTACTTTATTTTTTGTCAGTCAGAAGCTCTCTTAACAAAAGAAACAGTCCTTCCTCCGTCCCCACACAGTAATCCGGGCGGACGCTTCCCGCCGGCTGCCCGTTGCTTCTGCGCCTGATCCATATAGAATGCAGCCCGGCATTCTTCGCCCCTTCCACATCATTCAGATAGGAATCTCCCACATACCAGACATCGTCCGGTTCCACGCCCATCCGTTCACAGGCTTTCCGGAAAATCCGTTTATCTGGTTTGGCCATTCCCATTTCCTCCGACACAAAAATGTCTTCCGCGGGAATCCACTGCCTTATCTGAAGCTGCTCTATTTTCCGCTTCTGATGTTCTGCTGCACCATTTGTTATAATTCCCATCCGGACCCTTCCCTTGCAAAAAGACAGGATCTCCTTCATTAGATCAGAGACCCCGATTGTCTTCTGATACCCGGCATACCGATGCTGAAATTCCAGCGCCTGGGAAGAAGATATCTCTATGTGAAGTTCCCCAAAAGCCTTTTGTATCCTGTATATGTACATCTCGTCCATCGTAATCTCACCACTTTGAGACTGTTCAAAAGCTTCATCGCTGTATTTTCTGCTCAGAAAAAATAACTGCTCCACGGAAATTCTGTATTGATCTGCAAACATATCCTCATATGCCGCCTCAAATGGTTTCAGCTGGTCATACAGAGTATCATCCACATCTAACAAAAGTGCATCCATATTCTTCTTCCTCCATAAACGATTGCTTGTAAATCACATTATAAACTGTAAAACACTGTTCCGTCTATGCTGTTCTCTCTGCTTTCCATATAAATATTCAGAAACCAACTCCAGGATGTCCCGGTCATTCTAATGAAAAAACTGGCGGGTAAAGCCAGTATTTATATGCCGTGATGAACACTATAATCCTATTTTTTATCCAGCGGCAGAACAATCCGCAGAATAAAGGTATTCCCATCCGCTTCACAGGAACAGTACCCTTTTCTCTTTGCTGCAATTGCAGCCATGCTCTTTGTTCCAAAGCCATGACCTTCACAATTTGATACCGGCAGCCCATTTTCCAGTACAACAATGCCAGTATAATTGTTCTCAATGTAAAGCAGTAATCTGTTTTCCTTGATACGGAGATTCAGAGAGACTTTTCTATGCAATAAATCCTCTACTTTCGAAGCGGCATCTATTGCATTTTCAAGACCATTTGCAAGCAGGGCACAAAGTTCTGTATCCGGAATGGGAAGGTGCTCCGGTAAGTTTACGTCAATTAACAGGGCAACGCCTTTCTCCTTTCCCTTACCTGCAAAAGAAGATAAAATTAGATTCGCCGTATCGTTTTTACAATGATTTACTGGCGTAATCGCATTGATATCCGCCTGCGTCTGAGTCAGGTATTTTTCTGCCTTTTGTATCTCGCCATCGGCCAGGTATTCTTTTATGAGAGAGAGATGATGCCGCATATCATGGCGGTAGAGTACAGCCTGCTCCTGCGTGGTTTTTAAGAATTCCATCTGTTCTCGTGCCAATTCCATCTGTACAGACATCATAGCATGTTCATTTTTCAGAAGTTGTCTTTCATTGGTGTTTTTAAAGATATCAACCAGCAGAATGTAAGAAACACACACAATCAGGTCAGGAATGCGCCGAAATAAAAAGCCATCCAAATCATGATACTGTGCGAAGTTATAGCCTGAACTTAAAAAGCCATATAGGTAGTAAAGAAACGGGATCAGACAGAACTTCCAAAAACTTTTGCGTTCTCCATGCTCTAAGATATAAATAACATTCGGGCGCAAAAATAAAAACACCAAAATAAGCATGATGAGGTAGGACGTCACAAACCCTATGGCAATTAATACGGGATTCCCGTCTGTCAAGATACGGAATACGATCACAAATTGTACCGGCAAGGACGCCAGCGTGATAGTGGTAAGCAGTGCAAACAGCAGCTTAACACCCCGATATCGGGATATAATCCTAAACCCGACATAGAGCGGGATCTGAATCCACAATATATAGAATCTGCTGTATATCTGGCGCCCCAAGTAAAGGTATACAAAGATATTTACTGCCACTGCAAGGAATACAAAAGAACACAAAAGCAATGTTTTTCTTTTCGTAAAATCACTGCGCCTCACATTCAAAAGGCCAGCCATGACCGTAATCCCATAAAGCGGTAAAAAAAACACAAATATATCCGACTGCCCCATTAGTCCTCTCCCTTCTTTGTAAACAGACTTTTCATATAAGCATCCCGCACCTGCGTATAAAGTCTCCGGGAAACCGGCACCGCCATACCGCCAAGCGTGATAAAATGCTGTATGCTCAGCTCACGCATTTGCCAAAGGTTCACGAGAAATGAGCGATGTACCCGCAAAAACTCAGGTCGTGAAAGGATCGCAGCCTCAAATTCTGAAAGAGAGGCTGCTGTTTCATAGACAACACCGTCACTCATATGAAAGGAGAGAATTTTACCCAGTATTTCCACATAGCTGAGCCTGGTATACGAAATACGGACAATTCCTGTTTTACATTTCACTGCTAAATAGTCATCCTTCCTTTGCATACTGTCAAATAACTTATCCAGCATGGGGAACAAAGTTCCTTTCTTAATTGGTTTTAGTAGATAGTTATAAGCGTTGACTGAATAGCTTTCTACTGCATACTCAGGCGATGATGTAAGAAAAACAATCTTTATATGCTTATCATAAGCACGTATCTCATGTGCCACCTGCATTCCATTGATTCCTGGCATGATCACATCCAATAATAAAAGGTCAAAGGGTTCACGCCGCATCACTTCCAATAATTCAAGCGCGCCTGAAAAAGTTTTATATATAAAACCAGCTTTTTTTTCAAATCGGTATTCCTCCATCAAAGACGAAATTCGGGTCAGTTCTAATGGTTCATCGTCACAAATAGCAATTTTCAAGTGACTCTTCCTCCTTTGTGTAAAAAATTCCCATTAATTATACCGTATTTATCTTAAAAATGCTATTCTGCACCTTACCATTCACGCCCTGGAAGCCACCGTTCATACCAAAATTGGTTTTGATTTTTCTATTTTTGTTATGCTGATAACAAATTATTGTGTGATTAAAAAGGAAGGAGTTTAAGCAATGGAAAAATTTAAAAAACTGTCTCTCAGGGGGAAGATAGAATATATATTTTATTGTATGTCATATCCTTTTCTCTTATTGTTTGATTGGGTCTCCCATCCGGTCAAACATTTAGCGAAAAAGAAAAAGCAGATAGCATCTGTTATTATAACAACAATTATGCTGTTCAACATGCTGCCTGGAACCGCGTTCGCGGTAGAAAACGGCATCGTCAAACGTACAATCTGTCTGGATGTGCAAAGCGCAATAGTGGACAAGGACGGGAATCCCCTGACTCCGACAGACGGGGTATATGATATGCTCAGCACTGAAGGCTGGAAATGGGACAGCAATACAAACGTCCTGACTCTCAATGGAGTGGATCTTGAGGTATCAGGCAATTGTGCAATTGTACTGGCAGGGAACACTGAGATTGAACTGATAGGCACTAACTCTGTTGTAGCCAATGATTCAATCTCAGTCCAAAGCTTTGGAAACCTGACTATAAGCGGCACGGGCACTGTCAATATCCGAGGCAGGTGGGCGGGCATTAACGCGGACGACCAGAACGCCGGAGGTAACATCAGTGTTGCCGGTGGTGTGGTCAATGTAACAAGTACAAACGATTCGGCCGTTCTCGCCCAGGGAGCGCTGTCTGTCAGCGGCTCTGCAAATTTGACCGCAAATGGCTATTACTGCGGTTTACAGGCCAATGGAAGCGGAATTACTATTTCCGGAGCTGTGGTAGAAGCGTCGAGCACAAATGACGCTGCCCTTTTCACAAAAGGCTCTCTGGCCATCAGCGATTCTTCCAGTGTAACCGCAGCGAATTCTGCTTTCGCTGGCATAAATGCAAAAGAGGGGATCACAGTCACTGACAGTATCGTAAACGCCGGCAGTGGTGTTAATTATACGGCGATATACACGCCGAAAGCACTGACGTTAAACGGCACGTCAAAGGTTACCGCAAACGGTGATTTCCGCGGTATACAGGCTGAAGAATCTATTACAATCGGCGGAAGTGCTAAAGTAACTGTTAACGGAAAAAACGAGGGATTGGCATCGTTGGATGTGAACATTACAGAAGATGCCGCCGTAATGGTTACTTCAATAAACCAGAGCGCTATTTCAGGCAAAACAAATCTCTCCATCACCGAAAATGCTAATGTTAAGGCAATCGGAAAGGTTTGCGGTCTTTTAGCGGAAAACACCATGATCCTCTCCGCTAAAAATATAGATGTCTATAGTGAAACTAATTATGCTGTCTGCAATGTAAGCACTGATAAAACAATTACGATCGGCGGTAATCTGAAAGCAGAAAGCAGCAATGTATATGCGATCCGCTCCTTTGGAACCATTACAGCGGACAATACAGCGAATATTACTGCTGTCGGCGGCTGGGGCGGTATTCAGGCCGGCGGCGACATCGCTTTTACCGGCAGTACTGTTGAAGCAGTTGGGCATGGTGACGATGGCATTTATTCCACTGGTATGATCAGCATAACTGGAGGGAGCATACACGCAGCGGGTGGTGAGGGCTATGTGGCCATTCGAGCTAAAAATATTCAGACCGCGGACGAAGCCGCAATTTCTAAAATAGACCTTACCGATATGATCGAGAAAAACGGCGGCAAAACGGCATTTTGTGATTGGTACGATTTTAATGGAGACCAGACAAGTTGGACAACCTTCATCAGCAGGAATGATAATGAGCTTATAAGCAACAACACCGGAGGGATTTCAAACGGGCTTCCTGAAGTGTGGCTGGCCGCCCCCTGTACCGTTACCTTTGATGTAAACGGCGGCAGTGGTACGAATTCCACCGTCAATGTTTATGCAGGCAATCATGTATCCGCGCCTGAGACCGTCCCTGCAAAAAACGGCTGTCATTTTAGCGGCTGGTACTTAGACGGTGTGGCATTTGATTTTGCAAATACTGCCGTTACTCAAAATATTACACTCAAGGCTCAATTAGACCCCCATATACCAGGCGATGACGACAGCAACTGTACAACTGCAATCACCTGTTCCGTGTGCGGTGAAATCACTACGACGGCGAAAACGCACGCATGGGATACCACATGGACAAACGACAGCAGCAGCCATTGGCATACATGTAAAAATGCCGGCTGCACACAGATCACAGACAGCGCCGCACATGTTCCCGGTAAAGCTGCTACAATAGAAAATGCACAAGTCTGCACTGTCTGTGGATATGAAATTTCTCCAAAACTGCAGTCAAAAGATACGCTTACAGACGGATCCTCAGGTATTGAAGTCAGATATGAAAATGGTTCCGCATTCGAAGCCAGCATAGTACTTAGCGTTACATCCAGAAATCAGGCGGAAATGAATCAATTGAAAGCAACCGTTAATAAAGCTGCTCCCGGATTTGTCCTTGGCGGACTTTATGATGTGAAACTGCTCAAAGACGGCATCGCCTTTCAGCCAGAGGGCAAGGTAAGGGTAAGCATTCCGCTGACCCGCACAATGAAAGCCATGAAGGATCTGAAAATGGTTTATATAGACAGCAGTGGAAATGCAAAAATCATTTCAAGTGAGATTAAGGACGGCAAGATTATTTTTATAACTGACCATTTCAGCAATTACGGTGTGATCGGCAAAGTAAAGGCTGCATCCGAAACCAATCCTGAGGATGAAAAGAATCCTAAAAATGAAAAGAACGCTAAGACCGTCTCATCCAGTCCACAAACGGGTGATACCTGCACTACAGCGTTGTGGATTGTTTTACTTTTCACCTCCGCCATTGGACTGGCTGTATTTAGTATCACTAAAATACGAAGAAAAAACTACAAAAAATAATTTCTGAAAACAATAAAAATGTGCAGCCGCCCGAAGAGCCGCTGCACATTTTCATTTTATTATAAACTTAAGGTTCTCCGCATTAACCAGATAGACCGCCTTGTATATCCTGTTCCAATATGACTAGATATTTACGAAACAAGTGGCATAATATACGTCACCCATAGATAGGACAACGGCATTACAATGATCATCGCGGGTATCATATCCGCTGTCGGGAACTTCTTTATATTTACCATTCGGAATCCTGTTGCCAGCATCAGAAATCCTCCGCAGGCCTTAAAGTCATTAATCATGGCCGGTGAAGTCAGCGGGAAGATAACGGTTGCTCCGAAGAACAGTAAACAGAATATCACAAACTGAGGCACTGCGATCAGGGATACCACGGCTCCCAGATTACATGCAAAAATAGCTGCTGTAAATAAATCCAGAATAGATTTGGAGATCAGAATGGAGTGGTCTCCGCTCATTCCTGCCACAATAGATCCATAGATTCCTGTACCGCTTGCACAAAACAGTACAATAATTGTAATAAGGGTGCTCATGAATTCTTCTTCCGGCAGCTGGCTGTTGGAGCCTTTTACAAATTTACTGATCACCTTCTGCATACCAGCTGCGCCCTTATTGATTCCGGCTCCAAGATGAATTACGAGCCCAAGCCCGGTTCCGATTACAATCGCAAAAATTACCGCGGGCATATTTTCCATTAAGCCGATTGTGCTGATTCCCATTCCCATGGAACACACACCGAACACCATTGTGATCTGTGCCTTAAATTCTGCTGACAGTTTTTTGCTCAGCACCGTTCCTAATACTCCGCCGATTACGACAGACAATGCATTGATAATTACTCCTATTGGCATGACACTTACTCCTCTTTCTCTCTTATTTCAATCAGGTCTGCGCCGATTTTTTTCACAGCCTGCTGTACTTCCTTTATCTGTTTTTCTGTGATCCCGTCCGTATGAAATCCCCCGCTGCATACTGTTACGGCATTTTTTATCCGGCATACCTCTTCCGCCAGATAACGGCAGAGAATATCATCTTTGTGTCCTGTTACATTCAATGTGGAGGATGTGGCACTTATACTCCCATCCCCGGTCAATGAGGGTCTTGGGACGGACAGTACCGTGCATCCGATATGCGGTTTGTCACCGCCCTGCAGGACGATGTTATAGTCCTGCCCCAGGCGGTTTACCTGAACTTTTAACTTTGCAAATGACAATGTTACAGTCCATTCCATCTTCGATACCTCTTTGCTTCAATTCCAAATGGTTCTACCAGTTTTGCAGCCGTATGATAGATCATTTCCTCTATATTTTCCGGCCTGTGATAGAAGGTCATCATCGGCGGAATGATCCGCACCCCCGGCAGCATGGAAAGTTCATAAAGATTCCTCAGATGAACCTGGCTGAGAGGAGTCTCTCTTGCGGCAAGCACCAGAGGCCTCTGTTCTTTTATCGTTACGTCTGCTGCCCGAAGAATTAGATTTTCTGCATAGCCGCTGTGGATTCCTGCTATTGTTTTCATACTGCAGGGAACAATAAGCATGCCTGCTGTATGAAAGGAACCACTTGCGGGGGCCGCTCCGATCTCTGTCATGTTTAGAACATGGTCCGCACTCTGGCAGATTTCTTCTACTGTATAAGAAGTTTCCTGCTGCAGCGTTATTTTTGCCGAATCACTCATGATCAGATAGGATTCGTACTCCTCGGCATCCCGAATTAAATCCAGGCATGTATGCAGAATAGGAAGTCCGCTTGCGCCTGTGGCTCCTATAATAATCCTCTTCTTTTCCATCGCTTATAATCCTCAGTCTTTCACCCAGTGAGTCGGATCTACGTCCATAAACTGTGCTCTTTTAAATCTATCTTTCTGGTCAAACGGTACCGTGCAGTCAAAGATAGTCTTGCATGCAATTCCATGATTCCTGATACTTGGTGAGCATGCAGGATCATTGGATGGATCCAGCGGATGGCATCTCACACCAGGAATGGTAATGATATCTGCATCACCCTGGAATCTGGTATTCATTGCCCAGAGTACATCATTGATATCAAAGCAGTCCACATCCTCATCTACAAGGAATATATGCTTCAGTTCACTAAATGCCGTAAATGCAACCAGTGCGGCCTGTCTCTGTCTTCCTTCATCACTCGGTACAGTTTTCTTAAACTGCATAACCGCCATGTATTTTCCGCCGCCTGCTGATGCGCAGTACACGTTCTGTAGTTTGCCCGGCATTGCTTTTTCTACCATGCCATAGATACTTGCCTCTGTTGGAATACCAGCCATGGATACATGTTCCTCGCTTGGTCCGATGCAGGTCTGCATGATTGGTTTCTCTCTGTGTGTCACAGCAGTAACTTTGATTGTCCAGCACTGATCGCATGCCGGTCCGGTATATCCCGGGAACTCAGGCATTGCATATCCGGTATGACTGTTCTGGTCTTCCTTTACACGCACGTTCGGAAGTATTTCGCCTTCGATTACATATTCTGCATTTGCAATTGCCTTCTCGTTTACGGTCAGGCACTGGCATAATTCTACGGCTTCTCCCCTCAGTGCTCCGGCTACTGCCAGCTCGTCATAACCCATTGGAGTTGTTGGCGGCTCAAAGCAGGAACCAATTTCAATGGCCGGATCCACACCAATGCTGATGGATATCGGAAGCTTCTGTCCCAGTTCCTCTGCCTTCTCTGCCATGGCACCTATATGTCGTGCTCCTGGTGTAAAGAAAATGGAGAGTTCATCTTTTCCCTGGATGCAGAGACGGTGGATGGTAACATCACTCAGTCCGGTTTCCGGATGTGTTGCATAGCACATACCGAGCGTTATGTAAGGACCTGCATCGACTGGTGTATTAGTGGGTGCCGGCACCAGTTTTGCAAGATCAAAATCAGGATCTGCAGCTTTGTGCACTACCTGCTGGCATAATGGCGCTTCTTTTGTCAGCACCGGAGGAATCGGATTATCTACGCTTTTGTATAACATTTTCCCAACTTCTTCCGGCTTGCAGCCGAACAGTGCCGCTACCCTCTTACGGCTTGCCAGAACTCCAATCGCAACTCTTGCATCCGGATGACCTTTGATATTATTAAAGATCATTGCAGGGCCCTCCTTGGTCGGTCTCATTACCGTACCGCCTGCTCCCACATGACGATATACTCCTGACAATTCTGCCATCGGCTCCACAGGAACATCCGTCTCAATCAGCTGTCCGGGCATTTCCCTCAATAATTCCAATGCGCTTCTGAGGTCCATTACTTTTTTCTCCATTTCATTCTCTCCTTTGCTTTTATATAGCTTTTAAATTGATTTCATTTTAATGCTATTTATCTGGTGGATCAATTCAACTTATGTTATAATTCATTCCATAATGGAATGAATCAAAGGAGGGATCATATGACATTTGAACAATTGGATTATTTTATTGAGATTGTAAAACACAAGACTTTCTTTGATGCGGCAGAAGCCTTACATATCTCCCAGTCCTCTCTTTCCAAGCAGATTATAAAGCTGGAAAAAGAGCTGGACGTGCAGCTCTTTGACCGAAGTAAACGTAGTGCACAACTGACAGATGGCGGTCAGTTTTTTTATCAGCATTCCCTGTCACTCATCTCCCAGTATCACCAGTTAATGAATCAGCTGAAAATATACCAGGAGTCCCTGCAGCACAAGCTGAACATAGGCATACTGCCCATTCTGAACCAGTACAAATTCACATCCCGTTTCCGGGGATTTTGTCAGCTTCATCCGGATATCGTACTTTCCCTGGATGAGGTGGAAGAGAACGAACTTCTGGCGGGCCTGACCATGGGAAAATACGATATCATTATCGCCCGTGAAGGTCTTGCAGATAAAACGCAGCATCGTACCTGGGAGATTGCCCAGGACGAACTGGTCGTTGTTGTGCCTTCAGACCATCCGTTTGCCGGCAAAGAGAAAATTACGATTACAGAATGCGGCCAGGAATCTTTTATTCTGATGAATTCTTATACCTCCGTTCATCAGCTCTGCCTCCGGCTTTTTCATAAGAACGGAATCACACCAAAAATCCTGCGGACCGGAAGGGTTGAATCTATCATTAGTTCCATCGCCATCGGAGAAGGTGTCGGACTGCTGCCTAGGAAGAATTTCCAGACTTTCCACAGTGAAAATATATCCATAATTCCGCTCTTTCCAACCGTCAGGCTTCCTGTTTGCTGTATAAAAAATAAAGCCGAAGAAATCACTCCGCCTTTAAAACAATTTATTATATATTTACGTATGCTGGATTAAAAAGACATAGCAAAATCCCAGAAGATCACTCCTCTGGGATTTTTTAGCTTTCCGGCAGCTCCGTTCATCCGGCCGTTCCCTAGATCCCGGCCGTTGTTTCTTCTTCTGCTTCGTCCTCTACTTCACTTCCTCCTGTCACATCGCCTATATGGAAGATCTGCGCATCTTCAGGTGTGATAAGCTCTATATCCTTTTTTTCATCTAATTTCAGATCCTTCACATAATAATTCCTGATCTCCGGCGAAATCTTTTCGAAATCTATTTCGATCGGATCAAGAAGATTAGCCGGATCTGCTTTGTAGTGCACCTCTGTGAGTTCCTGATTTACAAATCCATTGACGATAGATTCATTCATAAGGCGAATCTGTACCGCCGTAGAAATCTTCTCTCCCGCAACAAGCACCTGAAAATCAAGAGCATTTATTTGTTTTTTCATAGAATTATAATCGATATTTTTTGTAATGGCGCTGATTTTTTTTCCATCTAATTCCAGTGTAACCTGTGCACCTTCTCTATTTGCTTTTATGAAACTCAGTGCTTCTTTCTCCTGATACTGAAGCGCAACTGTGTCTTTCATTCCAGTTCCGAATAAGACACCAGTCGTGAATCCTTCGCGCCTTAATCTCTTTGCTTTTATTTCCGGGTTTCTCTTTTCCGCTTTTAATGTGGTCATATTCCTATACCTCCTAAAATAATTTAACGTTAAATAGTCCCGTGTATGGCAGACACTTCCTTACTCTTCAGCGTATAAAAAGTAAAAAGCTCCTCTCTACATTCTGCGTGTAGTCAGGAGCTTTCTGTATGGAAGTTCTGTATGCACTATATATATTATAACACACCTGTCAAATGATAATTTTTATCCGGGTTTTCTTAAAGCACAAAAAAAAGCCACAGAAACGTTAACTTTCCGGACTTTTCAAAAGGCACAGACCGGATTTGAACCGGTGATCAGGGTGTTGCAGACCCACGCCTTACCGCTTGGCTACTGCGCCTTATTATGACTCCTACGGGAATCGAACCCGTGTTACCGCCGTGAAAGGGCGATGTCTTAACCGCTTGACCAAGGAGCCATATTCGATTTTATGACGGACACCGCATTTGCAGTGACCATTGCCTATATTACCATAGCTCTCCCCAAAAATCAAGCCTTTTTGAGAATTTTTTTGCAGGGGAAGGGGCACCTGTGCGGAGCGGGGCTTTGGGCAGCCCGTTTCCCGACACCCCTGCCCTCGCTTCCCACGGCATCTCACCTTCCACAATCCCGTACAGGGCCCCATCCACCAGCAAACCATCCTACTTCATCCAATACCCCACGATCAGGTCCACCATGCGGTCATAGCTTTCTACTCCATCAGTCTGTCCGTTTGCTTTGAGGTAGGTATCGTTCACTTTGTTTGATACTTCTGCAACGGCACCGTCATATTTTGCCCAGAACTGACTGTTGGCCTCGAGATCTGCATCTACACTTTCATCCAAAGCCGGCCTTACTTCCTGCCAGGCTTCTGCATCTGCGCGGTGCAGGGCATTCATGCTGTATATCCAGCCCATCAGGTAGCCGCTGTACTGAAAGTCTTCCCGTCCTGCGTCTTTACATGCGAGAAATGCGATGAAATTGGCTTCCTCCTCCTGCATGAATCCACGCAGGTGTGACAGCTCATGGCAGGCTGTGAAAGGAATGTTATAGGCCGTCATGTCTTTGTTGTAATTCGCTTCTACTGTAAAAGGAGAATAAACGCCGGTAAGTGCCTGATAGGAAAGGATCTCAGACATAAGCAGACCCTTTGGCCTGGGGTAATATCCCTCCAGTGCAGGGTATTGGACGCCCAATGCCTGCATTGCCTTAACCGCATCCTCTTCTTCCGGGCTCTCCAGCTTCATCACCCCGGCCTCATCCCGTTCCACCTGCCCGGCCCTTGCATTTACTTCTTCCGTCAGCCACAGACAGGTCTGTTTCAGATCTTCTGCAGTATACTCCACTGTCTGTATACCAGATTTTTCGGAAAAGGAAACTCTTTTGTAATTAATGCCGCAGTTAAGGACGTATAACAGCATCAGGACGGAGGCCGCCAAAAACAGGCCGGAAGCCCACCGCAGCATTACCGCTCCTCCTCTGCCGCCTTTCACTGCTTCTGCAATGGCATGAATCAGAGAGCCTGCGGCCAGAAGTATCAGAGCATATACGCACAGTTCCGACAGGGACCAGGAAAATAGTCCGGAAAGCCTTCCCACGACAGACACAATCACCGGATAGATGTGGGTGGAATACCACTCTGCCATCCCGGGATTCTGCCCGGACAGCACTGTCAGAACAGCGCTCCCTGCCAGCAGTAAACAACCTGTAATCATTCTCTTTTCTGTTGTACCAAACTTCTGTTTTTTTCGTGTTCTGCCCATGCCGGTTCATCCTCTGTAAGTGTGCTTAAGTCTGCATCAGTAAATGATGTGAAAATAGATATGTGATATATAAATCATACTGTATCTCAACGCAAAAGACAAGATTCCCTTCCCCATATTTATCGTGGGTGAAGTGAAAAGTTTATTTCCACTTTGAAGGGGGCAAAGTGGATTTTAGTCTTTCTCCTACTTCCATCTCCACAAATGTTGCATTTAGTCTTACACTTATCATATGAGACGGCCGCCGGAAAGGCTGGTATACATATGAATCCTAAAAATGCTTTTTCCCATTTGACGCTGCAGGAACGACGTATCATTCTTACCGGTATTACCAACGGTTCTACAAAGACCGCTATCGCACAGACTC
>NZ_GL870809.1:48054-55080 GCF_000190355.1 Clostridium sp. D5 | reverse complement strand
CTGTTGAAGAAGAAAGATTGATAAGAGCTGAAATTAAAGAAAGAAATAACAGGCGGCTGTCAGGAATATATACGTCCCAGCAAGTGGAATTTAGTCTTGTCCCCTTTAAAAACACGTCTAAAGTCCGCTTTCTTAACATGCCCAGAAAGCCCTTTCTGAGCAGACAGCTTTGTTATTTCTCTTCTTGATTGTATCACTTAATTCTACTTTTAGGAATACCAAAAGTGGTAATCGCTCTTTTTGTAAGAGTAATTGCCACTTTTCTTTTTGCCGTTTTCAAAGTGGAAATAAACTTTTCACTTCACCCATATTTATCGTGGAATATAATGCCAGTATTTAGCAAATATAACTTGTTGTTATCTAACAGATTAAGTATAATAAAAGTAAATAGAGAGGGCGAAATAAAATCAAACGGAAAGGAGCTGAAATTTTATGTCAAAGAATGTAATGATTACCATAGGCAGGCAATTTGGCAGCGGCGGACGTGAAGTGGGAGCACGGCTTGCAGAGCGGTTGAATCTTCCATTATATGATAAGAATCTGGTTGAACTTGCAGCAGAAAAAATAGGCATCAGTGAAGAGAGAGCTAATTCCATAGATGAAACCGCACTGAATGGATTTTTGACGGCATACACATATCCTCCTGCAACCATGATGGACTATGCCGGAAGAATGGATTACCAGCCGCCGTTGAGCGACAAGATGTTCTACGTACAGTCTAATATGATCCGCGGATTGGCGCAGAAAGGACCTGCAGTATTTATCGGGAGATGTGCAGATTATGTATTGCGGGAACAGGAGGAATGCCTGAATGTTTTTATATGCGCTGACAAGGCCGACCGGATAAAGAGAACCATGGAGCTGTTTGACCTGACTGAGAGAAAGGCCGCAGACAGAATGAAAAAGATCGACAGGGAACGCCGTTATTACTATGAGACCTATACAGAAAATGAATGGGGTGCTGTCAGTTCCCATGATATAATGCTCAACGTCAGCAGACTTGGAATCGACCGGGCCGTCAGGGATCTGGAGCTGATTTATAAAGGGATGGTTGAAGATGAATCATAATACCAGAAGACATACATAGAGTCGATTAACAAGGCTGCAGTCTAAGTGTATAAGAAGGATCATTGTCCGGGTATCGGACAGTGGTCCTTTTGTTGGAAGATATTTGAAAACCCGCTGCCCAGGTTTAAGATTATAGCACCGGTTTTCAGTTAAAGGGCAATGCATATTTGTATTACTGTGAAATAGTCATAACAGTTCAGACTTGTCCGAACCGATACAAATAGTCACTATGATAACAAAATTGGATGACTTTTAGATACTGAAATGGTAAAATACCTGTATGAGAAATTTAACCATGTCAGCAGTTTTATTTAATACACCGTCACTTACTAATTTCCACTCAGATTAAGGGGATTATATATGAAAAAGATGATATTATTTGTTTTATTAGATCAATTTGCAGATTGGGAGGCAGCATATCTTTCCTCCGCTTTAAAGATGCTGGGAGAAGATCAGTTTTCTATGAAAACAGTCTCTTTAACAAGAGATAAGGTAGAATCCATCGGAGGTTTCCATATCCTCCCGGACTATGATATCCCCTCAGTTCCAAAGGACTATGAAGCCCTCATATTAGTAGGCGGTATGACCTGGCGCAACGAAGCTGCCCTGCAGGTAAAACATCTTGTAGACGAATGCCTTAAAAGCGGAAAAATTTTAGGCGGTATCTGCGACGCCTCCGGATTCCTGGGAGTCTCCGGCGCGCTGAACAGTGTCCGTCATACATCCAATGATGTGAACGACCTGAAACAATGGGCAGGAGATGCGTATACCGGCGAAAAGAATTATCTTCAGGAGCCGGCGGTAAGCGATGGGGGCATCATCACAGCAAACGGAACTGCCGCCCTGGAATTTGCCCGCGAGGTTCTGCTGACTTTAAAGGCAGCCTCAGTTGAAAAAATTATGGAATGGTACAACTTCCACAAACTCGGTTATTACAATGCCCCTCTTCCGAAAATGTAACCCCCGGCCGTTCTCATTCTGCCTGCCGGATCATCACGAATTCATTAAAAGGAGTAACCATTTATGTCAAATGAAAAAACATTCCCCCAATTACCAGACGATTCCCAATTAAAAGAAATCGGGGTCTATCAGTACGGTTTTATTTCAACATCAGACATCCTCTTTCAGGACGAAGTCCGCAGAATCTGCGAATCCAACGGCTGCGGAAAATATGGAAAGTCCTGGGCCTGTCCCCCCGCAGTAGGAACAGTCAGCGAATGCAAAGAGCGCTGCCTGGCTTATGAAAACGGCATGGTCTTCACCGGAAAATACGAACTGGAAGATTCCTTCGATGTAGAAGGAATGCAGGAAGGCCACAAAGAATTCCAGCAGGTATCCGCAAGACTCCGCGGCCTGCTCGGCAATGATTTCCCATACCTGCTGCTCTCCAACGAAGGCTGCGTCCACTGCGAAACCTGTACATACCCCGATGCCCCCTGCCGCATGCCCGGCACACTCACCCCCGCCGTAGAAGGCTTCGGAATCAACGTACAGCGCCTCTCCAAAACAGCCAAAGTACGCTATATCAACGGCCCAAATACAGTAACCTACTTTGGAATGCTGCTATTCTAACAGCACATTCCATACAGGCCCCCGCCCCCCTAAAGATCATCAACCAGCGCACTACTCTTAGCATAAGCCGTACTCCGTGCCTCAAAGAAGTCTGTTTTTATCATATTTGCATTAGAAAACTGGCTGACCCATGACATACTTTCCGGTTCTTTTTCATGTCCTTCATACACCGGCTCCAGCTCCAGCCCTCTACAGCGCAGATTTCCCAGATACTGAATATAATCTGTAATCATCTCCCTGTTCAGCCCCTGAATATCATCCCCGATCACATAGTGCCCCCAGCGGATCTCCTGTTCGCATCCCTCGCGGATCATGCTCCTGTATTTTTCTGTTTTTTCTGCAGTAAACAGCCATGGCTCCTCTTTTTTTAACTCCATCAGAATACTTCGAAACAGCCAGAGATGCGTATTCTCATCCCGGTTGATGTATCGGATTTCCTGCACAGATCCGGGCATTCTTCTGTTCCTTCCCAGATTATAGAAGAACATAAACCCACTGTAAAAGTAGATGCCCTCCAGAATATAATTAGCAATCAGTGTACATGCCAGCATTTCCGGGCTTTTTTCCTCCTGGAACGCATTATAGAGGTTCCCGATAAATTCATTCCGCTCAAGCAGATGCCGGTCTTCTTTCCACTGATAGAGTACGGCATTGCGCTCCTGCGGCTCACAGATGGTATCCAGCATATAACTGTAGCTCTGACTGTGCACCGCCTCCTGAAATGTCTGGATGGACAGGCACAGATTCACCTCATTTGCGGTAATATACTCCCCAATATTCGGCAGATTGGCAGTCTGTATACTGTCAAGGAAAATCAGGAAAGACAGTATCTTATCATAGGCCCTGCGCTCTGCAGCGGGAAGCATTTTATAATCCTTAATGTCCACACTCAGGTTGATTTCCTCCGGTACCCAGAAGTTGTTCATAGCCTGGCGGTACCAGTCGCTGACCCAGTTATACTTCATATGGTTAAAATCATTCAGATTGGTAGTGTTTCCCCCAATCATTTTTCTTTTTGTTACTTCAATATCCCCCTCTGGATTAAAGAGTGGTTTCTTAACTAATTCTGACATAATATCCTCCTGGTTTGTTCTAGTATAAGCCCTTCAACCGGCAATGTATCTTTTATGAAGAACACACCTCACACTCCTCAACTTCAAGGCTTCTGGAGCGAATGTAGTAAATAGTTTTCACACCTTCTTCCCATGCCTGCAGATAGAGGTTCAAAACGCCGCGGAAGGTGTACTCATTTGTAATATACAGGTTCATACTCTGCGCCTGGTCAATATGACGCTGGCGGATACCGCAGGCCCTAACAGACCAGGTCTGGTCGATCAGATGTGCATTCTTATAATACCAGAATGTCTCCATCGAAAGGTCCGGGGCCACCCGCGGCATCAGCCCGTTTTTCTTTTCTTCCAGAAAATACCGGTTCATTACAGGATCCAGCCCTGCTGTAGTGCCCGCTATGATGCTGGTACTGCTGGTCGGCGCAGCCGCCAGAAGATAACCGTTTCTGAGCCCAAACGCTGCTACTCTGCCGGCAAGCTGTTCCCACCTGTCATCCACCAGATTCCGCTGTCTGAAATATTCTCCGGTCTGCCATGCACTTCCTTCAAAATACGCATAACTGCCCTTTTCCTCCGCGATACTGCAGCTCGCATTTACCGCTGCATAATGTATATCTGAAAAAACCTTTTCCGCAAAGTCCAGGTGTTCCTGACTCTCCCATCGGATGCCGTACTTTGCCAGCATATGGTGGTATCCGCTTACTCCAAGTCCCACAGGGCGGTAACGTTGATTGTTAATTCTTGCATAGGGTACAGGGAAGAAATTCAGGTCAATCACATTGTCCAGAGCGCGCACGGCGCTTTCTGTAATATAAGACAGTTCATTATAGTCTTCCACATCTATATGGCCGAGCGAAAGGCTGGCCAGATTGCATACCACAAATTCCCCGGGCTTTGTCACTGTCACCACAACCGTTTCCCCGTCTACTTCCTCGGTTCTTTGTTCTTCCAGTTCTATGGCACTCATATTCTGGGCAATTTCAGTGCATAGATTGCTGCAGTAGATTACACCTTTATGCCCGTTCGGGTTTGCCTTGTTTACTGTATCCCGGTTAAAAGCAAATGGTGTTCCCGTCTCTACTGCACTGCGGATAATCAGCCGAAGCACATCTTTGATTGGAATCACCCGCTTGCGGATCCGCTCGTCACGCACACAGTCCAGATACTTTTCTTCCCAGGCTTCTCCAAATGAATCTTCCAGTGCGTATCCCTTGATCGTCAGTATCTCGTGCGGACACATCAGATACCAGTCACCGTCTATATGATCCCGTGCCTGCTTCCAGAAATAATCCGGATAACAGACTGCCGGAAATACATCATGAGCCTTCATCCGCTCGTCTCCGTTGTTCGTTCTCAGATTCAAAAATTCCGGCAGATCTCTGTGCCACACATCCAGATAAACTGCTACAGCTCCCTGACGCACCCCCAGCTGATCCACCGCCACGGCCGTATCATTGGCAAGCCTGATCCAGCGGATTACACCGCCTGCCGCTCCCTCAAACCCACGGATAGAACTGCCGCTTGCCCGCACCTTTCCAAAATACATACCCATGCCACCGCCGTATTTGCTCACCTTGGCAAAGTTATCAATACTGCGGTATATTCCATCCAGACTGTCCGGCACCGTATCAATAAAACAGGAGGACAGCTGATGGTAAGGCTTTCTCGCATTGGACAGAGTCGGCGTGGCCATGGTTACTTTCAGAGTACTGAGCATATCGTAGAATCGTCTGACCCAGGCACTTCTGTCCTGTTTTTCTTTCATCGCCAGATGCATCGCAATCCCCATAAACATTTCCTGAGGTGTCTCCAGCGGTTCCCCCGCCCGGCCGCAGATGGTATAACGTCCAAGCAGCAGCTCCAGGCTGGAAAAAGTAAAAAGATCATTTCGCTTTGCACAAAGCCAAGTCCCGAACTCCTCGATTTCCGCCTGCGTATAGTGCTCTAATATATAATTTCCATAAAGTCCCTGTTCTGTAAGCCAGCTTATTTTCTCATAAAAACTGTGGATGTGGAACGCCTCCATCTGCACGTTCAGCTGAATTTGAAAACTGAGCATCCTGACCCTTGCTGCAATCATTTCCCACTTTGGTGCCTCCTGGGTTGTCAGCTCAGCACATGCTTTAACCAAAACAGCCAGTTTTTCCATATCCGTAAGCCCGGGACTTAAAAATGCCTGAAATCTGGCGCTCAACTGCTCCAGTTCATATTCCTCCTGGGAAAAATCCTTCTGTATCGACGTAAGCACGCCCACAAGCCCGGGGACTGCTTGAAATTCATCTGCAATCCGCTGCCGTGAATACCGCCTTCTGGCCCGTCTCTCACGGTATAGGATATAGCTCTTCATCTCCTTGTAATAATTTTCCTCCATCAGCGTCCGTTCAACAAAGTCCTGGATTTCTTCCACTGAAACGGATCTCCTTCCGGAAGTTACTTCCTCAGGGAACTTCGCCTCAATTCTGACCAGAAGCCTGTTCTTTTCCGATTCCTCAATTAAACTGCCCACACTGGAAAAGGCACGTCCTATTGCATTCTTAATTTTCTCCGGATTATATGCCTCCAATGCTGCATCTCTCTTATATATTTTCATAGAATATTCCACGCCTTTCTCACCTTATGTCATTCACGCAATCATACAACTTATTGTGCCATGTAAGATATATTAACACAACATATGGATGTTATCAATATACAAAATCCTGCATATCGTAATTGATTGCACAAAGACATGGTTGAAAATAGTCTTCTTAATGAAGGAATATTCTATTCCAATTATTGAAAATTTAGGTGGATGTATTTTTACTGGGGAGATATATTGTAAGAGACAGGCCCAAGTACGCTAAGAAGGCGGATTATTGTATTATTATTTGAGGTGAAAATTGCCCATGTATATCACAGGTACGTCTGCTTTAGAAAATTGTATCACAATACTTCTTTGCCTGTACTTCCGTAATTAAAAACCGATTTTCCAGCTTTTCCCTTATCCTTTCTTCACTGAAACCTTCTTCCCGATAGTCCAGGATAAAAGCTTTGAAGTGTACCCTTTGTCAAGGACAAATTTAAGAAGAAGGGATAATATGTTCTGTATAGACATCGCTATATTTCTTCTTCCTTTTTGGGTTCTTGTATTATCCCTTTCAAAGGATAATTCCCAGTTGTTATATATTGATAATACTCATTCGGAGACAGCTTTGCTAACTGCCATTGGTATCGCTCGTTATTATAGTAATCCAGCCAATCATCAATCCTTGGTTTCACTTCATTAAAGAACTTACACTGGCTTATATCTATTTCATCCTTCATATGCCCGAAAAAG
>NZ_GL870809.1:0-47205 GCF_000190355.1 Clostridium sp. D5 | reverse complement strand
AGCAATAATTTTTTTAGGGGGTATTTCCAGCCTGATAGCTAATCCAAAAATCCTCCTTAAATTTTGCAGTATGGCTCAGCTTAAACTTCGTTACTTTCAGTGTATATGGATTTTTTATTAATTCTTTCATTTCTTTTGGGGTGTATTCTCGCATATCATTCTCCTTTAGATGTGTTTATTATATATCAACATCTATCAGAGATAAAGAACCCCTTCTTTACACTGTCCACTTTTAAGGTTTTATGCCTTCTTTTTAGTGTCCATTTTTAGGGAACCCTTCTTCTTAATGTGTCCACATCTATGGGTACATTATACTTTAATCCCCTGATTACGCCCTTGCTCAATCCCCTGTTCTATCCCTTTATTCACACCATCCTGGTATAAATCATCCAGTGCTTTACACATATCTATCCCTCCTGTCTTACTCTCTGCTTCTTTCAAACTCAGCTCTGATCTAAGCATCACCCGCAGTGCATTATAAGTTTCTTCATCTATATTGCTGAAATATTCCTGATTCTTATTCACATAGTCCAGCAGTTCTTCCTTACTTTTTCTACATTTTAGCATCCCGAATACAATCTGTAAATCAGTTTGAAAACACATTCGTTCATCCAGCTTACCTGGATCAATGAGATTAATTTTTGCAAAGCGTTGTTTATTGGAAAGCCAGCGTTTCATATATACATCACTTTTTCCCATATTCTATTTTCTCCTGGTTTAATTTAATCTGTTTAAAAATTACATACTGCTAATATCCACTCCGCCAATAAGCATCACCTGTTTCTGCATCTATAAGCCTTTATTCTTTTTTCAAACATTGAATTACCGGACGAATTTGTCCAAAAGAATGAGATTCTTCATTATGATCAGATATAAAGAATGTTTGAAATGCACCCGGACGGAAAACGTCCGGGTGCATTTAATTTAACATGGTCTGTCTGTTAATTCAAGAAAATTTCTATTAAATTTTCCTATGCCGTCTTCTGCTGCTTTTGTTTTACGAGAAGCCCGGAACGCAGAAGTATGGGGCGTACTGCATTATACAGGAATGCGACAAGTATGGTAGATATAACCGCATTCACAAATGTTGTTGCAGTGCTCCATTTTGCCAGCACCTCCGCCATCTGCTGCGGCTGTCCCAGTATATACTGCTTATAAAAATATCCGACAAGCGGATCTGCCACAACATTGAATCCCAATCCCGCAACACAAGCAATAACGCTCCATTTTACCACATATTTTTTATCGCTGCTCTCATTGATTCTGGCCACTTTATGAGCTACCAGTCCAACAATCAAACCAATGCACAGTTTCAGCACGAAGGTCTTTGGAGCTCCTACTATATAAATCGGATCCATGATATCCGCTATTGTCATGCCCACTGCACCTGCCAGGCCTCCATACCATCCTCCAAGCAGCAGTGCCCCAAGAACACAAAATGCATTGCCGATGTGAATTGATGTCGCATCCCCTCCCGGCATCGGAATCTTAATCTGTAAGAATGTAAAAGATACATAACACAGTGCCGCTAAGAGAGCGGTCTGCGCTAATTTCATAACTGTCTGGTTTCTCTGTTCCATGATAAACGCTTCCCTTCTTTGATAACTGCATCTATGTTACCATTAAAGTGGCTATTCAAGAATGTCCAGTTATCAAACAATTATCCAGTCCAGTTATTGTACTCCAGATCGTAGTAATTATGCTGGAGAGTATATCCGCTTAATCTTTTCTATTTTTCTTCCATTGATCATATCCGTACCCAATAATGACCCCCAGTAAAATAAGCAAGGTATTCTCAAACAACAATGCTGATAAAAAGCCTGCACAAATCCCAAGCTCTGTCCCCGAACATTTTAATTTCTTATCCATATATCTCTCCTTATAACCTGTTTACCTCATCAATTCTTCTATCTATAACTTAACATAAAATGTAGCTGTCTGAAACAGAAATATAAAAAGCTGGTATATAATTTCATACGCTCTCTTCAGGCCGCCTTCTTTATATAAGATATAAGTCACGTATCAAAAAAATTATGACCGGCAGCATTCCATGCAGCCGGTCAATCTTATTCTTATTTTACCAGGTAGACATCTGCCTGATTCACCCCCATACTAAGGGCTCTTTCATGATCATTCACATAGATATCGATATGATTTCCTTTCACTGCTCCTCCACAGTCTTCCGCCGTAAATACATGGCCTCCAATAATAACCTGTGTGCCATAAGGAATAACGCTCGGATCAACCGCAATAGTCTGGCCTTCCACTACCGGAGTTCCCGTTGCAGTAATTCCGGTTTCCACGTCACAGCATATCTCACAGGAACAGTAATAAGTCAGCTGGTAATCTCCCAGATACTCTCCATACATATTGTCTGTTGCATTTACTACCCCGAGGCTGCCTGCATATCCGCCGCCGATACTGTCATCCAGAACCTTTACTGCCCACACTGCCTCGGATGTATCCAGATTGCCCTGAACAATTCCATAATCTGACCCCATTGCCTCAACGGTCTTGCCGTTCCCTGCATAGATCACAACGTGGTGAATATACCCGTTCTTCGCGTAGAAGATCAGATCTCCCGGCTGTGCATCCTCCACAGCAATCTTGGTTCCATACTGCGCCTGATCCTCAGCCACTCTCGGCAGAGTATATCCATATTCCTTATAGATGCTCTGTACAAAACCGGAGCAGTCTGCACCATCTGTCAGGCTGGTTCCGCCCCATACATAAGGATTGCCGATAAACTGTGAGGCAAACTCTATAACAGACTCTCTGACGCTGCTTCCCGGTACGCCTGATTTCACTGAAGTCAGTGTATAATAGCAGGCTTTGTTCTTCTCCGGTTCAATAATCTCGCTGGCGGTCGGAAAGCTCTCTTCTCCCTTTTCCTCCACTGTCTTATCGACTTCTTTTCCAGTCTTGAGATACTTTTTATTTACAAATCCTCTTACATCGCCGGATTCAATATAAACCCACTCCTCATTCTCATCAGCAAGCACGTAGCACAGGCTTTCCGCCTTCAACGTTCCTACAATCCGGGTGTTCGTATCCTTTCCTTCTCTTACATTCAGCAGGCCGATGGATGTTAGTGCATACTTTTTGTCAACAACTGTTCTGTTCACGGTTGAATGTGTATGTAAAAACGCTGCATTTTCGCTCTGCGGGACCAGCTCTTTTGCAACTGTAACCACGGTTTCAATTCCAGTATACTCTGTCTTGGTTCTCTCGGCTTTTTTCTTGGCCCTGTCCTGATACTTTGTCAAAAGCTTCTGTGCATCATCTCCGCGGTGAACCTCGTCTGCTTTCACAAAACCGCGGACAGTACCTGATTCCACATACAGCCATCCATCGTCTTCTTCCTGAAGTACATACAGAAGACCGTTTGTATTCAACGAACCCACGGCTCTTGCATCATCTTTCATCTCTTCACGGACAGATAACTTTGCTTTTGCAAATGCATAACGCCTTGCTACCGTCCAGAACCGGAAGTCCTTCTCCATCTCGGGAAGCTTAATAATCTGCTGCCCTGCGATCAAAGCCTGATTGGTGGTATTCTCCTGCGCAGCTGGTGCCTCCTGGGCATCTTCCGGCTTACTGGCCTCTGCCCCTTCCTCACCACCAGTCACATCAGAATCTGATGGTTTCTGTGTATCTCCATTCTCCTGATCTGAACCGTTCTGGCTGCCGCCGGACTGATTGTCTCCCATATTTTCATTGCCGGATGTACCGCCATTCTCTTCTTTATTACCATCGTCTTTGCCGTCCTCAGCATCGTCTCCCGGCTTGTCCTGCGTATTATCTCCAGGCTTGGCCGGTTTATTATCCCCCGGCTTATCGGTCTCGTCACCCCCCGGCTTTTCCTCTGGCTTCTCCTCATCCACCCGCTCTCCAGTAACCGGATCTACCTTCTGTCCGGTTTTACTGTCATATAAAAACTTCGTCTCTTCATCCTGGTAAACAGTACCGTCTTCCAGCATCTTGAGAACCTCTTCCGAAATATCGACCATCTTTTCACTTCCGTCGACTGCCGCCGCCTGGCGAACCTCCTCCGGCTGTTCTGTATCTTCCGGTTTAGTGCCCGCCTCCTGTCCGGCTTCCTGCCGTCCCGTATTAACCAGACCAGTATCTGCTGCCAAAGCTGATACTGGCTGTGCAGTCAGCATTCCGACTGACAGTACAATTGCCAGCACTCTTTTGTATTCTTTTGCTTTCATCCTGAATTATTCCTCCCGCAAACTCCCTGCAAGTATCTTTACATCTCATTGGCTTTATCATTATTCGACCTTAGCAGCCCCCCTAAAACTTCTAACGCCACTCGCCTGCATTTATCACTTATGAGATCATCATTGTTACATTGTACTACTTGCAAGATGTCAATGCAATGGAATTTCCCTTGATTTCCTTGTAATTTTTTAAGTATTTCCACAAAATATGCCACGATTATAAAGGAACTCCTCTATTACTGTCTGCAAAGCTTTTAACCTTCCCCGTCAACCCGTATCATTTTCACATCATACTTTAATAACCTCTCCCCTGTCTCCACAGTCCCGCCTGTCAGCAGATCTTTATACCCGGCCAGACAGTCAGGAATTTCCAGTGCTTCATCTGTAAAATTCATAACAAAGTAGCAGCGGAATCCCTCTGCTTTTCTACATACAATCTCCAGCCCCGTCTTTTCACCTATGACTGAATGAACACCGGTATCCGCCAAAGCCGCCTCCAGAACTCTGGCAAGTCCTTTCTCTTCCATTTCAGTCCCTATATAATAAGTAATCCCGCTTCCATATGTATGTTTCGTAACAGCAGGCATACCTGCATAAAAATCTTTCCCGTATTCCGCAATACACTCGGCGCCCTCCAGATGCATCAGATCACAGAGAAATCCGCAGGCGATCTTTGTGCCGTCCTGGAATACGACCTCGTTTGACTGCTCGGGTGAAAGCGCATCTATCTCCTCTGTCCATATTCCTGCAAGAGTTCTGAGTGGTCCGGGGTATCCGCCAAGATGCACATTATCTGACTGATCAACAATTCCGCTCATATAGGTCGTGACCAGAAGGCCTCCGTTTCCGACGAACGCCTCAAGCGCTTCTTTCATCCCCTCCTTAACCATATAGAGTACAGGGGCAGCCACAATTTTATATTTACTGAAATCAGCGTCATACGGAATCATATCCACTGCAATATTTCTGTCATAAAAAAATTTATAATATGCGTGTATCTGCTTAACATAAGTAAGATCAACGGACGGACCGCTGGCATATTCCAGCGCCCAGTAATTATCCCAGTCAAATACAATTCCAACCTCTGCTTCATTTACCGCACCAAGCGTTTCAGCTCCAAGATGTTCCAGCTCCATGCCCAGCTGTTTTACTTCTCTGAAAACCCTTGTATCCTCGGTCCCTGCGTGTTCAATGACTGCCCCGTGGAATTTCTCACAGCCGCCCACGCTTCTGCGCAGTTGGAAGAACTGTATAGTATCGGCGCCGTGTGCTATGGTCTGGTAGCTCTGTGCCCTCATCTGTCCTGGTCGCTTGAGTGAATTATATTTCTGCCAGTTCTGCTGGCTCGGCGTCTGTTCCATCAGCATGAATGGAGCGCCTTTCAGCCCCCGCATCAGATCATGACACATTGCACTATAGCTCCACGGCGTATCATAAGCCGGATAATTGTCCCAGGATACAATATCCATCTCTTTTGCCCATTTGAAGTAATCCAGACCTTTATAAGTTCCCATCAGATTTGTGGTAATCGGCGTCTTTTGATCAAAACGCCTGATGGCGTCTCTTTCCATCACGTAATTACCCAGCAGGCTATCGGAATTGAATCTGCGGTAATCAATAGAAATCCCCGCAAACGCAGTCTTGTCTCCATCAAGCCCCTCACTCAGCTCATTCGGAAGGACAATGTCATCCCAACTCCAGACCGTATGCCCCCAGAATTCCAGATTCCACGCTTTATTGAGAGCTTCCAGCGACCCATATTTTTTCCTCAGCCACACGCGGAATTCTTTTTCGCAATTTTCACAGTAGCACTCCCCGCCATACTCATTATTGATATGCCAGCAGGCTATATGTTCATTGCTGCCATATCTCTCGGCCAGCTTTGCCGCAAGGGCAGCCGCATATTTTTGATATACCGGCGAGTTCGGACATGCATTATGCCTGAGCCCAAACTTATGGTGACGTCCTTTTTCATCCGTTCTTGCCACTTCCGGGTATTTTCTCATCAACCAGGCCGGCAGCGCTCCCGTTGAAGTTGCCAGCACTATGTCGTAATTTTCTCTGCTCAGCATCTCAATGATATCATCCAGCTCGCGAAAATCATATACCTCCTCTGAAGGCTGAAGCTTCGCCCAGGAAAATACGTTTATTGTCGCACTGTTAATCCTGGCATCTTTAAAATATTTCATGTCTTCATCCCAGATTTCCTTTGGCCACTGATTCGGATTATAGTCCCCGCCGTACAGAATTCTCTTAAATTTACTTTCCATCGCCATTATTCCTTTCTTTTATATCCTAGAGCGTGTTTGAAAATTCATTGCTGCAATATGCCGCCCCACTTCACGGTCTATTTACTGCCAAATTCAGTCAACGTAGCCCACTACGCCTCCTGAATTTGGCAGTAAATACCCCGCAAACTGGGACAACATCTTGCAACAAGCAATTTTCAAACACGCTCTAGTACATCGAATACTAATTAGCTTACTGTTTTACTGACCTGATTTTTGGATGTACTAGTTATTTTACCTTTTATTCCGTAATTATAATACCGATAGACAAATGAATGTGTAACATGTTAAGCTAAATAATATAACATTTTGAAACAGGTGAGAACATGCCAATCTATTTTAGAAGCCATCCGGTGAGCGAACCCTTCACTTTTGATTCCATAGGCAATCACTGGGCACAGGAACCCACGTCACGCACACACGGATATCCGCACTACCACTATCTGCAGACAGAAAAAGGATGCGGAAATATCATCATACAGGGAAAGAAGTATATCCTGAATGAGGGGGAGGGTGTCCTTACCGCCCCTTGTGTCCGCCATTCCTATTATGCACAGGGCCCGGATTGGATCACTTTATTTGCCACATTTACCGGAACGCTTGAGAGCAGCCTTGACATGATTCTTGGAAAACGGCAGGTGATTTTTACAGAAAAAGATCAGGGAGCGCGGATCGCCGCCCTGATCTCCGATTCAGTTGAAAAATTTAAGCAGACACCCGCGGACGCTGAGTCGCTGTCCGTAGACTGCTACCGCCTGCTGATGAATTTTGTAGATGGTGTTTCCACCCGTGAGTTGTTAAACGATCCTTTATACCAGAGATACGTAGAGCCTGTAATAAAAGTAATTGAAACTGACTATTCCCTGGAACTCACTGCGCAGCACCTGTGCGGGCTGGTCTATATTACCCCGCAGTACCTGTCACGGTTATTCGTACGTTTTCTCGGATGTTCTGTCTACGAATATCTGACAGTCTACAGGATGAATAAGTCGAAAGAATTCCTGCTTACTTACCCACAGATGGAGGTTCAGGAGATTGCGCACCGCGTAGGCTTCCCGGATTCCAGCCACTTTATTGCCATGTTTAAAAAGCGGATGGGAATGACGCCGCTGGAATTCCGGAAACTGAGCTGACCAAATAAAAGATCCTCCTGCCGTCACCAAAACAGCAGGAGGATCTTATTATTCGCGTTCCCTCACCGATCCATCTTCATAGCCATTTCCAGCGAGTCATATTCAGGATCATCGGGTTCCATATTATTAAGTTCTATTAAAACAGGCTGTGTCTTATGCTGAAAATAATAGCATTTCTCACCTGATTTTTTTTGGTGTGCAGCGAACACTGCTTCATAACCATTTGCCAGCAGCATATCCCGCACACTGTCAAAGAGTTCATCCGGATAGATAAAAGCGATATGGTTAATCCCGTCCGGCGCCTGCATATGATAACAGTCCGGGCAGTCATCCAGCGCCTGGATCAATTCAATTGCATGAGTTCCTATCCGGGACAGTCCGATAATCAAATGGCATGCCCGCCCGTCCAGAACTTCCTCTTCGCTCATCCGCGCTGTACAGAATTTCCATTCATCCATCATGGGGAAGCAGGCCCGGAAAGCATCTGCTGCCTTTTGTATATCTTTCACTATATAACCGGTATGCCGAAATTTTACATCTTTTGACGTTAAAAATAATTCTTCCTGTTTCATATGCCCTCCCGCCTTCTCTAAGGCTGTTTTCCTGAGAACAGATCCAGATACCACTGGGTAACCGGCTGCGGCTTCTGCAATATACTCAGGGCTGCATCCGGGCTTACCGTCAGGATATCCGCGCCCATCTTTGCAATTTCAACCATGTCCTGCGCCCGCTCCACAGCAGCCGCGAGAACCTTTGTATCCGTTTTTTCCAGGGCGCATATGATATCTTTGACCGTAGTCATTCCGTCATATCCCAAGGCAGTTATATCCCCCACATAAGGCGCCACATAATCGGCTCCCGCCATCGAACACAGAAGCGCCTGGGCTGCCGTAAGAATCGTAGTGGCACAAAGTTTGGCGGTAAACAGGGGATCCTTTTTTAACTCTGTGATAACCTCCAGCCCCATCTCGCATGCCGGTACCTTCACGACCACGTCAGGGCTGATCTTGCTAAACATTTCTGCCTGCGATATCATCTCTTCTACAGAGGATCTGTTCACCTGGGCAAAAACCGGGTATCCCGGAAAGTTGGAGCAGAGATCTGCAATCACTTCCTGTAGCGGCTTCAGCTCTCTGGCCGCAATAACAGGATTTGTAGTAATTCCGCTCAAAATTCCGAGCTTTTCCATTTTTCTGATTTTTGTAACATCTGCACTATCCGCATATAAAAGCATTTCTGCGCACCTCCTGAATCTTAAGGATTTACAGACAGCCTGTGAGTTCCATAACTGTCCGCAGTTTTTCAATCTGTTCTTTCTTCAGTGGCTGGAACGGTTTTCTGCATACTCCGCAGTCAATTCCCTGAAGCTCCAGGGCAGCTTTAATTCCCTTGAAAACGCCGATCTCTGACAGTATTTCCACAACCTGGTTTACCTGATTCTGAATGTCCAGAGCCTCTTCCATTTTTTTCTCTTTAAACAGCGCTGCCATCTTCACAAATTTTTCAGCCATAAAGTTAAATGTACTGCCGATCGCCGCCTCTGCACCGATACTGTATGCGGACAGGAATATCTCATCGTGCCCGATAAAAATGGACTTTTCCGGATACTCACGGATCACTCTCTGCAGCTGGAACAGGTCAAAGCTGGTATGTTTCATTCCCGCAATCCGGTCATTGGAGAGCAGTTTTTCAATCTGTTCGGAAGAAAAGCTGACTCCCGACATTGCCGGAATATTGTATACGATCATCGGCACGGATACCGCCTCTGCGATATCATTATAATACTGGATTAATTCATCCATTGAAAACTTGAAATAGAATGGCGGCACAGCGGATATCGCATCCACGCCAAGGCTTTCGGCCGTTTTCGCCATCTCGATTCCGTGACAGGTGGCAAAGACTCCGATGTTGGCAATGACTTTTCCCCGTCCATTGACAATCCCGACAATCTTTTCAATCAGTTCTTTTCTTTCTGCCATAGAAAGGAGATAGGATTCTCCGGTGCTGCCTCCCACATAAAATCCTGTCACGCCTTTCTGCAGATTCACTTCAATTATCTTTTCCAGCGCATCCTGTGCGATGCTTCCGTCCTCCCGAAGCGGTGTCACCAGCGCCGGAAAAATGCCTTTCATTTTTTCCATACTTTCTACCAGTCCTTCCTGACTCTTACCTGTTATTATATTTCTTCATCGCATAACGGAAGATAATGGACTTCTCCTGCGTCACTTCTTCCAGCACGGATGACAGGCATTCCCTGCTATTGCCACTCATTTTCTTTCCGCCGCCAAACGGAAGTTCCTGCGCCCTGAAACCGCCGGAGCCATTGACTGCCACCATACCGGAACGCAGTGTAGCCGCTGTTTTCATGGCATCCTGGAAATCATTTGTGATGATGCCGGCACTCAGTCCATAGCTGGAACCTTCTGCAATCTCAATGGCCTCGTCCAGTGTATCAAATCCGATAATTGGGAATACTGGTCCGAATACTTCCATGTCTTTGGCAATGTCCATATCCGGTGTAACATCCACCAGCACAGTCGGTTCGTAAAATGCGCCGTCTCTGCGGCCGCCGTACACAACTTTTGCCCCCTGCTCTACCGTGTGCTGAACCTGCTTTTCTACTTCCTTTGCCGCCTTTTCGCTTACCAGTGTTCCAAAATCAGTCTTCATATCCATCAGATCTCCGGTGATCACTGTTTTTAGGCGCTCTTCAATCAGCCGGGAAACAAACTCTTCTTTGATTGAGTTATGTACGATAAAACGTTTGGCACCGGAACAGCACTGTCCGGCATTTCTCGTCTTATCCCCCGCTTCATTCACGGCAAGGTCCATATCACAGTCCGGCATAATAATCAGAGGATCATTTCCTCCCAGTTCGAATTTATAGTCTGTCAGATTCTCTGCTGCACGTCTCGCGATCTCTTTCCCTGCTTCCACGCCGCCGGTCAGGTTCACCTGTGCAATCAGCGGATTGTCCACAATCCAATTGCCGATCACAGATCCGGGACCGGTGATACATTGAACAACTCTCGGATCCACCCCGGCCTCGACAAGCAGATTCATCAGTTTCAGTACACACAGCGGGTTATAGGATGCCGGTTTTACGACAATGGCATTTCCCGCTGCCAGTGCCGGACCTGCCTTAAATGCCCAGAGCGCTGCCGGAAAATTAAACGGTACGATACACGCAATGACTCCCAGCGGATCGTGGACCGTCACCTGAAGGTCATCGTCGTATCCGCCCTCAATGCCCATAGGCATCGTCTTTCCATAATGGTGTTTTACAATTTCCACGGAGCCGGTAAATGTATTGACCACAGAATCGATCTCTCCATAGGAATCAAAAACCGGTTTCCCCGTCTCCAATGTCAGCGTCTTTGCCAGATCGTCCCTATCTCTCTTCACAAGCTCTACAAACTTCATCAGGACCGCACCTCTGTCTCTCACTCTGATGCGGGCCCAGTCCTTCTGTCCCTCTGCCGCACTCTGAATTGCCCTGTCAATATCCTCTTTCCCGGCTGACGGAACCGTGTCCAGTAATTCTCCGGTAAAGGGATTCACAATTTCAATTACCTTTCCGTCTGCTGCTTTCACCTGCTGTCCGTTAATTAGCATCTCCATATCGCAATATCTCTCCTTTCATTCTATATCTTCCTCAGGCCGAAGGGGCAGCGTCAGTGCATCCCCTCCGGAAGAATCCTCGGCCAAATCCGCATATCCCATCTATTTCACAAGACTTCTCTTATTCCAGTACATAACGAAGTACAATGGACTTGCTCTGTGTTACTTCTTCCATAACTGCGGACAGGCTTTCCCTGCTGTTTCCGCTCATGTGTTTTCCGCCTCCGAAAGGCAGCTCTGCAGACCGGAAATTACCGGACCCGTTCACAGCCACATGCCCCGTTTTCAGTGCTTTTGCTGCCTTCATGCAGGTCTTAATATCACGGGAGAAGACACCGCCGCCCAATCCAAAGATGGAATTGTTTGCAATCTCAATAGCCTCTTCAAAGGTATCAAATCCAATCACGGGCCATACCGGTCCGAATACTTCCATGTCTCTGGCAATATCCGTCTCCGGTGCAACATCCATGAGGATCGTCGGTTCGAAAAATGCACCGCTGCGTTTCCCGCCGTATACAATGCGTGCCCCCTGCTGTACGGTAAGTTCTACCTGCTGCTCAACGCCCTTTGCTGCCCGCTCACTGATCATCGGTCCCAGTGTTGTCTTTGGATCCATCGGATCTCCTGGTACTTCTTTGGACAGATATTCTTCTGCCAGGCGTTTTGCGAATTCCTCCTTCAGAGAATTATGAATGATAAAGCGCTTGGACCCTGTACAGCACTGCCTGTTGTTTCTGCACTGGTCCCCCGCCTCTTTCACAGCCAGATCCATGTCTGCATCCTCAAACACGATAAACGGGTCATTTCCGCCCAGTTCAAACTGATACGCGGTAAGGTGCGGTGCAATCTTTTCTGCGATGTTCACGCCGACTTCTGCGCTGCCTGTGAAATTCACGGAAGCGATTCTGCTGTCATCTACCAGCCAGTTTCCCACCTTGGAGCCGCTTCCTGTCAGACACTGTACCACCGAAGCAGGAACCCCCGCCTCCACCAGCATCTCATGGAGCTTCAGGATCGTCAGCGGATTGTAGGACGGCGCCTTAACAATCACTGCATTGCCTGCTGCCAGGGCTGCTGCAACCTTGAAGGACCAGATTGCCGGCGGAAAGTTGAACGGAATGATGCAGGCGATCACACCCAGGGGTTCATGAATTGTAAACTGAATGTCATGGTCATATCCCGGTTCTGTTCCGAGCGGCATGGTTTTGCCGTAATAGTGCTTTGCAACTTCACAGGAACCCTCAAAAACATATGCTACGGAATCCAGTTCCCACACGGCTTCTTTCATATATGGCTTTCCGGATTCCACCGCCAGGATCTTGCCCAGCTCCAGCCGTCTTGCCATTACCTCCGCCGCAAATTTTTTCAGGACTGCAGTTCTCTCTCTGACCGTGCGCGCTGCCCATTCTTTCTGTCCCTCAACCGCCGTATCGATTGCCTTTTTTACATCTTCCTGCGTGGCAGACGGAACCGTATCGACTACCTGCCCATTTGCAGGATTAATCACCTCCTGAGTTGCCTTATCGCTTGCTTCTGTAAAGCTTTCACCAACTAACATCTTCATATCACAGCACCTCCTGTATGATTTACTTGCTTAAAATAAAGTCCCAATTCAGTGTCAATCCCAGTCCCGGTAATTCCGGTATCTCCATATAGCCGTCCTTTGGAAGCGGACAATCTTTATAAGTCATACTGGTCAGATCCTCGAATAACAGCAGTCTCTCAAGGAACAGAGAATTCTGAACAGCGCTCAGCAGATGTATATGTATATTTTCCATTGCGTGAGGTGCGAATTTCAGGTTCCATGCCTGTGTCAGCGCCGCTACCTTCAATGCCTCCGTAAATCCGCCAGCTCTTGTAAAGTCCATCTGAACGATATCTGCTGCCTCTGAAAGAATCAGATCACGGCATCCGTACTTCGTATATTCATGTTCTCCCGTAGCCAGCGGAAGGTCCGTCCCCTTTTTGTACCGCTTGAGCCCCGGAATGTCATCCGCGAAAGTCGGTTCTTCCAGGAACATGATATTATAATCTTTCACCATATTGGCAAAACGAACACCTGTAGCGCTGTCCCAACAGTTATTGGCATCCAGCATAATGCCGATCTCATCGCCGACGGCTTCTCTTACCATAGCCACACGCTTCACATCTCTCTGGATATTGTTTCCGCCTTCCACGCCTACTTTGAACTTAATCATCTTGTAGCCCTGGCTTACGAATCCCTTCATCTCTTCCACCAGCTGGCCGTCCTCATAGGAAGTCCAGCCGCCGCTCGCATACACCGGGATCCGTGTTTTATTTCCGCCCATCAGACGGAATAACGGAAGGTTCAGGATCTTACCCTTCAAATCCCACAGCGCAATATCAACCGCACTGACTGCACAGTAGGTAAGTCCTTTTCTGCCCACGCCTCTGAGGTACTGGGACAGGTCCTGCCAGATCACTTCTGTTTCAAATGGACTTCTTCCGATGATTCTGGGCGCTATATTCTTCTCAATCATCACCTGCGTAGCCTCGCCGCCCACTTCGTTATAAGTAACTCCAAACCCGGTCAGCCCCTGATCGGTGGTCAGCTGTACAATGGTGTATCCAATATTCTCCACTTTCCTTGTCGCATCCGACAGTCCTGCTTTGATCGGATATGTAACAAGAAAAACTTCTACTTTTGCTATTTTATGCTCCATTTTTGTATCCCCCGTTCTTAGTTTTTATTAAAAGTATTATTATCATGCCTGCCGCTGATATCACGGTTCCCGCCAGCAGCATTGCCTTTGCTCCAAGGCTGTCATAAATCCATCCGCCTAATATATTTCCCAGTACATTTCCCGAAAGAGCACACATAACCGCCAGTGACTGCCCCTTTACCATGTCCTCCATGTCGACGGCCTCGCTTGTATACCATACGATGGCCGGCATAAACAGTCCATAGGCAAGCATTTGAAAGCACTGCGCCAGGTGAATCATTCCTACCGTCGGCGCCGCCAGGAAAAAAACTGCCTTTACGGTAAATGCGACCGCCGTAACTTTAAGCAGCTGGCTTCCCCCGCTCCTGCGCACAATCCAGGAAAATCCAAACATGACCGGAAGCTCACAGACCGCTGCAATTCCCAGTGAAGTACCCACATCTCCCGCGCCGCCTCCCACATTTTCCATGATCTGAAGCAAAAATGTGTTCACGATATAATGTTCCGTAAATATAAGTACAAACCCTGACAGTGTAAGCAAAAACACTTTATATTTCTTCACGAACAGCTTCATGCTGTTCCAGAAATTCCTCTCCCCGTTTCTTTCCCGGGGAGGGGTTTTTTCAATATGAAACGTTAGAGTAAATACCAGCAGCCCCGCATACAACAGAATCCCCGTGACTACGATGCTGTTTTCCCCGCGGTGTTCAATGATTCTTCCTAATAGAATGGAAATCACTGCATATGTAACCGAGCCAGTCCCTCTGGCCGCTCCAAAATTAAGTTCAATTCCTTTTTCCATATAATATGTGTATATAGAATTTAGAAGTGGCTGCATCAACAATATACTGATTGTCGCCAGAAGCATCACAACCGCGATCTTCGTTTTATTCTCATTCACCGTATACAAATATGACAGTAAAGCGATTGTCACCAGGCATAGAAAAAGGATAGCAGTCTTTAATGAAATCTTCCCGGCGCCGTCTATATATGCCGCCAAAACGGGCTGTAAAATAATAGTCAGTACATTAGCAATTGCCAGTAATACCCCGATCTCACTGGCAGAAAACTGCCTGGCTGCCAGGTACACCGTGGCAAAACCACAAATAGAACAATATGCCATACAAAAGAAACTGTGCACGGCGGCATAACGGATCTCAATGTTCCTAACCGACTGCTTCATGTTTTTTCCAGCTTTCATTCTGATTCCGCCTGAATCTTTTTTAATCCAGTGCACTTATTGATATTCGGCCTTATAGCCTGCCTAAATCTCAATGTGTCAGTACACTAGTTTCTTCTATCTAAAATGGCACAATAAATGCCATATGCATTTTCCCATACATCCGGATTCTCCGGTTCATACATCCGGGTTTCAAATGAGTTTTCCACAACCTGCCTGATTTCCTGAAGATTTTTCAACTCTCCGTGAGCCATACTCTGCACCAGGATATTGCCGATGCAGGCGCCCTCCGCCGGTCCCGCATATACCGGCCGGCAGATTGCATCTGCGGCCATCTGGTTCAGCATACGGTTATTGCTTCCACCACCCACAATTCTGAGCGCTTTCAGCTTTCTTCCCGTTATTTCTTCTAATTCCAAAAATGTTTTCCGGTATTTCAGTGCCACGCTTTCGTAGACACATCTTGCAATTTCTCCCACGGTTTCCGGGACAGGCTGTTCTGTATCCCTGCAGTAATCAGCAATCTTTGGAATCATCTTTCCGGCATTATAGAACATCGGCTCATCCAGATCCACAATGCTGCGAAACGGCACTGCTTTTTTTGCCTCACCGACCACCGCATCCCAGGTCAGCGAACGGCCTTCTTCCTGCCATTGCTCCATACACTGCTGAATCACCCACATGCCCATAATATTCTTCAGGAGTCTCACGTGCCCGTCAACCGTTCCTTCATTGGAGAACTTCAGGCGGTAGGATTCCTCCGTTATCACCGGCTCTTTGGATTCTACCCCGAATAAAGACCAGGTTCCGCTGGAACAAAACGCCTCATCCTGCCGAAGAGGAATCGCGGCAACCGCGGAAGCCGTATCATGAGTCCCCACAGGCACATACTGGAGTCCCGGCATTCCCAGTTCCTCTTTGACCGTGCGCAGTACTGGAACCTGCTTCTGAGCGGAATTTATAATATTGGCCAAAATATGCTCCGGAAGCCCAAGCTTCTTCATCAGCTCTTTATCCCAGTCCTTTTTATACGGATTGTACATCATGGACGTGGTCGCCATTGTATACTCTTCTTCCGCATTGCCCGTAAAGAAATAAGCAAGCATATCCGGAAGCATCAGCATTTTGTCCGCATTCTCCAGTGCTGTATCCCGGTTCAGAAGCCTTTCATACAGCTGGAATATGGTATTGCCGTAAATCGTCTGAATACCGGTTCTTTGAAACAGCTCCCAGGGAGTGATGGCCTTATACACCGCTCTCACCCCCAGCCCATCTGCATTGCGCATGCAGCGGGCATTGCCAAGCATCTGTCCGTTCCTGTCCAGAAATGCATAGTCCGTTCCCCATGTATCAATACCGATACTGGAAATCCCGTCATTCCCGGTTGTTTTTCCCGCAAGCCGGACTGCTTTTTTTGTTTCATGGAACATCCGGAGAATATCCCAGTAAAAAGTTCCATTCAAATCCACAAAATAATTACTGAAACGATGAACTTCTTCCAATTCCAGTTTCTTTCCGTCAAAGCGCCCCGTGATCCCTCTTCCCGTACTCGCCCCGAAATCCATCGCAAAATAATTTGCTGTCTTCATAACGTCCTCCCGGGATTATTGTTTCATCGCGTCCTCAAATTCTTTCATCCGGTTGATTCCATACTGGTTGTTCGGATCATAGTAGTCTGAGCTGAGCCACACTTTTGCAATGTCTGCGCCCTCGTCTTCTTTTACGCACCAAGCACCCATGCAGAGCACGTTTGCATCGCTGTCTGCTCTGGACATTTTTGCGGTGAACAGATTGTAGCAGATCGTTGAACGGATTCCCCGGAATTTGTTAGCGGATATGTTCATTCCCTGACCGGTTCCGCATATTAAGATTCCCTTGCCGTACTCGCCGCTCTGGACTGCCTTGCAGAGAGGTTCTACCGCATCCAGATAATAGCCCTCATCCGTGCTGTAACATCCCACATCTTTCACTTCGTATCCATCCTCTTTCAGAGCCTTTAATACTGCCTCTTTCAGTGGGAATCCGCTTGTGTCACATCCGATTATAATTTTTTCTTTTCCCATCATCTTACCCTCCTAGTATTTTTTCTCGATTACAGCGGCACGCTCCATACCTTCTGTGTCACGTCCTGTATATTTCACCAGCAGCCAGGCCTCAATCATTTTTACCGCGTATGCTGCATTCGGCATCAGCCATCCGCCTGTGCAGAGTACATTTGTATTATTATCTGCAGCTGCAAGCACTGCCCTCTCCAGATCCCAGGCCAGTCCCGCACGGACACCCTCAAACTTATTTGCTGCCATCGCCATTCCGATTCCTGAACCGCACATCAGAAGTCCCTTCTGATATTCCCCGTTCTGAACTCCTTTTGCAACAATCTCTGCCGCATCACTGAAATCCCCGTGTTCCGGTCCTGATGTCCCTGTGTCGGTCACATCATATCCTTTCTTTCTGAGAAGCTCAATTACTTCTTCCTTCATGTCATGTGAAGCAATATCCGCTCCCATAATGATCTTATAACCTAATCTCATTGCTCGTTCCTCCTTTATTCATTCATCTCGTCTATTTGCTGCTGTGTCATAAGCGGCGGTTCAAATCCCATTCTCCTGCTCTCATGCATAGACTGCGCGCTGGACTCGCATACCTCCAGCTTGTCAAACGCCAGAATCGGCGTCGGCCCGGCCAGCACTACACCACAGTTGTCAATCATTGCCATCGGATGCTCCAGGTCCAGTCCCTCCGCTATCTTTTCCTGTTCACTGAAAAACTGCTCATATGTATAGAAATTACAGTGCTGCAGTACGCCGTAGCTTTCCGGGTAAAGAGTCGTATCGTAAACAGTGCCGGTCACTGCAAATCCCATTGTATAAACCGGGGATGCCAATATCACCGAGTTCACTTCCGGATGCCGGTCGTAAATCATCTTATGCAGCAGGGCCGTCTCATGAGGGATCTTTCCTTTTTCCCGGCAGTCTCCCTCCACAAAGACCAGGTCGCTGACCGTCATGTATCCGTTGTCACCTCCCATTGGAGTAATCACAAAGCTGTTGCCGCCCGTCCGGACAGACATCACACCGATTGCACTGGCAAATAATTTCTTTGTATACCCTCTCTGCACGATGTCAGCCAGCTTTCTTCTTGCGTCCAGTTCCCTGCAGGTATGACTTATTTCCTTTTCTGCAAAAAGTTTCTCCGGGGATTCCAGCCGGTTCTCAAGCTGTGAATCTTCGATTTTCTTTGGTTCTCCAATGGTATAGCTGTTGATCTGGATTCTGGATGCAATATCCAGTGCCTCGAACTTCTGGAACGCATCCAGCAGGCCAATCTTACTTCCTACAAACGCACTGTGCTTTTCCAGCATAGCTGAATCATAACCATTCTCAAACGCTTCCATTACCCGGTCCACTAATTCCATAGATCCTGGAAGTGCATAAGGGGTCAGTCCCGGAAGACCGGCCACCTCGTATGTCTTTCCACAGATCCTCGTCTCCGGTACCTGGTTAAGTACGCTGATAGTAACTGTCGCCGGTGCATGTGCGTGTATCACAGCCTTGATATCCGGGCGTTTTAAAAGTATACTCCGGTGGATATAGTATTCTGATGTAGGCTTATGTTTCCCTTCGATTGTTCCGTCCGGCAGAATCTTAACAATATCGTCCCGGGTAAGGGACTTCTTGTCTATAGACGTAGGCGTAACCCACATAACGCCCTCATCATCCATCATGGATGCGTTCCCTCCAGTCAGTGATGTCATGTCAACATCGTAGATCCGTTCCATAATCATACAGAGCTGATCTGCCGGATGAATCATTTCTTGCATATTCTTACCCCCTTTTTTTCATATTGGTATGACAAATTTGATTATTTTGTTTATATTTCATACTATATATTAACGTTTTAATTCTGTCAATATACTTTTTACACTAAATAGTCATATCTATTTTGTGTATATTTCATTATTTGTCGTATCTATATTGACTTTTTTATTTCCCCACTATATAATCAAACTAATTACAAATCAAATATATTTAAAATAGGAGGAAACACCAAATGATCAAATCTAGAAATGTAATATTTGCCGAACCCGGCAAAGTGGAGCTTCGTATTGAGGACTTCGACGACTCCAACATCCCCTCAGGGCATGTGCTTCTCAAAAATCACTACAGCCTGATCAGTACCGGAACAGAATTAGCCTGCCTGGACGGCCTGGAAGACTGGTTCGCCATGCCCGGAGTTCCCGGATATGTCTGCGTTGGTGAGATCGTCAAAATGGCCGATGATGTAACCGGATATCAGGTCGGCGATATCATCTACAACTACGGCGGCCACCAGGAATATAACATCATGCCTGTAACCGGCTGTTTTTGTAAAGTGCCGGATGTCATCGAGGAAAAATATATCCCTCTGATCCGCATGGCTACGATTGCGCTGACAGCTGTCCGTGCATCCGGGATCGAGTTCGGCGATTATGTTGCCGTTACCGGACAAGGCACCATCGGTATCATGGCTGCCCAGCTGGCCCACCTTCAGGGTGCCGTATCTATCGGGATCGACCGTCACGACTCCCGCCTTAAAACAGCCAGCGAATGCAACGTTGATTACACCATCAATCCTAAGAGCAGTGATGCCCTGGTTCAGATCAGAGAGATCACAAAAGGCCGCATGCTGAACACTTTAATCGAAGCAATCGGCAACACGGAAGTCATCATGAACAGCATGGAGTACATGGCAAAGAACGGAGAAATGATCTTCCTCGGTACACCGCGAACTTCCTATGTACATAACTGCGCGGACGCCTTCTTCAAAGTGTTCCATTCCGACTACAACCTCCGCTTCAAAGGCGCTCACGAATGGAAAGATCCCTATGAACCGGACAACTTCGTAAAACACTCCATTATAAGTAACACCCAAGCAGTCATTGATTACATGGCCAGCGGACGCCTCAGCTACAAGCCTTTGCTTACACATACCGTACGCCCCGAGGACTGCACCGAAGTTTACCATTCACTCAGAACCGATAAGGACACTTATCTCGGTGTCGTTTTCGACTGGACAAAATAAGCCGCAGAAAGGAGACTGTCATGAAATATATTCCACTAGGTTCTGACATCCTCTCTGCATCGGAAATAGCGCTTGGATGTGCCAGAATGTCAACTCTGGACATCCAGGGCGCTGTAAATATTATTTCCTGTGCGCTCGATGAGGGGATCAATCTTTTTGACCACGCCGATGCCTACGGAAACGGCCTCTCTGAAGAGACCTTTGCCGCTGCATACAAGAAACTCGGTTATTCCAGAGATAAAGTGGTTCTGCAGTCAAAATGCACAATACGCAATCTGGATCTGCCTACACAGTATTACGACCACAGCAAGAACCATATCATCAACTCAGTCAATGAAAGTCTTCAACGTCTCAAGACCGATTACCTGGACATCCTTCTGCTGCACCGTCCGGATCCGCTGACTGAGCCAGAAGAGGTTGCAGAGGCGTTTGATCTCTTAAAACGCAGTGGTAAGGTTCGTTATTTCGGCGTCAGCAATCACAACCGTTATCAGATGCAGCTATTAAACAGTTATCTTTCCGAACCTCTGGCAGTCAATCAGATGCAGTTTAATCTGACTCATACACCGATGATCACAGCCGGGATGAACGTCAATATGGTTACCGATGAATCCGTGATGAGAGATGCAGGAACCATTGAGTACTGCAGGCTGCATCACATCTCACTCCAGGCATGGGCACCGTTCCAGTACGGACTGCTGAGAGGCAACTACCTTGGGAATTACGAAATGTACCCGGAGCTGAACCAAAAACTGGACGAGCTGTCCGATAAATACAAAGTTCCCGTTTCTGCCATCGCTGCAGCATGGATCCTGCGTCATCCGGCGCATTTCCAGGTTCTGGTGGGAAGCATGACGCCGTCCCATCTGAAGGATGCATGTAAAGCTTCCGGCATTGAGATCTCCAAGGTGGAATGGTTCGAACTATATAAAGCCGCCGGTAATCCACTTCCTTAAGTTCAATATCTTATAACCAAAAATACCAGCCAGACAGCAGTCTGACTGGTATTTTCTGTTAGTCGCTCAAGAATCCCGGCGGCTTCCCGAACAGTCCCATCATGTTGTAATCCTGTCGGATAATAAATTCATCCTGGATTGCATTGATCCTGTCCACAATTGACGGATCCAGCGGGCCTTTCTCCGCATAAGCCAAATTTGTTTTAATATGTGCAATTTCTCTCGCACCTGCGCAATGTGTATGTATGTCTTCAAAAGCAAGTATATAGCGCAGTGCCAGTTCAAACATATCCATTCCTAATTCATCAGACAAATCATATATCTTTTCCAGCTTCTTACCGGTATTCACTAATACTTCATCGTCAGAATCCAGCAGTTCCGGCAGTTCACCCCTGCGTTTTGACACCAGGAATTTGTTGCCCATGCCAAAGCCTGCCCCTGCGATAATCCCGCAGTCATGGCGTTTTGCAGCCGGTATCAGATAATCAAAGATCGGTTTTGCAATGAGGCTGATTCCTCCGGCCACCAGTGCACAGTCAATCCGTCCTGTGTCGATCAGTTTCGCACTCTTTACGTATTCGGTCGAGCCAAGTCCGATATTGGCAATATAGCCTTCCTTTTTCAGCTCCTCCAGTGTAGAAAGAATCACACTGTCACCTGTTTCATAGTCAAATCCCCAGCAGTCCCAGTCCGGCTCGTGGATCATGCACATATCAAGCTGCTCTTTTCTGGAGATCCACAGGCTGTGTTTGATCGCTCTTCTGATCTCTTTGGGGTCCTGATATGCATCGTAGCCCTTCGCTCTTGTTACGGTCCTGTCATGGAGATATCCGATTTTTGTTGACACATAGTTCCTCTTCTCGGGATGCTTAAAGTCCCCTCTCGCCACGATTTCTTCGCTCTCTCCAAAGCCATACATTTCTGCTGTGTCGAAAACATTAATTGGGGATTCCATGGCGAAATCCATCAGTTTTTCTGAAGCATCCGGATCAATGTCGTATTCGCCCGTGAACTGGAAACACCCAAGTCCCAATGCGGATACTTCAAACCCGGTTCTTCCAAGTCTTCTTGTAATCATTGTGTTCCTCCTGTATTCATTATTCTTAAACTTTGCAGCAAATCCACCAGGGGCCAAAGCCTGTGTCTGCCCCCGGCTATTATTTATGATTTGCACCTACCAGATGCAATAGCCGCCGTCTACCAGCAGATCTGCCCCCGTAATATACGTTGCCAGATCAGAGAGGAGAAACGCCACCGCGCCTCCAATCTCATTCATATTTCCAAGCCGTTTCATAACGCAGTCCCCGGCCATTCCATCCATGGCTTCCTCCGGAATTCCTGCGTGAATCCCCGAAACCATATTCCCCGGGCTGACGCTGTTAATCCTGATCCCGTATTTGCAGAAATCGGCCGCCATGCCTTTGGTCAGATGCAGGACTCCCGCCTTTGCCGCAGGGTAACAAACAGAATGTCGTCCCTCCGTACGGTTGATCACATGTCCGGATATAGAGGCAGTATTCACGATTGCGCCGCCCTTTTCCTCTTTTCTCAAATACTGGCATACTTTCTGATTCACCAGAAACATGCCGTCCAGGTTAATTGCCATCAGCCGTTTCCATGAGGCAAAGTCAATATCCCCGTCGTCATATCCCGCACCGATTGCCCCCGCGTTGCTGTGGACAACGTCGATTGTCCCGAATTTCTGCACAACCGTCTCAATCAGGGCGTCAACATCCTCTTCCTTCGTAACATCACAGGAAGCAGCAAATGCCTGAACGCCATACTTTTTACTGATATGCTCAGCATATTCCGCCGCCAGGTCAGTGCGGATATCTACCAGCGCAACATCCGCGCCCAGATCCGCCAGTGCGGCCGCCGTACTTCTGCCGATCCCGCCTGCTGCCCCCGTAACGATTGCCTTTTTACCGGCCATACTGAACCGTTCTTTCACGGAGGCCAGCTGGCTCAATTCAACAATATTATCCATGTCCTTCCTCCACTCTTATGCGTTTGGATGTGTCCAGTTCAGCTCAATATATAATCCGCTGGGCTCTACTGCGATGTAGCAGAACTCTACCAGAAGTTCCCCCGCGTATTCCGAATCGGCGCCGAAAATCAATTTTCCATGATGGACATCCTTGCATCCCAGGTCAAGCATATACGAAAGGGCGTTCTTAAAATCATCATACTCCGGAAACTTATAGCAGAAATGATGCAGGCCTTCCCCTGATTTTTCCAGATATTCTGCAAAATGAGTTCCTTTGGATTTTCCTTCCAGCGGCTGTACGAGCTCCACATTCACACTGCCCCATACCGTACCGTTGCTGCATCTGATAGAGTTCGGCGGTCCTACGATCATGTTTTCCTCGCTCCAGTCCGTTGCGTCCGATACCCACTCGCCGAATCCGGGAACCTGATTCAGTCTTTCCATTGCCTTGTCATTGTCATAGGTTAAAAAACCCACGTGTGCGAGGATAGCCCCGCTTTTTTCCAGTTCCTGTTTCATCTTTTCCATTTCCATGATTCATCTTTCCTTTCTTAATGTGCTGTCTTATAATCTTAATGCTTTGAAATCTCTTACCTGCTGTGTAATTGCCCGTTCTGCCGGAAGCCTCTCCATACTGGAAGCCCCGAAGAACCCGCAGATATGTTCTGTGTGTGCCAGGATATACTTCACATCATCGGGCTCTGCGATGGGACCCCCATGACAGATTACAAATACATCCGGATTGATGTCCTGCGCGATCTTCGCCATCTTATCCGCATATTCTGCGGCTTCGGCCAGCCCGTAAGCAACATCCGTTTTGAGGCCGCTCAGGCCACCTTTGGTACATCCGCAGTGCACCACGATGATATCTGCACCCGCTTCCGTCATTGCCGCACACTGGTCTTCATTAAATATGTAAGGAGCCGTCAGCATATCCATCTGATGAGCCAGCCTCATCATCTCAATCTCGTTCTCCACTCCATATCCGACTTCCTCCAGCTCCACTTTCTGAGCACCCGAAAAGTCTGCGAAGGACGGGAAGTTCTGGATTCCGGCAAATCCGAGATCTTTTAACTCCTCCAGATATTTATCCATAAAGCGGTAATTGTCCTGGGCAAATACGCCGGCCAGAACCGGGGTATGGCGCGCCATGGGCATAACCTGCGCCGCCAGTTCTTTTACAATATCGTTAGCACTGCCAAATGGAAGCAGCCCGCTGATGGATGGTCTTCCATCCATCCTGAATCGTCCTGAATTGTATGTAATAATCAGGTCGATTCCGCCCAGTTCCTCGCATTTTGCGCTGAGTCCGATCCCTGCTCCGCCTCCGATGATTGGAATTCCCTGTTCCACCTGATCATGGAACTTCTTCAATATTTCACTTCTTGTCATACGCTTGGGACTTACTATCATTTCTCTGTTCCTCCTTCTACCTTGTCAATCAGCACTTCCGCAATCTTTCTTCCAAAATCAGGATCGGTGATCTCACACTCCATCTCTATTAATTCCACATTGTCTTCTATCCCGGCTTTTAATGTGTCAAACAATACAGCATTTGTCTCCGGCTCATGGAATATTCCGCCTTTGCCGTCCACTTTTGAGATTCCGCCCAGCGGAAGCATCAATACCGTGGGGCCCTTTGCTCCATTCAGTTTACGGCTGATCGTTTCGGCAAACCTTTTATTTTCCTCCTGATTGCTTCTGACAAATACAACGTCCGGTGTATGGTAATATACCTTGCGTCCCGTGTCTGCCTTCGCTTCTTCTTTATGCTTCAGAACCATATCCAGCCCGCCCGGAACCACCACCTGGGGAATCCCTTTTTCTCCCGCACTTTCCAGCCTGTCAGGAAGCGGCTTCTGGTAGGAGTCAGCAAGCGGCATGCTCACCTCCGAAAGGGTGATATCTGCCACACCATCCAGAAGTCCCTCCCGGACGAATCTCTCCAGCATCATCCCGCCCTCTCTGTTGGCGTGAAAAACATAGACCTCGTACCCCTTCTCTGTCAGAATCTCCCTTACGGTATCTACACAGGGGGTCGTAACCCCCCAGCAGGAAATTCCTATGGCCCGCTTTTTTTCCCGCTGTTTCTGCGGCATCCCAAAAGAAATCATTCCGGCCATCGCACCCGCCGCTTTTTGGATATTCTCCTCCAGCACAGAATTCAGTCCCGCTATATCCACCAGCGAATTCATCACGAGAGTATCATTCAGTCCTAAAAACTGCTGTGCCGAGTCCTCAAGTAAAGCCAGTGTGGACATCAAAAGCTTGGGCATTCCTATGGGAAGCTCACGGAAAATCCGGTTTGCCAGAAAGGTCCCCTGACCGCCTCCCATGGAAATCACACCCTGTATTTTATCTTTGTCCAACAGCGGCTTCACTATAAGAACCGCCTGACCGGCCACTGCTTCCATCCATTTATCCTTGGAAATTCTGTCTCTCATTCCGGGATCGAGAGCTTCTGCCGCGCGGTAATCCGGCTGCACCTCACTCTGTGAATCCGTCCCCACATCTATGGCAATGACCGACAGCCCGAACTCGTTCAGGCACCTGATCAAATACAGGAATTCTTTTGCTTTCGTATCAAAGGTTCCTATTACAGCTACCGTTTTTCCCATAACTTACTCCTCTTTTCAAATCTCAGGAAAACAGATAATGCATAAACTGCAGCGCTTGGCCTGCATCAGCGTCCATCCTTGCTGCATCCGCACCGTCCGTCATATCGCGCCAGATTCTGCAGCAGTCTCCCAGTTCGTCTCCAGCATTTACAAGCGGCTCCATAGTCATAATTCCCTGGAAGTTGACCGCTTTGATCGCGTCTCTGATTTCATTCCACGGAAGATGCCCTTTGCCGGGCAGCCTTCTGTGATTTTCTCCCAGATGCACATGGCCCAGATATTCCCCTGCCGTTAAGAATGCCTCGAAAAAGCTGTCTTCCTCTATATTCATATGGAAGGTATCGAGCAAAATCTTAACATTGGGAAGGCCAACCGCTTTCGCGAAACGCACGCCCTGCTCTGCGGTGTTTAATATATGGTTTTCGAACCGGTTGCATATTTCTATGTTCAGGTCAATCCCATATTCCGCCGCACTGCGCCCAATCTTCACCAGAGAATCTACGCCGTATTCCCATTCTTTTTCGATATACTCCTTTAACGGGACCCGAGCGGGTGCATTCAGAAGGTTTCCGCCCATCGTACGTATCCCTAATTTCTCAAGCCTTGCAAAAGCACGCTTATAAAACTCTATCCCTTTCTCACGGCAGTCTTTATCTTCGCCTGTAAGGCTGCTGTCTGCCGGCGGATCAAGCCCCACAGACAGTTCTACCCCGCATTCTTTCGATGCCGCCGCCAGAGCCTCCACTTGGCTTTCCGGCATATTCAAAACCAGGTAATCTCCGAGCTCCAGTACATCAAACCCCAGATTTTTTACCTTCTCCACGTATGGCACATAGCTTTTACACTGCAGATCCTTCTGCCAGTAAATATAATGCAATCCGTATTTCACAGTTGTCCCTCCATTTATCCAGGCTGCAATCCCTTTTTTAATTTGCTTTTCCTTTTTTACTCATTACATCCAGGGCAATGGCAAGCATCAGCACGAGGCCTTTTACGATATACTGCCAGGTTGCACCCAGGTTCAACAGGCTCATACCATTATCCAGTCCTGTCATAATCATAGTACCTACAATGGCACCCAGAACATTACCGCGTCCGCCAAGGATACTCGTTCCGCCGACCACACATCCGGTGATTGCAATGAACTCGAAAGAAGTACCCGCTGAAGCGGTTGCCTGGCCGACACGCCCTAAAAATACAATGGCCGCAATCGCAGTAACAACACTGTGGAAGATATAAATCATCATAACCGTTTTCTCAACGCTGATACCAGACAGCTTCGCCGCCTCTGCATTTCCCCCGATTGCAAATACATACCGTCCGAACGGGGTGTACTTCACAATGAATGCAAACAGGAGTCCTAAAACTGCAAGTATAATAATTGCATAGGAGAATCCCTGCTGGAACACCATGATAGAGCATACAATAAAGATCACCGCTGTGATGAAAATCGTCTTCAGGGCAAACAATGCATCTGACCCGGAAGCAGTCCCCGTCTTCTTACTCTTCATTCTGCTTCTGAAAGCAATAACAACATAGATCACCATTGCAATGATCGTTATGAAAAGACTGATGTCATTAAAAGAAGCATCTTTCAAAATAACCTTTGGCAGGTAGCCGTTTCCAAACGTTGAAAAACTCTTTGATACCGGTCCGATTGACATACCGTCACCGATTAACAATGTGCCGCCCTTGAAAATCAGCTGGCTGGCATATGTAACAATAAACGCGGGCAGTTTCTTATAGCCGATCCAGAATCCATGCCACAGTCCGATTAGAACACCGACAACAAGAACGGAAACAATGGTAAGAGGCGTATTCACATTTTGCTGTACCTGCATAGCTGCCGCAAAACATCCGATAAATCCAAGTGCACTACCTGCTGACAGGTCCGCGTTCTGGGATACAATGACAAGCATCATCGTAACTGCAATAATAGAACAGGTTGCTCCCTGCATTAAAAGATTCGATAAGTTTCTGGAGGTCATAAACAGACCGTCTGTTACAATCTGGAACGTAACAAATATGATCAGCATTTCTGCAAACAATGAAACCTTATCAAAATTATTCGTCAACATCAGGCCTATCTTTTTGGCCGCATTACTATCACTTTTATTATTTGTCATCTTCTTTCTTCCCTCCTGCTGCATAATACAGAATATTCTCCTGTGTGATTTCATCTACTCCGCTGTTCAGTTCTCCCCTGATCTTGCCTTCATACATGATGTAGATCCGGTCACTCATACCGATAATTTCCGGGAGTTCTGAAGAAATCATAACAATGCTGATTCCCTGATCAATCAGCTCATTCATCAGTTGATAAATCTCATATTTTGCTCCGACATCAATTCCTCTGGTCGGCTCGTCCAGAATCAATACTTTCGGTTCTGCCAGAAGAGCTTTTGCTATTACAACTTTCTGCTGGTTTCCACCGCTCAAGTTCCGTACAAGCTGGAACATGGATGGAGTTTTGGTACCCAGCTTTTCAATATATTCTTTTGTTTTTCTTGTCTCCAGGTTTGTATCAATAACGCCGCCCCTCAGCAGCTTATCCAGGCTTGCCAGGGTCGTATTGGTGCGGATATCCGAGTCGAGGATCAGACCGTAGCGCTTCCGGTCCTCCGAAAGATACCCGATCCCTGCCTTAATTGCTTCTCTGGGGTGCTTCATCTTTTTAATTTCTTTCCCTTCCAGAAACAGCTGGCCTGTCGCATGCTGCTGCAGTGCACCGAAAATACTCATGGCAAGTTCTGTTCTTCCTGCCCCCATCAGGCCTGCAACCCCAAGGATCTCTCCTTTCCGCACCTGAAAACACACATCATCCAATAATGGTTTTTCCGGATTCTCCGGATTTTCAACCGTCCAGTTCTTTACCTCTAATACAACTTCCCCCGCTTTGTGCTCCTGTTTCGGAAAACGGTTCGTCAGTTCCCGGCCTACCATGCTTGAGATAATTTCCTGTACATTCATATTTGCTGCAGGTTTTGTAGCAATTGTTTTCCCGTCGCGGAGAATTGTGATAGAGTCCGATATTCTAAAGACCTCATTCAGCTTATGAGAAATATATATACAGGTAATCCCTCTGTCTTTCAGTGTTAAAAGAAGCTCCAGCAGATTATCCGTATCCTTTTCAGTAAGCGAAGAAGTCGGTTCATCCAAAATAAGAAGTTTCACGTCTTTGCTCAATGCTTTTGCAATTTCTATTAACTGCTGTTTTCCTGTTCCCAGGGTTCCTACTTTTTCGTCCGCTTTTACATCCAGCTGGACTTCCTGCATTAGTTCTTTGGTTCTCTTATATTCAAAATCCCAATCGATAAATCCGCCTTTTTTCTTTTCACTGCCCAGAAATACATTTTCACAAACATTTAAAGAACGTACCAAACCTAATTCCTGATAAATAATTGCGACTCCCGCCTTTTCACTGTCTTTGATCCCTGAAAATGACTGTTCTTCTCCATTTATCAGCAATTTCCCGGTATAGGAACCTTTTGGGTAAACACCACTCAGTACTTTCATCAAGGTAGATTTACCTGCCCCGTTTTCCCCGACCAGTGAGTGTATCTCCCCTCGCTTTACATTAAAATTGACATCGTCAAGAGCTTTTACACCTGGGAATGTTTTTGTAATGTGTTCCATTTGTAAAATGTAATCTTCCATCATCATCCCTCCTTTAAAATATTGTCTTAAAGTGTTTCAGCGGGCTTTCGCCCACTGAAACTCAAATAACCTCTTATTCTGTTTCCGCAGCATTAATTTCTTCTTCTGTATATACGCCGCCGTCTATAATTATCTCCTGGATATTATCTTTGGTAACGACCGTTGCCTCAACTGTAACCCATGGAGCATCTGTATTGTCTCCCCATGTAACTGTTTTGTCCGCTTCGATTGTTTCGCCTTTTGCCAGTTTAACAGCTGTATCAATGGCTGCTTTAGAAAGCACAACAGTATCTTTATATAATGTAGACGTCTGTTTTCCTTCCATAATTCTCTTAACAGCTGTCAGTTCTGCATCCTGACCTGTAACATATGCGGACAGGCCCTGCGCCTCAAGCGCCTGGATCGCTCCTGAAGCGATTCCATCATTCATACAGATGACCCCGGTAATTTTATTTCCTGTAATGGAAAGTGCATTTTCCACACATGCCATCGCTTCTGAAGCCGCCCACTCTTTACAGTACTGTTCCATCACAAGCTTGTTTCCGTCTTTCTCAAAAAAATCGCCGAATTCATCATGGAATCCTTTTATCTGATTTTCTACCGCTTCGCCTGCTGCCGCATCACCATAGAGAAATACATAGTTGCCTGGTTCCTTTAATGAAGCTACATAACTTGCGATCTGTCTTCCTACTTCGTAGGAATCGTAGCCAACCATTGCATCGTTCCATGCCTGCACTTCCTGGTCATAACCCATGATTTTGATTCCCTGGTTATGTACGGAGTCCAGTGTATTTTTCAGGGCATTTCCATCAACCGGAACAACCATCAGAACATCGATCCCCTGAGTTGTAAGGTTTTCAATCTGAGAGATCTGTGTGTTGGAATCATTGTTTGCAACCTGTACGATCAGCTCAACACCTGCTTCATCCGCCCATTTTTCAGCATTCTCCAGCTCTCTCTGCCATCTTTCTTCCTGTACCGTTTTCATGGAAAATCCAATTTTAATCTTGTCATCATCTGCAGAACTTGTACTGCCTGTCTTTTCCGTCTCTGTTTTGGTATCCTTTCCTCCCTGTCCGCATCCTGCCATTGAAACAACCATGCATACACTTAAGAGAATACCTGCCACTCTTTTTACGACCTCACCTTTCATTTTGTTTCCTCCTTTAATTGTGTTGTTATACTTCTTCTTAAATCAGATCCCACGTTGTCAACCAATTTTTAATATTGTTCTGATTTATTTTATTTAATCCTACTATATGTCATACATATTTGTCAATTCTTTCTGAGGCGAATTATTTCACATATTTTCGTTCCCGCTTTTGGTAGTTTTTAACGAAATTATTATTTTCGTCACTTTTTATATGGACATTTTGCTTTTGAAGGCTATAATTTTATAAAAGAAATCATATTGGGAAGGCGATATTTATTTCATATATTCCTGTTTTCAGGTTGACAATTTGTCGGACATATATTATTATTTAAGGTGTTACTCGTTCTATTTGTATGAACTTTGCATTTAATTAAATTTATTCATTAACTTTCTACTATTACTTAACGCAAATGAGTCCGATAGAAAAAACATATTAACTAAAAAGGAGAATTATAAAAATGCCAGAGCTTATTAAGGCGAATGACAAGAAGGAAAAGACTTTAAAAGAAAAGGTAGGGGTTCTGATCGCCGAGAGAATGGAGATAGACCAGAAGCTTCCTACAGAGAAAGAGATGATGACACAGTTTAATGTCAGCCGTTCCTCTCTTAGAGAAGTATTGAGTATATACGAGTCAAACGGAATCATCTCGACTGTCCAGGGAAGCGGACGTTACATTAACCCGCCGAATTTCAGTGCTCCTCTTATGGATACCTGGTCCATTCTGATAGAGGCAAAACCAACTCTATTATTAAACCTGTTAGAGATCAGAAGCATGCTGGAGATCAATTCCCTGGAAACCGCAATGCGTTACATCGATATCAAACAACTTCAACTCCTCCAGGTGGAGGTAAACGCCATGAAAGAAAAGTCTGCGGCAGGAAAAACCTTCGCTTCCAATGACAGGGAATTCCATAGAATTTTGTTTTCAAGCACCAAAAACATTCTGCTTGAACAGCTCCTCACCGCATTCTGGGATCTGTATGCACTTGCAAAGGTGGAGAATTATCACGAAGAGCTGCCTCAGCTGGCTCAGCAGCATGGAGACATCTTAACGGCTTTTACACAGGAAGATTTAGATATGGCTACTAATTTGATGAAACAGCAATTTGATGATGCGAAACAGCAGATTAAGATCTCTTTGCTGGACAGAGACTGATCGGCAGACCTGCTTCAAAAAGAAAGGACCGTAATTTATGGAGAATATCGATATTCTAGTAATCTTTGATGCTCTGATCTGGGGAGGCAGTATATACTGCTTTTATTCCTGTTATTTTATGCGCACACAGAAGAGGCTGCATAAAAACATTCTGCTGATACCAGGAAATATTAATATAGACAATTGTAAAGATTCGGAAGGCTATATTAAGTTCATTTTCCCTCGGCTCATCATATTTTCGTGTGCCTGTTTCCTGCTGGGCGGTCTGAATCTGATCAGCAACTTCACATCGGCTATATCTGACAAGATTACTGTACTGGCAATCCTGCCTTTACTGGTCTGTATCTTCTGGTTATGGTATGTCATTAAGAAATCCGTAGAATTGTTCTGGTAGTATCAGATATTGCACAGAGACAGCAAAAAACGCCTGAATGGGTATCTGCCCATCCGGCGTTTTTATTATCTGGAAATATTTTCTTCCAGCTATAACTCGTCTTCACTGTTTTTCATAAACTTTATCATCTGTTCGGCTACTCTCTCCAGATAGCCCCTGTCCAGGATCCGATATCCCGAATCAAGTTTTTCTATACAACTGGCCTCTTCAAAACGGTATAAGATATTATAGATTCCCCTTCTGCTGATCCCAAGGTTTTCACAAATATTATAAATACTTTTATATTTAAAGACTCCGCCGCTTGAATGCCTCAAAATGTAATGTGCCATAATTTCATTCTCGCCGAACAGGCTTCGCGCGAGAATATTTTTATACATCATATAGACACGCTTACTTGTTTTCTGATAAAACAGCACTAAAAACTCATCGTTCTGCATCAGCTCATCCATAAGAGACTTTTTTAATACAAGCACCTTCGATTTCGTCTCCGCTACCCCGGAACACTGAAAATCCGCATTATGAATACTGCTGATAGGTCCCGCAAAGTTGTCCGCGTCTATAATATCTACAATCAGCTTTTTACCATTGTAGGAGATGTTTTCAACCTTGATCACGCCTTCGAATATATAGAACAAAGTGTCACTTGCGCGATCTGCCCTGAATAAATATTCACCTTTTTTTAACTCTAATATAGGAATGACTGGTAAATAATCTTTAATATGCTCATAGATCATGGTATTCTTGATGATGCTGTAATTATCCAAGTCTTTGTCCCCTCTTTAAAGCATGTACTCTTGGACATGTTTTCCCTGATCCTCAAGGGCCTCCCTGTCCTTAATATAGATATAATTATCATCCTTCTCTAAAATTCCATCTTTTATCAGATCATTTAATGTATTATAAAGACTCCTCCTGCTAAATCCCAAAAATTCACACAGCGCATTCATGTTCGGACAGACCATCCGGTCTTTCTTCACTTTTGAAATGATATAGCTTGACAGTATTTCCTTCTGGCTATACATACTGTTCATAAGCATGCGCTTATACATTTGATATACCCTCTGGCTCATTTTGTGATAGAATGCCTTGGCAAACCTGACGTCATTTAACAATTCTTGGAATACCTCATCGTTAAATTCCAGCAAAAGCGTATCTTCTACAGCCCATGATTCACAATTCAAAAATTGTTCATATACGTCGCTCAAATCGCCGGCAAACCAGTCCTCACCGATTTCATCCACCCAGATTTTTCTGCAGCCTACATTGTTCCAGACTCTTATTTGACCGTTAATTATGTAATATTTGTTTGGTATTCCCTCCCGGGAAGAATATCTCGTGGGTATAAATTCACCTTTTTTTACCTTAATAACCGGAATCTGCTCCATGTAACCTTCAATCGAATCATAAATGGCGATTTGTTCCAACTTCATAAGCTCACTCTCCTTTCACTGTTATTTTTACAACTTTTTCCACAATTATGGGTAGTAAACATTTCACACTTTTTATCAATTTGTATATTTTTAACTTATTAACTATATAATTTTCATCACTTTTCACAATTTTCTCTTAATTGACAATTCCTTTTCTACTTCGTCCAAAGAACTGTATCCATTAAGCATTGCCATGTTTTTTCTGACAACATCTGTCAGATTCTGTCCATTTTGCACGCACTCCTCCACATATGCAGCATAAAGTATGATGGTATTATCTCCATAAGAAAATAATTCTCCCTTGACATAAGTCTCGATAGAAGTCGTATACCCATTTTCTTCAGATGCATATGTAGGACGTCCGTTCTCTGCATATAATGGATATCTGCGCTTAAAATCTTCTGCCCATCTTATTTGTATATCTGCAATATAATTAATCAGCCGCTTTTTCTTCTCAGATATCTTCGGCAGAACCTTTTTCAGGGCTTCATATTGCTGCGGCATAGTATCGATCATCATAAACGCATATTTTTCAAACAGCAGATTACGCCCCTGAACTTTTGCCTGCATCAGGTCCATATAATAGCTGTCCGTGATTTTTTTTGGCCAGGCCATAAACTGGCTCTTACGCATAATATAAAACTCGGGCCAGTTATCCTGACACTCCGCACGGCCTCCCTCATTTTTTACAAGCTGAAACTGACGCCATTCTTCTTTGATAATATCGTCTATGCTAACCATAATCTTTTCCTCTCTTATGATGCCATTACAGGAAGGGAGCGTATTGTCTCGTCCTTAATACGATGCCTTGCTGCATAGGCATGTTCTTCCAGGTAATCGGACGAGCTGCTGCTGATTCCCTGAACCTTAAGTTCCTTGATAATAAGAGCACAAATCTCTTCTATCATAACAATCACTTTATCGTTCCTGTTCAGCTCAATCTGATAGGTATTCCATTCATTTGTATACCAGCTGCCTTTGTTCGGCCCCAAATCCACAAGATTTTTCAGGATTGTGCCTACCTCCGAAAGCCGTTCCAGCTCTTTCATTCCTGCCCACATCCATTTATAATAGGGAGTATATTTTTTGTTCAGTATATATACCATGGAAATGGATGCACGGATAAATTCAGAAAGAGCCAGAACTCCTGCTACGGTATCATGCCTTCTCATCATCCGGCTGTAGTTGCACTGCCCCGAATGGGCCATTGTAATAGCACGTGCGGCTATTTTTTTCAATCGGATATCCTCCGGGTAATATTCCAGCAATTGCTCCCGTATCCCCGTAAATACCCCCAGATTGTCCTCAAACACCCTTCCATTCGTGGCCACTGACAGATAATGCTCCGGTATCATCATCCAATCTGACAGTTTCCTGGGAACCCCTCCTGCTCCCAGAAATTTCTGGTAGAATTTATCAATTTCCAGGACTCCCCTGCGGCCTTCCGATTCGGTCCTGTGAGTCTTTGCAGAGATCCCTCTATATTCCTTGGGAAGAGCATCATATATCCCGCTCATCTCTTCCCCAATTTCTTCATAATCTTCTTTTGTAAGCCATATACAGAAGCCCGGTCCATAGTCATGATCCATGGAGATCATGTCGTCATATCCAAAGCACTCGGAGCCTTCCCCCACCAGGCCCACAGCGATCCTGTCCAAATAAGCCGGAAATAATTCTTCCAGTACGGGTCTTCCGATCCTTTCATAATATTCCTGTGAGAGCTCAAGTCCCTTATGCTCCAGCTGCAGACCATTACTTTGTACCATTAGCCATTTTCCTCCTGATTGCGTTGTAATTTTCCACAAGACGTTTGTAATCCGCGTTTTCCCCATAGTGCCTTTTCGTCTCTTCCATTGCTTTCTCATACAATGCAAGAGAGCCTTCCAGATCTTTGCTTAAATAAGCCGTATATGCCTTCATAGCCAGCACACCGCAGTAATGGGGGCTGTTCCTGCATTCTTTCTCAAAAATGCCGGCTGCCCTGTCCAGATAGGACTGTACACGCTCAAAATCCGGCTGTTCGGAATGGAGGAACGCTCCTGCCAGGTTTCCATACACCGTAGCCCGTTCATCCGCCGAATCAGGGACCTGCTCCAGCACTTTGACAGCTTTTTCACCGTACTCCACAGCATCAGAAAGTTTACCTGCTTCCAGTGATGCGACAGACATATTATTATAAAGTCCACCCAGACGATAGTCAACTTCTAAATTTTCCCGTTTATAAACTTTCTCCACCTGGAGATAAAGTTCCATGGCTTTATCCACCTGTCCTGACGCACGGTAGATATTTGCTATATTCAGATAAGTCGTCATTCCGGCCAGTGTTTCATCCAGATTATGCTGTCCTACAATCTCAATTGCCTTATGAGCATATTCCCATGCCCGATCCAGATGGCTGATGCTTCTATAGTATCCCATCAGCTCATTTTCTATTGTAAGCTGCGATTGCCAGTCACTCTCCGCACAGGCACCCTGCAGACAGTTTTCCAGATAAGCGCACGCCTCTTTGGCTTCACCCTTTGCAAAAAGAGCATCTGATTTTTCAAGTATTTCTCTTATCTCCATATTTTCCCTTCCTTCCCAAAAAGCGATGAAATTCGGGTTCCCCCCAATCTCACCGCTTCAGCTGTCTTTAAACAGAATATTTAGAAATTACTGCAGATTATCCATCTGGCTTCTTACATTTTTATATTCAGCCAGTTCCTGGTCATTTACTTTAATATGAGTATATAACCATTCGACAACCTTCTGATTCACCTGGTCCTCAAAATCCTTTGTAGGGCCTTCTGCCGCCAGCTTCAGTGCAAGATTTTTTACATCTTCAACCAGCGCTGCATGCATTTTTTTGTGATCTTCAGTCTTTGGATACTGTACTTCTTCCATCAGTTTTTCTTCTTCGCTGAAATGGTAGGTTGTATAATCCGCCAAAAATCCCAGAGTCTCCTGGACTTTCTCTGCACTTTCTTTATTTTCAATACTTTCAAACAAATCATTGGCACGTTTAAATAATTCTTTATGATGAGTGTCTATCATCTCATCTCCGGTCAAAAGACTCGGGGTAAATAATGCTTTCATTCGCATTTCCTCCTAAATATTATTCCTTACTGCAATATGAGTATATAATTTTACGCCTTTGCTGCTGCCCTTTCTTCTCCTGCATGAAGCCATCCCTCAATAGACTTCGCAAAACGTTTTGACAGGAATTTTACTACCTGCCCTACACAAATTGCTGCAATGATTGTTCCTTCTCGTACTACAACACCTTCCCCCACGAAAGACTGCAGTCCTCCAAGGAATATTAACTGAAGAATTAATGCAATAACGATCATACTTGTATCAACAATTGTTTTACAATCTCCAAATGTCTTTCCTGTAACCTGCGCAATGGCACCTGCCAGGCCTTCTGCCGGCATCGGAACCCAGTTCGGACGCAGATAGAGGAATACACCAATACCTATAATTACTACGCTGACAACCATATAGATAAACTGCATAATATAATTCTGCGGTCTTGGGAAGTTAAGCATAAGATGTCCCAGCGCCTTTGGATCTGTACCAGTTAAGTCGATCATCCAGCTGAATACAAACGTCAGCAGTATTCCCAGAGCATTTCTAAGTTTGAAATTCTTCCTTAGAATAACAAGCTGTGCTACTACTAAAAAGATGTAAATAATAAATGTTGTTACGCCCAGAGTGAAGCCCCAGATCTGCTCCGTTGCCCTTGGAATAGAACTTACCGGAGAGATACCCAGATTAGACATCTTGGATATATTGATACCGATCGTAATGATAAATAATCCACCTATATAACATATAATTTGTTTTACGATATTTCCTGGTTTAGAATTAGACATTCCTGCCCCTCCATTTCCCTTATGTGAATTCGTGTCCTTTAGAAAGGTGTGTCGTCACCGATATAACATGCAATTCCATTCTCCAGATATAAATTCTGCAGCTCTATCATTCGTTCATCTGTCATATCGCCGTGGTCTGTGTATTCATACTGTTTACCCAGCTGTTCCCACTTTGAAGTTCCCATACGATGGAATTTCAGAAGATTGATTTCAAAAAGATCCAGTCTCTTCATAAACTCGATCAATTTCATTGCATTTTCATCACTGTCGTTATAATCATGGATCGTTGGCTGGCGAAGAACCAGTCGCCCTCTCCATGGGGATTTTACCAAAGCCTCTATATTAGAAAGAATTAATTCATTTCCGACGCCCGTACCCCACTTATGAGCCTCTGTATCCATATTTTTCACATCGATAAATGCGAAATTAATATTTGTTAAAATCTTTAAAAAGTTTTCTTCAGTTGCAAAACCACTTGTCTCGATAGCCGTATGTATATGTGCCTTCTTACATTCCATCAGCACATCGTATAGGAAATCGTGATGCATAAGCGGATCCCCGCCTGAAAAGGTAACGCCGCCTTCGGAACCCCAGTTATTAAAGTCCCTCTTTAGTATTTTCATCAGGCCGTCCACTGTGTACTCTTTCACACATTGCTTTAAGGCATTGTTCGGACACAGGCTAATGCATTCAAAACTCTCGCAGTCTTCGCAGATTGACCAGGTGAGAGATGGTTTCCCATTCTCGTCAAATTTGATAGAGCCCTTGGGGCATGTATCTCTACATGCCCTGCAGCCCTTATCATACTTACATACTTTTTCTGCAAACATTATGTGTTTCTTTCTTTTCCAGCTCTCCGGATTGGCGCACCACCTGCACTCAAGCGGACAGCCTATGAAAAATACATTTGTCCTGCAGCCCGGTCCATCATGCACGGAATAGCTTTGAATATCGAATAATAATCCTTTCTTTTCCATATATGACTTCCTTAATTAATTATTTTATTTTTTGTAGTTTTCGCAACTGAAAGCTCCGCATGTTGAATAAGCCCAGTTTTCTTTGCAGAATCCTGTACATGTTCCGATTCCGTATTTGTCCGGTTTCTCAAAATTCTTGCAGTTTCCGCAAAGAGGAGCTGCTTCATATTGTGGGCAGGCATCGCTTCCTTCACCATCAATAGGAACGATTACTTTTGAAAGCGCACACATACCTTTTTCACAGTCAAGATTAATATAATTTACACATTCATTATGTTTCATGATTCTACCTCCGTCTCTCTCTTCTTTTTATGCTTCGTCATATTCTGTTCTGTAGATAACCTCATCCTGGATCGGCTTACCGATTTCACACCAGTACTGTGTAAATCCGGCAACACGAACCATCAGGTCACGGTATGCTTCTGGTTTCTTCTGAGCATCTCTCAGTGTATCGGAACCTACTACGTTAAACTGTACGTGGAATCCTCCCTTACGCATGTAAGCACGAACAACATCCAGAAGTTTTCTGGTTCCTGTCAGTCCCTTAACAGCTGTCGGATGAATCTTTAAGTTCATCTGAGCATTCTGGCACATAGAGTGATCATATACTGTAGCTGATTCGAAGATTGCGTAGATACCGTTCTTGTCTGTACCAGCTGCTGCGGATGCAGAACCATCTGCATATGTAGTTCCTGCAAGTCTTCCGTCTGCTGATGCCAGTGTTACGAATCCCTGTGGGCCGTGTGTAGATACAGAGATCTGGCACATATACAACGGTTTTCCATAGTAAGATCTGATAGTTGGGATATATTTCTTCATACCAACTTCATACTCAACAAGGAGATCATCTACATATCTGTCTGCATTGCCGTACTTCGGTGCGTTGATACATGCTGCAAAGATCTTCTCATATTTCTCAGATGCATCTGTGCTTTCTCTGAAGTCAGGTGAGAATACGCCTGTTTCATAAGCAGTTTTGAATCCGAAGTTGTTGATCATTGCATCTGTCATCTCTTCCAGTGTAAATGTCTTGTCATCAAATACATTTTTCTTAATAGAAGCAAGAGCGTTGATGTATGTAACTGTACCACATGACTCAAAGTTAATTGTTGCGTTGTATTTTGCTCCGCAGTTTCCAATATGCTGTCCGTTTGTGAAGAAGCCGCCCTTAAGCAGAGAAGCTACTGCCGGCATATTGTATTTTCTCCAGATATCCATCTGCAGGTTGTTTACCTTGTTAACGATCTGATTGCTGAGATCCAGATATTTGTACCAGAGTTCAACCATCTTCTCATAGGTATCAATCTTTTCGTTGTGAGGCGGGAATACCTCTTTGCCTGTTCTTGCATCAACACCGTTTGTCAGCACGAGCTCAAGAATCTTAGGAAGTGCTGTAAAGTGGATACCTGTACCACATGTCGGTGAAGCTCCTCCAGGAACCATTGTAATCTTACCGTTGTAGTTCAGCGGTGAGAACTGTCCAGGTGAAGACTCAAGACATCCGCCAAGGCACCATGCTCTAGCATCGATAACGTCCATTCCCTCTTCTCCATACTGTCTCAGCATGAAGTTCATACCAGTCTGATTGTTCATCCATGCAGGATAGCCCATTCCAAGTTTTGTACAACGAGCACACTTCATCAGGAAGTCCTCTGGTGTTTTCTCATCATACAGTACACTTAATGTAGGCTGCGGAGTCTGAGCTCTCATACCAGCTTCAACGATCAGGTACTCTAACGGAGTAACTGCTGTCAGACCATCATATCCCAGACCGCCCATTGACAGGTTGTTGAATGTATTTCCGGAAAGAACACCACCGGATACACCAGCTGATGCGAAACATTCGATACATGTGATCTTAATTCTGTATAATTCAAGAAGTTCGATAACTTCTTCGTCTGTTGTAACACCATCCTGAATGTCTTTCTCATAGAATGGCTGCAGAACCTGTCCGAGACGTCCAATAGACTGTCCTGACTGAGGATCTTCGTTTACAACGCCATAGTGTAAGCAAAGTGTAAGCTGCAGTGCTTCACGGAATGTAGCAGGAGCCTTATGAGCGATATTTCCCATAACCTCTGCGATTTCTTCGTAATTCTTTTTAAATTCCGGATCCGACTCACGTGCTGCAAGGTCTTTTGCTCTGTCAGCGTAGTTCTGGCACCACTGGCCTAAACCTTTACATACTTCTTTCATTGCTGCATAATAGTATCCGCGGCTCATTCCAAGAATACCATCATCGCCTGCTTCACCCATGAACTCTGCGATCTTCTCATCACACAGATCACAAATTCCATCAAAACCGTACTGTAACGGCAGGTAATAGTTCATTACTTCACGTCCCTGAGGAATCGCAAAGGAATCAAACATAACAACTACAGAGTCCATAACTTTTTCGAACTGGTCATATCCAGGAAGCATCTTGCCATATTTTGTGCTGACATCTTCTACTGAGATTCCATCCCAGTATTTGGATACTTTTACAAGTACAGGAATATCTTCTTTTCTCATACCAAACTTCTTAGCGAGAGAAACGATTTCTCCGTAACTTTCTGTTACGTTACCACCGCCGGCACCAACCTGTGAAACAGCATCAGCTGAGCTCTCAGCCGGAGCATCAACTTCATTCATAAGAGCTTCTGCCTGAGCATTGAAGAAGCTTGCAGTAACCCATGGGAATGGGAATGCGCCACGAACATTTTTCGTTTTGTTCATAACAAGTTTTTCCCAAGGAAGGATAGTAGGGGTTGTATGAGCATATCCGCCGGCAACAGCTCTTGCTCTTCTAACTTCGATCAGATCACCATCATTCTCCCACCAGATTCTGTTGTACCAGTATGGAGTCTCCATATCAGCTGAAACTTTCAAGGTGTAATAGACATCCATTAACTTCTTAAAACGGTCACAAGCTTCCGGAATATCAGCTTCTGTAACATCATCAACTACCGCCGTATCAATACCCCGCTGTTTCAAAATTTCCTGTACTTTACTTTCGTTTGAATTCATTTTTTTTCCTCCTTTTCATTCTTGAATTCGTTGTTATAGCCATCTTAACCCTCTTTAAGGTTTTATCGTTAGTGCACATTGCACACCTTTGAAAAATTCTAATTTTAATTTTATAGTGATACTTAATATATAACCAAATCCATACCTCAAAGCTTCATACAATATACTCAAAACAAAAAGGAATCCCGCATTTTAAGCGAAATTCCTTCTTAATCCTTTTATTCGATGCCGAAACGGGGACCTGAATTTCTTTAAGTTTTAACCCTCGGCGTACCTTGAACTACTTAATAATAATACTATTTTTCTTTTGCCATTTCCGACTCTGCTGCAGAATCCATGTTTGATTTAACAACTTCCTCTTTTGGATTCTGATTTGTGTCCTGTGTTCCTTCTTCAATATTAGGGTTCACGTTCAGCTTGACTTTTCCTTCTTCCATACAAATATACACATCATCCCCAGGAAGGATATCTCCCGAAAGCATTTTTTCAGCCACCACATCTTCCAGCTCTGACTGCACTGCTCTCTTCAAAGGCCTTGCACCATACTGCAGATTTACATACTTCTCTATCAGATATTCATTTACATCCTCGCCAACATGAACCGTAATTCCCATTCCTTCACACCGCACAGACAGATCCTGGATCAGCAGGCCGATAATCGCGCTCATGTCCTCATGGTTCAGCTTTCTGAATACGATAATGTCATCAATACGGTTCAGGAACTCAGGCCGGAATACATGTTTGATCTCGGACAGAATCTCATTCTTAATCTCTTCATTGCTGCCCTGGTCACTTTCTTTCCCCGCAGAAAAACCAAGTTTACGGTGTATGTCATGATTCTGGACTCCCGCATTGGAGGTCATAATTAAAACCGTATTCTTAAAGCTTACTCTTCTGCCTTTGGCATCCGTCATATGACCGTCTTCCAACACCTGAAGGAGCATATTGAACACATCCGGATGAGCCTTTTCAATCTCATCAAATAATACGACTGAATACGGATTTCTCCGCACCTTCTCGCTCAGCTGCCCGCCGTCTTCAAAGCCTACATATCCCGGTGGGGAACCAATCATCTTGGCTACAGAGTGTGGTTCCATATACTCGGACATGTCAAGACGGATAAATGCATCCGGCTTATCAAACATGAACTCTGCCAGTACCTTGCTCAGCTCTGTCTTGCCCACACCTGTGGGACCTAAGAACAGGAAAGAACCAATTGGTCTGTTGGGATTCTGAATTCCGGCGCGCCCTCTGCGCATTGCTTTCGCAATTGCCTTTACAGCCTGCTGCTGTCCTACAATCCGCTCTCCGATCATCTCTTCCAGCTTCAGCAGACGTGTGCCTTCATCGGCATTCACCTGCATAATGGGAATTCCGGTCCACTGTGCAACTGTTCGTGCAATTTCATTACTTCCAATTTCAATAAATTGTACTTGTGATGAATCGTCCTCCGGGGCTGCCAGTTCCGTACTGTCGGATCTGTCCAGGCAGACGGCCGCGGCTGTTTCGTCAATTAAATCAAGTGCCTTATCTGGAAGATAACGGTCATTAATATATCGTTTGGATAATTCTACAGCGGCTTCCATCGCCTCCGGCATAAATTTAACCGAATGATGCTTCTCGTATCTGTCGATTACGCCGTTCAGTATTTCCAGACTTTCTTCCTCGGTCGGTTCTTCTACCTGAATCGGCTGGAAGCGCCGTTCAAGAGCTGCATCCTTCTCGATATATCTGCGGTATTCTTCTGTGGTCGTTGCACCGATAACCTGTATCTCCCCGCGTGCCAGACAAGGCTTCAGAATATTGGCTGCATCAATTCCGCCCTCTGTTCCTCCGGCACCTACAATGGTATGGATCTCATCAATGAACAGAATCACGTTCCCGGCATCTGTGATTTCCTGAATAATATGTTTTAACCGCTCTTCAAAATCGCCTCTGTACTTGCTTCCGGCAACAACGCTTGCCAGATCAACAGCAACAACTCTTTTGTCCTTCATGATTCCCGGAACTTTTCCCTCTGCGATTGCAAGGGCAAATCCCTCTACGATTGCTGTTTTCCCGACTCCCGGAGCACCAATTAGACAGGGGTTGTTCTTTCCCCAGCGACAGAGCGACTGTAGAAGCCTCCGGCTCTCATTTTCCCTGCCAATCAGAGGGCTTAACTTTCCTTCTCTTGCCATCTCGGTCAGATCGCGGCCGAATTGATCCAGAAGCTCTGTGCGTTTATGGATGCCGTTTGTCTTGGCCTCCTCTGTTTTTGCCAGTCCTATTTTCTTCCTCTTCATCTCTACGATCGTATCCACATATATGGAAGAAGGGTTCACCTGTGCGGCTTTAAAAAACCGCATAACAGAAAGTGTCTCGTCCTGCAGCATTGCCAGTAATATATGCTCTGCCCCGGTCAGTTCCGCCTGGAACCACGCTGCCTGCTTATGGCTCCTGTCCAGAATCTTTGTGCACTCTGGAGAATAGCTCCATGCCGTCTGAAGGATCGTAAGCCCGGTCGAGGGTACCCATTCCTCAATCATTGCTGTCACCAGCTGCTCATCTAATCCGCTTCTCTTTAATACAAACTGAGTGATCCCAGTTTTTACCTTTGTTAATGCCAGCAAAATATGTTCTGTCCCCACGGTGACCTGACCCATATTTTTTGCTGCTTCTGCCGCTGTTGCAAGTACCTCTCTGGCAGTATTATCATAATAGGGACGCATCTCTATCACCTCGCTTTACTTTTCACAAACAGGTGCAGCCTCCACGGCATGTTCTGAAACATAGTCCATTGCTTTTCTTACTAAAATGTCATTTCTCAGACGCTGTTCTTCTGCTCCCCGCATGATTTCTTTGATCTTCTTTTCATCAACAGGATATCTTATGGTCAGCTTTTTAATCTCTTGGTCCACCTCCTGCTCCGTCACGGTAATGCTCTCCGCTTCTGCTATCGCCTCCAGGATCTTTCTGCCTTTCAGCTGTCTCTCGGCTATTTCCTGCATCTTCTTTACCAGTGCTTTCTCATCTGTATTGGAAGCCTGATAATACTGTTCAATAGACAGGCCCTGCTGGTTCAGACGAAGCGCATACTCCTCGGCCATTCTTTTCGCTCTGTCATTCACGCTTGTTTCAGATACCTTTACCTTCGAGCTGTCAACCAATGTATTGATAAGGTAATCTTCCTTCTCTTTCTTATCCATCTGAGCAGGAGTCTCCACTCCCTTATACTGACCAAGAACTATATCTTTCATATGCAACTACTCCTTCTCTTCCTCAATCGACTTGATACTGTCAATAGATGCTTCGTAAATACTCAGGTTCGTCATCCCGCTCCGCTCCATCAGCTGAATGGCTTCTCTGTATTTACTCTCACTTTCCTCCCATTTTTCCCACTGTTCGAAAAGTCTCGCCTGCTCGTAAATGATGACTGCGATTGCATTGTTCCGCTCCTGAATCCAACTTTTTGTAACCGCCGCAATCCCATCCTGATCCACATCCGCGCCGCCGCACATAACACATCCCGGATCCGGCATAACTGACTGCTTCACTTCCTTCTCCTTATTTTCTAAATATACCCGTAAACCGTCGTAGTTGTCAAGTTCATAATAGTTAGCAATGTCCTGATAAAACTTCTTTTGATTTAATAACATGGTATTCTCCGCTCCTTTCTATAATTACGATTAGTGTAACCATAAGATGAAAAAAAGCCTAGTGAATATTGCACACTTGAAAGGGGAGATGGGTCGCCTGCCAGAGAGGGAGACGGGGGCAGATGGGAATGGCTGCGAGGTGCTGTTATTGCTCCGGCAGGTTGTCTGGTTCGTCCTTGTAGTTGAGCTGTTCCTTCTATAGAATAACCATCCGCTGCACCCGCCCAGATTCCCCTCAAGTGATGCCATCCTACCGCCTTGATGCGCCAGACCTGGAAAACGGACATAGGGGTGTACGGATGCGTCTTTTGGCTGTTAGGCAGAGTTAAGGAAAAAGGAAGGAAAAACGCGGCAAAATCGGTGATTTCAAATCACCGATTTTCCTGGACCCAGCGCGCAAAGCCATCAGGGCTTTGCGTGATGTGTCCATGGTTGCCGCGTTTTTCCTTCCTTTTTTCCTTTACTCTGCCTTACAGTCAAAACCCGTATCCGTACACCCCTATGTCCGTTTTCCAGGTCGTCCCTCATTCGCCGCAAAAGCGCCTCACTCCTAAATCTCTATATTGAATTTTTCTTTTAGGAGTTCTTTCAAGCGTCCGCCAACCGGCTCTATTACTACGTTATCTTCTGACACTTCTTTATACTCATCATTGATAAGTGTGCGGTACCCATCCTCGGTACGTATGTTTATAACTCTTAGTGTACAGAAACGCGCATCTTTACAGGTCGACTGAAAATAGTTCAAAAAGACAAAATCAGAACTAAAACATGCTACATCGGAAAACAGTATTTCTATTCTGTGCGTTGCATCTTCCTTTCCCACTTGCTGGCTGATGCGGGTTTTTCGATGAACTTCATACCACCCCTTTATACTGGGCAGAACTCGGAATGACTCTTTTTTATAGGTCTGCCACTCGTCGGTGTGAATCTTTAAAGCACCTGCAGGCATTGGACCTCCGAGGCCGCCGTCGCAGAAATATTCTTCACCATCAAGAGTTACAATTATTGCTCTGTGATCCGCCCATGTCGTAAAGTCATCTGATCCCAATAAAACCCTTACAAAGCATAGTCTTGCATCATATCCTAGACTGATGAGCAGACGATGTAATAACCCATTCAATTCCAGGCAGTATCCGCCTCTTTTTCCCCGAATAATTTTTTGAAATACATAATCAGGGTCAAGGCACACTTCCTTATGTAAATCAAAACTGTCTAAATTCTCAAATGGAAGTGAACATTGTTGACGATAGATTATCTCATCCAACGCTTCTTTGGCAGGTTGTTCCACCGGAGACATACCTATGCGATCCAGATATTCTTTGATTTCTTCCGGGGTAAACTTCTTAACATCTTCTTTTACTTCTCTCATCTTCTGCTACCATCCCTTTCTCTGCCAGAGTATGTTTGATAATTCATGTGCCCAAATGAACAGGACGGTCAAGCGGGTGCTATGAATTATCAAGCACGCTCTAATCTTATTTTATTGATCCTCTTTATAATAAATGGCCGTTCCCATTTATTTCTTCCCCCTGCTTTTGAGCATCAGGTACACCCCTATAAATACCAGCGCAATACCCGTTAGCTGCCGCCCCTGGAACAGGTTGTTACGAATCATCCAGACTCTCTTTCCACACCAGGATATTACCTGGTTTTAGTGTAAGCATATATGCCCAAAATACCTAGTGAACATTGCACATTTGAGAGGGAACGGGTAAAAATGAGGAGCGCTGCAGAGCGGGAGATGTACGAAAAAATATGTCTCCGTTTTATATTTGTCAATACGTAAAACAATACTCCTGTGTCATATGGAAGGCATTTTTCGTATTCTTCCATAAAAAAGGCACTCAATTTCTCGAATGCCTAATGATATTTGCTGATATGTTCACACTGTTACTACAGCAGCAGGTACACCAATATAAAGATCATCCCGATCCCCGCCAGCTGCAGCCCATAAGACAGGCTGAACCGGATCATATCCCGGCTTTCCCTTCTCTCCAGCGCCCGCGTCCCCAGCTTCCACCGATAGGATACGGATTCCTCCTGCCTTTTGAGGTACCCTGCCCCTTTATCCAGCACCTTCCCTAGAATGGCATCCAGCTTTGGCAGTGAACCGGTTCGGTACGGAATCTTCCGGTCCTTATACAGGGTCTTTCTCAGCAGGACAATGATACCGTCCACCAGGGAA